>JAKFUK010000001.1:2552-1588566 GCA_021732745.1 Nevskia sp. | reverse complement strand
AACCAAACGACCGTACGCCGGTGGTCATCACCAGGAAGCGAGTCAAGACGTAGATTTCTGGCCATCCATTCAGGATATGCCAGTCCAGTTGTCTTTTGTTAAGTCCAGTTAATTAGTAGAAGTCACAGCCACCACCGACCAGCGCCACGGCGGACGCCGTGTGGTGCGGTGAGCGATACGGCCGCCGACCCCAGTCGGCGGGGTCGAAACCGGCCAGACCGATGCTGGCGATGGCCGCCACTTCCAACGCTTCGGCCTGATCGAGCGGCGGCAGCAGGCCGGGCAGGCGCTGCGCCAGCATGCTCTTGCCACTGCCGGGCGGGCCGGCCATCAGCATCGAATGACCGCCGGCTGCGGCGATTTCCAGCGCCCGGCGCGCCTGCAACTGGCCGCGCACGTCGGCGAGGTCCGGGCCGTGATCGCTTGCCTCGATTCGGGGCGCGGCAATCGCTTTGGCAAGCCGGTTTTCGTGCAATTCGGTGCACAACGCACCAAGACTGGACGCGCCATAGACGTTTGCCGACTCTGCGAGCGCCGCTTCGGCCACATTGGCGCTCGGCACCAGCAGTTCGCGCCCTAATTCGGTGCATTGCAGCGCCGCTGGCAGGGCACCGCGGACCGGGCGGATATCGCCGGTCAGCGACAGTTCGCCCAGCACTTCGAGGCTTTCCAGCCGTTCGACCGGAATCTGGCCGGAAGCGGCCAGCACGCCGAGCGCGATCGGCAGGTCGAAACGGCCGCCTTCCTTGGGCAGATCGGCGGGTGCCAGGTTGACGGTGATTCGCCGGTTCGGGAACTGGTAGCCGGAATTGACGATCGCCGCGCGCACGCGGTCCCGCGATTCGCGCACGGCGGCTTCGGGCAGGCCGACGATGGCGAGGCCCGGAATGCCCGGTGCCATGTGGACTTCCACCGTCACGGCTTCGGCCTGAAGTCCGTTCTGCGCCCGCGAATGAACGATCGCGAGCATCAGTCGCGCGTCGCTGCCAGAAGCGTGGGGGAGGACATCCTTGTCCGGGCGGGCAGCGGCTAGCCAGCCGGCCCGGAAGCCGATTTTTCCAATGCTTTCAAGCGCTTCTCCAGTGCAGCGAGGCGCGTCTGGGTGCGCGCCAGCAACTCGGCCTGGGTATCGAAGCGCTCGCGGCTGACCAGTTCCAGGCGATCGAGATTGGCGCGGAGCACGGCGCGGAAGTTGTCTTCCAGCTCGGTGCGCAGGCCTTTCAGGCCCGGCGGCAGCACGCGGCTGAGCCGGGAGGCAAGTTCTTCCAGCGCGCGGGGATCGATCATGGCGTGTTGCAAGGGTCAGAACAGCAGGAAGGCGAAGAAGGTCAGCAGCGTAGGCGGCAGCGCGGCGATGAACAAGCCGCCGGCACCCACCGTCTGGTTCGGGAACAGGGGCTTGAGGATCGCCATGCCGGCCGGATTCGGCGCGTTGGCGATCACCGTCAGCCCGCCGCCGGTGATGGCACCGGCGACGACAAAGAACTTGAACTCATCGGTCAGATTCGGCACCTGGGCTGCCAGATAGGTGACGGCGGCGTTGTCGGTGATCGCGGTCAGCATCGTGGCGGCAACGAATACCTGAACCGGATCAAGGGCTTGCAGGACCGGCTTGAGCCACCATTGCTGCAAGCCGCCGATCACCACCAGCCCGGCCAGGAAACAGGCGACGAGCAGGGCTTCCTTGAGAATCAGGCGATTCTGGTGGTCCGGATAGGCATTCGCCCAGAGCAGGAAAATCAGCAGCACGCCGAGGAACATCGGCGGGTGGTGAGCGAACACCACGATCAGGGCCAGAAAGCCCAGGTGCAGCAGCATCTGGCCGAACGGCAGGCGGTGATCGTCGCCGGAGGGTTCATGGCCCGGCAGCGTGCGCAGCGTCGGCATGAACAGCGCGGTGGCGACGAGGGCATTGATCAGCACTACTGGCACGACGTGGGATGCGAAGTTGCTCAGCATGAACGACAGATCCCAGCCCCAGATGCCGGCCACCATCAGCACCGGCGGGGCGGCGAAAGGTGTCAGCGCACCGCCGATCGACACGTTGACGAACAGCACGCCCAGGGTTCCGTAGCACATGCGCACCGGCAGGCGATGGCGGAAATGGCTTTCGCGCAGCAGCAGCGCCGCCAGGGTCATCGCGCCCGGTTCGGTGATCAGCGAACCGAGCAGCGGAATCACCGTGAGTGCCGCGAAATAAGTGGCGGCCTGACGCGGCAAGGGCAGCGCGCGGGCAGCGAAGCGGGTGATGTTGCCCATCGCCACCAGCACCGGCCGACTGGCGGCGACCACCATGATCGCGAACACGAACATCGGTTCGGTGAAGTTGCGGCCGTCGACATATTCGATCGCGGCATGCGGCCCTTCGATGGCCATGAACACTGCTATCAGCGTCGCCGCCCACAGCGCGAAGACAATCTCGACTTCGGCAAGCGCGTGGATCAAGCCGGCGTGGCGCGGGTAGTGATGGGCGATTTTCGCGACGAAGGCGACCGAAAAGGTGTGGATCAGCGCCAGCGCGAACAGCGCGGCGGCGATGCCCTGAAAGAGTGTCGGATTCATTATCGGGCGCGGGTTCCGTGCAGTGGCTTCAGGCCATGACTATACGGATTCCGGGCGGTTCCCGGCCGACAGCGAGCGCCGCAAGCCTTACGCGATCCCTGCCTGCCGAGGCCCTGATGGCCCGGGATGTCTTGATTCGGCGCGGTGATTTCGCGCTTTGACAAGCTTTTCACCCTGTGCCATCGGGTTTTGTCGCCGAAGGCCGCTTTTGCTGCACCTGCGCATGGGGCCGGGGTTCGCGGCGGCCAATGGCACGCTTAGTGCTAAACCTGACCCGCTGTTCGCGACCGCCATCTGGTCCGCGCCCAGTGCCAGGGCGGTTCGCCGCCGACGATAACCAGGAGTTGCTTGCATGAAACTGATCACAGCCATCATCAAGCCTTTCAAGCTTGACGAGGTGCGTGAAGCCCTGTCGGAGATCGGCGTCGCCGGCATCACCGTCACTGAAGTCAAGGGCTTCGGTCGCCAGAAAGGCCACACAGAGTTGTACC
The DNA here is from genome assembly GCA_021732745.1 of Nevskia sp. Lineage (GTDB taxonomy): Bacteria > Pseudomonadota > Gammaproteobacteria > Nevskiales > Nevskiaceae > Nevskia. The sequence goes on along the minus strand of JAKFUK010000001.1, from coordinate 1,585,513 downwards.
GCGGTGCGGAATACGTGGTCGATTTCCTTCCGAAAGTGAAGATCGAAGTCGCCATCGGCGACGACAAGCTGGAATCGGCCATCGAAGCCATCACCAAGTCCGCACACACCGGAAAGATCGGTGACGGCAAGGTGTTCGTGACCACGCTCGACCAGGCCATCCGCATCCGCACCGGCGAGACCGGCGGCGACGCGCTCTGACCCGACCGCACCACTTTTTTTAGGGGACCCCCGATGATTTCTCTTGGCAAGCTTTCCCGAGCACTGCTGTTCGCCGGCCTCACGGCCGCGGGCGGCATTGCATTCGCCCAGGAGGCAGCCACACCGGCAGCCGAACCGGTTGCGGCAGAAGCTGCTGCGGTACCTGCGGCGGAAGCCACCGCGGCTCCGGCCGAAGCCGCACCCGCCGAAGCTGCTGCTGCACCTGCCGAAGCGGCACCGGCTGAAGAAGCCGCGAAGCCGGTAGCACCGGTGTTCAACGAAGGCAATGTTGCCTGGATGCTGGTGTCGACGGCCCTCGTGCTGCTGATGTCGCTGCCGGGTCTGGCGCTGTTCTACGGCGGCCTGGTCCGCACCAAGAACATGCTGTCGACGATGACCCAGACCTTCGGCATTTTCTGCCTGATCGGCGTGCTCTGGGTGGTCTACGGCTACTCGCTCGCCTTCAGCGGCGCGGAGCCGTTCATCGGCACGCTCGACAAGCTGTTGCTGAAAGGCGTGGTCTACGACGCCAACGGCTTCTTCACGGCTACCGCCACCTTCTCGAAGGGTGTCGTCATTCCGGAACTGCTGTTCGCGGTGTTCCAGATGACCTTCGCCTGCATCACCGTGGCGCTGATCGCCGGCTCCTACGCCGAGCGCATGAAGTTTTCGGCCGTGCTGATCTTTTCGGTGGTCTGGTTCACCTTCTCCTACCTGCCGATGGCGCACATGGTCTGGTGGTGGGCGGGTCCGGATGCCTACACCTCGCTCGACAAGGTCGATGAACTGAACAAGACCGCCGGCTGGCTGTGGCAGCTGGGCGCGCTGGACTTCGCGGGCGGCACCGTCGTCCACATCAACGCCGGTGTTGCCGGCCTGGTGGCGGCGATCATCCTCGGCAAGCGCAAGGGCTACGGCAAGGTCGCGATGGCCCCGCACAGCCTGACCATGTCGATGATCGGTGCCTCGCTGCTGTGGTTTGGCTGGTTCGGCTTCAACGCCGGTTCCAACCTTGAAGCCAACGGCTACGCCGTGCTGGCCTTCGCGAACACCGCGTTTGCCACTGCTGCTGCGGCCATGGCCTGGTTCTTCGCGGAATGGATCTTCAAGGGCAAGCCGTCGCTGCTCGGCATCATTTCCGGTGCGGTGGCCGGTCTGGTCGCCATCACCCCGGCCTGCGGTTTCGTCGGTGTCGGCGGCGGCCTGATCATCGGTCTGGTGTCCGGTGCGGTCTGCTTCTTCGCGGTGGCTTACCTCAAGTCGATCCTCGGCTACGACGATGCACTCGATGCCTTCGGCGTCCACGCCGTGGGCGGCATCATCGGTGCCATCCTGACCGGCGTGTTCGTCGATCCGGCCAAGGGCGGCGTTGGCGTCTACAACAACTGGGTCGAACTGGTGCCGGGCTACTCCTCGGGCCAGATCCTGATTCAGGTGAAGGCGGTGCTGGTTGCCATCGTGCTCAGCTCGGTGGTCACGGCAGTCACGCTGCTGATCCTCAAGTACACGATCGGCATCCGCGCCAGCGAGGAAGCCGAAGCCGAAGGTCTCGATCTCGCCGAGCACGGCGAGAAGGCCTACAACCCGTAAGTCTTCAAACCGGATCGCGCGGCCTGCGGGCGGCGCGATCCGGGCAGCACGAATCTCCAGGGGTTGACGCTTGGGCGGGCCTGCAACATGGCCCGCCTTTTTTATGGGGGAGGAGTCTGTACATCCTGTACGAGACCGCGCCATCCATGGCGAGGACTTTTCAATTCTGCGGGGGGGGCTTTGTTACACTCCGGCGGCGTCGCGATAACGAGAAACCAACAATGAAAATGCTCATCGCCATCATCAAGCCCTTCCGTCTCGACGCCGTGCGCGAAGCGCTCGCCGAAGCCGGCGTGCAGGGCATGACGGTGACCGAAGTACGCGGCTTCGGCCGCCAGAAAGGCCATACCGAGCTGTATCGCGGGGCCGAATACACCGTCGACCTGCTGCCGAAGATCAAGCTGGAAGTAGCGCTGACCCCCGATCAGGTCGACAAGGCCGTTGATGCGGTTGCCAAGGCCGCCAAGACCGGACAGATCGGCGACGGCAAGATCTTCGTCTACGATCTGGCCCAGACGGTTCGCATTCGCACCGGCGAATCGGGCATCGACGCGGTCTAAAGCGCTGGCAACGCCAGATTGCCGCTGTCCCGATCCGGTTGAAGAGGGGCACACGATCATGCAGTCCATCACCCGAATTCGCGCAGCCCTGCTGGTGCTCGCGCTGCTTGTGCTGACGCCGTGCGCGGCGTCCGCCGAAGGGCGTATCTACCGCTGGCTCGATGCCAACGGAGCCGAGCATTTCGGCGACACGCCGCCGGCCAATGCCCGTTCGATCAAGGTCAAGCAGACTTCCAGCGGCATCAACGCCGGTGCCGAACTGCCGGTGGTCGATGAAGCGGCCTGCACGCGCAAGCGCGACCAGCTCAAGAGTTACCAGCTGGCATCCAAGCTCACCGAAACCAATGCCCTCGGCGAAACCCGCGAATACAGCGACGCCGAACGCCAGCAACTGATCGCCGTGTCCGAAACCCAAGCCCGTGCCGCCTGTGGCGAGGGCTGAATACCGGCGGCTGGCGCTGGCGCTGCTGTTGCTGAGCACCGGTGCCGAAGCGGCCAGCGTCTACAAATGGCTGGATCGCGACGGTCTCGTGCACTACGACGACCAGGCCCGGCTGCAACAGCGGCTGACCCGGGATTATCTCGATGATCGCCGCATTCCGTCGCGGCTCGATGCCACCACGCCGCCGGCCTTCATCAAGGCCGTGGCCGGGGATTGCGCCATCGCCCGCGAACGCGCCGATCTGATCAGCACAGCCAGCGCGCTGTACGGCAGCGATCCGGCCGGCAACGTCTACCCGCTGTCGGCGCGCCAGCAGGTGCTGGAAGGCAAGTTTGCCGAGCGCGACATCGGCCGCTACTGCGCGCCCAACGCCGCCGAGCGCCTGTACCGCGAAATGCGCGCCGAGCGGCTGAAGGAAAAGCCCGCGCCGGTGGTGGTCGAGCGGCGCGGGCCTTGATGGTCTTGTCGCGCAAGCGTCGGTCGAAATCAGTTTGACGTTCGCCGCGACGACGGCCTGACATCGGGCATCTCGAAACCCGTCACACCCGGAGACTGCTATGGCTGAAGTGAAGACCAAGGCAACGGACGCCAGCATCGAGCTTTACATCGCCTCGCGAGCCAGCGATGCCCAGAAGCTCGACTGCGCGGCGCTGATGACCATACTCGGCAGGGTCACCGGCGAGACGCGCCGGATGTGGGGGCCGAGCATCGTCGGCTACGGCGTCTACCACTATCTGAGTGGTGGCAAGCCCAGCGAGTGCTGCGTGACCGGATTTGCCATCCGCAACAAGGAGTTGGTGGTGTATATCCTGGCCGAAGGCGATCGCCAGATCGAGCGCTTGAGCAGGCTCGGGAAGCACAAGATGGGCAAGTCCTGCCTGTACTTCAAACGGCTCGCCGATCTCGACGTCGGAGTTCTTGAGGCGCTCGTTGTCGAATCCGTCGCCGAAACCCGGCGGCGGCATCCCGATGGCGCCGCCTGAGGCGGCAGCCGGTCAACTCAGGCGATGGCCTTCCTGACAAACGTCGGCAACGCAAATGCCGCGTGGTGGGTGTCGGCGTTGTAGAACTGGCAATCCATGGCTTCGATCGCCTTTTCATCCAGACGCGCGGCCAGCGGACCCGCCGTTTTCTGGGCGATCGAGCCGCTCCACCAGCCGCTCGGGTAGATGGTCTGCGGGAAGTGGATCAGCCGGGTCTGGGCGAAGCCGGCCTGGCGCATGAACTTGTGCATCTCGGTGATCAGTTCCAGATGCAGGATCGGCGATTCCGACTGCTGCACCAGCAGGCCGCCGGGCTTGAGCGCACGCAGGCAGTCGACATAGAACTTCGCACCGAACAGGCCTTCGGCCGGGCCGACCGGATCGGTCGAGTCGATGATGATCACGTCGAGGCTTTCGGGCGCGACTTCCTTCATCCAGGCCAGACCGTCGCCAAAGAAGAGTGTTGCGCGCGGGTCGTTGTTGGCCACACACAGTTCCGGGAAATACTGCTCCGAAAGCCGCGTCACGCGCTCGTCGATCTCGACCTGGGTCGCGGTCTTCACTTCCGGGTGCCTGAGCACTTCGCGAAGCGTGCCGCAGTCACCGCCGCCGACGATCACCACATGCTCCGGCGCGCAGTGCGAGTTCAGCGCCGGGTGCGACATCATCTCGTGATAGAGAAAGTTGTCGCGGGTCGACACCATCGTGCAGCCGTCGATGGTCATCAGGTAGCCGAAGGACTCGGTCCGATAGATGTCGATCTTCTGGAACGGCGTCTGCTCGCCGTGCACGTGCTCGCCCAGTTTCAGCGAAAATGCCGTCCCGGTCTTGTCGACCGGCTCCGTGAACCAGCTTTCGTCCAATGCCATCGTTGTCGCGCTCCCGAAAAGACGCGCGAGTATACGGAAGCGACCCCCAACTTTGAGTGACGCATGACCAACCCCGGCTGGACGACGCGCGACGCGGTCGATCTCTACAACGTGGACAAGTGGGGCGACGGCTATTTCGACGTCAACGCCGAAGGCCATGTGATCGTGCGCCCGCAAGGCCCGGATTCGGCGGTGGCCATCGACCTGCACGCGCTCGCCGAACGGCTGCCGCTGGAAGGTCTGGACTTGCCCGTACTGGTCCGCTTCACCGATATCCTGAAGGACCGGGTCGATGTGCTGACCGGTGCCTTTTCCCATGTGATCAAGGAGTTGCACTACGCCGGTCATTACACGGCGGTGTATCCGATCAAGGTCAACCAGCAGGAATCGGTGGTCAAGGCGATCGTCGCCCACGGCGGCGACCGCGTCGGCCTGGAAGCCGGTTCGAAGCCGGAACTGGCGGCGGTGCTGGGACTGGCTCCGGCCGGCAGCATCATCGTCTGCAATGGCTACAAGGATCGCGGCTACATCCGCCGTGCGCTGATCGGCGCCAAGCTCGGCCACACCGTCTACATCGTGGTCGAAAAGTTGTCCGAGCTGCCGCTGGTGCTGGCCGAATCGAAGGCGCTGGATGTAGCCCCGATCATCGGCCTGCGGGTGCGGCTGTCGGCGGTGTCGGAATCGACCCAGCAGAACACCGGCGGCGAGAAATCCAAGTTCGGCCTGACCACGCCGCAGGTGCTGGAAGCGGTCGAGATGATGCGTGCGGCCGGTCGACTCGACGCGATCCGCATGGTCCATTTCCATCTCGGCTCGCAGGTCGCCAATGTGCAGGACGTGGCGCGCGGCATGCGCGAGGCGGCGCGCTATTACGTCGAACTGCGCAAGCTCGGCGCGCCGGTCGATACCGTCGATGTCGGCGGTGGGCTGGGTGTCGATTACGAGGGCACGCGCTCGCGCAGCTACTGCTCGATGAACTACTCGGTGCGCGAATACGCCCGCAACATCATCCGCACCCTGGCGGAAGTCTGCGAAAGCGCCGGCGAGCCGCAGCCGAACCTGATTTCGGAATCCGGCCGGGCGCTGACCGCGCATCACGCGGTGCTGATCACCTCGGTGGTCGACTCGGAAGTCGCGCCGAGCGGCACGCTGGAAGCGCCGCATCCGGACGCACCCGCAGCACTTCGCTCATTGCACGAACTGCCCGGCCACATCGACGCCGACGGGCCGATCGAATGCCTGCATGACGCTGCCAATTACCTGTCCGACGCGCAGACCCAGTACACGCTCGGCCTGATCCCGCTGCGCGACCGCGCCTACGCCGAGCGCGCCTACTACGCCGTGGCCCGCGCCGTGCTGCCGAAGCTCGACCCGACGATCCGCGCCGAGCGCGACGCGCTCGAAGAACTGCGCGAAAAGCTGTCGGCCAAGTATTTCTGCAACTTCTCGGTGTTCCAGTCGGTGCCCGATGCCTGGGCGATCGAGCAGGTGTTCCCGATCGTGCCGATCCACCGCCTCGACGAGCGCCCCGAGCTGCGCGGCCGGCTCTGCGATCTGACCTGCGATTCCGATGGCCGCCTCGATCTGTATGTCGATCGCGAAGGCGTGATGTCGACGATGGCGCTGCATGAGCTGAAGGCCGACGAGCCCTACCTGCTGGCGATCTTCATGGTCGGTGCCTATCAGGAAATTCTCGGCGACATGCACAACCTGTTCGGCGACACCAACGCCGTCAACGTGGTGGTCAACGCCGATGGCAAGGGCTGGTCGCTGGAAGGTGCCGAGCACGGCGACCGCACCGACGAACTGCTGCGCTACGTCCATCTGGCCCCGGAAGAACTGGCCCAGAGCTATCGCCGCAAGTTCGCGGCGACCAGCTTGCCGCAAGCGGTCAGGAGCGCGCTGCTGGCGGAACTCGAAGCCGGCCTGAGCGGGTATACCTACCTGAGCTGAACAGCGGGTCTCACGCGGAGAACGCAAAGACGCAGAGAACAGCACAGCGATTTCGCACAAAGAACACGAAGACCACGAAGAAAATCGAGACAACATCGGAAAAGCTTCAGTGTTGTTCTTTGTGTCCTTCGTGTTCTTTGTGCGAAACGCTTTACTCGCTTTTGCCGTTCTCTGCGTCTTTGCGTTCTCTGCGTGAGAAAAGGTGTTCACGCCGCCCGCAAGAAACGCCCGAACTCCGCCACGAAGCGCAGCGGCGATTCGAACGGAATCACATGCCCGGCCTTGGGGAATTCGACGAGACGGGCATGCGGCACGATCGTGCCCAGTTGGCGCTGGCCTTCGGCCGGGTACATCGCCGAGCGGCCGCCGATCAGCACCGTCATCGGCTTGGCCATCGCCCGCAGCGACTCGCGCCAGTCGAAGCCGTCCTCCAGGTACGAGCGCAGCGAATCGACGTAGATCGACCAGTTCGCGGTCGGCACGATGCGCCGGGCGAGGGCGTCGTGCTTGGCGAACTGCGCGGCGCTGCGGATGCCGCGGTGGCTGAACGCAAAGCTCAGGAATTCGGCCAGCGCGCCCCAGAAGCGGCGGCGCAGATGGCCCGGCAGCCGCTCGAAGGCCATGCCGCGATAGACGTTCAGCCGCGCCAGCAGATCGGCCCAGTCGGCCAGACGCTCGGCTTGCGCATCGCCCATCACCCCGTGCTGCCAGTCCGCGCCGTTGAGGATGCACGGGGCCTGGTCGATGTGCAGATAGCTGTGCACGCGCTCGAAACCGTAGCGCGCGTGGTACTCCATCGCCGTGCAGGCGCCCATCGACAGGCCCGACAGCCGAACCTGATCGAGCCGCAAGCCGTCGATCAGATCGGCCAGATCATCGGCGTGCTGGGCGATCAGGCCGGGCTGGCTCAAGGAAAGCCCATGCGAGCCGCCGAAGCCGCGCAGGTCCGGCAGGATGAAGCGCTGTTTCAAGAGCAGCGGCGCGATCACCGGCAGCCACATCGCGCCCTGCATGCCGAAACCGTGGATCAGCACGCAGGCCGGGCCCTTGTTGCGACCGACGTCGAGATAGTGGAGGCGGGCGCCGTCGCGGGTGGTGATGTGCGGCATGGTTTTCCTGGTTGTTCGTAGGTCCGGATTCATCCGGACGGCGCTACGGCGGGGGAGAGGGTGTCCGGATGAATCCGGACCTACGGGTTCGGGACCACGGGCAGCACGACGCTCGACGGCCGCGCGGCATCCTGATGGATGGTGAGGATGCCGGCCAGCGATTGCAGCAGGGTCGGCAGCGGCGGTACGCCCTGCGGCAGGTTACTGGCGCTGACCGACACCCGCAGGCGATGACCGGCGGCGATCACGGCACTGGTCTGGAACACTTCCACGGGCACCAGCACCGGCTCGCCTCTGGGCAGCGGCTGCACCGAGGCCTGCGTGTACGGATGCCAGGGCTGGATCATCTGGCCGTCGAGCGTGCGGCTTCTTGACGCATCGACCGCGCGCAGTGACGCGGTCTGCAAGCCATTGGTCAGGGTCCGCGCCGTGCCGCGTTCATCGACATCGGATACCCGGATCGACAGCCCGGCATCGCCGGCCGTGCTTTCCATCCAGATGTCGGCCTGGATCGGGCCGTTGAGCACCATCGGCGCGGCCAGCGGCGCGGTCTCGTAGACGATCGCCAGACGATCCGAGGCATTGGAATTCTCGAAGCAGGGCAGCGGGATGTAGCCGGCGGCACCGGCGGTCCACTGCACCGTGGAGGCCGAACACAGGCCGCCGATCGGCACTTGCAGCGCGCGGCTGACCGGCTCGGTGGCACCGGGTGAGTCGGTGCTCAGGCCGCCGTTGGCGTGCAGGTACAGGCGCTGCGCACGGGCATCCGGATGCGGCCAGTCGCGCGCCGTCACATAGCGTTCCGCGCCGTACACCCACTGGGTGACGTTGGGAATGCTGTCGGCCCCGACATCAAGCCCTTTCACGTACTGGTCGAACCAGCGCAGCTGGATCTGGTTCAGCAGCGGCACGCCATCACGCGGCAGGCCGGCGCCGAAAGCGGCATCGAGATGCGTCCACGGCCCCATCAGCAGCTTGGCTGGCACGTTCCGCTTCAGCACTTCGTAGCTCATCGGCTCGCTGCGCTGGAACAGGTCGCGATTGCCGCCGACCACGAAAGTCGGCACTCGCACGCGGCCGAGCACTTCCAGCGGCGAACGGCTGCGCCAGAAGGCACCGTCATAGGCGGTGTCCGGATTGCCGGCCAGGGCACCCAGAATCAGCGGGGCCTGGAAGCGGAGTGCGGCATTGCTCAGGTGTTCGAGCACCGTCGGCAGGCCGTTGGCCGGGTCGGTCAGCGCGGTCGGATTGGTGACGCCGAGCGCCGTGATCAGGCCCAGCCACAGCGGGATGAAGGTCGGGTTGACCTGGCCGCCGGTGAACACGATGTCGCGGTAGCCGTCGCCGATCGGCACGATCGGGAACGCGGCCTTGACCGCCGGATGGTTCTGGGCGGCGGTCAGCACGGCGGCGATGGCCAGATAGCTGACGCCGTAAAGGCCGATCCGGCCATTGCTGAAGGCTTGTGTCGCGGCCCATTCGGTGACTTCGGCGTAGTCGGCCTGTTCGGTTTCGCCGAACGCTTCCCAGACGCCTTCCGACTGCCCGGTGCCGCGCACGTCGACAACCACGGTCGCGTAGCCGTGGCCGACGATGTACGGATCGGCCCCGCCCAGTCCGTCAATCTGGCCGCCGACCACGCCGTTGTAAGGCGTCTGCACCAGCACCACCGGGAAGCGGCCGGTCGCTGGATTGCCAGCGGCATCGGCCGGCAGGGTGACGTAGGTCGCAAGGCGAACGCCGTCGCGCAGGGTGATGAACTGCACCGGCATCCGGGCGATGCCGGCGAACGCGGCGGGCGGGTCGTAGGCAGTCCAGGCAGCGTTGCCGTTGGTGGTGATTGCGGAACCTTCGACTGCGGCTGCATCGCGGCTGCCGAGGGTCGACCAGTTCGAGGTGGCGGTCGGATTGGGCGGCACGGCGCTGTTGTCCGGACTGCCGCCGCCGCAACCGGCTGCGAAGACGACGGCTGCCAGCAGGATGGTCCTGCCGATGTTGACGATGCTCATGTCTTCTCCCGGTCTGGCGTGATCTTCCCGCTGCGCGACTGTGCTCGTCGGGTCAGAAAGAGAACGCTTGTTCACTGAAACGGCGATTCTACGCCGCGTTCAGGCAGGGGCTTGCCGTCAAAACGGTCCAGCCGGGGTCGATCAGCCCCGGGCGCGCGCCCGGGCAATCGCCGCCCGTACCTGGGCCGGCGCGGTGCCGCCCCAGTGGTTGCGGGCGTTGACCGAGCCGTCGAGCGTCAGCACGCCGAAGACATCGGCGTCGATCAGGCTTGAGAAGCTGCGCAATTCGTCGAGGCTGAGTTCCGACAGGTCCACACTCTTGGCCACCGCGTGCCCGACGGCCGCGCCGACCGCGTGATGGGCATCGCGGAACGGAAGTCCCTTCTTGACCAGGTAGTCGGCCAGATCGGTGGCGGTGGAGTAGCCCTTGAACGCAGCGGCGCGGCAGGCGGCGCGCTGGACTTCGACACTCGGCAGCATCGCCGCGAACAGGCGCAAGCTCGCCGACACGGTGTCGTGAGCATCGAAGATCGGCGGCTTGTCTTCCTGGTTGTCGCGGTTGTAGGCCAGCGGCTGGCCTTTCATCAGCACCAGCAGCGTGTTCAGGTCACCGACCACGCGGCCGGTCTTGCCGCGCACCAGTTCCGGGACGTCCGGGTTCTTCTTCTGCGGCATGATCGAGCTGCCGGTGCAGTAGCGATCCGGCAGTTTCACGAAGCCGAACATCGGCGTGCACCACAGGATCAGTTCCTCGCTCCAGCGCGACAGATGGAGCATCGCCATCGCGCAGTTGGCGACGAATTCGATCGCGAAATCGCGGTCGCTGACCGCGTCCAGCGAGTTCTCGGAGACGCTGTCGAAACCGAGCTGCTCGGCCACGAAATGGCGGTCGATCGGGTAGACCGTGCCGGCCAGTGCGGCGCTGCCCAGCGGCAGCACATTGGTGCGCTTGCGGGTGTCCAGCAGCCGTGCGCGGTCTCTCAATACCTGCTCGCGCCAGGCCAGCATGTGGTGGCCGAAGGTCACCGGCTGGGCGACCTGCATGTGGGTGAAGCCCGGCATGATGGTGTCGGCTTCGCGCTCGGCCAGATCGAGCAGGGCGTTCGCGAGCACGTCGATCACCGCGACCAGCTCGTCGATCGCATCACGGACATAAAGACGGATGTCGGTCGCCACCTGATCGTTGCGGCTGCGCGCGGTGTGCAGGCGCTTGCCGGCGTCGCCGATCAAGTGGGTAAGCCGCGATTCGATGTTCATGTGCACGTCTTCGAGCGCCAGCTTCCACTCGAACTGACCGGCTTCGATCTCGGCGTGAATGGTCGTCAGCCCGGTGACGATGGCCTCGACATCCTGAGCCGCCAGCACCCCGACCTTGCCGAGCATTTTCGCGTGGGCCGTGCTGCCGGCAATGTCCTGCCGCCACAGTCGCTGATCGAAGCTGACCGACTCCGAAAACGCTTCGACCAGGGCATCGGTGCCTTCGCTGAAGCGGCCGCCCCACAACTTGGCAGCGGGCGCGGTCGGAGAGGCCGTAGGGGGAGGGGCAGCAGTCATGGCAGGGCTGGCAGCGGCGGCAAAAGCGGCGATCGAAAGCTGACCTGAGCGGTTTTTCAGGTGCAGGGAGAAAACTATTGTAAGTCGGCTCGCCATAGCCGGGAGACTTCCGCTAGGCTCGCCGGATGAAGCGTTTCGAGGTGTCCACCGCATCCCAGACCAGCCTGATCCCGGAGTTTTGCCGGGCGCCTGCGCTGTTGACGCTGGCCTATGTGATGGAGCTGATGGCGGTGGTGCTGACCCTTGCCGGCAACGCCAGCGGTCAGGCGGCCTTGCTGCAATTGCTGCTGCTGTCGCTGTACCTGCAGTGGATCGGCCTGTGCAGCGCCGGTGCCCTGTGCGCGGTGCGTCGCTGGATGCCTCCGGTGCGTGACGGTCTGGTGTTCTTCACTTGCTGGTCGGTGATCGTGCTGGTGACCCTGGTGGTGAGCTTCGGGGCCTGGTTCATTGATTCGCAGTTCACGCTCGGTTATCTGCCGTTCGATGGCCCCTGGCCGTTCGTGTTCCGAAATGTCGTGATCGCCGGCATCGTCGCCGTGCTGTTGCTGCGCTACCTCTGGGAGCGCCATCAGTGGCAGGAGGAATCGCGTGCCGAGGCCGATGGCCGCTATCTGGCGTTGCAAGCCCGCATCCGCCCGCATTTCCTGTTCAACGCCTTGAATTCATTGGTGGAATTGATCCCCACCAAGCCAGACGTGGCGGAGGAAATGGTCATTGATCTGGCCGATCTGTTTCGCGTCAGCCTCGATTCCCGGCAGCGCCTGATTCCGCTGCGCGAGGAGATCGAGATCGTCAAGATCTATATGCGCATCGAGGAAATCCGGTTAGGAGACAAGCTGCTGGTCAACTGGGAAGTGCCCGAAAACGTGCTCGATGCCCAGGTGCCGCGCCTCACCGTGCAGCCGCTGGTCGAGAACGGCGTGCTGCACGGCGTGTCGCGGCTGCGCGCGCGCGGCATGCTGCATGTGATCGCCCGCCGCGAAGGTGAGTTTCTGATCGTCGACGTGGAGAATCCGATCCCGCCGGAAGATTCTCCGAAACGCGCCGGCACCGGCACCGCGATCTCCAACATCGCGCAGCGGATCAAGCTGATTTACGGTGACCGCGCCAAGCTGATTCTCGGTGCCGATCGCGACGAGTTCGGGCCGCTGTTCCGCGCCCGTCTGCGTCTGCCGTTCGTAGTTCATAGTGGTGGCGAAATCAACACGCCCATCGTTCAGGAGGAGTGAAGCATGAGAGTCGTGATCGTCGATGACGAACCGCTGGCCAGAGAACGCCTGCGCCGTCTGGTTGCGGAATTCCCCGGCTACGAGATCGTCGGCGAAGCCGGCGATGGCGAGGCCGCCATCGAAATGATCCGGGACGAGGAGCCCGATGTGGTGCTGCTCGATGTCCGCATGGGCATGGTCGATGGCCTGCAGGTGGCCCGCGCGATCAAGGAAGAGGACATGCCGCCGGCCATCATCTTCATCACCGCCTACCCGGAGCACGCGCTCTCCGCCTTCGATGCCCAGGGCGATGCCTACCTGCTCAAGCCGGTGCGCAAGGAAAAATTGAAGGAGGCGCTGCAACGGGTGCGCAAGCTGTCGCGCGCCCAGAAGCCGACCATCGCGCTGCCCGGCAGCAAGCCGGCCCGCGAATTCGTGCTGGCGACCACCCGCGAAGGTCTGGCCCGGGTGCCGGCCGAGGACATCGTCTATTTCCTCGCCGATCAGAAATACACCACGGTCTGCCATCTGCACGGCGAAGTGCTGATCGAGGAATCGCTGAAGACGCTGGAAGACGATTTCGCGCCGTGGTTCCTGCGCGTGCACCGCAAGGCGCTGGTCGCGACCCGCTTCATCGCCGGTCTGGAACGCGGCAAGGGCGATGAGTCCCAGCACTGGCTGAAGGTGCGTCATGCCACGACGCTGCTGCCGGTCAGCCGCCGCCGCCTTGCCGAGGTGCGCCGCTTCCTGACCGACGACGGCAGCGACAAGACGCTGGACTGATCCCTTTTCAACTTCGGAAACAGCCGTCTTGTCGATACGAATCGCAACCCGGGAAAGCCCGCTGGCGCTGTGGCAGGCCGAGCACGTCAAGGCGCTGATCGAATCCCGCCACCCCGGCCTCGCCGTGAGCCTGGTGCCGATGACCACCATCGGCGACCAGTTGCTCGACCGCAGCCTTGCCACCGTCGGCGGCAAGGGCCTGTTCGTCAAGGAACTGGAAGCGGCGATGCTCGAAGGCCGCGCCGACATCGCCGTGCACTCGATGAAGGATGTGCCGGCGGTGTTGCCGGACGGTCTGGTGCTGACCGCGTTTCTGGCGGGCGAAGACCCGCGCGACGCCTTCGTGTCCAACCATTACGCCTCGCTCGATGCGCTGCCGCAGGGCGCGGTGGTCGGCACCGCATCGCTGCGCCGCCAGGCGCAGTTGCGGCAACTGCGGCCCGATCTGGCGATCAAGGAATTGCGCGGCAACGTCGGCACCCGCCTGCGCAAGCTCGACGAAGGCCAGTACGACGCCATCCTGCTCGCCGCTGCCGGCCTGATCCGGCTCGGGCTTGCAGCGCGCATCCGCGAAAAATTCGACATGTCGCGCTTCGTGCCGGCCTGCGCGCAGGGCGTGGTCGGCATCGAATGCCGGGCCGATGATGCCGCGACGCGCGCCTTGATCGCGCCGCTGCACGACGCCACGTCGGCCATTCGCCTTGCCGCCGAACGCGGCCTCAACGCCCGGCTCGGCGGTGCCTGCACGGTGCCGGTGGCTGGGCATGCGCTGATCGGCGACGGCCGTATCCGGCTCACCGGGCTGGTCGCCGCACCGGACGGCAGCCGCTGCGTGCGTGACGAGATCGAAGGCAGCACTGCCGATGCCGCCGCTCTCGGCGTGCAACTGGCGGAACGCCTGCTCGATGGCGGTGCCCGCGACATCCTGGCAACGCTCGGCATCCATGCCTGACGAAGTCTCCGCGCGGCTGGACGGCCTGACCGTCCTGGTCGCGCGGCCTGAAGCCCAAGCCGGGGCACTTTGCGCCCTGATCGAAGCGGCCGGCGGCCGGGCGATCCGCCTGCCGCTATTCGCCATCGAGCCGGTGGCGGATTCCGCCGCCGCAGCAAGCGCATTGGCCGATGCGAGGCACTTCGACCGCTGGCTGTTCACCAGCACCAATGCCGTCGACCACGCCGCCGCCCTGTGCCCGCCGCCGTGGCCGAGGCTTGCCGCCGTCGGCACCGTCACCGCTGCGGCACTGACGAAGCTGAGCAGCCAGCCGGTGCTGACCTCGCCCGCGGGTGACGGTGCCGCCGCGCTGCTCACGCATCCCGAGCTGCGGCAGTTGGATGGCCAGCGCACGCTGATCGTCACCGGCGAGCAGACGCTGCCCATTCTCGAAGACGGCCTGCGGGCGCGAGGTGCAAGGGTCACCGTGCTGGCGGTCTACCGCCGGATCGCCATCGCACACGCGCCGGAGACGATGGCGAGCTTGATCGCGCAAGCCGACGCAGCAGTCATCCCCAGTGCCGAGGCCCTGCGCCAGCTCTGCGCGCTGACGCCGCCGCAGGCAGCGGCGACGCTGCGCGCGCTGCAATTGGCCGTGCCGTCGCCGCGTGTGTTAGAAACTGCCCGCACGCTGGGTTTCACGCGCATGCCCTTGCTGCCCGAGCGGGTCAGCGATGTGGCTTATCTTGAAGTCCTCCGGCGTCACGCTTGCCACCGCCCCTCGAACGCATGACCGAATACGAAGTCCCCGAACGCCCGCTGCCCAAGCGCAGCTTCTGGCGCGCGCTGTGGCTGTGGTTGCTGATCCTCGCCCTGCTGGCGATGCTGGGCGCGGGCGGCTACGCGGGCTGGAAGTTCTGGCAGGAGCGGCAGGCCACCGAAGACACTGTCGCGGCCCAAGACACCCTGCTGCGCCGGCTCAGCCGACAGTTAGGCGATGTCAGTGCCGAACTCCAGCAACTGCGCCAGCGCCAGAGCGATATCGCCGAATCAGCGCGCCGCAACACTGATCTGGTCGGCGCGCTGTCTGGTCGGGCCGACGATGCCGACGCCACCCTGGCGCAGATCAACGCCACCATCCAGGGCGGTCGCGGCCGCGCGCAGTTGCTGGCCGTCGAACAACTGCTGCTGATCGCCAACGAGCGGGCCCGGCTGGCCCATGACGTGCCGGGCGCGATGGAAGCGCTGGCGCTGGCCCAGGATCGCCTTGGCACGCTCGCCGAGCCCAAGCTGTTCGCCATCCGCGAAGCGCTGGCCGAGGAGCGCAGCCGTCTGGAAGCGTTGCCGAGGCTCGATCTTGAAGCCTCGGCTTTGAGCCTGTCGGGTCTGATTCGCCGGGTGCGCGAGCTGCCGCAGCGCTCGCGGGCACCGACGCATGCTGCCGTCGTAGATGCCGAGCCCTCGCGCGATATCAGCCCTGCCGACGGCAGCGGCTGGGCGCGCGGCATGGCCAGCCTGCGCGAAGTGCTGGGAGCGGTGTTCACCGTGCGCCGCAGCGACAAGCCGGTCGATCGCCTGCTGCCGCCGGAGCAGGAAACCCTGGTCGGCCAGTTGCTGCTGCTGAAGCTGGAAACCGCGCGCGCCGCGCTGCTGAGCCGCAATACCGTCACCCTGCGCGCCACCGTCGAGGACGCCGAAGCGTTTCTGGATGACTACTACCGCAGCGACGATCCCGCCGTGCTCGGCGCGCGTGCCGAACTCGATCGCCTGCTGACGGTGGAGCTGAACCCGGTGCTGCCGGAACTCGGACGCAGCCTCGGCCTGCTGCGCGCCTATCTCGACGCGACCCGCTGAACCGTGATCATCGTCTTCCTGTTTCTGTTGCTGGTCTTCGTCGGCGGCCTGATCGCGATCCTGCTGCTGCGGCCGGATACCGGCTACGTGCTGATCAACTATGGGCCCTGGGTGGTCGAGACCTCGCTGGCGGCGCTGGTATTCGGCATCGCCCTTTTCTTCCTTCTTGCCTGGCTGGGCTTGCGGCTGTCCGGCTTCGCGATACGACTGCCGGGTTCCTTGCGTGAATCGGTCGACCGTCGCCGCGCCGATCGCGCCCGCGATGCCTTCGAGAATGGCCTCCTGGCGCTGTTTGAGGGCAACTGGGCGCGCGCCGAGAGCGAGCTGATCAAGCGCGCCAGCGATCACCACGCGCCGCATCTGAACTACCTCGCCGCCGCCCGCGCAGCCCAGCGTCAGGCGGCCACCGACCGTCGCGATCACTACCTGCGGCTGGCGATGCTCAATCGCCCCGAGCACGAGTTCGCAACGCTGCTGTCGCAGGCCGATCTGCAACGCAAGCGCGGCGAATTCGAGGCCACCCGGCAGACCGCGCTGAAACTGCGCGAGAAAGACCCGATGCACCCGTTCGCCATCGAACTGCTGGCCGAAAGCCATGCCGCGCTCGGCGAATGGGGCGCGCTGCGCAAGCTGCTGCTGGAACCGGCCAGCCAGAACGCCATCGTTGCCGGCCGTCGCGACCAGCTGATGGGCCGGGCGATCGAAGAACTGATGCGCGCGGCGATCGACGACGCCCGGCTGCCGGTGCTGAAGTCGCTCTGGGATGGTGCCGGTGGCTTGCGCGAAAACCCCGAACTGCGCCGCGCCTATGCGCGCGGTCTGGCGCGGCTCAATGCCGATTCCGAAGCGCTGGCGCTGATTTCGCAGGCGCTGTCGGTCGACTGGGACGGCGAATTGGCCCTGCTCTACGGCGATCTGCACGCGGGCGATCCGATCACCCAGCTCGCCACGGTCGAATCCTGGCTGGCGCTGTACGGCGAAAAGACCGAACTGTTGCAGGTTGCGGGGCACGTCTGCCTTGCCAACCGGCTGTGGGGCAAGGCGCGCAGCTATCTCGAAGCGGTGATCGCCACGGCTCCGACGCCGAAAGCCTACCTCGATCTGGCCCGGCTGTGTGCCGATACCCAGCAGCCCGAGGAAGCGGCGCGCCACTACCGGCTGGGGCTGGAACTGGCCGCCGGCAGTCACTGAGTTTTCGCCGATGGCGCGGTTCGTGCTTTCGACGACTTGACATTCCCAGTACCATCTCAATCGACTCCCGCTGCGGATGCCGGAGTTCTCCCGTTTTGCCGTTCGTCCGCCCAAGTGTCGCGTTGTGCGGTAATCGTTGGCGTGATCCGCGCCGACGTCAGATAAGGCATCGCGGGTGTCAACAAAATGACGCCAATCTGCGACGAGGTGCCGAGTGAAACCCACCATCAAATCCGCTTTCACCGTGCTGGCAACAGCGCTGCTGATCGCTTGCAACGGCAACAGCGCCGTCGTGTCTTCCACCGCCCCGGGCAGCACAACCGGCGGTTCCACCACTGGCGGTTCGACGACCGGTGGCAGCACCACCGGCGGTACCACCACTGGTGGTACCACCACTGGTGGCACCACCACGGGTGGCACGACCACCGGCGGCACCACTGGCGGCGGCACGAGCACCGGCGGCGGTACGACGGGCGGCGGCACCACGACAGGCGGCAGCACCACGGGCGGCACCACGACGGGTGGAACAACCACCGGCGGTACCACCACGGGTGGCACCACGACGGGTGGCACCACGACCGGCGGAACGACAACTGGCGGTGGCACCACCGGCGGCACGACGGGCGGCGGCACGACCGGCGGCACCACCGGCGGCGGCGTCGGCCCGATCACCGCGACCGAAGCCTCGCGTTTCCTCGCGCAGTCCACTTTCGGCGGGAAGCTGTCCGAGATCAACGCCCTGACCGGGCAGCCGAGCTTCGAGAACTGGCTGAGCCAGCAGCGCAGCGCCGCGCCGACCTACCAGCTTCCCTACCTGAACCAGCGCGAAGCCAGCGGCGTCCAGCTTTCCGGCGCCGAGCGCATGGGCGCCTGGTTCCGCTCGACCATCACCGGCCCTGACCAGCTGCGCCAGCGCGTCGCCTTCGCGCTGTCGGAGATCTTCGTGGTGTCGGAAAACGCCAGCACCTTGAACTTCGACATCAAGGGCCTCGCCAACTACTACGACATCCTCACCCGCAACGCTTTCGGCAATTACCGCACCCTGCTCGAAGAGGTGACCCTGTCGCCGCAGATGGGTCTTTACCTGTCGATGCTGCGCAACCAGAAGGCCGATCCGGCCAACGGGGTCCGCCCGGACGAGAATTACGCCCGGGAAATCATGCAGCTGTTCACCGTCGGCCTGGTCCAGCTCAATCTGGACGGTACGCCCCGGCGCGATGCCGCCGGCAACACCATTCCGACCTACAGCCAGCGCGATGTCGAGAATCTGGCCCGGGTGTTCACCGGCTTCGGCCCGAGTGGCGGCACCGATGCCTTCACCTTCACGGTGCTCGATCCGAACCGGCTGTCGCCGATGACGGCCTACCCGCAGTACCACGACACCGGCACCAAGACCATCATCGGCAACACTGTGATCGGCGCCGGGCAGCAGGCTTTGCCGGAACTGCGGCAGGCGCTGGACGTGCTGTTCAATCATCCCAATGTCGGCCCCTTCATCAGCGTCCAGCTGATCCGCAAGCTGGTGACCGCCAATCCGAGCCCCGCCTACATCCAGCGCGTGGCCGCAGTGTTCAACGACAACGGCAGCGGTGCCCGCGGCGACATGTATGCGGTGACGCGCGCCATCCTGCTTGATGTCGAAGCCCGTAGCGGGGGTTTGAGCGCCAGCCCGAACACCTTCGGCAAGCTGCGCGAGCCGCTGCTGCGCCTCACCCAGATCTGGCGCGCCTTCGACGCCTCCGGACCGGGTGGTCGCTTCAACTACGACAACCCGCAGGGCGACTTCGTGCAGGCCCCGTTGCGGGCACCCAGCGTGTTCAATTTCTTCCGTCCGGATCATCGGCCGGTGGGGCCGATCGCAGCAGCCGGCCTGGTCTCGCCCGAGTTCCAGATCACCGACGAAGCCAGCATCGCGACCATGATCAACGCGCTGACCTTCCTCACGCCGAACTTCCGCAGCGTGGCCAATCCGCAGCCGAATCCGTCGAACGTCGTTTATGACTTGCGCAGCTGGGAAACGCTGGCCCAGAACAACCCGCCGGCGATGGTCGACCAGTTGAACCTGGTGCTGATGTCGGGGCAGATGCCGGCGGCCATGCGGACCGAGTTGATCAACTACGCCAACCTGATTCCGCTGTCCGAAGGGCCTGCCGTGCGGGTGTCGGAAGTGCTGTACCTGCTGACTACTTCCCCGCAGTACGCCGTGCAGCGCTGATCGCCGAGGACACCAAGCCAATGAATATCCTGAAGAATGTGAGCCGTCGCGACGTGCTGCGCTTCGGTGTGCAGAGTGCCGCCTCCAGCACCATGCTGGCCACGCTCGGTACCTGCCAGCGGGCGATGGCAGCGGTCGACACCAGCGGCTACAAGGCGCTGGTCTGCGTGTTCCTGTACGGCGGCAATGACGGTTTCAATGTCATCGTTCCGCGCTCGAATGCGGCATACAACACCTATGTCGCCAGCCGCCGCAATCTGGCGCTGAGCCAGAACAGCCTGCTGCCCATCAATCCGCTGAGCGTGGACGGCAACCAGTACGGCCTGCACCCGACCTGCGGCGGCCTGCAGAGCCTGTTTGAATCGGGCCGGATGGCGGTCATGGCCAATGTCGGTACCCTGATCCAGCCGACCACGCCGGCACAGTTCCGGGCGACGAGCGTACCGCTGCCGCCGAATCTGTTCTCGCACTCCGATCAGGCCCAGCAGTGGCAGACCAGCATTCCCAATTCGGTGCAGCCGCAGGGCTGGGGCGGCCGGATCGCCGATCTTCTGAATGCCCAGGGCTACGGCAATCCGCAGCTCGCCACCAACATCAGCCTCAACGGCAGCAACATTTGGCAGGGCGGCCGGAACACGATTTTCTACACGCTTGGTGAATCCGGCGCGCCGGTCCTGACCGATTACCAGTATTCCGGCTATCGCAACGGTGCCCGCAAGGCCAGCTTCGACCGGCTGCTGCAACAGGCCACCGCCAGCAGCGACGGCAACCTGCATTTCAACGAATTCACCCGTACCGTCAATCGCACGATCGAGTCCAGCCAGTACGTCAACAATGCCCTGAGCGCCTCACCGGCGCTGACCACGGCGTTTCCGTCCAGCAATATCGGCAACCAGCTCAAGCTGGCGGCCAGGATGATCGGTGCCCGCACGCGGCTCGGCTTGTCGCGGCAGTTGTTCTTTATCGGTCTCGGCGGCTTCGACCAGCACGACGACCATCTGAACGTCCACGGCCAGCTCATGTCGCAGTTGAGCGCGGGGTTGAAGTCGTTCTACGACGCCACCGTCGAACTGGGTATTCAGAATTCGGTGACCGCCTTCACCGGCAGCGATTTCGGCCGCACGCTGACCACCAATGGCAACGGCAGCGACCACGGCTGGGGTGGTCATCACCTGGTCATCGGCGGTGCCGTGCAGGGTCGGCGGATTTACGGCCAGATGCCCGATCTGACGCTCAACGGCCCGAACGATGCCGGCTCCGGCCGCATCGTGCCGACCACCTCGACCGACCAGTACGCAGCGACCCTGGCGCGCTGGTTCGGTGCCGCCGATTCCGACCTCGACCTGCTCTTCCCGAACCTGCGCAACTTCTCGCAGCGCAATCTCGGCTTCGTCTGAGCGTCACCCGCCCGCCGGCAATCGCTGCGGGCGGGTCCTTCGTTGCTGTCGACGGTCCTGCCCGGCGACACTCCTTCGACGCGGACGTTTCGAGCCGCGAACGAAGGAGGAGCGAGATGAGCACGATGTTCAGCAGCACCCAGCGCGCGCTTCAGGACCGATACGGCACCACAGCGCTCGCCGATCGCGTGTCGATGATCACCATGCACCCGGAAGTGACCGATCCGGAAAAGGCTTTCATCGAAAGCCGCGACCTGTTCTTCCTGTCGACCGTCGATGGCGATGGCCAGCCGACTTGCTCGTACAAGGGCGGGGCGGTCGGCTTCGTCCGGGTGGTTGATGCTGGCACCATCGCCTTCCCGAGCTACGACGGCAACGGCATGTACCTGTCGATGGGCAATATCGGCAGCCATGCGAAGGTTGGCCTGCTGTTCATCGACTTCGAAACGCCGAACCGCCTGCGCCTGCATGGCACGGCGAGCATCGACCACGCCGATCCCTTGCTGGCTGAATATCCGGGGGCTGATCTGATCGTCCGCGTTGCGGTCAGCAAGCTGTTCGTCAACTGCCCGCGCTACATCCACCAGTACAAGAAGCTCGGCGACTCGGTCTACGTGCCGAAGGCGGATTGCGCCACGCCGCCCGCTAAGTGGAAGCGCATCGACGCTTTTGGCGACGCGCTGCCCGCGCGCGATGTCGCGGCCGTGGCGGCAGCCGGTGCGGCGATCACCTTCGACGACTACATGGCCGATGTCGCTGCGGGCAAGGGTTGATGCGGGCACTGATCGTCGGCTGCGGGGACGTCGGCTGCCGGCTGGCTTTGCGGCTCATGGCACGCGGCATCGCGGTGACCGGGGTGGTGCGCTCGCCGTCGAGTGCGGCAGCGCTCGAACGGCTCGGCATCGCAGCACTCACGGCTGATGTCGATGCCGATGTCATCGCCGATCTGCCGGCCGTCGACTGGCTGTTCCACTTTGCGCCGCCGCCGGAAACCGGCGAGGCCGATCCGCGGCTCATCGGAACGCTCGCAGCGCTTGACGCGCCGCCGTTGCGGCTGGTCTATCTATCGACCTCGGCGGTCTATGGCGATTGCGCGGGCCGCTGGATCGACGAGAGCGAATCACTGAAACCCAAAAGTGCGCGCGGCCATCGCCGGCTCGATGCCGAGCGCACCGCATTGGCCTATGCGGCGCGCGAAGGCATCGCCGCGATGATCTTGCGGGTGCCGGGCATCTATGGTCCGGGCCGTCTGCCGCTGCAAAGGCTGACCTCGGGCGCGCCGCTGGTGCAGCGCGACCAGTCGCCGTACACCAATCGCATCCATGCCGATGACCTGGCGGCGGCGGCGCAAAGAGTTGCCGAACTCGGGATGGCGGGGGCGGCCTACAACGTGTCGGACGGCCAGCCGACCACGATGACCGACTACTTCCTGCGTTGCGCCGCCCTGCTGGGGGTGCCGCCGCCGATCGAGCAGCCGCTGGAAGAGGCGATGAAGACCATGTCGCCGATGCTCAAGTCCTTCCTTGAGGAATCGAAACGGCTGTCGAACCGGCGGCTGGTCGAGGAACTGGGCTGGCGGCCGCAGTATCCGAGCCTCGATGCCGGACTGCCGGCGAGCCTTGCGCCCGACAGGGTGGTTCAGGCCTTCACCGGCGCGGCTTAGAATCCGCCTGCAGCACACCCACAAGAACAACCGCTACGGAGAACAGCATGAGCATCGCCAGTGAATTCAAGGCATTCGCAATGCGTGGCAACGTCATCGACCTCGCGGTCGGTGTGGTGATCGGTGGCGCTTTCGGCACCATCGTCGCGTCGCTGGTCGGCGACGTGATCATGCCGGTGATCGGCCAACTGACCGCAGGGGTCGATTTCTCGAAGGCCGCCGTGGTCCTGAAAGCCGCATCCGAAGACGGCAAGACGCCCGCCGTGCTGCTCGGCTACGGCAAGTTCATCCAGGCAATCATCAACTTCATCATCGTCGCCTTCGCGATCTTCATGCTGGTCAAGGGCCTGAATTCGATGAAGAAAGCCGAGGCTGCCGCACCGCCGCCTCCGCCGCCAGGTCCGAGCAACGAGGAAAAGCTGCTGATGGAAATCCGCGATCTGCTGAAGAAGTAATCAGCTTTTCGTAGGGTGGGCAGGTTTCATCTGCCCACCGGCTTTCCGGCCAGCTTCAGCGAATCGGTGGGCAGATACAGCCTGCCCACCCTACGCCCTGCGGAAGATCAGGCCGCCATCGCCAGCGGCGCCAACGCTTCGTCATTGGCCTTGCGGGCCGAGACCTTGCCGCTCTTGCCCGACGGCAGCGACAGCTTGGCAATCCGCTTCCAGGTGCTCAGCGTCTGGGCCGCGAACGAGCCCGTCTTGTACGGCAGGCCGTGCTTTTCGCAGATGGCGCGCACTTCCGGGGCGATCTCGGCGTAGCGGTGCGCCGGCAGGTCCGGGAACAGGTGATGCTCGATCTGGAAGCTCAGGTTGCCGCTCATGATGTGCATGAGCTTGCCGCCCGAGAAGTTCGCCGAACCGAGCAACTGCCGCACGTACCACTGGCCGCGGGTTTCGTTCTCGACCACCGATTCCGGGAACTGCTCGACGTCTTCCGGGAAGTGACCATTGAAGATCACCGCACAGGCCCAGACGTTGCGCGTCAGGTTGGCCAGCACGTTGCCGGTGAACACCAGCGGTGCCAGCGGACCGGCGAGCAGCGGGAAGAAGACGTAATCCTTCTTCAGCTGCTTCTTCATCTTCGCCCACATCGGCTTGAACTCTTCCTTCACCTGCGCAGCCGTCTTGGTCTTGTAGATCATGGCTTCTTCGAGGTGCAGGTTCTGCACCGCGACGAAGTGCTGGAAGAAGGTGTGCAGCAGCACCGTCAGCGGCAGATTGGCGAGAAAGCGCGGTTCCCACTTCTGGTCTTCCGACATGCGCAGCAGGCCGTAGCCGATGTCGTGATCCTTGCCGAGCACGTTGGTGTACGTGTGGTGCTCGTAGTTGTGGGTGATCTTCCAGTTCTTGGAGGTGTCGGCGCTGTCCCACTCGAAGTTCTTGGAGTTCAGGGCGGGCTCGCCCATCCAGTCGTACTGGCCGTGCATGACGTTGTGGCCGATTTCCATGTTGTCGAGGATCTTCGACACGCCGAGCGAGGCCACACCCAGCGGCCAGGTCGGCGGGATCATCATCATCACGCGGCCGGCGACTTCGAACTGGCGCTGGCGCTTGACCATGTTGTGGATGTAGTCGGCATCGCGCTGGCCGAGGTCGGCGCGCACGCGGTTGCGGATGGCGTCCAGCTCGGTGCCGATGGCGGCGAACTGGGCGGGGGTCAGGCTGCTGAAAGTGTTCTTCTGAATGGCGGTCATGAGCGTTATCTCGTGCGATTCGGGAGGGATTTAGATGTCGAGCGTCACGGTGCCGACCGGCACGCTGACGCAGATCTGGATATCGGCTTCGCCGGCGTCGCTGATCTCGCCGGTACGGGTGTCGCGGACGCGGCCTGAGGCCTTGCGGCAGGTGCAGGCGTGGCAGATGCCCATGCGGCAGCCGGATTCCGGCTTCAGGCCCAGGCTTTCCGCCTGATCGAGCAGGGTGGCGCCGCTGTTCTTCGCCAGACGCTCGCTGCGGACGAAACGCACTTCGCCCTCGGCATTGGCGTTGTCAGCAACCACCGGCGCTGCCGCCGAAAAGTGTTCAAGGTGCAGCTGCGCAGTCAGACCTTCATCGGCCCACAGCTTCTGCACCGCTTTCATCATTCCCGGCGGGCCGCAGAGGAAACTTTCCGCGTCGGCGAAGTCCGGCACCGCGTTCAGATGGGCGCGGCAGAACAGGCCTTCCAGCTCGCCACCCTGATGCGGTTCGGCATAGCCGCGCAGCAGCTGCACGTTCGGGAATTTGGCGGCGATCTCGGCCAGTTCGGCGGCGTAGATCAGATCCTTCGCGGCGTTCGAGTAGTGCAGGAAGGTGATCGGGCCGCTGTGGCCTTCGTCGGTCAAGGTGCGCAGCATCGCCATCACCGGGGTGATGCCGCTGCCGCCGCTGATCAGCAGCACGCGCGCCGGGCGCGTTTCCGGCAGCGCGAAGCTGCCTTCGGCCTGCGACAGACCCACTGTGGTGCCGACGCTCAGGCGCTGTTTCAGGAACTTCGACACGAAGCCGCCGCCGTGCGCCTTCGCGGTCAGTTCGATCAGGCCGTCGGTGGCGTGCACCGAGTTGGCAGGCGAGTAGCAGCGGGTGCGGCGAACGCCGTCGATCTCGACCGTCAGGCGAACGTACTGACCGGCACGAAAGCCCTGCCAGTTGCCGTTCGGACGCAGGCTGATGGTGACGCTGTCATCGGTCTGATGACGGATGGCGGCGACCTCGGCGCGCACTTCGTTGAGCGAAAAAGTCGGCGCGAACTGTTCCAGGTAGCGATCGACGCCATGCGGGTAGGCGAGCGTGGCCGCAATGCGCGAGCTCAGCGCGCGGCGCAGGCCGTTGGCGAAGAAGTGGGTACGCGGGGCGGTGGCTGACATGACGATGGCTCCTCAGTTGGTGGACGTATGTTCACTGAAGAGAATTCGATTGTCAACAACTGTTCACTGAAAAATCTTTACTGTTCACAGAAACACGCCAGGTATCGGTTTTTCCTGAGGTTTCGAGCTAACATCGCGTCCGATGAATCAGGAACCGACATGACTGCACGCAGCCGCTCTGCCCCCGAATCGCCCGTCGGCGCAGACGAAGACGAGCTGCTGCCACGCGGTCAGCGCAAGCAGCGCACCCGCGACGCGCTGATCGACGCCGCGCTGCAATTGATGAACGAGGGCCGCAGCTTCAACAGCTTGGGCCTGCGGGAAATCACCCGCGTTGCCGGTGTGGTGCCGACCTCGTTCTATCGCCACTTCAAGGACACCAACGAGCTGGGGCTGGTGCTGGTCGAGGAAAGCGGCCTGACCCTGCGGCGCATGCTGCGCGAGGCGCGCCGCGCCGGTGCGCCGGTCAAGGACATGATTCGCCGCTCGGTGCAGGTCTACAAGGCCTTCGTGCTGAGCAACCGCCTGCATTTCCTGTTCGTGGCCGGCGAGCGCAGCGGCGGTTCGCCGGTGATCCGCAGCGCCATCCGCAACGAGGTCGACCAGTTCATCGACGAGATGACCTCCGACCTGCGCCATCTGGCGATCTTCCCGAAGCTGTCGCCGGAATCGCTGCGCATGGTCTGCGAGCTGGTGGTGAACACCATGCTCCATGCCGCCACCGACATCCTCGACTTGCCGCCGGGCGATCAGGCGCTGGCCAAGCTGCAGGAGGACAACCACGTTCACCAGGTGCGGCTGATCTTCCTGGGCGCGCAGCTTTGGCGCGACGAGGCTAACTGAAGCGCAGCTTGAAGCCCGCCGCCGCAACGTAGCCGGCTTCCAGTTCCAGATCTTCGCGGGTCAGCGGGTGCTGGTCGAGCCAGCCGCTCTTGAAGCTCAGCTTCAACTGCTTGCCGACCACACTCAAAGCGAACGGAATCCGCATGTTCGGGGCCCGCGAGCGGTGCAGCACGATCGCCAGCCGGAACAGGAGCGCCAGGCGGCGGATAGTCAGTTGCCAGGCTTCGGGCAGATCGTCGAGGGCGCTGGCGGCGAACTTGCCGCGCTGCAAGCGCACCAGGGCGGCGACCAGGCGTTGATCGGTCTGCGAAAAGCCGAACATCTCCGCGTGGCGCAGCATGTATTCGCCGTGGCGATGGCTGCCTTCGTGGGCGATCACCAGGCCGATCTCGTGCAGCAGCGCCGCCCAGCGCAGCAGCCGGCTGGCCACCGGGCGTTCCAGCGGCCAGGCATCGCCGACCTGTTCCAGCAGCTTGAGGGCGCTGCGCTCCACTTCCTTCGCGTGCTCGCGATCAACGCCGTAGCGCGTGGCCATGCCGTCGACCGAGCGGCTGCGCACGTCGTTGTCGGCGAGGCGTCCGAGCAGGTCGTAGATCAGGCCTTCGCGCAGCGCGTGCTCCGAGGTTTCCATCGCTTCGATGCCGAGGCTGTCGAAGACGCCGGCCAGCACCGCCAGCCCGCCGGCAAATACCGGCAGACGATCTTCACGCAGGCCGGGGAAGTCAATCTTCGATGCATGGCCGGCGCGGATGGTCAATTCCACGCAGCGATCGACCGCCTCGCGGGTGATGCGCTCGGTCACCCAGCCCTGGCCCCGGGCCACGCGCCAGACGCCCCGGACCGTGCCGCTCGCACCGATCGCGACATCCCAGCCGGCGTCGCGGTACTGGCGTTCGACGAATTCCAGTTCCACCCGCGCAGCGAGCCGCGCTTCCTGCATGCGCTCGCGGGTGATCGCGCCGTCGGCGAAGAAGCGCTGGGTGTGGGTGACGCAGCCGAGCGCGGTCGATTCCATCAGCTTCGGGTCGGCACCGCGGCCGATGATCAGTTCGGTGGAACCGCCGCCGATGTCGACCACCAGGCGGCGCGGATCGGCCTTGCCGAGCCCGTGGGTGACGCCGTTGTAGACCAGACGCGCTTCTTCCACGCCCGAGATCACTTCGATCTCATGACCGAGGGCTTTCTCGGCGGCGCGCATGAACACGCCGCCGTCGGCGAGCCGGCGCATGGTGTTGGTGCCGACCACGCGCACCCGCGCTTCGGGAATGCCGCGCAGGCGCTGGCCGAAGCGCTTCAGGCAGGCCAGGGCACGGCTTTCGGCATCGGCACTGAGGCGGCGATCAGCGTCGAGGCCGGCGGCAAGGCGCACGGCATCGCGCAGGCGGTCGACGATCTGCAACTGGCCGTCGCTTTCGCGGGCCACCAGCATGTGGAAGGAGTTGGAGCCCAGGTCGACAGCCGCGACATCGCCGGCCGCTGTCTTTCCTGCGGCCGTCTTGCGCGCGCCCGGCACGTCGTTCAGATCGCGGTCACGACGGCTGCGAGCAGCAGCACGGACATCAGCAGCAGGGTCAGATACGACAGTGCAGCACCAAGCCGGCGCAGGGGATGCACGGGAGCCAGACTGAAACCGACGGCAAAGGCGAGACGCCCCAGCAGGAACAGGCCGACCAGCCCGATCAGCGCAATGTTGGCGCCCGCGTAGAGTTCGTAGCACAGCGCCAGCAGCACGAAGATCGGCACGAATTCGACCGTATTCGCATGCACCCGGATCGCCCGGCCCAGTTCGGCATTGCCGCCGTCGCCGATCGACACCCGGAGCCGCAACCGCAGCCGCGATACCCGGATCGCCAGCACCAGGATCAGCAGGCCGCAGAGGGCGGCGCAGGCAGCAGTCACGGGGATTTGCACGGCGGCACCGGTGGGGTCGAACGAGGGATGGCAGCGGCGGAATCATAACTGAAGTCCGGTTGCCGGCAGCCGCTGCCAAAGCGTCGTCAACAGCGGCGAAAACCCTGCAAACAGCGCTCATTCGATTGACGCAAGCGGCAGATTCGCCGACCATACCGCCCGCTGCGCGGCTGCCTTCGCGCACCGCCACGATCCTAGGAGACACCCTGATGAATTCAGTGCGATGGGGCCTGATTGCCCTCACCGCCGCCCTGACCTGCGGCACTGCGAGCGCTGAAGGCGACGCGGCGGCCGGAAAGATCAAGGCCTACACCTGCTACGGCTGCCACGGCATCGTGAACTACACGAATGTCTATCCGAGCTACCACGTCCCGAAGCTCGGCGGCCAGCATCCGGAATACATCGTCGCTGCCCTGAAAGCTTACAAGTCCAAGGAGCGTCCGCACGCCACCATGCATGCGCAGGCCGCCAATCTGAGCGATCAGGACATGGCCGACATCGCTGCCTATCTGACCAAGGCCCCGGAGAAGAAGTGAGCACGCCGATGAAGTTCCGCCTCTCCCCGCTGCTGTCGTCGCTTGCGGTCTCCTTCGGCTTCGTTTTCGCTGCCACGGCGAACGAGGAAGCTGCCACCGCGCCGGCTGCTGCCGGCGGCAAGCCGGCCCAGGTCGCGGTCTGTGCCGCCTGCCACGGCGAAACCGGCGTCAGCGCCACGCCGCTGTTCCCGAATCTGGCCGGCCAGCACCGCAGCTACATCGAAGTGGCCTTGAAGGGCTACAAGAGCGGTGCCCGCAAGAACGCCGTGATGGCCGGTCAGGCCGCTGGCCTGAGCGATGCCGACATCAAGGCGCTGGCGGTCTGGTATTCGAGCCAGAAGCCGGTGCTGTACACGGTCAGCCCGGAAGGCCACGCCGCCAAGTAAGGCAACTTGCGCTGACCCGACCGGCCCCTCGCCATGCGACGGGCCGGTTTTTTATGGTTTGCCGCTGCCGATTCCGGGTCGTGACGTCGTCTGAAATGTGGTCGTGATATTTCGCACGAAGTACACAAAGAACACGAAGAAAATCAAGCCAACACCATCGGATCGACATCTTTCTTGGTGGCCTTTGTGTACTTCGTGCGAAACCACTTCATCACAATTTCAAAGTGATGAACTGCCCGGATTCCGGATCACAGGCAAGAAAAACCCCGCTCGAAGCGGGGTTTTTCGACCGCGATGCGCCTTATTCGTCCAGGAACGACCGCAGGTAGTTGGCGCGCGAAGGATGACGCAGCTTGCGCAAGGCTTTCGCCTCTATCTGACGTATCCGCTCGCGGGTGACATCGAACTGCTTGCCGACTTCTTCCAGCGTGTGGTCGGTGTTCATGTCGATGCCGAAACGCATGCGCAGAACCTTGGCTTCGCGCGGTGTCAGCGAGGCCAGTATCTGGTGGGTGGCTTCCGCCAGACTCTGCGAAGTGGCTGATTCCAATGGCGAAACCGCGGCCGTGTCTTCGATGAAATCGCCCAGGTGCGAATCTTCGTCGTCACCGATCGGAGTTTCCATCGAGATCGGTTCCTTGGCGATCTTGAGGACTTTCCGGACCTTGTCTTCCGGCATTTCCATCTTCACCGCCAGTTCCTCAGGCGTAGGCTCGCGGCCCATTTCCTGAAGCATCGTGCGGCTGATGCGGTTGAGCTTGTTGATCGTTTCGATCATGTGCACCGGAATGCGGATGGTGCGCGCCTGATCGGCGATCGAACGGGTGATGGCCTGACGAATCCACCAGGTGGCGTAGGTCGAGAACTTGTAGCCGCGCCGGTATTCGAACTTGTCCACCGCCTTCATCAGGCCGATGTTGCCTTCCTGAATCAAATCAAGGAATTGCAGGCCGCGGTTGGTGTACTTCTTGGCGATCGAGATGACCAGACGCAGGTTGGCCTCGACCATTTCCTTTTTGGCGCGGCGAGCCTTGGCTTCACCGACCGTCATGCGCCGGTAGATGTCCTTGATCTCGTCGATCGACAGCAGGTTGTCGCCTTCGATCTGGGTCAACTGGTCGTGCAGCAGCTTGATGTCGTCCTTCTTGAGGACGAGGGCAGCGGAATACTTGCGCTTGGCGCGGATCGCCTTGTCGAGCCAGCTCAGGTCGGACACGCCGCCTTCGCGGTACTTGGACAGGAACTCCTCGCGGGTCATGCCGCATTCGGCCACGCAGATGCGCAGCACCGAACGCTCGATCGAACGGATCAGCTCGACCTTGTTGCGCAGGTTGTTGGTGACTTCGATGACGATCTTCGGCGACAGCCGGAAGGTCATGATCAGATCAGCGACCGCCGCGCGGCGGGCCTGGGTCTTCTTGCTGGCGGTGCCGAGACGAAGCAGGGAATCCCAGGCTTCGTCGTACAGCGCCTGCAACTTGCCGAAGTTCTCCGCGCAGAGGACCGGATCGGGGCCGGTATCGACGGCTTCCTCTTCCTCTTCCTCGGCCGCGCCTTCGACCACTTCCGGCTCGATTTCCGCCACTTCCGGCGGCAGCACTTCTTCCGGGGCGACCGGAACCGGCGCGTTCGGATCGAAGAAGCCGACCACGACTTCGGCCAGACGCTTCTTGCCGTTGACTGCGTTGTCGTACTGCTCAAGCAGGATGGCGACCGTTTCCGGGTAGCTGGCCATCGCGTACAGCGCTTCGCCCAGACCTTCCTCGATGCGCTTGGCGATGCGGATTTCGCCTTCCCGATCGAGCAGTTCCACCGAACCCATTTCGCGCATGTACATGCGCACCGGGTCGGTGGTGCGGCCGAACTCGGAATCGCTCGCGGCCAGCGCGGCGGCGGCTTCTTCGGCGGCTTCTTCATCGTCTTCAGCAGCGGCGACGGCCGGCTCGCTGAACAGCTGGGCTTCGGTATCCGGGGCCTCGTCATGGACCGGAATGCCCATGCCCTGGATCATCGTGATGACGTCGTCGATCTGCTCCGAATCGACGATTTCGGGCAGGCTGTCGGACACTTCGGCGAAGGTCAGGAAGCCCTTTTCCTTGCCAAGCGCGATCAGGTTCTTGATCTGGGATTGCTGGTCAGCTGCTGCCATCTGAATACTCTTGTGTGAAACCGGGGCGCGTGACGCCGGTCAAGAACTGCGCAGTTTACCGGAATTGGCGATATCTCGACCAGTCCGTGCGCGTTAGGTGGGGGCAGTGCGGCGGTCTGCAAGACCGCGCATCCGACGCGGTGACGAATGCGTAAATTGTTCAAGTCCGCTCGACGAGGTGCCCGACAATGACCGCAACTGCTGCCAACCGTTCGTACCCGCTGGTCGCTATCGCCTTGTTGCTGGCGACTGGCCTGGCCTCCGCCGCACCGCGTGACGAAGCGGCCATGACCGCGATGGGGCTAGCGATCGTCGAAGCCGCCGCTGCCGGGCAGCTCGACACTGCCTTCACGACGGCTGCCTCGATCGGCAATCCGCGCGATCCGGCGCTGCCCGCCACGTTCGACGCGCAGCGCCAGTCGCTGGCACCAGTTATTGCATCATTGGGTGCGCCCGAAGGCCGCGTTCGTCTGATGCCGATCGAAGCGACGATCTTTTCCAACTGCATGAATCGCGAGTACCGCGCCGTCTATGCCGGCGGCGAGCAGCGCTGGCGGCTCAAGTTCCGACGCTTGAGCAGCGGATGGGCGCTGTCGGATGTCGATGTGCGTAGCGAGCCTTCAGGCTGAGCGTTGCATCAGCTCTAAACACGGGTCCTGATTGGCAACGAAACTCGACGAATCGAGACAAAGCCCTTCTCCCCCCGGGAGAAGGGTTGGGATGAGGGCTTTTCAAGTTGAGAACTTACTCAATAGGAAAGTCCCTCACCCCCGGCCCCTCTCCCGGAGGGAGAGGGGAGACAAGCGGCCTTGATGCGCTGAAACTCTTTTCCGATCAAGAAACTAGCTCAGATCTCCGCCGGCCAGTTGCCAAACGATGTCCTCCATTTCCCGGTTCTCGGCGGGACTCAGCGCGCGATTGCTTGCCAGATCAAACAGCACCTGCGCGCGTTCGCGCAGAGCGCGCCGACTGAGCAGGGCGATCGAATCACGAAATTCCGCCTTTATGCCGATTTCGTCGAGATCGATTGGCTGCCTGCCTACGCGTTCTACGGCCGAACCTTTCGCAGTCCCGCGCCAAGCCTCAATGAGCTGCGCAGCAGAAGCTTCAGGCGCTTCCGCGAAAAACTCGATTGCTTCGACAAGCACTTCAATCCCGGGCTGCTTCAAAAGCTCGAGTTGTCGCAGATGCTTTACTTCCAATGCCATACCCGGTTGTTCGAGTAATAGCTGAAGCGCACGTTTTACCGGGCGCGACCCCGGAGTTTCAGTTCGCGGACGCTCGTTGCCGGGAATCGTGGCAGATACTGGTTTGGGTTTTGCCGCGAGTTCTGTCTCGATATCGCTACGCCCGAGTCGGGTAAGACGCGCTATTTCTTCGACAATCAGGGTCCGCAGCCCGCCATCGCGAAGCTTTTCAAGATGCGGCCGCGCCAGCCCCGGCAGCCGCGCGCGGCCTTCGCGGGTCGCCAGATTGACCTGCTTCAGCAGTTCGTCGAGCAGGAAATCCGACAGCGGCTGTGCCTTGTCGATCAGCGCCCGGAACGCCGCTTCGCCGATCTCCTGGACCAGCGAATCCGGGTCATGGCCGTCGGGCAGGAACATGAAGCGGCATTCGCGATCGTCGAACACTTCCGGCAGCGCCTGTTCCAGCGCCCGCCACGCCGCCGAGCGGCCGGCGCGGTCGCCGTCGAAGCAGAACACGGCGCGGCGGGTCGACTTGAACAGCAGGATCAGATGTTCGCGCGTGGTCGCCGTGCCGAGCGTGGCGACCGCATTGCGGATGCCGTGCTGGGCCAGCATCACCACGTCCATATAGCCCTCGACGACCAGCAGATACGGCAGTTCGGTCTTGGTCGACTGCTTGGCCTCGAACAGGCCGAACAGGTTGCGGCCCTTGTGAAAGAGCGGGGTTTCCGGCGAATTCAGGTACTTGGCCGGATCGTTGGCAAGCGTGCGGCCGCCGAAACCGATGGTGCGGCCGCGGGTATCGCGGATCGGGAACATCACCCGGTTGCGGAAGCGGTCATAGGCGCCGCCGCCACCGTCGCGCTCGATCAGCAGGCCGGCATCGAGCGCGTGCTGGCGCTGGCCGTCGGCTTCCGGGAACAGCCGGGTCAGCGCATCCCAGGATTCCGGGGCGAAACCGACGTTGAATATTTTGGCGGTTTCGCCATCGAGGCCACGCTTCTTGAGGTAGTCGATCGCAGGCGCATGCGTTTTCAGCTGGCTGCGATAGAACTTTTCGGCAACCGCCAGCGCATCGAGCGGGCCATCGAGCACCAGGCGGGACACTTCGTTGCCGCCTTCGCGTGGTACTTCCACGCCAGCGCGCTTGGCCAGTTCCTCGACCGCCTCGACGAAGCTCAGGCGATCGTTTTCCATCAGGAAAGTGATCGCGGTGCCGTTCTTGCCGGACGAGAAGTCGAAGAACATCTGCTTCGCCGGATTGACGAAGAACGATGGTGATTTCTCGTTGGTGAACGGCGACAGGCCCTTGTATTCGCGGCCCGCGCGCTTCAGTTCGACCCGGCTGCCAACGACCTCGACGATGTCGATCCGCGACAGCAGGTCTTGTATGAACGAGTCAGGAATTCGTCCGCCGGCCATAGGCGGAGTCTAGCCCGCAGCTCGCTTCAGCCGAGACGGGCCTTGATCAGCCCCGACAGCTTGCCCATGTCGGTACGGCCGGCAACCTGCGGTTTCAGCCAGGTCATCACCTTGCCCATTTCCTTCATGCCGACGGCACCGGTTTCGGCGATGCCCTGGACGATCAGCGCTTCCAGCTCGGCTTCGGTCAGCGCCTGCGGCAGGTAATGGCTGAGCACGACGATTTCGGCGGCTTCGATCTCGGCGAGATCAAGGCGATTGCCGGCGCGGAACTGCGATTCCGAATCACGGCGCTGCTTGAGCATCTTTTCCAGCGCGTCGATGACCACGGCGTCGGTCAGTTCCTGCGACAGCACGACTTCGCGGTTCTTGAGTTCCGCCGTCAGCATGCGCAGCACGCCAAGACGCGCCTTTTCACCGGCCTTCATCGCCAGCTTCACGTCTTCGGTGATGCGGGTCTTGAGATCGGTCATCGGGGCACCTGGGGAATTTTGAACGCGGGACAAACACAAATCGCGCCGGGAGGCGCGATTTGAATGAAGCTGCTTTTTTGAGAAGCCCGCGCCATGGATGGCGCGGTGCTTGTCAGGACGACAAACTTCTCGTCAGTACAACCGAATCTGCTTCGAGGTTTCGCGGGAAACCTTCTTGGCCTGACGCTTCACGGCGGCGGCACGCTTGCGCTTGCGCTCCTGGCTCGGCTTCTCGAAGAATTCCTTCTTGCGGAGGTCGGTCAGCACGCCTGCCTTTTCGCAGGTGCGCTTGAAACGGCGGAGAGCAACTTCAAACGGCTCGTTATCGCGAACGCGGACATTCGGCATCAGTTCAATCTCGACAGCGGATTTGGCACGGACCGAACATGGACAGTCCGGAAGGGGCGCAAAGTCTAGTCAATCACTCGCCGCAAAGCAACGCGCCAGCCTGCAAAGCGCCGCGCACTCGCGCAGAATCCGCGTCCAATGAAAGTTCTGGGCCTCGAATCCTCCTGCGACGAGACCGCCGCCGCCATTTACGACGGCGAGCGCGGCCTGCTGGCGCACGTGCTGCACAGCCAGGCGGCGATGCACGCGGAATACGGCGGTGTCGTCCCTGAGCTTGCAGCACGCGATCACGTTGGCCGCATTCAGTCGCTGGTGGCGGCGGTGCTGGCCGAAGCAGGCATGA
Source organism: Nevskia sp. (assembly GCA_021732745.1). GTDB lineage: Bacteria > Pseudomonadota > Gammaproteobacteria > Nevskiales > Nevskiaceae > Nevskia. Next base: position 1,550,556 of record JAKFUK010000001.1, on the reverse strand, counting down.
CGGCGGCCGAACTCGACGGCATCGCCTACACGGCAGGCCCTGGCTTGATCGGCGCGCTGCTGGTCGGTGGCAGCTTCGCCGCAGGCTTGGCGGCGGCGATCGACAAGCCGCTGCTGCCGGTCCATCACCTCGAAGGCCATCTGCTGGCGCCGATGCTGGAAGACGAGCGCCCGGCGTTCCCGTTCGTGGCCCTGCTGGTCTCCGGCGGCCACACGATGCTGGCGCGAGTCGACGGGGTGGGGCGCTACGAAATCCTCGGCGAAACGCTCGACGACGCGGCCGGTGAAGCCTTCGACAAGACCGCAAAAGCGCTCGGTCTGCCGTATCCCGGTGGTCCGGAACTGGCGAAGCTCGCCGAACGCGGCCAGCCTGGACGATTCCGCTTTTCGCGGCCGATGACTGATCGCCCGGGGCTGGAATTCAGCTTCAGCGGCCTGAAAACGGCGGTGCTGAACCAGTTGAAGCCCGATTTCGACGATCAGGCCAAGGCCGATCTTGCCCGCGCTTTCGAGGAAGCGGTGACCGACACCCTGGCGATCAAGTGCGAACGCGCGCTCGATGCCACCGGCTTGCGCAGCCTGATCGTCGCGGGCGGTGTCGGTGCCAATCGCCGCCTGCGCGCGCGCCTGAAAACGGCGACCGAGGCGCGCGGGGCCAGCCTGCATTTCCCGCGTCCGGCGTTCTGCACCGACAACGCCGCGATGATCGCCTACGCTGGCTGGGCGCGGCTGTCGGCCGGCGAGCGCAGCGCCGGTCTGCCGGCGCGGGCGCGCTGGCCGCTGCACGAGCTTCGTCCTCCTTCCCCCGTGCTCTCCTGATCCCATGCCGCTCGATACCGTTTTCATCGAAGCCCTGCACATCGAAACCATCATCGGCATCCACGCCTTCGAGCAGAACGCGCCGCGGCCGCTGATCCTCGATCTGGAAATGGGTGTCGATATTCGCGAAGCCGCTGCCAGCGATCGCATTCGCGATGCCGTGGACTACAGCGCGGTGGCCGACGAGATCATCAAGCTCGCGGCTGCACGCCGCTTCCAGCTGATCGAGACCCTGGCGGAAACCGTTGCGCGAATGGTCTTCGAGCGCTTTCCGATCACCACGCTGCGGCTTTCCATCGGCAAGCCGGGCGCGATCGACACGGCGAAGACCGTTGGCGTGCGCATCGAGCGTCGTCGCGAGGACTACGCCGCCTGCGGCCTGCGTTGAAGCGCGGTTATCCTCAAGGCCCTGCGACTGACTCACCGAGCCTGGCCATGAAAAAACTGCAACGCATCGAGCTGCTCAAGGACTTCATCCAGGAAGCGGTCGATCGCGGCGCGACCTCGGTGCAATCGGTGCATCAGTACATCGCCGATCTGCCGTTCGAAGCGCTGGAGCAGACCGGCCTGCTGACCGAGGACAAGACCGGGTTGCGGGCCAAGCAGCAGCAGACCATCGGGGTGGTCTATGACGCGATTCGCCGCATCAACCGCGAGATCGGCCAGCTGATTTCCGATCAGTTCGAGAATCTGGAGGAATCGAAGGTTGCCGCCGAGCGTCTGGCACCGGTAGCGCCGGCTGCGAAGCCGAAAGCTGCGGCGAAGAAGAAAGCGGCACCGCGCAAGAAGGCGGCCGCGAAGAAAGCGGTCTGAAACGAAGCGGCTACTTCGAGCCGTCGTCGCAGATTGGCAGCAGCACGCCCTTCGACGCCCAGATACCTGCGGCGCGCTCGAACTGGTAGGCCGTCGAACCACCGCAGCCGGGGTTGACCAGGCTATTCGAGGGATCGCAAACCATCACCTTGTCCGGGCCTTGCGCGTACCACAGCACCTCGGCTTCGCTCGGCAGATTGGCGCGGGTCAGCAGTTCGGCGCGATCGGCCGGCGCCGATGACAGCGGCTTCCAGCCGGGTCCGGCGATCGAATTGCAGTCGCGGGTGCCGCGGGTAGCGCAGCCACTGAAAATCACGGCGACGGCGAGCATCAGGCTGAGTCGAATCACGGCCACGTCCACGTCAGGTTGTTGATTGAAAAGGGAAAGCAGCTTCAGGCGCCGCCGGCGATGGTCATCGCCTCGATCAGCACCGAACCGACTCTGACGCCGCCCCGGGTATCGACATCGGAGCCGATCGCGGCAATCCCGCGATACATCGCGCTCAGATTGCCGGCGATGGTGATTTCGTCGACCGGGTAGGCGATGACGCCGTTCTCGACCCAGAAACCGCTCGCTGCGCGCGAGTAATCGCCGGTCACGGTGTTGACGCCCTGACCCATCAGATCGGTGGCGATCAGCCCCGTGCCCATCTCGCTGGCCAGCGCTTCGAGGCCGCCGTCGAAGGTGGAATCGACCAGCAGGTTGTAGACGCCGCCAGCATTGCCGGTCGATTCCAGACCCAGCTTGCGGGCGCTGTAGCTGCCGAGCAGGTAGCCGCCGAGCACGCCCTTGTCGATCAACTGGCGCTCGAAGGTGGCCACACCCTCCTGATCGTAGGCGCTGCTGCCGGCAGCACCTTTGAGGAACGGCATCTGGCGGGCGCTGACCCGGTCGGCGAACACTGTTTCGCCAAGCTTGCCGTGCAGGAAACTGGCGCGGCGATACAGGGCTGCACCAGAAATCGCGCCAATCAAATGGCCGAACAGGCCTCGGGCCAGTTCGGCAGGGAAGATCACCGGCGCGGTGCGCGTGGTCAGCGTACGGCCGCCGAGGCGCGCGGCGGCGCGTTCGCCAGCCTTGTGGCCAATCGCTTCGGGGCTGTCGAGGGCATCGAAGCGCCGCGAGCTGCTGTACCAGTGGCCGAGCTGCATGGCCTCGCCTTCCACCGCGATCGCCGCGCAGCCGAGGCTGTAATCGGTGGCGCGGCGACGGCCGATGAAGCCGTGGCTGTTGGCGTACAGGTTCAGCGATTCGCGGGTGTCGATGCTCGACCCTTCCGACTGCGTGATCCTTGTATCGGCCGCGAATGCCGCCGCTTCGCAGGCGCGGGCGCGTTCGATCGCGGCTTCGGGTTCCAGCGCGTACGGGTGGTAAAGGTCCAGATCGGGGAATTCGCGGGCCATGCGGGCCGGATCGGCAAGACCGACGCAAGCGTCTTCACCGCCAACCTTGGCGATCGCGCAGGCCGCTTCCACGGTGCGCTTCAAGGCGGCTTCGGACAGATCGGTGGTGCTCGCCGAGCCGGTGCGGTGGCCGAAGAACACGGTCAGCGACAGATCCCGGTCGCGCTGGAACTGCACCGATTCGACTTCGCCCTGACGCACCGCCACCGACAGCCCGCGACTGACGCCGAGATAGCCTTCGGCGGCACTGGCACCGAGCGATTTCGCGAGCGCCAGCGCGGCTTGCAGGCGGGGCTCGAGGTCGCGGACATCGGGGAGTGCGGCGGCGGGTGCGACGGCGGTCGGATTCGCGGTCATCGGGCGGGTGTTCACGTGAGAGGGCGCGAGCTTACCATCCGCTTCCCGGCCCTTTGGCCTTGAGGATTCCCCGCAGGCATGGACTTCACGACGCTGAAAATCGAACTCGACGGCCCGGTTGCCCGGCTGCTGCTGAATCGCCCGGACAAGGCCAATGCGATGTCGGAAGCGATGTGGCAGGAACTGCCGCAGGCCGCCGCCTGGATCAACACCCAGAAGCAGGTGCGCGTGGTGATCCTGGCCGGAGCCGGCAAGCACTTCACTGCCGGCATCGACCTGCAAGTGCTCTCCGGTTTGAGCCAGAAGGTGCTCGGCCCGGGCTGCCCGGCGCGGGCGCGCGAATTCCTGCGCGAATGGATCATCGGCGCGCAGGCCAGCCTCAGCGCCATCGAGAGCATCCGGGTGCCGGTGATCGCGGCGATCCAGGGGGCTTGCGTCGGTGCCGGCGTTGATCTGATCTCCGCCTGCGACCTGCGCTACGCCACGGTCGACGCCCGGTTCTGCATCAAGGAAGTCGATCTCGCGGTGGTGGCGGATGTCGGCACCGTGCAGCGGCTGCGCCACGTGATCGGCTACGCGCGCACCGCCGAGCTGACCTACACGGCGGAAACTTTCAACGGCGCGAAGGCCGAAGTGATCGGGCTGGTCAGCGCGACCTACGCCAGCGGCGAGGCGCTGATGGCGGCGGTGGATGCGCTGGCGAAGGATCTGGCCGCCAAATCGCCGATCACCGTGCGCGGCGTCAAGCAGAACCTCTTGTATTCGCGCGATCACACGGTTGCCGAAGGTCTGGAATACGCGGCCGGCTGGAATGCCGCGATGCTGATCTCCGACGACATCCGCGAAGCAGTGAGCGCTTTTCTCGGCAAACGGCAAGCGCAGTTCGAGGATTGACTGAGACCGGGCGCGCAGCCGGTCGCACTCTGTGACCCTGATTGGATTGGCGTTTGACGGCGGGCCGGTTGCGTCACACGCTAGCCGCATCATTGCATCCGGGCCGGCCGGGACCTCGCGAAGGCGGGGTTCCGGATGACAGGCTCTTGTCGCTCCTGTTCGGCACTGGTTGCGGAGGGTGAAGATGACGATGAATGCGCCAAGTCTGGCCAGCGATTTCGCGGGCTGGGTCGATCTCGGCAAACGCCCGCTGCGACCGGAGGCCAGTGCTGCTGCCAGCCTGACCGACGGACCCTGCGTTCGTTTGTTCGACGACATGCCCACGCTCGATTTCGCCGAAGGTGCGCCGCTGTTCAGGCAGGGCACCACGGCCCGCGAGGTGTTCCTGCTTGAACACGGGTTGGTCAAGGTGGTGTTTCTCGATCCCGGCGGCGAGGAAGTGATCGCCCAGATCTGCAGCACGCCGGGCACCGTGATCGGCGATGCCTGCGCGATACTCGGTCGCCATTTCGTGTCCGCCGTGGTGGTCACCCGCAATACCCGATTGCGCCGGATCGGTGCCGACAAGCTGATCGAACAGGTGCGCAACAACAGCGAACTGTCCTGGCACCTGCATCGCAGCCACTGCCAGCGGCATGCGGAACTGCTCGATCGCGCCGCGCAACTCGGCTATCTGTCGGTGCGCAAGCGAGTCGAGCAGCTGATCTGGGATCTGTCGACCGCCTGCGAACTGCTGCCGACCCGCAAGGGCCTGCGCATGGAACTGCCGCTGAAATATCGCGAACTGGCGCAGTTGATCTCGGTATCGCCCGAGCACCTGTGCAGGACCCTGGCATCGATGCAGAAGGAAGGCCTGATCCTGCGCGAGAAGGGCTGGCTGTTCCTGATCGAGCGCGACGCGCTGTTCCGCCGCAGCCGCCGCTGAGCACTCGGTCGGCAGTGATCGACCATTCGGGACATCGATCACGGTAAGGCGAGGGCCTTCCGGGCGAACATCGGGTCTTGAGGTGTCGAAACCGGAATCTCCGGAACCATTCGGACGCCCCGCCGGCCGAGTGCGGCCGGCGGCACTGCAACCAGAGGACAACTTTCATGAATGGCACGATGCTGGCCCGGGTGTTCGGGCTGATGCTGCTGGCGATGACACCGCTGGCAGTCGTTGATGCGCAGGAGCGCGACCGGCTGGCCGAAGCGCAGGCGGAAGCGGGTGTCGACACCACCGCCAATGCGGTCGACGCCGCCTGGGCGATCGCCGGTGCGGCCCTGCAGCGCGGTCCGCAGGACGTGCGGCTGCGCGATCAGGGCCTGCTGAAACTGCCCGGGGGCTATGGTTTCGTGCCGCTCGAAGAAGCGCGCAAGCTTATGGAAGCGCTGGGAAATTCCGTCGACAAGCGCTTCGTCGGCCTGATTTTTCCGGTTGGCCAGCCGGATGCCAACTGGATGATGACCCTGGATTTCGATCCCGCCGGCTACATTCGCGATGACGATGCCCGCGAATGGAATGCCGACGACATGCTGAAAAGCCTGCGCGAAGGCACCTTGGCCGGCAATGAACGGCGGCGGGCGCTGGGTTATCCGGGTCTGGAAGTCACCCAATGGATCGAACCGCCGAACTGGGACGCCGCCAATCAGCGCCTGGTCTGGTCGCTGGAAGCGCGCGACATCGGTGCCGAAGTCGGCGCGCCCGGCACGGTCAACTACAACACCTATGTGCTGGGCCGCGAAGGCTATTTCGAGATGAACCTGATCACTTCGAGTGCGGAGATCGAGCGCTACAAGCCCGATGCCCGCAGCCTGCTGGCGGCGGTTGCCTTCGACGAAGGCAAGCGCTACGCCGACTTCAAGCCCGACACCGACAAGGTCGCCACCTACGGGCTGGCGGCACTGGTGGGCGGGGTGGCGGCGAAAAAGCTCGGCTTGCTGGCGGTGATCGGCGTGTTTCTCGCCAAGTTCGCCAAGGTGATCATCCTGGCGGTGGCCGGTTTCGGCGCACTGGCCGCGAAGTTCGTGCGCGGCAAGAAATCCTGAAGCCGCCATGCTGAGCACGCTGTTGCTGCTGCTCAAGGGTGCCAAGTTCGGCAAGCTGCTGCTGACCGGCGGCACCATGCTGATTTCGGTGTTTGCTTATGCGCTGCTGTTCGGCTGGCCGTACGCGGTCGGCTTCGTGGGCCTGATCTTCGTCCACGAGATGGGTCACTTCGTCGCTGCACGGGCGCGGGGGCTGGAGGTCGGCGCGCCAACCTTCATCCCCTTCGTCGGAGCCTGGATACAACTGAAAGACCAGCCGCGGGATGCCGAAACCGAGGCCTACATCGGCATGGCTGGACCGCTGGTTGGCAGTCTCGGGGCGCTGGCCTGCTACTGGATGGCCCGCGAAACCGGCAGCACGCTGCTGCTGGCGCTCGCTTATTCCGGGTTTTTCCTCAATCTTTTCAATTTGATACCAGTATCACCTTTCGATGGCGGGCGAATCACTGCGGTGATATCGCCGCGGCTGTGGCTGCTCGGTGCTCCGCTGCTGGTGGCGCTGTTCTTCTGGCGGCCAAGCCCCTTGCTGATCCTGATGGTGGTGCTCGCCTGGCCGCGTCTGGTCGAAGCCTGGCGCGGCATCCGCTCGCCCGAGCAGGCGGCGTACTACGAAGCGAGCCTGGAAACGCGCACCTCGTACGGCCTGCTGTATCTGGGGCTGGCCGCGTTTCTCGCCATCATGTGTCACGAACTGCACGGCGAGCTGCCGCGCCGTTAGAGCATTTTCGGTTTGAGTGTGCCTACAAAATCCGTTCGGGCTGAGCTTGTCGAAGCCTTGCGGGTCGACGCTGATGCGCCTGCCCTTCGACAAGCTCAGGGCGAACGGGGGTCGGGGCGATGTCGTCACTTGAACCCAAAATGCGTTAGTGCGGAGCGCCCAGCAAAAAGGCCGACCCTCGCGGGCCGGCCTTTTTTACTTCAGTTGCTGCTGGCGGGAAACGCTCAGCGGGCGTCGATCGCGATGCTGCGGACCTGCGCCGACGTGGCGCTGCCGATCCGGCCGGTGCCACCAGCCACGCCGAGGGCCGTTGCTGCACCAGTGGCGAGGTTGATGCGGTACAGGCTCGACGGACCTGCGCCGGCCTGCGTGCGGATCGCCGCCAGCACCAGGCCGTTGGCACCGCCCGCGATGTCCAGACCGGCATCGCCGACAGCCGTCACACCGGTGGCACCGACCAGCACCAGGGTGCCGTCATTCGGCGGCATCTGGACGAACAGCCGGGTGGCGTCCATGTCGTACAGCGTGGTCGTGGTGGCCCCTGCGAAGCTGTTGGTGTATCCGGCTGCCAGCAAGCCGCTGGTGGCCACGCCGTTGATCGCGCCGTCGGTGATGGTGGCGCCGGTAGCGACGTTGATGCGCAGATTGCCGGTGGCCGTGTCGACCACGCGCAGGCGGTCCGGAACCGGGTTGAAGTCGGTGCCGAAAGTGGCACCGGCGGCAACCGTGGTGAACGGTGCCGAGGCATCGGTCGGATCGGCCGCCAGAGCGGCCGACAGCGTGGCCAGACCGGTCGTCGTGTTGATCACGTAGACGCGGTTCAGCGAGCTGATGCCGTACAGCGTGTTGTTGGCCGGACGGAAGTCGATGCCGAGCATGTTCTCGCCAGCGCTCAGGCCGGTGATGGCGACGTCGGTGCCGGTGTTCGGCGTGAACACGTTGTTGGTCTGCGAGAACGACAGCAGGCGGTTATCGGTAGTCAGCGCCCGGACATTCAGCGTGGCACCGGTGGTCAGCGCCATGCCGATCAGCGGATCCGCTGCCGGCGTGCCGAGACCGCCGCCGACCGAGCCGGCTGCCGTCGCCGCGCCGGTTGCGAGGTTGACGTTGTAGAAGGTCGAAGCCGTGGCCCCGGTGGCACCCGACGCGAGGAAGGCCATGTTGTTGCGGCCGTCGATCAGGAAGGCGTCGGTGCTGGCGACATCGCCCACGCCGAGCGAGCCGACGATCACCGCCACGCCGCTGTTCGGGTTGCCCGGATCATTGGCGATGCCGTTGGCCGGATCGTTGCCGATGCGTACCAGGTTGTCGCTGCCGCTATCGACGCCGTACAGCGTCGTCGAGCCGGCACCGGCGATGGTGTTGGTGTAGGACACGGCGGTGACGGCGGTGGCACCGGTCAGCGGCGTATCGGTGATCACCAGACACTGGCCGTTGGCGTTCGGAATGGCGTTGATGCGCAGGTTCAGGCCGTTGCTGGCGGTGACGCGCAGGCGATCCGGCACCGGGTTGAAGCCGGCACCGAAGCTGGCACCGGCGGGCAGTGCCGAGTACGGGGCGGTCAGGTCGGTCGGATCGGTGACCAGCGGGCACAGCGGAGCGGCAAGGCCGGTGCCGGAAATGCTGTACAGCGAGTTGTCGCTGGCCAGGGCCACGATGCCGCCCGAAGCCGGACGGGTGTCGATGCTCAGCAGGCTGACACCGGCCGGCAGGCCGGTGACGGTGCCGGTGGTGCACAGCTTGGCCGGCGAGCCGCGGTTGAAGGTGACGAGGTCGGCATCGGCCGTGACGCCGAGCAGTTCGCCAGCGGCCTGGGCCGGGGTGGTGGACAGGGCGCGGGTGGCGAAGCCGGCAGCGGTTTCACCGGCGTTCAGCGTGATCGCGGCAACCTGGGCAGCAGCGCCGGTGGTGGTGTTGATGGTGTAGAAGGCGGTGCCGGCGGCGGTGTTCAGCACGGCGAACGCCGAATTGGTGCCGGTCGAGGAGGTCGAGATGTCGAGACCGCCGACGCTCACCGCGTCCACACCCAAGCCGCCGATGGCGGTCAACACGCCATCGTTCGGTGGGTTCTGCAGGAACAGGCGGTCGGTGGCCGGGTCGATCGCGAACTGCATGGTGCGGCAGGCGGCGTTGAAGGCGTTCGAGTAGGTGGTCGCCGTGGCGGCCGTCGAGGCACCGTTCAGCGCCGTGTCGGTGATCGTGGCGCCGTTGGCGACATTGATGCGCAGGTTCTGGCCGCCGTCGGAAATCACGCGCAGACGGTCCGGAACCGGGTTGAAGTCGATTCCGAAGCGGGTGCCGACCAGGCCGGTGTACGGCGCGGTGGTGTCGGTGGCATCCGCGCTCAGGGTGCTGACGGCGGTGGTGGCACCGGTGGTCGGATTGATGGTGACGATGCGGGCGTTGGCCCCGGCGGCGACCAGGCCGTACAGCAGGCCGTCGTTCGGGCGGAACGCCACGTCGATCACCGATTCGCCGGCAGCGAGGCCGCCGATCGCGAAGCTGACCGGCGTGGTGCCCGGCGTGGCCCGGTTGAAGCCGACCAGACGGTTGGTGCTGGTGACCAGGTAGCTGTCAGTGGTGATCGGCGCTGGAACCGGCGGCGGGGCTGGCGGCGGAAAGGTCAGCTGGTTGTCGCAACCTGCCAGAAAGATTGCCGCTGCTGCGGCGGTCCAGCTCACATGACGCTTGGCCATCAATGATTCTCCTCGGTCTTGGTAATCGCTTCCGGCCAGGCCGTCTGCGAGGGTCGCGGGTTTCGTGTTTCGCAGGCGGGCCCCAAACATCCGCCAGATGAACGAAAGATGTAACACGGCAGCGCCGCGCGGTCACCTGCCTTCGTGTCGGATTCAAGCTCCGGGGCACGATTCTGCATACGGGCCGTGCGCGTCCGTGGACGCGCCGCCCGATAGCGGCCGTTTTCAGGCTTTCCGACGCAGTTGTTCGAGCACCCGGCCATGCAGCCCGCCGAAGTCGCCGTTCGACATCATCAGCACCCGATCACCCGCCCGCGCTTCAGCGACGATCGCCGCCGCCAGCGCGTCCAGATCCTGATGTAGCCGCAGCCGCGCACCGACCGGGGCGAGGGCGGCAGCGGCATCCCACTTCAGATCGGCGCGGGCCAGCACGAAGGCAAGATCGGCGTCCCGGAGACTCGTCGCCAGATCGCCACCGGCATGGCCGCCGAGACGCATGGTGTTCGAGCGCGGCTCCAGCACCGCCAGAATGCGGCCCGCGCCGCGTTCGCGCAGGCCGGCGATGGTAACGATGATCGCCGTCGGGTGATGGGCGAAGTCGTCGTAGACCTCGATGCCGGCGACGGTATCGAGCAGTTCCAGCCGCCGCTTGATGCCGCAGAAGCTTTCCAGCGCTCGCAGCGCGGAATCAGGGGCAACGCCGACGTGGTTTGCCGCCGCAATCGCCGCCACCGCATTGGCCCGGTTGTGCGGCCCGGCAAGCGGCGTTTTCGCGGCACCCAACGGAATTCCCTGCCGCAGCAGTGTGAAACCGATTTCGCTGCGCTGCGCCGACCAGCCCCGGGCGTCATGGCCGCTGCCGTCGAACCAGTCGATCTCGCTCCAGGCACCCATGTCGAGCACGCGCGGCAGATTCACATCCTGCGCGTTGACGATGAGACGGCCGCTGCCCGGCACGGTGCGGATCAGGTGATGGAACTGGCGTTCGATCGCCGCCAAGTCCGGGAAGATGTCGGCGTGGTCGTATTCGAGGTTGTTGAGGATTGCCGTGCGCGGCCGGTAGTGGACGAACTTCGAGCGCTTGTCGAAGAACGCGGTGTCGTATTCATCGGCTTCGATGACGAAGCACTTGCCGCGCCCGAGCCGGGCCGAAACCCCGAAATTCACCGGCACGCCGCCGACCAGAAAACCCGGTTCCAGCCCGCCCTGGTCGAGCAGCCAGGCCAGCAGACTGGTGGTCGTGGTCTTGCCGTGGGTGCCGGCGACCGCCAGCACATGGCGGCCGGCAAGCACGTTTTCGGCCAGCCACTGCGGGCCGGACACATACGGCAGGCCGGCATTGAGCACGTATTCCATCGCCGGATTGCCCCGGCTGACGACGTTGCCGACCACCACCACATCCGGTGCCGGGTCGAGATGCTCAGGGCGATAGCCGGGCATCACCGCAATGCCGAGTGCTTCCAGTTGCGTGGACATCGGCGGCCAGCCGTTGGCATCGGAGCCGGTGACGGTGTGGCCGGCTTCACGGGCCAGGGCGGCGATGCCGGCCATGAAGGTGCCGCAGATGCCGAGGATGTGCAGGTGCATGGGGCGGCGCTCAGCCTATGATCAGAAGCAGCAAACTGCCGACGATCAGCATCGCAACCTGCACGTTGCTGATCAGGAGGATGGCCATCAAGGCGGCGGCAATCCGGGGAACGCCGGTCGCACCGCGCAGAATGTGGGCAGCACTGGCGGCGAACCACAGCCCAAGCAGGTAGATCGCGAGAATATGAAACCTTGGCACCTGCGCGATCTGTTCGGGCGTCAGGCCGGGCAAGGCTCCGTTGGCATCAACAACTCCATTGCTGGTTGCCAGGGCTTGGGAAATTTTCTCCATCACGGGCAAGGCCGGCACCACGTTCGCGGCTGGAATCAGCATCAAGAGCATCAGCGTCGAGCCCACGGCAAGCAGTGCGTTGCGGGTTTGCTGGTAGCGCGCTTCCAGTCGCCGCAAGCGCAGCAGGAATCGGGCGTAGAAGCCTACGGTCGCGGTCGCGACCAGCGCATTGGCCAGCGCCACAAGCGGCGGATCAAGCATGCCCAGCATCAGCGCCGTGGCAACGATGCCCAGCGCCGTGCAGGCCATGTTCAAGCGACCGTCGGCCGAATACGGGAAATCCTCAGGCCCCTTGCGGAACAGCAGGATCTGGAGCGTGGCGTGGAACGCCTGATTGAACATCGTGGACGGGGCGGGAAGGGAAGGCCGCCATTCTAGTGTCCGCGCGGCTGGCAGTCGGCCATGTGGGACACTGACCGCCACGCCTTCAAGACCCCGCCCCGTGAATCCCGGCTACGAACTGATCACCACGCCCGACGCGCTCGCGGCTCGCATCGACGGCTGGAAGCAGCGCCCCTGGCTGGCGCTGGACACCGAATTCCTCCGCGAGGACACCTATCACCCGATCCTCTGCCTGGTGCAGGTCGGCGATGGCGAGTCCGATGTCTGCATCGACACCCTGGCTTTCGCCCCCGAAGCGCTGACGCCGCTGTGGGCGCTGTTCGCCGATCCCGCGATTACCAAGGTGTTCCATGCGCCGTCGCAGGATCTGGAAATCTTCGTGCGCCTCGGCGGCACCGCCGCCACGCCGTTCTTCGATACCCAGATCGCCGCCGCGATGCTCGGGCTGGGCGATCAGCTCGGTTACGCAGCACTCGTCGAGAAAATGACCGGCATCAAGCTCGACAAGAGCCTGACCCGCACCGACTGGTCGCGCCGCCCGCTCACCGGCCCGGAACTGGCCTACGCGGCGGCCGATGTCCGCCATCTGTCCGACATCCACCCGCGCCTGCGCGAGGAATTGGCGGCCAAGGGCCGTCTGCACTGGTTGGAGGAAGACTGCGCGCGGCTGGCCGAGCCCTCGCGTTATCGCAATCCGCCGGACGATGCCTGGAAGCGGCTCAAGGGCCTGGCGCGGCTGGCGCCGACCTCGCAGCCGATCGCCATCGCGCTCGCAGGCTGGCGCGAGCGCATTGCCCAGGAACGCGACCGTCCGCGCAAATGGATCATCGACGACGACGCCCTGTACCGGATCGCCGAACGCGCCCCGCGCGATCTGGACGAGCTGGCCGCCTTGAAAGTGCTGCCGCCGAAAACGCTGGAACGCCACGGTGCGGCGCTGACGGCGCTGGTCACCGAAGCCCGAACCAGCATCGCACCGGCACTGACGCTGGACGAGCCGCTGGACGACGCCCAGAAAGCGCTGCTGAAGCGCTTGCAGGACGGGTTGCGTGGAATTGCCGACGCGCTCGGCGTGCCGGCGTCGCTGATTGCGCCGCGTGCCGATCTGGAGCTGCTGGTTCGGGTCGGTGCCAGCGCCGACGCTGCCGTGCTGGGTGGCTGGCGTCGGGAGGTGGCTGGCGAAGCGCTGCTCTCCATCCTGTAGGTCCGGATTCATCTGGACGCTTTTCCGGGCGGCGATGCCGTCCGGATGAATCCGGACCTACGGGATTCAGGCGACGGCGATGATCCGCGCGAAGATCTCTTCCATCGTGCCGATGCCATCGACCGTCGCGACCTTGCCCTGACGGCCGTAGTAGTCGAGCAGCGGGTGGGTTTCGGCGTTGTAGACCTTGATGCGGTGGCGGATCACGTCTTCCTTGTCGTCGTCACGGCCTTCCTTCTGGGCGCGGTCGAGCAGGCGGGCGATGATTTCCTCGTCGGCGACCGCCAGATGCACGGCGCGCGAAATGCCGGGCTGGCCGAGGCGGGTCAGCATCGCGTCAAGAACTTCTGCCTGCGCGGTGTTGCGCGGAAAGCCGTCGAGGATGAAGCCCTTCTTGGCGTCGTCCTGTGCCAGTCGTTCTTCGACGATGCCGATGACGATTTCGTTGGCCACCAGCTGACCGGCGTCCATCACCGCCTTGGCCTTCCGGCCCAGTTCGGTGCCGGCCTTGACCGCAGCGCGCAGCGCGTCGCCGGTTGAAATCTTCGGAATGCCGTAATGCGCCGCCAGCTTCTCGCCTTGCGTGCCTTTGCCGGAGCCAGGTGCGCCCAGCAGGATGATTCTCATGATGCAGACAGCCCCTGTGTGGCCGGTTTGAGCCGGCTTCGTTTGGAAAAAGCGGTGGCGACGACAATGACGGTCAGGCGTTGGATCAACGTCGACCGCAGTCTTTTTGAAGCGCGATGCGGCAAACGGTACTAGCTGAACGCGCGCGGCGTCAACGCGGCCCGAGCCGGGGCGGGCCATCGCGCGGTTATACTGTCGCAATGCAACATGGCGATCCGGCCTGCCGGATCGGACCGTCACGGTCCGCAAGCCGATCCCGAATCGCAGCACTCTCCCCGCACCACAACAGGTACCGACACATGGGTTTTGAAGCACTGGGCCCGGGCGAAAAGGCCCCGAACGAGTTCTACGTCGTCATTGAAATCCCGGCCTACGGCCCGCCGGTCAAGTACGAAGTCGACAAGGACAGCGGCCTTTTGATGGTCGATCGCTTCATGAATGTGGCGATGAGCTACCCGGCGAACTACGGCTACGTGCCGAAGACCCTGGCCGGCGATGGCGACCCGGTCGACGTGCTGGTCATCACCCCGCATCCGGTAGTCGCCGGTTCGGTGATCAAGTGCCGCGCGCTCTGCGTGCTCGACACCGAAGACGAAAAGGGCACCGATGCCAAGCTGCTCGCCGTGCCGGTCGACAAGGTGTCGAACGGTGCCTACGACCATCTGCGCGATCTGGCCGACGTGCCGGAGCGGGTCAAGAACGAAATCCATCACTTCTACTCGTCCTACAAGGCGCTGGAGAAGGGCAAGTGGGTGAAGATTTCCGGCTGGCGCGATGCTGCTGCCGCGCGTGCTGAGATCGTCAACGGCATCAAGGCTTACGAGGGCTGAAGCCTTCTGCACCGCTGATCGGAAAAGGCAGGCCGCGTGCCTGCCTTTTTCTTGTCCGGCGTCCCGCGCCGCCTTGTTTCCGCTAGAACTTGAGATTCCATGAAACAGAAAATCCTCGTCATCGGCGGCGGTGGCCGCGAACACGCGATTGCCTGGAAGCTCGCGGGCTCGGCGCGCGTTGCCGAAGTGCTGGTCGCCCCGGGCAATGCCGGCACTGCGCGCGAGCCCGGCTGCCGCAATGTCGCGATCGCGGTGGAGGACATCGCCGGCCTGCTGCAACTGGCGGCCGATGAAGCGGTCGACTTCACCGTGGTGGGCCCGGAACTGCCGCTGTCGCGCGGCGTCGTCGATGCCTTCCGCGCGGCGGGACGGCGCATCTTCGGGCCGACCCGGGCAGCCGCGCAGCTGGAATCGAGCAAGGCCTTCGCCAAGGCTTTCCTCGCCCGGCACCGGATACCGACGGCCGGCTACGCCGTGTTCACCGAAGTCGAACCGGCGCTCGAATACCTGGCTGCGCGCGGCGCGCCGATCGTGGTCAAGGCCGATGGCCTGGCCGCCGGCAAGGGTGTGGTGGTCGCCGAAACGGTCGAGCAGGCTGAAGCCGCGATCCGCGACATGCTCGGCGGGGCCTTCGGTGGTGCCGGTGCCAGCGTCGTCATCGAAGACTTCCTGCATGGCGAGGAAGCCAGCTACATCGTCGTCGCCGCTGGCACGAATTACGTGTCGCTGGCTTCCGCACAGGATCACAAGCGGGTGTTCGATGCCGATCAAGGCCCGAACACCGGCGGCATGGGCGCTTATTCGCCGGCACCGGTGGTGACCGCGGAAGTCGACGCCCGGGTGCGCGCGCTGGTCATCGAGCCGACCCTGGCCGGCATGGCCGCCGACGGCACGCCGTTCACCGGCTTTCTCTACGCCGGCTTGATGATCGACGCCGCCGGCATGCCCAGTGTGGTCGAGTTCAATGCCCGTCTCGGTGACCCGGAAACCCAGCCGATCCTGATGCGGCTCGATTCCGATCTGCTGGCGCTGCTGGAAGCCGCCGTCGATGGCGATCCGAACGCGGCGGCACCGGTTTGGAATCCGCAGGTCGCGCTCGGCGTAGTGCTCGCGGCGGGCGGCTATCCCGGCGAGATCCGCAAGGCCGACGTGATTTCCGGGCTCGATCAGGCCGATGCTGCCGACGCCAAGGTGTTCCACGCCGGCACCGCGCTGAATACGCAGGGCGAGGTCATCACCAGCGGCGGCCGCGTGCTGTGCGTGACCGGGCTGGGCGCGACCACGGCCGACGCGCAAGGGGCGGCGTATCGGGCGGCAGCGAACATCGGCTGGACCGGCGTCCACTACCGGCGCGACATCGGCTACCGCGCCATCGCAAGAGAAAGGCAAGGCGAATGATCAGAATCGTGGCGGGGCTTGCGCTGGGAACGCTGGCGGCGATGGCGGCAAGTGCCGACACCTACGGCCGCCATGAACGGGTGCAGGTGCTGGCCACAGTCGGCATCGAGATCGACAGCCGTCTCGATCCCGCCGCCGCCACATCGACCCTGCGCGCTGTCGACGTCAAGTATTTCAACAAGGACGGCGGCATGTGGGTGCGCTTCACCATCGACAACGGCGGCGTGCTGCCCGGCAGCCGCCTGACCGTGGAGCGGCCGGTGCTCAAGGATGTGCGGGTTCGCCAGCGTGACGGCAGCGTCGAACATCGGCCGACCATCGAACTGCCGCTGTGCGTCGGCCGCGTGCGGTTCGACACCCGGCTCAGCCTGTCCGATCGCAGCAACTACACGGCACCGCTGACCTTGGGTGCCGCCGACATCGCCAAGCTGGGCGCGGTTGACGCAGCGCGCGAGTACACGGTGGAGCCGATGTGCGAGCAGCCACGCGATGCCCGCCCGCTTCCCGCCCGGGACAGCGGCCGCACCGTCATTGAAGCGCCGCCGCCAGTCCCGGTTCCGCGCGGCAACGCCCGCTTTGCCTGCGACGGCCGCCAGTACTGCTCGGAGATGAATTCGCGCGCCGAAGCGGAGTTCTTTGTCGCCAACTGTCCGGACACGAAGATGGACGGCAACCACGACGGCAAGCCCTGCGAGAACGATTCGCGCTGGTAAGCCGCTTCACCGGGAATTTTTCGTCGTCGACGGAATGCCGGACCCGCAGCACCGTTATCGAGACACAGGCCGCTGATCGGCCGTCGACATTTCTCGATATCGGAGTGGTCCCATGTCACGTTCACTGGTCGTCATCGCTGCGATCCGCAAGCTCGCGGTCCCCGACATCTGCCGGCATCTGCTGCCCGGCGCGGTCCATGCCATGGCGATCGGCGTGTGCCCGTCCGATGGCGATATCGCCGTTGCGGAAGTGCTGGAAATCGGCCGCCACAGCCACATCGATCTCGCCAGCGGCCGCCGTGCCGAACTGGAAGCGGGCGATCGCTTGCTGGTGGTGGTCGGCCGCCTGTTCGCGCCGCTGGAATTCAGCTGCGAATGTCCCGCCACGCTCGGTGACTGTGCGCTGGTATCCAGTGCCGGCGCGGCCGGCGTGGTCACTGGCGGTGCCAACGGATTGCCGCCGACCCGCCTGCGCCTGCTCGGGCTGGCCGTCGATGCAGACGGCGCGGTGCTGAATCTTGGCCGGCTGACACCCGCGACCGCCGCACCCGCCGAAGCCCTGCGCATCGCCGTGGTGTCCTGCGCGCGCGGCAGCCACGCCACCAAGGTGACAGCGGCGCTGACGCGGGGCTTGTCGCGCGCCGGGTTCCGGGTTGGCGTCGCCAAGCCGACCGGTGCCGCCGATGCCGCCGAGCGCTGGCGCTTTCTCGATGCCGGTGCCAGCGCGGCGGTCGATGTCGTCGACGCTGGCCGGCTGTGCAGCGCCGGTCTTGATGCCGGCGACCTGATGGCGGTGACCGGCACTCTGCTCGGCGCGCTCAACGGCAATCAGGCGGTGCTGCTGCGCGTGGCCGGCGGACTGGCGCGCCGCGATATCCGCGCCCTGATCGCCACCCCGGCGTTCGCCGGACAGGTTCACGGCGTGGTGCTGGCGGCGGCCGATGCGCTGTCGGCGATCGAAGGCGCGCGGCGGATCGCCGAAGCCGGGCTGCCGCTGCTGGCGGTGAGCGGCGCGATCTGCCGTTCGCCGTTGGCGATGGCCGAAGCCCGCAACGGCCTTGACTGCCCGGTGCTCGACCCGCAGGCGCTGGCCTTGCCGAACCGGCTGTCGGCCCTGCTCGCCCCCTTCGCGATGGCGCGGGCGGCGGTCGGCGGCGAGCGGCTGTTGTCGATCGCCGCCTGAGCCGGTCATGGGTCTCGATCCGATCGCGGCGCGGCAAGCCGGTTTGTTCGCTGCCGCCCATCAGGCGTTCTCGACGCGCCGCGTGCCGGGCAGTGCGTTCCGCACCCTGCTGGCGGGCCCTCGGGTGCCGGTCGCCGGCCATCTGGTGCTGGCGGAGATCGTCGAACTGGGCCAGCACCGGCAGCTGGAGCTGGTCAGCGGCCGCAAGGCGCATCTGTTTCCGGGCAGCCGCATCATCGTCGCCTACGGCAATCGCTACGCGCCGGATCAGTACGAAGCGCTGGTGCCGGCGGACTTGGGCCCCTGCGATCTGGTGGCCGGTGGCGGGCTGGCAGCACGCGAAACCCAGCGCAACGCGGCCATGAAATCGCCGACCCGAATCCAGCCGCTGGGCCTGATCGGCGATGACCTGGGGCAGCCGCTGAACCTGTCCGCCTTCGCGCTGCCGCCGCAGGCCATGCCTGCCGCGACGCCAGCCGTGTTCGTGGTCTGCGGCAGTTCGATGAACGCCGGCAAGACCCATACGGTGGCGATGCTGGTGCGCGGCCTGCTCGCCAGCGGCCGCAGGACCGCTGCCTGCAAGGTCACTGGCACCGGTTCCGGCAACGACCTCTGGAAGATGCGCGACATCGGCGCGCTCACCGTGCTCGACTTCGCCGACGCCGGCTACCCCTCGACCTACGGCACGCCCGTGGCCGAGCTCGAAGCTGCCTTCACCACCCTGATCGCCGCCTGCGCCAGCGCCGGTGCCGACACCGTGGTGGTCGAGATCGCTGACGGCCTCGGGCAGGTCGAAACGGCC
Organism: Nevskia sp.; assembly: GCA_021732745.1. Lineage (GTDB taxonomy): Bacteria > Pseudomonadota > Gammaproteobacteria > Nevskiales > Nevskiaceae > Nevskia. Next base: position 1,531,850 of record JAKFUK010000001.1, on the reverse strand, counting down.
GGCTTGCTGCGCTCGGCCACGTTGCGCCAGCACACCACGGCGGTGCTCTTTGCCGCTGCCGATCCGCTGGCTGCGGCGGCCGGCGAACGCTGGCTGCGTGCGGCCGGGCTGCCGCTGATCGCCGTCAGTGGGCTGATGACCGCCTGCCCGGAAAGCACCGCCGAGGCCCGCGAGCTGCTCGGCACGCCGGTGCTCGGTGCCGAGCAGCTGGAAGCCGGACTCGCGTTTCTTGCGCTGCTCGACGGCCCCCGCGCCGGGTCCACTCCGTGAGCGGCTTGCCGCCGATTGCGGCTGGCGCACGCCGCCGCTGGCTGCTCAAGCTTGCTGCCAACGGCCTGCTGCAAGGCCTGGCGGCGGCGGCGGCCAGCCTGTCACTGGGCCGCCTGGCCGGCTCGATGACGACGGCGCCGCTGGTCGTCGTCGCCACCGCCGCCGCCTTGCTGGCGCTGCTCAAGCAGCGCGAGCTGATCGACGCCGAGCGGCTCGGCCAGGATTACGCGATCGAGGTCCGCGACCGGCTGTTCGCAGCCGCTTTGGCAACGCAGGAGGGACGCCGTCCAGCAGCGCCGGGCGCGCTGCTGCTGCGCTTCGTCAGCGATCTGAACGGCCTGCGCCAATGGGCCAGCCGCGGGCTTGCGGTGCTGATCGGTGACGGTCTTTTTCTCGCCTCGCTGCTACTGGTGATCGCTGTGGCGACGCCTTGGCTGGCAGCGGTGGCGGCGGGCGGCGTGCTGTTGCTGGCCGGGCTGATGGTCCTGATACAGCGGCCGCTGCGGGCGGCCGACAGCGAACTGCGCCGCCTGCGTGCCCGGCTTTCGGGCGGCATCGCCCGGCGGCTGAGCGATGCCGGCCCCGGCTTCGATCTGCCGCGCGAGCAGCGACGGCTGCGTCGTCGCGGCGAGGCGCTGGCGGCAGCGGCCATCGCGCGCGCGCGCTGGCAGGGCGTGACGCGCGGTGCCGCCGTCGCCATCGGACTGCTGACCATCGCCGCGATGGTGCAGGTCGCAGCGCCCGCATCGGCCGCCACCGGCCCCGGTGCCGTGATCAGCGTGATCGCCATTGCCAGCCTGATTGCGCCGCCGCTGCGGCGACTGGCCCGCGTCTTCGAGCTGCGACAGACCTGGCTGGTGGCGCGCGCGCGCATCGAAAGCCTGTTGCAGGGGCCGCCGCTGCCGGGGCCTCCAGCGCTGGATTTTCCATATTTTTCACACCGTTCCCTGTAGAAACACCCCATTGAAAGAGGTCTGGTCATGCATGCACGCAACAAAAAATCGCGGCTCCTGAAACCGCTCGCAGCGGCTGTGCTGCTGTCGGCCGGCGCGGCGCAGGCGGCGGATCTGATTCCCCACGAATTCGACATCGGCGATCTTTCCCTGAGCCTGAACGGCCGCATCCAGCAGGATTTCCTGCTCGATGCCAACGTGCCGGCCGAAGATCAGGACGGCGGCGAACTGCGCCGCGCCCGCGTCGGCGTGCGGGCCCGCTACGGTCGCGACTGGCGCGCGCGGATCAGTGTCGACATCGACAACAACAACGAAACCGCCAACAACCAGAACAATGGCGAAGTGATCCTGCGCGACGCCAGCGTCGAATACACCGGTTTCCCGGTGCGCATCGAGCTGGGCCGGTTCCAGGAACCGTTCGGACTGGCTTCGTACGGCAGTTCGCGGTCGACGGTGTTCGTGGAACGCCCCAGCCCCACGCAGTTCGGCCCCGATTACGGCTTAGGCGGCGCGCTGAACTATCGCGGCAAGCGTTTCGGCGTGACGGTGGGCGCGTTCTCGAAATCGGGCGGCGATTTCGTCAACGGCGATCGTCCGGAAGATTCGGTCACCGGCCGTTTCACCTTGAATCCGCTGCGCGGCGATTACACGCTGCTGCATCTGGGCGTCAGCGGTTCCTTGCGCAAGTCCGACGATCCACGCGGCCTGCGCATCCAGGGTTCGCCGGAAACCGTGCTGGTCGGCGGCCTGACGCCACGCGGCCCGAGAGTGGCGACGGCGCAAAGTTACAGTCTCTACAACGGCGAAGTCGCCGTGCAGCGCGGTCCGCTGCTGGTGCAGGCCGAGTACATCGTCGCCAACGGCGAGGATGGGGTTGGTGGCGACGGCTACTACATCGAGGGCTCCTGGGCGCTCACCGGCGAGCGTCGCGACTACTCCACGCGCAACGGCAACTTCGGCGGCATCGACCCGCGTCGGCCGGTGTTCGGCAAGGGTCGCAACGGATTCGGGGCACTGGAAGTCGGCCTGCGCTATTCGAGCACCTCGCTGACCGAAGGCGAGGGCGACAAGGGCAGCGTCTACGGTGCGGCGTTGAACTGGTATCCGCACGAGCATGTGCGCCTGTCCCTGAACTACCTCCACGTCACCCGCGAGCGCTTTGCCGCCGCGAAGGACGAGGCCGACGTGTTCCTGACCCGCGTGCAGCTCTCGTTCTGAAGCGGGTCTGCCGCGAGCCAGACCGACAGGGCGTGCTGGGTATCGTCGATACGCAGCTCGCCCGCGCGCGGCGCGGTCGAGCCCGGCGCGGCGCGGGTGACGCTGCCGGCCTGCGGCCCCTCAACCCGCTGCGCCCGACGCAGGAAAGCCGCACCCCGGGCGATGGCTTGTCGCAGGCGCGGGCGCAGCAGCGGATCGTCAGCACCCAGCACCTGATCGGCCGCGATCAGCGCTTCGATCCGCGTGGCCGCCGGTGCGGTGCGCAGGCCGGCGTCGAAAGCCCCGTCAGGGCGTTGTGTGGCCAGGATGGTGACGGCCACCTGACGCACCTGCTCGCGCAGCAGCGCGGCATCGCGCAGCGGTTGGTCGTGCAGCAGCACGGCGGTGGCGATCAGCGCCCAGTGATCGGCCGGCCATTGCTGGCCGGCGCTGCGCGCTGTCGCCAGCGCGGTCAGCGCCCGCTCGGCCGCCCGCGACCAGGCTGGATCGGGGTCGATCCGGGCCAGACTGAGCAAGCCCAGCGCGGCTTCGCCGGGGTAATAGAGCGAGGTCCAGCCGCTGTCGTCGGGCCGGTCGTAAGCGAATTTCGAGTCGAAATGGCCGTCGGCGCGTTGCAGGCGGACGATGAAGCGCGCCAGCCCGCGCAGCTCCTCCAACGCCGGTGCTGCCTGCCCGGCGCGCCGCCGATCCGACCAGGCCGCGAGCGCCAGACCGGCCGCGCCGAGCTTGGCTTCCAGCGGTTCGCCTTCCGGTACCGACCACAGGGCGCGCTGATCGGCGGCGTCGCGCGGCGCGCGCAGGCAGCAGCGGGCCAGGAACGCCGAGGCGCGCTCGCTGGCGGCGTCGATCGTTCCCGCGTCCGGATAGGTTTGCCGATACGCGGCCAGCGCCCACAGGCTGCCGGCATGACGGACGATGTTGTAGCCCGGATGCACGCGGCCGGCGGCGCTGATCCGGTAGACGAAACGGCCGTCGGCGTCGATGCGCGTCGCCAGCGATTGCGCCGCTGCCGTTGCCGAAGTGTCGCAATCGGCAGCGCCGGCTCCGGCGCTGCTGCCGGCCAGCAGCGCGCCGGCCAGCAGCATCGCGCGCGGCCTCAGCGGCATTCGTCGGCGGGCAGCAGGCCGGCGCCGTAGATCGGGTCCTGACCCGGCGGGCCGAGATCGCGGGCATCGAGCTTCAGCGTGTCGAACAGCAGGTCGAGCGACTGACGCGGCAGCTCCGAACGGCGCAGCGCGACGACCGCCGACACATACGGTGCCGCGAACGAGGTGCCGTCCTGAAACAGGCCGCTGCCATCCGGCCCCGGTGCCCAGATGCCGACGCCCGGCGCTGCCAGCGCGACGTGATCGCCGCGGCTGGCCTGTTCGTAGATGCGCAGGAAACGGTCGACTGCAGTGACCGCCAGCGCCTCCGGATAGGCGGCCGGATACAGCGGCAGCGCATCCGGACCGGCGTTGCCTGCCGCCGCCACGATCGGCACACCGGCTGCGTGAACCCGCTGCACGGCTTCGCGCAGCACCTCGCCATCGGGGCCGGCGATGCTCAGGTTGATCACCTGCGGCTGCCGGGCGAGCACCCAGTCCAGCCCGCGGGCGAGGGCCACGGCGTCGGTGCGCGGGCGGCCGTCGTGCAGATCGAAGACATCGGCGGCGAACAATTGCGCTTTCGGCAGCAGGCCGGGGAAGGCGCTGTCGGCCGCGCCGACCAGAAGTGCGGCAACAGCGGTGCCGTGGGCAGTCTCGGCCGAGCGGGCGCCGCGCCGGTCGAAGCGCCGGGTTTCGATCGCTGCGCGCTTCAGCGCCGGGTGGCGGCGGTCGATGGCGGTGTCGAGCATGCCGATACGCAGCCGCTGGCCGCAGCGGCCCGCGCCGAGGCCGCTCAGTTCGGCGCCGTAGCAGCGGGTGCCGATGCAGGGACCGGGCGCTGCGGCGGCCGCCACTTCGTAGCGCGGGTTCAAGTCGAAACGGCTGCCGGGATCGTTGCTGCGCAGCCGTTTCAGCGCTTCGGCAGGGTTGAGGTGATCGGGGATGCCGAGGCGGGTCAGCTTCAGGCGCAGGGCGCGGAGCTGGCGGTCGTCAAGCAAGCGGTAGCCGAGCGCGCGTGCGCGGTCGACCGCTTTCGACGACAGATTGATGCCGACCACTTCATCGGCCTCGAATTCGCGGCCACCGTCGTCCGACCAGGCGCCAGGACCATCGGCTTCGCCGTCGCTGCCGCTATCGCCACCGCCGTCATCGTCGTCATCATCATCGTCATCGTCATCATCGTCATCGTCATCGTCATCGTCATCATCGTCGTCGTCGTCATCATCGTCGTCGTCCTGGGCCCAGGCGCTGCCGTACGGCGACAGCAGCTGCTGCAAGGCGGCAACCCCGGGGGCCGCAGTCGGCGACGCGGGCGGCAGCAGGCCGGCCAGACACCAGGCCAGAACCAGGAAAAATGCCCGCAACGTGATCTTGTTCATGAATTCGATGTGGCGAACGCTTGGATTGAATCGAGAACGCATCGGTCTGGAATAAATTCCTGCATTGCCCGTTATCCCTCCGACAGCCTATGACCGACCCTTTCCAGATCGAGTTGATCGCCTTGCTGCCGCGCTTGCGACGCTTCGGCCTCGCCACTTGCCGCGACAGCTCGGAAGCCGACGATCTGGTGCAGGCAGCAGTCGAAAAGGCCTTGCGGTCCCGCGAGCAGTGGCAGATTGGCACGCGGCTGGATAGCTGGATGTTCCGCATCATGCAGAACCTCTGGATCGACCAGCAGCGGTCGCGGAAGTTGCGCGCGGTGATCGACGATCCGGAACAACTGGAGCAATTGCCGGAAGAAACGGACTGGAATCGGGTGATCGAAGCGCAGATGACGCTGGATCGGGTGCTGGCGGTGATGCGGACCCTGCCCGACGCGATGCGCGCCGTGCTGGCGTTGGTGACCATCGACGGGCTGTCGTATCAGGATGCCGCGCAGGTGCTGGACGTGCCGATCGGCACGGTGATGAGTCGCCTTTCGCGGGCACGGGTGGAGCTGATGAAACGTCTGGCCGAGCGCCCGACAGGAGTGATGACATGATCGACAAACTTTCCGGCGGCCCGGCGTTCAGCGACGAGGATCTGATGGCCTACGCCGACAACGCGCTGCCGCTGCCGCAGGCCAATGCGATCCGGATTGCCGCAGCCGCCGATTCCGCGCTGGCGCGCAAGATCGAGATGTTCCGGCAATCGCGTGCAGCGCTCCGCGCCGCATTCGAGCCGGTGCTGGCCGAGCCAGTGCCGGATCGTCTGCTGGCCTTGTTCGATCGCGATGCGCTGGCGGCGGGGAACGTGACGCCGAGCCCTGCACCAAGCCCGATCGCAAAGCCGCAGCGGCGAACACGGGCCTTGCCGATGGCGCTGGCGGCGTCGCTGCTGCTGGCGGTGCTCGTGTCGGTGCTGCATCGGCCGCCGGTGGTCCAGACCTCGGCCGCACTGGATGCGCTGGTCGTCGCGGCCTTGGAAACGCGTGCCAGCGGCGTGCCGCTGGCCGATGAAGCGGCCGTGCCGCGCGAAGTGATGCCGCTATCAACCGTGCTCGCCGGCGACGGCCGCTACTGCCGCGATTACGAGACCACGACCCTGGCCGCCGGCCAGACGCCAGCCAGCACGCGCGGCCGGGCCTGCCGAAGCGAAGGCGGCTGGGTGGGTGAGGACGTGGCGGCGGTCAGGCCGGATGCGCCGGTGGATCAATATCGGCCGGCCTCGGGCGGCGCGGCGGCGACCGACGGCCAACGTCTGGACCCGGACGCCGAAGCCGCGCTGATCGCGCGCGGCTGGAAACGCTGAGCCGGAGGCTGTTTCGAGGCACAAAAAAGCCGCTGGCTGGGCAGCGGCTTTTTCACATCCGGGTGCTGATCAGTTCCGCTTCATCGAATCGAAGAAATCGGAATTGGTCTTGGTGCCGCGCAGACGGTCGAACAGCAGTTCCATCGCCGCCAGCTCGTCCATCTGGTGCAGCAGCTTGCGCAGGATCCAGACCTTCTGCAGCTCGCCCGGATCGACCATCAGCTCTTCCTTGCGAGTGCCCGAACGGTTGATGTTGATCGCCGGGAACACGCGCTTCTCGGCGATGCGGCGCTCAAGGTGCAGTTCCATGTTGCCGGTGCCCTTGAACTCCTCGTAGATGACTTCGTCCATCTTCGAGCCGGTGTCGATGAGTGCGGTGGCGATGATCGTCAAGCTGCCACCTTCCTCGATGTTGCGTGCCGCGCCGAAGAAGCGCTTGGGTTTTTGCAGCGCATTGGCGTCGACACCGCCGGACAGCACCTTGCCCGACGACGGCGCCACGGTGTTGTAGGCACGGGCGAGACGAGTGATCGAGTCGAGCAGGATCACCACGTCGCGCTTGTGCTCGACCAGGCGCTTGGCCTTCTCGATCACCATGTCGGCGACCTGCACATGGCGCTGGGCCGGTTCGTCGAAGGTCGAGGAAATCACTTCGCCTCTGACGGTGCGCTGCATGTCGGTGACTTCTTCCGGACGCTCGTCGATCAGCAGCACGATCAGATACACGTCCGGGTAGTTCGCCGCGATCGACTGCGCGACGTTCTGCATGAGTATCGTCTTGCCGGCCTTGGGCGGCGAGACGATCAGGCCGCGCTGGCCCTTGCCGAACGGCGCCACGATGTCGATCACGCGAGCGGTGATGTCTTCGGTGGTGCCATTGCCGCGCTCCATCACGAAGCGCTCGTCGGCGAACAGCGGCGTCAGGTTCTCGAAGTTGACCTTCTTCTTCGAGACTTCCGGCGCCTCGTAATTGATGGTGTCGACCTTGAGCAGCGCGAAGTAGCGCTCGTTGTCCTTCGGGCTGCGCACTCTTCCGGCAACCGTGTCGCCGGTGCGCAGGCCGAAGCGGCGGATCTGGCTCGGGCTGATGTAGACGTCGTCCGGGCCGGCGAGATAGCTGGCGTCCGGGCCACGCAGGAAGCCGTAGCCGTCCTGCATGATTTCCAGCACGCCGTCGGCCTGGATGAAATCGCCACGGCGGGCAGCGGCGCGCAGCAGGTTGAAGACGATGTCGGTCTTCTTGGCGCGCGAGATATTTTCCAGGCCCAGTGCTTCAGCAGTTTCGTACAGCTCGGCAGCCGTCTTCTTCTTCAGGTCGGAGATGTGGATGATTTTCGGCGGATCGCGCGGCACCTGCGGATCGCCGGCTGCGGCAGCGGCGTCGTCGCGGTTCTCGGCAACATTGCCCCCGGAGTTGCCGTTGGCTTCGTAATCCTCGTCGCGGCTGTTGTAGCGGCCACCGAAGTTGCCATTGCCGCCACCACCGTTGTTCTGGTGGTTCTGGCCACGCTGCTGGTTGCTGCCGCGGCCCTGCTGATTGTTGTTCTGCTGCTGGTGCCGACGGCGCTGATTGTTGTTCTGGTTGTTGCCGCCACCGCCGTTGTTCTGATTGTTCTTCTGGCCGTTGTTCTGGCCGTTGCCACGATTGCCGCCGTTGCCGCCATTGCCGCCATTGCCGCCATTGTCGTTGCCGTCCTGCTGCTGCGCAGGTGCTGCGACAACCACCGCCGCGACGGCGACGTCGCCACCGTCCGACTCTCCGCCGCCACCACCGCCATTCACTTCGCCGCCTTCACTTGCCTGCTGGTGCTCGTCACCGTCGGCCGGAAAGCCTTCGCTGCGGTTGCCCGGGTTCTGACTGCCGTTGCCTCCGTTGTTGCCGCTGTTCTGGCCGTTGGAGAAATGCGGGCGGCGACGATGCTTGATCATGTGGAGCGAAGGATTTTCAGGCGGTGGCGAGATGCGGCTGCACGAACGCCGCGAGCGCGGCCTTGTGCACGGCGCCGACCTGCGTTGCCGCCGGCTTGCCGTTCTTGAACAGGATCAGGGTGGGGATGCCGCGAATCGCGAACTTCGGCGGCGTGCCCGGGTTTTCATCGACATTGAGCTTGACGATCTTGAGCTTGCCCTGGGTTTCGACGGCAAGCTGCTCCAGCACCGGGGCGATCATCTTGCACGGCCCGCACCATTCGGCCCAGAAATCGACGAGCACCGGCACGTCGCTCTGCAGCACGTCGGCGTCGAAGCTGGCGTCGCTGACGGCCGAAATGTTTTCGCTCATGTACAAACTCCGATGAAGACCGCAGTGCGCCTGCGGACGTTGGGAAATGACGGAATCCGGGATTGCCGGTGCAGGTGATAACCACCCGCAAGTCAATGGTGCCGGGCCGCGCGCGTTCAATGCGCATGCCCGAACGATCTGCTTTAATAGCCGGAAGATTTTTCGCGATTTCGACTGTGACGGCGCGACGCTGCGGTGCGCTTCAGTCGTTGTGATTAGCCGTATTTCAATCCAAGTTCCGATCAAATGCAAGCCTTGTCCGACGTCGAGAGCACTGACGCTGCGCGTCTAAAGCACCTGAGCACCACTTCGTTCGACAGCCTGCCGCTGCACGAAACGCTGAAGTCCAGTCTGGCCGCGATGGGCTACACCCACTGCACGCCAATCCAGGCCGAAACCCTGCCCCTGGCGCTGGCCGGCAAGGATTTGGCGGGTCAGGCGCAGACCGGCACCGGCAAGACCGCCGCCTTCCTGCTGGCCACCATGCATCACCTGCTGACCCAGCCCAGAGTCGGCGAGGAAGGTCAGCCGCGCGCCTATATCCTCGCGCCGACCCGCGAACTGGCGCTGCAGATCTACAACGATGCCGTGCAGCTCGGGGCCCATACGGGACTCAAGATGACTGCCGTCTACGGCGGCACCGGCTACGACACCCAGAAGACCGCGATCGCCGACGGCATCGACATCCTGATCGGCACACCGGGCCGGATGATCGACTTCTTCAAGCAGGGTCTCTACAAGCTCAACGGCATCGAAGTGCTGGTGCTCGACGAGGCCGACCGGATGTTCGATCTCGGCTTCATCGCCGACATCCGCTTTCTGATGCGGCGCATGCCGCGTCCCGGCCAGCGGATCAACTACTTGTTCTCGGCCACGCTGTCGCACCGGGTGCTGGAGCTCGCCTACGAGCACATGAACAGCCCGACGCGGATCGAGATCCAGCCCGAGCAGGTCACTGCCGAGCGCGTGCGCCAGTCGCTGATCCACGTCGCCAACGAAGACAAGCTGCCGATGCTGGTGGGCCTGATGCGCCATCACGCGCCGGTCCGCACCCTGGTCTTCGTCAACACCAAGCGCGGCGCGGAGGATGTCGAAGCCGCGCTCAAGGCCAACGGCTTCAACGCCGGTGTGCTGTCCGGTGACGTGCCGCAGAACAAGCGCGAGCGCCTGCTTGGCGAATTCAAGCTCGGCGAACTGCCGGTGCTGGTGGCGACCGATGTCGCGGCGCGCGGCCTGCACATTCCCGAGGTGTCGCACGTCATCAATTACGACCTGCCGCAGGATGGCGAGGACTACGTGCACCGCATCGGCCGCACGGCGCGCGCCGGTGCTTCGGGCGACGCGATCTCGCTGTGCTGCGAAACCTGGGTGTATTCGCTGCCGATCATCGAAAAGGCCATCGGCATGCGCATTCCGCAGTCGCTGAACCCCGATGATCTGATGCCGCAGGACTACATCAAGCCCAAGCACGTGCACCGCGATCGCAGCGGTGCCCCGCCGCGTCGCGATGGTGGCGGACGTCCGGGCGGTGGTCGTCCCGGCGGCGGCCGTCCGCGCTCCACCCGGCCGAACCGGGTCTAGATCGGCAGCAAATGGGGCAGGCGATCGACGGCCGTGAACTCGTCGATCACCCGGGGCTGAGCGGTCGAATCCGGATGCCGGATGGCGACCACTTCGCGAATGCCGTGCGCCTTCGCGGTCCGCAGCACGGCCAGGCTGTCGTCGGCAAACAGCGCTCGCGCTGGATCAAACGGATGCTGCGCGCGCAGCGCCGGCCAGAAGCGCGGATCTTCCTTGGGCATGCCGAAGTCGTGCGAGGAAATCACCCGGTCGAAATGCCGGCCGATGCCGGTGCGTTCGAGCTTCACCCGCCAACTGCCCGGATGGGCATTGGTCACCAACCATAGCGGTCGGCCGCTGGCGCGCACGGCGGTGAGAAAATCCTCACTGCCCGGCAGCACGGCAATCCGGTGCTGCATTTCGATCTTCATCGCGGCGACATCGAGCCCGCTCCAGCGGCTCCAGTAGTCGAGGCAGTACCAGTTCAGCGTGCCCTGAGTTGCGTGGAACTCGCGGGACAGCGTGGCCATCGCTTCATCGAACGCGAGGCTGTGGCGCTCGGCATAGCGCTGCGGCATCAGCTCCATCCAGAAGTGATTGTCGAACGCCAGATCGAGGACGGTGCCGTCCATGTCGAGCAGGACGTGGTCGATCTGCGACCAGTCGATAATCGCGGAAGCCGCAGGCATTTGGGTCATGGCCGGTATCATACCGACGCTCATCACCCGCTCCGACATGACCCCATACGCGCTCGCTGACCTGCTCGAACCCGTCCTCGCCATCGCCGTCGCGGCGGGCCGGGAAATTCTTGACGTCTACCAGTCCGACTTCGCGGTCACCACCAAGGACGATGCCTCGCCGCTGACCCAGGCCGATCTCAGAGCCCACCGGACGATCATCGCCGGGCTGGCCGCACTGACCCCGGACATTCCCTGCCTCAGCGAAGAAGACGCCGATATCTCGTTTGAAGTGCGTAGCGCCTGGCCGACTTACTGGCTGATCGACCCGCTCGACGGCACCAAGGAATTCATCAAGCGCAACGGCGATTTCACCGTCAACATCGCCTTGATCGACCAGCATGAATCGGTGCTCGGTGTCGTCCACGTGCCGGTCACCGGCACCAGCTACATCGCCGCCCGCGAGGTCGGTGCCTTCGTGATTCGCGACGGCGAGCGCCGCGAAATCCGCACGCGCGCGACACCGGTCAAGCCGTCGCTAGTGGTCACCAAATCGCATCGCGATGCCGCGCTCGACGAGTTTCTCGCGCACGCGCCGGAACACGAGCAGGTCAGCCGTGGTTCTTCGCTCAAGTTCTGCATGGTCGCCGAAGGTCTGGCCGACTTCTATCCGCGCACCGGCCCGACCAGCGAGTGGGATACCGCTGCCGCCCAGTGTCTGGCCGAAGTCGCCGGTGCCACCGTGCTGCGCCTGCCGGACTGGCAGCCGCTGCGCTACAACACCAAGGAATCGCTGCTCAATCCGGGTTTCGTGGTGATCGGCGATCCGGCCTACGGCTGGCGCGAACGGCTCAAGGCCGGCTGATGGCGGCGCGCCTGCCAGCCGCGTATCGAGCACGGGTGCTCGGGTTCTGGCAGGAACTCGGCATTTCGCCGCGCGTGGTCAAGGCACGCAAGCTGCCGGTCTATGTCGAAGCGCAGCGCTTGCAGCCGATCGGCCTCGGCACCGATGGTCGCGACAAGCTGCTGGTACCGGGTGCCGCCGCTGCCTGGGCCGCGATGCGGATGGCGGCGGGTGATGACGGCGTGGCGCTGCTGATGGTGTCGGCGTTCCGCAGCATCGACTACCAGGCCAGCCTGATCCGCGCCAAGCTGGCCAAGGGCCGGACCATCGACGACATCCTGACCGTCAACGCGCCGCCCGGTTGCAGCGAACATCACAGCGGCCGCGCCGTCGACATCGGAGAAGCCGGTTGCCCGCCGCTCGAAGAAGCCTTTGACCAGACCGAAGCCTTCCGCTGGCTTACCGCGAATGCCGCTCGCTACGGCTTCACGATGACGTACCGACAAGGCAATGCCGAAGGCTATCTCTACGAGCCCTGGCATTGGTGCTGGCATCGCGGGCGCTGAAAAAGGCCGGATCTCACGCAGAGAATGCGGAGATCGCCGAGAAAAGCAACGGCAGAACTGCATTTCAAGCCAAGATCGCCAAGAAAAGCTGCTTACTTTCAGTGCTTTTCTCGGCGTCCTTAGCGTGCTTGGCGCGAAACGCTTTGGCTTTTCTCTGCGATCTCCGCGTTCTCGGCGTGAGCCCCGCTTTTGTTGGACGCGCGAAGCCCCTCAGACCGGCACTTCGGAAAAATCCCGCGCTTGCCGATGTGCCGGGAAGGCCTTGGCCTTGGCATCGCGGATCAATTGGCAAGTCTGCATGCCGGCCTCGCGGGCAGCGTCGAGTTCCTCGCCGATATCGGACAGGAACAGCACCGCGTCACCCGGCAGATGGATCCGTTCGAGGATCGTCCGGTAGGACTGCGCCTCGCGCTTCATGCCGATCCGGGTGTCGAAGTAGCCGGAGAACAGCGGCCTCAGATCGCCGGCATCGGAGTGGCCGAAGATCAGCTTCTGCGCGCCTTCCGAGCCGGATGAATAGACGTAGAGCGCCTTTCCGGCCGCGTGCCACTGGCGCAGGAACACGGGTGTGTCGGCGTAGACGTGGCCGCTCAATTCGCCTGCCGCATAGCCTTCGGCCCAGATCAGGCCTTGCAGGTCCTTCAGCGGCGTGGCTTTCCGGTCCTCGGCGATCCAGCGTTCGAGCAGGTCGGCGGCTTCGTCGATGCTGGCGAAGCTGCGGCCTTCGAGCGCAGCGGCGGCGGCAATCTGCGCCACGACATTGGGTTCGTCCGCATGCGCGTGCAGGTAGCGGCGCAGATGCTGCTTCGCGTACGGGAACAGCGTCTGGTGCACGAAGTCGATCGAGGAGGTGGTTCCTTCAATATCCGTCACGATGGCCTTGATCACGTCAAACAAGCTCCTGAAACAAGAAGGCCGCCTGCTGGCGGCCTTCGGCAAAGCATGAAGGATTCACGCCGCCTGCTGGTAATGCGGCGCTTCCAGACGCGGAAAGCTGTCGGCGATCTTGTCACCAGTGAAATTCGCGACCCAGCCGTCCGGGGTGATGAACAGGCGGATCGCCTTGAAGTTCGGGTTCGGGCCCATGTCGAACCAGTGACGGACATTGGCCGGCACCGAGATCAGGTCGCCCTTGGAGCACAGCACGCCGTGCACGCGGCCGGCATCGCGGATGTAGAACAGCGCTTCGCCGTCGACGAAGAAGCGCACTTCGAATTCGTCGTGACGGTGCTCGCTCAGGAACTTCGAGCGCAGCACATCCTTCTGCGGATGCGCCGGGTGCAGGCTGATCACGTCCACCGACTTGAAGCCGTACTGGTTCATCAAGCGGTTCACCGAGCCGCGATAGGCCTCGATGACTTCGTCCTGTGTCGCCTGTGAATCGAGCGGCTTGCTCGCTTCCCAGCGCTCGAACTGCACGCCGATCTTGGCAAGCTCGTCGCGGATGTCGTCGAACTTCTGGTAGCTCGCGACCGGCCGCGCGTTTTCCTCGTAAATCCGGAGTTCACTCATGGGTTTCTCCTGTTGTTCCACAACTCGCACTCAAACATGAATTCCAGGGCTTCCAGACGGTAACGTGCTTCGCGCACCGTTCTGCCCCAAGTATATAAACCGTGACCGGCAATCAGATAAGCCGGGATGGCGGTTGGTTCCCGCATGCGCGCGTCCACCTGTCGGGCGAGCGCTGCGATGTCCTGATCGTTGCCGAACACCGGAATCTCGACCGTCACTGAAGGCTCGGTGATGCCGGGCAGAATCTTCAGCAATTCGTAGCCCGACAGCCGAATCACGTCCTGTTGCCTCGACAGCACGGTGTTGGCGACCGAATGCACATGCAGCACCGCGCCGATGTCAGGCGAAAACCGGTAAAGCTGCGTGTGCAAACCGGTTTCATAGGACGACTTGCGACCGGCTTCCAGCGGCTGGCCGTCGACGTCGACGATCATGAAGTCGGCGCGTGTCAGCTCGCCCTTGTGGACGCCGCTGGCGGTGATCAGCAGATGGCGATCATCGAGCCGCGCGGAGAAATTGCCGCCGGTGGCCGGCACCCAGCCGCGCGCGTGGAACAGATTGCAGGACGCAATCAGGTCATCGGCAAGCGCGTTCGCATTGGGGAATGGCAGGTTCATCGGGTCTCCACGCGAGCCGCAAGCGCGGCGGCCGGTTTTGAGGCCGCGCACAGTAGGCCAAGGGGCGTGACAACGCAATGACCGTGGTCCGCTGCTTCAGACCAGCACGAGCGCGGCCAGGCCGAGGAAAATCAGGAAGCCCATGCTGTCGGTCAGCGCGGTCAGGATGACGCTGGAACCGAGCACCGGGTCGCGGCCGAAGCGTTCCAGCGACACCGGAATGATCGCCCCCGCTGCTGCGGCCACGATCAGCTCCAGCAGGGTGGCGCTGGCGATGACCATGCCGAGTTTCGGGTCGTGGTAGATCGCGAAGGTGACCAGGCCCAGCACCGAGCCCCAGATCGCGCCGTTCATCGCCGCGATCAGCAGCTCCTTCAACAGCATCATCCGCAGCAGCGGGCCGCCGAGCTGGTTCAGGGAAAGCGCGCGGATCACCAGCGCCATCGTCTGGTTGCCGGTGTTGCCGCCGATCGAGGCCACGATCGGCATCAGGGTCGCGAGCGCGACCAGCTTTTCGATGGTCGGCTCGTAGAAACCGATCACTCTCGAGGCCGCGAACGCCGTGAACAGGTTCAGTGCCAGCCAGGGCCAGCGATTGCGGCCGCTTTTCCAGACCGGCGCGAACAGGTCTTCGTCTTCGCGCAGACCGACCTGGCGCAAGGAATCGCGTTCCTGCTGCGCCTTGATTGCATCGACGATCTCGTCCACCGCGATCCGGCCCACCACTTCGCGGTGCAGATTCACCACCGGTGCAGAAATAAGGTCGTAGCGCTCGAAGCTGTCGATCGCGTCGGTGACCGCATCGTCGGTGTAGAAGAAATGCGGATTCGGCGTCATCACCTCATTGACTTCGCTTTCCGGCTCGCTGAGCAGCAGTTGTTCCAGCGTCAGCACGCCGCGCAGGACTTTGGCGCGATCGACGACGATCAGCTGATTGGTGTCGGCCGGCAGCCGCTTGCGCCGACGCAACAAGCGCAGCACCGCTTCGAGCGGGGCGTCATCGCGCACCGTGGTGAAATCCAGATCCATCAGCGCGCCGACCGTGCCTTCCGGGAAGCTCAGCACCGCGCGGACTTCGGCCTGATCGCTGGAATCGAGCCGCGCCAGCACTTCCGCTGCCGTGTCCGGAGGCAGGGAGGCGATCAGCTCGGCGATGTCGTCGGAATCCAGATGATGGAAGGCGGCCGCGATGTCGGTCGGACGCATGCTTTCGACCAGACTGCGGCGCACGGCGTCGGTGGTTTCCAGCAGCACCGTGCCGCGACGCTCGGCGCGGACCAGCGACCAGGCCATTTCGCGCGCTTCCGGCGGCAGGCTTTCGAGCACGAAGGCGATGTCGGCCGGATGGAAGCGCAGCAGCCGCTGTTCGAGCGCGGCCTGCTGCTGGCGGGCGACCAGTTGGCTGACCACGTCGACCGGCGCGCCGGTGGTCGATTCGGTTCTCGACACCAGTTCGCGCTCGACGGCCTGGCGCGTCAGCATCTCGATCACCTGGGAGCGGGCGTGCTCCAGGTTCCGGTGATGCGGGTTGTCGCGACCGAGGATGTCGTTCTGGGCGTCCATGTGCAGCGCATCATACGGGGCGGAATCGACGATTTTCGAGACAGCGGTTGGCGAGCCTCGGAAACAAAAAAGCCGGCTTGGTGCCGGCTTCTCTGGACCCCGGCTTTCGCCGGGGTGATATTTCGGCTATCGCCGAAACATCACTTGATCTTCGCTTCCTTGAATGCGACGTGCTTGCGCACGATCGGGTCGTACTTGGAGAACTCGAACTTGTCCGGCGTGTTCTTCTTGTTCTTGGTCGTCGTGTAGAAGTAGCCCGTCCCGGCGGTCGAGATGAGCTTGATCTTTTCGCGGTCTTTCTTGCCCTTGGCCATTGCTTACACCTTCTCGCCGCGCGAGCGGAGGTCGGCGATGATCGCCTCCACGCCCTTCTTGTCGATGATGCGCATGCCGTTGGCGGACACGCGCAGGGACACGAACCGCTTCTCGGCTTCGAACCAGAAACGATGGGTGTGCAGATTGGGCAGGAAGCGACGGCGACGCCGGTTGTTGGCGTGGCTGACCGTGTTACCCACGATCGGCTTCTTGCCGGTGACTTGGCAGACTCTGGACATGACACAAACCTCGAAACGGGGGCCGAAAAAGTCGGCCGCAGCGAAAAAGGACGCGAAAGATATCAGCACGGTCCGGCGTGGGCAAGCACCAGCGTCAGGAACTTGCGCGGTCGCGGACCTTGTCACATCCAGCCGCGCTCGGCAAACGATATCGGCGGGCCTTCGCCGATGACGAAGTGATCGAGCACCCGGATGTCGACCAGTGCCAGCGCCGCACACAGTCGCTCGGTCAGCCGACGATCGGAGGCGCTCGGTTCGGCAACACCGGACGGATGGTTATGGGCAAAGATCACGGCGGCCGCCTGCTGGCGCAGCGCGCTTTTGACCACTTCGCGGGTGTAGACGCTGGCGGCGTTGATGGTGCCACTGGACAGCACTTCGAAGCCGAGCAACTGATTGGCGCTGTCCAGATACAGCGCGCAGAAGGCTTCGTGGTCGAGATCGCGCAGTTTCAGGCTCAGGAAATTGCGGGTGTCAGCCGGGGCGTCGAGCGAGGTTCGATCCTTGAGCCGTTCGGCCAGATGGCGGCGGGCGATCTCCATCACCGCCTGCAACTGCGCGTACTTCGCATCGCCCAGGCCGTGGGCCGCGCAGAATTCCTCGCGAGAGGCCTTCAGAAGCAGGCGCAGGCCGCCGAAGCGTGCCAGCAGGTCGCGCGCGAGATCGACCGCGCTGCGGCCGACCACGCCGGTGCGCAGGAAGATCGCCAGCAGTTCGGCGTCGGACAGCGCCGCCGGGCCACGGGCCAGCAGCTTTTCGCGCGGCCGTTCGTCTTCCGGCCAGTCGGTGATCGCCATCGTGTCGCTCCTCCCTGAGCTTCCCTGTGTGAGGACGAGAGGCTAACCCGGCCAGCCGCTACAATTCCGCGCTCTCCATCACGCGCCGGTTGCCGGTCCGCTCTCTATCCATGCTCTCGAACCCGAACGCCGGCCCGCGCATCCTGCTGGCGCTGTCTGGCGGCATTGCCGCGTACAAGTCCGCCGAGCTGGCGCGCCGTTTCACCAAAGCTGGCTGCGAAGTGCAGGTGGTGATGACCGATTCGGCCCTGCGCTTCATCGGCGCCCAGACCTTCCAGGCGCTGACCGGCAAACCGGTGCGCTCATCCTTGTGGGATGAAGCGGCCGAAGCCGCGATGGGCCATATCGAGCTGGCGCGCTGGCCGGACGCCATCGTCATCGCCCCGGCCACGGCCAACACGCTGGCGAAGATCGCGCACGGATTCGCCGACGACCTGCTGACGACCTTGGTGCTCGCCACCGACAAGCCGATCTTCGTCGCGCCTGCAATGAATCGCCTGATGTGGGCGAACGCCGCCACGCAAGCCAACATGAGCACCCTGCGCAGCCGAGGCTTCAAGGTGATCGGCCCCGGCAGCGGTGCCCAGGCCTGTGGCGAAGTCGGCGAAGGCCGGGTCGCCGAGCCGGAAGAAGTCGCCACCACGGTGCTCGATGCGCTGGCGCGTGGCACGGCCTTGAAGGCGATCGACGGCCCGCTGAGCGGCCGGCGCGCCGTGGTCACCGCCGGCCCGACCCGCGAGCCGATCGACCCGGTGCGCTTCATCACCAATCGCTCCTCGGGCAAGCAGGGCTATGCGGTCGCCGCCGCCCTGCGCGCGCTCGGCGCGGACGTGACCCTGGTCAGCGGCCCGGTCAATCTGGCGGCACCCGCCGGTGTCACCCGGGTGAACTGTGAAACCGCGCAGGACATGCTCGAAGCCACGCAGGCTGCCTGTGCGAAGGCCGACATCCTGGTCGGCACCGCAGCGGTGGCCGACTACCGCTGTGCCGAGATCGCCGACCAGAAGATCAAGAAGAAGAGCGACACGCTGGGCCTTGAGCTGACCAAGAACGCCGACATCCTCACCGAGGTGCGCGGCGCGCTGCCCAGCCTGTTCATCGTCGGCTTCGCAGCGGAAACCGAAAAGCTGGCCGAGCACGCCAAGGGCAAGCTCGAACGCAAGAAGCTGAACCTGATCGCCGCCAACTGGGTCGGCGGCGGCCGCGCTTTCGATCAGGACGACAACCAGCTCACCGTCTACTGGGCCGACGGCGAACTGGCGATCGGCCCGGCCGAAAAGTCCGAGATCGCCAAGCAACTGGCGGGGCTGATCGCCGAGCGCTTCGCAGCATTCGTGTCGGTCAAAGCGACGAAGAAGAAAAAATGAAGTCGATCCAGCTGAAGATTCTTGATCCCCGCCTCGGCCGCGACCTGCCGCTGCCGGCCTATGCCACCGGCGGCTCGGCCGGGCTCGATCTGCGCGCGCTGCTCGACGCGCCGCTGAGCCTGGCCCCGGGAGCGACCACCCTGCTGCGCACCGGGCTTGCGATCCACATCGAAGACCCGGGCCTCGCCGCCGTGATCCTTCCGCGCTCCGGCCTCGGCCACAAGCACGGCATCGTGCTCGGCAATCTGGTCGGCCTGATCGACTCGGACTATCAGGGCGAACTGATGGTCAGCTGCTGGAACCGCGGCCAGACCCTGTTCGTCATCGAACCCGGCGAGCGCATCGCGCAATTGGTGATCGTGCCGGTGGTGCGTGCCGAGTTCGAGCTGGTGTCCGAATTCGGCAGCAGCGAGCGCGGTGCTGGCGGCTTTGGACACACCGGTCGTCACTGATTCCCACTTTCCCGCGATTCCCATGACTGTCGACAAGGCCAACGCTTCCACCATCGCCCAGGTTCTGACCGAGGCGCTGCCGTATATCCGCCGATTCACCGGCAAGACCTTCGTCGTCAAGTACGGCGGCAACGCCATGGGCGACGACGACATGATCGACTCGTTCGCCCGCGACATCGTGCTGATGAAGGCGGTCGGCATGAATCCGGTGGTGGTCCACGGTGGCGGTCCGCAGATCGGCAAGCATCTGGAAAAGCTCGGCAAGAAGAGCGAATTCATCGACGGCATGCGGGTCACCGACGCCGAAACCATGGACGTGGTCGAGATGATGCTCGGCGGCCTGGTCAACAAGGCGGTGGTCAATGCCATCAACCAGCAGGGTGGCCGCGCGGTCGGGCTCACCGGCAAGGACGGCGGCCTGATCCGCGCGAAGAAGATGACCGTGCCGGGCGGCGACATCGGCCAGGTTGGCGAGGTGGAGGCGATCGACCCTCGGGTCGTCGATCACCTGGAGGCCGGCGGCTTCATTCCGGTGATCGCGCCGATCGGCGTCGGCAGCGCGGGGGAGGCCTACAACATCAATGCCGATCTGGTCGCCGGCAAGCTGGCCTCGGTGCTCAAGGCCGAAAAGCTGATGCTGCTGACCAACGTCAGCGGGCTCATGGACAAGCAGGGGCGGGTGCTGACCGGCCTGACTGTGGCGCAGGTCAACGCCCTGATCGCCGACGGCACCATCTACGGCGGCATGCTGCCGAAAATCGCCTGCGCGCTCGATGCCGTGCAGAGCGGTGTGAAGTCCTCGGTGATCATCGACGGCCGGCTTGACCATGCGGTGTTGCTGGAGTTGTTCACCAATGAAGGCATCGGCACGTTGATTCGCGCGTAGGTCCGGATTCATCCGGACGCTTTTCGATTCAGCCGCGCGTAGTCCGGATGAATCCGGACCTACGGGGTTTCGATTGCCGCTCGCAACTGCCGATAGCCCTCGACCACTCTCGGCCCCGGTCGGCCGAGGAATTCCTCGCTGATCGCGACGATGCGGCCATCGCGCACGGCGGGAACCTGTTCCCAGCCCGGCCGGCGGCTGACCACGTCCGGGCGGTAGTTCGCGACCTTGACGCCGCACCAGCTCATCGCGATCACGTCGGGCGGGCTGGCCATGACCTGTTCATCGCTCAGCGGCGAGCTCTTGGCGTCGATGAAGCCCCAAGGATTGCAGCCGCCAGCGAGTTCGATCAGATCAGTCGCCCAGGCGAGGCGGGTCGGGGTGATTACCGGCTTCGGCCACCATTCGATCAGCACTTTCGGTCGTGTTGCCGCTTCAACGCGCGGCATCGCCGCCCGCATTTCGGCGATCAGTTGCGCGCCGCGCGCTTCGAGCCTAAGGGCAGTGGCAATCCGCGCGATGTCGCCGTAGATGTCTTCGAGGCTCAGCGGATCGCAGACCAGGGTGGCGATGCCGGTGGCATTGATCGCGTCGACGATCCGCTCGTGGCCCGGCACGGTCAGCGAGGTCAGCACCAGATCCGGCTTCATCGCGATCACTTCGTCGACTCGGAGGTCGAGATCGCGGCCGAGCTTCGGGATGCGGCTGACCACGTCGACCGGGAAATCGGAGTCGTCATCGCAGCCGATCAGGCAGTCGGCGGCACCGAGTGCGGCGACGATTTCGGTGTTCGAGCAGGTATGAGAGAAGACGCGCATCGGGCGGGCAGTGTCGATTTCGGCGGAGGCTAGCATTTCGCCTCACGCCTCACGCCTCACGCCTCACGCCTCACGCCTACGGCGTATCATCCGCGCCGGGAGTCGGCCAGACAACCGCTGCCACCGCAAGGTGGGGGAGGAAAGTCCGGGCTCCGCAGGACGATGTGCCAGTTAACGGCTGGGCGGCGCAAGCCGACGGAAAGTGCAACAGAAAGATACCGCCGATGGCCGGAGCAATCCGGATCAGGCAAGGGTGAAATGGTGCGGCAAGAGCGCACCGCGAGTTCAGCAATGAACCGGCACGGCAAACCCCACATGGAGCAAGGCCAAATAGGGAGGGACGCGGCAGCCGAAGGGCCGTCGCAACACGTGGTCCGCGTGCTCTCCGGGTAGGCTGCTGAAGACGGCGAGTGATCGTCATCGTAGAGGAATGGTTGTCTCGGCGTCATGTCGCGCAAGCGGGGTGGCGGTAGACAGAACCCGGCTTATCGGCCGACTCCCACTTGATTCCTTTGTATTTGACCCCCGGCCCGACCCAGTCGGGTCGGGCGTTCAAAGCCGCTGCGAGCAGTGCTCGCAAAGCTGCGGCTTTTCACCCCGGCTTATCGGCCGACTCCCACTTATTCCTGTTGGTTCGACTCCCGGTCCACAACGCGTTGACCGGGTGTTTGACTGCACGCTCGAAAAGCCCCGGAGCACAAAGGCACAAAGGCACAAAGGAAAGCCAAGCAAGGACACAAAGGAAAACAACCGCGAGAAAGCGCGCGCCGCAACGGCAAAGCTTTCAGCGCGGAGGCACAGAGGGAACAGAAAGGACGCAGAACAGCGATACGCCTGACTCGATGCCCAGATAAAGCTTTTCTCCGCGTCCTCTCTGTTATCTGTTCCGCGCCTCTGCGCTAAGGATTTTCGCTTTTGATTTTCGCCACAACCCGAGCGGTGGCCTCTGAAAAGCGGTTCTTCGTGCCCTTGCTTTTCACCTTTGCGCCTTTGTGCCCCGGGCTTCTGGCCGCGCTCGACCGCGACCCAGTTCACACTTGTCTACCGATCGTCTGCCCGCAGCTGCCGTCCAGGCTCGGCCAAATGCTGCAATGCACTTGAGGTAGTTCACCTAAATACCTGTTTTTGCTCGCATAGATCGAACATTCGAGATTTCGCCTAAGCCTTTGTCCTGACAGGCTTTTTGGCCTTGATCGTGCTTGCTAGGTGGTGTCGTGTGGCATATAGTGGTTTTAGTGGGGGAGAAGTGGCGACACTTGGCTCTCCCGCAGGCCATTGTGGGGCTCGACGCGATGTTTGCTGGTTCCAACCGACTGACGATTGACGACAAGGGCCGCCTCGCGGTTCCGGCGCGTCTTCGTGCCCAGCTCGGCGACGAATTCGGCAAGCAGCTCACCGTCACCCTCGGCCCGGAGTGCGTGGAGATCTATCCGGCGCCGGTGTTCCGCAAGATGGCCGAGCAGATCCCGAAGATCGCCGAGCGCGCCAAGCGCATGCTGGTCCAGCGCCTGTTCCTCGGGAATGCCGTGGAATCGGAGATCGACGGCCAGGGCCGCATCGTGGTGCCGACCCTGCTGCGCGACATGAAGGCGCTGGGCACCGATGTGGTGCTGGTCGGTGCCTACGACCACTTCGAGCTGTGGTCTTACGCCCAGTGGCAGGCCAACAACACCGAAAGCCAGCAGAACTACGCCGACGCCTTCGCGGCGCTGGCCGTGTCATGAGGCCTCCCCGTGCCGCGCGCCGCTGCGAGCCCAAGCCCGAACGAGGGCGCTGACCGGATGTTCTCCCACCGGCCAGTTCTGCTCGACGAAGCCCTGGCCGGACTTAGCCTAAGCCCGGACGGCGTTTACGTGGATGGCACCTTCGGCCGTGGTGGCCACTCCGGCGCGATCCTCGAACGCCTGAGAGATGGCGGCGCGCTGCATGCGCTCGATCGCGATCCCGAAGCCGGCCAGCACGCCGCGAAGGCTTTCGCCGGCCAGTCGAACTTCCACTTCCATGCCGCGAACTTCGCCGATCTGGCGCGGGTCGCCGCAGATGCCGGCATCGCCGGGCGCATCGACGGCATTCTTCTTGACCTCGGTGTCTCCAGCCCGCAGTTCGACGATGCCTCGCGCGGCTTCAGCTTCCAGAACGACGGTCCGCTCGACATGCGCATGGACCCGAGTTCCGGCGAATCGGCGGCCGACTGGCTGATGCGTGCCGACGAAGCCGAAATCGCCGACGTGCTCTACAAGCTCGGCGAAGAGCGCAACAGCCGCCGGATCGCCGCCAAGATCGTCGAATCGCGGGTGCTGGCGCCGCTCAAGACCACCGCCCAGCTCGCCGCGCTGATCGCCAACGTGCCGGGTCCGCGCTCGTTCAAGATTCATCCGGCGACCCGCGCCTTCCAGGCGCTGCGCATTCACGTCAACGGCGAGCTCATCGCGCTGGAAACCGCGCTGGCCGCGGCACCGGCGCTGCTGGCACCGGGCGGGCGGCTGGCGGTGATCAGCTTCCACTCGCTGGAAGACCGCATCGTCAAGCGCTTCGTCCGCGACGCCGAAGGCACCGAGCGCGATGTGCTGACCGGCCAGCGCCTGAATCGCGATGGCGCGCCGATGCTCAAGCGTGTCGAACGCTGTTTCCCGACCGACGCCGAAACCAGCGCCAACCCGCGCGCCCGTTCGGCCGTGCTGCGGGTTGCGGAGCGCATCGCCTGATGGCCGCGCGCCCGACCACCTCGCGTCGCGATACCCGCGCCAGCGGCAGCCTGCTGCTGCCGATCGGGCTGGCACTGCTGGTGGTGTTCAGCGCGCTCGGTGTTGTGCAGATCAAGAACGAACACCGGCGGATGACCGTCAAGGCCGAAGCCTTGCGGGTCGACAACGAGCGTCTGGACCTGGAATGGGCGCAGTTGCAGCTTGAGGAAGCAACCCTCGCGCAGGCCGCAAGAGTCGAACCGATCGCCCGCGCGCAGTTCGGGCTGGTCGAACCGGCGGCTTGGCAGACCATTGAAGCAGTGCAAGGTCCGGTCAGCGTGACGGAGCCGACGCCATGAAAGGTCCGGTCAATCCCGCCCAGCGTTCGCTGCCCGATGCGCCTGAAGGCTGGCGGCGCAAGGTGGTGCTCGGCGTGCTCGGCTTGCTGGCGGTGGCCACGGTCGGCCGCGCTTTCCAGTTGCAGGTGGTCAGCAATGATCGCTACAGCGCGCGCGGCGACAACCAGTACGTGCGCCTGCAGCAGTTGCGTGCGCATCGCGGCGCGGTGCGCGATCGTTTCGGCGAGCCGCTGGCCTTGTCCGCCCCGGTGGTATCGATCTTCGCCGATCCCGACAAGCTGCTCGCTGCCACCGAATACCACGCCGCCCTCGCAGCGCTGTTGCAGCAGACGCCGCGCCAGCTCAAGAGCTACCTCACCGAGCGCAAGGGCCGGCATCAGATCTATCTGAAGCGCTGGATGACCCCGGACGACGCCCAGCGGGTTGCCGATCTGAAAGCGCCCGGCGTCGGTGCCGAACCGGATTACCGGCGCTTCTATCCGGCGGGCGAAGTCGCTGCCCACGTCGTCGGCTTTCTCGATTTCGAAGGCAATCCGGCTTCCGGTGTGGAGCGCACCCGCGACGAGCTGCTGGCCGGCACGCCCGGCAAGCGCCGCGTGGTGCGCGACAACAGACGTCGCATCGTCGAAGACCCGACCGAGCTGACCCCGGCCCAGCCCGGTGTCGACGTGCAGGTGACGCTCGATCTGCGCCTGCAATACCTCGCCTACCGCGAGCTGAAGGCGGCCGTCACCGAAAACAAGGCCAAGGGCGGCTTGATCGTGCTCGCCGATGCCCATACCGGCGACATCCTGGCGCTGGCCAGCCAGCCCGGCTTCAATCCGAATCGCTCGGATGTGCGCGCGCCCGAAGCGCTGCGCAATCGCGCCGTGGCGCTGACTTTCGAGCCCGGTTCCACGGTCAAGCCGCTGATGGTCGCGCAGGCGCTGGAAGCCGGCGTGATCGGCCCGGATTACCACGTCGATACCGGCAAGGGCTTCCTGAAGATCAACAACGTCTCGGTGCGCGATGTCCATGCCGAAGGCGATGTCGATCTGGCGACTCTGCTGGCCAAGTCGTCCAATGTCGGCGCGGTGTACATCGGCCAGAAGATGGGCACGGAACTGCTCTGGGCCGGCTATACCAAGTTCGGTTTCGGCGAGAAAGTTGCCGCCGGCCTGCCGTTCGAGGACAAGACCACGCTGCGCGATTTCCATCGCTGGCGCGCCTCTGACACGGTCACCGCCAGCTACGGTTATTCCTTCACTTCCAATGCCTTGCAGCTGGTGCGCGCCTATTGCGCGATCGCCAACGACGGCCTGATGCCGGCGATCAGCATCCTCAAGCGGACCACGGTGGAGCCGCCGCAGCGGGTGGTGTCGGCGCACACCGCGCAACTGGTCCGCAGCATGCTCGAAGGCGTCACCACCAAGGGCGGCACTGGCACCAAGGGTGCGGTGCCGGGCTATCGCGTCGCCGGCAAGACCGGCACGGTCAAGAAGAACGAGAACGGTCGCTACGTCAAAGGTGCCTACCAGTCGGCCTTCATCGGCATGCTGCCGGCGCAGAACCCGAGCATCGTCGCCCTGGTGATGATCGACGAGCCGGGCAACGGCGCTTACTACGGCGGCGCGGTGTCGGCCCCGGTGTTCGGCCGGGTGATGGCCGGTGCGGCGCGGCTCATGCAGATCAAGCCGGACGACATGCCGCAGCCGCCGGAAGCACCAGCTCCTGCGTCGGTGGTGCCGACCCAGCGCGTTGACGCGGGTCCGGCGATCGCGAGGGCGCAGCCATGAACGCCGCCCTTGCGACGCGCAGCACGCGTGCGCTGCTGGAAGGCTTTGCTGCGGCCGACATGGCGGACGTGTCGGTGACCGGCATCGCGCTCGACAGCCGTCAGGTGACCCCGGGCGCACTGTTTCTGGCAGCGCGTGGTCATGCTTCGCACGGGCTGGCCCATGTCGCCGATGCCTGCGCTCGCGGCGCGGCGGCAGTCGCCTGGGAGCCAATTGCGGGCATCGAAGCACCGTCGCTCGGCATTCCGACGATCGCGGTCGAAGCGCTGGCCGACAAGGTCGGCGAGATCGCCGCGCGCTGGTATCGCCTGCCGTCGGCAGCGCTGTTCACCGTCGGCATCACCGGCACCGATGGCAAGACCTCCACTGCGCATCTGATCGCGCAGGCGCTGGATCGTCTCGACAGCCCTTGCGCCTATTTCGGCACGCTCGGCTACGGCCGGCTCGGTGCGCTTGCCGATGCTTCGCACACCACGCCCGATCCGCTGCGCCTGCAAGCACTGCTGGCCGATGCCCACGATGCCGGCGCGACCGCCTGCGCAATGGAAGTGTCCTCGCATGCGCTGGATCAGGCGCGGGTTGGCGGGGTCGCTTTCGATGTTGCGGTGCTGACCAATGTCGGCCGCGATCATCTGGACTACCACGGCACGGTCGAGACCTACGCCGCCGCCAAGCGCCGCCTGTTCGCGCTGCCGGGCCTGAAAGCCGCCGTGCTGAATCAGGACGATGCCCACGGCCTGCGCTGGGCCAGCGGGCTGATCGCCTCCACGCATACGCCGGTGATCGTTTATGGCCTCGACGGGGCTCCGCTGGCGGGCACGCAGTTCGTCATCGGCCGCGATCTCGTGCTGCATGGCGACGGCATGTCGCTGACCTTGGATACGTCATGGGGCAAGGCCGCGCTGCACAGCCGCCTGCTCGGCCGCTTCAACGCCCACAACCTGCTGGCGGCAGCCGCAGTGCTGCTGGCCAAGGGCATTGCGCTGGCCGATGTCGTCGCCGCACTCGCCGAATCGCGCACCGTACCGGGCCGCATCGAAGCGTTCCGCGCGGCCGGCAGCCCGCTGGTGGTGGTCGACTACGCGCATACGCCGCAGGCGCTGGCGGCCGTGCTCGCCGCGCTGCGTCCGCACACGGCGAGTCGGCTGCTCAGCGTGTTCGGCTGCGGCGGTGATCGCGATGCCGGCAAGCGGCCGCTGATGGCCGCAGCGGCTGCCGAGGCCAGCGATGTCGCCGTCATCACAGACGACAACCCGCGCTCCGAAGCCCCTGAAGCGATCGCCGCCGCGATGCTGGCCGGCATCCCGGCCGGCCGTTCGGTGCGGGTGATCTACGACCGCGCCACCGCCATCGCCACCGCGATCGGCGATGCCAGTGCGAACGACCTCGTGCTGATCGCCGGCAAGGGCCACGAGGAATACCAGATCTACGGCCGCGAGCGCCGCGCGTTCTCCGATCGCGCCTATGTCGCCGACCTGCTCGGCCTGCCGAGGCGCGCATGAGCCTCACCCCGAATACACCTACGTCCGATCCGATGGAATCGCTTTTCGAAGCCGCCGCCCGCATTGGCGCGGTGCTCTACGGCCCCAACGCGCCGTTCAATCGCGTAGTCACCGACACCCGCCAGTTGCAGCCGGGCGACCTGTTCGTGGCGCTCAAGGGCGATCGTTTCGATGGCCATGACTACGTCGCCCGTGCGGCCAGCCTTGGTGCCGTCGGCAGCCTGGTGTCGCGGCGGATCGACGGTGGCGGCGCGCAGATTCTGGTCGCCGACACGCTGGACGCCTTGCAGCGCTACGCCCAAAGCTGGCGGCAGGACTTCGACATCCCGGTGATCGGCATCACCGGCTCCAGCGGCAAGACCACGACCAAGCAGATCGTCGCCAGCGTGATGGCCGCGCGCGGCCCGGTGCTGGCCACCGAAGGCAATCTGAACAACCACATCGGCGTACCGCTGACGCTGTTGAAGCTGCGCGCGGAACACGCGACCGCCGTGATCGAGATGGGTGCCAATCATGCTGGCGAAATCGCGCTGCTCGCCAAGCTCGCGCAGCCGCAGATCGGCATCGTCACGCAGGCGGGAGATGCGCATCTCGAAGGCTTCGGCTCGCGTGAAGGTGTCGCGCATGCCAAGGGCGAGCTGTTCGCTGCGCTTGGCGCCGATGGTCTTGCGGTGATCAATGCCGATGACGCCTACGCGCCGCTGTGGAAGCAGCTGGCGGGCGAAGCCGCGATTCTGAGCTTTGGCTTTTCGGACGCTGCCGATGTCCGCGCCGAAGATCTGGTCGGCGTGCCGGAATCGGCGCCGGAAGCGACCGCCTTCACCTTGGTGACGCCGGCTGGCGGTGCCCGTGTCGAACTCGGCATTCCCGGCACCCACAACGTGATGAACGCGCTGTCGGCGGTCGCGGCGGGCCTTGCGCTGAACATGGGCATCGGCCCGATCGCCGAAGGGCTGGCGCAGATGGCACCGGTTGCCGGACGACTGAACTGGAAGCAGACCCGCGAAGGCGCGCGCCTGCTCGACGACAGCTACAACGCCAATCCGACCAGTCTGCGCGCCGCGCTCGACCTGCTGGCGAGCCTGCCCGGTCAGCGCTGGCTGGTACTCGGCGAGATGCGCGAACTCGGCCCCGATGCCGCGCAGATTCACGAAGAAGCCGGCCGCGCCGCGCGTTCGCTCGGCATTGATCGTCTCTACACGCTTGGGCCGATGACGCGCCACGCCGCCGACGGCTTCGGTGCCAATGCCCGCAGTTTCGAGCAGGTCGACGATCTGGTCGCAGCACTCCGCGATGAGCTGGGCGCAGGCGTGACGGTGCTGGTGAAAGGCTCGCGCGGTGCGCGCATGGAGCGGGTGGTTGCAGCGCTGGTGGGCAGCGAAGTCGAGGACGCGCACTGATGCTGTACGCGCTCGCCAATCATCTGCAGCCGTACTACAGCGGCTTCAATCTGTTCGGCTACCTGACTTTCCGGGCCATCCTCGGCGTGCTGACGGCGCTGATCTTCTGCTTCGTCGCCGGCCCGGGAATCATTCGCCGGCTGCAAGTGCTGAAGTTCGGTCAGGTGATCCGTACCGACGGCCCGCAGTCGCATCTGAAGAAGACCGGCACGCCGACCATGGGCGGCGCGATGATCCTCGCCGGTATCGCCATCGCCACCTTGCTGTGGGCCGATCTCGGCAACCGCTTCGTCTGGTTCGCGCTGGTGCCGACGATGGCTTTCGGCGTCGTCGGCTTCTTCGACGACTACCTGAAGATCACCCGCAAGAACACCAAGGGTCTGGTCGCGCGGAAGAAATACTTCTGGCTGTCGCTGGCCGGTTTCGGCACCGCGATGGCGATCTGGTACACGGCGAAGACGCCGATCGAAACCAGCCTGATCGTGCCCTTCGTCAAGGACGTGACCATTCCGCTCGGGCTGTTCTTCATCCCGTGGACCTATCTGGTCATCGTCGGCTCGTCGAACGCCGTGAACCTGACCGATGGCCTCGATGGCCTCGCGATCATGCCGACGGTGCTGGTGGCCTCCGCTCTCGCGATCTTTGCCTACGCCACCGGCAACGTGAAGATCGCGACCTATCTGGGTATCCCGTACATCCAGGGCGTTGGCGAACTGGCGGTGTTCTGCACCGCGATTGCCGGTGCCGGCCTCGGCTTCCTGTGGTTCAACGCCTATCCGGCCCAGGTGTTCATGGGCGATGTCGGCGCGCTGGCCTTGGGTGCCGCGCTCGGTGTCGTCGCCGTGCTGGTCCGCCAGGAAATCGTGCTGGCGATCATGGGCGGCGTGTTTGTGGCTGAAACCATGTCAGTCGCGATCCAGGTCAGTTACTTCAAGTGGTCCGGCGGCAAGCGCATCTTCCGGATGGCGCCGCTGCACCACCATTACGAACTGAAGGGCTGGCCCGAGCCGAAGATCATCGTCCGTTTCTGGATCATCACCTTGATTCTGGTGCTGATCGGCTTGTCCACGCTGAAGGTGCGCTGATGGCTCGCTATGCCGGTCAGTCCATGCTCGTCGTCGGCCTCGGCAAGAGCGGCGCTTCGACCGCCCGCTACCTGTCGCGCGAAGGCGCGCGGATGGTGCTGACCGATTCCCGCGCTGCGCCCGGCGGGTTGGACGAATTGCGCACGCTGCCGGGTGTTGATGGCATCCACGTCGGCGCGTTTGCCGCACCCGAGCCGCTGTCGCAATTCGCCTTCGCTGTGGTGTCGCCCGGCGTGCCGCTCGATGACCCGTTCATCGACAGCTTGCGTGCCGCGAAGCTGGAACTGATCGGGGACATCGAGCTGTTCGCCCGCGCGGTCGGCGACACGCCGGTGATCGGCATCACCGGCTCCAACGGCAAGAGCACGGTCACCGAACTGGTCGGCGCGATGGCCCGCGAAGCCGGCGTCAAGGCCGGGGTCGGCGGCAATCTCGGCACCCCGGCGCTCGACCTGCTCGATGACAGCAATCAGCTCTACGTGCTGGAACTCTCCAGCTTCCAGCTGGAGACGACGGAAACGCTAAAGCTGGTCGCGGCAACGGTGCTGAACATCTCGCCCGATCATCTCGACCGCCACGGCTCGATCGAGCGCTACACCGCCGCCAAGGCGCGCATCTACGCGCATGCGCAGACCGCCGTGGTCAATCGCGATGACCGCTCGACGCATACCGGCGCGCACACCGCGCGGCGGGTCGTCAGTTTCGGGCCCGACGCGCCGGGCAAGGGCCATTACGGCCTGATCCAGCACGATGGCGAAACCTGGGCAGCGCGCGGCGAAACCCCGCTGTTCCCGATTGCCAGCCTCAAGATCGAAGGCCTGCACAACGCCGCCAATGCGCTCGCCGCATTCGCGCTGGCGGAAGCGGCGGGTCTTAATGAAGCCGGCATGTTCGCCGCGCTGTTCAGCTTTCCGGGTCTGGCGCACCGCTGCGAATGGGTGGCCGACATCGACGGTGTGTCCTGGATCAACGATTCCAAGGGCACCAATGTCGGCGCGACCCTGGCCGCGCTTCAGGGCTTGCAGGGTCCGCTGGTCTGGATCGCCGGCGGACAGGGCAAGGGGCAGGACTTCTCTGCACTGCGCGCGCCGCTCAAGGACAAGGCGCGCATCGCGATCCTGTTCGGGCAGGACGCGGCGTTGATCGAGCGCGATCTGGCCGGGCAAGTCGCAGTCAAGCGCGTCGATGATCTGGCGGCTGCGGTCATCGCCGCGAAGCAGGCTGCGCAGCATGGCGACCGTGTGCTGCTGTCGCCGGCCTGCGCCAGCCTCGATCAGTTCAAGAACTACGAGCAGCGCGGTGCCGATTTCCGCGCGCGAGTGCTGGAGATGAAGGCTTGAGCACCCAGGCCAGCCTGCCGTTCGGCCTGTCGCCGGCCCGTTACGGGCTGGACACCGGCTTTTGCCTCGCGGTCGCGATCCTGATCGCCTGGGGGCTGGTGATGGTCGCCTCGGCCTCGGTCGCGGTATCCGAGCGCATGGCCGATGCCTCGACGCTTTACTACTTCAAGCGCCAGTTGATGTTCATGGCCTTGGGTCTGGGCTGCGCCACCATTGCCTTCGCAGTGCCGATGAAATCCTGGGAAAGCACCGGGCCGCTGCTGCTGATGCTGGCGCTGGTGCTGCTGGTGCTGGTGCTGATTCCCGGCGTTGGCGTGATCCGCAACGGCGCGCGGCGCTGGATTCCGATCGGGCCATTCCTGCTGCAGGTGTCCGAGCCGGCGCGGCTGGCGGTGATCGTCTATCTGGCCGGCTACATCGTGCGTCGTCAGGTTCCGCTGCGCACCACCACGGTGGGGCTGTTCGCGCCGTTCATTCCGCTGGCGATCGTCGGCATGCTGCTGATCGGCGAACGCGATTTCGGTGCCACCGCGATCCTGATGGGCGTGGCACTGCTGATGCTGTTCATTGGCGGCGCGCGGTTGCGCGACATGGCGGTGATCGGTGCGTCGGTCGGCGCGGTGCTGGCGCTGCTGATTGCCATCGCGCCGTATCGCGTCAAGCGGGTGATCGGCTTCCTGAATCCGGAACTCGATCCCAGAGGCGACAACTTCCAGCTGGTGCAATCGCTGATCGCGGTGGCGCGCGGCGAGTTGAGCGGTGTGGGCTTGGGCAACAGCCTGCAGAAGTTGTTGTACCTGCCGGAAATGCACACCGACTTCATCTTCGCGATCCTGGCGGAGGAATTCGGCCTGATCGGCGTGCTGATCCTGATCGGCCTGTTCGCGACGCTGGTCTGGCGCGGTTTCGCGATCGGCCGCGTGGCGGAAGCGATGAACTGCCGGTTCAGCGCTTACCTCTGCTACGGCCTGTCCGGCTGGTTCGGCCTGCAATCGCTGATCAACATGGCCGTCAACATGGGCTCGCTGCCGACCAAGGGTCTGACCCTCCCGTTCATCAGCTACGGCGGCTCGTCCCTGATCACCGTCTGCGTGATGGCTGCACTGATTCTTCGCGTCGACTACGAAAACCGTTTCATGCAGGCCGGCCATCCCGGCATCGGCGGCCGCGCGGGCGCGCCCGATGCGCTGGCGCGTCGCGCCGGCAGCGGTGGCACGGCCAGCCGCGCGGAATCCGGCAACAAGCTATTCGCGTTCTTCCGCCGTCGCGGAGGCCGCTCATGAAAATCATGATCGCGGCAGGCGGCACCGGTGGTCATGTCTATCCGGCACTCGCCGTCGCCAAGGTGCTGATGCGCTGGGGCCATGAAGTGGTGTGGATGGGCACGCCGGACAGTTTCGAATCCCGCGTCGTGCCGCCGCAGGGCATTGCCTTCGAGCTGGTGAGGGTCAAGGGCGTGCGCGGCAAGGGCCTGCTGACCCTGCTCAAGGCCCCGCTGCTGGTGTTGCGCGCGGTGCTCGATGCGCTCGCCGTGCTGCGCCGCCAGAAGCCGGCGCTGGTGCTCGGCATGGGCGGCTTCGCGGCCGGACCGGGTGGGCTCGCCGCACGCCTGTCCGGCCGGCCGCTGCTGATCCACGAACAGAATGCCGCCCCCGGCATGACCAACCGCCTGCTGGCGCGGATCGCCTCGAAAGTGCTGGAAGCGTTTCCGGGCACCTTTGCCGGTGCGACCACGGTCGGCAATCCGGTACGGGCCGGCTTTCTCGAACTCGCTGCACCAGCGCAGCGGCTGGCGGCGCATGGTGCAGTGCCACGGGTGCTGGTGCTCGGAGGCAGCCAGGGCGCACGCGCTTTGAATCAGGTGGTACCGGCGGCACTGGCGCTGATGCCGATCGAGCAGCGTCCGCAGGTTCGGCATCAGGCCGGCCGCACGCTGGATGTCGCGCAGGCTGCGTACGCACAGGCCGGCGTTGTCGGCGACGTGATCGCCTTCATCGACGACATGCCCGCCGCTTATGACTGGGCCGATCTGGTGATCTGCCGTTCGGGTGCCTCGACGGTTGCCGAACTGGCTGCGTCCGGAAGTGCCGCACTGCTGGTGCCGTTTCCGGCCGCCGTCGACGATCACCAGACGAAGAACGGCGAGTTCCTGGTCAAAGCCGGTGCCGCGATCCTGATCCAGGAGGCGGCACTCACGCCGCAGCGCCTTGCCGACACCTTGACCGATCTGCTGTCGCGCCGCCCGCAGCTGGCGATGATGGCGACCGCTGCCCGTACCGCCGCCTGGATTGCGGCCGATGAGCGGATTGCCGATCTCTGCCTCGAAATGGGAGCCGCGCGCGCATGACCACGCTCGGAACCCAGCCGATGCGCCGCATCCGCCGCATCCACCTGCTCGGCATCGGCGGCTCCGGCATGGCTGGCATCGCCGAAGTGCTGATCAATCTCGGCTACGAGGTCAGCGGTTCGGACCTGAAGGAATCGGCTGCCACCAAGCGGCTGATCGCGCTCGGTGCCGTGATCGCCTACGGCCACGACGCCAGCCGCGTCGCGGCCGTCGACGTCGTGGTGATTTCCACCGCGATCAAGGCCGACAACCCGGAACTGGTGGCGGCGCGCGCCGCCCGCGTCCCGGTGGTCCGTCGCGCCGAAATGCTCGCCGAGCTGATGCGCTTCCGTTATGGCGTCGCAGTGGCTGGCACGCATGGCAAGACCACGACCACCAGCCTGGTCGCCAGCGTGCTCGCCGAAGGCGGACTCGATCCGACCTACGTGATCGGCGGCAAGCTGAAGAGCGCCGGCACCAACGCCAAGCTCGGCAGCGGCACCTATCTGGTCGCCGAAGCTGACGAGAGCGATGCCAGCTTCCTGCATCTGACACCGATGATCGCGATCGTCACCAACATCGACGCCGATCACCTGGAAACCTATGGCGGCGACTTCCGCCGCCTGCGCGCCACGTTCATCGAATTCCTGCAACGTCTGCCGTTCTACGGGCTGGCGGTGATGTGCGTCGACGATGCCGAAGTGCGTGGCGTGATCGACGAAATCGGCCGCCCGGTGCTGACCTACGGCATCGACGGCCCCGCTGACCTGCGCGCCACCGACATCCGCTTCGAAGCCAATGGCGCGCACTTCAATGTGCTGCTCGCCGATAGCACCTCGGAACCGATGCACGTCCAGTTACCGGGACGCCACAACGTGCTGAACGCGCTCGCCGCGATCGCTGTGGCCCGCGAACTGGGCGTGAGTTTCGACGCCATGCGCAAGGCGCTGGCCGAGTTCCAGGGCGTCGGCCGCCGCTGCGAATCTCATGGCGACTGGCAGGTCGGCGCGGCAACGGTGCGCATCGTCGACGACTACGGCCATCACCCGCGCGAGCTGAAGGTGACCTTCGACGCGATTCGCGGTGCCTATCCCGGTCGCCGCCTGGTGGTGGCGTTCCAGCCGCACCGCTACAGCCGCACGCGCGATCTGTTCGACGACTTCTGCGCCGTGTTGAGCGAAACCGATGCGCTGCTGCTGACCGAGGTCTACGCCGCTGGTGAAGCCGCGTTGCCCGACGCCGATGGTCGAGCGCTGGCGCGCGGCATCCGTGCCCGAGGCAAAGTCGAGCCGGTGTTCGTCAAGACCGTTGCCGAAGCGCCGGACGCGCTGGCGACGATGGTTCGTGACGGCGATGTGGTGCTGACCGTCGGGGCCGGTGACATCGGTGGTCTGGCTGGCTTGCTGACGGTGCCGCGTGAGGCGCTGGATCGTCAGGCGTCAGGCGTGAGGCATGAGGCGGAACAGCGCGGGGGTGCGGCGTGATGCGCGAGCTTCCGCCGATTGCCGTGCGCGGCGCGCTGCGGATCGGCGAGCCCTTGGCTCGCCATACCAGCTGGCGCGTCGGTGGTCCGGCCGATCGTTACTTCGAGCCTGCCGATCGCGAAGACCTGATCGCTTTCGTGCGTCAGTTGCCGGCCGACGAGCCAGTGTTGTGGCTGGGTCTGGGATCGAACCTGCTGGTCCGCGATGGCGGCTTTCGCGGCACGGTGATCGCGCTGCATGGCGCGCTCGATGCGCTGCGCCTTGAAGCAGCGGACTGCCTGTACGCCGAAGCCGGCCTGCACTGTGCGCGTCTGGCCAAGTACGCCGAGCGCAATCAGCTCGCCGGTCTGGGTTTCATGGCCGGCATTCCCGGCACGGTGGGCGGCGCGCTGGCGATGAACGCCGGTGCCTGGGGTGGCGAAACCTGGCCGACCGTGACGGAAGTCGAAGTGCTGCTGCGCGACGGTTCGACCGCGTGGCTCAAGCCATCGGCGTTCGCGACCCGCTACCGCAGCGTGGTTCCGCCCGCCGATTTTCTGGGCTTCCTCGCCGCACGCTTCGCGGTCAGCGCCGATGCCGACGGCCGCTACGCCATCGCCACTCGCGAATCGCTGGCCCAGCGCAAGGCGACCCAGCCGGTCGGCAAGCCCAGCGCTGGTTCGACCTTCCGCAATCCGCCCGGCGATCACGCTGCAAGGCTGATCGAGTCCTGCGGGCTCAAGAACCACCGCATCGGCGGTGCCCATGTCTCGCAGCAGCACGCCAATTTCATCCTGACCGAGGACGGCGCCACTGCTGCCGACGTCGAAACCCTGATCGAGCACATCCGCGCGACCGTGAAGCAGAAGACCGGAGTCGATTTGCATCCTGAAGTGAAGATGGTCGGGGAGAAGGCCGATGCGTAAGCGCGTTTCTGATCCGAAAGCGTTCGGCAAGGTCGGTGTCTTGATGGGCGGCTGGTCCGCCGAACGTCAGGTGTCGATCTGGAGCGGCGAGGGCGTGGTCGCAGCCCTCACGCGGCTGGGCATTGACGTGGTCGCCATCGACGCCGATCGCGAAGCCATCCTGAACCTGCCGAAGCTGAAGCTCGACCGCGCGTTCAGCGTGCTGCATGGCACGGGTGGGGAAGACGGCACGGTGCAGGCGATCCTCGATCTGCATGGCATTCCGTATCCCGGCTGCGGCGTGCTGGCCTCGGCACTCGCCATGGACAAGCTGCGCACCAAGCGGATCTGGAAAGGCGAGCGCCTGCCGACGCCGGACTGGCGGATTCTCGATAGCGTCGCCGATGCCTATGGCGCGGCCGATCTGTTCGGCTACCCGTTCATCATCAAGCCGGCGGCCGATGGTTCGAGCGTCGGCGTATCCAAGGTCAAACGCCGCGAAGAGATCGAAGCCGCGTTTGCCTCTGCACTCGGCGACAGCGGCCGCGTGGTGATGGCGGAAAGCTTCATCGCCGGTGGCGAGTACACCTGCGCGATTGTCGACGGTCAGCCGCTGCCGGTGATCCGCATCGTGCCGGATGGCGAGTTCTACGACTTCCACGCCAAGTACATCTCCAACGATACCCGCTACATCTGCCCGACCGATCTGGTGCCGACGCACGAGCGCGAACTCCAGGCGATCTGCGTCAGAGCCTTCGACGCCATCGGCGGCCGCGGCTGGGGCCGGGTCGATTTCATGATGGATGCCGAAGGCCGGCCCTGGCTGCTGGAAGTGAACACCCTGCCGGGCATGACCTCGCACAGCCTGGTGCCGATGGCCGCGAACGCCGTCGGCATGGATTACGACGCGCTGTGCTGGGCGATCCTGGAAACCACGCTGGAGGTTGATCGCCCATGAGCGCCACGATGCTGCGCCGCCACCACGACGACGAACCAGCGACCTGGCCGCGCTACCTGCGCCCGGCGCTGATGGCCGCTGCGATGCTGGCGATCGCCGTGGTCGCCGCGCAGGCGCTGGCACCGCTGGTCAATCCGCCGGTCGACAGCATCCGCATTGACGGCGCGATGACCCGGCTTAAAGCGGCCGACATCGCCTTGGCTGCCGATCTCGAACCCGATCAGCGCCTGTTCGATACCGATCTGGTCGAGCTGCGTGCCCGCATCGAAGCGCTGCCCTGGGTGTCGGCCGCGCAAGTCAGCCGGGTCTGGCCCGACAAGTTGGCCGTGAAGCTCACCGAACGCACGCCGTTCGCGCGCTGGGGCGAGTCACGGGTGATCGACCGCGACAGCCGCGTGTTCACGCCGGCTGCCGACGAAATTCCGCAGGAATTGCCGCTGTTGTCGGCGCCACCGGGACACGAAGCCGAAGCGGCAGCAGTGTTCGAGGAACTGCGCCTGCGGCTGTCGGGCAATGCCTTCGCACCGATGGGTCTGGCCCTTGATGCGCGCGGTGAATGGCGGATGACCAGCCGCATCGGCATCGAGCTGCGGCTCGGGCAGGGCGATCCGCGTAGCCGGGTACCGCTGATTCTCGGCACGGTCAGCGACACGCTGAACGCACAACTGGAGAAGGTCGCTTACGTCGACCTTCGTTATTCGAACGGCTTTTCGGTGGGCTGGAAGGACGGCGTTTCGCCGCTCGCCAGCGCCACGGCCAAGCCGGCTGATGGGACGACGCATTGACGATGAACAAGAACAGAAAGCCCGAGTACCTGGTCAGCCTCGACGTCGGTACGTCGAAGGTGGCGGCGATGATCGGTGAAGTGACGCCGACCGGTGCCGTACAGGTGGTCGGCCTCGGCACCGCACCGACGCGCGGCCTGAAGAAGGGTGTCGTCATCAACATCGACAACACGGTCGATTCGATCCGCCGCGCCGTCGAAGCCGCCGAGCTGATGGCCAACTGCCGCGTCCGTGCAGCACACGTCGGCATCACCGGCAGCCATATCCGGTCCTTGAACTCGGTTGGCGTGGTGCCGATCCGCCACCGCGAAATCACCGCGCGCGATGTCGATGCGGTGATCGAAGCGGCAAGCGCGATGGCGATCCCGGCCGATCAGCAGATCCTGCATGTGGTGCCGCAGGAATACGTGGTCGACGGCCAAGAAGGCATTCAGGACCCGATCGGCATGTCCGGCGTGCGCCTGGAAGCCAAGGTTCACATGGTCACCGGCACCTTGAGTGCGGCGCAGAACCTTTACAAGTGCGTCGAACGCTGCGGGCTGACGGTGGAACGTCTGGTGCTTCAGCACCTGGCCTCGGCCGATGCGGTGCTGTCGCCGGACGAGCGCGATCTCGGCATCTGCCTCGTCGACATCGGCGGCGGCACTTGCGACATCGCGGTCTACAAGGGCGGCTCGATTCGCCACACGGCGGTGATTCCGATTGCCGGCGATCTGGTCACCAGCGATATCGCGGTGGCCTTCCGCACCCCGGCCCAGCACGCCGAGGCGATCAAGATCCGCTACGGCTGCGCGCTGCCGGAACTGGTGGCCCACGACGCGCCGTTCGACGTGCCCGGTGTCGGTGAATCGCCGACCCGCCATCTGTCGCGGCAGATGCTGGCCGAGGTGATGCGGCCGCGCTTCGAGGAGCTGTTCCGCTATGTGCGCAAGGAACTGCATCGCGCCGACGTCTACGACCAGATCGCCGGCGGCGTGGTGCTCACCGGCGGTGTGGCGCAGACGCCGGGAATTCTGGAACTGGCCGAGGAAGTGCTCGAAGTCGGCGTCCGCCTCGGTCTGCCGCAGGACGTGACCGGCATCGACGAAGTGTCGCGCTCGCCGGCCTATTCGACCGGCGTCGGGCTTTTGCTGTTCGCGCGCCAGCAGCGGCCTGTGGGCGCCACCAACATGCGGCGGCTCGGCAACAGCGACGCCGGCCAGTTGTTCGGCCGAGTCAAGGGCTGGTTCAAGGGAAATCTTTGAGTTTGTAAACCGTTGCGTTCGGGCGAACGCGGCGGGGCAGTGCAGTGGCAAAGGGCGCGGTACACGACGACGACTGACGGAGACGAAATCATGGGCGGAAGCAAACATTCAAACGAGCTGTACGAACTGGTCGATGGCGTCACGCCGCGCGCGGTGATCCGCGTGATCGGTGTTGGCGGCGGCGGCTGCAACACGGTCAACCAGATGGCGGCGGCGAGCATCGAGGGCGTCGAATTCATCGTCGCCAACACCGATCGCGATCACCTGGAAAAGTGTCGTCCGACCCTGCAACTGCAGATCGGCGCGGAAGTGACGCGCGGCCTCGGTGCCGGCTCGAACCCGCGCATCGGCCGTGAAGCCGCCGAGGAAGATCGCGATCGCATCCGCGAAATGCTCGAAGGCACCGATCTGCTGTTCATCACTGCCGGCATGGGCGGTGGTACCGGCACGGGTGCAGCACCGGTGATTGCCGAAATCGCGCGCGAACTGGGCATCCTGACCGTGGCCGTGGTCACCAAGCCGTTCCCGCATGAAGGCAAGAAGCGCATGGCGATCGCCCAGGAAGGCATCCTGCAGCTTCAGCAGCATGTCGACTCGCTGATCATGATTCCGAATGAAAAGCTGCGTCTGGTGCTCGGCGGTGCCGTGACCCTGCTGTCCGGCTTCAAGGCCGCCAACGATGTGCTGCAGAACGCGGTGCAGGGCATCTCCGACCTGATCACCCGCCCCGGCATGATGAATGTCGACTTCGCCGACGTGAAAACCGTGATGACCAATCGTGGCATGGCGATGATGGGTCTCGGCGCTGCCAGCGGCGAAGATCGCGCCCGCAAGGCCGTCGAAGCGGCACTGTCCAGCCCGCTGCTCGACGATCTCGAACTGACCGGCGCCCGCGGCATCCTGGTCAATATCACCAGCGACGAATCGCTGACCCTCGACGAGCTGGAACTGATCAACGACCGCATCGGCGAGATCGCCTCCTTTGAGGCCGACATCAAGTGCGGCACCTCGTTCGATCCGACGCTCGGTGGCGAACTGCGCGTCACCGTGGTCGCCACAGGCCTCGAAGGTTCGCGTGCCGCAGCGGTCAAGCCGGCACCGGTGCAGGAAGGCTTCAACCCGCGACTGCGCGGCATGGGCGCACCGCTCGGCAGCGAAGGTCTCGGCGGCCAGCGTGGCGTGGTGACGCCGCTGCGTCAGCAGTCGGAGTCCGGTGGCTGGGCCCCACGTCTGCATGAGTCGGCCCCGTCGGGTCAGCCGCTGCGCAATGCGCGTCCGGCGGTTGCTCCGGCGTTCGCGGCACTGGAATACAACGAGGAAATGCTCGACATCCCGGCCTTCCTGCGCGCCCAGGCCGACTGATCG
The DNA here is from genome assembly GCA_021732745.1 of Nevskia sp. Classification (GTDB taxonomy): domain Bacteria; phylum Pseudomonadota; class Gammaproteobacteria; order Nevskiales; family Nevskiaceae; genus Nevskia. Next base: position 1,491,906 of record JAKFUK010000001.1, on the reverse strand, counting down.
CGGTATTCGTCTCGTCGTGGAAAGCCGGTGCGCGACCTCGCCCAGTCGCGCGCCGGCTTGTTTGTCTGCAACGAAAAGCGTTTCTCACGCAAAGAACGCGGAGATCGCAGAGAAAAGCCAAAGCGTTTCTCACGAAGAACACGAAGGACATAAAGGTAGAAGCGCCGCGCGTCGACCACTGTGGTTTTCCTTCGTGGTCTTTGTGTGCTTCGTGCGACACGTCTTTCTTGCTTCGGCTTTTCTCTGCGATCTCCGCGTTCTCCGCGTGAGGATCGCTTTTCGTGAACCCAAGCCGCGTGTTGCACCGCGGCAAGGGCGCTGGAACCGGATGCTAGAATCCGGGTCGAAAGGCTCAATCACCTCGTCGATCCGCGCCGGGGCCTGTAAACAATCACTTTGATCGCTGCGGCGGAGGTCGTTTTTGCCCAGTGCAAGTCGATCGGAGCGGCCAATGGTCCCTCCATTGGCGCGACGAGCGAGGCAGCAATGGGCAAAAACGATCCCGCCCCGAAGGGTTGCGGCCAAAAAGCCGCCGGGACTTCGTTGCGAACCTTGGCCGTAGGTAGGCTACCGCCTGCGGTTCGCGCCTCGCCCGGCGACTTTTTGACCTGCAACGCAGCGACCAAAGTGATTGTTTACAGGCCCTAGAGCGGGCCGCCTTATCCGGACTCCCTTGATGATCCGCCAACGAACGCTTCGCACTGCGGTCCGCGTCAGCGGCATCGGCCTGCACAGCGGCCAGAAGGTTTACATGAGCCTGCTTCCGGCTCAGCCCGATACCGGCATCCTGTTTCGCCGCGTTGACCTGAACCCGCCGCGCGAAGTGCGCGCACGCGCGGAAGGCATCGGCGAAACCACGCTGTCATCGAATCTGATCGAAGACGGCGTCAAGGTCGCCACGGTCGAGCACTTGATGTCCTCGCTCGCCGGTCTGGGCATCGACAACTGTCTGGTCGAGTTGTCGGCCGCCGAAATTCCGATCATGGACGGCTCGGCTTCCCCTTTCGTGTTCCTGATCCAGTCCGCCGGCATTCAGGAACAGGACGCGGCCAAGCGTTTCATTCGCCTGAAAGCGCCGGTGCAGGTGCAGGACGGCGACAAGTGGGCGCGTCTGGAGCCGTATGACGGCTTCCGCCTCACCTTCAACATCGAATTCGATCACCCGCTGATCAATTCCACGGCGCAGAGCGCGTCGGTGGAGTTCTCCACCCAGGCTTACATCCGCGAAGTCAGCCGCGCGCGCACCTTCGGTTTCATGAAGGAATTCGAGTTCCTGCGCTCGCGCCGTCTGGCGCTGGGGGCCAGTCTTGAAAATGCGGTGGCGGTCGACGAGTTCCGCGTGCTGAACCTCGACGGCCTGCGTTACGACGATGAATTCGTCCGCCACAAGATTCTCGACGCGGTCGGCGATCTCTATCTGCTCGGCCATCCGCTGCTAGGGAGCTACACCGCGTTCAAGTCCGGCCATGCGCTGAACAACAAGCTGGCGCGTGCCTTGCTGGCAACGCCGTCAGCTTGGGAACACGTCGTTTTCGACGACGTTGGCAGCAAGACGCCGGCTTTTTACAGTAGTTCGAGCCCAGTCCCGGCCTGACCGGCGGCTTGCACCGGGGGCAAACCCGCGCTTAGACTCGGGCCATGCCTCATTTCTGTGCGCCCAACGGTGACGCGGGTCGCACTTTGATTTCGAGGCGCAAGGCGGGCTTTTTCAGCCGCTCCTGCAGGATTTGGAGCAATTCCTGCTTGCGATAGCGAAGCTGGGTGTGGGCAGCAGCCGAGGCGACGTGGATCACGATCACGTCGCCGCGCTCGTTGGCCACTGAAAGGAAACCCGCCAGCGGTGCGCGCGCCCAGTCCCGAATCATCCCCTGGATGGCTTCGAGACGACCGGCCGTGAGTAGCAGGCGCTGGAGCGGGGAATCTGGAAGTGCGAGGTGTGCGCCGAGGCGATCATCGTCCGCGTGCATGGGGGGATCGTCGCCCTGCTGGTTGGGCCAATTTCGTGGGTGAAGTGTTGCATGGATATTATCCTCGTCAGCCATCGCCGGGGTCGTACCTGGCGGCTGAGACTGGACCCGAGCCGGGTTCTGAGCTGGTTGCCGTACGCCGCAGGCACCTTGGTTGTGCTCGGTCTGACCTTTTTCGCCGGCATGAGCCTGCAATCCGATCGCGGCCTGCTGCCGAAGCGCGTGGTCGGCGCCTGGGGTGAGGCGTTTTCGCAGCAGCGCGAAGAGCTGGCGCAGGCCCGTGCCAAGGCCGAGGAAGACGCCAGTGCGCTGGCCCGACGCATTGCCCAGTTGCAGGCGCATGTCATTCGTCTTGATGCGGCCGGCGCGCGACTGACCCAGATCGCCGACATCGACCCTAGCGAATTCAATTTCGACCGTCCGCCGCCGGTCGGTGGCCCGGAAACCGAATCCTTCGGCTCGCCGGCCGTGCTCGCCGATGTCATCGGCTCGCTTGATCGCCTGCAAACTCTGCTGGGTGACCGCGAACGGCAGATGCGGGTGCTTGAAGACCTGCTGCTGGCCAGCCGCATGCAGCGCGATGTGAAACCGAGTGGCTGGCCGGTCGGCGCCGGCTACATCACGTCCGGCTACGGCAGCCGCACCGATCCGTTCACCGGCCTGCGCAGCTCACATCCGGGCATCGACTTCGCCGCTGCCGAAGGCACGCCGGTGCTGTCGGTGGCCAGCGGCATCGTCACCGAAGCACAGGCGGAAAACGGCTACGGTCAGTTGGTCGAGATCAACCACGGCAACGGCTATCGCACCCGCTACGGCCACAACTCCAAGCTGCTGGTGAAGCCGGGCGACCGCATCCTGAAAGGCCAGCCGATCGCCCTGATGGGCTCGACCGGCCGATCGACCGGCCCGCACGTCCATTTCGAGCTGGTGCTGAACGGCAACACCGTCAACCCGGCGCAGTACCTCGACGCGGCGCACTGACCACAGGCCTGGAAAGCATTTCTCACGCAGTCGAGTGGCATGCCACGAGGGCCGAGATCGCGGAGAAAGGCAAAGCGAGAAAAGCTTTTCTCACAACGATCACAAAGCTCACCAAGAACATGCGCGATGCCAGCGGGCAGCTTTTCTTTGTGTCCTTCGTGTTCTTTGTGCGAAACGCCTTTGGCTTTTCTCTGCGATCTCCGCGTTCTCCGCGTGAGATCGCCTTTTCCCGGCCTCGATCGCCACCGCCAGCAGCAGCGCTATTGAAAGCGAAACCGGCGCGCCAAAGGTCTGAGGCATAATCGACGCCTTTCGTCCGCACCGGGCGTACCTTTCGTCCGCGCCGTTTTCAGACTTCGGAATCCATGTTCAACAACTTTCTGGCGCGCGTTTTCGGCAGCCGCAATCAACGTATCGTCAAACGCCTCAGTGCCGTGGTCAGCGTGGTCAACGCGCTGGAGCCGAAGTATCAGGCGATGTCGGACGAGGAACTGAGCGGCCAGACCGCCGTGCTGCGCGCCCGGCTGGCGACGGGTGAAACGCTGGACGACCTGCGCGCCGACGCCTTCGCCGTGGTCCGCGAAGCCGGCCGGCGGGTGATGAACATGCGGCATTTCGATGTGCAGCTGATCGGCGGTGCCGCGCTGCATGAAGGCAAGATCGCCGAAATGCGCACCGGCGAAGGCAAGACCCTGGTTGCGACGCTGCCGACTTACCTCAACGCACTGTCCGGCAAGGGCGTGCACGTGGTCACTGTCAATGACTACCTGGCCCGCCGCGACTCGGAATGGATGGGCCGCATCTTCCGCTTCCTCGGCATGAGCGTCGGCGTGGTCGTTTCGGGTCAGACCAACGAGGAAAAGCGCGAGGCCTACAAGTCCGACATCACCTACGGCCAGAACAACGAGTTCGGCTTCGACTACCTCAGAGACAACATGGCCTTCTCGCTCGACGAGAAAGTCCAGCGGGGTCTCAATTACGCGGTGATCGACGAAGTCGATTCGATCCTGATCGACGAAGCGCGCACGCCGCTGATCATCTCCGGCCCGACCGACGATGACCCCGAACTGTGGCGCAAGCTCAACGTCCTGATTCCGAAGTTGACCCGGCAGAAGAACGAGGAAGACCTCGAAGGCGATTTCCACGTCGAGGAAAAGTCCAAGCAGGTCCATCTGTCCGAAGCCGGCCACGAGCGCATCGAGGATCTGCTCCGTGAAGCCGGCCTGCTCGGCGAGGACGAAAGCCTGTACGACGCCAGCCGCATCGTGCTGGTCCATCATCTGAACGCGCTGTTGCGCGCCCATCACCTGTATCGCAAGGACGTCGAATACATCGTCCGTGGCGGCCAGGTGGTGATCATCGACGAGTTCACCGGCCGCATGATGTCCGGCCGGCGCTGGTCGGATGGCCTGCATCAGGCGGTGGAAGCGAAGGAAGGCATGCAGATCCAGCAGGAGAGCCAGACGCTCGCCTCGATCACCTTCCAGAACTACTTCAGGCTCTATTCGAAGCTGTCCGGCATGACCGGCACCGCCGATACCGAAGCCTTCGAGTTCCAGAGCATCTACAACCTCGAAGTGGTGGTCATTCCGACCAACCGCCCGATGGTCCGCGACGATCGCGGCGACCTGATCTACATCGGCGCCAAGGGCAAGTTCGATGCGGTGATCAAGGACATCGAGGAAGTCCACGCCAAGGGCCAGCCGATCTTGGTCGGCACGGCGAGCATCGAGACTTCCGAGCTGCTGTCGGGGCTGCTCAAGAGCAAGGGCATCGTCCACGAAGTGCTGAACGCCAAGCAGCATGAGCGCGAAGCGGAAATCGTTGCCCAGGCCGGTCGTCCGGGCGCGGTGACCATCGCCACCAACATGGCCGGTCGCGGTACCGACATCGTGCTCGGCGGCTCGCTGGAAGCCGAACTGCACGCCATTCCGGAAGACGACATCGCCGCCCGCGAAGCCGCGAAAACGGCTTGGAAGCCGCGCCACGAAACGGTGAAAGCGGCCGGCGGCCTGTACGTGATCGGCTCCGAACGCCACGAATCGCGCCGCATCGACAACCAGTTGCGCGGCCGCTCGGGCCGTCAGGGCGATCCGGGCGCGACCCGTTTCTACCTGTCGCTCGACGACACGCTGATGCGCATCTTTGCGCCGCCATCGATGCGCGGCCTGTTGCAGCGCCTCGGCATGCAGGAAGGCGAAGCGCTGGAAGCGAAGATGGTGACCCGCTCGATCGAGACGGCGCAGCGCAAGGTGGAAGCTCACAACTTCGACATCCGCAAGAACCTGCTCGAGTACGACAACGTCGCCAACGACCAGCGCAAGGCCGTCTACGAACTGCGCGACGAGCTGATGGGCGCCACCGTGGTCACGCCGATGATCGACGACATCCGTGGCGATGTCGTCGCTGCCGTGGTCGCCGCCCATGTGCCGCCGCAGAGTCCGGAAGAGATGTGGACGCTGGAAGCGCTGGAAGACGCGCTGCGCAAGGATTTCGCGCTGAGTCTGCCGATCCGCCAGTGGACCGAGGAAGACAACCAGCTAGACGACAAGAAGATCACCGCGAAGATCGTCGACGCGCTGTCGCTGACCTATGCCGACAAGAAGGCCAAGATCGGCGACGCGGTGCTGGAATCCTTCGAACGCGAAACGCTGCTGCGCGTGATCGACACCTACTGGCGCGAGCATCTGGCAGCGATGGACTACCTGCGCCTCGGCATCCACCTGCGCGGCTACGCGCAGAAGGACCCGAAGCAGGAGTACAAGCGCGAAGCCTTCACGATGTTCAACGACATGCTGGCGCGCTTCAAGCACGAGGTGATCTCGCGCCTGGCCCGCATCCAGATCCTCACCGAAGCGGAAGTGCAGGCGCTGGAAGAAGCGCGCCGCAACGCCGCAAGGCCGATGGAATTCCAGCATGCGGACGCCCAGTCGGCGGTCGCCGAAGCGGTGCCAGAGCTGGCAGCGCCGCCGCCGCTCGAGGGCCGGACGCTGAATGCGCCGCAGGCAATGTCGCGTCCGCCGGTCGCGGCGGCCGGCGGCGAGTTCGCCAAGGTCGGCCGCAACGATCCTTGCCCCTGCGGTTCGGGCAAGAAGTTCAAGCAGTGCCACGGCGTGCTGGTCTGATTCCGAGAGTTTCCCGATGCCCGTCAATCTCGAAGCCCCCGGCGCATTGACGCCGATCGCTGGTGTCCGTCTCGGTTCCGCGGAAGCGGCGATCAAGAAGCCGGGTCGTCAGGATCTGCTGGTCATCGAACTCGCAGCGGGTTCGCGGGTGGCCGGCATGTTCACCCAGAACGCTTTTTGTGCCGCCCCGGTGCAGGTCTGCCGCGAACGCCTTGCTGCCACGCCGAACATCCGCGCGCTGCTGATCAACGCCGGCAATGCCAATGCCGCGACCGGCGCGCAGGGCCTGGCCAATGCCCGCGAAACTGCGGCTGCGGTGGCTGCCGCGATCGGCTGCGAGCCTGCGCAGGTGCTGCCGTTCTCGACCGGCGTGATCGGCCAGCAGCTGCCGGTTTCGCGGATGGTCGAGGCGATTCCGAAGGCGGTCGCCAATCTTCAGGCCGACGCCTGGAACGCGGCGGCGCGCGCGATCATGACCACCGACACGGTGCCGAAGGGCGCGTCGCGGACGGTCGAAACGTCGCAGGGCGCTGTCACCGTGACCGGCATCGCCAAGGGTGTCGGCATGATCTACCCGAACATGGCGACCTTGCTCGCCTACATCGGCACCGATGCGCGCCTGACGGCTGAAGCGACCGACAGCCTGCTGAAGTCCGCCGTCGCCGCATCGTTCAACAGCGCGACGGTCGACGGCGACACCTCGACCAACGATTCCTGCGTGCTGTTCGCGACTGCGCAGGTCGGTAACGTGGATGTCGATGCCGCACACGCCGATTTCCCGGTGATCTCGGCAGCCGTCACCGAGGTTTGCATCGAACTCGCCCAAGCCATCGTCCGCGATGGCGAAGGTGCGACGCGCTTCATCACGGTCGACGTCGAAACCGCTGGCACCGTCGACGAAGCGCGTCTGGTCGCCTACTCGATCGCCCACTCGCCGCTGGTCAAGACCGCGATGTTCGCCGGCGACGCCAACTGGGGTCGTCTGGCGATGGCGATCGGCAAGGCCGGCGTGCCGGGGCTCGATCCCGGCAAGGTCGATCTGTGGCTGGACGATGTGCGCCTGCTCGACGGCGGCGAACCGCATCCCTCGTATCGCGAGGAACTGGGTTCGGCGGTGGTCGCGAAGCCGGAATTCACGATCCGTGTCGCCCTCGGTCGCGGCACCGCGAAGACCCGGGTCTGGACCTGCGACTTCAGCTACGACTATGTGAAGATCAACGCCGAATATCGGACCTGAGGGTCGCGACTCAGTTTGAGGTGTGGTCGTGATGTTTCGCACGAAGCTCACGAAGAACACGAAGAAAATCAATCCAAGCCCATCAGATTGACGTCTTTCTTGGCGGCCTTTGTGTACTTCGTGCGGAACCGCTTCATCGCAATTTCAAAGTGATGCACTACCGGACCTGAGGCGGCTCAGACCGCCCAATTCTGTATCGCGAGCCCTTCGACGCGCTCGAACTCGCGGACGTTGTTGGTGACCAGCACCGCCCCGGCCGCGCGAGCATGGGCGGCGATCCAGAGGTCGTTCGGGCCGATCGGCGTGCCGGCGCGTTCCAGGGCCGCCCGGATTTCCGCGTAGTGCTCGGCTGCTTCCACGGGCAAGGCGGCCAAGTCCGCAACGCTCAACAAGGAGTCGACCCGCGCCCTGGCCGCCGCAGGTTTCTGGCTCTTCGCGATTCCGAACAACAGCTCGCCGAGCGTGACCACCGATACCTGCACGCTGCCGGGCAACTGAGCGTCGAACGCGGCCATCACCTGCGGGTAGCGGCCGGACAGCGCGTAAATGCAGGTGTCGGTGTCGAGCAGATAGCGTGTCCGGGTCGCCCCGCTGCTCACGGCAAGGCACCGTAGTCGCGCGTCTGCTGCGGCAGTTCGTCCGGGGCGGTGATGTCATCCGGCCACGGTTCCAGTTCCGCGAGCAAGGCGGCCAGACTCGGCCGCCGTTCGCGAAGCACGATCTCCGCGCCGCGCCGGAAAATTTCGACTTCCGACGCGGCGAAACGAAATTCCTTCGGCAGCCGCACGGCCTGGCTGTTGCCGGACTGGAAGATCTTGGCGGTGTTCATCGCGGTGTCCTCGATGTGTATACGGTCAGGATATACGCATCAGGCCGAGCGCATCAATCGGCCAGCACCTCGGCCAGGAAATTCCGCATCGCCGCCTGCGAACGCGCTTCCGCCACCGCGTCATGCGCGGCAATGCCCGGCATGTTGGCGCCCGGCACGGCGAAGGCATGCAGGATCTTGCCGTAGGCGTGCAGCTGCCAGTCGGCTCCGGCTTCGTTGAACGCGTTGCGGAAAGCGACCACGTCCTCGAACGGCGCCAGCGGGTCGGCGTCGCCGTGCAGCACCAGCGCCTTGGCGGTGATCTTCTGTTTCGGCAGATCGTGACCCTTGAGCAAGCCGTGGAAGCTCACGACACCTTTCACATCGGCTCCGCTGCGTGCGAGGTCGAGTACGCACAGACCGCCGAAGCAGAAGCCAAAGGCGGCAACCCGCGACGCATCGACTTCCGGCAAGCTGCGCAGCGTCGTCAGCGCAGCGGTGATGCGACGCGCGAGCAGCGCGCGGTCTTCCATGAACGGCGTCATCAGCTTCTGGCATTCCTCCACACCGTTGCCGCGACGGCCTTCGCCGTACATGTCGAGCGCGAAGCCGACATAACCGAGTTTGGCCATGTTCTCGGCCTGCTGGTTGGCGAAGTCGTCGCGACCGCCCCAGGCGTGGCTGACCAGCACGCCGGGACGCGGTGCGCTGCTGCTGTCGTCGAAGTAGACGCGGCCGCGCAGGGCGGTGGTTTGATCAACGTAGTCGACGCGGCGGGTGACGATGGCCATGCGGGATTTCCTCGATGGATTGGACGGTGGATGGCGAACAGATGATTCGACCCGTGAATTGTGACCGCAGCGCATGCTTGGCGGCGATATCCGGCAAGCAGGATGCAGCCCGATGAACCGCGCGCTGCCGCTGATTCCGGTTGCCTGCGGGGTGCTGCTCGACGGCGAAAGCCGGCTGCTGATCGCCCAGCGCCCGGCCGGCAAGATCGCGGCCGGCAAATGGGAGTTCCCCGGCGGCAAGATCGAGCCGGGCGAAACCGTGCTCCAGGCGCTCACTCGCGAACTGCACGAGGAATTGGGCATCACCGTCACCCGCGCCCGGCCGCTGCTGCGCTTCCGACACGATTATCGCGACCGCCACGTGCTGCTCGACACCTGGTGCGTCGACGCCTGGGACGGCGAGCCGGTGTCGCGCGAACAGCAGGCCTTCGCGTGGCTGCCCGCCGATGCGCTGAGCACGCTCGATCTGCTGCCGACAGTCGCGCCGATCGTCACCGCGCTGCGTCTTCCGCCGCATTACGTGTTCACGCGGCCCGATGCGAGCCTGATCGAATTGCTGACCGGCCTGACGCGCCTGCCGCGCGGCGCGCTGTTGCGGCTGCGCCTGCCATCGCTCAGCGAACGCGAGTACGCAGCACTGGCAAGCACCCTGCTGCCCGCCGCCCACGCCGCCGGCCTGAAGCTGATCGTCGATCGCGACCCGGCGATGGTGGCCTTGATCGGGGCCGATGGCTGGCATGCCACCAGCGCTGCACTCGCACGTTACGGCGCACGACCGATGGCCGCCGATCGCTGGTTCGGGGCCTCGGTGCACAGCAACGAGCAGTTGCAGGCCGCGCAGATCGTCGGCGCCGATTTCGCGGTGCTAGGGCCGGTGTTCGAGACCGCGACTCATCCGGGGGCCGACGGCATCGGCTGGGCCGGCTTCGCGGCGCGGCGCGGCGTGGTCGGCCTGCCGGTCTATGCGCTTGGCGGGCTCGATCAGGGCGATCTGTTCGAGGCGCGCCAGCACGGCGCGCAGGGGATTGCGGCGATCAGCGCGTACTGGCCACGCTAGCGCGGCGCGCTGATTAGCCGCGCGGCCATCGCCGCCAGTTCGTCGATCAGTTCCGCGCGCTGGAACATCAGCGGCGAGGGCTCGCTCAGGTAGCGCAGCAGGGTGAACACCACGCTGTTGATCAGGATGAAGGCGCGGGCCGGCGAGGGATCGACCGGATGCTCGCGCAGATGGGCGAGCGCGTAGGCGCGCAGCAGGTCGAGCATGCGCTGCTCGAAACGGTGCAGGCCGCGGGCGATGTCGAGCCGGTGCCAGTGGCGCATCAGCTCGCGGGCCAGACCCTGGCGCGTCTCGAAGACCGCGAAGGCGGCCTCCAGCAGCGCCCGGGCGAAGCGCTGGGGGTCATCGCCGACATGCTGTGCGGCGACCTGGTCGACGGCGGCAATCAGGTCGGCATTGACCCGGTCCATGAGTGCTGCGACCAGCATGTTCTTGTTGTCGAAGTACTGGTACAGCGAGCCGACGCTGACGCCGGCCCGTGCCGCCACGCGCACCGTGGTCAGCGCTTCGAGGCCATCGCGGGCGACGACTTCGCCAGCAGCGTCGATCAGGCTGTCGACGAGCATGCGGGCGCGCTGCTGGACGGGTTTCTTGCGCATGGGGGAAGGCGAGTCTCAAGCGAAGGGTTTGCGAATTGAATGCGAATAAACATTCGCATTAGGGTGTGTGTCAAGCCCGCAAGCGAAAACCGCCATGACCCAGATTGCCCCCGGCTTCATCCCGACTCGCCATCGCCGCAGCGAACACATCGACGCCGTGCTCGGCAAGCTCGGCCGGATCATGCCGGCCATCGAGTCGCCGGACGCCGAACGCTGGAACCAGATCGGCATCGGGCTGATGCAGGGCGATCTGGCGATGGACCAGCTGCTGAGCGCGATGAGCCTGCACGGCATGCGTGACGCCCGCCAGCAGTTCGAGACCGCGCTCGAACACGGCATCGACGCGGTGCCGAACGCGCTGTCGGCGCTGCGCCAGTTCATGACCGAGGTCAGCACGCCGCCGGCCTGGCTCGATCGCGCCCGCGTCGAGCGCGGTGCCGAGCTGTTCCGCCGCTGCGGCAGGACCGCGTTCCATGTCGGCCGCAATGTCGCGCTGCTCGGTGGCTATCAGGCTTCGGCGTTCAACCGCACCTTGATCCTGACCGGCGCGCTGCAGAAAGGCCCGACCCGGCGACTCGCCGAAACCGTGCAGTGGAAGCTCGATTGCACGGTCGCCGGTGGGCTGGAAGCCCATGCGATCGGCTGGCGCTCTACCCTGATGGTCCGCTTCATCCACGCGCTGGTGCGGCGCACGGTGGCGGCGCGGCCGGACTGGCAGCTCGAAGATTGGGGCCTGCCGATCAACCAGGCCGACATGGGCGCGACGCTCTACGGCTCGCTGCTGGTGCCGGTGCTCGGCAGCCGCCTGCTCGGCATGCCGCAGACCCGCCGCGAGCGTGACGACGCGGCCCATCTGGTCCGTTATGTCGGCTGGCTGATCGGCGTCGACGAGCGCTGGTTGGCCGATACCGAAACCGGTGGCGCGGCGCAGCTGCTGCAATTCCTGCTCAGCCTGACCAATCCCGACGAAACCAGCCCGATGATGGCCCAGCCGCTGGCCTGGGAGCCGCTGAGCCGCGAGTACCCGAACTTCAGCTGGCTGCGCGGCCGCTACGAGTACGCGAAGAACATGTCGCTCAGCCGCGCCTTCCTTGGCGGCGAAGCGATGCAGCGGCTCGGCATTCCGACCCGCATGCTGCCCTGGTATCCGCTGCTGGCAATCCCGCGCAACTTCGTGCGCCACGGTTTGAGCCGCGTGATCCCGGGTGGCCGCAAGCGCGCCGCCAAGCGCGGCCGGGCCGAGCAGGAGGCCAACGTCCGTTCGCTGGTGATGCAGAAGGGTGTGGCGGTCGGGGCGTCGCTGAAAGCGCCGCACTGAAGCGCCAAAGGCTTATCTCACGCAGAGAACGCGGCGGACGCAGAGAACGGCAAAAGCAAGGAAAAGCATTTTTCCTCTCGCTTTTCTCTGCGATCTCCGCGTTCTCCGCGTGAGACTGCCGTTGCTGTTCGGCTGCGGCAGGCCAGCCAACCGCGGCAGCCCTACGCTTCGTCTGCGTCGAAGGCGTCCGGATCCGGCTCAACCGGAATCGCATGCCGGCCGTCGAGCCAGGCGCCGAGGTCGAGCAGCTTGCAGCGTTCGCTGCAGAACGGCCGAAACGTGTTGCGCTCGTCCAGTCGGCTGGACGCGCCGCATTGCGGGCAGCGGGCGATGCGGATCGAAGGTATCGCGCTCATGCGTGCTCGTGAACGCCGGCCAGCGTGCAGCACTGAAGATGAAACACGATGTCGTCGGCGGTCTGCACGTTGCGCTGGTTGACGTCGCCCAAGCGCATGAAGCGGAAGGAAAAACGGTGCTTGCCGGCGCTGATCTCGGGATAGACATCGGCGTCCGGCGGCACGTGGACTCTCAGCAGCGGGAACACGCCCTGCGGCACATGCAGATGGACGCCGCTTTCGGCGATCTGCTCGGACGAGGCGGTGGAGTCGCGCAGCAGCCGCAGATACAGGCCGATCGCCGCCTGATACGGGCGCAGCAGCGAGAACCAGCGCGACAGATCGCGCTCGGTGTTCGCGTAGGGCCGCGACAGCCAGCGGTGGAAGGCCGGCAGATCGAACATGCAGGTGCCGCCCGGCACGCCGCTGCGGTTCAGCACCGAGAACAGGAATTCGTTGTCGCGCAGCACCGTCGACGGATGCGCGCCCGAGGCATGCAGCGTGGTCAGCACCGCAGTGATTTCGGCCAGCACGGCGTCGAGCTTGGCGCGATCGCATTCCGGGCGGGTGCGCAGGCGATTCAGCAGGCTGCGCTGTTCGGTGAGATCGCGGATCAGCTCGGTGCGCAGATCGGCGCGGCCGATCACCGACAGGATGTCGAGCAGGGTCTGCAAACCCGAGCGAATGCCCCATACCGTGGCATCGGCCGCGTGGTGCACGTATTCGGCGAACAGGAATTCGAGGCGCAGCAGAGACCGCGTCCGCTCGTTGAGCGGCTGCTCGAAACTGACCCAGTCGGGGGTACGGTCCATCGAAACCTGGCGAATCGCATCAGCCCCGATTGTGACCCGCGTCACGCCGCAGGGGCAAACCTTTTCCGTCAGAAATCAGATGCTTTCCGCAAGTCGCCGATACATCCGATGAAGTCTGGCGACCTGCGCTTCGACCGCCACGCGCTCGTCGCGATTGTCGATCACATCGTGCGCCGCGTTCAGCCGCCGCTCGCGGCTGGCTTGCGCGGCGATCATCTGCTTGGCCAGTTCGACGCTGGCGGCGTCGCGCGCAGTGAGTCGGCGCAGCTGCACATCTTCCGGCGCATCGACCAGCAGCACGCGGTCGACCAGTGCCGTCATGCCGGCTTCGATCAGGATCGCCGCCGAGTAGATGCAGTAGGGCGCGGTCTGCGCGGCGCGCCAGTCGGCCACCCGCTTGCGGATCGCCGGATGGGTGATCGCTTCCAGCTTCTTGAGCGCCAACGGATCGGCGAACACCACTTCGCGCAGGGCGCGGCGATTCAACGTGCCGTCGGCGTTGAGCATCGCAGCGCCGAAGGTTTCGGCGATCTCGGCAAGCGCGGGCGATGGCGGGGCGACCACTTCACGGGCCACGTCATCGGCTTCGAGCAGCGGCACGCCGAGCGCGATGAAGGCGCTTGCGACATGGCTCTTGCCGCTGGCGATGCCGCCGGTCAGGCCGATGGTCAATGCGGCCATCTCAGCGCCCCGTCACGACGCCGGACAGGGCGTCGCCCCAGATCAGCATCAGCCAGCCGGCGCCGGCCAGATACGGCCCGAACGGGATCGGCACGTTGCGATCGTGCTTTTTGAACACGATCAGGCTCAGGCCTACCACTGCCCCGACCACCGACGACAGCAGCAGCATCAGCGGCAGCGCGGCAACGCCGAACCAGGCACCGAGCGCGGCCATCAGCTTGAAATCGCCATAGCCCATGCCGTGCTTGCCGGTGACGATGCGGAACAGGTGGTAGATCGACCACAGGCTCAAATACCCCGCGATCGCGCCCCAGATGCTGGCGCTCATGTCGACGAACACGCCGACCGTGCTCAAGGCCAGGCCGATCCACATCAGCGGCAGGGTCAGGTCGTCTGGCAGGATGGTTTCGCGCAGGTCGATCACGGTCAGCGCAATCAATCCCCAGGTGAACACTAGGGCGGCCGCCAGCTGCGGCGACCAGCCGAAGCGCCAGACGCAGACGGCGGACATCGCGGCACTGGCGAATTCGACCAGCGGATACTGGATCGAGATGCCGGTCTTGCAGTTGGCGCAGCGGCCGCGCAAGGCCAGCCAGGAAATCACCGGGATGTTCTGCCAGGGCCGGATCGCCGCACCGCAGCCGGGGCAGCAGGAGGCTGGATGGGTCAGGGAAATCTTCTTTCCCGGCTTCGCGTCCGCTGGAAGATCGAGCAGGTCGCGCGCTTCCGATTTCCAGTCGGCTTCCAGCATCCGCGGCAGCCTCAGGATCACCACGTTCAGGAAACTGCCGACCAGCAGGCCCAGCAGGGTGGTGGTGATGCCGAGAAACAACGGGTCGGCGGCGAGCGCGTCGAGCAGGGCGGTCATGCGGCGGGTCGGTGACAAGCGGGAGGGTGATCGTAACCGCTGGTCACTTTCCGGATGGCACCTCCGTCCTTGCGCGGAGGTGTGTGGCGGAGGAACGGCCAGAGAAACGATATTTCGCACGAAGTACACAAAGACCACAAAGTGAAAAGCGCGGAGAGTTGATTGCTTTTCTTCGTGTTCTTCGTGTACTTCGTGCGAAATGCATCGCCTTCCGCGATTCAGGCAGCCTTGGCCAGCGTGCCGTCGTTGTAATCGCGAATCGCCTGCTCGATCTCCTCCCGGGTGTTCATCACGAACGGCCCGTACTGCACCACCGGCTCGCCGATCGGCTTGCCCGCGATCAACACCGCGCGCAGGCCGTTCGGACCGGCGGTGAGCGTGACCGTATCGCCCGGCGTCAGCACGCCAGCGGCCTGAGTCGGAATCGCCTTCGCGGCCGCACCTTCGCCGATCGAAAGCGAGCCTTCGTAGGCGTAGACAAACGCGTTGTGACCAGCCGCAATCGCCTGCTCGAAACGCGCACCGGCCCGCAGTTCGATGTCGAGATACAGCGGATCGGTCGGCAGCCGGTTGCCTAGTCCGTTGACCGGGCCGCTGACCTCGCCGACGGTGCCGGCAATCACCTTGACCGTGCCGCCACCAGGCAGCGCGACTTCAGGAATCTCCGCCGCCGGGATGTCCCGATAACCGGCCGGCTTCATCTTTTCGGCCGCCGGCAGATTGATCCACAACTGGAAACCGCGCATCCGCCCGCTTTCCTGCAGCGGCATTTCCGAATGGATCACGCCGCGCCCGGCGGTCATCCACTGCACGCCGCCGGGGCCCAGATCGCCGACGTTGCCGAGGTGATCGCGGTGCTGCATGCGGCCGTCGAGCATGTAGGTGACGGTCTCGAAGCCGCGATGCGGATGGGCCGGGAAGCCGGCGATGTAGTCGCCGGGGTTGTCGGTGCCGAATTCGTCGAGCATCAGGAACGGATCGAGATACAGCCCGCGCTGTGCGCCGATGGAGCGGCGCAGCTTGACGCCGGCACCATCGCTGGTCGGCATTGACGGGATCACACGTTGGAGGTGGCGAGCGGTCATGGCATTTCTCCGTGAAATTCTTGTAGGTCCGGATTTATCCGGACGGCACATTGGCCGGCTGGCGTGGTAGCCGTCCGGATGAATCCGGACCTACGGAAGGTGGGCGTTTGAATGAATCCGGATGGGGATCAGGCCTTGCGGCGGGCATCGAAGCTATAGCGCCCGGCACCGTAGGCGGCCAGTACCAGGAAGCCACCGGCCACCGAAATGTTCTTCAGGAACAGGAGCATCTGCATCTGATCAGCGAAGTTCGAGTGGAACAGCGCGGCCGCCGCCAGCGTGAAACCGGCCAGCGCCAGCGCCACGAGGCGCGTCTGGAAGCCGATGATGATGGCGATGGCACCGCCGATTTCCAGCGCGATCACCGCCAGCAGCAAGGCCGCCGGTACCCCGACCGAAGCCATGTAGCCTGCCGTGCCGGCATAGCCGCTGATCTTGGTGATGCCGGCCAGCAGGAACATCGCCGCCAGCAGGACGCGGCCGGCAAGCCCGGCGCTGTCGGCCAGGGTGGTGGATGGGGTGGTGCGGGCTGCGCTGAGGGTGGCGGTGTTCATGTCGGTCTCCGGTGCGTCGAGTTGAGAGGGGCTGCTTCGGTGGACGTATTGAACGATTGTCGAAGTCGATTAAAAAGCATAAGTTTTCACTTGTTTCAATCTAATCATTTGATAGCTTTGCTTCCCGGCCGACGCCTCACCCAGGGCTGCCGCCCGTTGGATCGACGCTCGGAAGTGCCATTCAAGGCACTTCCGAAAGCACGCGCCGATCCAACCCTCACGCCCAACACCTCACGAACCCCATGCCCAGCCCCCACATCACCCTCGAACAATGGCGCGCGCTGCTCGCGGTGGTGGAAGCCGGCGGCTATGCGCAGGCGGCGGAAGCGCTGCACAAGAGCCAGTCGGCGATCAGCTACGCGGTGCAGCAGATCGAATCGCGGCTCGGGCTGAAAGCCTTTGAAATACAGGGCCGGAAAGCGGTGCTGACCGCCACCGGCCAGTTGCTGGTGCGCCGGGCCAAGGCGCTGCTCGACGAAGCCACCGGCCTGGAGCGCGCTGCCGGGCAGTTGTCGGCCGGCTGGGAGGCCGAGCTGCGGCTGGCGGTGGAAGTCATCTTTCCGAACCGGGTGCTGCTGCCCGCACTCGCCGCGTTCGGCGAGGTCAGCCCGCATACGCGCATCGAACTGATCGAATCGGTGATCGGCGGCACCTCGGAAGCGCTGCTGTCTGGCCGGGCCGATCTGGCGATCGCACCGGTGATTCCGCAGGGTTTTCTCGGCGAAGCGCTGATCAATCTGCGCTTTCTGGCTGTGGCGCATCCGGACCATCCGCTGCATCAACTTAACCGCCCGCTGACGCCCAACGACCTGCGCAACCACCGTCATCTGGTGGTGCGCGATTCCGGTGCGGCGCGCGATCCGCGCCAGCAGTCGCTCGAGGCCAAGCAGCGCTGGGTGGTCAGCCAGATGTCGACCTCGATCCAGGCAGTGGCGATGGGCTACGGCTTTTCCTGGTTTCCGGAGGACAAGATCGTCGACGAACTGGCCGTCGGCAGCCTGAAAGCCCTGCCGCTGCGCGACGGGGCCGAACGCTTCCTGACCCTGTATCTGATCTTTGCCGACCGTGATTATGCCGGTCCCGGCTTGCTGAAACTCAGCGAAATCCTGCGCGAAACGGTGGCTGCCAACTGCACCCGCGTCGATGCACAACGGCATACTTCGAGGACCAGAACAACGAAGAGGAGCGCGACATGAAGATCGAAGGCGGCTGCTACTGCGGTGCGGTGCGTTATGCAGCGGAGGCCGAGCCGCAGTTGCGCGCGCAATGCCATTGCCGCGAATGCCAGTACATCTCCGGCGGCGGCCCCAATCCGGTGATGGGCTTGCCGGACGCCGCGTTCCACTACGTCAAGGGCACGCCGAAACGGTTCAGCCGCAGCGATCTGCCGTCTCCGGTCACTCGCGAATTCTGCGGCGACTGCGGCACGCCGCTGACCAGCCGCACACCGGCCATCCCCGGCATGGTGCTGCTCAAGGCCGGCTCGCTCGATCAGACCTCGATCTTCGGCAAGCCCGATTTCGCCGTCTTCACCATCGACAAGCCGAGCTGGCACGGCGTCGTCGAAGGCCTGCCGGGTTTCGAGCGGATGCCCGGCTGAAGCGGTCGATGAAGCCCGCAGCCGGCGTTGCGTCATGCCGCCCCGGCTGCGGTGCCTGCTGCATCGCACCGTCGATTTCTTCCGCCATTCCCGGCATGCCGGACGGCAAACCGGCCGGCGTGCGCTGCGTGCAACTGCGCGATGACCAAAGCTGCGCGATCTTCGGCGATCCGCGCAGGCCGACGGTGTGCAGCGGCCTCAAGCCTGATCCTGCGATGTGCGGAAGCGCCCGTGCCGAGGCGCTGGCTTTTCTTGATCGGCTCGAACGGGCAACGGCGCCGCTACTTCGGCCGCAGTGACTTCACCGTGCCTGCGTCGAGCAGGTCTTTGAAATCGTTGCCGAAATGGCTGCGCACGTAGTTGACGACTTCGGCAATCTGCTGGTCATCGAGCTGATCGCCGAAAGCCGGCATCGCTCGCAGGCCATTGACCACGACCGTCGCCGGATAGCGCGCCGCCGCCAGATTGGCATTGCCGGCCAGCGCAGGATAACGGCCGGCACCGACCGCACCTTTGGCGTCGGGCATGTGGCAGCCCTGACAGATGGCTTCGTACAGCGCGCGGCCGTCGCGCTGCGCGAAGCTTGGCCCGGTGCTGAACACGGCGCCGGAACTCAGATCGCTCTGCGCCTGCGCCGTGGTGGTCACCAGCGCTGCTGTGAGCACGCAAAGGAACCGCAGACCCGCAGGATTCTTGGGCTTTTTCATGATCGTGCTCAGGCGACGACGCGCTGGTGCAGGCGGGTGATGGCGTCCAGCGAGGACAGCACCGCGCCCTCCTGCCAGCCCGGGATGTAGGACGCATGCTCGCCGGCCACCAGGAAGCGGCCGTCGATCTGGCAGAGGTTCTGGTAGTGCTCGGCGCGGCGTTCGTCGGTCCAGACGCCGAGGCAGCCGAGCGTCCAGGGCACGCGATGCCAGGCCACGGCGATGCCGTTGTCGAACTCGGTCTTGTACTGCGGGTGAATCTGCGCACCGTATTCCACGGCCCGGCGCACTCTTTCCGCTGGTGGCAATGACGTGAACTCGTAGGCATTGGGGCCGAACATGTAGCCGCCCAGCAGCACGCCCTTGCCGGCCGAGTGATAGCCGTTGTTCGGATAGGCGATCACCCGGATCGGCAGGTCGGTGTAGGTGATGCCGCCGTAGATGTGCTCGTCCTCCTCCCAGAAGCGGCGCTTGAACTGCAGGCCGACCTTGGTCGAAGCCGCGTACGGCACGGCGTTGATCGCCGCCTGCATGTCATCGCCGACGTCGATCTCGATCTGGCTCAGCACCGACAGCGGAATGGTGCACAGGCACCAGTCGGCAGTGGCGGTGCGCGGCGCACCGCCTTTCACGGCATCGACATAGCTCACCGTGACCTTGCCCGGGGCCTGCTGGATGCGGGTGACCTTGGCGTTGTACTGGATCAGGTCGTTGACCTGGCGCTTGAAGGCATCGCCGATCTTGTCCATGCCGCCGACCGGCTGGAACAGCATGGTCTGCATCTCGAAATTCTGGCCGGCCCCGATGGCACCCCACAGTTGCGAATGCAGCAGCGGCGAAAACGGAATGATGTTCTTGGAGAACACCGGTACGGCCGATACGCCCCCGCCCGGCAGCTTTTCGTAACCGCGACGCTCGCTGCTTTCGCGGCCCGGCGCGTAGGCGTGGTGCTCGTCCAGGGCTCCCCAGTCCTTGAGCGATTCCAGCAGCATTTCCTGGTCTTCCTTGGTCACCAGTTCGTCGAGCTTGTGCTGCTGCGTGGCCTTGGCCAGCAGTTCGGCGATCTGACCCTGATAGTCGGACTGGATTTCGCGGAAGCGCTGCGGCTTGCCGCCGAAGGCCTTGGTCGAATGCACGAGGGCGTTGTAGTTGACCTGCACATAGGGTTCGAGCGCGACCCCGAAGCGCCGGCAGTAGTCGAGCACGCCGTGATGGTGATGGGGAATGCGCCAGGGGCCGGGATTGATGTACAGGCCCTTGTCGAAGCCGCAGGTCTGGGTGATGCCGCCGAGTTCGGTGTAGCTGTCGCCGCCGCGCAAGGTCCAGTTGCGGCCACCGGCGCGGGTGTTGTACTCCAGCACCCGCACCTTGTAGCCGACCTTGCGCAGTTCATACGCGGCGACCATGCCGGCCAGGCCGGCACCGAGGATCAGCACCGACGCCCCCTTCGGATCGCCTTCGAGCTTGATCGGCCCGGTGTAGTTGGACGGCGTGGTCAGGCCCATGCCGGCCATCGCCGTGTAGGACGCGCTGCTGCCGGCGACGCTGCCGATCAGGGTCAGCAGCTCGCGCCGGGTCATCGACGCGGGTGTTGCGGGTGTGCTCATGAACGACTCCTGCCGATGTTGGCTGCCAGGCTCAAGGGAAACCGGGAAAGGCGGCAATCCGCGAAAGATTGCCGCCGTGATTCACCGCCAGCGGCTCAGAAGGTATAGCCGAGCTTGGCGTAGTAGTAGCCACCGTTGTAGCCGAACGGCGAGAACGACGACGGATAGATCGCCACCGCCGAGTTGTTGTTGCCGTCACGATAGCCCTGCAACAGTGCGGCGTTCTTCTGATCCGGGTAGACGTTGAACAGATTGTTCGCGCCCAGGCTGAACTTGACCTTCCTGGTCGCCTTGAAGCCCAGTTCCAGATCGGTGATCGGCGTGACCTTGATGCGGTTGGTGAAGATGCTGCCGTCGTTGCCGATTTCCTTCTCCGCCGCCGGCCCGTAGATGGTTTCGCGCAGGGTGACGGTGAAGCGGTTCAGGCTCCAGACGCCGCTGAAGTTGAAGCGGTACTCCGGTGATGCGGTTTCCAGATCGGACAGCGCCACGGCATCGAACAAGGACTGACCGCCAAGCTGCGCCGGGCTGGCATTGATCTTGGTGACCTTGGTCTTGTTGTAGTTGGCACTCACCGACCAGTCCACCGCGCCCCAGACGTAGTTGTCCGGGTAGCTCAGCACCAGGTCGACACCGCGGGTGCGCGTGGTCAGGCCGTTGGCGAAGATGTTGATGCCGGTGTCGGTGACGGTGGGGTCCAGCACATTGCCGTTGGCGATGATCGCGGCGGTGATCGCTTCGGCACCGGGCACCGGCACGCCGTTGAACTGGCTGAACAGGGTGCCGGAGCCGACGATGCGGTCGCGAATCTCGATCTGGTAGGCGTCGATCGTGGCACTGAGCTGGCGGGTCGGATGCAGCACCAAGCCCACGCTCAGATTGGTCGATTCCTCGGGCTGCAAGCCGCTGCCCAGACCCAGCAGGCTGGCCGCTGCGGCGTTCGGCGGCAACTGCACGAAGGCACTCTGCGGGCCGACGTTGGTGGCCGAGTAATAGGACTCCGCCAGGGTCGGTGCCCGGAAGCCGGTGCTGACCGTGCCGCGGACGGCCACCGTCGGCGAAAAGTCGTAGCGCGAACTGAGCTTGCCGACCAGGGTGCTGCCGAAGTCGGTGAAGTATTCGAGTCGCCCGGCAATATCGACCTGCAGGTTCTTGATCGGCGAGGTCGCCAGATCGACATACAGCGCGTAGTTGTGGCGGCCGTGCGAGCCGGCGTCGCCGACCTGCACACCCGGGAACGACTGCGCGCCGGAACCGAAGCGCGAGGCCAGATCGCCGGTCTTGAGCTGGTAGTTCTCGTAGCGCTGCTCGATGCCGACCGCCACGTTCAGCGGGCTGCTGAGCCCGACCTCGAATTCGCGCACCACGTCGAGATTGTTGGTCAGCTGGCTCGACAGATAGACGCCGCCGAAGAAATCGGTCGGCGAGGTGCCGTTCAGCGCGTAGAGATCGGCATTGATGGAGTCGAGCGTGAAGAACTTCACTTCGTCCTTGCCGTAGGTGCTGCTCAGATCCCAGTCCCAAGCCCCGAACACCGTGCCCTTGACGCCGAAAGTGGCGGCGAAATCCTCTTCATCGGTCGCTTCGCGCGGACTGAAACCGAAGGGGTAGAAATATTCGGTCGGCGGCTGCACGGTGTCGCCGCCGGAATCGGTGATCGGCGGCGGCGTGTAGGACGCGCGGCTCGGCAGGCGGTAGTTTTCGTGCGAATTGGCCTTCTTGATGCCGTAGGTGCCGAAGCTGTAGAACTTGACGGTGCCGAATTGGTAGCCGGCGTTGTAGGAGCCGGTGTAGATGTCGATTTCCGGATCGCCCTGGATGCGATTCAGGAACGGATACCCGGGGGCCAGCGGCAGATTGGAGTTCGGGAAGGTCGCCAGATTGCCCGGGTTGGTGACCCGGGGATCAATGCCGCCACGATCGCTGCGTTCGCGCCTGCGAATTTCGCCGGTGAGATTGATGAAGCCATCCGGCCCCAGACTGAAACCGATGTTGCTCGACAGGTTGATGGTGTCGCCGCCGCCGTTCAGGTAGCCGCCGTAGGTGCCGTCGACCGTGCCGCCTTCGTCCTTGTCCTTGAGGATGATGTTGATGACGCCGGCAATGGCATCGGTGCCGTACTGGGCGGCCGCACCATCGGTGAGCACTTCAACGCGCTTGATCGCGGACACCGGAATGAAGTTGAGATCGGCCGAGGCCGCGCCCTGAAACGGCCCGCCGAGCACCGCGAGATTGGCCGTGGTGTGCCGCCGCTTGCCGTTGATCAGCACCAGCGCGTGGTTCGGTGACACGCCGCGCAACTTCGCCGACAAGGTCTGGTTGGCCTGGTCGCCGCCAAACGCCTGGGCGGTGAACGAGGGCACGATCTGGGCGATTGAGCCGATCAGGTCGGGCTGGCCGGCGCTTTTCAGGGTGTCGGCACTGAGCACCTGCACCGGTGCCAGGGTTTCGGACGCCTGCAAGCCCTTGCCGCGGGTGCCGGTGACCACCACTTCTTCAAGCTGTGCGCCCACGGCGCTGGTCGGCGTGCCGGCCGCCGCCACTTCGACAGCAGCGGCTGGCGCCTCGGCTGCTGCGTCCTGGGCATGGCTCCGCGACGGCAGCAAGACGGCCACCGCCGCCGACAGCACCAGCGGCGCGCAATAGCCCCTGAACAACGGTTGCCGAAGCGCGAGAGACTCCAGTCCATCCTGTATCCGATTCAATTTGGTCACGGCGGCAGCACCCCTTAATGTGAAGTTCATCAATGTCAAGAAATTGCAAACGTCCCATGACGATTCTTCAAGGAACGTGCCAGCTTCCTGAGGGGTGCAAATGCCGCGTCAAACGCGCTTGAAAAGCGCCGGATCGGTGTTGTTCGTTGAGAGCAATATTGATTTAATTCAATTGCTTGAAGCAATTCTTCAGGGTTCGATCGAAGACCCTGGAAAGGTGTCGGAAATGGCCGGCACGGCGCAGCCGTCCCCGTCCGGAAATCCGGACGGTGGCGGGCAATCATCAACGCAGGAAAATCAACAAAAAGCAGTGCAGAAGCGCGGGTCAAGCGGTTGAATGCTGCCGATTCGAGCCTGTGAACTGCACTCTTTCAGCGCGGAGCGGATTTTCGCAAAGGATCGCATCGCGACATCCGTTCCGCAGTCTTACTTCGCCGGATGCACGGCAATCAGGTCGATCTCCACCAGCGCACCGGGAATGACCAGACCGGCCACTTTCACCGTCGACCGCGACGGCTTGTTGGGCTGGGTTTCAGAGCCGAACACCTTCGAGAACGCCGCATTCATGCCGGCAAAGTCGATATCGCCGTTCTTCGCCGGATCGCCGACCAGGAACACGGTGGCCGACACCACATCGCCATAGCCCAGACCGAGCTTGGCCAAGGTATCGCCGAGCTTCTTCAAGACCGACGCGGTCTGCGTTTCGGTGTTGCCATAGGCCTCGACGCTGCCTTTCGCGGCGGCCGGATTGGCGACATCGGGCAGATTGCCGCTCAGATAGCTGGTGGTGTGGCCGGCCGGCACGGTGACGGCGGCGGCGATCGGAAACTTCGGATCACCGAGGGAAATGCGGGTGACCTCGCCCACCGGGGCCTGCAGCGCGCAGCCTCCGAGCAAGGTGGTGCCGATCGTCAGCAGCAGTGCCGCGCCTGCGGTCTTTGTCTTCATGTTCGGTCTCTCCGGTAACGGTTCGTGGTGGCAAGCGGCGAGCTTAATCGCGATGGCGGCTCGAAACTGGCGCGAAATTCGTGCCGGGTTCGCGAGCTGTGCCATTCCGGTCATCTTCGGCACGGCATCATGGTGCTCCCGCCCTGTTTGCCGATCCGAAAACGATGCTCACCCTGCACAGCTTCGTCATTTCCCACTTCAGCGAAAAGATTCGCTGGACCCTGCTCGCCACCGGCGTGCCGTTCGTCGAACGGGCGCTGACGCCGGGGCTGCACATGGCGGTCACGCCGTTCATCGGCCGCCACGGCAGCACCGTGCCGATCGTCACTGGCGACGGACTGCGCGTGCAGGGCAGCGACCGCATCCTGCACAGGCTGGCGACGCGCGGCCTGATCGACCGCCTGCTGCCCGACGAAGACGAAGCGCGCGACGAAGCGCTGGCCGCCGCCGCCAGCCATGACGGCCTGGGCCGCGCGGTGCTGATGGCGGCTTACGCGCCGATGCTGAGCGATCCGCGCGAGATCATCCGGGTCTGGACGCTGGCCTCGAATGCGGCCGAGATCGCCGTGCTGAAAGCGATCATGCCGCTGATGCTGCCGGCCTTCCGCCGCCGCTTCGCAATGAACGATGCCGGCATTGCCCGCGCGCGGGCAAAGATCGAGGCGGCACTCGACAGCATCGCCGAGCGCCGCGGGAATCGGCCGTATCTAGGCAACGCATTCGGAATCGAGGACCTGACCCTATGCGCCCTGCTGGCCCCGCTGGCCAGCCCGGACCAGCACCCGCTCTACGGTTCCCCTGATTTCCGCGCTGTCGCCGCCGATTCCGCAGCCGCCTGGCTGCAACACCCGACGCTGGCCTGGGTGCGCGAGGTCTACGCACAGCACCGCACGCCGGAACCGGCCGATTCCGTGTTGATTCGAGCGGCAAAGCGCTTGTAGGGTGGGCAGGCCGTATCTGCCCATGGTGCGCCGACCGTTGAACCGAGCTGAATCTGTGGGCAGATGAAGCCTGCCCACCCTACGTGCTACGCGATGGTCAATGCTTCCAGCTGCTCGTTCGCCGCCATCCACTCTTCCTCGGTTTCGGCGAGCTTTTTCTTCGCGGCGGCCTGCTCCTTCTGGAGCTTGGTGAAATCCCACTTCTTGTCCGGGGCGTAGAGCGCCGGATCGGCGAGTTTCGTGGTCAAGGTGTCGACATCCTTGGTCAGCTTGGCCATCTGCTGATCAAGCTTGCGGACGGTGTCCTTGAGCAGCTTGGTCTGGGCGGCGATTTCCTCGGCACTGCGCTGTGGTTTCTTGTCCTTCTTCTTGCCGCTGCCGGGGTTCAACTCCCGCGAATTCAGCCACTTGGCGTAATCGTCGAGATCGCCGACGAACGGCCGACAGCCGCCTTCGGCGACCAGCCAGAGCTGGTCACAAGTGGAGGTCAGCAGATGGCGGTCATGGGAGACCACCATCACCGCGCCGACGAATTCCAGCATCGCGGTCTCCAGCGCATGGCGCATGTCGAGATCGAGATGGTTGGTCGGCTCATCCAGCAGCAGCAGATTCGGCTTCTGATAGACCACCATCGCCAGCGCCAGACGCGCTTTCTCGCCGCCGGAAAACGGTTCGACGTTCTCGTAGACGCGGTCGCCCTTGAAATTGAAGCCGCCGAGGAAGCCACGCAGGTTCTGTTCGGTGGCCGTCGGGTCGATGCGCTTCAGATGCAGGATCGGCGAGGCGTTCGGATCGAGGCTGTCGGTGGTGTGCTGGGCGAAGTAGCCGACTCTCAGATAACCGTCGCGCATCGCATCGCCTTTGAGCGGCGGAATCGAGCCGGCGATGGTCTGCACCAAGGTCGACTTGCCGGCACCGTTCGGGCCGAGCAGGCCGATGCGCTCGCCGGGAGCGATCAGCATCCGCACGTTCTTCAGCACCACCTTTTCGCCGTAGCCGCAGACCACGTCGTCGAAGCGCACCAGCGGGCTCGGCAGGCGATCCGGCTCGGAGAACGAGAAGCTGAATTCGGAATCGGCATGCACTGCCGACACCAGTTCCATGCGCTCCAGCGCCTTGATGCGGCTCTGGGCTTGGGTTGCTTTCGCGGCACTGGCGCGGAAGCGGTTGATGAACTTCTGCAGGTGGGCGACCTGCTTCTGCTGCTTGGCGAACATGCCGGCCTGCAAGGTCATCTTTTCGGCGCGGGTGCGCTCGAAAGTCGAGTAATTGCCGGTGTACAGCGTCGCCTTGGTGCCTTCCAGATGCAGCGTGTGGGTGGTGATCGCGTCAAGGAACTCGCGGTCATGCGAGATCACCATCATTGTGCCTGGATAGGTGCTGAGCCAGCTTTGCAGCCAGATCACGGCATCAAGATCGAGATGGTTGGTCGGCTCGTCGAGCAGCAGCACGTCGGAGCGACACATCAGCGCGCGGGCCAGATTCAGACGCATGCGCCAGCCGCCGGAGAAGTCCGCGACCGCCGTGGCTTGCGCTTCCTGCGAGAAGCCGAGGCCGTGCAGCAGCGCCGCAGCGCGGGCGCGTGCGGCGTAACCGCTGATGTCGTTCAGGCGCTCGTGGATGGCGCTGATCTTGTCGATGTCCAGCGCGTCCTCGGCCTTGACCAGCCGCCGTTCCAGCTCGCGAAGTTCGACGTCGCCATCGAGCGCGAACTCGATCGCCAGATCCGGCAGCGACGGCGTGTCCTGGGCCACGGTGGCGACGGCGAGGTTCTTGAGCGATGACAGCTCGCCCTTGTCCGGTGCCAACTGTCCGAGTACGGCGGCGAACAGCGTCGACTTGCCGGTGCCGTTGCGGCCGATGACGCCGCAGCGCCAGCCCGGATGAATGGTGAAATTGGCATCTTCGAGCAGCGGACGCGGGCCGCGGCGAAGGGTGAGGCGGGAGGCGGAGATCATTCGCCTAGTTTACGGGTTGGCGCGATTCTTGGTGCGCTGCAACAGGGGCGTGATTGCCCAAGGACGGAAGCCGCGCGGACCCCGCGCGGCTTCCGTCCGTTGCCAGAACCGGGCTTATTGCCAGGCGTTGCGGAACCAGCTGACCCAGCCGGTGTACTCCGGCGTCATCCGGGTGGCGACCAGCGGATGGGTGTCGGCTGCCGTACAGGCGTTCTGCCCGAGGAAGGCGCAGGCGGTCGAGGTGGTGTGGATCATCGACACGAAGGCGCCGAAGCCGTCGACATAGCTGTACACCGCCGAGCCGCTGTTCGCCGCGCTGGCATCGCAGCCGTGGCTGACGCGACGGTTCCAGCCGTCGCCGTCCTGCACCGAGAAACTGCCGACCGTACAGGCATCGCCGCCGAAGAAGTCGTTGATCCGGCAGCCGGCACCGGTCGGCACCACACCATTGGCGGCGGGCGTGATGTTGTCCGGCTCGTCGATGCGCTCTTCGCTGGCAGCGGTCGTCGGGTCATCGACCGATTCCGACTCGCACCAGGGATAGCCGCGCACCAGATGCGTGCGGTTGCGCAGCGCGCCCGAGGACAGCGTGCCGTAGCCCAGGTGGCCGAACTGGTTGGCGAGCCGATCCGGCGTGACCATGATGCCGAAGTCGTACTGGCCGGTGCCGCCGGCGGGGTTGGCCTGCATCCACTGCGGCGGCACGAAGATCCACGACTTGCCGGTGCCCTGGTTGCCGGGAATGGTGGTCTGGTAGGGCGTGCTCGTCGCGGTGCGGCCGGGCTGGATGGTGTACTGGCTGCTGAACGTGGCATCGCTGCGGCTGTACAGGCAGTGCGCGGCCGTCAGCAGGTGGCGCGGGCCGACGAAGGTGGCCGTGCAGCCGCCGATGTTGGCGACGGCGACCCAGGGAAAGGTCGTGCTGTTGCCGGCCAGCACCACGCGGCTGTCGCTGCCGCCGCTGTAGGCATTGGCGACCGGGCCGCTGCTGCGCTGCGGAAACACCTGCGGGGTCTCGCGCGAATCGGGCAGGCGGAGGCTGCCGCGATTTTCGCGATTGGCCCCGTTTTCGGCGGCGACGCGGTCGAAGGCATCGCGGATGGCGCGCGGCACTTCGATCTCGAACTCGTTGCCGGTGCCCGGGCTGATCGCCCGGAACATGGTGACCGCAGCGGGCGCGAACAGCGCGCTGCCGCCGGTGGTGGCTTCGCGCTCGTTGGGCACGAACTGCGCTTCCGGCGTCTGGCGCACGCGGCCCAGATAGCGGATGAAGATCTCGCCGGGAGCGAAATCCTCGTCCGGCAGCGCGCGGAACATGCTGCGCACGACTTCATCGAGTTCGGCGCGATCGGTGCGCACCGAGGCGTCTTCGCTGCACGACACCAGTTCCGGATGCGGGCCGCAGGGCAGCAGGCGGAGGTCGGTCGACGGCTTGAGCTGGGCGCTGGCCGGGCTCGCGAACAGCGCGGCGGCAGCGAGAAAGGGAAGGCCGGTCAGCAATTTTCGGCGCGGGTTGAACAGCGTGGACAGCAGGGATGAGGGCTTCATGGCGGACTCCGGGGGCGGATGGTGTTGGCGGTCCCGGCGGCGATGCGCCGGGTGCCTTCACTGTCCTCGCCGACGGTGTTCCGACGGTGTCGACGCGCTGAAACAGCGTGTCAGCGCGATGTCAGCCGCAGGTTTGGCTGCGGCTGGCGTGACGGCGGTCGCGCTAGCCGATCAGTCCCGCTGCATCGCGTAAATCCGGATCACCTCGTGCAGGAAGCGCCGGCCGTCCATCAGCGATTGCACCCGGATGCGCTCGTCCAACCCGTGGGCATGGCTGCCTTCGGCGTCGTGGAATAGGCCGGTCAGGCCGTAGGTCGGGATGCCGGCGGCGTTGAGGAAGCGGCCGTCGGTGGCACCGGTCGCCATGGTCGGCACCAGGGTGGCGGCCGGCCAGATGGTTTTGGCGATCTTTTTCACTGGATCGAGCATCGCTGCGGTCAGCGGCGGCACCGGGGCGGTGACGGCAGGTTCGCCGACGGTGCTGATGCCGATGCCGTCGTCGGCCATTGCACGCTTCAATGTCGCCTGCACCTCGGCGATCGCCACGCCCGGCAGGATGCGGCAGTTGACGTTGGCGCGGGCGCGCTGCGGCAGCGCATTCGGCGCATGGCCGGCGCTGACCTGGGTGGCGACACAGGTGGTGCGCAGCATGCTGTTCCAGCCCGGGTTCAGCGCCCAGAGTGCCGCCGTTGCCGGACCATCGACCGGCTGGGCGAGCACGGTTTTCATGGCGTCGGCAGCGTCTTTCGGCACCAGATTCGACTGCGCCTGGAAGTAGGCCGTGGTCACCGGGTTCAGGGCCAGCGGAAACTGATAAACCCCGATCCGGCCGAGTGCAGCACTCAGCCGGTAGATGGCGTTGTCAGGCACCGGACGCGAGCTGTGACCGCCGCCGTTGCTGATTTCCAGCGCGAAGTCCTGGTAAACCTTTTCGCCGGCCTGAATCTGCAACACGCTGGGCCGGCCGTCGGCATCGAGTTCGCCGCCAGCCCCTTCATTCAAGGCGAACGCGGCTTTCAAGGCATCGGGATGATGTTTCAGCAGCCAGGCGACGCTGTTGAAGCTGTCCGCCGTTTCCTCGCCGCAGGTCAGTGCCAACTTGAGCGTGCGGCGCGGCTTGAAGCCGGTTTGCAGGTAGCGGATCAGGCTGTCGGTGAGCACAGCGGCCATCGCCTTGTCGTCGCTGACGCCGCGGGCGTAGAAAAAGCCGTTTTCCTCGACCAGGGTGAAGGGATCGCGCTGCCAGTCTTCGCGCCGCGCTTCCACCACGTCGACATGCGCCAGCAGCAGGATGGTGGCGGCTTTCGGATCGCGGCCGCGCAGCGTGGCGGTCAGCGATTTTTCCTTCGGCCGGTCGGCCGGGCCGAGCAGTTCGATGTCGGCGGCCGGCAAGCCCGCCGCCAAGAGCCGCGCCGCCATTCGCTCCGAGGCCAGCGTGCAACTGCCGGCCGACAGCGTGGTGTTGGTTTCGACCAGTTCCTTGTAAAGCGCGCGGAACGCCGCTTCGCCGGGGTCGGCTGAGTGGGTGGCTGCCTGGACAGGGCCGCTGGCGAACAGCATCAGGGCGACAAAGGGCGCGGCCAGCCGCAGGCGGCAGGGAGCAGTGGATTTCATCAGCAGGGCAGCCAAGTCGGGGTCAGCGGCGAGTGTCGCAAAGACAGTGCCCGCGCGCCGTTGGGGCGGCTCCTCAGGACATCAGGTCCGCCGACTGCACCAGCCCCCAGACCTGCGGCTGGAAGCTTTGCACCCAGTTGCGCAGGGTGTCGGCCGGCACCGGGCGGCAGAACCAGTAGCCCTGCAGTTGATCGCAGCCGAGGGCGATCAGCGCTTCGGCCTGGGCGCGGTTTTCGACCCCTTCGGCGACGGTGCCGAGCGCCAGCGCTTCGGCCATCGAGATGGTCGCCGCCACGATGCCTTGCACGCGCGGGGAATCGTGCATGCGGCTGACGAAGGAGCGGTCGATCTTGAGCGACGCGACCGGCAGATTGGCGATGTAGGCCAGCGACGAATAGCCGGTGCCGAAATCGTCGATCGAGGTGGTCACCCCGTGCCGCTGCAAGCGCGACAACTGGCTGCGGGTGCGCGATGGCTCTTCCATCAGCGTGCTTTCAGTCAGTTCCAGTTGCAGCAGCGACGGGTCGACGCCGTGGCGCGCAAGCCCGGAAATCACCCGGTCGACGAAGCCGGCATCGGAAAAATTGCGCACCGAGACATTGACCGCCACCGGCAGCACGAAGCCCTGATCGCACCAGGCCCGCAATTGCCGCAGCACGGCGTCGAGCACGTAATCGGTGAGTTGGGCGATGACGCCGGTCTGCTCGGCGATCGGCATGAATTCGGCCGGCGACACCTTGCCGCGCTGCGGATGGGTCCAGCGCAGCAGCGCTTCGGCCCCGGCAACCTGGCCGCTGCGCACGTCGATCTTGGGCTGGTAGTAGAGCCGCAGTTGCTGCTCTTCGATCGCTGCGCGCAGATCGCCGAGCAGGGCCAGCCAGCGCCGGTCCTCGAGCGCGCTGCCGCTGTAGAACTCGCAGGCTTCGGGGCTTGATGCCGCCGCGCGCGCCGCCAGTCCGCTGCGCAGCAGCAGGGTTTCGGCGTCATCGGCATGGGCCGGGGCCATGGCCACGCCGATGCTGATCTCGATGCCGACCGGAATCCCGGCCAGCATGAACGAGGGCCGCATCGCGTCGCGCAATTGCTGCGCACAGTCGCGGGCGGCGGTCTCGGCGGTGTCGATCAGCAGCACGGCGAAGCTTTTGCTGCCGACGCGCGCGGCGGATGCCCGGCCGCCAAGCGTCGAGGTCAGGCGGTCGGCCACCTGGGCGAGCAACTGGTCGGCCGGGCGCACGCCGATGCCGGCCAGGATGTCGCTGAAGCGTTCGATGACCACGGTCATCAAGGCCAGCGGCTGCCCGGCAGCGGTCTGGGTCATCGCATCGCGAATGCGGATCAGCAGCCGGGGCCGGTTGGCGAGGCCGGTCAGGGGATCGTGATAAGCGAGCCGGGCGACCATTTCCTGGGCGCGCAGATGTTCGATGCGGGCGCGCACGGTGTGGATGCCGAAGGCCAGGCCGTTGGCCAGTTCCATGAGCAAGTCGGCTTCGTCGCCGTCGAAGGCATCCGGCTCCGGTGCCCAGATCGAAAGCGCGCCGATCACCACGCCGCCGGCCGACAGCGGCAAGGCGATCGCCGACTGATAGCCCGCCGCCCGGGCCTGATCCTGCCAGGCGGTCATCTGCGGGTCGGTCAGGATGTTCTGGCTGATCTGCAATGTGCCGGTGCGGATGGCGCGGCCGGTCGGCCCCTGTCCGATGGCGTTGTCGGCCCAACTGATCGACGCTTCGTCATTATCGGCACCGTCGTTGGCGTTGGCGTTGGCGCTGGCCTGCGCGGCGACCCGCACCCGTCGCTGGCGATCGTGCTCGGCATAGCCAACCGAGGCCAGCCGGTAGCCGCCGCGGTTGACCACCATCCGGCAAACGGCGTCGAGAAAGGTCTTTTCCTGATCGGCATTGACCAGTTCGGCGTTCATCGCGCTCAGCACCCGCAGGGCGCGGAAAGTGCGCTGGGCCAGACGCTCGGCGCGCCGTTCGGCCCGGTGTCGCACGGAGATGTCGACCAGCAGCGCCTGCACGTAGCGACAGTGCCCGTCGCGGTCGCGCACTGCGGTGGCGCTGACCAGGGCGACGATCGCTTCGCCGCTGGCGCAGCTCAACTCCACTTCCAGATTGCGCACTTGGCCGCTGACCGAGAACTGGGCGCAGCAGACGTCGAACGTGGGCTGGCTGGCGGGGGTGATCAGATCGCGGAAATGGCGTTTGCCGACCAGTTCGTCGCGCTGATAACCGAGCCATTGCAGCAGGGTGTCGTTGACTTCCAGCAGCAGGCCTTCGGCTGTGGCGGCGTGATAGCCGCAGCCGGCCTGGTCGTAAAGCGCCCGGGCTTCGAGGAGGCTGTCACGCAAACTCGGCGAGGCATCCGGGAATGGCGGAGAACTCGAATTGGACACGGTTGAATCGGTGGCGCTGAGATGACGCGGCCACCGGAGAAGGGCCGCAAGCACGGGGAGCGTACGCTGAAAATTCGCCCAAGAGAGTGAAAATTTTTGCGCCGCAAGCTCGTCTGATTCAGGTTTGCGACAGGGTGCTGAAATCGCGGCAGAAACGTACTGACAATCCATTCAACTGCATTGACATTCAGGCCATCAGCTGCAAGCTCGCCAGCCGCGCATAGAGCCCACCATTGGCAACGAGTTCGGCCGGCGTGCCGATTTCGACGATCTTGCCGGCGTCCATCACCACGATGCGGTCGGCGCGCTGCACGGTGGCCAGACGATGGGCGATGACCAGCGTGGTGCGGCCGACCATGGCCGCTTCCAGGCCGCGCTGGACGTGCTGCTCGCTTTCGGCATCCAGTGCGCTGGTGGCCTCATCCAGCAACAGCAGCGGCGGGTTCTTGAGGATCGCCCGGGCAATGGCGATGCGCTGGCGCTGACCGCCCGACAAGCGCAGGCCGCGCTCGCCGAGGAAGGTTGCGTAGCCATCCGGCAGGCGTTCGATGAACTCGTCGGCGCGGGCGGTGCGGGCAGCGGCACGTACTTCTTCGTCGGTGGCGTTCGGATTGCCGTAGCGGATGTTGGTGGCGGCATCCGCCGAGAAGATCACCGCGTCCTGCGGCACGATGCCGATGCGGGCGCGCAAGCTTTCCGGATCGAGATCGCGCAGGTCCACGCCGTTGAACAGGATCGCGCCGCTGCTGGCGTCGTGAAAGCGCAGCAGCAACTGGAAAAGGGTGGTCTTGCCAGCGCCGCTTGGGCCGACCACGGCCACGGTTTCGCCTTCGCGGATGTCGAGGGCGATGTGGTCCAGCGCGGCCGTGTCGGGGCGCGAGGGATAACGGAAGCTCAGGTCGCGGAACTCGATGCGCGCCTGCCGCGATTCCGGCAGCGGCTTCGG
Organism: Nevskia sp.; assembly: GCA_021732745.1. Classification (GTDB taxonomy): domain Bacteria; phylum Pseudomonadota; class Gammaproteobacteria; order Nevskiales; family Nevskiaceae; genus Nevskia. The sequence continues at coordinate 1,458,710 of JAKFUK010000001.1, read as the reverse complement.
ATGCGCGGGCGGCTGGATGCTGCTTTCGGCGTGCAGCAGCTCGATCAGCCGTTCAGTGGCACCGGCGGCGCGCATCACGTCACCCCAGACTTCGGCGATCACACCGACACCACCGGCCGTCAGCACCGCATAGAGCACGAACGACGCCAGTTGCCCGGCGCTCATGCTGCCGGCCACCACCGCCTGGGCACCGAGCCAGAGCACGAAGACGATGGCCCCGAAGACGCCGCCGATGATCCCGGCGGTCATCGCTGCGCGCAGGCGGGTGCGGCGGATGGCCGAGTCGAAGCTGCTTTCGACCGTGCGGTCGTAGCGCGCCGCCTCTGCGTTTTCCTGCGTGAAGGCCTGCACGGTCGGCACCGCGTTAAGGATTTCCCCGGCGATGGCCGAGGTGTCGGCGACCCTGTCCTGGGCATCGCGTGACACCCGTTTTACCGCGCGGCCAATCGCTACCAGGGGCACCACCACCGCGATCAGCAGCACGGCTGTGATCGCGAACAGGCGCGGGGACGTGACGCCGAGCATCACCAGCCCGCCGATGAACTGCAGGACGCTGCGCAGGCCCATCGACACCGACGAGCCGACCACGGTCTGCACCAGGGTGGTGTCGCCGGTCAGCCGTGACAGCACTTCGCCGGTGCGCGTGGTCTCGAAGTAGGCCGGGGCCTGGAACAACATGCGGCGATAGACGGCACTGCGCAGATCGGCAGTCACCCGTTCGCCGATCCAGGACACGAAGTAGTAGCGGCCCGCCGTCGCCAGCGCCCAGAACACCGCCAGCACGCCCAGGGCAGCGAAGTGGCCGTTGATGTCGCCGCTGGTGGCGTTTCTGACGAAACCCTTGTCGATCAGGTCGCGGAAGGCGATCGGCACCACCAGCATCGCCGCCGAACTCAGGACCAGCATCACCGTGGCCACCGCGAGATAGCCGCGATAAGGCCGCAGGAACGGCAGCAGGCCGGCGAGGGCCGACAGCTTGCGCGCGGTCTTCGGCGGCGGACTTGCGGTTGCGGAAACGCCGGGGCGGGAATCGGAAGCCGTTGCGGTCATCGAGGGAAGTCAGGGGCGGCAGGCGGGCATTGTAAGGGCGCAAGGCCGCTGGCCTGCCGATTGCTGTCGTATCGCCACCGGCAACGGCCGGTCTGGCAGGATTCCCGCGTGCAAATCCTCAAAGACTTCTCGCTGCCAGCCATCGTGGCCGGCTTCGTCACCGTGCTGGTCGGCTACACCAGCTCGGCCGTCGTGGTGTTCCAGGCGGCGCAGGGGCTCGGGGCCTCGCCCGCGGAAATCGCCTCGTGGATGTGGGCGCTGGGGCTCGGCATGGGCGTCACCTGCATCGGCCTGTCGCTGCGCTACCGGGTGCCGGTGGTCACGGCCTGGTCGACACCGGGTGCGGCGATGCTGATCACCAGCGGTGCCGGCCTGCGTCTGGATGAAGCAATCGGTGCGTTCATGGTGTCCGCCGTGCTGATCGTGATCGCCGGCTTCTCCGGGCTGTTCGAGCGGCTGATCAGCCGGGTGCCGGTGGCGCTGGCCTCGGCCATGCTGGCTGGCGTGCTGCTGCGCTTCGGGCTCGACCTGTTCGTGGCCATGAAAAGCCAGTTCGAGATGGCGTTCGCGATGTTCCTCAGCTACCTCGCCATGCGCCGCCTGCTGCCGCGTTACGCGGTGATGGCGACACTGGCGGTCGGCATCGCCATCGCCGCTGCGCTTGATCTGCTGAAGCTCGACGGCCTGCATCTGGCGCTGGCCGGGCCGGTGTGGATCGCCCCGGCGTTCTCGTGGTCGGCGCTGATCGGCGTGGCGATTCCGCTGTTCATCGTCACCATGGCTTCGCAGAACATTCCCGGCCTCGCGGTGCTGCGCAGCTCGGGCTACACGGTGCCGGTGTCGCCGGTGATCGGCTGGATTGGCGTGGTCAACCTGCTGCTGGCGCCGTTCGGTGCCTTCGCGCTGAACCTGGCGGCGATCACGGCGGCGATCTGCATGGGTCGCGAAGCCCATGAAGACCCGGCGCGGCGCTATACCGCGTCGATCTCCGCCGGCCTGCTCTATGTGCTGGTCGGCGTGTTCGGGGCCACGGTCACCGCGCTGTTTGCTGCCTTTCCGCGCGAGCTGGTGCTGGCGATTGCCGGATTGGCCCTGCTCGGCACCATCGGCAACGGCCTGGCATCGGCGTTCGCCAGCGAGCAGGATCGCGAACCGGCGCTGATCACTTTTCTGGTCACCGCCGCCGGGGTCAGCTTCGCCGGCATCGGCTCGGCGTTCTGGGGGCTGGTCGCCGGGGTGTTGGCGATGATCGTGCTGCGCTGGCGCAGACCCTAGTTCACGACCCTTTCTTCTATGTCCCATTTCATTGCCACCCGCCGCGCCGCCCTGGCGCAGCTTGATGCCTTCCTGCCGCGCGCCGCCGCGCATTACGCGAGCGAGCGCAATACGGACGGCGGTACGGAGGCGCGCGACAACGTGTCGCTGCTGTCGCCCGCCGTGCGCCACCGGCTGATCGGCGAGGACGAGATCGTCCGCGCCGTGCTCGATCGCCATGCCTTTTCATCGGCGGAAAAATTCATTCAGGAAGTCTGCTGGCGCAGCTACTGGAAAGGCTGGCTGGAGCTGCGGCCGCAGGTCTGGGCGGACTATCAGGCCGCCCTGCGCGCCCTGACGCCGGACGATGGCTGTCGCGCCGCCGTCGAAGGCCGCAGCGGCATCGCCTGCTTCGACGCCTGGGTCGCGGAGCTGCTGACCACCGGCTACCTGCACAACCACGCGCGCATGTGGTTCGCGTCGATCTGGATTTTCACCCTGAAACTGCCGTGGCAGCTGGGTGCGGACTTCTTTTATCGCCACTTGCTTGACGGCGATCCGGCCGCCAACACCCTGAGCTGGCGCTGGGTAGCCGGCCTGCAGACGCGCGGCAAGCACTATCTGGCGCGGGCCGACAACATCCAGCAATACACCGCCGGTCGTTTCTGGCCGAAAGGCGAGCTGAACGAGAACGCCACGCCGCTGCCACCGGACGACATCCCCGCTGCTGGTCGCATTGCCGAACTGCCGCTGCCGGAAGCCGGCCTGCGCACGGCGCTCTGGCTGCATGAGGACGATCTGTCGGCCGAGTCCTGGCCGCTGCCCGAAGGCATCGGCGTGGTGGCGATCGGCGGCGATGTCGATCCGGCAGCGCGCTCGCGGCTGCCGGTCAGTGCGGCGGTGATCGACTGGACAACCACCGCGCTGGCCGATGGTCTGGACCGCGCTGCGTCGCACTTTGGCGTCGCCGCGCAAAGAATCACGACCGGCGACTTGCAGCGCTGGTGCGATGACCACGGCATCGAGCAGATCGTGACGGCGTACGCAACGGTTGGCCCGGTGGCGGACGCCCTCGCCAGGCGGGAACGCGAACTGGCGGCACGCGGCATCGTCTTGGTCCGCGTGCGCCGCGGCTGGGACACGGCATTCTGGCCGCATGCCGGCAAGGGCTTTTTCCAGTTGCGCGAAAAGATCCGCCCGCTGCTGGGTGAACTCGGCATTCCCTGAGCGACCGTGCGTTAGCACTCGCCAAGCCCTTGTGCTGACAGGATATTTTGACGTTCGGCAGGCTGAAATCCGGCGCGGGACTTGCAAGGAAGCCTGGCAAGCTCAAACCCGCCGGAGGCCGTCATGCAATCTCCCGACTTTGCGCAGTTCGGTGCCGCAGCCCTGGAACAGAAGGATCTGCTGTTCCTGTTCGAGCATTTCCCGGTGCCCGGGACCGACGCGGTGGAAGCCGCGCGCCGGGTGATCGAGCAGCCGAGCACCCTGGAATCGCTGCTGGAAAGCCGCTACGTGCAGGACGCGATGCTCGATCCGGCCGAGGCTTGGGTGAATGTTTCGCCCAGGCTCTATTTCAACGTGATGCTGCGCCGGTCGCTGACCGCCAAGCGCGATTCCGGCGAGCGGCGAACCATTCATTACCTGTCGAACCTGCTGGCGCTGTTCGCCAGCGACGAACGCCTGCATCACGTCCAGAGCGGTGAAGCTCAGGGCTATGACTACCTCGTCGATCTGGTGCAGGCGGCGCGCGAAGCCGATCACCAGCGGCGTTTTCTGGTCTTGAGCCAGATCGGCAACTACGCGCTGTTCCTGGCCGGCTGGTGCGCGCCGTGGATCGAGCATCGCCGCCGCTACTTCAACCGGCCGCTGGGGCTGGACTACTACTGCAACATGAGTCGCAGCCACTATGCGTCGGCCGCGAAACACGACCTGGCCGACGCATTCGGTCTCAAGCCGGTGTTCGCCCAACTGGCGATCCGCTTCGACTACTACCGCGACGGCATCGAGCGCATGGCGGGGGCGGCGGTGCATTGACGCAGGGTGGACAGGCACCATCTGCCCAGGCGAATGCGAGGGTCCAGCACGGGCGAATCGGTGGGCAGATGCAGCCTGCCCCCCCACGGTTCGCGGGGCTGTAACAATCGCTGCGGACAATGTCGAAACCCTGAAAAGGAGCACGGACATGGCCCGTATCGCGAAGCCGAAGGTCAGCACTGGCAAGCCGGCGAAGTCGCCGACCACCCCGAAGACGCCGAAGGCCGACAAGCCGCAGTTCCAGTACCGCACCATCTGGCTGTCCGATATCCACCTCGGCACGCCCGGCTGCAAGGCGGAGTTCCTGACCGATTTCCTGAAGCGCAACCAGTGCGAAACCCTGTATCTGGTCGGCGACATCATTGACGGCTGGAAGCTGAAATCCGGCTGGTACTGGCCGCAGGAACATACCAACGTCATCCGCCGGACTCTGACCAAGGCCAAACGCGACACCCAGGTCATCTACGTGACCGGCAATCACGACGAATTCCTGCGCAAGTTCGTCGACTATCGCCTTGAAATCGGCAACATCAAGCTGGTCAACGAAGCGATCCACACCACCGCCGACGGCCGCCAGTTGCTGGTGCTGCACGGGGACTACTTCGACGTCATCACCCGCTACCACCGCTGGGTGGCGCTGGCCGGCGATGTCGCCTACGAAACCATGATGCACACGAATTACTGGTTCAATCGCCTGCGGGCGATGGCCGGCATGCGCTACTGGAGCCTGTCGGCCTACGCCAAGCAGAAGGTCAAGAACGCGGTGTCGATCGTGTCCAGCTTCGAGGAAGCGGTGTCGCGCGAATGCAAGCGCCGCGAGCTGGATGGTGTGGTCTGCGGCCACATTCACCACGCCGAGATTCGCGACATCAATGGTGTGAGCTATCACAACTGCGGTGATTGGGTGGAGTCCTGCACGGCACTCGCCGAAGATTTCAACGGCAAGATTTCGGTGATCCGCTGGGTCGACATCGATCACCTGAACGAGCGTCCGAACGTGACGCCGTTGCGGCTGCCGGGGGCTGCGAAAGCCGCGTAAGCCCGGATTCATCCGGACAGCTTTCCCCAAGCAAGCGTAGGTCCGGATTCATCCGGACGCGTTGCCCGATCAACCGAGCGCGCAGTCCGGATGAATCCGGACCTACGATAAAGCCCAGCAAAAAGGGGCGCTTTCGCGCCCCTCAATTTGCTAGAAACCCTTCAATCCGCTTGCGCTACATGGGCGCGGACGGCGCTCAGTTCATGACGGCGCGACCGCTGCGAATGGCGTCGATCATCGGGCTGCGATTGCCGGTTCGCCCGCGAAGGTCGTCCATGGTGATCTCCGGGAACGGCTCGTTGCTCGGCTGCTGACGCAACGGGTTGGCATCCTCGCGTGGCAGCACCCAATCCCCATTCGGACGCCGGATGTAATAGAACGTGCGCACGCATTCGTCGTTCAATTCACCGGTACCGAGATCGAAGATTCGCAGCCGCTCGAACCAGCCCTGACGATTCCCGTGCAGGAAGTAAGGCTCGACAATGCGCTCCGTCAACAGCGCGCATCCAGGCTCCGCTCCATCAAAGCCGCAGCCTGTTCCTTCACCGCGTCTGGGAGGAACGCTGACATAACGCCGGAATACCAGACTGCCGTCCGGCATGATCCGCCAGTAGTTTCCGATGTCCGTGCTGCGCGTTGGGCCAAAGCTTCTGATGACCTGACCTTCCGCGTTCGTCACCAGGCGATCGGCCGTTTGATCGAAGAAGCCGTTGTCGAACACTTCAATCACGAAGCCCTTCAGCAGCGCCGTCTCGGCCTCTGTTGCCGGGCGCGCGAAGTCGACGGACTCCAGCGGAAACACTGCACCGACACCGGCGTTGTAATGCGTCCCCACGACATTGGCAGGCGTGAAGGTCAGCGCGCCGTTCGCCCGGAAGGCGGGTTGCTGCAACGTGCGCCTTGCGTCCGCACCGGAATATTCGGAGAAGTACAGGTCGATGCCGTCGACCACTTCGCGCAGCTTCCGGAAGCGGCTCTGGATGCCGTTGGAAACATTGACGACCAGCGCACCATCGTCGTCAATCGACCAGGTGAACGTCAGCGCCTGCGCCCGCGTGGTGCCGGTGCCGTCGGCGTTGAAGCTCAGCAGATCGCCTGGGAAGCCGAAGGGGCCGCTGCCAAAGCCGATGTCGAACGGATCGGCGATCCGCAGGCCCAGCGTCTGGCCGGATACGTCGGCCGCGGTGATCGGCGGCAGCGAGCCCGGAGCCACGAACAGCGAGGTCACGGAATTCTGGAACTGTTCATCCAGTTCCGGGGCCTCCGGGCAGGCGAACGCTTGCGTATCCGTGCGACGCGCCGTGGTCGTGGAGATCGGGCGGACGTCAACAGCGGTCAGGGAAAGCGTGCAGATGATGATCCGGAAACCTTCTTCGGAGTCTGGATCGTCGATGAACCGCTCGATGTTGACCGACGGTGGCACCGGGAACCGGATTTCGATGACGCCGTTGCCGTTGACCGACCAAGTCGAGCTTTCCGACGAATACGAGCTGTCGGCGTAGGTGCCGCGACCATCGGCATCGAATCGGAAGCTGGCCGCGCCGCCGCTGCCGCCGCCATTGCCGATCAGGTTTTCCTCGGTGGATGCGCCGGTGATCGCGGAGATCGCGATGCGCGGCACGTCGGCGACGGACGTTCCCATGACCGCCGATGGATTGGCGAGCAAGCTGCCCAGCGTTTCGTCGACCACCGCTGCGTCGGCCGTGCGCGCATCGTTGATGAGCTGCTGCCGCGCAGCCGGCGTCAGCGCCAGACCGAGCGTGCTGTCGATGTCGGCAGGCAGGGCGAAGCCGCGATCGGCGACCAGGCTCAGCGACACCGCAATGTCGAGCAGTTCGGTCTGGTTGATCGACATCAGCGCCGCTTCCAGTTCCCCGTCGTTGGCGGCGATGCTGGTCACCGGAAAGCTGCGTGGCCGTGCGGCAGCCGCCAGCAGGGGCGGACGGACGGTGGCGTCATTGGCCGGGAAGCCGAATGCCGCTTCCTGCACCAGTGCGGTTTCGGCCGTGGCGACATTGCTGACGTTGACGCGGAAATTCTCGTTGTCGGACAGCGTGAAGTCCGGTCCGGCCTGGGTCAGCAGCGTGCGGAAGCTGGCGAGCTGGCTGACATAGACCACGATCGGCGTGGCCGACGCTTCGGTGGCGAAGATGCGCACCAGCCGGTCCTGCTCGGATTCCAGAATCGTCACCGGAATCGAGAAATTGCCGGCGGCGTCGGCCGTGCCGGTGAAGTTCTGGCCGCCCGCCGTGACGCGAATCGCGGCGTTGGCAAGGGCACCGTCGCCGGTCGCGCCACCCGCGCTGACGGCGCGGCCTTCAAAGGTGAGACTCACCGTGGGGATCGGGTTGACCGTCACCACCGAGGTGGCGGCGACCGAACCGCCCGGGCCGGTGCAGGTCAGCGTGTAGCTGGCGCTGCCCACCGCAGCCGGTGTGACCGCTTCGGTACCGCTGACCGCGCGCGTACCGCTCCAGCCGCCGGATGCCGTGCAAGCCGTGGTGTTCGACGACGACCAGGTGAGCGTGCTGCTGTTGCCGATGATCACGGTCGCTGGCGCGGCGCTCAGGGTGAGCGTCGGCACCGGATTCACCGTGATGCTGGCCGTTGCTGCGGCCGAGCCGCCGGGGCCGGTGCAGCTCAAGGTGTAGGGAATGCTGCCGGTTGCCACCGGGGTGACGCTGGCGGTGCCGCTGCTGGCGCGGTCACCGGTCCAGGCACCGGAAGCGGTGCAGGCCGTGGCATTGGTCGACGACCAGGTCAGCGTACTCGCCGCACCCAGGGTCAGAGTGGCCGGATCGGCGCTGATGGTGACCGTGGGCAGCGGGTTGACCGTCACCGTGGCGCTGGCATTGGCCGAGCCACCCGCGCCGGTGCAAGTCAAGGTGTAGCTGGCAGTGCCGGCGGCGGCTGGCGTATTCGCCTGACTGCCGGACACGGCGCGAGCACCGGACCAGGCACCGGAGGCGGTGCAGGCGGTGGCATTGGTCGATGACCAGCTCAGCGTGGTCGGCGAGCCGAGCGCAATCGACGTCGGTGCGGCCGACAGGGTGACGGTGGGTGCTGCGGGCGGCGGCGGTGCGGTGACGGTGACGGTTGCCGTGGCGGTGCCGGAGCCGCCGGCACCGGTGCAGGTCAGCGTGTAGCTGGCGCTGCCGGCCGCAGCCGGGGTGTTCGCTTCGCTGCCGGAAACGCCGCGTGCGCCGGTCCAGGCACCGGAAGCGGCGCAGGCGGTGGCATTGGTCGACGACCAGGTCAGCGTGGTGGCCGCGCCCTGAACCAGGGTGGTCGGGGCGGCGGCGAGGGTGACGGTGGGCACGGCCGGCGGCGGGCTGCCGTCATCGTCATCGGGATTGTCGTTCTTGTCGCAAGCGGCAAGGCCGCCTGCGAGGAGCAGCCCGAGCATCAGCCGGGGCCAGCGAGTGAAGGTTGTCATGGTCGGATTCCCAGAGCAGTCGCCACGGATTTCGAGGCGCTCGCATTGAACCCATCGCCCTGTCCACAATCCTCACGAAATCACATCGGAAATCCAACGGATTTACATCGGTTTGCAAGCTGTTGAATCGAAAAAGAATTCCTTTCCCTATTTGGGGCGTGCCGATGGTCGATTCGATGGCTGAGCCGGTTTGCCGAGCGTTCACGCATCGGTCATGAGAGGGCTTTTGCCCCGCTCGTCACTGGAGCAACCCGATGAACCGGTTCCCGTTTGCCCGCCGCCAGCCCGTACCCAAGGCCATCAGCCCCGCTTCGACCCCGCCGCGCACCTGGCGCTGGCGGCTGCTGGACGGCTTCCTGCACCTCTGCGGCTGGTTGCTGTTGTTGTTGAGCATGCTCAGCTTTCTGATGATGCTGCCACCGCCGATCGGCCTTTCGTAGGGTGGGCAGGCTGTATCTGCCCACCGTGCGTCACGGTTTGACGGTTGCGAATCGGTGGGCAGATGAAGCCCGCCCACCCTACGAAAAGCGAAAAGGGCCGCGACTCGCGTCGCGGCCCTTGATCACTGACGAAGCAGGATTACTTGCTCTGGCAGGCCAGCTTGAAGCCACCACCGCTGCCGATCACCGGACCCTGCACCGGCGCGGTCTTCGGGCCGTAGTTCGACAAGAGGTCGGCGATGTCGTCGCGCAGCTCGTACATCCAGCCGAGGCCGTCCTGATCGCCGTCGCCATCGTTGTCGTCGTCGCTGGCGTCACGGTTGATGGACAGGGCGATGCGGAAGCCACCGACATCCCGGCCACCGCCGTTCTTGAAGCCGGCCGGGACGATTGTCGCCAGCGCATTGCCGCCGTCGATCGCGCCGTTGTGGCTCAGCACCGCGCCCTCCGTGCCCCAGCCCATCTCGTTGATGCAGGTGTAGGAGTAGTTGCCGGTGAGCCATTCCATCGCCTTGACCATGCTTTGCGTCGATGCGCGGTAGCCGCCGGCGGCGAGGCCGGTGTTCGAGGCTTCGACGGTGATCGGCTGCATCTGGCCGTTGCTCAGGGCATAGCCGGCAGCGTCCTGGCTGTCGAGCGTCGGACCCTGCGGCACGATCTTGCCGGACAGGCCCATCGGCGAGATCAGCCAGCCTTCCATGTAGTCGGCGAAGCGGATGCCGGTGAAGCCTTCAACCAGCACCGTCCACATTCCGATGCCGTGGTTCGAGTAGCTGCTGACCTTGCCCGGTTCGCCGATCATCGGCCGGGTGCGCAGGAAGTGGCGATGGATCTGGGCGTAGTCGACCAGTTCGGTGGTGGTATTGAACATCGCGGCGGCCCCGTCAGCGTCACCCGAGCGGGTGAACGCGGCCTGGTGATCGAGCAGGTGCTGCGCGGTGATCGTGTAGTAGCGCGCCTTGAAGTCCGGCATGCCCGGCTGATTCGGCATCTGCACGGCGTAAGGTGCGATGTAGGCATCCAGATCGCGGCTCCAGCCGCTGCTGGCGGTGTTGTTGCCGAACCAGGCGTAGACGCGGTCGTTCGAGGCGATGCCGATGCCGCGGATGTTGCGCACCTTGCCGCCGGTCTGGTTGGCGGTGGTGAACGACACCGTGCCGTTCGAGTAGTAGTCGAGATCGGTGGACGTGCCTTCGGCCATCCGGCCGTCGTTGAACCAGGTGTAGACGTGATCGTTGGACTTGGCGATCGCCATGCCGACGATGTTCAGCGCGCTGTAACCGGCCGGCAGGCTCACTTTCGAGCCGTTGGCGGTGCTCAGGTTCAGCGGGTTGGTGATCGAATCGAGATCGGTCGGCGTGCCCTTGTAGACGCGCACTTCCGGGGTGCCGGAGCTGACCTTGCGGGCGTCCTGCACCCAGGTGTAGACGGTGTCGTTCTTGGCGATGGCGATGCCGGCGATGTCGATCGGCAGCCAGGTGGCCGGTGCCTTGAACGGCTGCGGCGCTTCGTACTGGCCGAGGTTGTTGCTGGCACCAACACTGACCGTGCCGTTCTGGTACCAGGTGGTGGTCTTGTCGGTGGAGGAAATATCGACTTCGACGATCGGTGCCTGGGTGCTGGCACCCTCGTTGATGTCGGCGTCGTAGGTGGTGCCGAGCAGGCCGTTCGGGCCATAGACCAGCGCCTGCTTCGGCTCGCGGCCGGCCTGCTCCAGCATCCGGTAACCGCTGGGGCCGGTGACGATCGCCTTCGACACGCTGCCGATGCGGCTGCGCAGGTCCGAACGCATCGGCACGTTGTTGGCGATATCGGCCCAGCCGGCGGCACCGGCGTAGACCGATTCGCCATGACGCGACACCGCGATCGAAATCCCCGGCAGGTTGCGGGCGGCGGCGGCCTGATTGAGCAGGATCTGGATCTGGTTGTTCACCGAAGCCGGGGCAATCGAGTAATCGGTGGCGGCATGGGCGGAAAGGGTCGCGCAGGCAGCGGCCAGGGCGACGGCGATCGGGGTGGCTTTGAGGGTTTTCATGGCGTGTCTCCTGAGAGGGTTCGGAAGGCGGTGCTGCCTTGGAACACACTCTGGACGCGGCCCGTGTTCAGGCGATTTCGCGGCGCTGACACATGATGTCGGGGGTTTGAAACGGGGCTGGCCAAAGCCTTGCATCACGCAGAGAACGCGAAGAACGCAGAGAACAGCGAACGAAGCCCATGCCTTTTGGTAGGTCGCCATTCATGGCGACGGCGCTGCGCTCCATCGGCGGCACCTCGAAGCCGTAGGTCGGCAATCCCTTGCCGACACCCTGTGCATGAGCGACCGCGATCGGCGGCAAGGGATTGCCGCCCTACCGATGACGCGAGTCGCTTTTCCCTGCGGACTCCGCGTTCTCCGCGTGAGATCGGCCGTTGCTGGCGACGCCGCCCCGGTAACATTGCATTGCAACACCGCCTCCCACTTCCAAGACCCCCACAGATGAACGGCATTTCCCTGACCCGCTACCTCATCGAGGAGCAGCGCTCCAAGGCCCAGATCGCGCCTGACCTGCGCCTGCTGATCGAAGTCGTCGCCCGCGCCTGCAAGACCATCGCGATCGCCGTCGGCAAGGGCGGCCTCGGTGATGCGCTCGGCGACGCCGGCACCGGCAACATCCAGGGCGAAGCCCAGAAGAAGCTCGACGTGCTGTCCAACGAAATCCTGCTCGAAGCCAACGAATGGGGCGGCCATCTCGCCGGTCTGGCCTCGGAGGAAATGGATCATCCGCATCCGATCCCCGGCCAGTACCCGAAGGGCGGCTACCTGCTGCTGTTCGATCCGCTCGATGGCAGCAGCAACATCGACGTCAATGTCTCGGTCGGCACCATCTTTTCGGTGCTGCGCTGCCCCGAAGGCATGACCGGCGCCGAAGACGAAGCCTTCCTGCAGCCCGGCACCACGCAGGTGGCCGCCGGTTACTGCGTCTACGGCCCGTCAGCGATCCTGGTGCTGACCTTGGGCAACGGCACCCACGCGTTCACGCTCGACCGCGAACTCGGCAGCTTCCGGATGACCGGCCGCGACTTGCAGATTCCGGCCGACACCAAGGAATTCGCCATCAACGCCTCGAACGCCCGCTTCTGGGAAGCGCCGGTCAAGCGCTACATCGACGAAATGCTCGACGGCAAGGACGGCCCCCGGGGCAAGGACTTCAACATGCGCTGGGTCGCCTCGATGGTCGCCGACGTGCATCGGATCATCACCCGTGGCGGCGTGTTCCTGTACCCGATGGACTCGAAGATGAAGGACAAGGGCGGCAAGCTGCGCCTGATGTACGAAGCCAATCCCATGGCCTTCATCGTCGAACAGGCCGGCGGAGCCGCCACCACCGGCCGCGAGCGGATCATGACCCTCCAGCCGACCCAGCTACACCAGCGCGTGCCGGTGATTCTCGGCTCGAAGAATGAAGTCGAGCGGGTGACGAGTTATCACAGCGAGGGCTGAGGCGGTGCCCAGAGTAGCGTGCGCTCGGCGCACGAAACCCCTGCCTGAATGAGGGACATCGTGCGCGGGCGCACGCTACGGCAATCAACGGTCCAAGACCTTGGTTTTTTCTGTCGACCAGCGGAGTACCGCAGTTAAAGGTCTACAGATATGGACCAAGGCATCGAACTCTGCGAGCATGGCCTTCAAGAGCTGAAGAGTTAGACCATGCCGAAGATTCCATCACCACCTGCGCCGTCATCAGGGCGCATCACCAGCCAGCAAGATCTTGGCCGCGTCATTCGGTATGCCCGGATGCAGGCAGGGCTGACGGTCGACGATGCCGCGCAGGCCATCGGTGTGGCGAAGGCCACGCTATTGCGCGCCGAACAGGGCAAGGGTGGGCTCCAGTTCGACAATCTGCTCAGGATCTTGGGCGAGCTGGGTCTGACACTCGGGGTCCTGCCGGCCAGTCAGAACATCGAACGGGATCTGCCGTGGCCGAAGGCTTAAGCCTTCGCGTGATGCTGGCGGATGCGGAGGTGGGCCATCTTCGCGTCGATGCGCAGCAGCACTTGCAGTTCGACTACACGGGCGGCTGGCGTCAGACCGGCTTTCCGCTCTCGCCCAGTGTGCCGCTGGTGCCAACGGCTGATCAGCCGGTCGAGTGGCACGACGCCGCCGTGGCCTACTTCCAGAACCTGCTGCCCGAAGGACAGGCGCTGGAAGATGTCTGCCGGTCGCTTCAGGTTTCGCGATCCAGCACCTTCGGCTTGTTGCGCGCAATGGGACGTGAAGCGGCAGGCGCTGTGCGAGTGCTGGAGTCCGATCCCGTCGCTGAAGTCGATCGAGTCCGGCTCGTTCCACGCGCCGAACTGTCAGAGCGGATTCGCCAACGGCAGGACCGGCCCTTCAGCGTCTGGGACGGCACGGTACGGCTCTCGATCGCCGGCTATCAGGACAAGCTCGCTGCCTTCGACGCCAGCGGCGAGTGGGCCTTGGTCGAAGGCGCAACGCGGGCTTCGACACACATCCTCAAGCCTGACCCCATCGCGCCACGCCTCGCCGGCCTGACAAGCAACGAGTTCTTCTGCATGCGCCTCGCCGCTGCCGTCGGTTTGCCGGTTGCACCAGTACGCTTGGAACACGTCCCGGAGCCGGTACTGGTGGTCGAACGATTCGACCGCGTGCGCGCCGCTGACGAGGTGCGCCGCCTTCAAGTGATCGACGCCTGCCAGGCATTGGGTGTTCCGCCGTCACTGAAGTACGAGCGGCCCTATGGCGACAGCCGCGACGTTGCCGACGTGCGCACCGGCGTCAGCCTGCCGCAACTATTCGGCCTGGGGCGCTGGGCCGCCGTGCCGGCTGCATTCAAGCTGCAACTGATGCGCTGGGTGATCTTCCAGGCCCTGATCCAAAACTGCGACGCCCACGCCAAGAACCTGAGCTTCTTCTGGGATCGACGCGGCCTGCAGATCGCGCCTGCCTACGACCTGCTGAGCATCGGCATCTACCCCGGCGACTGGTTCCCGCAGAAACTGGCCATGGCGGTTGGCGACGCCTTTGCCGTGAACGACCTGATTCCTTACGAATGGGCTCACATGGCCGCGAAGTGCGATCTCCGACCGCGGCAACTCGCGAGCGAGATCGTGAAGCTGGCTATGGCCATTGAAAGGCACGCGCCAGAGGTGGCAAAGCAGGCGATAACGGAAGGCGGGGACGCGAGCATCGTGCTGCGCGTGATGAACCTGGCTATCGAGACGAGCACGGTTCTGCGCGTTTCGGCGTCGGCTATTCCGAGCATTGATCGGATGCTGTTCGCGGTTTCGAGTTGACGGTCTTCAAACGACGGACCTGGTATTGCTGGAAACAGACGTTCAACCCTAGAAGCGCACGCTACATCACTATTGGGTATCAACTCGACATCTTTGGGGTGTCGTCGATTTCCCATCTTGGCTGCGATATCGATATAAACACGTTAGGTTCTATCGGCGCTGGCCATCCAAGCGCATCGCGGATTTTAAAGTTGACTCTCTGACGAGCCCACAACCTGCCAGCCAGTACGTCAAGGATATAAATGATATCTGAGGCTGTTTGAATGTGTTGGCGCATCGATGGTCCATCGGTATCGGCGCCGCCGTGTGCGGTCGCGTTCCGTGCTTCGAATAATTTGCCACAAGCTTTCCATAGTGGATTTAATAATTTCCAGTCGGAAATTACTGCTGAATGGGCATGCATATCAGGTAAGTACTTACGCAACATCTTCTCAACGGGAGGACTTGGAAGATTCTGAAGAATCCAATGTGTATCCGGGCGTAGCTTTCCAATGTGATCTTTTACGGCAGTTTCAACAGCAGTAGCTGCCATGAGCAGACCGCTACGGTATGAGCCATTCAAAGTAAGTAAACTCGCCTCGCGGAGCAACTCGTGAGCTATCGGCTCATCGTTGCCACCTTCCCAAAGTTGCTGAAGTTCCTGCTCTAAAAATTCGTTCCAGACAATCCCGTGTGATGTTGGTAGCCACAACTCGCCATCGCGCGAAACCTGTCTGCTCACATGACGATGCTCATCGCCGTTACCGGACCTAGACGATCTCCAATAGATTGATGGCTCAGAGTCGTATAGGTCTGGCGGCGCATCGATATCTTGGTGCCATCTAAGAAGTCGGAGGAAGCGGGCTTGCGTGCTCATTAATGTTTCCCAGGCCGACGTCACTAGTTCGCGAGCCTCGAGCGGATACAACTCAAAAGGTACCGATTCTCCGTCCAAAATTTTTCCGTTAGCACTGATTCGTTCTACTCCGCGCACCCTAACGGGAAGGCTGATTGAGGCTCCTTCAATTGGAAGATAGATTTTGTCGGCAAGGTGCGCAACAAAATTTGCGCACTGTCTGGACGTTGGAAGCTCCAGATAGCTCTTACACTCCAGATTATCGAATCCTTCTTGCGAAGATCCCAGTGGGTTCGTAGATTGAATGTTGATGCGAATCCGAGAAGGTCGCAAGACTTCGAAGATCAGCGGCTCCTTTCGCTGCGGGTTGAAAGAAACATCCTTTAGGCGTGAAACGAGAATAAATGAAAGCGTCTCGCCGCCCATTCTTGCAAGCTCGTTCATTGCATTTTGCATCGGTTAGTTTACTCCCCGGCAACATACCGTCCTGACATCTGCTAAGGGCTAAAAAGCCTCTTTGCGTCTATTTACACTCCAACTCACACCCTCGGCAAAATCCCCCGCCGCTGAAAATCCGCAATCCAGTAGCGAAAGGTGTCCTCGGTATCGCAAACCTCGGTGAAGCCGGCGCGGCGCAGCTTGATGGCGCTGACGAAGGCGGCTGGCGGTGGCGTGGTTGCGCCATGGGCATAGCAGAAGTCGGCGTAGTGGTGGGATTCGCCGAGCAGGGCTTCGATCGACAGTTTGCGCAGCCCGTTTCGGGCCACCACGCGGTCCCAGACGGCGGCGTTGGCGGGCAGGAATTCCGCCATCGACATCGGCGCGTCCGGGTCGGGCTCGACGCCGAGCGCTGCGCTGATCGCCGGCCACAGGTTGCGCCACTCGAAGACGTCGCCGTTGGTGACGTTGTAGTGCTGGCCGCGAGCCACTTCGGCGCCTGAAGCCCAGACGAAGACGTTGGCCAGCAGGCGGGCGTCCACCGCTTCCCACACGTAGCTGATGCCGCCGGGAAAGCCGAACGGCTTGCCGGTTTCGCGGCAGATCGCGGCATGGGCGCCGAGCACCGGGATCAGGTTCATCGCTGCACCATGGGCGCGGCCGAGGATCAGTTGCGGGCGAAGGATGGTCCAGCCGAAGCCGTGGCGGCCGGCGGCTGCCTTGAGCCAGTCTTCCTGCAGCCAGTAGAAGTTCGCGTGGTCGTCGCGCGGGGCGCGCTCGCGGGCCGGGATCGGCATCGGGTGCAGGTGGATGCCATAGGCCTTGGTGCCTTGCAGCAGGCTGATGTGGGCGATGGCGTTGGCACCGGCCAGCAGCGGCTTCAGGCAGTTGTCGAGCATCGCCAGATTGGTCTGCATCTGTTCGGCGTCCTGCCAGCCGGCGATCAGGCCCGGCTTCTCGTACAACGCGGCGTAGACGACGTGGGTGACGCCTGACAGCGACGACAGCACCGCCGTGGCCGACGCCGCGTCGCGCAGGTCGCAGGCCAGATGCAGGAACGGCCGGTCGGAATCGACTTCCGGGGCGCGTCGCGACAGCGCCACCACGTCCCAGCCTGCTGCGAGATAGGCGTCCACCGCGCTCGCACCGACCACGCCGCTCGCGCCTGCAATCAGAACTTTCTGGGTCATCGTGAATCCTCCATGTGTCTTGGACGGCCGGGTCATTCCGCCGCGAAGCGCAGGCGATGCGTGGCACCGATCTGCTGCGTCCAGTCGGCTGACAGCTTTGCAGCGGCCGCAAACGTCGGCCACTGCCGCACGGCGGCCAGCACGTCGTCGAGTATTGCGGTGGCCCGCCCGCGTTTGAGCATGGCGCTGGCGGCGCAGGCTTTGAAGTCAGCGAGCGTGAAGTCGTCGCGACGGCCGTTGACGCTCATCTGGTGACGGGATGTCCAGGCACCTGCGGGGTTGTAACTCCAGGTGATGTCGAAGGCCGGGGCCAGCGACCATCGGCCGGTCTTGTCCATCAGGAAGGCGATGTTCTTGACGTGATCGTCCTGATTGCGGGCAACGACGTTGAACAGCATCCGCCGGAATTGCTGTTCGAGGGCGGCCATCGGCAGGCCGAGTTGACGGATCACCAGCAAGGCTTGTTCGTAGCTGTAGGCACCAGCCTGATTGAAGTCGAAATGGGCGAGTGCTCCGAGTGACTGCATGTGCAGCTTGCTGCGCGCATCGGGGCGATCGAAGCGCCGGGTCATGAAGTGGCGGCGGCCGTTTTCCTCCAACAGGCGGCATTCGCTGACGGTGATGCCGGCGGCGCGGGCCATCTGCGAGTAGGCGAATTCGATGGCACCGAAGCCCTGTGGATCGTCGAGTTCCTTGTCGCGGTTGCTGCTGACGCCATCGAACTTCAGCAACCAGTGCTCGAAGCCCTCATCGGCCGGCAACTGCCCGGAACGGACCTCGCCGCTGGCGCGATTCCAGGCGATCACCGACTTGGCGCGGGCGCCGCCGGCCGAGGTGCCGACGCTCAGCAAGCCGGCGAGTGCTGCGCTGCGCGCCTTGTCGTCGAGCCGGCTGCGGAAGTCCTGACGCTGGCTCAGGACATCGGATGCGAGGCTCACAAGGCTGTCGATCTCGATGGTCTGCGCGCGGAGCGGCGCTGGCCCGGTGGCCGGCCGAAACTCCAGTGCGCCCATGCCGCGGGTGCCGATGTAGCAAAGCCGTTCAACGGCATTGAAGCTGTCCGGCGTCCGCCCCTGGCTGGCCAGCCAGGCGTCGATCAGCGCGTTGCCGAACTTGTCCGGCAGGGAATCGGCCAGCAGCCCCGGCAGGCCATGAAAGCTGTTCGCGGCCAGTTCGGGAAAGCGGTAGATCGGTCGTCGCAGCGGCATGCTCAGCGGCGATATTTCGATGCCGCTGGCGACGAACGCAGGGTCGTACTCGAAGCTGGCGCAGCCCTGTGCCGGGTCCAGCGACACGGCAGCGATGGTGCGTCCCCAGAGCCGGACTTCGGCAATGCTCACGGTTCGTCGCCCCAAGTCCATTCCGGCTTGGCAGGCGCGGCGCTGCGACGGCTGCCCGTGGCGCGCTGGCGTGATCCTGTGCGCTGCTTGATCTGCGCCATCGGGCTGGGCGCGGGCTCGGGCACCAGCAGATCGAAGCGATCGAGCACGCCGAGCACGCGGCAGACGCGCACCAGGCTCGACAACTGCATGGCTACCGCGCCGGATTCCAGTCGCTCGACCGTGCGCTTGGCCACGCCAGCCTGTTCGGCGAGTGCAGCCTGCGTGAGGTTGAGGCCAAGGCGGGCGGCATGCAGGCGTGCGCCGAGCTCCAGCAGGACCGCGTCATCGGTGAGAGAGGCTTTTATCTTCATGATTCGTCACGGAAGTCGACTCAATGAGGATACGCGCTGTTTGTCGTCATGAAAGGCGATTTGCATAAAATCACATTATCTGACGACTTATGAAGAATAGCGGGATTTATTCGTCATTTATGGCGAATGAGTGGATGCTGCGCCAGCAACACCTGCCATCAGCCGCGCAGCTCGCGGCGCAGGATCTTGCCGGTCACCGTCTTCGGCAGTTCAGCAATGAATTCAACGAAGCGCGGCACCTTGTAGGCAGCCATGCGTTCGCGGCAGTGCTGGACGATTTCGGCGGTGGTGACGTCGACTCCAGCCTTCAGGCTCAGCACCGCTTTCACGGTTTCGCCGCGATAGGCGTCCGGCACGCCGACGACAGCCGCTTCGCGCACCGCCGGATGGCTGTACAGCACGTCCTCGACTTCGCGCGGCCAGACCTTGTAGCCGGCGGCGTTGATCATGTCCTTCTTGCGATCGACCAGGTACAGCCAGCCGTCGGCGTCGATCACGCCGATGTCGCCGGTGTGCAGCCAGCCTTCGCGGATCGCCTCCAGCGTCGCTTCCGGCTTGCGCCAGTAGCCGCTGACGATCTGCGGGCCGCGGATGGTGATCTCGCCGGCTTCGCCATTGGCGAGCGGCGCGGCGGTTTCGGCATCGACGATGCGGACATCGGTGCGGTAGGTCGGCACGCCGACGCTCAGTGCGCCGAACAGCGGATCGACCGGCGCCCGCTTGTCGACCGGGCAGACGGTGGCTGGCGAGGTCGATTCGGTCAGGCCGTAGGCGTTGCGGATGTAGTGGCCGAACTTCGCTTCGAACTGCTCGACCAGGCTCGGTGCGATCGGCGCGCCGCCGGAATAGACCGCTTTGAGCGAAGCCAAGCTGTCAGCGCGCGCCTCCGGATGATTCATCAGCGCCAGCAGCGCAGTGATCGCGCCGATGGTGAACGCCGGCTGGCGTTCGCGAATCGCGTCGAGCATCACGCTGGGCTCGAAGCGGTAGGCGAGGGTCAAGGGCCCTGCGATCAGCAGGCCCAGCGCGATGTGGCCGATCAGCCCGGTGATGTGGAACAGCGGCGCGATGCCGAGGATGCCGTCGCCCTCTGCCAGGCCGATCCAGTCGCGATAGACCTGCGCGGTGAACGCGACGTTGCCGTGGCTGTTCATCGCGCCTTTCGGCAAGCCGGTGGTGCCGGAGGTGTAGACCAGCAGCGCGGTATCGCTGCTGTCGAATGCCACAGGGGGCGGCTCTTCGCCGCGATGGGCGGCAACCAGTTCGGCGAAGTCCGGCACGCCATCGGCCCGGTAGCGGCTGATGCCGGCCAGCAGGCGCGGCTCGTGGCGGGTCTGGTAGTCCAGTTCCGAGGTGGTGATGACGATCGCCACCGGGGTGGTCGCAAGCACGCGGGCGATCACCTCGCGATAGGCGTTCTCGTGGGCGATCACGGCCTTCGGCGCGCAGTCGGCGAACAGCAGCGCCAGCTCGCGCTCGCGGTTCATCGGATTGATCGACACCGCGATCGCCCCGGCTTTCCAGCTTCCGAGCAGGGCGATCACGAACTGCGGAATGTTCTGCATCACCAGCGCGACGCGGTCGCCGCGAGTCACACCGCGTTGCAGCAGCGCGCAGGCCAGGGCATCGCTCTGGGCATCGACTTCGGCGAACGACAGCGTGGTGTCGAAGTAGTGGATCGCCGGGCTTGATGCGGCGCGGGCGACGGCAGCGCGGAACAGCGACAGCGCGTCGCCGTGCTCGATCGGCGGGGCGGTCGGGCGGCCCGGCGTGTACTGGCGCAGCCACGGCATGGCGGGATCGAGGCTCATGGGATCGGCGCTCCGGAACGAGCGGCGATCCCAACACGGACCCGCGCCTGCGTCGATAGGGGGCAGGACCGAAGGTTGCCGTCGGGTTTTGTCGGCGCGCCGACAAATGCCGCTTTCCCGACCTGCGCAGGATGTTCGCGCCGGATGCCCCGATCACGCGCAAGATGCAGCACGGCCCCGTGATCCAATCGGATCGCCCGCCAACCCGCACGGAAACCCTCATGAACCCGATCAAACTCGCAGGACTGGCCCTGGTGATCCTCGGCGGGCTCGGCCTCGCCTACGGCAGCTTCGCGTACACCAAGGACACGCATGACCTGAAGCTCGGGCCGCTGGAGCTGTCGGTGAAGGAGAAGGAAACCGTCAACGTGCCGGTCTGGGCCGGTGTCGCGGCGATCGTGCTCGGCGGCCTGCTGTTCTTCGGGGTGCGCAAGTCCTGAGCATTCAATCGGCCGGAACACCCATCACCGACGTATCGAGCGCTGCCAGCCGGGTGCCGAAGAACTGAAGAAAGGCGCGTACCCGGGCGCTCTTGCGCAGGTCCGGGTGGGTCAGCACCCAGAGGTGGAAGCGGGTCGCGGTCAGCGTGCCGGGCAGGCGTTCGAGCGTGGGATCGTCTTCGCAGGCGAAGCACGGCAGGGCCGCGCATCCCAGGCAGGAGGCGACCGCGAGGCGGATCGGCGCGAAGCTGTCGTAGCGCAGCCGCACCCGGCTTTCGGGCACCGTCTCTGACAGCCATTTCGCTTGCTGGACTCTGAGCATCGGGCCTTCGAAGCCCAGCCATTCGTAGTCGGCCAAGGGCCGGTCGCGGCCGAGCTTGTCGAGATAGCGCTTGCTGGCGTAGGCCGCGAAGGCGATGCGCCCGCAGCGGCGGCCGACCAGATGCTCCGGCGGGTGCTCGGTGCCGCGAATCACCACGTCGGCTTCGCGCTTCGACAGATCAACGATCTGGTTGGTCGAGGTGATGTCGAGCGTCAGCCCCGGATAGGTGTCGCGGAACTCGGCGATCCAGCGCGGCAGCAGGTGCAGGGTCACCGCTTCGCTGGTGCTGACCCGCAGATGACCTTCCAGCCGCACGTCGGTGCCCTTGATGCGGTTTTCCACACTCAGCGCTTCGCGCTCCATCTTCTCCGCTGCTTCGGCCAGCGCTTCTCCGCTCGGCGTCAGTCGGTAGCCGGCGCGCAGGCGCTCGAACAGACGCACTTCCATGGCTTTTTCCAGCGCTTCGAGGCGGCGATAGACGCTCGACGGATTGACATCCAGCGCCCGCGCCGCGCCGTTCAGGCCGCCAGCGCGGGAGATTGCGAGCACGTAGCGAAGATCGTCCCAGTCCATGAACGCGAGCTTCGCAGTTCTTTGCAAAAATGCAAATACAGAATGCTTTGATGGTGGCTTCTCGTGCGATATGGCAAAGCGCACAGTTCGCTCCACGAAACGCCAGCCCTTTACCGGCGTCGCAACGAAGGAGTCATCAGCCCATGAACACCCATACCGCTACCAACGAAGTCCGCAGCAACATCATTGGCGCCACCGGCCTGTCGCGCGCCGTGCTGGCCGAGATGTTCCGCCGCCGTGGCCTGTTCGGCCGTGATTCGCAGCTGGGCAATGCCGAGCAGGCCGTGGTCCAGAGCCGTCTGCCGAAGATTGCCGGCATCGCCGCCCTGCCGGTGATCGCTTTGCAGACGCCGCGTCTGAAGGCGCTGGCCGATTACGTCGAGGCGCTGGTGGCCGGGCGCGATGCAACTGAAGCGCGCAGCCGCCTGGTTCGGGAAGGCCTGTCGTCGGTGGCAATTCTTGAAGCGGCAACCACGGTCGACAACGTCCGCGTGGTGTTCGGGGCGGTCGCCACGCGCCCCGTCACCGCGAAGCCCGTCATCGCCAACGAAGCCGCGCAGCCGCAGTACGCCCGCGCTGCCTGATCCCTCTCCTCGCGCAGCCTCCTGCGCAACTTTCGACGCGGCCCGGCGAAACCGGTGCCGCGTCTTTTCTTGTCAGCGCCTCAGGGGGCCGGCTTGCGCAGCTTCACCACCATGCCGCCATTGCGTGCGGCGATCCAGGCATCGACGTTCTTTTCCAGCATTTCAAGCGGGATGGCACCCGAGCCGAGCACGGTGTCGTGGAAGCTGCGGATGTCGAACTTCGGGCCCAGGGTGGCGGTGGCGCGGGCGCGGAGTTCCTTGATCTTCAGCTCGCCGATCTTGTAGGCCAGCGCCTGACCCGGCCAGGCGATGTAGCGGTCGATCTCGTTGACGATGTCCAGCTCGGCTCGCGGGGTATTGGCCTTGAAGAAGTCGATGGCCTGCTTGCGCGTCCAGCCTTTCGAGTGCATGCCGGTATCGACCACCAGCCGCACGGCGCGCCACATTTCGTAGGTCAGCTGGCCGAATTTCGAGTACGGGTCCTGATACAGACCGATTTCCGGCCCGAGGCTTTCCGAATACAGCGCCCAGCCTTCGACAAAGGCCGTGAAGGCGATCTGGCTACGGAACGCCGGCAGCGCGCCGCCGGCATCGCTCACCAGTTCCTGCTGCAAGGCAATCTGCAGGTGATGGCCGGGCACGGCTTCGTGGGCGGTCAGCGCTTCCTGCTCCCACTTCGGCCGCGAGCCGGGCTTGTAGAGGTTGGCGTAGAAGTTGCCGGCGCGGCTGCCGTCCGCCGCACCGGGCTGGTAGTAGGCGGTGTGGGTGTCCGGTGCCTGGGCATCGGGCACGGCGCGCACGCCATACGGCTGGCGCGGCAGCTTGCCGAACAGTTTCGGCAGTTCCGGGTCTATGCGCTTGGCGATGTCGCGGTAGGCCAGCAGCAGGGATTTTCCGTCGCGATGGAAGAACTTCGGATCGCTGCGCAGATAGCTGAAGAATGACTTCAGATTGCCGCCGTAGCCGACCGATCGGCGGATCGTCTCCATTTCGCTGCGGATTCGCGCCACTTCGCCGAGGCCGATGTCGTGGATGTCGTCCGGGGTCAGCTGGGTGGTGGTGCTGGCGCGGGCGGCGAAGGTGTAGGCGTCGCGGCCATCGGGCAGTTCCGAGAGGCCAACGCTGTCGCGGCAGCGCGGCAGGTAATCGTTGCCGACAAAGGCGCGCAGCCGCTGGTAGGCGGGAATCGCCGATGCGCTGATCGCCGCCTTGCCCGCTTCGCTCAGACGCAGGCGATCAGCCGCCGCGATGCTGGCCGGAAAGCGCAGGAACGGTGCGTAGAACGGGCTGGCTTCCGGCTTTCGGACCAATTGCTTGTCGATCTGCGCGGGTACCCGCCGGATGGTGATCGCCGGTGCCGTGCGGCCTTCGGCAAGGCCCAAGCGCAGCAGTTCGATGTGCTGATCGACCATCGGGCCGACGGCGCGCACCCGGGCGATCCAGTTTTCGTAATCGGCAACGCTCGAGAATTGCAGCACTTCGGCCATCTGGTCGGCGGTCTGCGGGCCGGACAAGTGGTTGATCGGCATCAGATAACCGCGATAGCGATGGGCCTCGATGGCGCGTTCGAGCTGCTGGCGGTAGAGATCGAAGTTCAGCTGGTCGGCCGGGCTCAGACGTTCGCGGTCGATTTCCAGCAGTTTCAGCAGCGCCTGGGCGTCGTCGCGATGACGGCCTTCGATGGCGGTCAGCGAGGCGTCGGTCCAGCGATCATCGAAGCGATGCTCGCCGAGCAACGAGGCTTCCTCGGGATTGCTGGCGAGCCAGCGCTGCCATTCGGCGGCCAGCAGGCTGCCGAGCTGCTTCGCCGGGTCGATGTCCGCAGCTGGCGGGGTCAGGGCGAGCACGGCGGGCGGCACCGCGTTGGCGGCGTCGGGTTTGGTCGATCGGCTGCCGCAGCCGCTGGCCAGCAGCGCCACGGCAATGGCGGTCGTGCAATGAATGACTTTCAAGGAATTCCCCTTAGTGGTGCTGCGGGCGTCAAGCAAGAAGCGGGTCACGCTGCTTGCCGGCGCCTCATTCGATGTTCAGTTTCTTGATTCGATAACGCAGCGAGCGAAAACTCATTCCCAGCAGCGCTGCCGCCTTGGTCTTGTTGTAGCGCGCTTTCTCCAGCGCTTCGATGATCGCCCGACGCTCGATGTCTTCCATCTGGCCTTCGAGATCAGCGGCCGCCGCGGGCGCGCCGGGGCCGGCGATCGTTGGTCCGTCGCCGCGCAGACGCAGGTCGGAGGCCGAAATCCGGCTGCCGTCGCTCAAGGTCACCGCCCGTTCGAGCACGTTTTCCAGTTCCCGGACATTGCCCGGAAACGGATAGTCGCGCAGCCGCGCCAGCGCCGATTCTTCGAGCTTGGGCGCGGTTTCCAGCCCGTTCTCGCGGGCCAGCCGGCCGAGGATGGCATCGGCCAGCAAGGGAATGTCTTCGCGGCGGTCGCGCAGGCTGGGCGTGCGCACTTCGATGACATTGAGGCGGTAATAGAGATCCTGGCGGAAGCTGCCGTTGGCGGTGAGCTGACTCAAATCCTTGTGGGTGGCCGAAATCACCCGGACATTGACCGCGATCTCGCTTTCCGCGCCCACCGGCCGCACCGCGCGCTCCTGCAGCGCGCGCAGCAGTTTCACCTGCATGTGCAGCGGCAGATCGCCGACTTCATCGAGAAACAGCGTGCCGCCTTCCGCCGCCTGGAACAGGCCAGCCTTGTCGCGGGTGGCACCGGTGAAGCTGCCTTTCAGATGACCGAAGAACTCGCTTTCCATCAGTTCCGCCGGAATCGCGCCGCAGTTCACCGGCACGAACGGCGCGTCGGCGCGCGGGCTGCGGGTGTGGATCAGCCGCGCCACCAGTTCCTTGCCGGTGCCGGACTCGCCGGTGATGTGCACCGGGGCCTGACTGCGCGCCAGCCGCTCGATCAGCGCCCGCAGCGCGTCGATCACCGGTGCGGCACCGAGCAGGCCGCCGTCGTCGGGTTCGGAAGTGGCGCGCAGTTTCAGTGCGGTGTCGACCAGCTTGCGCAACTGGCCCAGATCAATGGGCTTGGAGACGAAATCGAAAGCCCCTGCCTTCAGACTTTCGACCGCCGCCTGGGCGCTGCCATACGCGGTGATCACCGCCACCGGCAGGCCGGCGTGCTTTTTCTGGATCAGCCCGACCAGTTCGATGCCGTTGCCGTCCGGCAGGCGCATGTCGGTGAAGCAGAGGTCGAAGCTGTGTTCGGCCAGCAGGGCGCGGGCTTCGCGAACGCTGCCGGCGGCGGCCGTGCGCAAGCCCATGCGCGACAGGGTGATTTCCAGCAGTTCGCGGATATCGGCCTCGTCGTCGACGATCAGCGCTAGTGCCTTGCTCATGGGCGCATCGGGTCGGGTGAGGCCGCTCATGCGGCGAAGATGAGCCGGAAACGGGTTCCGGTTTCGGTCGGCAGATGCGTCAGACGTGCTTGATTGTATTCACATATTTCCCGCGACAGATACAGGCCCAGGCCGGTGCCGCGACGGGCCAGGGTGAAGAAGGGTTCAAACAGCTGCTCGCGCGCGCTCGACGGGATGCCGCCGCCATCGTCGGAGACATCCAGATACGGCCGCTGGCCGGGGCTCAGGCGGCCGGCGGTCAGCCGAACCGTCAGTGCGCGGCCGTCGACCGCGCCGTGCTCGACGCTGTTCTGCCACAGGTTGTGCAGCACCTGCTGCAACTGGTCGGGATCGAAACGCACGGTCAGCGCTTCACCAACACCGTCGATCTGCACTGCCCGCGCGCCGTTCGGACAGCCTTCCGACCAGGTGGCGATGCAGCGTTCGAGAAAGCTGCGCAGGGCAATGGTCTGCGGCACGGCGGCATCGCGGCGCGACAGGCGCAGCACGTCCTCGACGATCTTGTCGATGCGCGTGGTGTGGCGCTGGATCATGTCGAGCAGGCGCTGGTCTTCGCCGGGCAATGCCGGCGATTCGGCGAGCAACTGGCCTGCGTGGCGGATCGCCGACAGCGGATTGCGGATTTCATGCGCGATACCGGCCGACAGCCGCCCGAGCGCGGCCAGCTTCAGTTGCTGCGCCTGCTCGCGCACTCGCGCGGCATCGTCAAGCAGCACCAGCACCGGTGCCCAGGCGTTGTAGCCCAGGCGAGTGAAGCGCGGCAGCAGTTCTGGCCCGCCGCTGGTGAGATTGACCGGCCGCGGATCGAGATTGGGCGCTTCCTGCCAGCGATCGAGGGCCGCACTCAAGGCCGGCAGGGCGGTGGCCAGCGGCCGGCCGTCGAGCGCGGGTGTCGCCAGCAGGCGGCGTCCGGCGGCGTTCTGCACGCGCAGTCGGCGTTCTTCGTCGATCACCAGCACCGGCGTTTCCATCGACTCGACGATGCGCTCGTTGAGCCGCGACAGGCTGGCCAGATCGCTGCCGAAGCGTGCGGCCAGCGCCTCGCTCTTGCGCGCCCGCTGGGCCACGGCACCGGCGCCGAGCGAGGTCGCGAACAGCATCAGGCCGATGAGCCCGGCGTTGGTGATGTCCGACGCTTCGTAGCGGTTCAGCGATTGCCGCCACAGCTCCGAGCCGAACACCGCGAAGGTGCCGAGTGCCGCGTGCAGCAGGCCCAGCCGCAGCGGCAGCACGAGGCTGCAACCGACCGCCGGGGTGATCAGCAGCACGCCAAGGCCGGACGACACGCCTTTTGCCGCCGCCATCATCGCCACGATGGCCAGGGTGTCGATCACGAAGGAAAAATGCGCCTGTGCGCGCAGGCTGGGCTGGCGCAGCAGTGCTGCCGCCAGCAACGCCAGCGCTGGCAGCGCGTAGACCACGACGATTGCGAAAAACTGCGCTGGATCGGCGCGATCGAAGAAATACGGCACCAGCGCGAAGAAATGGATGCCGCCGAGCAAGACCACCAGCACCAGCCGGTAGGCGGCGAGCGTGATCAGGATTCGCCAGTCCTCGGGATCGAGGAAACGGCTGCGCTCGCGGCTTTCCACGCGCCGTGTTCCCGGCTAGCCGGCGATCACGGCTTGTTCTGCTCGCAAGCTCCGCAGCGGCCGATCGGCGACAGCGTCTGCACCGGCAGATAGGCCCCGCAGCCGGCGCAGCGGGCGACGGTCTGCAAGGGCTCGGGCGGGGTTCCGCTGCGGCTGTTGCCGGTTTGCCAGCGGATGTAGGCGCGATACAGCAGCCAGCCCACGGCGGCGAGGAAAAACACCCGAATGAGTAGTGACATGTCGTCGCCTGTTGATGATTGATTTATCGCGAAGTTTTTCGCGAATGCGGGAAAAGTGTAGCGGTGCGGCGGCTTTGCCTGCACCGGGGGTTTCGTGGAAAATGCCGCCGGCTCAAAGCCCGCTGTATCAAATCCGCACACAGCGTCGGGGCACAGTGTTTCCGGCGCGTCTGTCTATATCACCCTTGGGGGATGCATGAACCTGCACGAGTATCAGGCGAAGGAAGTTTTTGCGCGCTACGGAATTCCAGTACCGCAGGGTGGCCTGGCCACCAGTCCGGAACAGGCACGCGCGGTCGCCAAGCAGCTCGGCACCGAGAAGGTCGTGGTCAAGGCGCAGGTTCATGCCGGCGGTCGCGGCAAGGTCGGCGGCGTCAAGCTGGTCACCGGTGCCGATGCCGCTGAAGAAGCCGCGAAGGGCATGCTCGGCAAGATGATGGTCACCAAGCAGACCGACGCCAAGGGCCTGCCGGTCAACTCGGTCTGGGTCGAAAAGCCGTCGATCATCGTTCGCGAGCTGTATGTCTCCGCACTCGTCGATCGCACCAGCGAGTGCGTGATCCTGATGGCCTCCGCCGCCGGCGGCATGGACATCGAGGAAGTCGCCGAGCACACGCCGGAAAAGATCAAGACCATCACCGTCAACCCGGCCGCCGGCTTCCAGCCGTACCAGGCGCGCGAACTCGGCTTCTTCATGGACCTGACCAAGGACCAGGTCGACCAGTTCACCAGGATCATGAGCGGCGTCTACAAGATCGTCACCGAATGCGATGCCAGCATGGTCGAGATCAATCCGCTGATCGTGACCAGTGAAGGCAATGTCTTCGCGCTCGACGCCAAGCTGAACTTCGACGACAACGCGCTGTTCCGCCAGAAGTCGATCGCCGAGATGCGCGATCCGTCGCAGGAAGACGAGCGCGAGCGCGCCGCCGCCAAGTTCGATCTGAACTACGTGACGCTGGAAGGCGACATCGGCTGCATGGTCAACGGTGCCGGTCTGGCCATGGCGACGATGGACATCGTGAAATTGCACGGCGGTCAGCCGGCCAACTTCCTCGACGTCGGCGGCGGCACCACGGCGGAGAAGGTGACGGAAGCCTTCAAGCTGATCACCGCCACGCCGGAAGTGAAGGCGATCTTCATCAACATCTTCGGCGGCATCGTCCGCTGCGATCTGATCGCCGAAGGCATCATCGCCGCGGTCAAGCAGGTGGGGCTCAAGATTCCAGTGGTGGCCCGCTTGCAGGGCACCAACATGGAAAAGGGTCAGGCCATGTTGCGCGAATCCGGACTCGCCGTGACGCCGGTTTCGGATCTGACCGAAGCGGCGCAGATGGTCGTCAAGCTGGCCAAGAGCGCCTGAGGCCAGGACATCGGTCCGCCTCACGCCTCTCCCCTCACGCCTCACGAGATTTCAATGAGCATCCTGATCAACAAAGACACCAAGGTCATCTGCCAGGGCTTCACCGGCAAGCAGGGCACCTTCCACTCCGAACAGGCGATCGCCTACGGCACCAAGATGGTCGGCGGCGTGTCGCCGGGCAAGGGCGGCAGCATGCACCTGAGCCTGCCGGTGTTCAGCACCGCGCACGACGCAGTCAAGGCCACCGGCGCCGACGCGACGATGATCTACGTGCCCGCCCCGGGCGCGGCCGATGCGATCCTCGAAGCGGCCGACGCCGGCATCAAGGTCATCATCTGCATCACCGAAGGCATTCCGGTGATCGACATGGTCAAGGTCAAGGCCGCACTCAAGGCCTATCCGGACGCCGTGCTGATCGGTCCGAACTGCCCCGGCGTCATCACCCCGGGCCAGTGCAAGATCGGCATCATGCCGGGCCACATCCACAAGCCGGGCCGCATCGGTATCGTGTCGCGTTCGGGCACGCTGACCTATGAAACCGTGCACCAGACGACCCAGAACGGCCTCGGCCAGTCGACCTGCGTGGGCATCGGCGGCGACCCGGTTCGCGGCCTGGGCTTCATCGACGTGCTGAAGCGCTTCGAAGCCGACCCGGAAACCGACGGCATGATCATGGTCGGCGAAATCGGTGGCTCCTCGGAAGAAGAAGCGGCAGCCTACATCAAGCAGTACATCAAGAAGCCGGTCGTCGCCTACATCGCCGGCGTCACCGCTCCGGCCGGCAAGCGCATGGGCCATGCGGGTGCCATCATCGCGGGCGGCAAGGGCACGGCGGACGAAAAGTTCGCGGCGCTCGAAGCGGCTGGCGTCAAGACGGTGCGCTCGCCGGCTGATCTCGGTGCGGCGATGAAGTCGCTGCTGAGCTGAGTCGAACCCCCGGCAGTCATTGTTCGATCAACATCGGACGCCTATACTCGTGACCACTTTCATGGTCACGACTGGGCCGATCGAATGGATGACCACTCCCTGCCTGCCGGGGCTTTCAAGGCGACCTGCCTGAAGCTGATGGATCAAGTCGCCGAGACGGGCGCAACCGTCACGATCACCAAGCGCGGCAGGGCGGTTGCCAAGCTGGTGTCGGTTCATGAGGTGAAGCCGGCATCGGCGTTCTTCGGAGCGCTTGCCGATCGAACCCGGATCACGGGCGACATCATCTCCCCCGTCGGCGGCATGGCCGATCCGGTGATCAAGCACAAGCGGATCGAGGCGGGTGCCTTGCCTGTTCCCCAGCGGCGGCGGCGTACGGTCAAGCAGGCATCGTGAAGCCATTGCTGCTCGATACCCATGTCCTGGTCTGGGGCATGACCGATTCCCCCAGCATGGGCGGTAAAACCCGAAGACTGATAGACGAGGCCCTGCGTCGCCGGGCGGCTTGGGTCAGCGCGATCAGCTTCTGGGAAGTGGCCTTGCTAGTCTTTCGCGACCAACTCGAAATCGACGGCACGCTCGGCCAATGGCGTGCAGGCGTCCTGGCAACCGGCATTCAGGAATGGGTGTTGACTGGCGAAGCGGCCATTCGCGGCGCTGAAGTACTTCCCTATCACGGCGATCCGAGCGACCGATTGATTGTCGGCACCGCCATCATGGCGGACGCGACACTGGTGACCGGAGATGGCGTGTTGCTCGGGTGGAACGGACGGCTGGCGCGACAAGATGCCCGCCGGTAAGCCGATCGTGACGCCACTCCGCATCGCTGCCGCCCAACTCAATCTCTGGGTCGGTGACCTCGACGGCAATGTCGCCAAGATCATTGCCGCAGCCGTGAAGGCGCGCGATGAACTCGGCGCGCAGCTGGTGGCAACCCCGGAACTGTCGCTGCTCGGCTATCCGCCGGACGATTTGCTGCTGCGCACCGCGCTGCCGCAAGCCATCGACGCAGCACTCGCGAAGATCTCGGCGGCGTCGAACGGCATCCACATCGTCGTCGGTCATCCCGAATATGCGGATGGCCGCGTCTACAACGCCGCCTCCGTCTATCGCGACGGCCAGCTGGTGATTCGCGCGCGCAAGCAGTTGCTGCCGAACTACGGCGTGTTCGACGAGAAGCGCCATTTCGAGCCCGGTGCAGCGGGTGCTGCGGTGTTCACGCTCGATGGCCTGCGCATCGGTCTGTGCATCTGCGAGGACATCTGGGGGCCGGGGCCGGCGGCTGCCGCGAAGGCGGCAGGGGCCGAGCTGCTGCTGAACATCAATGCCTCGCCCTACAACATCGGCAAGCCGGCGGAGCGGCTGGCCGTGCTGCGCCAGCGGGTGGCTGAAGTCGGCTTGCCGATCGTCTACGTCAACTGCACGGGCGGTCAGGACGAGCTGGTGTTCGACGGCGATTCGATGGCGATCTCTGCCACCGGCGAAATCGGCTTCCACGCGCCGCTGTTCGAGGAAGGGGTCTATCCGATCACGCTTGACGCGCTGACGCCGCGCGGCGCCATCCGTGCTGCAAGCTCGATCGAAGCCGAGGTCTACTCAGGGCTGGTGCAGGCCACCCGCGACTACGTGACCCGCAACGGCTTCCCCGGCGTGCTGCTGGGCTTGTCCGGCGGCATCGACTCCGCGCTGATCGCGGCGATTGCCGCCGATGCGCTGGGGCCGGACAAGGTCTGGGCGGTGTCGCTGCCGTCGCGATACACGCTGGACATGTCGAACGACGATGCCCGGATCGAGGCGGAATTGCTCGGCATTCGCTATTCGGTGCTGCCGATCGAAAAGCCGTTCACCGCGTTCGCCGAGACGCTGGCCCCGCTGTTCGGCGATCGGCCCATTGATCTGGCCGAAGAGAACATGCAGTCGCGCAGCCGTGGCGTGCTGCTGATGGCGCTGTCGAACAAGTTCGGGCAGGTGGTGCTGACCACCGGCAACAAGAGCGAGATGGCTGTCGGCTACGCAACACTTTACGGCGACATGTGCGGCGGCTTCGCGCCGATCAAGGACGTCTACAAGACGCTGGTCTACGCGCTGTGCCGCTATCGCAACACGATCTCGATGGTGATTCCGGAACGAGTCATCGAACGGCCGCCGACGGCCGAGCTGCGTCCGGACCAGAAGGATTCCGACTCACTGCCGCCGTACGAGGTACTGGACCCTATCCTCGAAGCCTATGTCGAGCACAGCCGCTCGATTCCCGAGATCGTTGCGATGGGTTTCGAGGAAGCGACGGTGCGCCGTGTCGCCGGGCTGGTGCGACGTTCGGAGTACAAGCGACGACAGGCACCGCCGGGGCCGAAGGTCACGCTGCGGGCGTTCGGTCGCGAACGTCGCTATCCGATCACGGCGGTCTACGGCGACCTGTAGCGCAGCCCGCGCTCAGTTGCTCTGGGTATCGCCGGCCGGTGCAGGTGCAGCATCACCGGCCGCGTCCGCTGCTGGCGGTTCCGCCGCTGGCGGCGCGCTTTCGGCAGCAGGGGCGTCCTTCTTGTCGCCGCCGATGGTGTAGGTCTTGTTCAGGAAGTCGAACAGGCCACCGCCTTCGTCTTTCTTCTTTTCTTCGGCAGTGACTTCGGCCGGCTTCGGCGCTGCTTCTGGAGTGGCGGCAGCCGCAGCGGGCGGCGCTTCGGCTTTCGGGGCTGCCGATTCGCCATCGGAAAACACCGGGGCCACGTCGACGACCACTGGTTCGCCGCTGTACGGCCCGGTGCTCAGCGAGGCATCGCGATTCGGGTTTTCCGTCGGCGGCAGGCGGCGCTCGGCCTTGGCGGCGGCAGCCGGCGGTTCGTTGCCCGGACCGGTAGTCGCCTTCGAGTCCTTGACCTTGTCGGCATCGAGGTCGTAGGTCTTGTTCAGCAGGTTCAGATAGCTGCCCAGGGTGCCGAAAAAGCCTTTCGGTGCCTCCTTCTCCTTCTCCGGCGCGGCAGCGGTGGCGACCGTCGGTGCCGCCGTCTTCGCGGCCGCAGCAGCGCCCGGCTCGGCCGGCAGACCGACCCGGCTGCGCGGGCCCGGCTTCGCCTTCGGGATGGCTGCCAGACGGATCGACTCCCCGTTCGCCGCGACAATGCGGTCGAGATCGGCGATCTGCGGCTTGAGATCGAGCTTTTCGTAGGAGAGGCGCAGCAGCTTCAACGCTTCCGCCGTGGACGGCGCGCCGGGGTATTCGGCGATCAGGTTTTCGGCGCGCTTGGACACTGCCACCCAGGCCTGACGCTTGACGTAATAGCGAACGATCGACAGCTCGTGGCTGGCGATGCGGTTGCGCAGGTGAACCATGCGCTTGCGCGCGTCGCCGGTGTACACGCTCATCGGATAGCGCTGCACGAGCACGGCGAAGTCGTCGTAGGCGCGGCGTTCGGCGTTGACGTCCTTCTTGCTGGAATCGAGCGGCAGGTAATCGCTGATCGACTCGGTACGCGATGAATTGATCAGACCCTTCAGGTACTGAACGTAGTCCGCGTGCTTGTGGCGCGGGTGTTCGCGCAGGAAGCGATCGCCGGCCAGCAGCGCCTCGTCAGGCCTGAAGCTGCGATACTGGGCGTAGACCTTTTCGAGTTCGGACTGCGTTGCGAACTCGGTGAATGGATAGCGCGCGATCAGCTGGGTGTATTGCTCGATCGCCGACTCGTAGTCGGTGTTTTGCAGCGCGTTGTGAGCCTTGAAGTAGGCTTGCAGCGCTTCGATCTTCAACACCGCTTCCGATTTCGGCACGCCGCCGGAACCCACGTCGGTGCCGGCCCGGAACGGATTGTCCGGGGTGTCGCGTTTGTCCCCTTTCGAGGAGCAGCCGCTGGCGACGATCGCAAGCGACATCACGAGGAAAATGCGCAGCAGGCGCGACGCGGATGAACCGCGAAAGGAACAATTGATCATTACGCGGAGCATCAGCACGTTGAGTCAGAAAACGAGTATAGCCCATGGCCGAAGGGCACCAATCCGGGCCGGGGCGGGCCATTCGCAGCGCCGAACGGGCGCTTGCGCATGAGCCGCGTCGAGCAGGCCGAGGTTCCCGAGCATCTCGACGGCCAGCGTCTGGACGCCGTCGCCGCGCAGTTGTTCCAGGCCTGGTCGCGGTCGCGGCTGAAGACCTGGATCGACGAGGGCGCGCTGACCGTCAATGGTGCAGCAGCCGAGAAATCGCGCCAGCCGGTGGCGGCCGGTGATCGCCTGGAACTGACCGCCGATGAATCCCCGCTGGCCGGCAACGACCGTCCGCAGGCGATTCCGCTGACCGTCGTTTACGAGGACGACGACATCGCGGTGATCAACAAGCCGCCGGGCCTGACCGTGCATCCGGGTGCCGGGCAAAGCGATTCGACGATGCAGAACGCGCTGCTGCACCGTTTCCCGAAAACCGAGCTGCTGCCGCGCGCCGGTCTGGTGCATCGGCTCGACAAGGACACCAGCGGTCTCTTGATCGTCGGCTTGACCCTGACTGCGTTCACCCGCCTGGTCAGCGACATGGCGGCGCGCGAGATCAATCGCGAGTACGACGCGCTGGTCAACGGCGCAATGACCGCCGGTGGCACGGTCGACATGCCGATCGGCCGCGACCCGCGCAATCGCCTGAAGATGGCGGTGGTCGAGGGCGGTCGTCCGGCCGTCACCCATTACCGGGTGCAGGAACGCTTCCCGAACCACACCCTGCTGCGGGTGAAGCTGGAAACCGGCCGCACGCACCAGATTCGCGTGCACATGGCGCAGATCCTTCATCCGATCGTCGGCGACGCGGTCTACGGCGGCAAGGTGACCCGCGGCCGCAACATCGACGAAACCCTGCGCGCGGCGCTCAATGGCTTCCCGCGTCAGGCGCTGCATGCCCGCGAACTGCGGCTGGAGCATCCGGTGACGGGCGAGGAAATGGAGTTCAGCGCCGATCCGCCACCCGACATGCTGCGGCTGTTCGATCGCCTGCGCGCCGATGCGGCCCAGGTCGCGGCGGCTGCGGCAGCGCGATGAGCCTGCGGCCGATCACCCCGGATTGGCCGGCACCGCGCGCCATTCGCGCGGCCTGCTCGACGCGCGAGGGCGGGGTGAGCGTCGGCCTGCACGCCGGGCTGAATCTGGGCCGCAGCAGCGGTGACGATCCGGCGGCAATCGACGACAACCGGCAGCGGCTGTTTGCCCATCTCGGCCTGCCGGGCGCGCCCGAATGGATAAGGCAGGTGCATGGCACGCGGGTTGTCCAGGTTCCCCATCAGCCGACGGAGCCGGAAGCCGATGCTGCGTACACGACACAGCCCGGTATCGTCTGCGCCGTGCAGGCCGCCGACTGCCTGCCGGTGCTGTTCTGCGATGACGATGCCAGCGTGGTCGCGGCCGCCCATGCCGGCTGGCGGGGCTTGAGCGGCGGCGTGCTGGAAAATACCGTTGCCGCGCTGCCGGTGGTGCCCGGGAAGCTGATGGCCTGGCTGGGGCCGGCGATCGGGCCGGATGATTTCGAGGTCGGCGCTGAAGTGCGCGCCGCCTTTGTCGCCGCTGATCCCGCTGCCGAAGTGTGTTTCCGCCGCGCCGAGGTTGAAGGCAAATATTTCGCCGACCTGTTCGCGCTGGCACGCCAGCGACTGGCGCGCGCCGGTGTCACGCGCGTGTACGGCGGCGGCATCAGCACCTTTGCCGACCCCGAGCGCTTCTATTCCTTCCGCCGCGACGGCATCTGCGGGCGCATGGCGGCCCTGATCTGGATCGAACCCCGTTGACCTCCCTGCTTCGCTTGTCCAGCCTGATCACGATTCTGGCCCTCCTCGTGCTGCACGCCGCACCAGCGCAGGCGGCAGCGGCCTATGTGCCGCGCCCTGCGCTGATCGCGCCGCTGGCGGCGAGCCGGCTGGCGCTTGACGTGGTCGATACCGGCGCGCGCTACATCGCGGTCGGCGAGCGCGGCCAGATTCTCGCGTCCGACGATGGCCGCAACTGGTCGCAGCAGCCGGTGCCGGTGCGCTCGGCGCTGACCGCCGTCAGCTTCGCCGACGCTGACCACGGCTGGGCCGTCGGGCACGACGCCGTGATCCTCGCCACGGCCGATGGCGGCAAGACCTGGAACCTGCAGAACTACGCGCCGGAACTCGAAAAGCCGCTGCTTGATGTGCTGTTCATCGACGCCCGGCGCGGTTATGCGATCGGCGCGTTCGGGCTGTTCCTGGTCACCGAGGACGGCGGCGGCAACTGGACGCCGGTGCGCAGCCCGGCCGTCGACGAAGACGAACTGAATCTCTACGCGATCGCCCGACTCGGCAACGGCGATCTGCTGATCACCGGCGAACAGGGCCGGCTGCTGCTGTCGAACGATGACGGCCGGACCTGGAAGCGCTACCGGTCGCCAGTCAATGCCACCTTGTTTGGCGCGGCGGCGATCGGTGCGCGCGGCGCGCTGATCTGCGGCTTGCGCGGCAACGCCTATGTCAGCGCTGACGTGCGCAGCGGCGGCTGGAAAGCGATCGACACCGGCAGCACAGCCGCTTTTTACGGCTGCGCCGGCATCGGTGACGACCGCGCGCTGCTGGTTGGTGCCGACGGCATCATCCTGCTCGCCGATCTTGCCGCCCGCCGCGTCCGCCGGCTGAAAAGTCCGGCGGGTGGGGCCTGGTCGGCACTGGTACCGCGCAAGTCTGGCGTGGTACTGGCCGGTGAACGCGGCCTGCATCTGCTCGGCCCGGTTGTAGGCCGATGAACGCATCCGTCTTGAAGCGAAGCGCGCGGGCGCTGCGGCTGCTCGAAACCCTGATCTTCGCCCACCGCCGATGGCTGCTGGCGATCCTCGCCGCCACAAGCCTGCTGCTGGGCTGGCAAGCCTCAGGGCTCAAGCTGGATGCCGCCTTCGATCGCGCCCAGCCTGCGGACCATCCCTACAGCCAGGCCGAACTGCGTCATCGCGACGCGATCGACGGTGCCAATCCAATGCGCATTGCGCTGCTGCGCAAGGCCGGCAGCATCTACGACCCGGCTTTCCTCAGCCGGCTCAAGGCCTTGACCGATGGCATCGGGCATCTGCCCGGCATCGACCGATCGCGGCTGCGCTCGCTGTTCACGCCGGAAGTCCGGTATGTCGAAGTCAGCGAAGGCCGCTACTTCGGGGCCAGCGTGGTGCCGGCTGATTTCGACCCTGAAAATGCCAGTCGCGCGCAGTTGGCGACGCTGCGCAGCCACGTCGCGAAAGCCGGCATCACCGGCCGCTATGTCAGCGCCGACCAGCGCGGCGCGCAGATCGAGATCGCCTGGCTGGCGCGCGATCCGCTCAGCGGCGCGCCGTACGATCAGCGTCAGTTGCTGCACAGCCTCGACGACGTGCTGCGCGCCGCGAGAGCGACCAGCGGCAACGATTTCAGCATTCACCTGATCGGTGCCCCGGCGCTGGCCGAAGCGCTGGCGGTGGAAGCCCCTCGCGCCGCGCTGTTCGCGGCGGCCGGACTGGCCTTGAGCGGGTTGCTGCTGGTGATCGTGCTGGGCTCGCTGCGGGTGACGGCGCTCAGTCTGGGCTGTGTGGCGCTGGCGACGATCTGGCAGCTCGGCTTGATCCGTCTTTTCGGCATCGCGCTCGATCCGGATGCCGCCTGGGCCATCGCGGTGACGGTGACCGCCGGCCTGATTGCGGGCGCACAGTTCGGTCTGCGCTGGCTGCAATTGGCGGCCGAAGGCGATCGCGCCGGGTTCGAGGCCAGCTTGCAGACCTGGCGGCAACTGGCGGGATCGCTGGGCGGCGGACTCCTGATCGCAGCCCTCGCGGCCGCCATGCTCGCCGCGTTCAGCGATGTGCCGCTGTCACGACAGGTGGCGCTGGTGGTGGTTCTGGGCTTGATCGCGGCTGTGCCGATGGTGGGCCTCGGACTGCCGATCCTGCTCAGCTGGACCGGCACCGTGCGGTCCCGCTGGCGGCTCAGCTCATGGCTGGATGCGCTGATCGACGCCCTGGCGGCGCTGTCACGTCCGCGTGCCGGCATTGCCGTGCTGGTGGCGGTCGGCGCGCTCGGCGGCTTGAGCATCTGGCAGCAGCGGGCGCAGCCGATCGAGCCGGCCGGCGCCGATCTGGCTCGCCTGTCGCCCGACAATCCGGCCAAGACCGATGCTGCCAAGGTTGCGGCCGCGTTCCCGCGCAATGTCCGCGAATTCCGGGTGATCGTCGAAGCAGCGGCCCAGGCCTGCACCGATGCCGAAGCGCTGGAACAGCTTGACCGGCTGGTCTGGCAGCTCGAAAACCTGCCCATGGTCACCGGCAGCACGGCGCTGCCGCAGTCGCTGAAACGGGTGCTGACGGCGTTTTCCGAAGGGTCGCCCAAGTTCCGCGTGCTGACCCGCAATCGCGAAACGCTGACCCAGGCGATGGCGCCGATCACCGCCGACAGCGGCCTGCACGCCGATGACTGCGCAACCTTTCCGGTGTCGCTCTACCTCGATCGCCGCGATGCCGCGAGCCTGGCCACCGTCGCCGCTGAAGTCGACCGCTTCAATCGCGACAACGCCGCCGAATTCTTCGACAGCCATCGCGATGTCGATGCCGCGTACTGCGCGGACCCGCGTCGTCGGGACACTGCCAACGCGCGTGCTTGCCCGATCCGGGCGCTGCTCGCCAGCGGACCGCTCGGTGCCAGCCTGGCGCGGCAGACGGCGCTGCTCGATTTTCGCGGCACGGCAGCACTGATCATGTTCGGCGCGCTGGCGTTCGGCGTCTGGCTGCTGCTCGGCGATGCGCTGGCGATGGCGGCCGTGCTGCTGCCGCTGGCCGTAGCCGGCTGGATCGGGCTGGGCATGGCCGCCAGCAGCGGCGTGGCACTGACTCTGCTGACCTTGCCGCTGGGCCTGAGCAGCCTCGCGGCGGGTGTCGGCAGCCATCTGCTGATGGTTCGGCACCTGCGCGATTCGATCGCCGCCGGCCAGCCGTTGGCCGCCGCGCTGCGGGAAGCGCTGGCGATCCACGGCCGGGTGCTGCTGGTGGCGCTGGCGATGGCGGCCGGTTTCGCGGTCTGGATCGCGGCGGCATATCCGGCCCAGCGCGGCGTCGGCAAGCTGCTGGCGCTGGCATGGACGACGATTGCGCTGTCCGGGCTGGTGATCCTGCCGGCCTTCGCCAGTCTGCTGCTGACCCGCGGAGGTCCGGATTCGTCCGGACATCCTTCGCGACCCGGTTCCGCGCCGTCCGGATGAATCCGGACCTGCGGCGATCCGTCGTCCTCAATCGCCTTCGTTGTCGGGCGTCCGGTACTCGTCGCAATCGACGCTGAACAGCATGTCGTCGTCCAGTCTCAGCGCGCTCAGGCGGCCGCCCCAGACGCAGCCGGTATCGAGTCCCCAGACCTGCTGCGCCGGCCAGTGCACCTGGCCCAGAGTCGACCAATGGCCGAACACGATGCGGTGATCGGCGCTGCGTCGGCCCGGCAGCTCGAACCAGGGCACCAGACCTTTCGGCTGGCTACCCGGCGCGCCTTTCGGTTCCGGCGCGATGCGGCCATCGGGCGTGCAGTAACGCAGCCGGGTGAAGCAATTGATGATGAAGCGCAGGCGCGGCCAGCCGGCGAGGGTGGGGTCCCAGCGATCGGGCTGGTCGCCGTACATGCGGCGCAGCAGTTCGCCCGCTTCCGGGCCGCGCAGCACGGCTTCGACTTCGTGGGCGTTGGCCTTTGCTTCGGCGATCGTCCACTGCGGCGGCAAGCCCGCATGCAGCATCTGCCAGCGGCCATCGGCGCTGGCATGG
Source organism: Nevskia sp. (assembly GCA_021732745.1). Lineage (GTDB taxonomy): Bacteria > Pseudomonadota > Gammaproteobacteria > Nevskiales > Nevskiaceae > Nevskia. Next base: position 1,419,047 of record JAKFUK010000001.1, on the reverse strand, counting down.
ATCAGCGGCTGCTGGCGCAGCCAGTGCAGCAGTTGCTCGCGGTCAGGGGCGTCGAGCACGTCGTCCAGGCTGTCGCGACGGCCGCGCTTGCCGCCGTTGGCAACGGCGAGCAGGTGCAGGTCGTGGTTGCCGAGCACGGTCGACGCGCGATCGCCGAGGCTCATGATCAGCCGCAGGGTTGCCGCAGACTGCTTGCCGCGATTGACCAGGTCGCCCGCGAACCAGAGATGGTCGGCAGCGGGGTCGAAATTCAGGTGGTCGAGCAGGCGCGAAAGCGCATCGCAGCAACCCTGGACATCGCCGATTGCGTAGGTCGCCACGGGGCTTGAAGATCCGGTTCAGGGGCTCGCTTGCACCATAACCGATGAGCGGTACAGGAAGCGGGAACCAGCAGCTTTGACACCCCCCCACCCCTGTCATAAGGTTTCGTCACGGGCAGTAGCCGCCCGTACCGCCCCCCAAAATCGTTACAAACGGAGTCCGTTCCCATGATCAAGAAAGTCCAGAATTTCCTGCGCAACGAAGAAGGCGCGAGCGCGGTCGAGTACGGCCTCATCGTCGGCCTGATCGCCGTCGTCATCGTCAGCGTGCTGATCACGTCCGGCACCAGCTTGCTGGCGCTGTTCACCAATATCTCCGGCGCGCTGTCGAGCGCTGCTTCGGGCTAGTTCGACCGCACTCGCCGGCTCGTGCCTGACGCACTGATCGCCGGTTCGCTGTCGATTTGGGCACTCGTGATCGCCGGAACCGATTTCCGGCAGTTACGGGTGCCCAACTCGTTATTGCTGCTGGTTTTTGTACCCGCCGTCCTGTTCCAGTTCTTGAACGGTGCCGGAATTCTCGGTCCGTCGCTGTCCGCAGCCCTGGTTGGCATGGGCGTCGGATTGGCATCCGGGCTACCTGGTTATCTGCTGCGCCAGTTCGGCTCGGGAGACGTGAAATACTTGGCTGTACTCGGCTTTCTGAGCGGCCCGGCCGGCATCGTTGCGATACTGTTGGTCTTTGCTTTGGTGCTGGGGTTGATGGCGGTCGTCGTGTCGGTGCGCGGACGAATGAGCCGGCGCAAACCCGGCCGCATACCGGCGGCAATCGCCCTGTCATCAGGTTTTCTCACCTTCCTGTTCCTGTCCGGAAATTTCGACCATGGCCTCTGATCGCCTTGTCCGCCGACTGCCCCGCCGCCTCGCCGGTGCTTCCGCAGTTGAGTTCGCACTGATCTTTCCGCTGGTCTTCGCCATGGTCTACGGCGGCATCGTTTACGGGTACATCTATTTTCTTCAGCAGCGCATCAATTTCCTCGCCCAGGAAGCAGTGCGTGCGGCCATCGCGGTCGCGCCGGGAGACGATGCCGGTGCCTATCTGGCAGCAGCCCAGAATCAGGCCAACATCGCGATTGCGAACAATTTCTCGCTGGCCGGTGTCGGCGTGCCGACAGCACTGACCGTGAGTTTCGACATGCCGGACCCGAACACGCTGCGCGCGCTGGTCACCTACAGCCTGACCACTCCCACGCTGTTTCCGACCATTGCCGTGCCGGGCGTCGGCACCATTCCACCGCTGCCGCCATCCCTGATTGCAACCGCCGCCGGTCGACTGTCGTGAATCGGGAAATGACGCCGGCGTCAAACTGAAAAAGCCGGTATAGATCGTTTAAGCTGCCGTCAAACAGCGGCATACACCAAGATAGGGAGCGGTAGCGCATGAACAACAGCAACGCGATTCGAGTGATCGCGATCGTGCTTGGATTGATCGCGATCGTGCTCGTGATCATCGGCTGGCGAATGAGCAGGGGCTTTGCCGAAAGTGCTGCCAAGGCGCAAGCGTCGCAGCAGGCCGCTGCCGCACCGACTTCGCCACAGATCATGGTGGTGGTCGCAACCCATCCGCTCGCGGCCAATGTGCCACTCAAGGACAGCGATGTGGTGGTCGCGCCGATGACCATCGCGCCGACTGAATATTTCGCCAACGTCAATGACGCGATCGGCCGCACGCCGCTGGTCGATATCGACGCCGGTGCGCCAGTAGTGCCGCGCTTCTTCAAGGACACCAACCAGATCGCGCGCGGCGTGCCGGAGGGCCATCGCGCGCTGTCGCTGAAGGTCGACGATGTAGTCGGCGTCGGCGGCTTCGTCCGCCCGGGCGACATCGTGGACGTTCTCGTTTATATCAAGTCGGTCAGCGACACGCCGACTGGCGAGGAAGAGGTCAAGGAAGAAGAGAAAAAGGACATCCCCACTCAGGCGCGCGTGCTGATTCGCGAAATCAAGGTGCTGGCCTACGAAGATCATCTCGTCGAGCCCCCGAAAGGCCTGGAAGAGCAGAAGGACAAGAACAAGAATGGTCAGGTCCAGCAGCGCCGCGAGCGTACCGCCGTGCTGGCGATTCCGGAACCGCAGATCACCCGGGTCTTGCTCGGTGCGGCCTACGGCGAATTGAGATTGTCCCTGCACGGCACGCCGCCGGAGGCCGCGACCGCTGGCTTCGCAGCGGCTGATCCTGCAGCACCGGCTGTCACCACCGAGGCGACGACGATATCGGCGCTCTCGTCCGATCCGGCTGTTCCCGCCCGACCGTTGACCGCTGCCGAAAAAGCCAAGGCCGATGCCGAAGCAGCTGCTGCTGCACTGGCCGCTGAACAGGTGATCACGGCGACCGAGCTGACCAAGCTGGTGCCCAAGGAAAAGAAGAAGGTTCCGCTGCGCACCGGACCGGCGCGTCCACCGCAGATCGAAATCATTCGCGGCTCCGATCTCAAGTCGGTGTCGCCATGAATCGTGGCTTGACGATGTTCAACGCACTCCTCCATCGCGGTCGGGCCTCGTGCCGGTCGCCACTCCCAGGCAGCAAGGATTCCGGAATGGGCTTTTCGATCGGTCGGCAGGTGGTCCGCGTTTTCGGTGTTGCAGTGATCGTGGCGTCCGCGCTGCTGCATGCCCCTGAGGCGGCGGCTGAAGGTGAGGTTGAAACGATCACCGTCGAGCCAGGCACGCACAAGTTGCTGCGCGCCAAGGGCCCGGTGTCGCGGGTAGCGGTCGGCGAGCCGAAGATCGCCGACGTCAACGTCGTCAATGGCCGCGAAGTGCTGATCAATGGCAAGGCCGGTGGCGTCACCAGCCTTCTGGTCTGGACGCGCGGCAACGGTGCGACCGAGTACCGCATCGCCGTCGCCTCGGCCGTCGCTCCGGACCCTGAACTGGCAGCGCTGACCATCCAGCCGGGCGGTTCGCTCGACGGATCGACGCCCAGCCTGCTCGCCCATCGCAAGGCAACACTGTCGACCAGCCCGCGCGACAAGGACGCACCCGCTCCCGCCGACCGCAGCTTTGCCGGCGGTGAAACCCAGGTGATGAGTCAGGTCAAGATCGTCGAGGTCAATCGCACGACCTTGCAGCAGTACGGCATCAATCTGTTCAAGGTCGGCAATAACAGTCTCGGTGGTATCGGTGGACCCGGCTCGGTGTCGGGCGTTGGGAGTGGAGCAGGGGGCGTGGGCACCGGTTTTCTCAGCGCCACCGGCTTCCTGCCGATTGGCGACGCCTTCAACATCGTGTTCGGCAACAACGGCTACACCGGCATCCTGAGCGTGCTGGAACGCAAGGGTCTTGCCCGCACGCTGGCTGAGCCGAGCCTCACTGCCCTCAGCGGCCAGACCGCCAGCTTCCTCGCCGGCGGTGAGTTCCCGTATCCGGTGCCGCAGGGCGGCGGAGCCGGCAACGGCACCATCACCGTGCAGTTCCGCGAATTCGGCGTGCGCCTCAATCTGACGCCGACGGTGCTGTCCAACAACCGGATCGCCATCAAGGTGGCGCTGGAAGTCAGCGACCTCGATTTCACCAACTCGGTCACCATCCAGGGCACCACGATTCCGGGAATCATCATTCGCCGCACCGATACCACGGTGGAACTCGGCGATGGTGAAACCTTCGTGCTCTCGGGTTTGGTCAGCAACAACCTGACCAACAACGTCGACAAGGTGCCGTGGCTCGGCGATATCCCGGTGCTCGGTGCCTTTTTCCGCTCGACCAGCATCAACCGCACCGAGAAGGAACTGATCATGATCATCACGCCGCATCTGGTGCGTCCGTTCGCACGCGGCACGCAGGTGCCGGCGCTGCCGGGTGCCTCGCTCGACAGCTATCGCCCGAATTTCGCGGAAACCATCTTCCTGGAAACCGGCGATTTCGGGCAGGACGCCGATACCGGCTACAGCAAATAAGCCTGGAACCGATAACAAGGCCCCGATCGCCGATGGTTCCCTCATGAAGACGAAAGTGCTGGTGGTTGCCGATGACTCCGGCTTCGAGCACTGGCTGGAATCGGCTGATGGCGCGAATCTGGACGCAATCCTGATTCGCGGGATCGAGCCTTCGCAGTTGCTGACGGCAGTGGAATCGCAGTCGCGCTACGACATGGTGTTCTGCGAGTTCACGCCGGCCAACGCGATGTTGCGGGCGTCGTTCGTCGAGCAGTTCCATGAGCGTCACTGGCAAGTCCCGGTGGTCGGCGTTGGCGAAGGCGAGAACGCCGATTGCCTGCTCGCGGCCATGCGCGCCGGTGCCCGCGATTTCCTGGTCCGGGGGCGTGACGATGCGACGCTGGGCAGCCAGATCAATCGACTGCTCAAGCGCAGCGCGGCTTCAAGCGCAGCGGCTGCGGTGCCGGGGCGCAACGGCCAGATCTTTCTGACTGTGTCCGGACACCCGCACGAGGCCATCGCCTTTTTCGCCGAGCATCTGGCGCTGGCGATCGGCGAGAAGCAATCGGCTGGTGAAAAAGTGTTGCTGGTCGATCTCGCCACGCCGTCCGGCGCTGCGGCGATCTTCCTGAACCTGAATCCGTCCTACAACGTGCTCGATGCCATCAACGATGCGCATCGCTGTGATCAGACGCTGATCGACACGGCTTTTCCGAAGCATGCCAGTGGCCTGTATGTGCTGAGCCTGCCGGAAGACCTGCTCGGCCGCGCCAGTTTCGATGCCGAGCAGTTGCTCAAGCTGATGCAGGTGCTGCGGGGCCTGTTCACCTGCATGGTGGTGGCAATCGACGGCCATGCGCCGATCGCGGCAGTGGCGGGGCTGGTCGACATGGCCGATCGCACCCTGCTGCTGTCCGATCAGTCGATCCTGAAATCGCGCCACAACAAATACCTGCTGCGTTCCCTGCGAGCGCAGGATTGCTCGCTGGAGCGGGCGGCGCTGGTGGTCGACAACTACCGCCGCCGGCTGGGTCTGGAACCGCGCAATCTCGCCGAGTTGTTCGAGTTGCCGCTGCTGACCGCGCTGCAGACCGAAAGCTTCAACCGCCTGCTGTCGATGAATTCCGGCGAGCCGCTGTACACGCTGGCCAAGAAGGATCCTTACTGCACCGATGTGCGCAATCTGGCGGCCACCTTGCTGTCCGGCGACATGAAGCCGGTTGCCCAGCAGCAGGGTTTTCTCGACCGGCTGCTCCGGTAAATGACCATGGCCGCTGCTGACCCGGTCGAACGCTTCCGCCTGTCGGATCAGTACCAGACGCTGAAAAGCAGCGTTCACCGGCACCTGATCGCGCAGATCGAGGACCGCAAGCTCGATATCTACACCTGGTCGGCCGAAAAGGTCGAGCGTTTCGTCGCCGAGCAAGTGCGTCGCTACGTGCTGGAACAGCGGCTGCCGGTCAATCAGCGCGAATCCGAAGCGCTGATCGAAGACGCCCGCAACGAATTGCTGGGTTTCGGGCCGATCCAGAGCCTGGTCGATGACGATACCGTCAATGACATCGTCGTCAACGGCCCGAACAATGTCTTCATCGAGCGTGCTGGCCGCCTGTATTCGGCACCGGTGCGTTTCAATGATGACAACCACGTCATTCGCGTGATCCAGCGCATCCTTGCACCGCTCGGTCGCCGTGTGGATGAATCGACACCGATGGTCGATGCCCGCCTGCCCGATGGTTCGAGAGTCAACGCCATCATCCCGCCGATCGCGCTCGACGGCCCCTGCCTGTCGATCCGCAAGTTCCGCAAGATTCCGCTCACCGCCGAGGATCTGCTTAAGGGCGGCAGCATCACCGAGCAGGAAATCGCCTACCTCAGGCACCGGGTCGAAAACCGCGCCAACCTGATCGTGGTCGGCGGCACCGGCTCGGGCAAGACCACCTTCCTGAACATGCTGTCGAGCTGGATTCCGCCGGGCGAGCGCATCGTGACGGTCGAGGATGCTGCCGAACTGCGGCTACGCCACAACCATGTCGTGCGTCTGGAAACCCGGCCGCCGAATCTGGAAGGCCAGCGCGCGATCAGCGCCCGCGATCTGGTGCGCAATGCGCTGCGCATGCGGCCGGACCGGATCATCGTCGGCGAAGTTCGTGGTGACGAAGTGCTGGACATGCTCCAGGCGATGAACACCGGCCACGACGGCTCGATGACCACGCTGCACGCCAACAATGTCCGCGACGCCATGCATCGCATCGAGCTGCTGGCCGGTTTTGCCGGCTATACCGGTGGCGAGCTGACCTTGCGCGGCCAGATTGCGGCGGCGATCCAGTTGCTGGTCCATGTTGCGCGCCTGCCGAGCGGTCAGCGGCGAGTGCTGTCGATCACCGAATTGCGCGGCATCCAGGGGCGTGAACTGTCGATGCACGATGTCTTCCGTTACGAACCCGACGTCGGCAGCGCGGCTGCGCCTCGGGAGGCTGCATGAATCTCATCGTGCTGGTGTTCGTGCTGGCGGCCGTGCTGCTGCTTGGCGGCTCGGTCTGGCTGTTCTCGCAGGCGCGCGAGAAGGAGCAGGAAGCGGATCTCAAGCTTCGCCTGCGCGTTTCCGGCTCGGACGAAGCGGCGATCGCGCAAGGCAGCACGGCGATCCGCAACCCGCTGCTGCGCAGCATCTGTCACCTGTTCTGGCGCACCGGCTCCGACATCCGCCCCGGTGCCGTGATTCGCCTGCTGCTGATCATCGCCGCCAGCGCGCTGCTGCTGGGCCTGATGATCGGACCGCTCTACACCGTGCCGCTGGTCGGCGTGTTCCTGCTGCTGTTCTACATGGTCCTCGTGCAGAAAGCGGTCTGGCGGCGGCGCAAGATCGTCGATCAGTTGCCGTCTTACCTGGAAAACGTGATTCGCGTGCTCGCCGCCGGCAATACGCTGGACGAAGCGCTCAGTCAGGCAGCGCGCGAAGCCCCGAATCCGATCCAGCCTCTGTTCACCTCGATCAGCCGTCAGGTGCGCCTTGGCGCACTGCTGGAGCAGGTGTTGTCGGAAGCCGGCGACATCCATCGCCTGCGCGATCTGAAGGTCATGGCGATGGCAGCCAGCATCAACCGCAAGTACGGCGGCAGCATGCGCGGCGTGCTCAAAAGTCTGATCGTGCTGATTCGCCAGCGCGCCAGCGCTGCCCAGGAACTGCGGGCACTGACGGCGGAAACCCGGTTTTCGGCCAAGATGCTCGCGGGTATCAACATCCTCCTGTTTGGCTACATGTACTGGAGTAATCCGCGTTACTACGAAAAGATGCTGGCCGATCCCAAGGGCGGCCTGCTGCTGATCGGCTCGGGGACGATGCTGTTCCTGGGTTTCATCGCACTGTGGTGGATGCTGAAGGGCATCGACGAGGGTGATTCATGACGCCGACCATCTACGCCCTGGTGATTACCGGCGCGATCCTGTTCGGCGTTGCCACCCTCGGGGCCTTGATCCTGCTGGTGCTCGATGCGCGCGGCGCACGCCGCCTGCGTCAGCGCCTGGGCCTGCTCGGGGAGAATGCCGAGGATTTTGAAGGTGCCGATCACAAGCAATTGCTGGAAGGTTTTGCCCGCCAGGGCCAGTCGCTGGAAAAGCTGGTCGACAAGGAAGGCGAAACGCCGCGCTTGCTCGCGCAGGCGGGCTGGCGCGGGCCGGAATCGCGGCTGTGGTTCTACGCCTTGCAGGGTCTGGTGCCGATCGTGCTCGGTTTCGGCGTGTTCGCCGGCATCGGCTTTGGCGGCAAGCTGTTCCAGCCGCCGACGCTGTTCCTGCTGATCTTTGCGGCATTTGCCCTGTCGATCCTGCTGCCGCGCTGGATCCTGCGCAGCGCAGCCAACAGCCGGCGCATGCGGATTCGCAACGAAGTGCCGCTATTCCTGCATCTTCTGGTGCTGTTGTTTGAAGCGGGCTTGTCGACGCGGCAGGCACTTGGCTCGATCGTGCGCGAAGGGCGTGGCGTGCTGCCGGAACTCGGCCGGGAATTCGATTCCTGTGTCCGCCAGTTCGATGCCGGTGCCGATACCAGCGCCGTGCTGCGCCAGCTCGGCGACGTCATGGAGGTCGACGATCTGAGCAGCGTGCTTGGCGTGCTCCGTCAGGTCGATCGCTACGGCGGCGAAGTTCGCGAACCGCTGCTCGACATGATGAAGCTCATCGAAGAGCGGCGCGGCATGGATCTGCGCGAGCGCGTCAACATCATCTCCGGGCGCATGACCGTGGTCATGGTGCTGTTCTTCTTCCCGGCGCTGCTGATTTTCGTTGCCGGTCCGGCAGCGCTGTCGATCATGAGCACGCTCGGTGCCGCAGCCGGCAGCAGCACGCAGTGATGCGCGCGCCGCTCCTCGTCGGCTTGGCTTTGTTCGGGCTGGCGGCTTGCGAAAGCCAGCCGTCCAGACCGCTGTCAGCGGAAAACTACGAGGTCGAAGCTGCCGATCCGGCCAAGGTTCGTCAGATCAAGAATGACGCGGTCCGGACGCTGCTCGACCAGGGGCAGTATTACGCCGCCCTGGCGCACATCGAGGAACAGAAGCAGGGACAGCCGGACAGCCCCGACCTGATTTATCTGGAAGCCGAGGCGCGCCGGCACCTGCGGCAGTTGCAGCAGTCGGAAGCCCTGTATCAGCGTTTGATGGGCGGTCCGCTGGAAGGCAAGGCCTGGCATGGTCTGGGCCTGCTGACCGCACGCAGCGATCTGGAAGCGGCGATCCGCTCGCTGCGCAATGCGTCGGCAAAGCTGCCGACGGACGTCGAAATCCGCAACGATCTGGGCTACGCCCTGATGGAAGCCGGTCGATATACTGAAGCGCTGCCGGAACTGTCGACCGCTGCCGAACTGGCTCCGTCACAGCTCAAAAGCCGCAACAACCTGATCATTCTGATGCTCCTGACCGGCAACCAGGCCGGTGCCGAGCAGATGGCGAAGCAATCCGGGGCGACGCCGGAGACCGTCAAGCAACTGCGCAGTCAGGCGCAGTCGATCCGCAGCCAGCAGGCTTCGCGCGGCGCACGGTCGCCCACATGAGCACGAGCCCGAGACAAACTTATCGACAGGCGGCCGCAGGCCCCCTGCCACACAGGAGAAGCAAGATGCGCGCAACGATACTGCTGATGGCGATGCTGGCGACCGGTATTTCCCAAGCCGAGACGCTGCCCGAAGCCGAAAAAGTGGTGATTCCGGGCACGCCTTCGAGCGACGCCGCGCCGGCCAGCAGCCTCGAAACGGCGGCGGCACCGGAAGCGAGCCCGGTTGCGGCTGCCGATGCGCCCGCCGCCTGCGCCTGTCCGGCAGTGATCGAAGGCACGCCGATCGACCTTGGTTCCGCCCCGGAACCATCGTCGGTGGTGACCATCGCGCCGACCTCGACCACGTCCGGCAGCACCGGCTTCGGTTCCGTCGCGCGGAGCTGGGTCGATCTTCAGGTCAGCGGCAGCGCCGCTTCCGTCACCGCCCGGCCGCTGCCGGGTGACGCGGCGACCAACGCCTACGATCGCTACGCGAACAGCTTCAAGCAGCCGATTCCGGAGTCCTTCGAGCGCGAGTCGTTTTCCAGCGAAGGCGGCGGCAACTAAGGCTGCCGTCATCCGCCCCGGCGTTCGCCATCGCGAACGCCGGGGCGTTCTTGTTTCAGCCGTCGGGTGGCGCTTTCGCGTCGCGCTGCAACTGGCTCCAGGCATCGGCCAGTCGCGCGAACGCCGCAGGGGCCAGTTGTTCGGCGCGGATGCCGGGCGCGATGCCAACGGCCTCGATCTGGGCAGCCGTCAGCAAGCCCTTCAGCCCGTTCGACAAGGTTTTGCGCCGTTGATTGAAGGCCGCTGCGACCAGGCGATCGTAGGCGGCGATGTCCGCCAGCGGAAACGGTGCTGCGCAGGGCTTGATGCGGACCACGGCTGAATCGACTTTCGGCGGCGGGTGGAAGGCTTCCGGGCCGACATCGAACAGGCTCACTGATTCCGCGCGCGCTGCCATCGACACCGTCAGCCGGCCGTAGTCATCGCTGCCCGGTTCGGCGCAGATGCGGTCCACCACTTCCTTCTGCAGCATGAAGTGCATGTCGCGCACCGATCCCGCGATGCCGAGCAGGTGGAACAGCAGCGGGGTGGAGATGTTGTACGGCAGGTTGCCGACCAGCCGCAGCGGCCGACCGGCCTCGGCGAACTGCGCAAAATCGAATTCCAGGGCATCGCCCATGTGGATTTCCAGCTTGTCCGACTGTCCGCAGGCTGCGCGCAGCGGGCCGATGACATCGCGGTCGATCTCGATCACCCGCAGGCGGTCGAGTTTCGGCAGCAGCAGCCGGCTCAGCGCACCGCGACCCGGACCGATCTCGATCAGCAGGTCATCCGGCTTCGGATTGACGGTGCGGACGATGCGTTCCAGCACCATCTGATCGTGCAGGAAATGCTGGCCGAAGCGTTTTTTGGGAGCGCTCATGGCTGCCGCCGACGGACCAGTTCGATGGCGGCGTCGATCGCCGCGCGCAGGCTGCCGGCTTCGGCACGGCCGCTGCCGGCCAGATCGAGTGCGGTGCCGTGATCCACCGAGGTGCGGATGATCGGCAGGCCCAGGGTGATGTTGACGGCTTCGCCGAAGCCGCTGGCTTTCAGCACCGGCAAGCCCTGATCGTGGTACATCGCCAGCACCGCGTCGGCACCGGCGAGGCCGCGCGGCGTGAACAGGGTGTCGGCCGGCAGCGGGCCGACGAGGTCCAGGCCTTCGGCGCGCAGGCGTTTCAGTGTCGGGATGATGATGTCGATCTCCTCGCGGCCCAGATGGCCGCCTTCGCCGGCATGCGGATTCAGGCCGCAGACCAGAATGCATGGCCGGGCGATGCCGAACTTCGCTTGCAGGTCGGCCGACAGGATGCGCAGCACGGCGGTGAGCCCTTCGGCCGTGATCGCGGCGGGCACCGCCGACAGCGGCAGATGCGTGGTGGCCAGTGCCACGCGCAGTTTCGGTGCTGCCAGCAGCATCACCGGCAGCGGCGCGCCACAAAGTTCAGCGAGATATTCCGTGTGGCCGGAGAACGCCACGCCGGCATCGTTGATCACGCCCTTGTGCACCGGCGCGGTGACCATCGCATCGGCATCGCCATTCAGGCAGGCGCGGGCGGCGACGCGCAGCGTGTGCAGCACATAAGCGGCATTGGCTGGATCGAGACGACCCGGGTGAACTGGTGCCGCGGTTTCAACCGGATGCACCTGCAAGCGTCCCGGCTCATGGGCGGCGTTGCTGACGCCGACGAGTTCCAGCGGCAGGCCAAGCCGCGCAGCACGCGCATCGAGCATCTGCGGATCGGCGACCACCGCTAGCTGCGCCGCCAACGGCCCCTGCGCAATCGCGATGACCAGATCAGGGCCGATCCCCGCCGGTTCGCCCGGCGTCAGGATCAGCCGGGGCAGCGGCCGGAGCACTAGCCGGCCGGCGGAGCGACGGCTGGGGCGGACTTGTCGATCGGTGTCATGCGGTATTCGACGTAGGCTTCTTCGCGCAGACGGCGAATCCAGGCCTCGTACTCTTCGGCTTCATTGCGCACCTGGATCGACTGCCGGGCGCGGCCGCGACGGGCTTCGACGGTGGCATCGCGGATGCGGCGATCGCCGACCCGGGCGATGTGCCAGCCGAATGCGGTGCGGAACGGCTGGCTGGTCTGGCCCGGTTCGAGCACGTCGAGCGCCGCCTGGAACTCCGGCGCGAACACGCCCGGAGCCTGCCAGCTCAAGTCGCCGCCGGCATTCTTGGAACCCGGATCGTCGGAATATTTCTTCGCCAGTGCGGCGAAATCCTCGCCCTTGTCGAGCCGTTCCTTCAGTTCGCGTATCTGCACCTGAGTGGCGGCTTCGTCGCGCAACTGATTGTTGGTCAACAGGATGTGCTGCGACTTGGTTTCGCTGACCATGGCTTTTTCGCCCGAGTCGCGCAGTTCGGTCAGCTTGATGATGTTGAAGCCGCTGCCCGATTCGATGACGTCGGCAACCTCGCCGATCTTGAGCTTGGGCGCGGCGATGGCGAACGCCGACGGCAGGTTGGCGGCCTTGCGCCAGTCCAGATCACCGCCGGCCAGCGCCTGCTGGCCATCGGAATTGGCGATCGCCATCTGGGCGAAATCTTCGCCGTCCCGGGCGCGCTTGAGCAGGGCCGCAGCCTTGGCGCGCGCGCCTTCGCGGGCTTCGGTGGTGGCGCCATCGGGCACCGACACCAGAATGTGCGACAGGCGGTATTCGATGGTGTCCTCGGCGCTGGCATTGGCCAGGGCAAGGTCGACGTCCTGCTCGGTGACCAGCACCCGCGCGCCGACTTCCTTCTGGCGCACGCGCTGGGTCAGCACTTCATCGCGAATCTGCTCGCGGATCGACGGATAATCGAGGCCGTCCTTCTTCACCACGTCGATGAACTGCTGCAGGCTCAGATTGTTCTGGGCGGCGACCGAGGTCAGCACTTCGTTGAGTTCGCGGTCGTCGATGCGGATACCGCCTTCCTGGGCGCGCTGGGTCTGCAAGCGGGTGACGATCAGCCGCTCCAGCACCTGGGTTTCCAGCACGCCGGGCGGCGGCGTGCCGATGTTGCGCTCGCGCAACTGCGCCTCGGCCAGTTTCAGCGCGCGTTCCATTTCGCTGTTCAGGACCACGCCGTCGTTGACCACGGCGATGATGCGGTCGATGGTTTCAGCCGCCTGGACGGCACCAGCGGCGCAGCCGGTGGCAATCAAGACAGCAAGCAATTTCAAGGACTTGGGCAGCATCGCGGGCACGGTCAGGACGACGGGAAATCAAAGGGTAGCACGCAGTCCCGGCCCGCTTCAGCGGCCGTTGCCGCTGCGCTTGTCGGAGGCGAATTCATCGCTCGGCAGCAGGCGCTCGAAGCCGTTGCCGATCTTGCTCAGACCTTTCAGTTCGAGCTGGACATAGAAACCGTTGTTGAAGCGGTCGATGCCACCGACCAGATAGCGCCGGTAGGTGCCGCTGATCGCCCAGCAGCAGGTCGAGTATTCGACGCCGGCAAACGATTCCAGCGTGGTCGAATCGCGCAGGCTGTAACGCAGCCGCGCCGCCAGCCGCCAGGCGTCGGTGATCGGCGATGAAAAGCTGGCGTCGGCCTGTTCCAGCAGCGTGCGGCGATAGCGATAGGCCAGATCGAAGCGCCGGCCGGCGTCGGCCACGCCATCGCGGTAGCGCAGCGCAATCGAGCTACGCACCACCTGGTCGAAGGTGGAGGAGACTTCGGTGGTGGCTATCGCCGACCAGTTTGTCGACAGCGCGTAGTCGAGATTGCCAAGGAAGTTGGAGCTGCCTTCGCTGGGCGTGGCGAAGCCCGGAAGATCGACGCGCGGACCCCGGAAATAATAGATCTGACCCAGCGTGGCGCTGAGCCGGGCGATGCCGGAATCGGCTTCGATGAAGCGCGAAGTCACCGCCGTGGTGAGCTGGTTGGCGTCGGAAATGCGGTCGTAGCCAGAGTAGCGATTGCGCGCGAACAACTGCGGGAAATCGAAGTCGGGCAGGCCGGTGTCGAACAGCGGCAGTTCGTCCTGCTCGCGAAACGGCGTGTACAGATAGAACAGACGCGGTTCCAGGGTCTGTACATCGCCGCCGCCGGTCAGCCGCTCGAAGCGCAGGCCGCCTTCGGCACTGAACTGCGGCAGGGTGCGGCGGGGCGCGTCCGAGCCACCCGCCGGCGTGTTGGTCAGGTTGTAGGCGGTGTAGGACAGATCGGCCTGGGCGTTGGCGTACCAGGACAGTTGATCCCGCTCCCAGCGCACATAAGGCTGGGCGATGACCCGCTGGCCCTCTACCGAATTGCTGCGCGCGAAATTGGTGAACTCGCCGAAAAAGCCGCCGCGAGCACCGAGGAAGCTGTTCTTCGACAGCGCATCAACCCGGATCTGCGGCAGCCGCTGGTACGGATCGACCACCCCGAGTGCTGCGGCTGTCTGGGTCTGCGACAAGGTCTGGTAGTCCTGCACCAGCGCTTCGATGCGGAACACCGTCGGTGCCTGCCAGGTCAGCCGCGCGCCGCGTTCGAGGAACGGGGTGGAGGTCAGGTCGACACCGCCGCCGAAGGTCGCGAAGTAGTTCTGGTCGCTGACCCGGCCGTACTTCGCTTCGATGCCGAGATTGCGGCTCACCGCGCCGATGTGCTTGAAGTCGATGAAACTGCGGCTCTGGTTGGCGAGCTTGTCGTCGCTGGGCAGGAATTCGCCGAACAGATCGCCTTCGTGGCCCTTGAACAGATAGTTGAACTGGCCGCCGATCTGGGTGCCGCGTTCCGACAGATAGCGCGGGATCAGGGTCACATCGTAGTTCGGGCCCAGGTTCAGATAGACCGGCCAGCGGATGTCGAAGCCGGTGTTCTCGTTGTTGCCGACGATCGGGAAAAGGAAGCCGGAGTGGCGCAGGCCGTCGATCGGAAACTGGAACCACGGCAGGTAGAAGATCGGTACCTGCTGAAAGCGCAGCAGGGCGTTGGTGGCCGAGCCGCGACCCGAGTCCTCGTCGAACTTGATGGTCGAGGCCGACAGGGTCCAAGCCTCGTTGCCGGGCGCGCAGGTGGTGAAGCGCACGCCGTCCAGCCTTGCCTCGCCGCTTTCCTTGATCGCGATGCGATCCGCCAGGCCACGGCCGCCGATCGAGCGCAGGGTGAAGCTGTTGTCGAGAAACACGCCGCTGCCGAGTGCCAGGTCGTAATCGGTCTTGCCGCTGCGGATGGCGTAGCGCGAATCGCGGAACAGGGTCTGCGAATCGGTGCGGATGCGCTGCTCGGCCTCGCTGTAGTTGACCTGCTCGGCCGCGAATTCACGACCGTTCTGGCTGACCCGCACCGAGCCGCTCAGGCTCGACTGCCCGCCCTCGTTGAGATCGGCGTTGTCGGCATTCAGCACCAGCTTCGGATCGGACGGAATCGGCGGCAGTTCGCTGGTGAAATCGAGCTGCGGACAGGACGCCGTCTCGGCTTGCGCAGTGGCGCTGCACAGCAGGCTGAGTGCTGCGCAGACGCGCAGCAGTGGGGAGGTCGGAAATTGCAAGCGGGGGAGTCCTTGAAGGCCGCCGAAGTATGGGTTTGGCGGCAAGCCGGTGCAAATGTCCGGGCGCGCTCTTAGGCTATGTATCTCCCCGCTTCCCGGATCCTCTGGCGACGTGACCGCAACAACCGCTGCACTCGATGATCGCGCCGTCCTTGCCCGCGACTGGGCGCTGAATGCGCTGACCCTGGCCGACGCCCACTTCGCCCCAGCCTCGGCCGATGCCAGTTTCCGGCGCTATTTCCGGGTTTCGGCTCAAGGACAAAGCTGGATCGTCATGGATGCGCCGCCAGAGCGCGAAGACTGCCGCCCGTTCCTGAAGGTCGGTGCGCTGCTGCTGGATGCCGGCGTGAACGTGCCGCAGGTCGTCGCCCAGGACCTCGACCAGGGTTTCCTGCTGCTGACCGACTTGGGCCGTCAGACCTATCTCGATGTCATCAACGAAGCCAACGCCGATGCGCTGTTCGCGCCGGCCATCGCGGCGCTGATCCGCTGGCAGCGCGCCTCCAAGCCCGGCGTGCTGCCGGATTACGACGCCGCGCTCCTCGCCCGCGAACTCGCCCTGTTCCCGGACTGGTATCTGGCTCGCCACCTCGGCATCCGCCTGAGCGGCGCCGATCTCGCGGACTGGAACACGGTCTGCGAGCGCCTGATCGCGGCAGCGCTTGCGCAACCCAAGGTCTACGTCCATCGCGACTACATGCCGCGCAACCTGATGCTCAGTGCGCCGGCTCCCGACGTGCAGGTCGGCGTGCTCGATCATCAGGACGCCGTTCACGGCCCGATCGCCTACGACCCGATCTGCCTGTTCAAGGATGCCTTCCTGAGCTGGCCGGAAGCGCGCGTCGATGGCTGGCTGCGCCAGTACCACGCCGCCGGCAGCGCGGCCGGATTGCCGCTGAGCCCTGATTACGCCGCTTTCCGTCGCGATGCCGACTGGATCGGCGCGCAGCGCCACCTGAAAGTGCTCGGCATCTTCGCGCGCATCAATTACCGCGACGGCAAGCCCAAGTATCTGGCCGATACGCCGCGCTTCATTCGCTATGTGATCGACGTGGCGCGTCGCTACCCGGAACTGGCACCGCTGGCCGGCTTGTTCGAGCGTCTGGTGCTGCCGCGCGTGCCGCTCGAATGAAAGCGATGATTCTCGCTGCGGGCCGCGGCGAGCGCATGCGGCCGATCACCGATGTTACGCCCAAGCCATTGATTCCAGTCGCCGGCAAGCCCTTGATCGAATGGCATATTTCGGCCCTCAAGGCGGCGGGGGTGAGCGACATCGTGGTCAATCTGGGCTGGCTTGGCGAGCGGCTGCGGGAACATCTCGGCGACGGCAGCGTCTTCGGCGTTTCGATCGCGTATGCGGAAGAAGGCTGGCCGGCACTGGAAACCGGCGGCGGCATCCACCACGCCTTGCCGCTGCTCGGCGCAGCACCGTTCCTGCTCCTGAACGGCGATGTCTGGACCGACTATCCATTGGCGCAACTTGTTGATCGTGATGGGAATTTTCCAGAAAGCGATCTCGCTCATCTGATCCTCGTCGCGAATCCTGCGCACAACCTGCGCGGCGATTTCGGTCTGGCCGGCGGCCGGCTGATTCCGGCCTGTGCCGAAAGCTTCACCTTCAGCGGCCTGTCGCTGCTGCGCCCCGAACTGTTCGCGGATTGCGCGCCCGGAGCCTTCCCGCTGGCCCCGCTGCTGCGCGACGCGGCCATTCGCGGCCGGGTCAGCGCTGAATTTCACGACGGCCGGTGGTCGGATGTCGGCACCCCCGAGCGCCTCGCCGCAATCGAAACCCTGTTGTCATCGGCACCGGAGCAGCCCGCATGAGCAGTCCCGAAATCCAGGTTCACAAGGCCGCAGACGGCAAGCTGCGTCAGGCGATCAGCGCCGGCCTCAACACTTTCTTCGCCGACGTACCGGCCGTTCAGGGCGGCGACGACAGCGGCCCGGACCCGCACGATCTGCTCGACGCCGCCCTCGGTGCCTGCACCGCCCTGACCGTGACCATGGTCGCGCGCCGCCGACAAATGCCGCTGGACGATCTGAAGGTGACCATCAGCCACGTCGAAGCCGACGGCGTCTACCGGATCACACGGATGCTGGAATTCGTCGGTGCGCTGAGCGACGAACAGAAAACCTACCTCACCGGCATCGCCAACAAGTGCCCGATCCACAAGGCGTTGAGCGGGCGATTCGAGATCGAGACGCGGGTGGCCGACTGAAGGCTGTTTCGCGCGCAGAGCGAGCGCTAGCCCGCAGCGGAATCCGTCAGCACGCCATGCGCCTGCTGATCGGCATGGTAGGACGAGCGCACCATCGGCCCGCTGGCCACATGATCGAAGCCCATCGCTTCGCCGATCAGGCGCAGGCGCTCGAACTCGTCCGGATGCACGTAGCGCGACACCGGCAGATGGTGCTTCGAGGGCTGCAAATACTGACCCAGGGTCAGCATGTTGACGCCGTGGGCACGCAGATCGCGCATCACCTGCTCGATTTCCTCGATCTCCTCGCCCAGGCCTAGCATCAGACCAGACTTGGTCGGCACCGCCGGATGCAGGCCCTTGAAGCGCTCCAGCAGGTCCAGCGACCACTCGTAATCCGAGCCCGGGCGTGCCTGCTTGTACAGGCGCGGCACGGTTTCGAGATTGTGGTTGAAGACGTCGGGCGGGGCGTCCTTGAAGATGGCGAGTGCCGGGTCCATGCGGCCACGGAAGTCCGGGACCAGCACTTCGATCACCAGTTTCGGCGACGCCTGTCGCGATTCGCGGATGCAGGCCGCGAAGTGCGCCGCACCGCCGTCGCGCAGATCGTCGCGGTCCACACTGGTGATCACCACGTAGCGCAAGGCCATGTCGGCGATGGTGCGCGCCAGCTTGGCCGGCTCGTCCAGGTCGAGCGGTTTGGGGCGGCCGTGGGCGACATCGCAGAACGGGCAGCGCCGGGTGCAGATGTCACCCATGATCATGAACGTGGCCGTGCCCTTGCCGAAGCATTCCGACAGGTTCGGGCAACTGGCTTCCTCGCAAACCGTGTGCAGGCCGTTGGCGCGCAAGGCCGCCTTCACCTTGGCGACCTCCGCCGACTCACCGAGCCTGGCGCGGATCCAGGTCGGCTTGCGCAGCGGGTTGACAGTCGGCTCAACCTTGACCGGAATGCGCGCCATCTTGTCGGCGGCACGCAATTTGACGCCGGTGACCAGCGGGGCGGGCGGGGAGGCAGGAGGCTGGGACACGGAAAGACTCGCGATCGGACTGGCGGTAGTTTACGCGCCCGCCGAGACAGCCCGTTCGGGCTCTGACCCGGTGTTCGACTTGCGGTGCAGCACGGCGGCAAGGGATTGCCGCCCTACGGATTCTCGACGCAACGATTGCAGTGTTGCGCCTTGTAGGTCGGCCTTCAGGCCGACGGCACCGCCGCCCGCCGTAGGTCGGCAATCCTTTGCCGACGTTCTCGCGTAGGGCGGGCCGTGCCCGCCTTCCGAGGCTGGCTTCGGCGCTGCTTTTTCGCGCTATCGCGCGACTTACTTTCTTTTGGCGCAAAAGAAAGTAAGCAAAGAAAACAGGCCCTCGGCATGCCGTCGGATCGCGAGAAGCAAAGGCGCGATCCGATTCCCTGCGCTTCTCGCGCTCTCTGGGGTACCGCGCGGACAGGCCATCCATGGCCTGACCGCGCTCAGCGGGCATCCATGCCCGCTGCCCCCAGAGATCGCTGCGATGCTCGGCGTCATGCAGAGGGCCAAACGTCAAAGGAAACGGCAACGTCAAAAGCCGAAGCGGAACTACGCGGTTGCGGTTGCCGTTGCTTTGGCCTTAGCTTCGGCCGTCTCCCCATTGCATGGCGCCGAGCATCGCAGCGATCGGAGGGGGCGACCGGCATGGATGCCGGTCGAGCGATGCCGGGCCAGGGATGGCCCGTCAGCGCGGCACCCCGGAGAGCGCGAGAAGCGCAGGGCATCGACTCGCGCTTTTGCTTCACGCGAGTCGACGACATGCCTGGGCCGCCCTTCTTTGGTTACTTTCTTCAGCGGTTGAAGAAAGTAACTCGCGCGATAGCGCGAAATAGTGCGGTGAAGCCCGTCGATGGAAGCAACTCCAACAACAGTCGATCCGTCCGCGAATCAGGGAATTGGTAAGGTGTCACCGTAATTCAAGGTGTCACCGTAATTCCTGTCAGTTCGCAAATTTGGGGAATTAGTAAGGTGTCACCGTAATTCCCGCCACGAATCGCGCACCCTAGATTTTGATTGATGGCCATCTGTAGGGCGGGTCACGACCCGCCATCGACGTAGCGATGCGGCCAGCGATTTCGCTTTACGAGACGAGGAACGGGAGGCGATTACGTCACGGAAAACGGCGGGTCGCGACCCGCCTACGAGCTACGAGCTATAAACCGAAGTAACTTTATTTTTAATTAACTCGACTTCTTTGGAATATCGCCCATAAAGAAAAGAGGCTAGAAATGAGGCCAAAAAGCCAACGGGAAATGATATTACCAAACCCCAAACAAAAGATGACCTAGATGATTCAGATGCATCTTTTGTTATGAGGAATTGAACTGCCTCAATTTGATCTTTTGATAGAGATTGAATTGAGTTTGCCAGCCTTTGTGCTTCAACTGCCTTGCTTTGCTCGACTGCTACTGATTGTTGGAGAAGGGATATTTCTTCTTTTTGCTGAGTCGCAGTGTCGGCCAATTGAGTGCTAAGACTAATTATGTTTGATAATGTAATTTCTAACTCTTGTATAGAAATAGATTTGGGATTTGATAGTTTTAATTGCTCTTTTTCAAGAGCTATTTTTGCGCCATCAATTTTTTCGGCCGCATAACTTTGCTTGAGCTTGCTGTAGGGTGGATTTAAGTTGAAGTAACCGCTCAAACCAAGCCAAGATAAATAGCATGTGCTCACAATGCCAAGCCATAAGTAAATAAATACTGCAAAATTGCCACTAGGGAATGGCTTTTTAAGTCTTTCTGCAATAACGCTGATAATAACTGCTGCTATAAGAACAATGAGGCCAACAATAATTATAGATACAGCAAATGCAAAAAAATATAAACTGTCGTATTGCTCAATATATTTTATTATTTTGTCAATCATTTAGCGTGTAAGCACAAGATTAATTGGAATGTATTTTTGAAGTTCAACGCCTAAGCTCAGCTGACCCGCAGCCGTAGCGAAGCGAAGGCTGTGGGGTAGGCTGGAGCGCATTGTTAGATATTACTACTGCCGCCTTACATTGACCGCAACAGCTAGTACACCCGCGATAATACCTGGGAAAGTCAGTGCGAGATTGCGAATTGCCTCCGCATAGGTTTTTTCAAAATCATGCCAGCCCCAGAGGCCCACTGCTAAGACTAGGGAGCCGATATAGCTCCAGGCTGCGGCACTCTCAAGAATGCTTAGCTCCACCACCGGTATTGCCGCAGAAGCTGCCACTCCTGCCGGAGGTTTATTCGCTTGATTTAAGCCAAAAACTGCGCCCAAGTGAGTTGCCAACGTGCCACCAATTAGCGTGATATATCCCGATACGAACGAGACGTCAACTAAGGTGCCCGATTTATGGTTCACGTAGAAAATACCGCCGAAGTAGGCCCCGATTGCAATGAAAGATATTGCGATGACCAAGTAACGTACATTCATATGATCCCCCGGTGAAGTAAGAAATGCGTCGCTTTTGTAGTGCCCAACTTCGCTGCAAATGCAGGATAACGCCGTCGCAACTTTCCAAGTCATTGATTTTCATGCGTTGTTCTCGACGGTTGCCTTTGCAGGATAACGAGACCGCGCAGGCACTTCCACGACCGCCTTTGCGCACGACCAACAAACTGTGCGCTCCATCACAAAACACACCGGCAACCGGGCACCGCCTGCCAATTCAGGTCGACACCCAGCCGCCGGTCCAGCATCAGTCCGCCTTTTCCAAATCCCCCGCCATTGCCGCCAGGAACTGCGTCGCCTCTCCCCCCGTGACGCAGCGATGATCGAAGGTCACGGACAGCGGCACCACCTTCGCGATCACGATTTGCCCCTTGACCGGCACCACGGCATCGCGAATGGAGCCAGCGGCGACGATGGCAACCGTCGGCGGCAAGATCGCCGGGGTTGCGTATTTGCCGCCGAAGCGGCCGAAGTTCGACAGGGTGATGGTATAGCCGCGCAGTTCCTCGGCCGGCACGTTCCGGGATTTCACGGCTTCCTTCATGTTCTGCAGGCCGGCGCGTAGCGATTCCGGCGTGCGGCTGGCCACGTCCTGCAGCACGGCGACGAACAGGCCTTCCGGGGTGTCGACGGCGACACCGAGGTGAATCTTCTCCAGCAGGCGACGGCCGATCTCGGCCTGGTCGTACCAGGCGTTGAGTGCCGGCTGGGCCTTGACGCCGGCAACCAGCGCGCGGATCAGGCGGATGGTCAGGTCCTGCGGGCTGGTCCAGGCGTGGAGGATGGCGTCTTCGGTGACCGTGGTCGGCATCACTTCGTCGCGGGCCTGGCTCATGGCGCGGGCCATGGCTTTGCGCGGGCCCTTGAGCTTTTCGATCGGGCCAACATCGGCCAGCACCTTGTGCACACGCTGCACGTCGGCGGCGGTGATCATGTTGTCGGGGCCGGTGGGCGTGACGATGGTGAGATCGACATTCAGGCGGTGGGCCAGCGCCCGCACGGCCGGAATCACCTTGAGGCCGCCGCCGGCACTGCCGACGCTGGTGAGCTTTTCGGTCACCACTTCGTTGCTGGCTTGCATGGCACCCACCACCGTGCCGGTGTCGGTGATCGCACCGCTGCGGGCGCCGCCGTGATCGACCACCGGCGCTGCCGGTGCGGCATCAGCTGATTCCGATCCGGCGGCCGCCTCGAATTCCACCAGCGGCTTGCCGACATCCATGGTGTCGCCCACCGCGCCATAGAGTTTCTTGATGACGCCGGCCTGCGGGCTCGGCACTTCGACGACGGCTTTGGCGGTTTCCACGGCGAGCAGCGGCTGATCGACGGCGACGGTGTCGCCGACCTTGACGTGCCATTCGCGGATATCGGCTTCCTGCAGGCCTTCGCCGAGGTCGGGGAGTTTGAAGATGTTCATGGTCCTGCTCCTAAGGTGCGCAGTCGTCGCGGGTCTGTGGGCCCGCGCTGCGGCTGGGTTTGTTTCAAGAATGGGAAGTCGCGCGAATCGCCGGCTTCATGGGGCTAACAGTTGTGTTCCCGGCAGTCGGCCGAGCTTGCGATCGAAGGTCAGCAGTGCAGCTTCCCGGATGTGTGCTGATGCGAGGATCAGGCAATCGGCGAAGCCGGCGGCGCTGCTCCGGAACTGGGTGAGTGCTGCGGTAAACGCGGGTTCGCTCTCGAGCAGGTAGGCACGGTTGACATGCAGATGATCGAGCAAGGCCAGCACTTCGGACTTGTTCAGTTCGAAAGCTGTCTCCAGCACCCAGACCAGTTCAGCCTGAACCACCGCTGGCACAAACAGCTGGGTTTCGCGCGCCAACCGCTTGCGAACGGCATCGCTCTGCGCAGGTGCTGCGGGATCGTCAATCAGCGCACGAGCGAGCACGTTGGTGTCCAGCGCGATCATGTCGTGGCGGCTCCGCGCCTGCGGATGGCGTCATCCATCTCTTCAAGCGTGGCGCTGCGCCGGGCCTTGATCAGTCCGAATGAAGCTTCGATCGTGGACGGAACGGCCTTCAGATAAACACGATCACCTTCCATCTCGAAGGCCACCGCATCACCGGTGCTGATACCGAGTTGCTTGCGGACCGATGCCGGAATCGTGACTTGACCTTTCTGGCTGACGCTCGATGTTTGCATGACCTGCTCCAAAAGTAATACATGAGGCTTCATGTATTACTTTATGCCTGACGGATGCCTTTTACGATGAGCTCTACTTCGGTGCCAGATCGAACACCTTGCGCACCTCGTGCAGGATGCGGCTGACGTCCGGAATGTAGACGCGCTCCTGCTTCGCGAGCGGCATCGGCGTGTCGTAGCCGGCTACGCGCATGACCGGGGCGAACAGGGTCAGCAGGCCGTGTTCGGCAAGACCGGCCGCGATTTCCGAAGCCCAGCCACCGGCGCGAGCGGATTCCGAAATGATCACGCAGCGGCCGGTCTTGGCGACACTTTCCAGAATGGTGTCGAGATCGAGCGGCTTGATGGTGGCGACGTCGATGATTTCGGCGCTGATGCCTTCGGCGGCCAGCTGGTCGGCGGCCACGCGGGTGTCATGCATCATCGCGCCCCAGCTGACCAGGGTGATGTCGCTGCCGGAACGGTCGATGAAGCAGGTGTCCAGCGGCAGCGCTTCGCCGTTGTCTTCGACCGGCTGCTTGAACAGCCGATAGAGGCGAGTCGGCTCCAGGAAGATCACCGGGTCCGGATCGCGAATGGCGGCGAGCAGCAGGCCGTAGGCGCGGGCCGGGCTGCTGGGGGCGACCACGCGCAGGCCGGGCATGTGGGCGAAGGTGGTTTCCAGCGATTCCGAATGATGTTCCGGGGCGTGGATGCCGCCGCCGTTCGGCGCGCGGATGACCATCGGGCAGGTCAGCCGGCCGCGCGTGCGGTTGCGGTAGCGGGTGGCGTGGTTCACCACCTGATCGACACAGGGGTACATGAAGCCGGAGAACTGGATTTCCGCCACGGCGCGGATGCCCTGGGTGCTCAGGCCGATGGCCATCGCGGCCACCAGGGTTTCGGCGAGCGGCGTGTCGATGACTCGATCCGGCCCGAATTCGTCGAGCAGGCCCAGCGTTGCACGGAACACGCCGCCGTTGCGGCCGATGTCTTCGCCGAGCACGACCACGGACGGATCGCGGCGCATTTCGGAGGCCATCGCCAGGTTGACGGCTTCGATGAGGGTGATGTTCGGCATGTCAGTGTCCTCCACCGACCGGCCCGCGCGCCCGTACTTCCTCGCGCTGCCAAGCCATCGACTTGGGCAGCGTTTCGTAGAGGTGATCGAAGATCGCTTCCGGGGCCTGCGGCTGCGTGGCCGTGAAGGTCTGGGCGGCCGCTTCGGCAGCGGCTGTGCCGGCCGCGATCAGCGCATCTTCATCGGCCTGCGACCAGAAACCGGCCGTTTCCAGATAGGCCTTGTAGCGCTTGACCGGGCAGCGCTCCCAGGCGGCGGTGACTTCCGCTTCCGGGCGATAGCGGCGAGCGTCGTCGGCGGTGGTGTGATCGTGCAGGCGGTAGGTCAGGGCTTCGACCAGGCTGGGGCCGCCGCCATCGCGCGCGCGCTCGATGGCGGCCGACAGCACGGCGCGGGTGGCGATCACGTCATTGCCGTCGACCTGTTCGCCGGTGATGCCGCCCGCGAAGCCTTTCTGCGCGTAATTCTGGGCGCCGGTCTGGCGGTGGCTGGGCATCGAGATCGCCCAGCCGTTGTTGTTGACCAGAAACACGATCGGCAGATTCCACACCTTTGCCGAGCTGACCGCTTCGTACCAGTCGCCCTTGGAGGTGGCGCCGTCGCCGCAGGAGGCCAGCACCACGCGCCGCTCGTTCTTGAGCTTGATCGCGTAGGCCACGCCGATGGCATGCGGGATGTGGGTGGCGATCGGCACCGACAGCGGAAAGTCGTGATGGCTGGGCGTGCCTGCCGGATAGGCCATGCCGCGTTCGTCGCCGCCCCAGTATTGAAGGATGCTGTGCATCGGCACGCCGCGCGCGAACTGGGCGGCGTATTCGCGATAGGCGGGGATGAAGATGTCGTCGGCCGCCAGCGCGTGGCCGATCGCGACACCAATCGCTTCCTGGCCGAGCACGGCGGCATAGGTGCCGAGCTGCCCGGTGCGTTGCAGGGCCACCGCTTTCTTGTCGAACAGGCGGGTGCGCACCATCAATTCGTACATTGCCCGGGCGGTGTCGCGATCCTTCGCGAAGGCCGGCGGTTCGGCGGCGAGACTGCCGTCGGGGTTCAGGTAGCGGGTCAGAAATACGTCGTAACTGGCGACTTTGGTCGTCGCCGATGACAGTTCAGTCAAGGGATTCACCGTAGGTTGGGCAGCCTGCGCCTTCGCGGCAGGCTTTGCGATGGCGGACGGTAACACGCGGTTTTTGCCGCTTGAATTCGCGCAGTGCAGCAATTGCAGCCTGCTGAATCAGGGTGTCGCCGGTGCCGGACGCAGGCCCGGCCGCCGAGCCGGGCCTTCCCTCAGCGCAGGCCGCGCAGCAGCCAGACGTGGAAATCGAGCGCGTAATCGCGATGGATGGCGATGTGGATCGGCTCGAGTTCGGTGACGTTCTCGAAGCGGCCGGCCATGTTGTCCGGCAGCGCCGCGTTGCGCGACACGAACACGAAGCTGCGGCCTTCCAGGCCATCGAGCGTGGTCGACATCGCGTAGTAGTCGTCGGCACGGCCTTCCGGGTTCCATTTCAGCATCGCCCGGCCGGCCGGACCGGCATAGAAGCGCGCTTCGGCGATCAGGTCGCGGGCATCGCCGAGCAGGATCGCGTCCGGGTGCGTCGCCTGCCGGGCGGCGAGTGCCTCGCCGTACTCGCGCCAGCCGCGCACGCGGCGGTTCAGCACATCGGATTTCCGCGTCAGTTCGATGCCGGCGGCATGGGCCAGCGCGTCGAAGTGGTAGGCGATCACGGTCACCATGAGATTCAGCGCGAGGGCGGCGTGGAGCAGCTTCATGCGGTTGCCTTCGACGAGCTTCGCGACCACGAAGATCGTGCCGCCGACGTAAGCCATCGCCGCCCAGTTGGCGTTGGCACGGCCGATCAGGGATTGCGCGGTGATCGCGCCGAGAAACGGCAGCGCGAAGCAGGCGAGCAGGCGATAGCGCTCGTCCTTGATCCAGCCTTTCACGGCGGCGAGCTGCACCAGCCAGGCGATGAACAGCACCGGGCCGAGAATGCCGAGCTGGCCGGCGATGAAATCGCCGAAGGACTTCCAGTTCAGGCCGTTTTGCGTCTCTAACCCGGAGATCTGCGCCGTGTGGCCCAGGGTCGGCCAGCCATTGAGGGCGTTCCAGACGATGTTCGGCGCGAAGATCAGCGCAGCGAGCGCGGCGGTCACGTAGAGCTTCGGGCTGCGGAAGTGATGACGTAGCGCCGGGGTGATCGCCAGATGCAGCACGACCGAAACGGCAAAGATCGCCATCGTGTACTTGGTCAAGAGACCCAGGCCACCGGCGACGCCGGCCGCCAGCCACCAGCGCCAGGCATCGGTATCGAGCGCCTTCAGGTAGGCAAACAGTGCGGCCGACCAAGCCAGGAACAGCGGCACGTCGGTGGAGATGATGACGCTGGACAGCGCCACGCCGGGCAAGGTGAGGAACACCACCGCCGTCCAGAACGCGGTGCGGGTATCGAACAGGCGGCGGCTGATCGCCCAGATCAGCAAGGTAGTGATCGGGTAGAGCAGCAGCGCGCCAGATTTCACGCACAGCGCACTGTCACCGCACACCGACGTGGTGGCCGCAATCACCGCCGCGATCATCGGCGGCTTCGAGAAATAGCCCCAGTCCAGCGCCTGCGACCAAGTCCAGTATTGCGCTTCGTCGACGTACAGATCGAGGCCGCTGGCGGCGATCGCCAGTGCCCGCCAGGCGGTCAGGGCGACGATCACGACCAGCAGCAGCGGCAGGTCGTTGCAGTCGTCCGGGCGAGTCAGCGGTGGCAGCGGGGAGGAGGGCAAGCGCGCGGGTTTCGAGTAAGGAACAAGGCGGATTCTAGCGATGCCCTGTGTTCTAATCTTTCGATGACCCCGATTGATCTTTCCCGACAGCCGGCTGTGCCGCGCCTGTCCTCGCCGGACGCCTGCCGTGTTCGGTGATCGCTACGAACTGCTGCTCGGCCTGCGCTACACCCGCGCCAAGCGTCGCAACCACTTCATTTCCTTCATTTCATTGGCCTCGATGCTGGGCATCGGGCTGGGGGTCGCCACCCTGATCGTGGTGCTGTCGGTGATGAACGGCTTCGAGAGCGAGCTGCGCAGCCGCATCCTCGGCATGGCCTCGCACGCCACCATCTCCGGCAACAGCGAAGGCCTGCCGGACTGGCGCGAAGTCGCTGCCTTCGCCGGTCAGAACCCGGACGTGGCCGGCACCGCGCCTTATATCGAAGGCGAAGCGCTCGTGAAGGTCGGCGGGGAAATCTCCGGCACGGTGATTCGCGGCATCCTGCCGATTGAGGAAGCCAAGGTTTCGGAGATCGGCGCGCACATGGCGAGCGGCACGCTGGCCGATCTGAAAGGTGGCGACTTCAACATCGTGCTCGGCCACGAGCTGGCGCAGCAACTCGGCGTGGCGAGCGGCGACAAGGTCGACCTGATGATCCCGCAGTTGAGCGTCACCCCGGCCGGCGTGCTGCCGCGCTTCCGGCGCTTCAACGTGGTGGGCGTGTTCCGCATCGGCATGTACGAATTCGATCGCGGTCTGGTGCTGATCCATCTCGACGACGCCGCCGCGCTGTACCGCATGGGCGAGAACGTCACCGGCGTGCGCTTGAAGCTCAACGATCTGTTTCAGGCCCCGAGAGTCGCCCGCGAGATCGCCCAAGCCACGCCGGGTGCCTATTTCGTGTCCGACTGGACCCGCAGCCACGCCAACTTCTTCCGTGCGGTGGCCACCGAAAAGACCGTGATGTTCCTGATCCTGTCGCTGCTGGTCGGGATCGCCGCATTCAACATCGTGTCGACCCTGGTCATGGTGGTGCAGGACAAGCAGGCCGACATCGCGATCCTGCGCACCCTCGGTGCCACGCCGCGCTCGATCATGGCGGTGTTCATGGTCCAGGGCTCGGTGATCGGCGTGATCGGCACCGTGATCGGGGTCAGCCTCGGCGTGCTGCTGGCGCTCAACGTGCAAACCCTGGTGCCGCTGCTCGAAGCGGCGACCGGGCGGCAGTTCCTGTCGCCGGACATCTACTACATCAGCGACCTACCGTCGGACCTGAAGCTCGGCGACGTGATCCAGATCAGCCTGCTGTCGCTGGCGCTGGGGCTGGTGTCGACCTTGTATCCGGCCTGGCGGGCATCGCGGGTGCAGCCGGCGGAGGCGCTTCGTTATGAATGACGAAGCCGCAGGTCTCCCCTCTCCCCCCGGGAGAGGGGCAGGGGGTGAGGGACGCCGCTCGAAGCTGGCGCTGCCGCCGGAAACATTGGCTTTCGCCCGCGAGCTCCGCAGCAACCAAACCACCGCCGAATCCCTGCTCTGGAACCTGCTGCGCAACCGCCGCTTCTTCGGCCTCAAGTTCCGCCGCCAACATTCGGTGCCGCCCTACATCCTCGATTTCTACTGTGACGAACTGAAGGTCGCAGTCGAACTGGACGGTGGCCAGCACAACGAGAATGCCGCTGCGAATCGAGATGCGCATCGAAGCAAGTATCTGGCGGACAAGGACATCACAGTGATCCGCTACTGGAACGATGATGTGATGCAGCGTACGGAAAGCGTGCTCGAAGACCTGATGGGGAGACTCGAATCGGACCTGTGTCCCTCACCCGACGCTGTCGCGTCGACCTCTCCCGGGGGGAGAGGCAAGCCGGTGCGCGCGCATGACTGAGCAAGCAAACATGTCAAACGACATCGTCATCGCCTGCCACGGCCTCGCGAAAACCTTCGACGACGGCCGCCTGAACCTGACCGTATTCGCCGACATCGACCTCGAAATCCGGCGTGGTGAGCGCATGGCGATCGTCGGATCGAGTGGTGCCGGCAAGAGCACGCTGCTGCACATCCTTGGCGGGCTGGATTCGCCGACGGCGGGCACGGTGTCGGTCGCCGGTCGCGAAATGAGTGCCTTGAGCGACGCCGAACGCTCGCGCGTCCGCAATGCCAGCCTCGGCTTCGTCTACCAGTTCCACCATCTGCTGCCGGAGTTCACGGCGCAGGAGAACGTGGCGATGCCGCTGCTGATCCGCCGCACGCCGCGCGCGCAGGCGCTGGCCACCGCCGCGAAGCTGCTTGACCGCGTGGGCCTGGGCCGGCGGCTCGATCACAAGCCGGGCGAGCTGTCCGGCGGCGAGCGGCAGCGCGCGGCCGTGGCGCGGGCATTGGTCACCCAGCCGGCCTGCGTGCTGGCGGACGAGCCGACCGGCAATCTCGACACCCGCACCGCCGAAACGGTGTTCGAGCTGATGCTGGAGCTGAACAGGGAGATGGGCACCAGCCTGATCGTGGTCACCCACGACATGAAGCTGGCCGCGCGCATGGATCGCATCGGAGCCTTGCAGTCGGGCGGCCTCGTGCCGATGACGCCCGAACTGCTGTTGCAGGGTGCGCGGATCGGCTGAACCCTTTCGTGCGGCTGCGGCCCGCAGCGCGGGATGGCTGCGGTCGCCTGACGGTTTCGCTACGCCGGTGCCGCTGGTCGTCGCTTTCACGCTCGGTGCTTTGGCCTTGCTGCAAAGCCGCGATTTTCCGCTGCTGTGGGTCTACGGCGTGCTGCTGATCGCTTCCCTGCTGATGCGGCGCTGGCGCAGCCTGCTGCTGGCGTTCACGGCTGGTGCGGTGATCACCGCTTTCGAAGCCGGCCGGGTCATCGACAGCCGCTGGCCGTCGTCGCGATTCGGCGAAGTGATCACGGTGGAAGGCGTGGTGGCCTCGCTGCCGCAGGCGCAGCGCGGCGAGGCTGGTTTCGATGGCGAAGCGCGTGACGGTGTGCCGTCGACCACCTGGCGCTTCCGTTTCGATCCGGTCGACAAGGCGTTGCCGTCGAAAAAAATCCGAGTCGCCTGGTACCGCAGCAGCGAAAGCCTGCGCGGCGGCGAATGCTGGCGTCTGCGGCTGGTGATGCGCACGCCGCACGGCGGCATCAATCCCGGTGGCTTCGATTACGAGGGCTGGCTGTTCCGTCAAGGCATCGGTGCGACGGCGACCGTGCGCGGCGGCGAGCGCTGCGAAGACACCGGCAGCCATCGTCTGTTGCGGCTCAGGCAGGCGTTTTCCGATCGCCTCAAGGCTTGGCTGCCGGATCACCCGGCGCTGCCGATGGTCGCGGCCCTCACGCTCGGCGACACCTCCGGCCTCGATGAGGACGACTGGCAGGCCTTCCGGCTGACCGGCACCACGCATCTGGTCGCGATCTCCGGCTTCAATGTCGCGATTGTCGCGGGCGTGGTGTTCTGGCTGCTGCGCGCGTTTTGGCGGCTCGTTCCTGCACTTTGCCTGCGGGTTCCGGCACCGCGCGCAGCGCTGGCGGCGTCGGTGCTCGCCGCGTTTCTGTACGCGCTGCTCGCCGGTTTCGAGCCGCCGGTGCAACGCGCCGCCCTGATGCTGGGCCTGCTGGCACTGGCCGGGGCCTGGGGCGGGCTGGGCCAGCCGAGTCGCGCGCTGGCGCTGGCCTGGGGCCTGATCGTGGCGACCGATCCGTTGACCTTGCTGGCTCCCGGGCTGTGGCTGAGCTTCGCGGCAGTCGGGGCGATCTTCTACGTCTCCGCTGGACGGCTCGGACCCGTTTCAGGCTGGAAAGCGGCAATCAGCGTGCAACTGATGCTCAGCCTGATGCTCGCGCCGCTGACCCTGTACTGGTTCCAGGGCGCCAGCCTGACCGGGCCGCTGGTCAATCTGGCGGCGGTGCCGATCGCGGCGGTGCTGACCCCGGCGCTGATCGGCGCGCTGCTGCTGACAGCACTCGTGCCGGTGATCGGCCTGCCGCTGCTGACCGGGGTCGCCGATGCGCTGGCGTTTGGCCAGCAGGCGCTGCTGTGGATTGCCGACGCCACGCCGCAGGCCTGGGCGGCCGCCAGCCCGGAGCCGGCGGCGCTGCTGCTGGCGCTGATCGGTGCGGTGGCGCTGTTCGCGCCGGCCGGATTGCCGCTGCGTGTGTTCGGCGTGATTGCCTTGTCGGCGCTGTTCTTGCCGCCACCGCGCGTGGTCGAAGAAGGATTTCGCGCCACCGTGCTCGATGTCGGGCAGGGGCTGGCCGTGGTCGTCCACACGGCGCGGCACACGCTGCTCTACGACGCCGGCCCCGCCTATCCCGGCGGCTTTGACGCCGGCCGTTCGGTAGTCGTGCCTTACCTGCTGCGCAGCGGCGCGCGCAAGCTCGACCGGCTGATCGTGTCGCACGGCGATCTCGATCACGTCGGCGGGGTGACCGCCGTCAAAGCGGCGCTGCGCGTCGACCAGCGCAGCGGCTCCGGCAGCGATCAGCCCTGCATGGCCGGCGAGCGCTGGACCTGGGACGGCGTCGGTTTCGAGCTGCTGGCCGGCCCGGAAGCGGGCTTGTCCGACAACGACGGCTCCTGCGTGCTGCGGGTGTCGTACGGCGGACAGGCGCTGCTGCTGGCTGGTGACATCGAAGCGCAAGGCGAAGCGCGGCTACTGGCGACCGCCCCCGACAAGCTCGGAGCGAAGGTGCTGGTGACGCCGCATCACGGCAGCCGAACCTCGTCGAGCGCGGCCTTCATCGACGCCATCCAGCCCGAATTGACGATTCACAGCGCCGGCTGGCACCACCGTTTCAGGCATCCGGCACGCGAGGTGGTGGCGCGTTACGCGGAACGCGGCGTGAAGCAGATCGCCACCGGCGACAGCGGCGCGGTGGCGGTCGATTTCGACATGAATGGCCGCCGAACGAACATGGAACGCAGGCGCGCGAAACGGCTATGGTCCACGCCTGCCGATCATGTTTGGCATAACCATATTCCCGATCGTTACGAGACCACCCGATGAGACGCCTGCTAAGTCTGCTGCCGCTGTGCCTGTCGATGCCGATCGCCTTCGCCGCCGCCGATCTCGCCGGCACCCGCACCGTGCGTCTGCACGGCCAGGGCGGTGAAGTGAAAGTGCTGGGCACGGTGACTTTCAAACCGCAGGGCGAGGGCTATGCCTTCGAGTACAAGCTCGATCCGGCGGTGTTCGAGGATCGCTTTCTGGCCATGCGGCCGTTCGGCTGTCTCGACGGCGAGAAAATCAGCCTCTGCCATTTTCCCTACGCGGCACCGCAGAAGATCACCGTCGGCGATCTCACCGATCTGGAATACCAGTTCATGTTCCTGCAGAAGCCGCGCGCTTCGGTCAGCCTCGATCCCGAGAACGGTGTGTACTACGAAATGACGCTGATCGACGGTCGCATCGAAGGCGTGCTTCGGGAAGTCGACATGGACCCGATCATCGCCCCGGACGGCTATCAGGCCCGGCCGATCAAGCGCGCCGACCTGTTCGTGGTCGACACCAGCGGCAAGTGGCTGCCGAGGCTGACGATCGACTAGCGACCCGTGGGTCCGGATTCATCCGGACTGCGCTGCCCGGCAACCTGTAGGTCCGGACTCATCCGGACTGCGTCGGCGTCGATCGCAAGAAGCGTCCGGATGAATCCGGACCTACATGATCAGAGAATCGTCGGGTTCGGCGCGTCGCCGTAGACGGTCTTGGGATCGAACATCTTTTCGCTTTCTTCGAACTTCAGGGCGCGAGTGAAATCACCTTCGCCAGTCGGAATCGAGCGATAGAAGCACGAGCGATAGCCAACGTGACAGCTCGCATCACCCGGAATTTCGACCCGCAGCCAGACCGCGTCCTGATCGTCGTCGATGCGCATCTCGACGACCTTCTGCACCAGCCCTGAGGTCGCGCCCTTGTGCCACAGCAGCTTGCGCGAGCGGCTGTAGTAGTGCGCTTCGCCGGTGGTGATGGTCAGTTTCAGCGCTTCGGCGTTCATGTAGCCGAGCATCAGCACTTCGCCGCTGTTGGCGGCCGTGGTGACGCAGGCGATCAGGCCGTGTTCGTCGAACTTCGGAGCCAGATCGTGGCCTTCCTCGACCTGCTCGATGGTCTGGCGGGCTTCGAAGCGGACATCGGCGTTGGCTGCGGTCATGGCGGTTCAGCGGGGAAACGGGCCGCGATTATAGCGGCCCGTCCGGCAAGCACTTTTCAGTCGCGCTGCCTGCGGTTGCCACCGAACAGCTTGGGCGGCGCGCGTTCGCTGCTGCGGCTTTCGGTTTCCGCCTGTGCCCGTGGCCCCGGCGGTGCCGGCTCGGGCTTCGCCGGACGATAGGGATTGCTGGGCGGAATGCCCGGCACTGGCTGTCGCTGATAGGGCTGTGGCGGGCGTGCTTCCGGCCGGTTGCCCGGCCCGGTGCCCGGCGGGAAGCCGCCGACCGGGCTGCGCGGACCGTTGTCGTCGCGGTCGTCGCGATCGTTGTCGTGCGGACGCCGGGTCGGTTCGCGCGGCGGCTTGCGGCTGGAATTCGGGTCGTAGACCACGGGCGGCTGGCGGCCGCCGTCATATCGGTCGTCGCGGTCATCATTGCGGTCGCCGCGGCCCCGGCCGCGATCGCCGTAGTACGGACGGCCGCCGTAAAAGCCGCCGTTGGAGCCGTAATAGGGCTGGCCGTTGTAGTAGCCGCCCGGGTAGTAGTAGCTGCCGTACCAGCCCGGATCGTAGTAGCCGGCACCATAGTAGCCGGGGCCGTAGTAGCTCTGCGGGTAATTGTAAGTGTTGTAACGCTGCTGCTGGCCGTAGTAGTTGCTGCCTTCCTCGTACGGCGGCGCGTAGACGCAGGCCGACGCGAGCACGGCGACAGCACTCAGGGCGAGGATGCGGACCGCGATCGAGGTTTTGTTCATGATGGCGAACTCTACCCCGGCGATCTGAATTGCGGCTGAATCGGCTGGCTCAAGCTTGGCGACGAGCAATCGCGCCTTTCATCACGCCTTCATAGGCGCGCACCGCGATGTCGCGGCCCGGCCGTTCGGCGGCGACCGCGTCAGCGAGATGATCGGCGATGCATTCGACCGTGGTGTCGGCTTCCAGCAGCGCGCAGCGCGCCGCCGGCAGTTCCAGCATGAACGCGCCTTCCGCCGACCGGTACTCGTAGCGATGACGGTCGTTGGCGCTGGAAATCAGGTCTTCGCGGGTGCCGAGATAGATGTCCGACCAGTACGCCGCCTGCGCGGCTTCCAGCGCAGCATCGCGAATGCCGTCGACCTGAATCTCGATCCGCGAGCGATGGCCGTGGGCGATGCGCTGGCAGTGGCCGGCGTGTTTCTTCAGCCCGTGCGTGTAGTGGTAGCGCGGGCCGTCGATCACCTCGTCGCGCAGGCTCAGCCGGAGTTCGGCGACGTTGTCCGGCACCACGGTCTTCAGCATCGGCATCAGGTGCGCAGCCAGCGTGTCGGCGCTGACCGCATCGGCGTCGATCAGGGTCACGGCGCAGGCGGGCGAGGCGTGCTCGATCAGGCCGGCGTCGCCGTCGTAGCGCAGCGTGATGCGATCCGCGTCGGCGGTCACGGTCAGCCTCGGATCGCAGCCCGGCACCAGCAGGGTGTGATCGGCGCTGTCGTCGAGTGCGCGCTTCAAGCGCTTCTTGACCTCGCCGAAATCGAGCACCATCGACTGCGCATCGAGTTCGCCAATCAGTTCGATGTCGACGATCCAGCTTTCGCCGACCAGACCGCGCCGGGCATCGAGGCGGGCGCAGTCGATCACCGTCAGATGCTCGACGAACAGGCTGGACAGGCGGGAGGGCGGACGGGACACGGCGGGATGTGCGGGAAAAAGCGGCTGATAGTGTAGCGCTGCGCGTTGCGCTGGCCGGATATCGAAGCAACATCAAAAAAAGCCGGGCGCTTCGCGCAAGGCACAAAGGAAAAAGAAAGGGAATAGAAAGAACGGCGAAAGCGAACAGCCTTTCTTGCAACAGCAGGTGTTGGCTTTTGTCCCCGCGTGCTTCTTCACGCCGACGGATTGACGGGAACGAGGTATTGGATTTTCTTTGCGATCTTTCTTTTCCTTTGCGTTGAATGCTGTTCGCACCGACCCAGCGGCAGTCCCGTCAGCAAGCCAACATCCGGCCCATTCAGGAGACGCACCCATGTCGATCCGCCACTTGTTCGTCTTTTCCGCCGCATGGCTGTCCCTGAACGCTGATGCCGAAGTCCTGAAATCCGCTGAGGCCGGCTTCACCGCCCGCAACGTCGTGACCATCGCAGCACCGCCGGATGCGGTCTGGGCGGCGCTGATTGCACCGGCGCGCTGGTGGAATCCGGCGCATAGCTGGTCCGGCAAGGCGGCCAATTTCAGTCTCGATGCCCGCGCTGGCGGCTGTTTCTGCGAAGCACTGGCGAATGGCGGCAGCGTCGAGCACCAGCATGTCGTGTTCGCCAACCCCGGAAAACTGTTGCGTCTGCGCGGCGGTCTCGGGCCCTTGCAGGGCGAAGCGGTCAGCGCGGTGATGAGCTGGGAGCTGAAGGCGGACGGCGAGGGCACCCAGCTCACGCAGACCTATGCGGTCGGCGGCTATGTCGACGGCGGCCTGAACGGCTGGTCGGCACCGGTCGATGGCGTGGTTCGCGAGCAGCTGGAGCGCCTCGAACGGCTGATCGAAAGCGGCTCGCCGGATGCCGCCAAGGCCGGGAAGTAACGCGGGGCCTATCGTTTAGAATCGCGGCCTCCCAAGCCTGACAGCCAGCGCGCCCATGTCCGTCACCACCCGCTTCGCCCCGTCCCCGACCGGCTTCCTGCACATCGGCGGCGCGCGCACCGCGCTGTTCTCGTACCTGTACGCGAAGCGTTTCGGCGGTGAGTTCCTGCTGCGCATCGAGGACACCGACCGCGAACGCTCGACCCAGGAAGCGGTCGACGCGATCTTCGAAGGCATGGCCTGGCTGGGCCTGAATGGCGACAACGCTGAACCGATCTACCAGACCCAGCGCTTTGACCGCTACAAGGAAGTGATCGCCCGGATGCTGGTCGAAGGCACGGCCTATCACTGCTATGCCAGCAAGGAAGAGCTGGACGCGCTGCGCACCGCGCAGATGCTTGCCAAGCAGAAGCCGCGCTACGACGGTCGCTGGCGGCCGGAAGACGGCAAGCTGCTGCCAGCGCCGCCGGAAGGTGTGGCACCGGTGGTGCGCTTCCGCAATCCGACCGAAGGCGAAGTGGTGCTCGACGATCTGATCAAGGGCCGGATCGTGTTTTCCAGCGACGAGCTGGACGACCTGATCATCGCTCGCGGCGACGGCACGCCGACCTACAACTTCTGCGTTGTCGTCGACGACTGGGACATGGGCGTCACCCATGTGATTCGTGGCGACGACCACGTCAACAACACGCCGCGCCAGATCAACATCCTGCGCGCGCTCGGTGCCACGCCGCCGGCCTACGCCCATGTGTCGATGATCCTCGGCTCCGATGGTGCGAAGCTGTCCAAGCGCCACGGCGCGCTCGGCGTCATGGAGTACCGGGCGATGGGCTTCCTGCCGGAAGCGCTGCTGAACTACCTGGTCCGCCTTGGCTGGAGCCACGGCGATCAGGAGCTGTTCACGCGCGACGAGATGATGGCCAAGTTCGACTTCGACCATGTCTCGGCGAGCCCGGCGCGCTTCGATATGGAAAAGGCCTGGTGGGTGAACCATCAGTATCTGAAGAGCGTCGATCCGGCCGTCGTGGTGCCGGAATTCCAGTGGCATCTGGAAAGGATCGGCGTCGACATCGCCAACGGCCCCAGCCTGCCCGCGATCATCGAGCAGCAGCGCGAACGCTGCCGCAGCCTGGTGGAGATGGCGGAAAAGTCGAAGTTCTTCTTTGCCGAACTCGACGGCTACAACGAGAAGGACGCCGCCAAGCACTTCAATCCGGCCGCACTCGCGCTGCTGGATGAGCTGCGCGCCCAGCTCGAAGCGCTGCCTGAGTGGACCACGGAAGCGCTGCACGCGGCGGTCAACGGCTTTGCCGAAGCGAAAGGCCTGGGTCTGGGCAAGATCGCCCAGCCGATCCGCGTTGCCGTTTGCGGCATGGCGGTGTCGCCGCCGATCGACGCGACGCTGTTCCTGGTCGGTCGCGAGCGGACCTTGGCGCGGCTGGCAGCAGCCGTGCAGTCCGCCGCCTGACGCCAGTCGCCCGGCCGGCGCTCAGATCCGGCTCAGCAGCTCGCTCTTCTTGGCATTGAACTCGGCATCGGTGAGCGCGCCGACGCCGTGCAGGCGCGACAGCTTTTCGATCAGCGCGAAAACGTCTTCGGATGACGACGTCGCCGGCATCGGTGCGGTGTCCGGCTGCCAGACCGGCGGCGCATCGTAGGCGGGCGGGGCAGCAAAATTGGTCTGCGGCGGCAGCGGCAGGCCGGGGCCGGAGATGATCGGCAGACCCGCGACCGACAAGGTTCCGAACTGGCTGCTGAAAGTCAGCGACGAATCATTGCCCTGCTGCTGGCTCACCCCGCCGATCGAATGATTCAGCGTGTCGTAGACCGTGACCTGGCCGTTCAGCTCCACCGCCAGCCGGTTCGGGAACACGGCGTAGCGGATGTTGTTCTGGCCGCCGCTGCTGAACGGGCTGCCGAGATCGCCGGGCCACCATTGGCGGCTGTTGCGGGAGCCGGCCGGGGCGATCGGGAACAACTGCATCGTGGCCAGCGCGTTCGACAGCTCGTTGCACAGGTTGTCTACGGTGTTGCGCAGGCCGGAATTGAACATGTCGCCGACCATGGTCATGCCGCCGCGCATCCACTGGCCGCCGCCGCCGAGTTCGCCGCACCAGAACTGCGCCATCGAGCCGCCGCCATTGTTGACGGCAACCAGCATGGTGGTGACGGCGTCGCGGCTCACGCCGTAGCGGCGCGAAAGATCGTCGACAAGGTTCTGTCCAGCGGGGGTCAGTTGCTGTTGCATGAGGCTTTCGTTCCGGTGAGCTTCAGGGAAATCGCGACAACACGGCCTGAGCAGGAAATTCGCCCCGGGGAGCGGGTGCGAAAGGCGAAAGCAGGTGTCTGCGCGATATCGGGCATCCATATCTACCGATATCGAATGACGTTTCAGGGTAGCACGCGGATGCCGCCGGGCATTTTTCGTGCCGATTGTGACGAATGAAGGCTATTGGCTTTCGCGCAGCTGAAAGATGTTGCCTTCCGGGTCGACGGCGTTGCGGACGACGAAGCTGGTGCCGGTCCATTGCGGATCGTCGACCGCGCCGCCGAGACTTGTCGCAATGCGCTGCGCCGCAGCGAGGCTGGGCACGGTGAAAAAGAACTTCAGCGCAGTGTCCTCGCGCCGCTCCGGCGGTGAAGTGATGGTGATTGTGGCCGCGATATGCGGCGGAATCGGATGGATCACCAGCTGCAGATCGGTATCGGGCAGGCCGAGCACGATCAGCTCCGGCGAGGCATGTACGCGGTGCAGACCTAGCACTGCCTGGTAGAACCCGGCGAGGCGTTCAGCGTCGACGGCGTAGATGAAGACGCCGTTGCGGGAGGGGCCAGACATGACTTTGAAGAGGCCGTGAAAGTTATTGGCGTCGAGCACACAGTAGGTTTAACAACTGCAACCGCTGATCCAGCCTCGGTGAGTCAATATCGACATACTCGTCTTGAATCGAGCGCAGGAAATTCGATCCGGAGAAGATTTGCAAAGTGCGGTTTTCCTCTGTGAACGTCGACATCGGATCGCAACCCTGTTTCGCAATGGGATGCCAAAAGCAGATTACAGGCTCGGCTGCAAAATTTTCTTCCCCTGCTGGACGATTGAATTCGAGCAAGACTTTTCCTGCGCTTTCAGGCAGGTGATTGCCATTGCCGAAATACTCGTTCCATCTGTGATTTGACTCGAGGGTTAGCTCGTCTTTCCCAGCGGAAACGGGCAAGTTACGCCCTCCAAGCGAATGCGCCGACCAGTTTTTGACTTCGACTTGAAATAGTCGCTTGGGTACTTTGGAGACAATCCAGCCGTCCAGCTTCTTGCGGCCAGGAGGTTGCTGGCGGGGCACGTCCCCAAGAATCCGCACATCGTGCAAGCCGTCGCATGTTCTGAGGTAGCGGCACAGCATGCCTAGCAATAGTTCTTCGCCAATCAGACCGGTGATACCAGAAACATGGCCCTTGGGGCTAAGTAATTTGAAGAAGGCCGTCTGTGCGTCATCATAAAAGTGAAGCAGCGCCTCACGATTGAACCTGATGGAGTTCATTTACGATCTTGCCCTGCTGCTCAAGCCGCCCGCAAAGCCGTCGCAATCTGCATTCTGGCGGCCCTGAGCGCCGGGAAGAATCCGCCCAGGAAGCCGACCAGCAAGCTCAAGATCATGCCGGTGACCAGCAGGCTCGGGGTCACCCGGAAGCTGAAGGCGATCTGGGTGAAGCCGGCACCGAGCGTCGACACCGTGTAGCCGTTGAAAAAGGCATAGGCCCCGAGGCCGCCGATTGCCCCACCGAGCAGGGCCAGCACCATCGCTTCGGCGATGGTTGCCAGTACCACCACGGCACCGCCGAAGCCGAGCGCTCGCAGCGTGGCGATTTCCACCGTGCGCGCCGCAACTGCCGAATACATGGTGTTCAGCGCGGCAAAGATCGCGCCGAGTCCCATGATGATGCCGACCACGGTGACCAGCACGCCGATGATCCGCGTGAAGCTGCGCGACTGGCTGGAGAAGTAGTCGATCTCGTTCAGCACATCGACTTGCAGGCGCGGGTCGGTGGTCAGGCCGTCCTTGAACGCCTCGAAGGCGGACGGCTCGGCAAGCTGCACCAGCATCGACGAATAGCCGTTGCGCCGGAATGCCGATTGCGCGGTTTCGATGTCGACCCAGACCTCGGATTCATGGGCGTCGCCGTTCGAGGTGAAAGTGCCGACCACCGCCCACTGCGAGCCGCGAATCTGCACGCTTGAGCCCACTTCCAGGCCGACGAACTGCTCCAGCGCCTTCGCGCCGACGATGATTTCCTGCAAGCCGGGCTTGAACGCGCGGCCGTTGATGATCTTCACTTCCGGCCGCATCGCGAAACCGGCAGCGCCCACGCCGCGCATCGAAACATTGCTGTCGGTGTTGGAGCGGCGCAGCGGCCGTTCGGCGATCAGGATCAGCTCGCCCGAGGCCAGCGCCTTGCCGTCCGTGCCTTTAGCGACACTTTCCGACTGTTCGATGACCACCGCCTGATCGCGGGTGATGAAGCTCGACAACTCGGAGTTCGAGCCGCCTTTCAGCACGATGGCGCGGTTCGGGCTGCCGGTGGAGCGCAGGGTGGCGACCATGCCGGCCGACATCGACTGCAAAGCGGTGACCACGCCGACCACACCGGCCAGACCGACGACGATCACCAAGGTCGCGCCCCAGCGGCCGGGAATACTTTTCAGGTTGATGAGAATGAGTTGCAGGGTTTGGGTCAGGAATTTCATGGCTCAGTTCCGGTGCTGGGTTCCGTAGGTCGGCAATCCCTTGCCGACGATGCCGCAGGTCGCGAAGTGCCGTCGGCAAGGGATTGCCGACCTACGATTTTTCGCCTCACGCCTCACGCCTCACGCCTATCGCCCCGCCAGCGCATCAACGATCTGCAGCCGCCGCGCCCGCAATGCCGGAAAGATGCCGACCGCGACTGCCAGTCCCACCATGGTCGCGAAGGCCTGGATCCAGACCACCGGCTGCACCACCACCGGCGAGCCGTTGAGCAGGCCGCTCACCACTTTTGCCGCCCCTACCGCCAAGGTCATGCCGATCAGGCCGCCGATCAGGCATAGCGCGAAGGCTTCGGCGAGTACCAGCGCGGTGACCTTGCCATCGCTGAAACCCAGCGTCTTCAGCACCGCGAACTCCGGAATCCGCTCGCGCACCGCCTGGCTCATGGTGTTGCCGGTGACCAGCAGGATGGTGAAGAACACGGCTCCCAGGATGGCGGTGACGATCAGGCCGATGTCGCCGATCTGGCGCGCAAAGCTCAGGTTCCAGTCCTTCTCGGTCTGGGTCTTGGTTTCGTCCGGCGAATTCTCGAACTGCCGGTCGACTTCATTGGCGATGCGTTCGGATTCATTCGGATCGGCGACCCGGATGATGTACACGCCCGCGCCGCCCTGACCGAACTGGCGCGCTTCGTCGAAATGGCCGTAGTTCAGGTACATCAAGTTCGAGCGGCCGGCCCAGTCTTCGTCCTTGCCGTCGAAGATGCCGACGACCTCCCATTCCCAGGCGCGGGTGCCGTCTTTCTTGGTGAAAATGAAGGACTTGAGTGGAATCTTGTCACCGATCTTGAAGCCGTATTTCTCCACCAGCTTGCGGCCGACGATGGCCCCGGTCTTGGTGCTGATGAAGGCCTGGCGTTGATCGTCCGGCAACACCCATTCCGGGTAGGCGTCGAGCAAGCGTTCCGGGTCCACCGCGAACTGCGGGAAGAAATTGCGTTCCTCGATGTAGATACCGCCGAAGAACTGCGAGTACGCCACCCGCGCAACCCCGGGAATCGCTTCGATGCGCGGCAGCAGCGCCAGCGGCAGCGGCTGGGTGAAGCTGACGCGCGCCTGGGTGATCAGCCGGTTGGCACCGACGAAATCGGCCCCTGAGCTGAACAGCACCGACACCGCCTGCAACAGACCAAACAGCATGAACGCGGCCGTCAGGCTCAGCAGCGTGAGGATCAGGCGGGTTTTCTTGTGGAACAGGCTGGCCCAGACCAGGGGGAGGTACCTCACGCCGCTTCCCCAGCCACCAGCGCGCCTTTATCCATCTGCAGCCGATGGGTCGCGAACTCCGCCGCCTTGGCATCGTGAGTGACCATGATGATGGTCTTGCCGTAGTTGCGATTGAGGTCCTGAAGCAGGGTCAGCACTTCGTCCGCGGTCTTGCGATCGAGATCGCCGGTCGGTTCGTCGCAGACCAGCAGGGTCGGATCGCCGACCAGCGCGCGGGCAATGGCCACGCGCTGCTGCTGGCCGCCCGAGAGTTCGTTGGGCTTGTGAGTGGCGCGGTCGCTCAGGCCGACCACGGCGAGTGCTGCGGCGACATTCTTCTTGCGCTGCGCCTTGCTGAGATCGGTCAACAGCAACGGCAGTTCGACATTGGCTTCCGCGCTCAGCACCGGCAGCAGGTTGTAGAACTGGAACACGAAGCCGACATGGCGCGCGCGCCAGCGGGCCAGCGCCCCGGACGACAGGGTGTCGATGCGCTGATCGTTGACCCGGATCTCGCCACCGCTGGGCTGATCGAGCCCGCCGATCAGGTTCAGCAAGGTGGTCTTGCCCGAGCCCGAAGGCCCCATCAGGGCCAGGAAATCGCCGCTGGCGATGTCCAGATCGAGATGGCTAAGCACTTCCACGGTCTGCTTGCCGCGGGTGTAGCGCTTGGACACGCCGCGGATCGAAACCAGTGCCGTTGTCATGCGTTTTCTCCTGCGTAACCGTATGAAATTGTTTGGAATATTGACCGAGTAACGG
The DNA here is from genome assembly GCA_021732745.1 of Nevskia sp. Classification (GTDB taxonomy): domain Bacteria; phylum Pseudomonadota; class Gammaproteobacteria; order Nevskiales; family Nevskiaceae; genus Nevskia. The sequence goes on along the minus strand of JAKFUK010000001.1, from coordinate 1,376,738 downwards.
ACTGTCGACAGACCGCCATCGCGCTCATGGCGCGGCCACGGCGATGCGCACCCGGTCGCCATCCTTCAGCTTGGCGAGATCGCCGATCACCATCCGGTCGCCGGCATTGAGCCCGGCGATCACCGTCTGATCGGCACCGTTCCTGGCACCGAGCTTCACCGCGCGACGCTCGACGGTTTCGCCCTTGAGCAGGAACACCGCGCCCTTTTCGCCCGTCCCCAGCACGGCATCGGCCGGCACGATGACGCCGGTGGGGGCGGCGGCACCGGCTGCCGGAGCCTCGCTCAGGAACGACACCCGGGCGCCCATTTCCGGCAGCACGCGGTCATCGCGTTCCTTGAAGGCCACGCGCACCTTGACCGTTGCCTTGGTGCGGTCGGCGGTCGGAATCACCGCGATCACCGAGGCCGGAATGCTCCAGTCCGGATAGGCGTTGAGCTTGATGACGGCCGGCTGCGCGGCCTTCACGCGATTGATGAAGTTTTCGTTGACATCCACTTCCACTTCCAGCGAATCCATGTCGACCACGGTGCCGATGCCGGTGCGGGTGAAGCCGCCGCCGGCCGACAGCGGCGACACGATTTCGCCGACCTGCGCCGCTTTCACCGTGATCACGCCGGCAAACGGCGCACGCACCGTGGTGTCGTCGAACGCGCGCTGGGCGACATCGACGGCGCGCGCCGACACCGTCATGTTGCGTTCGGCGGTGGTAAGGCTGGCGCGCAGGCCGTCGAGCGTGGTCTGGGCGGTGTCGAGTTCGGCAACGCTGATGAATTTCTGCTCCACCAGCCCCTTGCGGCGTGTCACATCGCGCTCGGCATTGGCGACATTGACCCGTACCTGCGCCGCCTGCGCCTTCGCCGATTCGAGCTGCGCGCGGCTCTGTTCGAGGCTGGCGCGGATATTGGTGTCATCGAGCCGGGCGACGATCTGGTTGGCTTCGACCTTGCTGCCTTCTTCGATCAGCACTTCAGTCACCAGTCCGGTGATCTTGGCCGACACCGTGGCCGCCCGCCGCGCCACCACATAACCGGCCGCATCGAGCAGCGAGCCGCCGCTGGCCCCGCCGCTGGATGCCGGACGGGCAATGGCAACCGTCACCGGCAAGCCCGGCGGCGGCGCGAGGTAGATCCAGGCGGCGATGCCGAGCAGCGCCAGCAACACCAGCGCGATCAGCCATTTCAGCCAGGGTTTGCCGCCGCCGTCGGCCGGTTCGTCGCTGCGGTCGATGCGAAGTTGATTGAGCAGCGCGGCACGATCGTCCATGGAGCGGGGAGGAGTGGAAAAGGGATGCCGACAGCATAAAAGAATCGCGCTGTGGCACTGGCGAATCGAGCAAGGGCAGGGCGGACTTCATGGCCAGCAGCTTGCGGGCCGGACGGGGCAGTCGGCAGTGGTCGCCGTCATCGCCTCGGGATGACGAATGTCATCGCCGCCACGCGGGTCGGCGCGATGCACGGGAACCGCATGGAATGGGCCTTGCGTTAACATCCCGACGCCGGCCTCGGGCCGGCTGCCCGATCACCTCAAGCCGCGTCTGACGAGTCCGCGTTGAAAGCCAGCAAACGTCAGCCGAGCCGCCGTCTTGCCGCGATCGTCTTCACCGACATCGTCAATTACAGCGCGTTCGTGCACCGTGACGAACGCCTGGGCGAGCGCCTGCTGAACCGCCAGAAAGCGGTGGTGCGAAGCCTCTATCCACGTTTCGGCGGCATCGAGATCAAGACCGCCGGCGACAGCTTCCTGCTCGAATTCGGCAGCGCCCTGGCGGCGGTTCAAGCCGTGATCGCCATCCAGCGCGGGCTGGCCGCAGCCAATGCAGAGGCCCGCGACGATCCGCCGGTGCTGCTGCGCGCCAGCATTCATCTGGGCGATGTCGAGCACCGCGAGCGCGATGTCTATGGCGATGGCGTCAACATCGCCGCCCGGCTGCTGCCCTTGTCGCCGCAGGGCGGGCTGGCGCTGAGCGCTGCCGTGCTCGGCCTGGTGCGCCAGCGTCATGCCCTGGCCTGGCGCTCGATCGGCACACCGGCCCTGAAGAACATTTCCCATCCGGTGGAGGTGTTCGTGGTCGATGCCGAAAGCTTGCAGACCGCCGAAGCGGCAGCGGCAGCAGTGCCCGATGCCCAGTTGCCGCAGCGCGGGCGGCGGCTGTGGGCGATCGGGCTCAGCGCTGCGGCGGTGATTGCGCTGCTGATTGCAGCCCTGGCGATCTGGAAATCGGCAGTGCCGGCCCCGATCGCCGATCTCACGCCAGCATTAAGCATCCCCAACCGGCCGCTGGCAGCGGAGCGCGCGTCGATCGCGGTGCTGCCGCTGATCAATCAGAGCGGCGAGGACAGCGGCGATTACTTTTCCGACGGCTTGACCGAGGAAATGATCACCGCGCTCGCCCAGGTGCGCGAATTGCGGGTGATCGGCCGCAATTCCGCGTTCCAGTTCAAGGGCCGCCCGGCCGACGCCCGAGTGATCGGCGAGCTGCTGAAGGTGGGCCATCTGCTTGAAGGCAGCGTGCGTCGTCAGGGCACGAAGGTGCGGATCATCGCGCGGCTGGTCACGGTTGCCGACGGTAGCCAGCTGTGGTCGGCGTCGTTCGATCGCGAACTGAAGGACATTTTCGCGGTGCAGGTCGACATCGCTCAGGCGGTGGCCACCCAGCTCAAGCTGCAACTGATCGACCGCGAACCGCACAGCGCCTCGCGCGCCGCCGATCTCGATGCCTACAACGCCCTGCTGCTCGGCAATTACTTCTACGAACTCAACGATCACGACAGTTGGCGCAAGGCGATCGACTATTACCGCCAGGCCACGGTGCTCGACCCCGCCTACGCCCTGGCCTGGGCCAAGCTGGCGACCACCGCCACCCACATGGCCGGCAATTACATGGCGGGCGAAGAGGCGCGCGAAGCGTTCCGGATGGCGCGATCCGCCGCCGAAAAGGCCTTGTCGATCGACCCCGGCCTTGCCGAAGGCCATGCCGCGCTGGGCTGGCTGCTGATGATTGCCGACCTTGATCTGCTGTCCGCGGAGCGCGAACTGCGCCGCGCCGTGGAACTGGCCCCGACCGAAGCCGGGCCGAAGCATCGTCTGGCCTATGTGCTCGGCGGGCTCGGTCGGCTCGATGAAGCGGTGAGCCTGATCCGCAGCGCCTTCCTGTTCGATCCGCTCGGCTTTCGCGGCTGGTATTACCTGGGCCTGTTCCAGACTGCGCAGGGCCGCTACGACGACGCCGAAACCGCGCTGCGCAAGGCGCTGGAGCTACAGCCGACCGCTGCCACGCAGTACCAGCAACTGGCGATGATCAAGCTGATGCGCGGCAAGCCCGATCTGGCGCTGCTCGATGCCCTGCGCGAGCCGGACCCGTACTGGCGCGAATACGCCGTGGCCCTGGCGCGCCAGCGGCTTGGCGACCCCAGCGCTGCCGATGCCGCGCTGCGCGCCTTCACCGAAGCCCACACCGAAGACGGCGCTTTCCAGATTGCCACCCTGCACGCGCTGCGCGGCGAGGCGGCGCTGGCCTTTGAATGGCTGGCCAAGGCGCAGGAGATGCGCGATCCCGCCACCACCGGCCTGCGCATGGACCCGTTCTTCGCCCGCTATCGCGACGATCCGCGCTACGCCGCGTTCTGCAAGACCGCCGGCCTGATCACCCTCTGACGCCCCCCTGCCCACCCTGCGGTTGCGGACCGCTATCATCTGCCCATGGCGCTGAAGATCACCGACGACTGCATCAACTGCGATGTCTGCGAGCCGGCCTGCCCGAACCTCGCGATCTTCCAGGGGCCGGAAATCTACGAAATCGACGCCACGCGCTGCACCGAGTGCGTGGGTCACTTCGACGAGCCGCAGTGCCGTGTGGTCTGCCCTGTCGACTGCATACCGCTCGACCTGCTGCACGTCGAGTCCCGCGAGCAATTGCTCGACAAATACCGCCGGCTGACTGCGGCGAGCCTGCCCGCTCCCTGAACCCATGACTTTGACTGTATTTCGTGCGCCCTTGCTGGCGTTTGCGCTGTGTTTTGCCCTTGGCAGCGCTTCGGCAGCCGACAAGCCGCCCGGCCACGCCATCGCCAGCGCCCACCCGCTGGCGACCCAAGCCGGGCTCGACATCCTCGCGGCCGGCGGCAATGCCTTCGATGCAGCGGTGGCGGTGACGGCGGCGATTGCGGTGGTCGAGCCGACCGGTTCCGGCATCGGCGGCGGCGGCTTCTGGTTGCTGCATCGGGCCTCCGACGGCTTTGAAACCATGGTCGACGGCCGCGAAGTGGCGCCGATGGCGGCAACCGCCACCATGTACCAGGACGCTGATGGCAAGGCCATCGACCGCGCCTCGCGCGACGGAGCGTTGTCCGCCGCGATTCCCGGCGAACCGGCGGCTTTGGTGTACCTCGCGAAAAAATACGGCCGCCTGCCGCTGGCGAAATCGCTGGCACCGGCGATTGCCCTTGCCCGCGATGGCTTTGCTGCCGACGCCAAGCTGGTCAAGGCCATCGAACAGGCGCAAAAGCGCTTCTCGCCCGCCGCCCGCGACATCTTCCTGCCCGGCGGCAAGGTTCCGACCGTGGGCCAGACCATCCGCCAGCCGGATCTGGCCGGTGTCATCAAGCGTCTGGCCGACAAGGGTCTGCGCGGTTTCTACGCCGGTGAAACCGCCAAGCGCCTGCTGGCCGGCGTCAAGGCCGCCGGTGGCATCTGGACCGCCGACGACCTGCACCGCTACACCGTGGTGGAGCGCGAGCCGCTGGTCAGCCATTTCCGCGATTACCGGCTGGTGTCGGCCTCGCCGCCGTCGGCCGGCGGGCTGGCGCTGGTCGAAACCCTTCAGCAACTCGAAGCGGTTGGCTGGACGGAAGGGCAAGACGGCACCTCCAAGCACCAGCTCATCGAAGCGCTGCGCCGCGCCTATCGCGATCGCGCGGCCTATCTGGGCGATCCGGATTTCGTGCGCATTCCGATGGCGATGCTGACTTCGCGCAGCTACGCCCTGGAACTGGCGAAAACCATCGCGGCCGACAAGGCCACACCCTCCGCCAGCCTGCCGCCAGCGCCGACCGGCGCACCGGGCGGCACCCATACCTCGCATTTCTCGATCATCGACGCCGACGGCAACCGCGTTGCCGCCACCTTGTCGATCAACCTGAGCTTCGGCTCCGCCTACGTGCCGCCCGGCACCGGCATCCTGCTCAATGACGAGATGGACGATTTCGCGGCTTCCACGACCGCCAGCAACGCCTACGGCCTGATCGGCTCGGAAGCCAATCTGGTGGCCCCGCGCAAGCGCCCGCTGTCGACCATGACGCCAACCTTCGTCGACGGCCCGAACGGCGTGCTGGTGCTCGGCACGCCGGGCGGCAGTCGGATCGCGACCATGGTGCTGCTCGGCGTCCTCGACTTCGTCAACGGTGCCAACGCCGCTGAAATCGTCGCCGCGCCGCGCTTTCACCATCAGTACCTGCCGGACATCGTCCAGTACGAGCCGGGCGGCTTCAGCGAAGCCGAAGTCGCGCGCCTGACCGCGATGGGCCATCCCCTGAAAGCGCTCGACAGCACCTACGGCAATCTTCAGGTGGTGCTCTGGCGGCCGGCCAGCAACCAGCTCGAAGCGGCCGCCGATCCGCGCGGCGTGGGCAGCGGTGAAGTGCGCCTGCTGCGCCGCTGACGGCCGTCGGGCACCGATTCACTGCCGGTCATCGGTCTGCCGACGCGGTATTGCGCCGGATCGTCGGCAAGCGGCTGCGCGCCTCGCTACGATGCGCAGGTGATTGCGTCGTCATTTCGAGGTGACCGGAACTTCGCCCGGTCCGCGCGCGTCGCAAGAATCCACCACGGGGAATTCCATGAATCTGAACACGCGTTTCCGCAGCACGGCTGCGCTGGGCGTTCTGCTCGCTGCACTGGCGATCAGCGGCTGCAGTGACGGCGGCAATGATGACGGCGGTACCACCGGCGGCGGCACGACCGGCGGCACCTCCGGCGGTACCACGGGCGGTGTGACCGGCGGCACGACCGGCGGTGCCGGTGCCACCGGCGATCTGTACATCTCCTTCGACGCGGGCGGCGACGCTGGTAGCACCGATGTCTATTCCAGCGATCTCAGCACCCGCCGCTCGACCTTCAACACCGGCCTCAACGAAGGCATCGTCGCGTTCAACGGCACGCTGAATGCGGTCGGCGTGATCGCCGGTGTCGCGACCTTGCGCCAGATCAGCAACTTTCCGGATCGCGGCGGCATGGCTTACAACGCCGAACTGGACGACGAAGTCATGTTCCCGACCTTTCGCGAGCCGAAAGGCATCGCCCTGGCCGGCGTCACCCGCAATCAGTTGATCGTCGGCGATGCCGCCGCAGCCGAGCCCGGCACCGATCTGCCGTCGCTGCATCTGCTGACCACCCTGGTCGGCCTCGCCAATCCGCGCGTGGTCGCCGATATTCCCGAATCGCTTGCCGGCGGCCGGACTTGGGATGTGGCCTACGACGGCACCACCGATCGCCTGTATGCAGCGATGACCAATGGCACGGTTGCGGTGTACGACACCTTCACCGTTCGCGGCACGCTAGCTGGCGTCGGCGGCCCGCTACCGGCACCGTCGCGGACCATCACGCCTGGCAGGGTGAGCGGCGGCCAGTCGTCGCAGGTATCGGTGAACCTGCATGGCGTCAGCTACGACCGCGCCTCGGATTCGCTGGTGCTGTCCGATGTCGGCATGGCCGCCAGCGACAGCGACGGTGCCCTGTTCGTGATCGCCAACGCCAGCACCGCCAGCGATGTGGCGACCGGCACCGGCCCGGCCATCGTCCAGCCGGCCCGGATGATCGCTGGCCCCGCCACCCGGCTCGGCAATCCGGTCGACATCCTGCTGCGCGACGGCAATCTGTTCGTCGCCGAAAAGATCAACGGCGGCGGCCAGATCCTGCGCTTCAACGCCATCGTCACCGCCACCGGCAGCGGCGACATCGCCCCGAATCAGGCCGTGACCACGGCATCGCTGAACAGCGTCGGCGGTCCGGAGTCGATCACCAACGCGGATTGAGATTGCTGAAACTAAAAAAAGGACGCCGGGCGAATGCACGGCTTCCTTTTTTGTTCCTCGGTTCGGCTGCTCAGGCAGCGGCGCGCAAGTCCGCTGGCAGACCGAGGGCGTAGCGCATGCAACTGGCATCGATGGCGCGTGGGCGGAGCCGCAGTTCGTCGAAGCGGCCCCGGCGTATCGCCAGTTTCACGCGGCGCAAGTTGCTCTGGATGGCGTCGGTGTAGGGATTGGCGGCGCCGTAGCGGCCTTCGAAGTGAACGCCGAAATAGCGGTGGATGCCGCCGAAATAGCCGTCGAGACGGTCCTCCCAGAGCCGCGCATTGAATTCCGGCGTGCCGCGCATCAGGGTGTCGCGGTCGGCGTAGAGCGGTTGCGGGCCGTCCGGTCGCGGCGCACCGGCCAGCCCGGCGACCTCGAATTCCGGATAGAGGAAATCGCGGCATTTCTCCAGGTAGCAACGGTCGGCGGTCTGCACGATCAGATCGCTGCTGGCGATCATGAAGCCGAGCGCGCGGTCGGCCGGATCGTGGACGTCGATGGCGTCCAGCGGCATTTCGTAGCCGGTGAAATGCACGAGTTCGGCGGCTAGCCGGGCTTCGGCGGCAAAACCCAGCGACGGCAGGATGCGTTCCAGGAACTCGCCGCTGCGCTGCACATGACTCAGGGTGTAGGCCGCGCCGTTGCCGGCGCGATCACCGCTGCGGCGGATGTAGCCGGTGTCGTGAAACAGGGCAATGAGCACGCCGAGCAGCGCGCGACGCGGAGAAATGCGTTCCGATTCAGGCGCTTCGCGGGTATGGCCGTCGATCAGCCGGGCCGTGCCCAACGTGCAGTCGAGGCTGTGCTGGGCATCGTGATACGGCGTGTCGGCTGCGGCGTAGCCGGGCAACACGCCGGCATGCAGTTCGGTGAAGCGGCGGAACGCCAGACTCAGGATGGTCGGGTCAAGCTGCGGATTGTGACGACTCAAAAGGCGGGTGACTTCGCCTTGCACGTCCAGCGGATCAGCGATGCAGACCTGATTGGTAACGTCGTAGTGGTTGCGCCGTCGCGATTGCATTGCGGGCTCGGGTCAATAATAGGGCTGGGGGTAGCATGGGCCGGAATGTGACGCATGCCACCTGGCGGTTGTGATCCCGGTCACACGGCAAAGCGGCGTGATCGGGATTTCCGATATTCGGCAGGCCCCCATCGACCACTCAGCGCTACAAGTGTTCCCCGATTTCGACGACAAACGGGGCGTGATCCGACGGCCGTTCATTGCGGCGCGGCCGAAGGTCGGCGGCGGCTGCCGTGCAGGCCGCCGCGAGCGGGGTCGAGAGCAGCAGATGGTCGATGCGCAGGCCGAGATTGCGACGAAAACCCGCGGCGCGGTAATCCCACCAGGTGAACGACAGCGGCGGCTGCTCGAACAGCGTGAAGGCGTCCTTCAAGCCGAGCGCCAGCAGGGCGCGGAAGCCGTCGCGTTCCGGCTCCGAGCACAGGATGTTGCCTTCCCAGGTCGCCGGATCGTGGGTGTCGGACGGAAACGGGGCGATGTTGTAGTCGCCGCCGATCGCCAGATTCGGGTGCTTGCCGACTTCATCGGCGACGTATGCCTTGAGTGCTTCGAGAAAGCGCAGCTTGTAGGCGTACTTGTCGGAGCCGACCTCCTGACCGTTGACCACGTAGACGCAGATGTAGCGCAGCGGGCCGTGTGGGCTGTCGACCGTGGCGGCGATCACCCGCTTCTGCTCGTCATCGAAGCCGGGAATGCCGTAGGTCACGTCACGCAGCGGCGTGCGCGACAGGATCGCCACGCCGTTGTAGGTTTTCTGCCCCGAATGCGCCCAATGCCAGCCGGCGGCTTCGAGTTCGGCACCGGGGAAGGCGTCGTCGGTCAGCTTGGTTTCCTGCAGGCCGATGACATCGACCGGATTGACGCTGACCCAGTCGAGCAATTGCGGCAGCCGGACTTTCAGGCTGTTGACGTTCCAGGTGGCGAGTTTCATGCGAGCGGTCCTGCGCAATGCGAGCCGCGCAGCCTATCGGAGGTGCCCGGCGCAGGCCAGCGCCTCTATGCTTCCCGCATGAACGACACCGACCCGAGCGCTGCCATCCTGAACTTCGTCACCGCCGACGGCGCGCGGATGACCGTCCACCGCCACGGCGCGCATGTCACTTCCTGGACACCTGTGGATGGCCGCGAACGCCTGTTCCTGAGCGGGCGCAGCGACTACCGACCGACTGCGGCGATCCGCGGCGGCATCCCGGTGATCTTTCCGCAGTTTGCCGCCGAGGGGCCGCTGCCCAAGCATGGCTTTGCGCGGACGGCGCGCTGGTCGCTGGTCGATGCGGCGGCCGTGGACGGCGGCGCTTTCGTCGTTCGCTTAAGGCTGGACGACGATGCCGCCACCCGCGCGCTCTGGCCGCAGGCCTTCGCTGCCGAACTGCGCGTGCTGTTCGGCGGCACGCGGCTGGCGGTGAGCTTGTCGGTGCTGAACAGCGGTGACAGCGCCTTTGCCTTCACGGCGGCGCTGCACAGCTATCTGGCGGTGGAGGCAGTCGACACCGTGCGGGTGCTCGGGCTTGACCGCCTGCGCTATCGCGATACAGCCGGTGGCGGTGTAGAACATGTTGAATCTGCTGAAGAAGTCGCGATCATCGGGGAAGTCGACCGGATCTATTTCGATGCGCCGCAGGAACTGCTGATGCGCGAGCCGACCGGCGATCTGCGCATCCAGCAGAGCGGCTTCAGCGACACCGTGGTCTGGAACCCGGGGCCGGCGAAAGCGGCGCTGCTGGCCGATCTCGATCCGGGTGGCTGGCAGCGCTTCCTGTGCATCGAAGCGGCGGCTGTCGGCCGGCCGGTGCGCTTGCAGCCGGGCGAGCGCTGGGTTGGCACCCAGACCCTGATTGCGTAGGTCCGGATTCATCCGGACATCCGTCACGATTGCCGGCTGCGCTGTCCGGATGAATCCGGACCTACGGCGGCGTTTGGCGGGGCTTCAGCGCTTCTTCGAACGCCGCGTCGGCTGCGGCGCGGGTGCTTCCAGCCGCTTCTGCTGGGTGGCCAGCAATTCGGCCTTGAGCTTGCGGTAGTTCTCCAGGCGCGCGGCAGGCAGGCCGGCGACCACGGCACAGCCGGGTTCGCGCTGGTGCTGGCAGTCGCGGAACTTGCAGGCTTGTGCCAGCGTGGCGATGTCCTCGAAGGCGTCCGCTGCCACGTCTTCCTCGCCACCGAGCTTCAGTTCCCGCACGCCTGGCGTGTCGATCAGGCAGGCACCCTGCGGCAGGGTGCGCAGGCTGCGCGCGGTGGTGGTGTGGCGGCCGCGATCGTCGTAGGCGCGGGTCGCGCCGGTGGCCTGGGCGTTGTCCTTCATCAAGGTATTGACCAGGGTCGATTTGCCGACGCCCGATGAGCCGAGCAGCACCAGCGTCTGGCCCGCCGCCAGCCACGGTGCGAGTGTCGTCGTGCAAACGGGATCGCGGGCGTCGAGCGCGAACAGCGGCGTGTCGGGTCCGGCCAGGGCGGCGATCTCGGCCATCTGGACGTCCAGTGCGGTGGCCCGGTCCGGCTTGGTCAGCACGATCAGCGGCGCGACGTGGGCGGCGCGGACCATCAGCAGATAGCGCTCCAGCCGGTTCGGGCTGTAGTCGTTGTCGAGCGCCATGACCAGCAGCGCGGTGTCGATGTTGGCGGCGATGCGCTGCACGCCGTTGTCGCCGCGGCTGCGCAGCAGCAGGCTCGAACGGTGCAGATGCGCGTGGATGTAGAGGCTGCCGCCTTCCTCGGCGATCAGCACCCAGTCGCCGACCGCGAGGCCGTCGCCGGTGGTTTCCAGGCGGTCGAACAGCGCGGTCAGGGTTTTCGCTTTGAAGCTGGCGATGCCGTCGTGAACCACCAGATGGGCGCGATGCTGCTCGATGACCCGCGCCGGCCGGCCGTGATGCCCGGGCAATGCAGCCAGCGCGGCCGCGCAGTGTGGATTCCAGCCGATCGCGGTCAGGGCGGGGAGGTCGAGCGGGGCAGTCAAGCGGGTGTCATCGCGGCGGGTTTTCGAAGGTGGTGCAGGCGCTCGCATGGTAGCGGCTGGGCTGGGTCGCCGTTTCCGCCGCTATGCTGAAGCTTGTTTCGTGACCCGATGACGACATGCGCGACCTGTTGTTCGACAAGCCCCCCAACAAACCATTCGCGCCCGCCTGCGAGCGCAATCGCGAACCGATCCTGGACCTGCTGCGCGGGCATTTCGCCGATCGCCGCCGGGTGCTGGAAATCGGCAGCGGCACCGGCCAGCACGCCGTGCATATCGCGGCAGCACTCCCGCATCTGGTCTGGCAGTGCGCCGACCGTGCGCCCTACCTGCCGGGCATCCGCCTGTGGCTGGCTGAAGCGGCGCTGCCGAACACGCCGGCACCGTTGACGCTTGATGTGAACGGCGCATGGCCGACTGCCCGCTTCGCTGCCGCGTTCAGTGCCAACAGCCTGCACATCATGAGTGCGGCGGAGGTCGAAACCCTGTTCGCGCGCCTGCCCGAGGTGCTCGAAGACGACGCGGTGTTGGCGATCTACGGCCCGTTCCGTTACGGCGGTGCCCACACCAGCGCCAGCAATGCCCGCTTCGATGCCAGCCTGCGGGCGAACGATCCGGCCAGCGGCATCCGCGATTTCGAAGCCGTCAACGCGCTCGCGGCGGACATCGGCCTGCGCCTGGTCGAGGACCGGGCGATGCCGGCCAACAATCGCGGCCTGGTCTGGCGTCGCTGATGGCGATCGACGACAGCGAGGCCTGTCCCTGCGGCAGCGGCATTCGCTACGGCGGCTGCTGTGGACGGCTGCATGACGGCTTCACGGCCGATACCGCCGAAGCGCTGATGCGCTCGCGCTACAGCGCCTACGTGTGCGGTCGCGAGGATTACCTGCGCGAGACCTGGCATCCGCGCACCCGGCCGGAGCGGCTTGATCTGGATGCCAAGCCGGCCACCAAATGGCTGGGCCTGAGCATCCGCGAGCATCGCCAGACCGGCGAGGACGCGGCGATCGTCGAGTTTGTGGCCCGTTACAAGGTCGGCGGTGGCACGGCGGTGCGGCTGCATGAAGTCAGCCGCTTCCTGCGCGAAGGCGGGCGCTGGTTCTATGTCGACGGCGAGATGCGCTGATCGTCCGGGCGCGTGCTCCAGCCGACATTGACGATGAACGCCGCCTGGATCGCCAGCCGCAGCCAGAGTGCTGCCACCGGGAACTGCGGAAAGCGTTCCGGGACCATCAGCATCCAGACATGCACCGGGGTCACTGCGACGATCAGCGCCAGCAGCGCGTAGCCGGCCAAGCGGCGCGTGCCCGCCGGGATCAGCAGCAGCGCCAGCAGCAGTTCGATCGCCCCGCTCAGGTAGACCACCAGCAGCGGCTCCGGCACCCAGGGCGGGCAGATCGACACGAAGAACCCCGGCAGCAGGAAATGCCCGCTGCCGCCGACCGCGAACCAGATGAAGGTGAAGACAAGGCCGGCGCGTTTCAGCGGCGAGGCGGGCATGGCGATCATCGGTTGCGGGTCGGGTCGGGTGGGAGATGTGATTATAATTGTTGTGTCAATCAGATCGCAGGGCCTTCGATGGTATCCCAGCTCAACGATCGTCCACCTCCACGGGAGTCCCGCCATGTATGAATTGAAAGTCCGCGCCGTCGGCTCGTCGTCCGGCGTGCTGCTGCCGAAGGAAATGCTCGCCGAACTGGGGCTCAAGCAGGGCGATTCGGTGTTCGCCACCAAGGCACCGGACGGCTCGTTCCGGATCACGCCGTTCGATGAGCGTTTCGAACGGCAGATGAGGATTGCCGAGGAAATCATGCATGAGGATCGCGAGGTCTTTCGCGCGCTGGCAAAACGCTGATGGAATTCGTCGACAAGGATGTCGTGCTGGCGATCCACGATCGTCAGCTCGCCGAGCATGGCGGTCTGGCCGGGATGCGTGATGAAGGGCTCCTCGATTCCGCGATGGCGCGTCCGCAGAACCGCCATGCCTACGGTAGCGAGCAGCTCGAAGAACTCGCCGCCGCCTATGCCTACGGCATCGCCCGCAATCACCCCTTCCTCGATGGCAACAAGCGCACCGCCTGGGCCGTCGCACGAACCTTCCTCGCGATGAACGGCCTGCGCCTGATTCCGGATCGGGTGGCGGCGGTCGAGCAGATGGTCCTCCTCGCCGAAGGCCTGCTCGACGAAGCCGCCTTCGCCGTCTGGCTCGGCAGCCAGCCACGCCGCTGAGCACGAACACCTTGAAGCTCTACACCTTGAACGATCTGATCGCCTACCTGGCCCGTCTCGACCGCGTGCTGGTCCGCAACCCTTTGAGCGACTGGCTGATTGCCGTCGCCGTGGCGATGGCCATCGTGCTGCTGGTGTTCGGCGTGCAGCGCCTGTTGATCCGCATCCTGTCGAACAGCCTGCGGCCGAAGGCCACGCGCATGGATCGCGCGCTGATCAATGCCGTGGAGTCGACCAAGCTCTGGCTGGTGGTGTTCGTGGCGCTGTATTTCGCCAGCCAGTACCTGGAACTCGGCACCCGCACCGAGGCGCGGCTCGACAAGATCGTCACCGTGGCCGTGCTGTTGCAGGTCGGCCTGTGGATTTCCGCACTGCTCGATTTCTGGGTCGCCACCTCCAGGATGCGTGCCGAGCAGGTCAATCTGGCGGCCGCCACCAGCCTGTCGGCGCTGAGCTTCATCGGCAAGCTGCTGCTGTGGCTGGTGATGCTGCTGTTCATCCTCGACAACCTCGGCATCAATGTCACGGCACTGGTGGCCTCGCTTGGCATCGGCGGCATCGCGGTGGCGCTGGCGGTGCAGAACATCCTCGGTGATCTGTTTGCAAGCTTGTCGATCGTGATCGACAAACCCTTCGTGATCGGCGATTCGATCGTGGTCGACACCTTTTCCGGCACCGTCGAGCATGTCGGGCTGAAAACCACGCGGGTACGCTCGGACACTGGCGAGCAGCTCATCTTCTCCAACAGCGATCTGCTCAAAGCCCGCCTGCGCAACTACAAGCGCATGCACGAACGGCGCGTGCTGCTGAACTTCGACATCGACTTCGCGACCGCACCGGACATCATCGAAACCATTCCCGCGCTGCTGCACGAGATCGTCGCCGCGCAGCCGCAGACCCGGGTCGACCGCTCGCATCTGAAGGCGCTGGCCGGCGGCGCCTACCAGTTCGAGATCGTCTACTGGATGCTCGATCCGGCCTACAAGCTGTACATGGACACCCGGCAGACCATCCTGCTGGCGATCGTCCGGCGTTTCGATGCCGACGGCATCCAGTTCTCCTTCCCGTCCCAGGTGCTGCGCCTGGAAAGCCCGCAGGCACTGGCCGTGGCCGGCAGTGGCGGCAGCGAAGCGCCGGAGATGAAGCGGTGAGCGAAGCCTGACCACCTTGCAAACGCATGTGGGTCGCCATTCATGGCAACGGCGCGGCAGTTCGTCGGCGTAGCAGCGTCCGGATGAATCCGGACCTACAAGAGCGGTGTCAGCTCAGCTTCAACAACGGCACCACCGGCGTGCCGAGCCAAGTGACCGCGATCCGCGATGGCAGCAGCCAGTACAGCGTGGCCTCCATGCCGAAGCCGTAGACCCAGCTCAGGCCATAGCCAGCGAACAGCCCGCCGGTGATGACGATGATCTGCACCCGCTCCCGGGTTGTCACCTGCGCCCATTCGCGCAGGATCACCACCGCATACATCAGATCGACCGTCGCCCATTGCAGCGGCAGCCGCCAGCGCGGACTGACGCCGCTCCACCAGTCCGGATCCTTGACCGGGTCGTTGAATATTCGATGTCGGCAGGCAGCGTTCACATGGCGTTGACGCAGGCCTCTTTCCGGCCTGAAAGCGCCCGCAGCTTCGGGCGCAACGGTGGTCGGGAAGGGTGGGGCAGCGGACCGCCAGATTGCGTAATCTTGCGTCCAACTCCATGCCTCGTGCTGCCCGATTGCCATGACCCGCTATCACGCGCCGTCCGCCCTGCTTGCCACCGGCTGGAGCGAAAATGTTGTGTTCGATGTCGACGACGCCGGCCTGATCACCGCGATCACGCCACGGACGGCGGCCGATGATGCCGAAGCGCTGAACGGGCCGGTCGTCCCCGGCATGCCCTGCCTGCATTCCACGTCGTTCCAGCGCGGCATGGCCGGTCTCACCGAAAAAGGCGGGCCGCAGGGCGACAGCTTCTGGTCCTGGCGGAAGCTCATGTACCGCTTCATCGAGCAACTGCGGCCGGACGACATCGAAGACATCGCCACCCAGCTGTACATCGAGATGCTGCGCGCCGGCTACACCAGCGTGGCCGAATTCCACTACCTGCATCACGACGTCAGCGGCGCGCCCTACGCCAACCGCGCCGAAACCAGCGAACGCCTGCTGGCGGCGGCGAGCAGCACCGGCATCGCCCAAACGCTCTTGCCGGTGCTCTACGCCCACGACAACTTCGGCGGTACCCCGCCGACCAGCGGCCAGCGGCGCTTCATCAACAATGTCGCCGACTACAGCGGCATCGTCGAAACCCTGGTTGCCGCCACCCGTGGCAGCCGCGCGCAGCGCATCGGCATCGCCCCGCACAGCTTGCGTGCCGTCACGCCGCAGATGCTCAACGAGGCGGTGGCGCTGGCCGCGAAGCTCGGTCCGGACACGCCGATCCACCTGAACCTGTCGGCCCAGCTCAAGGAAGTGAACGACTGCCTGGCCTGGTCCGGCCAGCGGCCGGTGGCCTGGCTGCTGGATCACGTTGCGGTCGATGGCCGCTGGTGCGTGGTCCACGCCACCCACACCGAAATCGTCGAAGCCGAGCGGCTCGGGCGCTCGGGTGTCGTCGCTGGCCTGTGCCCGACGTCCGAAGGCGATCTCGGTGACGGATTCTTCAATGCTGTCCCGTACTTGCGCGCCGGTGGCCGGATCGGCGTCGGGGCCGACAGCCATGTCTGCGTCGATCCGTTTCTGGAGCTGAAGTTGTTCGAGTACGGCCAGCGCCTGCGTTTCGAGCGCCGCAACGTGCTCGCCAAGGGCATCGGCGAATCGCTGGGCGGCCACCTGTACCGGATCACGGCAGCCGGCGGCGCGCAGGCGATGGCGCAGCCGGTCGGCAGTCTGGCGGTGGGCTTGCGCGCCGACTGGCTGGTGCTGAATCACGACGATCCGGCGCTCGCCGAACAGCGGGCCGATGGCCTGCTCGACGCCGCCATCTTCGGCCCGGCGCGCCAGCTGGTGCGCGATGTCATGGTCGCCGGCCGCTGGGTGGTACGTGATGGCCAGCACCCGGCCGCCACCGTCAGCTTCGCCCGTTATCGCAGCGTCATGAAACGGCTGCTCGGCTGATGTCGGCACCGCTGGCACTGACGATCGCTGGCCGAGGTCCGCTGATCATCAACATCCCGCACGCCGGCACCACACTGGCTTCGGGCTTGTCGGAACGGCTGACCGACGACGCCCGCCAGTTGCCGGACACCGACTGGCATCTTCCGTTCCTGTATCACTTCGCGGCGTACTGCGGCGCCACCCTGATCGCAGCCACCCATTCGCGCTATGTCATTGATCTCAATCGGGATCGTGAAGGCCAACCGCTTTATCCCGGCGATCCCGACCCCGGCCTCTGCCCCTTGATCCGCTTTGACGGCGAGCCGATCTACGCACCCGGCTGCGAGCCCAACGAAGCCGAGGTCGAGGCCCGTCGGGCACGCTGGTGGGACCCCTACCAGGACCAGCTTGCGCAACTGGTTTCAGACACCCGGGCGCGTTGCGGCCATGTGGTGCTGCTCGACGCCCATTCGGTGCGCCGCGCGCTGCCGGCGCGCTTCGAGGGCGCGCTGCCGGACCTGAATCTGGCGACTTGCGACGGCGAATCCTGTGCGCCGTCGATGCAGGATGCGGTGACCGGCGTGCTCGCCGAATCCGGCTACAGCCATGCCGTCAACGAGCTGTTCAAGGGTGGCTACACCACCCAGCTTTACGGCCAGCCGAAGCGCGGCCTGCACGCGCTGCAACTGGAACTGGTGCAGGACTGCTATCTCGACGAAGCCGACCCCGCCGGCTGGGCGCCGTCACATCCGCAGGCTCAGAAAATCGGTCCCGTCCTGCGCAAGCTGGTCGATACCCTGGTGAGCTGGAAACCCTGACGGCCCGGCTGGCGTCGGTTTTGCGAGCATTGACGCTCGTCGCATCATCGGAGCCGCACGATGGCCAAAGTCCTTGCAGGTGTCGGACCCCGTTTCCCGCAGGTTGTCGTGCTGGTGGGCGCCACCGGCGATCTGGCCCGCCGCAAGCTGCTGCCCGGCCTGTTTCACCTGGTCAACGCCGGCTTCATTCCCGGCTGCCGGATCATCGGCGTGTCGCTCGATGACATCGACGCCGAAGGCTTCCGCGCCATCGCCCGCAGCGCGCTCGACGACTTCGGCATGCGCAAGCCATCGGACGCCGAATGGAGCGCGTTTGCCGCCCATCTCGAGTACCTGCCGCTGGCGGCCGGTGCGCCCGCGCTGACGGCGGCGGTAGCGGCGGCGGAAGCCGTGCTCGGCAGCGAATGCCAGCGTCTGCATTACCTGAGCGTGCCGCCGAGCGCGGCATTGCCGGT
The DNA here is from genome assembly GCA_021732745.1 of Nevskia sp. Taxonomy (GTDB): domain Bacteria; phylum Pseudomonadota; class Gammaproteobacteria; order Nevskiales; family Nevskiaceae; genus Nevskia. Next base: position 1,359,113 of record JAKFUK010000001.1, on the reverse strand, counting down.
GGTGCGCATGCTCGGGCAGGCGGGGCTGGTGGCGCGCTCGCGCATCGTCATGGAAAAGCCTTTTGGCACCGATCTGGCGTCGGCCGTGACCCTGAATGCCCGGCTGCACGAGGTGTTCAGCGAAGAACAGATCTTCCGCATCGACCATTTTCTCGGCAAGGAAGCGGCGCAGAACATTCTCGCCTTCCGCTTCGCCAATGGCCTGTTCGAGCCGATCTGGAACCGCAATTTCATCGACCACGTCCAGATCGACGTGCCGGAAACGCTGGGCCTGGGCCAGCGCGCCGGCTTCTACGAGCAGACCGGCGCCTATCGCGACATGGTCGTCACCCATCTGTTCCAGATACTCGGCTTCATGGCGATGGAGCCACCCACCTCGCTCGAACCAGCGCCGATCAGCGAGGAAAAGAACAAGGTTTTCAGAAGCATGCTGCCGCTCGAGCCGCACAACGTGGTGCGTGGCCAGTACGCCGGTTATCGCGGCGAAGAGGGCGTTGATCCCGCTTCCGATACCGAAACTTTCATCGCGCTCAAGTGCCTGATCGACAACTGGCGCTGGGCCGGCGTGCCGTTCTACCTGCGCACCGGCAAACGGCTGGCGGCCGGCCAGCGGATCATCTCGATCGCCTTCCGCGAGCCGCCGAAAAGCATGTTCCCGGCCGGCTCCGGCGTCGGCAGTCAGGGTCCGGATCATCTGACCTTCGATCTCGCCGATGCTTCGAAGATGAGTTTGAGCTTCTACGGCAAGCGTCCCGGCCCCGGCATGCGGCTGGACAAGCTCAGCCTGCAATTCGCCATGCACGACACCGGCATGGCCGGCGAAGTGCTGGAAGCCTACGAGCGCCTGATTCTCGACGCCATGCGCGGCGACCACACGCTGTTCACCACGGCGGAAGGCATCGAGCGGCTGTGGAAGGTGTCCGAGCCGCTGATCGAATCACCACCGCCGGTGCGCTTCTACGAACCCGGTTCCTGGGGCCCGAAAGCGATCCACCAGCTGGTCGCCCCGCATGCCTGGCGGCTGCCGTTCGAGCGGGCCTGGCGGGCACCGAATCCACGGGGCGGGCTGGCCCCGTAGGTCCGGATTCATCCGGACGCCGCACTCTGCGGGAAAAGCGTTTAGCGCGGAGGCACCGAGGAAAGCATAGAGGAGAACGCGGAAAAGCGTTTTTGGAGCTTTTGCTGTTCCGCGTCCTTTCTGTTCCCTCCGTGCCTCTGCGCTGAGGATTTTCGAGCATGTGCCATGCATCGTCCGGATGAATCCGGACCTACGAGGAGAAAATGCCGGAAAAGGCGCAGATTCTGACCAAACACGCATCGATAAAAAGCAGGCACGAAAATGTCGACCATCGCCACCCTGTCCAGCAAGTTCAAGATCACGATTCCCAAGGCAATTCGTGAAAAGCAGCGCTGGATGGCCGGTCAGGAGTTCGTGTTCATTCCCAAGGGCAAGGGTGCACTGATGATGCCGGCGCCCGAGCTGGAGCACCTGAGCGGCATCGCCAAGGGCGCTAGCAAGGACGGCTATCGTGATCTTGAGGATCGCTACTGACGACGCAGGGCTCGCAGACTAACGAGGAGAACGCAGAAAAGCGTTTTTGGAGCTTTTGCTGTTCCGCGTCCTTTCTTTTTCTTCCGCGCCTCTGCGCTGAAGATTCTCGAGCTTTTGATTCTCTCGTAGGTCCGGATTTATCCGGACATCCCCGTTGGCCGAGCAAATGTCCGGATAAATCCGGACCTACGAACTCAGATCGCCTGTCCGATCTTGAAGATCGGCAGATACATGGCCACCACCAGACCGCCCACCAGCACGCCGAGCACGACCATGATCATCGGCTCCAGCAGGGCGGTGAGGTTGTCGACCAGGGAATCGACCTCTTCCTCGTAGAAGTCGGCGAGCTTGGCGCACATGTGGTCGAGCGAGCCGGATTCCTCGCCGATGGCGACCATCTGCACCGCCATTGCCGGGAACAGGCCGCTTTGCTGCATGGTCAGCTGCAATTGCTGGCCGGTGGCGACCTGATCACGCATCTGCATGATCGCTTCGGTGAACACGATGTTGCCGGCGGCCTTGGCGACTGATTCCATGGCTTCCACCAGCGGCACACCAGCGGCGAACATGGTCGACAGCGTGCGGGCGTAGCGGGCGACGGCTGATTTGTAGAGGATCTGGCCGATCACCGGCAGCCGCAGCAGCAGGCGATCGGTGAAGCGGCGCACTTTCGGCGAGCGGATATGGGCTTCGCGCAGGCCGAAAAAAATCGCCAGCCCCGCGAGCAGCATCACCCACCAGTCTTCCTGGATGAACTCGGACAGCGCCACCACCATCTTGGTGAACGCCGGCAGATCGGCACCGAAACCCTGGAACAGCGAGGCGAACTGCGGCACCACGAAGTACAGCAGGATGCCGGTGACGATGAAGGCGACCACGATCACCGCCGCAGGATAGGTCAAGGCCTTCTTGACCTTCTTCTTCATCGACTCGGTCTTTTCCTTGTAGGTGGCGATCTTGTCGAGCAGGGTTTCCAAGGCACCCGAGCGCTCGCCCGCATCGACCAGATTGACGAACAGATCATCGAACTGGCGCGGGTACTTGGCCAGCGATTCCGCCAGCGTTGCACCGCCTTCGATATTGGTCTTGATGCCCAGCACCATCTCGCCCATCGACGGATTGGCGTGCCCGCGGCCGACGATTTCCAGCGATTGCACCAGCGGCACACCGGCCGACATCATGGTGGCGAGCTGGCGGCTGAACACGGCGATGTCCTGGCCCTTGATCGGCTTTTTCTGCTTGCCGAACAGGCTCAACTGCTTGTTGACGCGAGTCGGGTTGATGCCCTGCTTGCGCAGTTGCAGCTTGATCGCGGCCTCGCTGGGGCCATCGGTCACGCCACGGACGACCGCGCCCTTGCGGTCGCGGCCTTCCCATTTGAAGGTTGAATCCTTGGGGTTTGCGTTGGCGACGGCCATGAGTGCTTTTAGTTCACCAGTTCAAGACGACGTTCGACGCGATCAAGACGCTCGTCGAGGCGGTCGATACGACGACTCACGGAAGCAGACTGTTCTTCGAGCTGCCCGAGTCGCTGTTTTACTTCGCGCATGTCGTCTTGCAGACGTTCGATGCCACCGCGAATCTGGCGCAGGTGCTCAAGGACGATATTTTCGACGTCAGCCATCGGCGGTTCCCCAGAAAAAGCGGCTTTTCAACCGCTTTCGCAGAATACCGCTAATCGGTCGTGACGCGATTCGCTTCGGTAAGGTCGATCATGCCGTCCAGCACCTTGCGCAGCGCCGATTGACGGAGCGTGCGAATGCCTTCGCGGGTGGCCTGATCGGCGATGTCGATGGCGTTGCCGCCTTCCATGATCACGCGCGAAATCGCTTCGGTGACCGGCATCACCTGATAGATGCCGGTGCGGCCCTTGTAGCCGCCGTTGCATTGGTCGCAACCCACCGCCTTGAACAGCGTGAAGCCCGGTGTGGCCAGTTGTTCGCCGGTGAAACCTTCGCGCAGCAGTTCTTCCTTCGGCACCCGGTCCGGCTGGCGGCAGAACTTGCACAGCTTGCGGGCCAGGCGCTGGGCGATGATCAGGGTGATGCAGGACGCCACGTTGTAGGCCGGCACGCCCATGTTCAGCAGGCGGGTCAGGGTTTGCGGGGCGTCGTTGGTGTGCAGGGTTGACAGCACCAGATGGCCGGTCTGCGCGGCCTTGATCGCGATCTCGGCGGTTTCCAGATCGCGGACTTCGCCGACCATGATCACGTCCGGGTCCTGACGCAGGAAGGCTTTGAGTGCGGCGGCGAAGGTCAGGCCCTGCTTGACGTTGACATTGACCTGGTTGATGCCCGGCAGATTGATTTCGCAGGGATCTTCGGCGGTCGAGATGTTGCAGTCGTCGGTGTTGAGGATGTTCAGGCCGGTGTACAGCGACACGGTCTTGCCCGAACCGGTCGGGCCGGTGACCAGGATCATGCCCTGCGGCTTCGACAGCGCCTTCAGGTACAGCTCCTTCTGGTCCGGCTCGTAGCCGAGCGCGTCGATGCCGAGCATCGCACTCGAGGCATCGAGAATACGCATCACCACCTTTTCGCCCCACAGCGTCGGGCAAGTGGACACGCGGAAGTCGATCGCCTTGTTGACCGACAGCTTCAGCTTCAGACGGCCGTCCTGCGGCACCCGGCGTTCGGCCAGATCGAGCCGCGCCATCACCTTCAGGCGGGCGGCAAGGCGGCCGCCCATCTGCACCGGCGGGGTGGCGATCTCGCGCAGCTCGCCGTCCATGCGGTAGCGGATGCGGTATTTCTTTTCGTAGGGCTCGAAGTGGATGTCCGAGGCGCTGCGGTTGATGGCGTCGATCAGCACCTTGTTGACGTAGCGGATGATCGGCGCATCGTCTTCGGCATTGCCGGTGGTGTCGGCACCGGGATCGGCTTCGCCACCTTCGATCTCCAGGTTTTCGAGATCGTCGTCACCGCCCTGCAAGGCGGTCGCCTGCACGGCGGCAATCGCCGCTTCGATGCCCTTGGTGAGCTTGTCTTCCTCGACCAGGATGCCTTCGACCAGATAGCCGGTCGCGAACTTGACCTCGTCGAGTGCCTGCAGGCGAGTGGGGTCGGACAGCGCGACGAACAGCTTGCGATCACGCTTGTAGATCGGCATCACATGATGCTTGCGCATCAGCTTTTCGCTGATTTCGCGGGCGATCGGGGCGTCGATGGTGAGGGTCGACAGGTCAATCAGCGGCGTGCCGAATTCGACACTGGCGATTTCGGCCAGCCGGCTGGCGTTGATGAGCTTGGCTTCGACCACCACCGACACGAAATGCGAACCGGTCTTGGCCGCCTTGGCCTGCGCTTCGCGGGCCTGATCCTCGGTCAGCAGGCCGTCATTGATCAGACGCCGGGGCAGGCCGCCGATGAAGGTGCTGAAAGGGATGGTCTGGACGTTGGTTGCCACGAATCTCGCCTTGAAACGATCGAACCTGCCGAGCTGTCGCCGCGCCGCCGGGAATCCGGATTGCGCAGTCAGTCAACAAGTGTTGCGCGAATCCGGAAATTACACCGGTCGGCACGTCCGGACCAGCATCGAACGATGTGCTTTGACGGCTGAACGGAACCACATGTCGATTTTGCCGGATTCCGCGCCTGGGCCGGGCAGATTTCAACGAAACAGATAGCGCCCGGTTTCCGGATTGCCCTTGCGCCAGACCACGCTGTCAAGGAAATAGTGGTGCACGTTGATGAAGATCCAGGCGGCCAGCAGGAAGGCGTAGTCACCCACGCCCTCCACCAGCGACGGTGCCACCGTGCCCAGCCATCGCGGCCCCATCCAGAAACCGAGGTAACCCAGGCCCATGGCGATGGCATAGAACAAGGCCATCCGCATGCCGAACGCCGAGGGGCTTTTCGCGTTCGCGGTCTGCTCCTGCTGGTAGTTCAGCTCGTAACGCCAGACCACCACCATGTACTGGATCGAATGCATGGCCGGGAAGATCAGGGTCAGCACAGGGTCCCGGTACAAAAGCCACAGATAAAGCGCCACCGAATAGCCGACCAACCCGTTGATCGGCGGCAGTTGCCGGGTGGCTCGCCACTTGAGGCCGAGCATCACCAGCACCGCTGCCGAGCCGACGCCGGCAATCGCCGTGATCGCGGTCAGGATCGGCTGCGGTGTGGCGAAGGTGTAATACGAAATGCCCCAGTAATCGGCCTTGTAGGCCGTGGCATTGGCCAGCAGCCAGGACAGGAACCAGACCGCGTAGGCGTTCCAGAGCAGCACTTTCTTCTCGGTTTCGGTGAAAAAGCGCCGCTTCAGCACCGAATCCAGCATCAGCATGCCGTAACCCTGCTTCACGTAATGCCAGCCCACGGTGAAGAACATCAGGTTGACGCTGTAACCGAGCGCGCGGGCGTTCTTGGTGACGAGGCACCAGAGGAAAAAGCCGATCAGCGCCAGCGGCACCGCCACGCCGGCGATCAGGTAGCGAATCCGCCATTCGCGCGGATATTCAGCCGAGAAACCGCGCGTGCCGAAGCCGCGATAGAACAGATGGTAGGAATGCGCGAAATGCGGGTTGTTGATGAAGTGCGCGATCGCCGTGGTGATGATCAGGATGTCGCCGTAGTTCTTCCATTCGGTCGGCAGCAGCGCGAACCAGGGAATGATCAGCAGAGTCGCCCCGCCAAGACAGAAAAAATCCATCCACGGCCCGAACAGATAGCCGGGGGTTTGCGCGAAGCCGGTTTTCGGCGAGCTCGACGCCTTCGATTCGGCAGCGGACAGCGGGGAAGCGGTGGCGCTCATCGGACATTCACGGGCAATCGGGAGTGTCGGCACCGTAGCCGGGGGAGGGGATGGCTGCAAGCGAAGGGGGCATCGACCAGGTCCGGTAGGGTGGATAAGCGCAGCGCACCCACCTGAAGCGAGGGCGGGTCGGTGGATGCGCTTTCGCTTATCCCCCCTACGAAGCTGGCCCGCGTGCGCCGGAAACTGAAACTGAAACTGACGCAGGCGGATGCTGCCGAATTGACCGGCGGTGGGCACAACGCCTTTTCGCGCTACGAGCGCGGCGAAGCCAAGCCGATGGCGGCGGTCGTCAACCTGTTCCGGCTGCTGGACAAGCATCCCGAACTGCTCAAGGAGCTACGGCCGCAATGAAATCGGCAGATCGCGAATGCGTCGAGCTCGATGAATGGCAAGTTGGCGAAATTCGTTCGGCGATCGAGGAAGCTGACCGGGACGACTTCGCCTGTGATGCGGAAGTGAAGGACTTCTTCGAAGCCTGGCGTCGGTCTCCCTCGTAGGGTGGGCAGGCCGGATCTGCCCACGCGTGCGCCGAAGTCCGGCGGCTGCGAATCGGTGGGCAGATGAAGCCCGCCCGACCTACGAGTGGGTGACGCAATCGGTGGCGGGGACAGCAAGCGGATCCTTGGGCAGGAACACCGCCAGCCCTTCCGCCATTTCCTGCGCGTCCTTGCAGCGTCCGAGCCTGATCGCCAGCGGAATCGCGCCTTTCAGCAGGTTCGCTCGGCCGCTGTCCGGGAGCGCGGCGACTTTCCACCAGCGCATGCCGTCTTCGAACAGCAGCGCGAACGCGGCCTCGGTTTTGCCGGCCGCGTCCAGACGCTGTGCGAGCAGCGTGCGCGCCGTGGTGTCGAGCGGATTGCGGCGAACGCTTTCGCTCAGCAAGGCCGTGGGATCGGTGGGCACCGTGCCGGCAACCGCCGCTGCGGCTTCCGGATGCTTGACGATCAGGCTGGCGAGATCGCGATAGGTATACGGCAGCGCCGGGAATTCGCGAATCTGATCGGACAATTCCTTCGCCGCAAGACGCGCACTTTCGATGCGTTTGGCGTCGTCGGTAGCGCTGTTGGCAGTGGCCGTGTAGGCGTTCACGAACCACTCGCGCGCCGGCAGATACGAAGGCTGGGTGGCGGCCAGCAGCGCCGAAAACTTGCCGAAGAACTTCTCGTCACCGGCCAGCGAGGTACACAGCCGCAGCTCGCATTTGCCGGTGGTCATGGCGTGATACGCGCTCTGCAAACCCAGCGTGGCGGTCAGCCACAAGCCAAGCGCGCCCAGCAAAGTCAACAGCATCGGGCGCGACAGGTAACGGTACAGATCAACGGTGCGGACATCGGTGCGCAAGCTGTCCACGCGGCCGAGATACAGCCCGGCGATCATCGCCAGCGGCATCACATAGAAGATGAAATTCAGCGCGGCGTGGCCGAAGAGACAGAACAGCGCGCCGACCAAACCTGCGGATTCGATGAAGCGCGGGCTGTCAGCAGCACTACCGGCGCTGCGCCACAGCCTGAGCGCCGACATGCCGACGCCCAGTGCCAGCAACAGGATCAAGACCAGCAGCACCGGCCCGCCTTCGGCGAGCATCTGCAGGTAGTCGTTGTGGGCGAGGTCACCGCTGGTTGAGTGCTCGTCCGGGCTGCGATACATCAGATAGCGAATCTTGTAGGTACCCAGCCCGCTGCCATGCCAGGGGCCGTCCTCGACCATGCGCCAGGTCGACTTCAGCATTTCCATGCGATCGCTGGTCGACTGGTCGTTGTCCATGGACGCCAGGCGCGACAGCGAGCCGGCATGTTTCTGGAAAGGCGCGATGGCCGCCAGCAGGGCGAGGAACAGCAGCAGGCTGGCAGCGACGGTTTTCCAGGCCTTGCGGTCATGGCGAATCAGCAGCGCGCCGAGCGCCAGCATGCCGAAGGCGAAACTCAGGTGCCCGCCGCGCGACGCCGTCGCGGCAAGGCAGGTGAGCGTGATCAGCAGGAAGCCGGCAGTGCCGGACGTGAGCGCCGCCGCCGCGCCTTCGGAGCGGTATTTCTGATGCAGCCGGGCGATGGCGGGCAATGCGAAGACATTGCAGAAAGCGGCGAGGACGTTGACGTCCTGGAACACGGAAAACGGACGGGTGCGGAGGAGCAGGAAATCGACGATGCCGAGTGCAATCACCAAAATGGCGATGATTTTGATGAGCAGCGAGCTTGAAACCCAAGCGGTGTCGTCGCGAAGAGCGGTAATCGAAGCCCAATAAGAAAATGGTAATGCCGTGACTATCCAGCTAACGGTGCTACTAGTGCCCGGCAATTCGCTGAATCCGACAGTTGCGAGTAGCCAGCTTGCGAGTGCTAGCAGTGCGACGCCGGTCAGCGTCACCGGATACCTTGCAGACCCTTTTTTATATTCAGCTTCGTTCGGGCAAGGGGCTTTCAATAATCCTGCGGTCGGCATCATAAGGAGAAGCAGCGCGAGGATTCCGACGTAAAGATCCGTTGAAACGGGGCCGCCGACGTGTCTTATCGCCATGATGAACGCGACACTTGTAATTCCAGACGTTGCCGAAGCAAGAGTTGCGTTCATTTTGATTCCCTAGCAACAAAAACAGGAACGCCGCCCTAGAAGGCGGCGTTCGGAACTGCACTAACTAGATGAAGACGCGATGCTTCACCCCACGTCGGCGCTATGGGCTATTAGCGGCAGATTTGCGGGAGGTACTTTGCTGCGATCGACGAACCTGAAGCAGCTTCCGTACAGGCCCAGGTCAGCGTTCCGCTGGTGGCCGTCGGTTCAAAGATGAGGGTATCGCCATCAATTGCATCATTGCCCGTGCTCTGGGCGGTAACGGTAATCACGCCGCTCGTGCCAACGACAACGGATGCCACGTACTTCGTCGCGACGTCGATGCAACCTGCGGCATCTGTCGTTTCCGGCAGCGTGCCTACTGACGCGAACGATTCGGTGACGGCAGTCTTGCAAGCATCGGCAGCCACAACCACTTCGCTCACCTTGGCGCGGTTCGCATAATCCTGATAAGCCGGCAGCGCAATGGCGGCCAGAATGCCGATGATCGCGACGACGATCATCAGTTCGATGAGGGTGAAACCTTGCTGGACTTTCTTCATGGGAATGCTCCGGTGTTTGACGGGGAAGGCGGGTTCGGGGTTGAGTCGCGAAGACCTAGGTGCAACCGGTGTGCCGCGCCGGACTAGTAGAAAAAATCCATACAGATCAAGGCCTGTTGTCCGAGGCGCTGGCATGGACAGTGACACTGGCAGGGCTTTTCTGGGCAGGAGCTGACAGGAATTGTCAGTTTTCCGTCGGTAACTCGCAGGTCCGGATTGATCCGGACACCGCGCGTTGGCCGGGGGGAGCGTCCGGATGAATCCGGACCTACGGTTCGGGGCATGGTGCAGGTCGGGACGCCGGGTAGTGCCGCAGTTCGAATATGAAAACAAAAAGCCGGAGCACAAAGGCACAAAGGTGAAAAGCAAGGGCACAGAGATGGCTTTTCCTTCGTGCCCTTGCTGTTGCTTCTCTTTGTGCCTTTGTGCCCCGGAGCTTTTACGGTGCTTATTTGAAAATGAGGCACTACCGGACGCTGCAGCGGCATCGCCGGAGCTTTTCGATCCTGCGGGCTGGAAACCGGTTCGTAGGTCCGGATTTATCCGGACAGCAAGGTCGGCCAAGGAAAGCGTCCGGATGAATCCGGACCTACCGTCAGCGCTTGGGCTTGAGCATGGTGCCGGTGCAGCTCGGGGCGCCGCAGCGGCATTCCCAGATCTTCTTGAGCCTTGCGGTATGGCGGCATTCGAGCTTGATGCCGTAGTCGAAGGTCAGTTCTTCGCCAGCTTCGATGTCCCGCAGGGTTTCGATGATGATGCGGTCGTGCTTCGGGTTTTTGCCCGGGTCTTCGATCACGTACGGCTTGCAGTTCGGTTCGCAGCTGTGATTGATCCAGCGGGCATCGTTGGCGTCGAAGTTGCCGTCGATGACGTAGCGGTCGTTCAGCGTGAACAGAAAAGTGTGGCCGGATTCGACGGTATTCGCGTAGATCCTGTCGATCCAGGCATGGGTGCGCAGGCGGCCGGCGTAGTCCATGACTTCCAGCCCGGCGGGCAGTTTCCTCGCCGCAAAAACGCCATTGCCGTGGATTTCCGAACGACGGGTGACGGTGTTGCCGGACATGCGCGGACCGGAGAAAGGTGAGGGTGCATTGTGATCCAGAAATCACCCGGTGCGCATGTCGGCTACGGACCGCCGGTGCCGCGGCGCTGACGCGCGATCCGGCGATCGCGGTCTTCATCGGCGGTGTACAGGAAGCCTTTGGGCACGATGTCGTATTCGGCCGGCAAGGACAGTTGTCGCAGGCCGGCGCCGGCCGCCGCTTCGGCGATCAGGGCGCGCGCAGCGGGGGAACAGGGCCGGCGGCCAGCGAAGGTGAACACGTAGCGAGTGCCGCCGGTCGGTGCTGCGCCGTAGCTGCGCTGGTATTCGAGCGTATCGTGGCCGAAGCAGAAGGTGGGCGGCGGGTCCAGATTGACGCGGCCCTGGATCGGATCGGCGATCACGTATTCGATGCCGCCCCCGGCATCACGCAGCATCGGCAGATGGCCGCGATCGACGATCCAGTAGCGCAGCGCGAAACGGGTTTCAAACCAGTGTTCCGCTTTGCCGACCTTCCTCGCGAGGAGATAGGCAGCATCCAGGGTCAATCCTTCCGTCTGCACCAGCGACAACTGCCGACGCCCCCAGTAAGCCAGCCTGCCAGCGCGGTCGCCCATCGCAACGCGCGGATAGGCGAAGAAAAAGCCGCTGTCGAGCATCTCGAGGCTCAGCTGGTTGAAGCTGAGGGCGGTGTCCGGAATCGCGACGGGCCCCTGCCGCAGGCTGGCTTTCAGATCGGCGATCGGCCGTCGCAGATAGCTGCGGGCCTTGTCGGTTTCGGTCGCCAGCAGGGCGATGAGCACCAGGGCGGCCAGCCATTGGTCGCGCTTGGCGGCGATGAGGCTGAATGCCAGATGGGCGATGCGCGCCACCAGCACGGCGAAGCTCAGCGCGCTGAGCCAGATGTACCAGGGCCAGATCAGCCAGGCTGAGAATGCGGCGTAGTACAGCGATTGCACGATGGCGGCCGTGACCCAGACCAGCAGCGATTTGAGGAAGGTCGGCGTCCAGCAGCCCCGACGCCAGCAGGCGAATTCCAGCAGCAGCCAGAAGCCCGCCATCACCTGCAAGGGCCGCTTGGCACCGATCGCGTATTCGAGCACGCCCCAGTTCGCCAATGCCGGCGCGCCGATGTTCTTGGCCAGCCCGCTGACCGGCACCGGGCTGGCAAACAGCCACTGGTTGTTCGCGAAGTAGGCGAGCGCAACCGGCACCACGATGCTGAACAGCCGCAGCAACCGGGCCGGTGGCCCGCGTTCGGCGATCAGCAGCAGCGCCACGCTGGCGCTGAGCACCAGGCCGTCGATGCGGGCGAGGAACAACCAGGCCAGCAGCGCGCTCAAGGCGACGAGATGGCGCTGAGCGGCCGGGCTTTCGATCAGCACCAGCATCGGCACGAACGCCAGCAGGGCGACGATCGGCTCCATGCCGGTCAGGAACACGGTTGGATACTGGAGCACGGCGATCGCCAGACCGGCGGCGGCGACGAAGGCAACACCGGCCGACGGCGTCCGCCGCCAGCGCAGGGCCAGCGCAACACTCAAGACCGCGATGGCCGCAATCAGCACTGAGGTGGCGACGAACAGCGGCCAGGGATCGGTCCCGACGACTGCCGCAAGCCCCGCCAGCATCAGCAGCCACAGCGGCTGATAGCCATTGGTGCGGGTGTCGCCATCGAGCGTCGACTCACCGTATTCGGCGAGATTGGCGGCGATGCCGAGGTAGTAATAGGCATCGTCGACCAGATAGTCGACCACCCGCTGCACCGCCGCCGGTTCGGTCAGCAGCAGGTTCAGCGGCCGGCCGAGCATGGCCGCCAGCAGGATCAGCAGCGCCAGCCACCAGAATGCGGCGCGGAGCCTCTGTGGACCAGCCGATGGCAAGCCCTGCGGCTCGCGAAGGCTCAATCGTCGACCGTCCGCCGCAGGGTCTTGACGCTGCCGCGCCGGGTCTTGTCGTCGATCCGGCGCTGCTTGGCGGCCTTGCTCGGCTTGGTCGCGCGGCGGCTGCGCGGCACATGCAGCGCGCGCACCAGCAGGTCGGCCAGGCGGGCGAGGGCGGCATCGCGATTGGCTTCCTGGCTGCGATGCTGCTGCGCCTTGATCACCACCACGCCGTCGCGGGTGATGCGCTGATCGGCCTTCAGCAGCACGCGCGCCTTGAGTTCCTCAGCCATGCTCGAGGCGCGGATATCGAAGCGCAGGTGGATCGCGGTGGAAGTCTTGTTGACGTTCTGGCCGCCGTTGCCCTGGGCGCGGGTGGCGCTCAGTTCGATCTCGCTCAGCGGAATGCTGAGTTGTTCGTTCACCACCAGCATCGCGATCAGCCCTTGTTGGCGGCTACGCAGACGCTGGCCGCGCGGCCGGCGTGCAGCGCTTCCAGACCGCTGGCGATGCGCCGGGCCAGTTCGGCGAGCGCGCGCTGATGGCCGTCGGCCAAGGCCGGAAAGCCGGCGGCGATGCTGACCGCGACCTGGCTGTCGCAACTGGCATTGCGCTTGGCGTCGCGGGTGCTTTCGATGCTCCAGCCGGCGTCGATCAGCGCCTGGCTGCCGAGCACGGAATCAAAGCGCCTGAGGCTCACGCGCAGGCGGTAGACCGGCAGCCGGCTGTCCGCAGCGGCGCTGTTGATCGTCGACGCGCCAACCTCGCCGGCGATGCCGTCGATGATCGCGGCGCGCACTTCCTCGGCCAGCGGCGCGGCCCAGCGCTGGCCTTCCACCGGCACCAGCGCGTTGCGCCCTTCGCGGACCACGATGTAGGGGGTGTCGACCTGCGCGGGTACGGCGACCGGATCGACGACGATCTGCCAGGCCGGGTCCTGGGCCGGTGCGGCGTCGGCGGAGGTCGGCGGCAGCAGCGTGTAGTAGCGAATCGGCGCGGCACTCTGGCAAGCAGCGAGCAGCAGCGTGGCGGTGAGAACGATCAGATGGCGCGGCATGGTCGTCTCTTATTGTGCGGGGGGAGCAGCGGCCGGTTCAGGTTCGACCGCACGGCCGCGAAGCAGCGATTCCGGATGCTTTTCGAGGTAGTCGGCCAGCACCCGGAACGAGGCGGCGGTGCGGTTGAGCTGATCGAGCATGCGCCGGGTGTCCTGCTGGATCGGCGCTTCCGGCGAGGTCAGGTTGGCTTCCAGCGAGCGGATCGCGGCGGCGGCGTTTTCCAGCGTCTGCTTCGCCTGCGGGGCGATGTCCTGATCGAAGGTGCGCAACAGCGTGTTGGCGCTGTTGACCGTGGTGCGCAGGTCGGCCCCCAATTGCTCGAAGGGAATCTTGTCGAGCTTGGTGACGATGCTTTCGATCTGGGTCTGGATTTCTTCCAGGCTGCCGGCGGCGGTGGGGATTTCCGGCACGGCGTCGAGTGTCGCCACCCGTTTCGCCTTTGCGCCCGGCTTGAAGTACAGCGCCACATACTGTTGGCCGGTCAACAGGTTGCCGGCGCGCAACTGCGCGGTCAGGCCCTGGTCGATGAGCTTCTGCAGCACGGCCAGTGCCGGGCTGTCCGCTTCGGGGTTCAGGCCTTTCAGCGTCGCCCAGGCCGGGCCCAGGCGTTCGAGGAACAGCTCGACCAGCACGTTCGAGTAGAAATTCTGCGATTTCAGGTCGTATTGCGGTTCGATCGACTTGATCGCGCCGATGACGATGCCGTTGAAATCCACCGGCGTGCCCAGCGCCAAGCCGCGCGTCGACTGCCGCAGCACCAGCAGCGCGCTCACCGAAGGGCCATCGGGCGGGGCGAGCGCGGTGGCGATGTTGTCGTAGAGCACGAACTTGGAATCCTCGGCTGCCCGATCGCCCGGATTGCGCTCGTCGGCGGCCTGGAAAGCGATGCCGCCTGCCAGCACCGTGGCCAGCGACTGGGTGTTGAGCTTGAGGCCTTCGGAAGACACCGCCAGGTCAACGCCGCCGGCATTCCAGAAGCGCACGCCGGTGGTCACGAAGCCGTCGTAGGGCTCGTCGATGAACACCCGCACGGTGATCTGCTGGCCGTTGTCGTCCAGTGCTGCATCAACGATCCGGCCGACCGCCACCCGGCGGTAGTAGACCGGCGCGCCGATGGTCACCGAGCCGCCGTCGCGGGTACTGAGCGTGAACTGGCGACCTTTCTGGTCGTTGGTCACCGCTGGCGGCTTTTCCAGGCCAACGAAATCGCGCTGCGATTCCTCGGACAGGCCGACATCGACGCCGATATAGGCACCCGACAACAGCGTGTTGATGCCCGACACGCCGCCGATGCCGATGCGCGGCCGCACCACCCAGAAGCGGCTGTCCTTCACCGCAAGACGGGCGCCGTCCGGCGTCAGATCAACTTCCACCAGCACCCGGCTGTCGTCCTCTCTGAGCACGATGCTCGACACCTTGCCGACCACCACGTCCTTGTAGCGGACCTCGGTGGCACCGTTTTCGAGGCTTTCGGCGGTGTCGAAAGTGATGGTGATGGTCGGCCCGGTCTTGAGCCAGGTGCGCACCACCAGCCCCAGACCCACCAGGCCCGCGACCAGCGGCACCAGCCAGATCAGCGACAGCCGCTTGCGGCCATCGCGGCGCGGCTCGGGCGCGGGCAATGCGTAGGTCGGCGAGTCTTCGCTCATGTTGGCAGGCGGTCGGTGGCGCGGCGGGGCGGCGGGCGGGTGGCGTCCCAGATCAGCCGGGGATCGAAGCTCATGGTCGCGAGCATGGTCAGCACCACGACAGCACCGAAGGCGACGATGCCGGTGCCGGGTTTGGCGTCCGCCAACGTGCCGAAGTGTACCAATGCGATCAGCAGCGCCACGGCAAAGACATCGAGCATCGACCATTGGCCGATGAATTCGAGCACCCGGTACAGCCGCGTGCGTTCGCGCGGCAGGTAGCCGGAGCCGCGCTGCACCTGGATCAGCAGCAGTGCCAGCGCGCCCATCTTCAGCAGCGGCACCACCACGGACGCGGTGAACACGATGATCGCCAGATCGTAGGAGCCATCGGTCCACAGCGACACCACGCCGGACATGATGGTGTCCGACCAGTGCTCGAACAGCTTGGTCGAATGCAGCACCGGCAGCAGGTTGGCCGGGATATACAGGATGAACGCGGCGACCAGACAGGCCCAGGCGCGGCTCAGCGATTCCGGCTTGCGGGCGTGCAGCAGGCTGCCGCAGCGCGGACAATGCGCGTTCGGCGGCGGACGCTCGACCACCAGTCCGCAGGCATGGCAGCCGATGAGGCCGATGGCCGCGCCGCGCGGAATCGGCAGGGGCTCAGTCATCGTGGGCATCCCAGAGCGCGCGCAGTTCGAAAGTGCCGAGCGCGGTCAGCAGGATGGTCAGCACGCCGAAGCCCCAGAGCCCGGCTTCCGGCGTCACCTTGGCCAGCGAGGACATCTTCACGATCGACACCAGGATGCCGATCAGGAACACCTCGACCATGCTCCACGGCCGCAGGTAACGCAGGCCATGCATGGCGGCCGCGAAGCCGGGCGGCCGCGCATCGAGCTTCGACGCGCTCAGCACGAACAGGTAAAGGGAAAGCTGCGCCAGCGGAAACAGGAAAACGGTGGCCGCCGCGATCGCGGCGACCGGGCCGACGCCTGAATCCCAGGCCGCCGCCACGATGCTGCCGAGCCAGCCCCGGGTGGTGACGCCGCCGGACTGCATGGTGACGATCGGCGCGGCATTGGCGAGCACGAAGACGATCGCTGCCGCGATGGTCAGCGCCAGCATGGCGTCGACATCGAGTCGCGAGCGGCGATACAGCGTCGCCCCGCAAACCCGGCAATCGGCCGCTTCGCCCGGCGCAAGCCGACCGCGCTGATGCACGCTGTCGCAGTGCTCGCAGACCGCGAGATCGGTCCTGATCCGCAGGGTCGTCAATGCGCGGGCCTTCATGTCCATGGCTGAAGCATAGCCTGTGCCTGCGGCTAGACTGCTGCGCCCGGCTGGTGACCATGGGGCAGCGGTGCCCAAGCGGACAGCGAAAAGCATTTCACGCAAAGGACGCAAAGGAAAAAGAAAGAACGCAAAGAAAAGCCCTGTGTTTCCTTTTCTGTGGCTTTCCTTTGCGTCCTTGGCTTCATCTTTTCCTTTGTGCCCTTTGCGTTGAATGTCTTGGCTTTTTCGCTTTTCCGAATCTCGATCAAAACCGAACCGTTCCTTGCCTGCCATGACCCCATTTGCCGAAGACCGTCCCCTCGAAGCCCGCGTCGACGAACTGGAATCGCGCCTCGCCTGGGCCGACGACACGCTGGCCACGCTCGGTGCCGAGATCGCCCGGCAGCAAAGGGTGATCGACGCGCTGGAGGTGAAGCTGCGGGCGCTGACCGATCGCATCGCCACCGCCGACGAGCCGGTGTTTCGCGGCACCGCGCGGGACGAGATTCCGCCGCACTGGTAAAGCACTAAGGCGCGTTTCAGTCGTCGATCGGCAGGCCCAGCTGGCGCGCCTGCTTCTGCCAGCGTTGCAGCTCGCGCAGGTAGATGCGCAACTCGCAGTCCGCGCAGCCGCCGCCGCAGCAGTCGTAATCGACCGGTGCTTGCGGTTTCGGCGGCAGGTTCTGGGGTGTCGCGTCCATGAGGCGGAAAGCATAACGGCTGCCGATCGGCAAGCGCCTGTGCCAAACTTGCGAACAACTGTTCACTCAAACGATAGGGACGACCGATGGCCGAGAAAAAGACGGGTCTGGCGGCAGCGCTGCTCGACGCCCATGTGGACTACGTGGTCGATGAACTGTCCGGCCCCGGACTCACTGCGCTGATCGACGAGGAAGTCGAAGCTGCACTTGTCATGGCCGGCAAGCTGACCCTGGGTGCGGTCGTCACCCGCAAGCAGATCAAGGACACCGCCAAGATCTTCGCGGCCAAGGTCGAATTCGGGCCGGGGCTGCCGGAAGTGGTCGGCGACATCGCCCGCAAGCTGTTCGCCCACTCGATCCACGACAAGACCCAAGTCGGCGAGCTGCTGACCGACGCCCATTTCGACGAATTCGCCACCCAGATCCTGGAACTGGAAACCCTGCGCGAAAAAATCATTCGCGGTGTCGTCACCAGCCCGCTATATGCCGATTTCGCCTCCGACCTGCTCTACAGCGGCATCACCGGCTATCTGGCGCAGAGCAATGTCACCAAGAACATCCCCGGCGCCAGTTCGATGCTGAAATTCGGCCGCGCCGCGTTGAACGTCGCCAAGCCCAGCCTGGAAGCCACGCTCGAGGAAGGTCTGCGCAAGTACATCGCCAAGGCCGTGCAGGCGTCCACCGCCCGCAGCGCCGAATTCCTGATCAACAACGCCGATGCCGAAGCGCTCAAGGAACTGGCGCTCGACACCTGGGACCGCGTGAAGGAGCAGCCGATCGGCGCGCTGCGCGAGGACATCGAGGCGCGCAACGTCGAGGAACTGTTCGTCACCGGCTTCGAGGCCTGGCGGCATCTGCGCCAGCAAGACTGGTACGCGGTGATCATCGACGCCGGCATCGACGGCTTCTTCGACAAGTACGAGGACGCCACCCTGGCCGCACTGCTCGACGATCTCGGCGTCACCCGCAGCCACATCGTCGACGAAGCGCGCCGCTACGCACCCAGCATCGTCAAGGTGCTGAAGAAGAAAAAGCTGCTGGAACCGATCGTGCGGCGGCGGCTGGCGGGTTTTTACGGCTCCGATGCGTTGGCGGCGGCGCTCGCCAAAGCCGGCTGACCGCCGTCATCGGTAGGGTGGGCAGGCTGTATCTGCCCACCGATTTACAGCTGCTCGACCCCAGCGCCCGCGTGGGCAGATGAAGCCTGCCCACCCTACGGCTTGGGGGCGATCCAGCGGTCGATCTTCGCTTCCAGCACATCCAGCGGCAGCGAGCCGTCTTTCAGCACTTCGCTGTGGAAAGCCTTGATATCAAAGCGATTGCCGAGCGCGGCTTCGGCGCGGTGGCGCAGTTCGATGATCTTCAGCTCGCCGATCTTGTAGGCCAGCGCCTGCCCCGGTATCGCCATGTAGCGCTCGGTTTCCGATACCGACTGGGTCAAGCCCTGCGCCGAGTTGGCGAGCATGTAGTCGATGACCTGCTGGCGGCTCCAGCCCTTGGCATGCAGGCCGGTGTCGACGACCAGGCGAATGGCGCGGAACAGCTCGGCCTGCAATCGGCCGAAATATTGATAGGGATCGCGGTACACGCCCAACTCCTTGCCGAGCGACTCCGCGTACAGGCCCCAGCCCTCGATGTAGGCGGTGAAGCTGCCGAAACGGCGGAAGGCGGGCACGCCGAGGAGTTCCTGCTGGATGCCGATCTGGAAATGGTGGCCGGGGATCGCTTCGTGCAGGAACAGTGATTCCGCCGCCCAGGTCTTGCGCGACGGCAGATCGTAGGTGTTCAGGTAGAAGATGCCGGGCCGCGTGCCGTCCTCGCTGGGCCGCTGGTAACTGCCACCGGCGGCACTCTGGGCGCGAAAGGCTTCCACCGGGCGAATCTCGAATCCGGCTTTCGGGCGCACCGCGAACAGGCGCGCTGCACTTTGATCGACGACCGCCGACAGCGCGTTGTAGGCATCGAGGGCTGCGGCTTCGCTGGCGAAGGTGAAGCGCGGGTCTTCAGACACGAACTTGAAGAAGGCGCTCAGGTCGCCCTTGTAGCCGACTTCCTGCATGACGCCGAGCATCGCTGTGTGGATGCGCGCCACCTCTTTCAGGCCGATCTCGTGGATTTCGGCCGGCGTCAGTGCGGTGGTGGTGATCGCCCGGACCTTGGACGCATACCAGGCCGCGCCATCGGGCAGGGCGTCCAGGCCCACGGTCTTGCGGCTCTGCGGCAGGTATTCGGCGCGGATGTAGTCGCGCAGCCGGGTATAGGCAGGCAGCACGGTGCCGGCGATGAGCTGGCGGTATTCGGCAGTGAGGCGGCTGCGATCGGCATCGGAAAAGCTGTCCGGGAATGCCGTCACCGGCTTCCAGAACAGGCTGTCCTCGGGTTTGGCGACCGCCAGCGCATCGAGCTGCGACAGGGTCTTGACCATCAGCACATCGGGCTGCACGACACCTTTGGTCACGCCTTCGCGCATGTTGGCGATCGCCTGATCGAAGAGCACCGGAATCTGCGCGGCGCGCTTCGCCCAGTGCGCGTAGTCGGCCACCGTCTTGAACGGCTGCGCGCCGGTGCCGGTACCGAGCTGCGCCAGTTGCGCGGCCAGGTTGTAGAACTGGTTGACCGGCATCAGGTGATCCGGAAAGCGCGCTGCTTCGATCGAGCGTTCCAGGTTGCGACGCAGGATGTCGAGGCTCAGGGCATCGGCCGGGCTGACGTCGGTCGCGTCGATCGCCTTGACGCGCGCCAGCCAGCGGGCATCGAACGCCGCTTCCTTCGCCCGGTATTCCGCTGACAGGGTGTTCGGCAGCTGGTCGTTGTAGCGGGCGTCGCCGATGAAGGTGGCCTGCAGTGGGCGCAGCGCCAGCGCCTCCTCCCAGTATTCGGCGAACATCGGTTCCAGCGTGGCTGCGGCAACGGTGGCGGCCGGGCTGCGAGGCGGCACCGTTGCCGTGCAGCCGGTGAACAAGGCCACGACCAGGATGGCGATGGCGCTCGAGCGGTGGATCATCCGAATACTCCGTTGAAAAGGGGACGGCGATGAGGCCGGTTTCGACGCGACTGTGGCCGTACCGCCTGTCGGATGGCAAGCGCGGCGCGGCGCGATTCCGGCACCGGATGCCGCGTCGCTGCGACGGCGTGGACGGATATGAGACAAGACCCAGTGTCACGCGGTCGTCACGAAAATTTACTTTTTCTGCATGAATCCGCCGCCACGAGCGCGGGAGATTGCAGAAAAGCGATCAGCGGGCCTGGTCACGATGCCACGATGACCGATGGAGCTTGCGTGCCCTCCCTGTGCGCCTTCGCGCGGCGACGGAAATATTCGAGCGTCAGGCCTGTGATCGACTGCTTGATTTCGCGCAATCTTGTGAGATAGGTCGCTTTTTCTGGCTTGACGGGGCGACTCTGACCATTCAACCATCTGGCACCGTAGTCATGTACCGCCACAACCCGCTTTCGACGGGCTGGAAGTTGAACATCCAGAGGGCGGCAATCGTTCGGCATCAGGGCCTAGCGACCAACCAGCAGCTCCCGAATGCACGCATTCGGCCGCCAACCACCCGAAACACCCCGAGGGGAATCCGCCATGAACGGCTTTGCAGAAACACGAAAGACGGGCCTTTCCAGGCTCGCAGTCCGCACCGCCAGCGCCGTGCTTGCGCTGTTCGCCAGCCTCACCGCTCATGCGGACGGCACCGAAACCCTGGGTCCGCCCAGCATCGCGATTGCCCCGGGCAGTGGCCTGGTCACTGCCGGTTTCGGCCTTCAATCCTCGGGCAGCGATACCGACACCCTCGTGGTGCCGGTCAATGCCGACGTCAATCAGGTGCTGCTGTACTGGGAAGGCCCGGCCATCAGCAACGAGCAGATCCTGCTCAACGGCCAGCTGGTCATCGGCCAGTTGATCGGCGGTCCGAGCCCGTTCCCGCTGCTCAACGGCCGCACCTACCGCGCCGACGTGACCAGCCTCAATCTGGTGCAGCCGGGCAGCAATGTGCTGACGGTCAGCACCCTGCTCGGCATTCCGGGTGACCTTCAGGGCGCCGGCATCGTCGCCATCTACGGCGAAGCCACCCAGGTTACCTACGGCGGCCGTGCCTTCGGCGGCCAGACCCGGATCGGTGGCAACACCACCCGCGTCGGCGACACCGGCTCGCTGCCGCCGCAGGGCGGCGACCTGTCGCCGGCTCCTGGCGACAACTCGCTGTTGCTGGCCACCGCCCGCCTCAAGGTGCTGAGCAGCCGCGCCCTCGGTGCCGCCGGTCAGACCGAATCGACGACCTCGGTCAGCAACTTCCAGACCCTGGTCAGCGCGATCAATCTGGGTGCCGATGTCATTGATTCCCGCGCCGTAGCGCGCTGCACCACCACCGGTCCGGAAGTGGAAGGCAGCTCGAATTTCCTCGGCCTGCGCATCGGCAGCACCAACCAGGGCGTGAGCTTCGCGCCGAACCGGGTGTTGCTGAACATCCCCGGCGTGCTGCGCGTGGTGGCCAACGAACAGACCCAGTCGATCACCAGCACGACCGGCCGGATCACGGTCAACGCGCTGCACATCTCCTCGCCGCTGCTGGCCTTCGTGCTGCCGGTCGACATCATCGTGGCGTCCACCGAAGCGGAAGTGAACTGCTCGGGTGGCGTCGGCAGCTCGTTCATCGACATTCGCGATGGCTATGATTCGGCATTCGCGCTGCTTGCCAACGACTTCCCGGCCGGTGCCGTCACCGTGCCGCAGACCTTCACGGTGCCGGCCAGCCCGGTTGCCCGTACCGCCATCGTCGACCTGTTCGTGTCCGGCGCCCTGGCCTTCGATCCGCCGGGCGATGTGGCCCGCGTCGAAATCCGCGTCGATGGCAATGTCGTCTTCAACGAGAGCGAGCTGCTGAACTCGGTCGACGGATCGTTCTGGGACAGCCCGCGCATTCCGATCGTGATTCCGCCGGGTGCCACCACGGTGACCGTGCAGATCTTCTCGGAAACCGAGAACTTCGTCTGGGTCTACGCCTCGCTGCAGCTGGCGCAGGAAGTGGGCGGCAACCTGTACAGCGGTCAGGCAACGGTGCTGAAAGCGAACCTGAAGCGCTTCGCCGTGGTGGCGGTGGCCGATACCGGCGCGCTGCCGAGTTCCGGTGGCAGCCTCAACGCCTCGGTCAACACGCTGTCTGAACTGCTCGGCACTTCGCTGATCACCGGCACCAGTGCCAAGGCGACGACGGTCGGCGCGGGTGAGCAGAGTCTGGCGAATGCGGCAATCCAGACGCTGAATCTGGCGGCGCTCGGCCTTGACGTTCAGGCCACCGTGGTCAGCTCCACCGCCAAGGCGACTTGCGATGCCAGCAACAACGCCAGCGTCACCGGCTCGTCGCAGTTGGTGAATCTGGTGATCCAGGGTCAGCCAGTGACGGTTGCGCCGAACACGGTCATCCCGCTGCCGCTCGGTGGCAGCCTGATCCTCGACGAGCGGATCGTCGATCAGACGGCTCCGAACATCGCCTCGATCACCGTCAACGCGATTCGTCTGGTGATCCCGGCGCAGCTCGAGGGCTATGACGACAAGGACTTCCTGCGCATCACGGTGGCCGGCACGCACGCCGACATCGTCTGCCAGTAAAAGTCTCAAGCGGTTCCGGGCGACGCCAGAACGGCGTCGCCCGGATTGAAAACCAAGGGGAGCGAGCAATCGCTCCCCTTTTTCGTGCGTCCGATTCCGCGCGTTCACCCGCAGTTCAGGCAAGGCGGGGCAAGGTGCCGCTCGCCCGGCGCTTGCGCTTCCCCCCAAGCGACGCTGGATGGCACAAGGCCATCCGCCGCCGGTCGAGGTGCCGCCCCGAAGATGGGCCGGTGCCACCCACCACAAGAACTTGAAGAGAGAGAACCGCAACATGAAGACTTTGTCGTCCCCGCGTCGCGTCGCCGCCGCAGTGGCCCTGACTGCCCTGAGCACCTTGCCTGGCCTCGCCGCCGCAGCCAACTACAACTACCTGGAAGGCGGTTTCCTGTTCCGCGACACCTACGGCGAAGACGATGCCGGTTTTCGCATCGGTGGCTCGGTGGCGCTGACCAACCCGCTCGCCGCCTACGGTGAATTCACCAGCAATGACCGCGTCGACCAGCTCAGCGCCGGTGTCGTGTTCCATCAGCCGATCAACAGCGAACTCGACTGGTTTGCCGGCGGCGGTCTGGAATACGTCGATGTCGGCCCGCAGGACGATCTCGGCTTCGGCCTGCGTGGCGGTCTGCGCTGGACGCCGCTGAAGGCTTTTGAAGTGACGCCGGAGCTGCGCTATTTCGATGCGGTGGGCGATGGTCGCGTGTCGTTCCGCGTCGGCGGCGTCTATGCCTTCTCGCCGCCGTTCGCGCTGACTGCGGCCGTGCAGGGTGGTGACGACGATCGCGTCGAAGTCGGCGTGCGCTGGAACTTCGGTAGCTGATTGACGGGCGGCCCGCTGTTCGGGGCCGCTGCCTGACAAGCGATTCTCACGCAGAGAACGCGGAGGACGCAGAGAAACGCAAAAGCTGAGAAAAGCTGGAGATAAATCGGGACACGTTCTCCATCTTTTCTCTCTTTGATTCTTCTCTTTGCTTTTCTCCGCGTCCTCCGCGTTCTCTGCGTGAGAAATCGCGTCCGCTGTTCGCTTCCCAGCCGCAGCCCGGCGCTGTTTCGGTATTCTCCCGGCATCACTTTTCGCGTGCGATGCCGTACGCGCCCCGGAGCCGCTTGATGAACTTTGCCCTGTCGGTGCTCGATCTGGTGCCGGTCTGCACCGGTTCCACTCCCGCCGAAGCGCTGCGCCGCAGTGTTGATCTGGCCCGGCTGGCCGAGCGCCTGGGCTATGCGCGCTACTGGTTGGCCGAGCATCACGCACTGGCCAGTGTTGCCAGCAGCGCGCCGGAAATCCTCATCGGCCACATCGCGTCGGCGACCGCGTCCATCCGTGTCGGCTCCGGCGGCATGATGCTGCCGAACCACATCCCGTACCGGCTCGCGGAAATCTTCCGCACGCTGGAAGCCCTGCATCCGGGCCGCATCGATCTGGGCATCGGCCGTGCGCCGGGCACCAATGGCGCGGCAAGCCGGGCGCTGCGTGCGGCCGGCAGCGAGCATTTCTCGTCGATGATGAACGAGCTCCTCCGCTTCGGCGGCGACCAGCCCTACGGCCCCGGCCACCCCTACGCCCGGGTCACCGCGATGCCGACCGGCGTGCCGCTGCCGCCGATGTGGATCCTCGGTTCCTCCGGTGCCAGTGCCGCCGCAGCCGGTGCCGCCGGCTTCGGCTACAGCTTCGCCAGCCACTTCTCGACCGAGCCGCCAGGCCCCGCGTTTCGCGCCTATCGCGAGGCCTTCAAGCCGTCTGCCGCGTTTCCGAAGCCGCATGCGATTCTCGGGGTGTCGGTGGTCTGCGCCGAAACCGATGCAAAAGCCGATGAGCTTGCGCAGTCGATGGACCTGACCTGGCTGCGCATCAACCGCAACCAGTACCTGCCGATTCCCTCGCCGGCCGAGGCCGCCGCGCACGAATGGACCGACATGGACCGCGAGGACGTGCGCCAGCAGCGGAAACTGAGCATCGTCGGCGCGCCGGCCACGGTGCGGGCGCGCATCGAGGCGATGGTGGAAGCCACCCAGGCGGACGAAGTGATGATCGTCACCAACATCCACAGTCACGCCGAGCGGCTGGCGTCATACGAACGCTTGACGGAAGCGTTCGCCGAGCAGCGCAAGGCGGCCTGACGCGCTGCGCCACTCAAGATGAAGCTACTGTTCGCTGTCTTGTGCCGATGGAGTCGACCATGTCTGCCAGCCGCTGGGGTTTGATTCTCGCCACCGGTCTTGCCGTGCTGGCCGGGGCGTTCTACTACTGGTATGCGCCGCCACCCGCCCCGCCGCCACCGGTGCCGCCGCCGATCGCAGAAGTTGCCGAGCCGCCGCCACCGCTGCCGCCGGACTACCCCGTGCCGCCGGCGGCAGTCGACGCTCCGCCCCTGCCGACCGTTGACGACAGCGACACCGCCTTCCGCACCGCGCTCACCGCGCTGCCCGGTGCCGGGCCGCTGGAAGGCTGGCTGATCCCGGACATGCTGATCCGGCGCATCGTGGTCACCATCGACAACCTGACGCGCGAGCGCGTGGCGCTCAAGCTCAGGCCGCTGAAGCCGGTGCCGGGTGCTTTTGTCGTCGAAGGCAGCGACGGCACCACCACCATCAGCCCGAACAATTTTCCGCGCTATGGCGCAGCACTCACGGTCTTGCAGGCGCTCGACGAAGAAGCGCTGGTGGCGCTGTATTTCCGCTGGTATCCCTTGTTCCAGAAGGCGTATCGCGATCTCGGCTACCCCGGCGAAAGCTTCAACAACCGGGTCATCGAGGTGCTCGATCACCTGATCGGCACGCCAAATATTGCCGAGCCGATCGCCCTGGTGAAGCCCAAGGTTTTCTACGAATACGCCGATCCGGCGCTGGAAAGCGCGTCCTACGGACGGCGGCTGCTGTGGCGGATCGGTGCCGACAATCGCCAGGCGTTGGTGGCGAAGCTGATCGCCATTCGCGGGCGGATCGTCACCGCTGGTGTGGCAGCACCGGCAGCGGCGGCGCAGTGATGCCGACGCGCCGTTGCCGGTGGTCGATGATCGCCAGCAGCGCTTGCGCCGCGAGAATGATCACGAAGCCGTCGAACGGAATGCGGAAGCGCACTTCGCCCAGCGAGATGAAAGCGGTGGCGACGAGCCCCAGCATCGGCGTCAGCAGCAGCCACTCGGACAGGCTGTCGGGCTTCAATCTCAGCATGCGCGGCGCGCGCCAGACCAGCCATAGCAGCGCCAGCGGCAGCAGCACCCACTGGTAAAGCCGCTGGAAGGCATGCCCCCAGTCGAATTGCCGATACACCGGGAACGGCCAGAAACTGTGGCCGACGAACAGGTCGGCGACATTGCGCAGGCTGGCCTCGAGCGCCATCTGCGGATCAGCGGCCACCCGCCGCTCCAACTCGGCCAGATTCGCCGGCACGTCGTAGGCACCGAAGGCAAGCTCGACCGGCTCGGTGTAGCCACGAAGGCTTGCGCTCGGGCTTTGGAATGAGTACGTGATGTTGCGCGGTGCATCGAACCAGCGGAACGCCGCCTTCTGGCCGGCGTGGCCCATCAGCGCGTTCATCGCGGTATTGGTGCTGACCAGACAGAAGTGGTTGTCGGCAAGCCGCGTGCAGCGCTCGGCCAGCGGCAGCAGCACTGTTGCCAGCCCGAGACTGGCACCGAAGGCCAGGGTCAGCGCCCCGCGCCGTCCTTGCCGCCACAGCCACAGCAGCGCGATGAAACCGGTGAGCGCCAGCGGCAGCAGGATGGTGGCCTTGAACGCCGCCGCCATGCCGGCAACCAGGCCCGCCGCCAGCGCCCAGAGTGCGGTGGCCGCCGGCTGCGGCGCGTCAATCGCCCGCATCAGCAGCACCCAGGCCCAGACCAGCGCGCAACAGAAGGGATTTTCGGCGAGAAACAGACCGGCGTAGTGGAAAAGCGGCAGGTACAGCGTCACCGCGACCAGGCTCAGCACCGCGACACTGTTGCCATACAGCCGCCGAGCCAAGGTCCAGACGCCGGCCATGGTCGCCAGCGACAACAACCACTGCGCGATGATCACCAGCCCGCCGTCGCCATCGAATTGCAGCAGCGCGGCGAACAGCCGCGAAGCGCCCGGCGGGTACAGCGAATCGGCGATGCCCTCAGCGCGGCCTTCGAGCAGGCTGCGGGCGCGCTGCAGATACCCTTCCATGTCGCTGTAGACATGCTGCTGCGGCGGATGGATCGCCAGCAGGTAGATCAAGCGCAGCAAGCCGCCACCGAGCCAGCAGGACCAGACGATGCCGCCTTGCAGGCGACTTAGCGGCTTGTGGGTGACCATGCGGCGGCCGCGATCAGTCGGAATCGGAAGTCGCTGGCCGCTCGCGTTTCAGGCCATCGAGACGGCGCGCAGCTTCCGCTTCGGCGGCGGCGTCGCGCAGCTTTTCTGCCTTGGTCCGGCCGAACTTGAGGCGATTGGCCGCCGCCTGCACATCAGCCTCGGCACGCGCCTTCTTCTTGCGCGCCTTGTTCAGATTGATCAGCTCGGCCATGGCACCCCGTCGTCGCTCAGCCGTGCAGCAATCGGTAGGCCATGACGACGATCAGCGCGATCTGCGACAGGAACAGCGTGGCGCGGGTCATCACCAGCCAGAACGAGGTGCCGATCAGGTGCACCACGGCCTGGCCGATGCGCAGGTAGACGACGTAGATCGCCAGCGGGTCGATGACGGTAGCGCTCTTGTTCATCAGCGCGCCAACCACGACCACGGCGAGGAACAGCGGGAAATTCTCGACTGCGTTGGCATGCGCGTGCTGGGCACGCACCAGCAGCGCAGGGTCGATCGACGGCTGGTCGCGGCCCCAGGCGTTGGCTGGCTTGGAGCCGGTCAGCACCTGCGGCACGCGCGGCAGCGCATACATCAGCACCAGCACGATGATCACGCAGACGTACAGCAGTACCGCTTCGAAACCGGACATCGCAACTCCCCGCTCAATGCATGTGGTGGTGGGTCCGGCAGATGCCGGCTCAGGCGGCGGCGTCCTCGTCCAGCTCGTCGAGCGCCGCCCGGCTGTAGACGGCCAGACGCTGCAAATGCGGCAGGCCATCGCGACAGCCGATGAAGCCGAAGTTTAGCTGGTCGCCATAGCTGACCACGGTGATGTTCAGGCCGTAGCCGTGCATCGGAATCGACAGCGGGTAGTAGGCATCGAGCTTGAAACCCCGGAAATACAGGGCCTTGGTGGGCCCTGGGACGTTCGAGATTACGAGGTTGAACGCCGGCCGGATGCGCCCGACCGTGCCCGGCACCCGAGCCAGCAGCAGCGGTGCCATCAACAGCGCGCCGTACTGAAGGATGCCGTTGCGGGTCATGCCTTGCAGCTGGGCCTTGGCGGCGGCCGTCGAGGCGATGATCTGCTTGAAACGCGCCTTCGGATCAGCGATGTCGGTGGCCAACGACGCGATGATCGCGCCCACTGCATTGCCGCCGCCGGGATCGTCCTTGGGCCGCACGTTCACCGGCAGCATTGCCGTGAGTGGCGCGGCCGGCAGCGCTTCCAGCTCGAACAGCAGCCGCCGCAGCGCGGTGGCGCACAGGGCCAGCACCAGATCGTTGAGCGTGCCGCCGTGCGATTTCGCGACCCGCTTCAGCCGTTCGAGCGAGAACTGCTGGGTCGCGAAGCGGCGATTGCGGCTGATCTTCTGGTTCAGGATCGACTTCGGGGCCTGCATCGGCGCCATCAGCGCCGGATCGCGGGCCTTTTCGGGCTTGAGCGCGCCCATCACCGTGTCCTTCAAGGCGCGGGTGATGGTCTGCGAAGTGTCGAGCTGTTCGCGGGCCAGGCGCATCAACAGTTCCAGCGTCGGCTCCTTCGCGGCCTTCTCGGCCTTGGCGGCGCGGGCCTTGGGCGGAATCGAGAAGAACATCGGCGTGTCGCGGTCATCGGCACTCGACGACAGGCTGTTCGACAGCAGCTTGATGCCGGTATAGCCGTCGACCAGCGCGTGATGCACCTTGAAATAGATCGCGAAACGCCCGCCTTCCAGGCCTTCGATGAAATGCACTTCCCAAGGCGGACGCTGGAAATCGAGGCGGTTCGAGTGCAGGCGCGACACCAGGATGCCGAGTTCGCGCTCGTCGCCGGGCGAGGGCAGGGCCGAGCGGCGGATGTGGTACTCGACGTCGAAGTGATCGTCCTCGACCCAGCGCTGCAAGGGATTGGCGAGGCGATTCGGATAGCGCAGCTTGAAGTTCCACGGCGGGCAGGCGCGGGCTTCGGCGCGTACTTCGTCCATCAGGCGGCGCAGCAGCGCGTCATCGGCATCCGGCGGCGGCGAGAACGGCATCAGCGCGCCGACCATCATCATGGTTTCGCCGGATTCGCCAGCCAGGAACGTCCAGTCCAGCGGATTCAGGCGCTTGGTTGCGCTCATGTCATTGATCTCCCCTTGTGTCCGAGGAGGATGCTACGGCTTACGGTTGTTCACCAGCCAGAAAGCGGTCGAAGGCAGCGAAAAATTCGCGCGGCACTTCGAAATGCGGCAGCGCGCCGGTCGGAAACTGGCTGAATGCCCAGTTCGGACGGTCCGCGTACCAGGCCTTGCCGCGGTAATCGACGAAATCGCCGCGCACGCCGTGCGACATCCAGACCGGCATCTTCAGGCCGTCGTACAGCGTGTTGATGTCGGCGGCGAACAGGTTGGCGGACACGAAATGCAGCGGCGCGAATTTGGCCCCGTCCTGCTGTGTGGTGATCACGTCGTAGGCCCACAGGCCTTCGTCGATGCTTTTGCTGCCCCAGGTGCGTTCGAGGAAGTAGCGGATGGTGCCGGGCCGGGTCAGCAGGCCGTAGATGCCGTCATCCCAGACCGACCAGCTCAGCGTGCTGTACAGCCAGGCCTGACCGCGCGTGGAACCGGGCGCGCCGTGGCGCTGCTTCCTGCCGCTGAAGCCGGTCGGGCTGACCAAGGCCAGGCGGGCGAAGGCGTCCGGCTGCTCGAAGGCGGCGCGGGCAAGGAACTCGGAGGACAGGCTCAGGGCTAGTGCGTTGACGCTAAGCCCTTGATGACGCTTGCGAATTTCGGCGACGGCGGCCAGCACGGCGTCGGTCATCAGGCGCGGCGTGTAGACCCGGTCGCTGCGTTCGGACAGGCCGAAGCCGGGCAGGTCGATGGCGTAGACCGGCCGCGTCGCCTTCGCATGCTCGTACAACGGCTTTACTTCATAGGCACTGCCGGCGGCGTTGACGCTGTGGATCAGCAGCAGCGGGCGGGCGTCGGTGGGCGATTCGGGGCCGGACGCGAACATCGCCACGCGGCCGGCTGACCCCGTGTCGAGCGTGATCGCCGTGCCGTCGACCGGCTGCGGCAGCACCGGTTTCACTTGCGGCGCTCCGGCACAGCCGACACAGAACAGCACCACGATCGACAGGATGCGCATTGCAGGGGCTCGGTGAGGCTGCGGCTCAACTCTTGACTCCGCCGCGCGCCCGCTCGATGCGCTGGTAGGCGGCGGTGATGCGCCGGGTCTTTTCTTCGGCGAGTGCGCGCATCGACTCCGGCAGGCCCTTGGCGGCCAGCTTGTCGGGATGGTTTTCGCTCATCAGCTTGCGATAGGCGCGTTTCAGCTCGGCATCGCTGGCGCTCGCCGCTACGCCGATCACCTGATAGGCGTCGTCGAGCGAACCCGGTGCATCGCGGCCGGCCGATGCACCACCACCACCACCTCCGGCACCGCCGCCGCTGAAACCGCCGGCGCCGCTGCGCATCATCGCTTCCAGCATTGCCAGATCGCGCTCGGACAAACCCAGCGCGCGGGCGATGCGGGTCAGCATCGCGTGCTCGGCGGCGTGCATCTGGCCGTCGGCGATGATCGCCGACACCTGCACCTGCAGGAACATCTGCCGGAACATCGGCTGGGTGCGGCTGGCCTGCGCGAAGCGGGCCAGTTCGGCGTCCAGATCGAAATCCGCGCTCTTGCCGCGGTTGAAAGCGCGCTTGGCCGATTCGCGGGCTTCGCCAGTCAGGCGTAGCTGGTCGAACAGCGCCTCCGCCACCCGGATTTCGGTTTCGCTGACATGACCATCGGCCTTGCAGACCGCGCCCATGACCGCGAAGGTCGAATCAAGGAACTGGGTCTGCACCGCCGCGATCTTCTTGACTGCCGTGCGCAGCAGCAGCTTGCCCAGCAGCGGCAGCAGCGCCCACACCAGCAGCCCGCCGATCAGCGCGCCACGCCAGCCATTCACGGCCAGGCCAATGAGGCCGCCGACAACGATGAAGAATTGCATGGGCAACAGTTTAACAAGCCGGACATTGCAGGCTGCGTTGCGGCGGCTGATTCGGGGCGGCCCGAGCTGCGCGGCGCGAAATTCCCGCGCGAGCCGAAGCGTCCGGATTCCCCACCACAGCGGCTCGATTTCATCGCCAAAAGCCGCACAACGTCATACGGACCGGACGGCTTGAAAATACCCTTTCAGCAAAAACCAACGCCGTTTGAGCCGCGCTTGAAAACCTGATTCTCTCTGTTCTGCCCGTTCCGGCGACCGCAATGGCCCGGAACCGGCACCAGAACCGACAGGGAGCGTCACATGTACAAAGCACTGTTCTTGACTGCGGCAGCCCTCTTCACTGCCGGCATCGCGCAAGCGCAAGACTCGGGAGACCCGGTCCAGTACCAGGAAGAATGGGGCAACCGAATCAAGCAGGCCGAGATGATCGGGCCGCTGGGCAATGACCTGTTTGGCGATTCGATCAACTACTACAACGGCCAGCTCAGCTTTTCGGTCACTGATATTGATTTGAAGGGCAATAGCGCGCTGCCGGTTCAGCTCACACGAACGCAGACTGCCACGGATACGGACGGCATCGTCCCGCCGATACAGATCCTTGGCTGGGATATCAACATCCCCTACATGAGTGGCATTTTTGCCTACAACTATGGTTGGCAGGTCGGTACCGGCACGACCAACCGTTGCAGCTCAAGCACGCAGCAGCCGCCTTCCGCGCGCAACACTGCCGGATCGAGGTTCTTCTCGAACGGAACTTTCTGGCGCGGCAACTCGATCAACATCCCCGGATACGGGTCGAAATTGGTGTTGTCGCCATCGTCGGTACCGGCTCCGACGGATGGTGGCGGCCGGCGTTTCGTGACCGTGGACCACGTTCAGCTGCGCTGCCTGCCATCACTGGCAAACGCGGGCGTCGTTGCCAATGGCTTCACATACGCCGGTGAGGGCTTTCTCGCGATAGCGCCCGATGGCACGCGCTACACCTTCAACTGGATGGCCAGCCGTCAGATCAGTTCCCTTCAACGTCCGGCACCACCACCACCAGGGTCTACCGGCACCGCGAACTATACCGAGTCCTTGCAGCGAGTCGAAGTTCGCCTCTATGCCACCCGTGTCGAAGACCGTTTCGGGAATTGGGTGCGCTATGACTACGAAGGATCAACGATCAAAAGGATCGTGGCCAACGACGGTCGCCAGATCACGTTCGGCCACGATGCAGCAGGGCAAATCATATCTGCGACGGCGCACGACAGCGCAGCAGACCCCAGCACGGGCCGCGTCTGGCGCTACGCGGGTTCGCGCGTAACGCTGCCGGACAACACGTACTGGGAGTATGCCTACCCGACGTCCGTCGGATTCCGTCTTCAGTACAACACGCTCCCTGCTTATTCCGGCGGCCCGTGCTACGTACCCGGCACTTGGCTGGCGTCGACGGCCGCTCCGCGAACAATGGCGGTCACGCATCCTAGCGGAGCAGTAGGCACATTCACGCTCGAGCCGAAACGTCACGGGCGATACCTCGTACTCAACGACTGTCAAGATCAATCGGCTGGGAGTGTTGTCCCGAACTTAATGTTCACGCCCCTTGAAACCGACAACTTGGCCGTGACGCGCAAGCGCATCACCGGGCCAGGCCTTGCCCCCGCCGAGTGGACGCTGTCCTACAGCAATCCTTACAGCAGCTTCAACGATGGCTCGAACTACATCGGGCCACCGCGAGTGATCACAAAAACGCAGCCCGACGGCTCGTCCACGCGTTACAGCTTCGGCCAGACGCATTATGTAGATGACGGCAAGATGCTGCGGATGGACCTGCTCGCGCCGAACGGCACGGTGCTGATGAGCGCAGTCAGTACCTACGCGACCCACCCGTCCAACCCGCCGTACGCCTCTACCGTTGGATCAACCGGCCTGTTCCTACCGGACAGTTTCCAGCAGACCCACGTCGTCCCGCGCACCCAGACCATCACCACGGTCAACGGCGATACCTTCACCAATCGCGTCGATGCCTTTGATGTATTTGCCCGCGAAACCAGGGTGCATCGGTCCAACAGCATCGGCTACGCCCGCAACGACACCATGGCCTACCACGACAATTTGTCGAAGTGGGTGCTGGGCCAGATGGCGTCGGTCACCAACACCGAAACCGGTCAGGTGATGATGTCGAAGCAGTTCAGTTCATCCACTGCATTGCCGATCCGCAGCTACAGCTTTGGCCTGCTTCAGCAGACTTACGCCTACCACGCTGACGGTACGCTGGCGTCGATGACCAACGGCGTTGGCAGCTGGGTTTCGTTCAACAACTGGAAGCGCGGTGCCCCACAGCTGATCCAGTTTCCCGACGGCGTGTCGAGGTCGGGCGTGATCGACTATTACGGCCTCGTCTCCAATGTCACCGACGAACGCGGCAGCACCACGCATTACACCTATGACGCGATCGGCCGGCTCAGCACCGTCACCTATCCCGCTGGCGATACCGTCAACTGGGCGCCGAAAACACTGAGCCTGGTGCGTTTGACGGCGTCGGAACTCGGCCAGCCTGCCGGCAACTGGCGGATGCGGCTGAACGAAGCCAACCACCAGCGCAGCGTCTATCTGGACAGCCGCTACAACCCGGTGCTCGAGGAGGATCGCGACCAGACCACCGGTGCCGCCCGCTACGTGCGGCGCAGCTTCGACTGGATGGGCCGCGCCAGCTTCGAGTCCTATCCGTCCACCAGCTCGTACCCGACGGCCGGCGTGCAAACCCAGTACGACTTCTTGGGCCGCATGACCACCCAGCAGACCACGGACGGCATCACGCTAGGCACCATCAGTCACCTGTCCGGCAACCGCCGCCAGATGACCGATGCCGACGGCAAGTCCATGACCGTCCGCTACCAGGCCTGGGATTCACCGTCTTACGACGTGGCCACCGAGATTGCCGCCGCCGAAGGCCAGACCACCACCATGGCGCGCGATGTCTTCGGCATGCTCCAGAGCGTCACCCAAGCTGGGCTCTATCGGGGCAGCAATCTGAGCTACACGCGCAGCTACCAGTACGACAGCTACAAACGCCTGTGCCGGCGCCACGATCCGGAAAGCGGTGCCACGCTGTTCGGCTATGACGACGCCAGCCAGTTGCGTTGGGAAGCCAAGGGCCAGCCGGACGCCGGCTGCACGCTGACACCCACTGCCAGCGCTACCCAGTTCCACTACGACGTGCGTGGCCGCAAGGTCTTCGACGACTACCCGGGCACCGCCAGCGATACCGCTTTCGGCTTCGACGCTGCCGGCAACATGATCAGCAGCGTCAATGCCGTGGCGGCGTGGACTTACACCTACAACAAGCGCGGCATGCTCGAAAGCGAAGTCGTCAATGTCGACGGCCGCTGGTACGGCTTCGATCCGAGCTACAACGCATTGGCCCAGACCGCCGCGCTGACCTATCCGGATTCATACAGCCTGGCGTTCGCGCCGAACGCTTTCGGCGAACCGACACAGCTCAACGGAACCTGCTGCGGCAACGGCACGCCGATCGGCTTGCTGGCCGGCAGCATCCAGTACCACCCCAATGGCCGGGTGGCGAGCTACACACTGGGCAACGGCCTGAGCTACCAGCAGGGGCTGGACAACCGTCAGCGCCCGAACCTTCAGGACACCCGCTACGGCGGCACGGTATTCCAGCGGCTGCGCTACGCTTACAGCCATGGTGGCAACCTCAATCAGATCACCGACGAAGTCGACGGCACCAACAATGCCACCCTCGGCTACGACAACCTGAACCGTCTGACCACTGCCAGCGGCCTCTGGGGCAGTTACAGCTACGGCTACGACCCGATCAACAATCTCAGGAGCCGTGCTGGCAGCGCGCCTCTGAGCTATGCCTACGAGCCGGCCAGCAATCGCCTGGCTACGGTTACCGGCACGACCGTAGCGCCGACGCCTACCGCCACGCTGCCAGCACCGCCTTCCGGTGGATCGGCACCGGTTGCGCCGTCAGCTCCCAATCCCGGTACGCCGCCTCCGCCCAATACCGCGCCGAACTCACCCCCGGAAGAGCCGCCGCCGCCACCTCCCCCGCCACCGACCCGGCCACCGGAGCCTTATGACCCCTGCAATGGCGTGCAATGCACCCCGCCGCCGGAAACTTTCGGGGTTCAGCGCGGAACCGGGACGACCACGCGCGGCACCGCGCAAACGCAAGCCGCAGGCACGACTCGCAACTTCGGCTACGACGCCCGCGGCCGCATCCATGTGGACGGCAACCGGACCTACACCTGGAACGACGCCGACCAGATCGTCACCATGCCCGGCATCGCGCATTACGCCTATGACGGCAATGGCAAGCGCATTCGGACGGTCAAGACCAACAGCACGATCGAGTACACGCTGTACAGCCTGTCGGGAACGCTGTTTTACGTCGTCACTGAAGCTGCTGGAAGCAATACCAACTACGTGCAGCTCGACGGCAAGACCATCGCTGAAGTCAAGAACGGCCAGCTGACCTACCTCCATCCGGATCTGCTGGGCTCGCCACGGCTGGCCACGGACGGGAACCGCCACACAATGTGGTCAGAACATTTCGCGCCGTACGGCGAAAAGCTCAATGGCGCTGCCGGCAAGATCGGCTACACCGGACACGCGCATGACAGCGAGTCAGGGCTGACTTATGCTCAAGCGCGGTTTTATGATCCGGTTATTGGGCGGTTTTTGAGCATTGATCCGATTGGGTTTACGGATGATCCGTTTACGTTCGGTCGGTATGGGTATGGAAATGGTAATCCATACAGATATACAGATCCCACAGGAATGGCCGGCATTAAGATAGATGTTCCGGTTCGCGAGCATATGGTAACAACCACAAGCGCAAATGCAGATGGGTCGCAATCTGTGAGCCGCAGTGCAGCCGCGAACAACGGAGTCGCAGTGGATGGTTCTGTGAGTGACGCCGGAAAAATAAAATTACTACCGCAAGACTCAAACAATGGTGCGCCAGCTGTAGTTACGCAGGATATGCAAAAAAGTCTTCTAAATTTTAGTGAAAAAGAGGGGAAAAGTGTGAGTGTTACGAGTGGAACGAGAACTCCTGAGCAAAATTCGGCAGTGGGTGGATCTCCAAACAGCGCGCATCTCGCCAATCAAGCCGCTGATATAGCCATCGAAAATATGAGCCCAGCTCAAACAGCGGAAGCAGCATTCCAGTCTGGAGAATTTAACCGCGTAAATGAGTATACAGATGGTCGTGGAGTTCATGTGGACATGAAAGAAACAGGTCGTCAAGAACGTTTTATAGATTGGAAACGACAATAATATGCAAAACTCTGATGCGGATAGATTGAAGTTGTTGCCGTGTTTATGGTTATTGCTATTCTTTCCGGTTTCCGTTTGGTCAATATCATCAAAGAATCTTGATCAATGCGGCATCCACGAAGAATCAGGTTTTTTCGGTCGCATGAAAGTCGGTATGACGATTTTTGACGTGAAAACATTAGATCTGCCAAAAAAATTTAAAACACTCGAACTTGAAGGAGATTCATACGCGGCTGTAGATGTATTCCAATGTACTAACGGTACCGCGACTGGAATTTTCGATGCGGAAGGAACGATTGTAAGAATTGAGACTTTGTCTCCGAATTTCTTGTCTGCAAAAAATGTGGGAGTAGGATCGATATTTCGTTCTATTCGTGCTGCTTACCCGAACGGACGTTTAATTTATGGGACAGAGGAGGGGCGTTACCTAAGATATGTTACTGGTACAAGGTTAATTTTTGATTTTTCTCCAAGCCTTTTACCGCTATCGTGTTATGGCGCAAAAAGAATTGAGTGCGAGATAAGCGATTTCGACATTCCTAGAAAAATTATTCTAGATAAATTCGCACCAAATTAATTATTGAGAATGGGAATTACGATTGCACTCTACTATGAATTACGGTGACACCCTACCCATTCCCCAATTCCTAGCGAAGCAGCAGTATCAAGATTCATCGACACAAGGATGTTTGCCATGGGAATTACGATGGGAATTACGGTGACACCTTACTAATTCCCCAATTTCCGGCGAGGCGGTAAGATCAAGATTCACCGACACAAGTGATGTGTGCCATGGCGCGTTTGCCTCGAATCGTGATTCCCGGGCTGCCTCACCACGTCACCCAGCGTGGTAACCATCGCGAGCGAATTTTCTTCAACGATGACGATTACGCGCTGTATTGCGATCTGTTGGCGGAGGCTTGCAAGCTTCAAGGTGTGGAAGTCTGGTCCTGGTGCTTGATGCCGAATCACGTTCACCTGATCCTTGTTCCGACCGCCAAGGACGGGCTCGGTTACGCATTGGGAGAAGCACATCGGCGGTACAGCGGATTCATCAATGCCCGGAACCGCCAGACCGGGCATCTGTTCCAGGGAAGATTCGGGTCCGTTGCGATGAACGAACCCCATCCGCTGGCCGCCGCGCGTTACGTGGCGCTGAACCCGGTCAAGGCAAGTCTGGTCCGGAAAGCGGCTGATTGGCCATGGTCGAGCGCCCGAGCACATCTGTCGGGCGTTGATGATGAACTGGTCAAGGTCAAGCCGCTCATTGACCGGATCACGAATTTCACCGAATTTCTTGACAGCACAGACGCTCCCCTTGCGAGTGCAGCGCTGGAGCGCGGCTTGTCAGTGGGTCGTCCGTTGATGGACGCTGAGGCTTTGAAGCACCTGGAAGTCGAGCTCGGCCGGTCGATCCTTCCCGCCAAGCGCGGTCGCAAGCGGCGTGTGCTGCCTCATGGCGCGCAGTATGAATTGGGGAATGGGTAAGGTGTCACCGTAATTCATAATTTTACGGTAGTTCTACGAATCGCTAATGATTACGGTCCACAAATCTACAATAGTCAAAATAAAAATTCTAGTTGGTAGCGCTTTTGCTGTGGGATATTTTCAGGTTTTCTTGCTGGCAGTATTAATTTATTTTAGTGAATCCAGTAAAATTAGTAGAACAATATTTACTTACTCGTTTATTGGAGGAATATTTTGCTCAACTGCCCTCACTGGTTGGATGCTTGTACACCAGTACTTGCGAAAGAAGCATAATCCCGGTGTTCTGCCTGCTTCAAATCGCGTTTCTCTTTTATTGGTACTCACTTGGGGCTGGGGTGCAGTCATATACTTTTATTTTATTTACATCAAAGAAATCCGATCCAGCACGTAGCACGTAGGGCGGGTCGCGACCCGCCATTGACGTAGCGCCTCGGCCAATCTGCCGCTGGACGCAGTGCACAAGCTTTACGGTAGCGATCGTTTCACGGAAAGTGGCGGGTGGAGACCCGCCCTACGGCCCTTTGATGGACGCTGCCGCAATGGCCCGCTTGGAAGCCAATCTTGGCCGACTGATCGTGTTCGCCAAACAAGGCCGCGAGCCGCAACTAAAGCTTGACAAAGACCAGAGGGAATTTTGTAATTGGCAAGGTGTCGCCGTAATTCCGTTTCCTACTCAGGAATGATCAGATGCGACTGAAGCCTGTCTTGCAGATGATCTATGACCGCATTGGATTTTTAGCGGTAATGTGTTCTTTTTTAATTGCAATAATTATTTATTTGAAACTAAAAAATCAATTTTTTACATTTATATTCGTTGCGGGATTTATTATTTTCAATGTGTGCATATATAAGTCATATAAAACGGTATTCTTGAATCGGAAACATAAATGATGTTGAGTGGACACTGATATCGGTCGCTGGGTGTCGCCGCATTAGGCCAAGAAGGGCGTCGACTACCCCACGCTCCTTACAGCGCATACCGGCTTCCAGTTCGGCGATGCTGCGCACCGAGATCGCCAGTTCTTCGTCGTCTGTGATCCACTGTTTGGTGATGATCGCTGCCTCGCGGCCGGCGCGCAGGCGGTCGGCCAGCACGTCGGTATCGACGACGATCGCCTGGGGACGGTGTCAGCGTAATTCGAGCGAATTCGTCGGGATGCGCAATAAAGCCGCTTTCCCGACCTATGCGCTGGGTGCGTTGCACGATCTATGTCTGCGCGGGATGGTGCATGCCACAGGCGACCTCGGCCGGTTTCGGTTGGCGACCAGTTGCGGTGGATCGCGCCTCAGTAGTCCAGATCCAGCGCTCCACACAGCCAGTCGATCAAGGGGCTGGCGAGCTTGTATTGCTGGATGATGAGCTTCGGCAGGTCGGCTTCAAGGAAGGCTTCGTCGGGAAGCGGAGCGGCGCAGATGTAGTCCTTGCGCTTGATGTCTTCGATCAGTTCGTGCGCGGCGTCGTAGCCCAGTGGCACGCGCTTGGCGCTTTCACCGGACAGTTCGCCGAAGACTTTCTGGAACGCCGCTGACCGGGTGGCTTTCTTCCAGCTGGCCGGATTGTTGACCAGATAGGCGCGGATGCGTTTCAGGGTTTCCGGCTGCGGATGCCAGATGCCGCCGCCCAGGAAGCTGTCGCCGGGCTTCATGTGCAAATAGAAGCCGGGGGCGTCGAGTCGGCCCATGGTGCCCTGATCGGCGTCGCCTCCACGGGTCACCGCGCGGGTGGCCTGATGGTAGAAACTGGCACCCGCCCAGGGTTTGTAGGGCGTCTTGTCGGCGGCGAAGCGGGTGTCGCGGTGAATGCGGAACATCGAACCGCCGACGGGCTTCGGATTGGCCACGTAATGTGGACTGATCGCTTTCAGCGGCGCGTCCAGATCCGCGATCAGGCGCAGGAACGGCAGCTTCACCTGCTGCTCGTATTCGCCCTTGTTGGCCGTGAACCATTCGCGGCTGTTGTTGGCGGCGAGCGCACGCAGGAACGCGAAGCTGGCGGGGCTGAAGTAGGGCGTGGCTTTCGGCATGACGGCATCCGCATGGATTTGCTGGCGACGATGCCGCAATACGTCGGCATTTCCAAGCTGCCATCGGCTGTCGACAGCCGAATACCCGACTGCCCGATAGTCGCAAAACCCTTGACGGAAGCGTCGGCAAAGCCGTGTACTGCGCGGCCAAAGCGGCTTTTGCAGGCATCTTTCGGTATACAAAAGCCGATGCAAGCCCATCATTCGCGTCGTCGAGACGAGACGACAGACGCGCCGACTCAACGACAGTCCACCCGACAGGTCAACCCGATGCAGACTCCAAGCGCTTCCGCAGCCAACTTCCTCACTACCGGCCTGGCGGGCATCGGCGGTTTTGTTGCGCCGAAGCGGGTGCTGATGGGCCCGGGCCCGTCGGACGTTCATCCGCGGGTGCTGGCGGCGGCGGCGCAGGGCACGATCGGTCATCTCGATCCGGAATTCGTCCGGCTCATGGACGAGATCAAGCTGCTGCTGCGCGCGACGTTCCGCACCGCCAACGACTTGACCTTCGCGATCTCGGCACCGGGTTCGATCGGCATGGAAACCAGCGTGGTCAATCTGGTGGAACCGGGCGACACCATCATCGTCTGCGTCAATGGCGTGTTTGGCGGCCGCATCTGCTCGATGGCCGAGCGGGCCGGGGCGAAGGTGGTCAAGGTGAACACGCCCTGGGGTCGGGCGGTCGATCCGGCTGATGTCGAAACCGCGCTCAAGGCCAATCCGGGGGCGAAGGTCGTTGCTTTCGTGCAGGCGGAAACTTCCACCGGTGCCTTGACCGACGCCAAGACGATCGCCGCGATTGCCCGCGCCCATGGCGCGCTGAGCCTCTGCGATGCGGTCACTTCGCTGGCTGGCGTGCCGCTGGAAATCGACGCCTGGGGCATCGACGCGGTGTATTCGGCAACCCAGAAATGCCTGTCGGCACCGCCCGGCCTGTCGCCGGTGTCGTATTCGGCGCGCGCGCTGGATGCCGTGAAGGCGCGCAAGACGCCGGTGGTTTCGTGGTTCCAGGATCTGGCGCTGGTGATGAGCTACTGGGGCAGCGGCGGCAATGCATCAGCCCGCCGCACCTACCACCACACAGCTCCCGTCAACGCGCTGTTCGGTCTGCACGAAGCGCTGCGCATGCTGCACGAGGAAGGCCTGGAGCTAAGCTGGGCGCGTCATGCGCGCGTCCATGCGCTGCTCGCGGAAGGCCTCGAAGATCTCGGCTTCCGCTATGTGGTGCCGAAGGGCGAACGCCTGCCGCAGCTCAACAGCGTGTGGATTCCGGAAGGGGTGGATGACGCATCCGGTCGCGGTCAGTTGCTCAACGATCATGGTGTGGAGATTGGTGCCGGTCTCGGCGATTTCGCTGGCAAGGTCTGGCGCATCGGTCTCATGGGCCAGAGCTGCTCCGAGCGCCATGTCGAACTGCTGCTGAACGCGCTGGCCAAGGTCAGCGGACGCAGCCGCTCGAAAACCCTGGAAGCCGCCATTTGAGCCGTAGGTCCGGATTCATCCGGACGTTTGCAAGGCCCGCCAGAAAAGCGTCCGGATCAATCCGGACCTACGGGTTTGCGGAGGCTGTGGCATCGTCTGGTCACCGCCAATGCCGGAGGAGACCGCTATGACCGCCCTTGAGAAACTCGTTATTCCTGAAGTCCGAAGCAAGGTATCGCCGGAGGAATGGCAGCTGCGGGTCGACCTCGCCGCCGCCTACCGGCTGGTGGCGATGTTCGGCTGGAGTGATCTGGTGTTCACGCATATCTCGGCGCGCGTGCCGGGGCCGGAACATCACTTCCTGATCAACCCCTATGGCTTCCTGTTCGACGAGATCACTGCGTCGAGCCTGGTCAAGGTCGATCTCGAAGGGCGTCAGGTGCTGGAATCGCCCTATCCGATCAACCCGGCCGGCTTCGTCATCCATTCGGCCGTGCATGCCGCGCGCGAGGATGCGCAGTGCGTGCTGCATGTGCATTCGGCCAATGGTGTGGCGGTGTCGGCGCGCAAGGAAGGCCTGCTGCCGATTTCGCAGCAGTCGATCTTCGTGATGTCGAACCTTGGCTATCACGACTACGAAGGTGTCGCACTGCTCGAAGACGAAAAGCCACGTCTGGTGCGCGATCTCGGCGGCAACACCTATCTGATGCTGAAGAACCACGGCCTGCTGACTGTCGGCACTTCGGTGGCCGAAGCCTGGGTGGCGATGTACGTGTTCGAGAGCGCCTGCAACATCCAGGTTCGCGCCATGGGCGCGGGTGGATCGAACCTCGACAACCTGCTGATGATTCCGCAGGACATCCTCGACGGCGGTATGCGCCAGCTACAGGTAGCAACGCGCGGCCAGGGGGCCGCACTGGTCTGGCCGGCGATGCTGCGCAAGCTCGACCGGGCTGATCCCAGCTACCGGACGTGAGCCTTGTCGCGGCCTTGAGCCTCACGGCCCTCGCGCAATGGCGAGCAGCGGGGCTGCGTTTCGATCATCGCGGCCACGCGATTTTCGTGCGCGAAGCCGGAGCGGCGATTGATCAGGACGCGACGCTGCTCTGTCTGCACGGCTTCCCGACGGCATCGTTCGACTGGTATCCGATCTGGGATGCGCTCGCCGCGCGCTTCGGTCATGTGCTGGCTTTCGACATGTTCGGCTACGGCTTTTCGGCGAAGCCGGCCGGCCGCGATTTTTCGATCTTCGAGCAGGCCGACATCGCCGAAGCGCTGCTGCGCGATCGCGGTGTCCGGCGCGTGCATCTG
This sequence comes from Nevskia sp., assembly GCA_021732745.1. Classification (GTDB taxonomy): domain Bacteria; phylum Pseudomonadota; class Gammaproteobacteria; order Nevskiales; family Nevskiaceae; genus Nevskia. The sequence continues at coordinate 1,316,733 of JAKFUK010000001.1, read as the reverse complement.
CTGGCCCATGACGTGGGCGACACCGTGGCCCAGGAACTGCTGGCCCGCGATGCTGAACGCCGGGCGATCGGCGATCGGTCGCTGGAAATCGTCTCCTGCGTGCTGCTGAACGGCGGGCTGTTTCCCGAAACCCATCGTGCTTCGCGCGCCCAGAAGCTGCTGCTGTCGCCGCTCGGGCTGCTGGTATCGGCGCTGATGACGGAGGCGCGCTTCATGCCGAGCTTCGCGCTGGTGTTCGGGCCGCAGACCAAGCCGTCAGCAGAAGAGCTGAGCGTGTACTGGGCGCTGCTTGCCCATGACAACGGCCATCGCCGGCTGCACCGGATGATCCGCTACATCCTCGAACGCCGCGCCAACCGCGAGCGCTGGGTCGGCGCGCTCCAGAACACGGTGGTGCCGCTACATCTGATCGACGGCGCACTCGATCCGATTTCGGGGGCGCATATGGTCGAGCGCTTCCGCGAGCTGATTCCGAAGCCGGATGTGACGCTGCTGCCGGATGTCGGGCATTACCCGCAGACCGAGGCGCCGGAGGTGGTACTGGAGGCGGTGCTGCGGTTTCACGACAGGCTGAGGTCCGCGTAGGGCGGCCCGTGGCCGCCGGCTCGTTCCATTGATGAGGTGAAGGCGGGCATGGCCCGCCCTACGTCGGATCTTGCTCAGCTACCCAGCGCCAGCGTTGTAGGGCGGGTCGCGACCCGCCATGACGTTCGCGCCGAGGCCAAAACGGCGGGTCGCGACCCGCCTACAATAGCCTCAGCTTCCGAGCGCCAGCGCATTCAAACCCGCCATCGCCCTCGGCGCGTTGCTGTGCAGCCTTGATGCGATCCGCTCGACGATGTGCTGCGCGTCGCGCGCCACGCCGGAAAAACGCCCCGAGCCCCAGGTGTACTGCCAGGGCAGGCCGATGAAGTACAGGCCAGGCACCGTGGTGATGCCGCGGTCGTGACCCGGATAGCCGCGACCGTCGAACACCGGCACGTCGATCCAGCGGTAGTCCGAGCGATAGCCGATACACCAGATCACCGTGCTGATGCCGGCAGCGACGAAATCCAGTTCGTTGCGCTCGGCTTCCGGCTTCCAGACCGGCACATAGCGCGGCTCGGTCGGCGCCTCGATTCCGGTCTTGGCGATGTAGGCGTCGATACTGTCCTTGATGGATTCGAGTGTGGTGTCGGCGCTATCGAGGTTCTTTTCCAGATCGGGCTTCAAGTGGAGCGTGGTGCCGCGAATGTCGTCGAGCCGGCCGTACAGTTCCATGCCTTCGGCGGCGAACTTGCGCAGGTCGATCTCGCGGCCGCCGTCTCGGCCGGTGAGATAGTGATTGGACTTCGAGCGCACGCGATCCTTGTTCGGATGCTCGTCGATGCCGATGTCGTAGTAACCCATCTTGTTCAGCCATTCGACCGCGTCCTTGCCGCGATAGCGACGCGGCGCGCGCGGGGCGCCGCCCACGCACAAGTGCACCTTGCGACCGGCCAGATGCAGGTCCTCGGCAATCTGGCAGCCGCTCTGGCCGGTGCCGACGATCAACACTGCGCCTTCCGGCAATGCTTGCGGATTGCGGTAGGCAGGGGCGTGCATCTGCAACATCGCCGGCGGCAGACGTTCGGCGCAGGCCGGCTTCACCGGCACCTGATAGGCCCCGCTGGCGACGATCACTTCATCAGCCGTGTATTCGCCGATGCTGGTGGTCACCTGATAGCCGCTGCCGGTCCGGCTCAGCCGGGTCACCGCCACGCCTTCCAGCACCGGCGGATCGAAGCTGGCGACGAAAGCCTCGATGTACTGGACGATCTCGTCCTTCAGCATGAAGCCATAGGGATCGCTGCCCTGATACGGAAAGCCCGGCAGCGTACATTGCCAGTTCGGCGTCACCAGACAGAACGAATCCCAGCGATGGTTGCGCCATTCGTGAGCGATGCGCTGCTTCTCGAACACCACATGGGCGATGCCGCGCTGCTTCAGATGCCAGCTCGCGGACAGGCCGGCCTGGCCGCCGCCGATGACGATGACGGGGTAGTGCCTGGTCTGGGGATTGGGTGGGAGTAGGCGGGTCATGGCGTTCATCTTTCGTCAGTCGTGAGTCGCGGCGGTCAGGTGAAGCGGATGACGGTGACCGTCGCGGCGGGATCGGTCTGGTACTGGCTGGCGCGTCGTTCGATCTCGGACAACTGATGCGCCGCACTCGAACAGGCGTAGCCGTAGCGCTGGCGCACGCGCTCGCTGGCCAGATTCAGCGCCGCCTGACTGCGGCGCACGAAATCGGCGAGCGGGTACGGCTGGCCCGGCGTGAAGGCGTCGCGAATCGTCGATGACGGCGAATAGCAGAGCGTGGTCGTGTCGTCGGGCCAGCGGACTTCGAAGCGGAGTTCAGGCATTTTCTCGGGAGGCGAGAGGTGTGAGCGTTCGAACTTCGGGCATCGCGCCCAAGTCAAGATGACGGGGTGGTGGAGGCGCGCCGGAAGGCGACGGCCCGCAACCGATCAGCGCTTCCTCATCGAAATCCCAGGCCTGCGCGCTGTTGCCGTCATCGCTCAAGTACAGCTGGCAAGCAGCCGTGCAGCGGCCGATGGCCGATGCCGAAATGTCGCGGGCATGGAAGCGCGCCAGCACTTCGTCGACCCGGCTGGGCCGCACGGCGAGCAGGAAGCCGTAGCTTGGAAAGGTGTGCAGCAGCCATCGCGCCGGATCGGCATCGGCCGGCATCGGCACCTGATCGAGATCGACCTCCGCACCGACACCGGAGCACTCCAGCAGCATCAGCAGGGTGCCGAGCAGTCCGGCATTGCTGATGTCTTTCGCGGCACAACAAAGCTTTTGCTCGGCCAGCGTCGGCAGGATTTCCAGATCGCCGCGCAAGCGTTCTGGGTCGCTGCCGCTGGCGGCATCCCAATTGGAGAAATGCTGGCGATAGCTGCCGCGCAGGTCGGTGGCAGCGATCAGCACATCGCCGGGCTTCGCTTCAAAGCTCGACAACAAAGCCGTGGCGCGGCCGAGGATGGCCACGGAAAGCTGTTCGCTGCTGGCGCGGGTATTGGCATGGCCGCCGACCACCGGCACGCCGTAAACCTTCGCTGCTGCCGCCATGCCTTCGAGGATCGTGCTGCCGTGCACGGCGTCGCGGCTCCAGATCGCGTCGACCACGGCGATCGGCCGGCCGCCCATGGCGTAGATGTCGGAGACATTGACCATCACGCCGCACCAGCCGGCGAAGGCCGGTTCGCGTTCGACGAACTCGCTGAGGAAGCCTTCGATCGCCAGCAGCAGCCAGCCATCGCCGGACGGATCGGGAATCGCTGCACAGTCGTCGCCGACCTGGATGGCACTGTCACCGCCGATGCCGAGGGCCGCGACTACCGCGCTGATGTCGCGCTTGTGGGCGACACCGCGACCGCTGCGCAATTGCCCGATCAGCTCATTCAGCGACGTGCTCACGCAGCACTCCGCAGCGTGGTGATGAAGCCGCGCTCCACCGACAGACAGGGCGGGTAATGGGCGAGGTCGGCTTCCATCCGCATGTGCGGGCGACCACGGAGTTCGATGGCTTCCAGCGCGCGCCAATGCAGGCGCTCGAACAGCACCACGTTTTGCTGCTGGACTTGCGCGATGAAACGCACTGCGCCGCGTGCATGGGCGAGGCTGACCGCGAGGTGGATCAGCTCGCTGCCCAGCCAGGCCTGACCGCGATAGTCGCGGCGCACTGCTAGTCGTGAGCCTTGCCAGACGTTGCTACCAAGCGCGTGTACCCGCACCGTGCCGACCACATCCTCGGACATGCTGTGGATGCAGGACACGGCGACCAGGGTCAGCGCGCCACGGTCATCGTCGATGTCGTCGGCGTCGGTGAAATCAAACAGGCGCTGCTCGGCGCAGAACACCGCGCGGCGCAAGGCGCGGGCTTCGCGCAGTTCCCAGGCTTCGGTCGCCAGTTTCACGCGGTATTCCACTGGCCGATAAGCAGCGACGGTTTCGGTTGCGGCGCAGGCAGGAATCCAGTCGGTGGCGTGCATCGCTTACGCCTGCTCGTAGGCCGACAGCGAGGAGCAGGCCCCGCACTTGCCGCAGCCAGCCTTGATATCGGCGGACTTGAGCCCGCCGCTGACCAGCATCTTGCCGAGCGGTGCCAGCAGCTCGCGCATCTCGGCTGCATCCGGCGAACGCTGGTTCTCCAGCGGCGTGCCGGCGATCGGCACGAACGGCACCACGAAGGGATAGACGCCGAGCGCGATCAGCTTTTCGCTCATCGCCAGCACGGCTTCCCGGGTATCGCCGAGGCCGTACAGGATGTAGGTCGACACCTGGCCTCGACCAAACACGGCGACCGCCTGCTCGAACGCGGTCAGGTAGTGATCGACGGTGACCGTCGCCTTGCCCGGCATGATCTGCTCGCGCACCGACTGCGACACGGCCTCGATGTGCATGCCGAGCGTGTCGATGCCGGCGTTCTTCATCCGCTGATACCAGCGTGGATCATCCGGCGGCTCGCACTGGCCCTGGATCGGCAGGCCGCTGGCGAAGCACGCGTGGTTGACGGTCGCCGCCTTCACGCCGAATGCGCTTTCGCAGAGGATTTCCGCACCGCGATCGGTGAAATTCGGCGTGCCGGTGGTCATCACCATGTGCTGGATGCCGTCGAGCAGCATCGCGGCGCGCGCCACTTCGCCGAGCTGCGCCGGCGTCTTGCGGTTGATGGTGCGCTCGCCCTTCAGCGATTCGCCGATCGCGCAGAACTGGCAGGAGGTGCTGCGCCGGCCGTAGCGGACGCAGGTCTGCAGCACCGTGGTCGCCAGCACGTCCGAGCCGTGCAGGGTCGCAATTTTCCAGTACGGAATTCCATCGAAGGTCTGCATCTTGTAGAAGCGTGGCTGCTTCGGGAACGAGATGTTCTTGATCGGAATGCTGTTGCGCTTGAGCGTGGCGCTGCCATCGGCGCGCGGCCGGCCTACCTCATAGGCGGATGACAAGGCATCCGCCGAGTGCACCGGCACCATGATCGTCCGGCCATCGATGGTCACCGCCTTGTGATCGCTGGGGCCGGCGCCGCCACGGCGGCTGGGCGCGCCTGCCGTGTCATCGGCGAGTCGCAGGCCATGCGATTGCAACTCGGTCAGCAGCTGCGAGGTGTTGGCGTCGTTCATGGGCATTCCCGGAGTGGGCATCAGCGCAGCGCGGCCTTGCGTGTTTCGGGCAGGGCGACGACGCGGTCGGAGGCAGGGGTTTCAATCGGAGCCGCTTCGGCAGGCGGCAAGCTCATGCCCGGCATCGGCAGACCGCTTGCGGGTGCTGCGGCGCGGGAATCGAGCACCAGACTCAGGAGTTCCGGGCGCGCGTAATGGCCCACCGAATCCATCATCCGCTTGCGCTTGGTGATCAGGTTCAGGTCGCAGTCGGCGATCAGCAGGCCTTCGCCGTCGCGCAGCGGCTCCACCACATGGCGGCCTTCGGGCGTGATGATCGCGGTGTAGCAGCCGCCGGCGAAGGCCTTTTCCAGCTCGGGCGTCGGTGCCTGCTGCCGCTTCTGTTCCGGCGTCAGCCAGGCGGTGGCATTGACCACGAAGCAGCCGGATTCCAGCGCGTGGTGACGCATGGTCACTTCCATCTGGTCGGCAAAGATCGGCCCGACCAGCGAGCCGGGGAACTGCGAGCAGTGGATTTCCTCGTGCTGCGCCATCAGCGCGTAGCGGGCCAGCGGGTTGTAATGCTCCCAGCAGGCCAGCGCGCCGATGCGGCCGACGGCGGACTCCACGACCTTCAGGCCGGAGCCATCGCCCATGCCCCAGATCATCCGCTCGTGATAGGTCGGGGTGATCTTGCGGCGCTTGAGCAGCATCGTACCGTCGGCGTCGAAGATGACTTGCGCGTTGTAGAGCGTGCCGTGATCGCGTTCATTGACGCCCAGCACCACGACCATGCTGGCAGCTTTCGCGGCAGCGGCAATGGCATCGGTGACCGGGCCGGGAATGCTCGGCGAATCCTCGTACAGCTTCAGATGAATCGCGCCCATCGAGACGGCGGGCGTGACAAAGGAGAAGTAGGGGTAGTACGGGACCGCCGTTTCCGGGAACACGATCAGCTGCGCGCCCTCGCGTGCCGCATCGGCAATCGCGTTCAGCACCTTGTCGACGGTGCCGGTCGCGGAGTCGAGCACCGGATTCAGCTGGGCGGCGGCGACTCGGACGATGTTCTTGGCTGGCATGACGTGCGTCCGTTGAGATCCGGCGGGTGATTCGGTAATGCAGGAACAACGCCACCAACCGGCTGACCAGCGCCGCGCTCGCGGCGTCGGGTCAGACGGATGGGGCAGGGGGAAAAACCGCGACTTCAGACCGTCCAGGTGTGGATCACGAACGCGCCTTCGCGATGCATCAGGCACAGGTCCAGCACATCGAGCGGATTGATCGGACGAATGCCGGGCAGCAGCGAGTGCTCGCCGTGGCCGTAGAGCATCTGCAGCGCGAAGCGGCAGCAATAAACCTTGCCGCCTTCGGCCATGAAGGCGTTCAACTGGCCGGAAAAATTCTGCGCGCCGGGGAAGGCTTCGTCGCCGATGGTCGGGAAGCCGCGCTGAATGCCGAGCGTGACGCCGGGGCCGTAGAGCAGGATCGAGGTCTCGAAGCCTTTGCGCTGCAAACGCTTGGCCTGAAGGATGTTGACCAGGCCGATCGAGCCTTCAAAGGCAACGGTGTGGAAGGTGACCAGCGCCTTCTCGCCGGGCTTGGCCTTCACGTCTTCAAAGACTTTCTCTTCGTAATCAACGAAGAAATCGCCTTTCTTGGTCGGGGGAGTGGTAACGGCTGGCATGGGCTTCGCTCCTGTCTGGGGGTAAGTGGGTGTGTTGGCGGATGTGTTGGCTGGCGGGACGGCGTGCTGTGCGCCGGGTCCGGCTGCACGACGGGGTCATCGCAAACCGCATGCCATCGCTTCAGATAAAAATGCGATCACAATGCGATCAAACACCAAGACTGTTGGTTTGTCTGGCAATTTGTTTCGCAGTCGGCGTTTCCAGACTGGTGCTCGGCCGCCTTGCTCTTCGACACTGAGGAGCTGATTCGGGATTCGCGAGCAAAAAACGGGCATTTGCACTCCGATTCGCGCGCTGATGGTGCGTGTTGATGATTCCGGCTTCAGAACGCGGTATCGACGCCGGGATGTCGGCCATGGCAGACGCACGCGGCTTGATTTCGCATCGGCTGTCGGCTCTTGCCGATCACAGGTGCGCGCACCAAAACAAAACACGGCGCGCAAGTGTTTGTACTGTCTCGCGATTGTTCCCTGCGAGCGATTGCATGGCGGATTGAGCATGAGCAATTCCGGTGCAGATTTCGAGCTTCTTGAGCCGCGTTTCGCAACAGTTGCAGGGAGTATCGGCATCGCTCGGGTGTCTGCGAATCGCTCGGTGAGTGGCTGTCCGCCGCGCGTGAGGGCGAAAGGACGTGCGGAAATTCTTTTTTATTTGATATTTAACAACGGCTTGGCGGGAGATAAGACAAGCGCAATAACCCGGTGAAGCGCACCGGCGCGCCGAGTCAGCTGCGCATTCGCGCGATCGCCTGCAAAAAATTGTCTCGCGGAAAATTTCGTTCTTAAGCAACAATTTTAGAAACAATCACTCGTATTGATCGTATTTCAATTGCAACTGTTGGCATATCAGTTGCAAAAGCGGTCGCCGAAGCCGGCGGCGTCCGCTGCCGGTTCGGGATTCAAGCCTCGCGTACCGACCGATCAATCCGAAGGGAGTTAGCACCATGACCTGCAATACCCGCATCCTGGCGCGTGGCAGCGCCGCAACGCTGTTCCTCGCCGCCGGCTTCGGCTGCGGCACCGCCCATGCGTTCGCCGTGGAAACCAATGGCGTCACGTTCAGCGTCACCGGCAACGTCAACACCAACTACACCTTCACGTCCTGCGACAAGACGCCGGGTGCTGTGGCCGGTAGCCTGCTTTGCGCGGCACCGCCCGGCGAATCGAGCAAGGCGTCCAGCCTGAACTCCGGCAACCTGCCGAACGGCATCGTGCTCGGCATCAAGACCAAGGTTTCGGGTGTCGATACCGCCGTCGCCTACGGCTTTTATCCGGGTGTCGCCAACAATGATTTCGCCTTTGGCAACGGCCCGAACATCCAGACTGGCGGCAGCGGCAATGTGGCGCTGGGAACGCCGAATCTCGATGTTCGCCAGCTCTACGCCACTTTCTCGACCGCCGAACTCGGCACCCTGAAAATCGGCCGCGATTACTCGTTTCTGGGATTCGACGCCATCGTCAACGACATCACCCTGATCTCGGTCGGCGTGGCCAGCGTGCGTACCGCGCTGTCGCCGGCCAACACCACGCTCGGCACCATCGGCTTCGGCCATCTGTTTTCGACGCCGAACGCCGGGATCACCTATATCTCGCCGGATTTCGGCGGTTTGACGGCGGCGATCGGCATCTTCCAGCCGCTCGATTCCTTGAGCGTGACCGGCATCAGTGCCAGCTCGTCCAGTTCGGCGAAGCCGGCTCCCGGCTTCCAGGGCCAGATCAAGTACAAGTTCGGCGATGCCAAGGGCATCGGCGGCTTCGCCTCGTTCAGCGGTCTGTACCAGAAGCACGAGCTGAGCGCCCCGGGTGCCGGTGCCACGCTGACCGACAACAACCCGACCGCCATCGGCGCCGATTTCACCGGCAAGATTGCGTACGCCGGTGCCGCCATCGTCGGCCACTACTACTACGGCGAAGGCCTGGGCGCGTATTCGTACTTCATCGAAGGTTTCTCGCCCACCGGCAAGGCGCGCATCTCCCAGGGTGGCTACATCCAGGCGACTTACACCTACGGCAAGACCACGCTCGGGGCGAATTACGGCATCAGCCGCCTGAACTCCACTGATGGCGATGTCGACGGTGGCGTGCTGCTGAAAGCCAACAGCAAGTACACGGTGGGCCTGTATCACAAGCTGCTCGACAACCTGACCTTGACCACCGAGTTCACCGACGCCAAGTCCAAGGCCAACAACGGCGACAGCATCAACACGACGAACTACAACATCGGTTTCTTCATCTCGTTCTGAGGCGAAAAGCGGGGTCTCACGCAGAGAACGCGGAGTACGCAGAGAAAAGCGACAACAAAGCGAGTAAAGGCGAAGCTGTTGTTCGAACCAATCTTGCTTTGGCTTTTCTCCGCGTCCTTGGCGTTCTCCGCGTGAGATCGCTTTCGTTTGCCCAGTAGAAATCAGTCCTCGTAAGCCTCGATCGTCACCTGCGCATCCGGCTGGCTGGCGTAGCGCGCCGCGAAGCTTTCGATGATCGCGATCTGCATTTCCGCGCGGCCGCAGGCGAAGCCGTGCTTGCGGCGCACCCGTTCGCTGCCTTTCTCCAGCGCCATGCGACTGATCTTGACGAACTGCGCCACCGGGCACGTCAGCCCGGCCTGAAGCGAACTGCGGATCGTCGCGGACGGTGAATAGCAACGGGTGGCCGTGTGGTCGGGCCAGCGAACGCGAAAATGGACTTCGGGCATGTCCAGACTCCCGCTAGAAGCTTCACCAGCGGCTTCAGCAAGCGATATGCCAATCACTGCTTTCGCTGATGCGATCACCGTGCGATCATTACGCCAGACCGATGAATTGACGGCATATTTGCTCGTTCGCCCGTGATGCGAGGGCGGCAGGAGCGGTCCGCAATTCCGGAAAATTCGTAGGCAGCCATGCTGGCTGTCGACGCTGACTCGCCGAATTTCGTTCGGGAATATGCACTTGCACCGCTGTCGTGCAGGGCCTGACCGGACGCCGCACGACAGGACCGACACCATGGGCACCACGCCGAACCGCTGGGCCGCGATGATTCGCGCCAGCACCAAGCCCGCCTATCTGGCGATCGCCGATGCGATCGCCGAGGACATCGCCTCCGGCCGTCTCGCCGCCGAACAACGCCTGCCGCCGCTACGGGCGCTGGCCAAGCATCTCGATCTGAACTTCACCACCGTCTCGCGCGGTTATGCCGAAGCGCAGCGCCGCAAGCTGATCGACTCCCAGGCCGGCCGCGGCACCTTCGTGGTGCCGGCGGCGCCGACGCCCACCGTGGTCCGCTCGCCAGCCGTGGTCGGCTTGATCGACATGACCATGAACATGCCGCCGGAGCCGCAGGATTCGGTCATCCACCAGATGCTGCGCAACGGTCTCGGCAGCTTGCGCGAGGTACCGGACCTGCATTCGCTGCTGCGCTACCAGGAATTCGGCGGCGGCCCGGCGGATCGCGAAGCCGGTGCCCGCTGGCTCGGCGAGCGCATTCCGGAACTGCCGCCGAACCGCGTGCTGGTGGTGCCCGGCGTGCAATCCGCACTGCTCGCGCTGTTCAGCGTGCTGGCCCGCGCCGGGGAAACCATCTGCTGCGAAGCGGTGACCTATCCGGGCGTGAAAGGGCTGGCCGCGCAGCTCGGCATCCGCCTCATGGGCCTGCCCTGCGACAACGAAGGCATCGACCCGGAAGCCTTCGGTGCCGCCTGCGCTTCGCTGCTGCCGAAAGCGCTCTATTGCAATCCGACGCTGCTCAATCCAACCACCGCGACCATGTCGCAGGCGCGACGCGAAGCGATCGTCGAAATCGCGAGACGCTACTCGGTGCCGATCATTGAGGACGATGCCTACGGCTTTCTGCCGAGTATCGCCCCGACACCGCTCGCCGTGCTCGCCCCGGAACTGGTGTTCCACGTCACCGGCTTTGCGAAGTGTGTGGGCGCAGGCTTGCGAGTCGGCTATCTGGCGGCACCGAACACGCGGTACACGGCGCGGCTGTCATCGAGTTTGCGGACCTCCAGCGTCATGGCGTCGCCGATCACCACGTATCTGGCCACGCAATGGATCAACGACGGCACCGTGAAACTGGCGACCGACGCCATTCGCGAGGAATCCCGCGCCCGCCAGAAGATCGCGGCGGAAGTGCTCAAACGCGCGGACTATTCCGCGAAGCCCGAAGCCTTCCATCTCTGGCTAAGGGTGCCAGCACCGTGGAACCGCATCGAGTTCTCCACGCATCTGCGGGCCAGCGGCGTCGGCGTGGTCGTCTCCGACGCCTTTACCGTAACCGGGCCAGCACCGGAAGCAGTGCGGGTCTGCTTGGGTGGTGTATCGACGCAGCAGGAGTGCCGACACTCACTGGAGATCATCGAGGATGCGCTGGAGCAGATTCCGGAGGTGGCTTCTGGGGTGATGTAATATTTTCAGCGCTGCGCGCTTTTTGTGCACTATTTCGGATTCGACACGTTATTCAGTCGTTAACAAATTGCGTGATGGAACTTGAGCCGTCTCTCTTTCCCCTTGATCACTGAGGACACGCAATGAAACGCTTGGCCATCATGTCCTTACAAACTGCGGTCGTATTGCTGTCAGGTTGTGCGACCTCTCTTGATCCTGGCGCTAACAGGGTTCGGCTCGTCACCGCAGATCAGAAAGGTTCGTGTGAACCTCTTGGGATCGTAAGCACCGATCAGCAGCTTGGTCTCAATAAGGCATCTAACTCCATGAACAAGGCGATCAACGAGGTTGCCCGGCGTGGTGGAAATGCGATCTTTGTACTCGCTACCGGTACCAGTGGTCTGGATGGTGCAGCGGTGACTGCTGAAGCTTTGCGATGTAAGGAGATCGAATAGGTCGCGAAACGAGTACCTTGAGTAGGTCGGGAAAGCGGCTTCATCGCGCATCCCGACGGAATCGGTGCCGCCTGAATTCGCTTTTGCTGCTGGCCGCATCGAACTATTTCGCGCTATCGCGCGAGTAACTTTCTTCGTACCGCACGAAGAAAGTCACCAAAGAAGGGCGGCCCCCGTCGCTGCGTCGGTTCGCATGAAGCAGAAGCGCGAACCGATGCCCTCCGCTTCTCGGCCATGTCGGGGCTTTTCGACGCGCCATCCCTGGCGCGGCGAAAAGGCTTCGGCTCCTGCCTCGCCCCCTGCGGGGCCTATTCCGCCATGTCCTGCGATGCTCGGCGCGCTCAAAGGGGGATTTACGGCAACAGCAACAGCAATAACATCAACATCAACATCAAAAGCTGTTTCTCCACACTTATCTGCCAGGCATTCCTTCCCCTAGCGCGCATCCCAAAAAGCGCAGGCACAATTCGGCGATCAGCGGCTTGATACAGGATTGGGATCAGTGAACAACGAGTTCAGTGCTGCTCGCGGTGTTGCCATCGTTCTGAGCGGAGCCGTTTCCGCGTGTTTGTGGTTGTCGGGATTGGCCCAATGGGCGATGCACGTCGAAACGCCGTTCCTGTTCCCGGCCTTGCGTCGCGTCTCGGGCAGTAGTGGTCCCTGGATGGCTGCGATCGGGGACGTGCTGTATGCCACGTTGTCGGCGACGGTCGCGGTGCTGTTGGTGGCTTCCTTTTTCAAACCCTGGGCGCGGAGCAAGGCCGCACTATTCCTGATCGGGTTTTGCCTGGTTCACGCAGCGATTGCCGTGCAGGCCGGCACGGCGGCGACGGCAGCGCTGACGGCGGGTGCTCTCTGGCTGTTCGTGGCCTGGTTCGCGGTTTTCGCGGCACTGCGACCGCGACCATGACGCGGGCGCAGATCCCTGAAGACGATGATTTCGGCGAGTAGCCCGGATGTAATCCGGGGCGATCTCCGTCAAGCAATGCTTTACTCGATTGACGTCGACGCTTACCCTGTGCCCAACACTAATTGACAGAGGTAAAGCATGGAAATCGTTCTGCGCAGGTACGGGAACAGTACGGTGGCGGTATTGCCGCCAGCGGTGCTGAGGGATCTGGGGATCGCGGCGGGACAGGCGATGACGCTGGCGACGACGCCCGACGGCGAGATCATGCTGACGCGAAAAATGCGACACACCCTCGCGGAGATGATCGCGCAGTGCGATCTGAAAGCCGCACCACCGGCGGACATGGTCTTGTGGGAGGCGGCAAGACCCGCAGGGCAGGAGGTCTGGTGATGCCGGTATTCGATCGCGGCGATGTCGTGAGTGTTCCGCTTGATCCCGCTTTCGGTCACGAGCAAAAGGGAACGCGCCCGGCTCTAGTGCTGACCACACGAGATTTCAACGCGCTGGGTGATGTGCTGGTCGCACCGATCACCCAGGGTGGCGACTACACGCGCTACGCCGGTTTTGCCGTGTCGCTGACTGGAACCGGTTGCCGCACGCAGGGCGTTGCCTTGGTCAACAAGGTGCGCATGATGGACCTCGGCGCGCGCAAGGCGCGCAAGGTCGAGCGGGTGCCGCAGGTGGTCATCGACGACGCCCTGCAACGATTCGCCGCGCTGCTCGAATGATTGCCGGTCACCGCGCCACCGAAATCCCGACCCCCACCCGCGTCACCGAGCGGTCGTAGTCGAGCAGGCTTTCGGCGTAGCCGTTGAAGGCATAGAAGGTCCAGAAGAAGGCGTCGCCGGGGCCGGGGATGGTGTAGACGATGCCGGCAGAGCCGCGCCCCGTGGTCGGGTTGTAGCGGAAATTGCTGCTGATCTGGTGGTGCTTGAACAACTGCTGCTGGATTTTGAGTTCGGTGTAGCCGGTGAAGTCCTGGATGTCCGGGTTGTCGTCGCGCTTGGGGTCGGTCGGCGGGCGGTTCTGGTCTTCCGGGATGCGCCACCACCATTTCCAGTAGACGAGCGTCTTGTCGCGCTGCCAGTACGGGGCGATGTAGAGGCGGTCCCAGCTTCGCGAATCGGGCAGCGACTGGCCGTTGGATTCGTGCTCGATGCCGACGTCGGTGGCGAGATGCCACCACTTTTCCGGACGCTTGGGCTTGAGTCGAAAGAAGGCTTCGGGGTTGAAGTTGTTCTCGCGGAACGGCTTGGATTCCGAACCGTTCAGGGCCTGGAAATAGGATTTCTGCGAGTAGGCGAGATACAGCGGCACTGACTTGTGGACGCGGAACTTGAGGCTGATCGCGAACAGCACTTCGCTGTTGTTGCCGGGATAGCGGCCGGAATAGGTGCCGGGCAGCAGGTACATCGGCTTGTGCAGCGACAGGCCGCGGGCGTCGGAGGTCAGCGAAAAGCTTTCGACGTCGGTGGCGATGCTCCAGGGCGCGTCTTTCGGCGGCGCTTCGGTTTCGATGACCGGCTCCTCGGTGGCCGTCGCGGTCGCAGTTTCGGCGGGCGGCTCGCTGGCCTCGACCGGTAGCGGCGCGTCGTCGCCAAAGGCGGCAGGTGCGCAGGCTATGATGAAAGCCGATATCCATCCGCCGCGTGGCTGCATCGCGAGTCCTAGAAGTGGTCAGGGGTGAAACCTGACGATAACGGAAAACGCGCCGACGACGCGGCGTCGCCGAAGACCTTTCGATGCTGACCGAAATCGCGCTGTTCCTTGCTGCGGCCGTGATTGCCGTGCCGCTGTTCAAGCGTTTCGGCCTCGGTGCCGTGCTCGGCTACCTGTTTGCCGGCATGCTGATCGGCCCGAGCGGGCTGGGCTTGATCGACGATGTCGATCGGGTGCTGCACGCCTCGGAATTCGGGGTGGTGCTGCTGATGTTCGTGATTGGCCTCGAATTGCAGATTTCCCGGCTCTGGCTGCTGCGCCATCACGTTTTCGGGCTCGGCGGCGCGCAGGTAATGCTGTCGACCGCCGCACTCGCCGGTCTTGCCCTGCTGTACGGTCTGCCGCCGGTGGCGGCATTGGTGGCCGGCTTCGCCCTTGCGATGTCGTCCACCGCCTTCGTGCTGCAGATGCTCGCCGAGCGCAAGGAATTGCCCGATCGCCATGGCCGCGCCGCGTTCGCGATCCTGCTGTTTCAGGATCTGGCGGTGATCCCGTTTCTGGCGCTGCTGCCGTTCCTCGGACCGTCCTTGCCGGGGTCTGGCGAAGGCGGGGGCTGGATCGGTGCCGTCAAGGCGATTGGCGCGCTGTTTCTGGTGGTGATCGGCGGGCGCTATCTGTTGCGGCCAGTGTTCCGCCGACTGGCCTCGATCGACATGCCGGAGCTGTTCACGGCCGCTGCGTTGCTGACGGTCACCGGTACGGCGCTGGCGATGGAATCGGTGGGGCTTTCGATGTCGCTTGGCGCTTTCCTGGCCGGCGTGCTGCTGGCTGATTCCGAGTACCGCCACGAGCTGCAAGCCGATATCGAGCCGTTCAAGGGCCTGCTGCTCGGGCTGTTCTTCATCGCCGTCGGCATGTCGGCGAAGCTGTCGCTGGTGCTCGCCGAACCGCTGACGATCATCGTCGCGGTGGTCGTGCTGATCGGCGTCAAGGCCTTGATCTTGTACGGAATTGGCCGGATCTCGGGGCTGCCGGCGGAATCCGCGCGCTCGCTGGCTTTCGCGCTGCCGCAGGGCGGAGAATTCGCCTTCGTGTTGTTCGGTATCGCAGTGACGGCCGGCATCATGGCGGAGACGGAGCGCGATCTGCTGATCGTGGTCGTCACCGCGTCGATGATCGCCACACCGCCGCTGTACGCGCTGGTTGCGCGCTTTCGCCATCGACGCGACGAAGCGCCGGTCTACGACGCCATCGACGTGCCCGAGCACGAGGTGATCCTGGCCGGCTTCGGGCCGTTCGGACAGATCGTCGGCCGTATGCTCAGGGTCAAGAAGATTCCCTACACGGTGCTCGAGCGCGACGCCAAACAGGTTGATTTCGTGCGCCAGTTCGGCAACACGATTTTCTACAGCGATGCCGGAAGAGTGGAGGTGCTGCGCGCCGCCAAGGCCGACAAGGCGCGCTTCTTCGTGCTGGCGATTGCCGATGCCGAACAAAGCCTGCGGGTGGCCGAAGTGGTGCGCCGCCATTTCCCGAACCTGCGCGTCTTCGCCTGCGCGCGTGACCGCAACCACGCGATGCGGCTGATGGATCTCGGCATCACCGACATCGTCCGTCGTGCTTATGCATCGAGTCTGGAAATCACCGGCGAGCTGATGCGCGCGCTCGGCGAACCCGAAGCGCAGGTCAAGCGCGAACTCGATCGCTTCCGCCGCTTCGATCAGGAAACCCTGCTCAAGCAGCACGCCATCTATCGCGACGAAAAAGCACTGATCCAGACCGCCAAGGATTTCTCCCGGGAACTCGAACAGCTGTTCGAGGCCGATGCAGCGGCAGCCGACAAGCCGAGCGGCTGAACGACGCCCAAAAAAGAGGCCGCGAGAGGGTTAACTCGTCGCGGCCCAAGGCTCAGGGTCTGGGAAAAAGCGGGTGTTGCGGAATCAGGACGCCAGCGCGTATCGCGGCCGGGTGGAGGAAGCCAGTGCCGGGGCTTCGGTGCCGATCTGGCGCTGCACGGCGGTGGCGGCGCGAATCAACGCCTGAGTCGATTGACCGTGTTCCGGGTAGCGGCTGTGGCCGATGCCCCAGGTGAAGCGAAAGCTGTCGCCGTTCTCGACAATCGGTGTGGACAGCAGTGCGCACAGTCGGGAAACGGCGGTGGCGGTGTCGCGGCCGGTGTGTTCGCGGACGAAGAGGATCAGGCCGTCGCTGGCCAGTCGTGCCAGCACATCGCCTTCGAGCAGTTCGCCGCCGACGCGGCCGGTCAGGGCCTTCAGCACGGCGTTGATGCGTTCATCGCCAAAGCGTTGCAGCAGCAGGCGGTAGTCGCGCAGTTCGGCATAGATGAGTCCGAACGGTGCCGTTTCGCGGTGGCCGGCGTCGACCAGCTGCTTCAGCAACTTTTCCGTAAACAGGCTGCGATTGGGCAGGCCGGTGACTTCGTCGTAGTAGGCCAGCCGATGAATGCGCTGCACTTCCAGTTGTTCGCGGTCGCGGGCATCGCGAATCTCGGCCCACTTCTGGTCGCCGATCAAGGCCGCCAGCACGCCGAGCATGGCGCAACTGCCGATCGCGGCAGCGATCAGGCCGCTGTCCGCCGATGCATGAACTGGTGCCGCGCCGCCGACGGCAATGCCGTACTGCTGCATGGCGGTGAGGAATCCACCAATCGCCAATGAAGTGACGAGCGTCGGCACGGCAGCCAGATTCAGGCGGCTGCGGGCAATCATGTTCAGTGCAAACAGCGCGATGCCGACGGTGATGACCCAGGACAGCAGGGCCATGCCAGGGGCGGCATCAAGGGCGCTGACCATGCCCATCGCGCGGCTGCCGACATGGTGCATCGCCCACAGGCCGGAGCCGGTGGCGAGTGCCGAAAGTGCGTACCAGACGGGGCGGCGGACCGCGCCGAGAGAGACGAGCCGGGCACCGAGGGCGAGCGCACAGCCGGTCGCCACGACTGCGATGCAGTACGTTGCGATAACCAGCGATGTGTCGACCGATGCGTTCATGGTGCCCTCGTTGATGGAGCGGATTCTGGTCGGCCGCGCCTGGCATGCCGCGATCCGCCGATGACCGGCGGGCGCTTCGGAACAAGCGGGTTTTGGCCGCGATATCGACGAATCGAGCGGCGTCGATCGACCGATGAGCGGAGTGGCCGCGCGGTTATGATCGGTGCCCATGGAGGCCTTGATCCCGCAGGTGCTGGTGTCGCTGGTGGCGCTGGGCATGGCGCTGGCGTTCATCTCGGCTGATCGCGAATCGCCGACCTCCCGGGCGCTGGCGGCCACACTCGCCCTGATCGGCATTTCGATCTTCCTGAATGGCGGCAATCACGCCTTCGTTTCGGCTCATCCAACGCTCGGCGGCTGGCTGGCGATTCCCGAATCGGCAGCCATCATCGGCGTGCTCGAGTGGCTGCTGCGGGTGCGGCGGACGATTCCCGCAGGTGCGCTCGACACCCGTGGTGGCGATCACATGCTGAGGCTCGGGCAGCTATCGGCCGTGCTGTACAGCGTGTTCGCGATCGCCGCCCCGGAATTGCGCATCCGCGATTTCCAGTTCGCTGCCGGCAGCGCCGACAGCCTGAGCCGATCCGGTTTCTGGCTGTTCGCCGGGCCAATCCTGTTTTCGGGCCTGACCGGGCTGATCTCGATCCTGCTGCTGTTGCGCCGTCAGCCGGACCGTCCGGAGCGGGTCCGGGTGGTGGCGGTTGCAGTGTCGATGCCCTTGTTCATGAGCAGCTTCGTGCTCACCGAACCGGCAGCGCCGATCGCCCTGCTGGTGGGCGAGATGATCATGCTGATCGGCGCCACGCAGTACCACGTCCTGCAAGGGCAGCGCGGCCAGTTCATGTCGCGCTTTTTGTCTACCCAGGTCGCCGATCTGGTGCGCCGACGCGGCATGAAGCAGGCGATGGAGCAGAATTTTCTGGAGATCAGCGTCGTGGTCTGCGATCTGCGCGGCTTCACGGCCTACGCGCAGGCGCACCCGAGTTCACGGGTGATCGAAGTGCTGCGCGATTACTACGACGCCGTCGGCGTGGTGGTCGCCGAATTCGGCGGCACCATCAAGGACTATGCAGGCGACGGCATCCTGATTCTGGTCGGTGCGCCGCTGCCGCTGGCCGATCATGCGGCGATCGGGCTGGGCATTGCTCATCGGGTGCGCGAGGTGGGGGCGGAAGTGACGCGGCGCTGGAGCAGTGCCGAGCATCGTCTTGGCATCGGCGTCGGCGTGGCCAGCGGCTTTGTCACCGTCGGCATTATCGGCGGCGCAACAAGGCTGGAATACACGGCCGTCGGCCCGGCCGTGAACCTGGCGTCGAGACTCTGCGAGCAGGCCGTCGACCGGGAAATCCTGATCGACGGCCGCACGCAGGAATTGGCCCGCGATGCGGGGCTGGAAAGCCGCGCACCGCTGATCGTTAAGGGCTATGCCGAGCCGGTCAGCCTGTACGCGCTGCCGGCGGCATGAGCCTCAGAAGCCCGGAATCTGGGTCCGGCGCTGGCGCTGGTCGTGATCTTCCTGCGCCTGGCGGCGGCGGGCATCGCGCTCTTCCTGGGTCGTGCACTGGGTGACCGGGAAGCGCGTGCCGACGATCTTTTCCTTGGTGCAGACCCGGGCTTCGGCATCGCGCGCCTGGTTCGGCGTCAGGCTGACGACTTCCTGGGTATCGGTATTGATGACTTCGATCGGCGGACGAGCCGTGCAGGCGGCCATCGACAGCGACACGGCAGCGACGAGACCCGACAACATGACTGACTTCATGACCTGCTCCTTGGTAACGATGGGCTGAAACGGAATGGCAAAGGGCCTGCATCGGGCCCGACCGGCTCACGATATTTCGTGGACGCGCGGAAAGCCAGCGGCAAGTTGATGGGAGAAACGCACAAATTGCGCCGATTCGAGGTCTGGAGGCGCATTTTCGCGATTTTTGACCTTTATTCAGCGTCATCGCGGCGAATCGCCACCCGAATCCGGCCGTCCGACCCAGCCCAGGCCCGATACAGCACGCCGGCATTGAAGGGCAAGGTGAGCGCGCCATCGCGGCCGATGGCGATGCAGCCGCCGCGGCCGTGATGACGGCGCACGTCGTCGAGCGCGGCCTGGGTTGCGTCGTCGAGCGACATTCCGCCCCAGACCATGCGCCCGTGCACGGCCTGCCCGAAGGCCGCGCGGATGAAGGCTTCGCCGGTGCCGGTGCAGGACAGCGCGCAGCTCGTGTCATCGGCAAAGGTGCCGGCCGCGAAGATCGCGGTATCGCCGATACGGCCGGGCAGCTTGTTGGTCAGCCCGCCGGTGGAGGTGGCGGCCGCGAGGCGACCTTGCGCATCGCGGGCAACGGCACCGACGGTGCCGAAGGCGGCGTCGGGGTCGATATCGTCGTCGTCGACATGGTCGAGCGCGATGCTGCCGCTGCGTTTGGCGGCGGCGAGCTGTTCCAGCCGGAGCGGAATGATGAAGGACGCGGGTGCCACCATCGGCAAGCCAAGTTCGCGTGCCACGCGCTCCGCCCCCTCGGCGGCGAACAGCACATGCGGCGTGCGCTCCATGATGGCGCGCGCCAGCCGGATCGGGCTGGCCACGCGCGACACGCCGGCCACCGCGCCGGTGCCGCGATCCTCGCCACGGGCGATCGCCGCATCCAGCTCCGGCAGGCCGTCGCGGTTCAGCACCGCGCCGATGCCGGCATTGAACAGCGGGCATTGCTCCAGCTGCTCGACCGCCCGCGTCACCGCATCGAGGGCGCTGCCGCCGGCCTGCAAGAGCGCCGTCGCTTCGGTGGCAATGGCGCGCAGGGCGGCGCGCTGCGCATCCTGCGGCGGCGCATCGCGCGGCAGTTCGCCAGCACCGCCGTGCAGGGCAAAGCGGATCAGGGAGAGGTCGGTTTTCATGCCGGGATGGTGCCAGCACGGCGGGCACGATGCTCGCGTGCTGTCGGACAGGAACAGGTTGCACGCAGAGAACGCAAAGAACGCAGAGAACAGCCAGAAGCGAGGAAAGACGTTTCGCGCCAAGACCGCCAGGGAAAGACAACGGAAATATGACGCTGCCCACTCTGGTTTTCTTTGTGTCCTTCATGCGAAAAGCGACATCTCGCTTTCGCTGTTCTCTGCCGCCCTTTGCGTTCTCTGCGTGAGATCGCCGTTTCTATCACCCGCCCGCGAACCCCCGCATGAACTGGATCCTGATCGCGCTGCTCGGCTACGTGCTGTTGCAACTGGCCGTGGTTTTCCTGCTGGCACGCAAGCCTCAGACCGAGAGCGATTACTTGCTGGCCGGCCGTAGTCTCGGGCCTTGGCTGGCGGTGTTTTCGGTGTTCGCGACCTGGTTCGGGGCCGAAACCTGCATCGGCGCGACGGCCGAGGCCTATTCGGGCGGGCTGACGGCAGTGGCTGCCGATCCCTTCGGCTACGCGCTCGGCATCGTCGCCATGGGTCTGTTTTTCGCCGCCGCCCTGCGCAAGCGCGGCCTGCTGACCCTGGCCGATCTGTTTCGCAATCGCTGGGGTTCCGGCATCGAACGGCTGGCCGCGCTGGTGATGATTCCTTCGTCGCTGCTGTGGGCGGCCGCGCAGGTGCGGGCGTTCGGGCAGGTGATCGCCTCGGTCAGCGACCTGAGCTTCATCGCCGCCACGGGTCTCGCCGCTTTCGTGGTCATCGTCTACACCGCCGTCGGCGGCATGTGGGCCGATGCCTGGACCGATCTCGTGCAAGGTCTGGTGCTGATTCTGGGGCTCCTGCTGCTGCTCGCGGTGTTCGTGCTGCTCGGCGGTTTCGAGGCGCTGCCGGACACCGCCGCCGCAGCAGCCGCGCGGGCGCCGGCCCGGGCCCGGCCGCTGATCGAAGTGCTGGCGGTGCCGATTTTCGGCACCATCGCCGCGCAGGAACTCACCTCGCGGGTGCTGGCGATGCGCGATGCGAAGCTGGCGCGGTCGGCGACCGTCGCGGCCGGCTTTCTCTATCTGGCCGTCGGCCTGATTCCAGTCGTGATCGGGCTCGGTGCGGCCGCCACGCTCGGCACCGGTGTCGAGCCCGAACAGGTGCTGTCGCGCTACGCGCAGAGCCAGTTGCCGGTGATCCTGTACGTGGTGTTTCTCGGGGCGCTGGTGTCGGCGATCCTGTCGACCCTGTCCGGTGCGCTCTTGGTCGCCGGTTCGCTGGCGGCGCACAACCTGATCGCGCCGCTGGCGGGAGACCGGCTCGGCGAGCGCGCCAAGCTGCGCCTGAACCGCGCGGCGGTGGTGGCGTTCGGCGTCATCGCCTACTTGATCTCGCTTGGCAGCGACAGTCTGTACGCACTCGTCGAACAGGCCTCGGGGCTGGCCTCGGCCGGGGTGCTGGTGCTGATGGTGGTCGCGATCTTTGCGCCCGCCGTCGGCGGAGTTGCAAGTGCTGCGGCGGCGCTGATCGCCAGCGTTGCGGTCTATGTGCTGGCGTCAAACCTCGACGCCACGATGCCGTATCTGGCATCGCTGGCCGCCGCCGTCTGCGCCTACGCCGTGCTCGCGCCGTTCGGCCCGCGCGCCGGACGCCTCAGCCGTACTTGACCGAACAGCCGTAGGGCTTGGTCGCCGGGCTCAGCACCGGCTGGCCGGCGAGCACAGCGTCGACCGCCAGCTTCAGATAGGGCGTGGCCTTGGCGATGTCGTCGGCATCGGCGGTCGGAATGCTGTCGATGCCGCCGGCATAGGCGAGCACGCCTTTGGTGTCGATGACGAACATCTGCGGCGTGGTCTTGGCGTCGTAGAGACGACCGACGGCCCCGCTGGCGTCGAGCAGCACGGCGGTCGGCACGGCACCGCGATCGACCGACAGCTTGTTGGCCGCAGCGCCATCGACATGGCCCTGCTTGCCCGGTGCGGAGGAGATGACCGTCAGCCAGGCCACGTTTTTCGCGGTGTAGGCCTTCTGCAGCGCCTGCATGTTGCCGCTGCCGTAGTGCTTTTTCACGAACGGACAGCCGTCGTTGCTCCATTCGAGCACCACGGTCCGGCCCTTGAAATCGGCCAGCGAGACGGTCTTGCCGTTGCTGTCGACTGCCGAAAAGGCCGGTGCTGGCTGGCCCACCGACGGGCCGGCGAGGGCAGCGGCGGACAAGGTGACGCCGGCGACGAAGGCGGCGAGCTTGTGCATGAGGCGCATGGTGAATCCTCCAGTTGCAGGGGTGATCAGGGCGATGTTGGCGGCAGCGCGCCAAGGACGATGTCCGGCGTCAGCAATTGCGGCAGCACGGCGGCTTCGGCAGCGCCGGCATACACCAGGTACAGCGGCACGCCGGAGCGGCCGAAGCGCTCCAGGGTCTGGGTGATCAGCGGGTCCTCGCGCGTCCAGTCGCCTTCCAGCCAGACGACCTGACCTTCGGCGAAGGCTTCGCGCACCCGCGACGAGGCCAGCGCCACGCGCTCGTTGACCTTGCAGGTGATGCACCAATCGGCGGTGAAATTGACGAACACGGTGCGGCCTTCGGCGCGCAGTTCACCGAGCCGGGCTTCGGAATACGGTTCGTGGGCGCTGCCGCCCGTTGCCGCTGCCGGCCCGGCGAGCTGCTTGGCCAGCAGCGGCGTTGCCAGCAGGGCGATGGCGGAGGCCATCGCGGCGAACTTCAGCACGGTCGGAACCACCCCGCTGCGATTCCACAGCCAGAGCGCGAAGGCGATCAAGGTCAGCCCCAGCAGCGCCACGGTCATGCCGTTGCGATCGGTCAGGCCGCCGAGCACCCAGAGCAGCCAGACGGTGGTCAGGTACAGCGGAAACGCCATGAATTGCTTGAAGTTTTCCATCCATTTGCCAGGCCTCGGCAAAGCCTTCGCGAGCGCTGGCACGAAGCCGATGGCGAGGAACGGCAGGGCCAGGCCCAGCCCCAATGCGGCGAACACGGTCAGCGCCACGATCGCCGGCTGCGACAGCGCATAGCCAAGCGCCGTGCCCATGAACGGAGCGGTGCAGGGGCTGGCCACGGCCACCGCCAGCACGCCGGTAAAGAAAGAGCCGCGATAGCCTTCCGCACTCGCCAGCGACTGACCGACACCCATCAAGCGGGTGCCGAATTCGACGACACCGGATAGCGACAGGCCCATCGCGAAGAACAGATAGGCCAGGGCGGCAACAAATCCCGGATGCTGCAACTGGAAGCCCCAGCCGATCGCCGCTCCCGAACCGCGCAGCGCGATCAAAAGGCCGGCAAGGCCGAGAAAGCTGGCCAGCACGCCGGCCGTGTAGGCCAGCGCATGGCTGCGCTGCTTGCGGGCGCTGCTGCCGCGCGCGTCGACAAGGCTGATCGCCTTGATCGAGAGTACCGGGAACACGCAGGGCATCAGATTCAGCACCAGGCCACCGAGCAGGGCCAGAAGCAGCACTAGCGGATAGGCGGGCGGCGCGGCGGGAATCGCTGCTTCCTCGAGCTTCGGCGGCGGCTGGGCAGACACCGGCACCAGCGCCACCGGCCCCGGCGTGGCATGAATCTCCCAGGCCTTGTCGCCGCCGCCGTCGTGGATGACCAGCACGCCGTCGACCGTGGAGGGTGCCTTCACGAAGTAATCGCTGAGCGTCTGCGACAGGCGCAGGCTGCCGTCGGCGTCCAGCATCCGTCGGGTGACGGCCGAATGGCTGAGCAGATCGTTGGCGTAGGGGAAGAATTCGAGGTCATCGGCACTGCCGATGCCGGCACCGAGTATCGCCAGGGAAAGGGACTTTTCTTCAGCCTTTTCATAAACCTGGAAGCGCAGTTGCCAGTCGGCCGGGGCTGGCTGCGGCAACTCGCTGCGGGCCTTGGCGAAAGCCTCGCGCCAGCGTTCGTCGACGGCGGCCGGCCGGGCTTCGTCGGCCAGCGGCAGCGCCAGTTCCAGATCGGCGCTGCCGGGGATGCAGATGTCCTTGCAGACCAGCCATTTGGCCTTGGCGCGCAGCAGCAGCGGTTCCGGGGTGACGACATCGGCGGCGATGTTGACGCTGACTGGCATCAGCACCGATTCGGCGTAACCGTAGTTGACGATCGGCCCCAGGGTTTCGCGATGCGGATATGGCCATTGCAGATCGCCGGCAAGGACACCGTCCGGCAAGGTCCAGCTCAGGGTGGTGGCGAGCCCGGAATCGCCCGGATTGCGCCAGTAGACATGCCAGCCGGCTTCCGGCGTCAGGCGCAGCGCCAGGCTGTTGTCGGCGCCAGCGACCAGGGCGGTGGATTCGGCCAGCAGTTCGGCTTCGACATGGTCGGTCTTGACCGCTGCCGCCTGCGCGGATGCCATCAACAAGCTGCTGCCTAGCGCCACGACGAGGGCGGTGGTGTACGGTAGAACGCGCATGGAAACCCGAAGAAAATCGAAGATCGCAACAGTGTACGCAGACCGGCGTGGCCTACAGACCTTCCTGCGCCGGCTCGGTTCCGGCGCATTGCTGCTGCTGGCGCTGGTCGCTTTCGACGCTTGTGCCGGCAGCACCCTGCGCTGCGGCCAGCGGATCGTCGCCACCGAAGATTCCGCCGCCAAAGTCCGCGCGGCCTGTGGCGAGCCGGCGCTGCGCGATCTGCAGCCGCAGTTCGATCCGCGTCGCGGCCAGGTTTTCAACACGATCGAAGTCTGGACCTACAACTTCGGCCAGAACCAGTTGCTGCGCCTGCTGCGCTTCCGCGATGGTCGTCTGGTCGATATCGACACCGACGGTTACGGCTTCACGCCACCGGAAAACCCGCGCTGCACGCCTTACGACCTGGTCGACGGCCTGTCGAAATACCGGTTGCTGGCACGCTGCGGCGAGCCGGAAGCGCGTCGTGAGCTGAGCCTCTTGAGCCCGGCGATCCGCCGCGACGGCCGGCGCAGCATCCCGCTGCCGGGCAACTTCGTCGCCGCCATCTACCGCGAGGAATGGACCTACAACTTCGGCGCGAACTCCCTGCTGCGCCGGGTATTGCTGGAAAACGGCATCGTCGTCGACATCGAGGACGACGGGCGCGGCTACGATGCGCGCTGACGGCGATCCCCCTGATCGAAACGAGTTCCCATGACTGCAAAATGGATGGTGCTGCTCGGCGCGCTCTACGGCTTCATCGGCGTGGCCTTTGGTGCTTTCGGCGCTCATGCGCTGCGATCGCGACTGACGCCGGAGCTGCTCGCGGTCTGGCGCACCGGTGTCGAATACCAGTTCTGGCATGCGCTGGCGCTGATCGCGGTTGGCTTGCTGGCGACAACGCGGCCCGGGCCGCTTGCGAATGCGGCGGGCTGGTGTTTCGCCATCGGCGTGCTGTTGTTTTCCGGCAGCCTGTATGCGCTGACCTTGAGCGGCGTGCGCGTGCTCGGTGCCGTCACTCCGGTCGGTGGCCTGCTGTTCCTGATCGGCTGGGCGCTGCTGGCGGTACACGCGGCGCGGACGCTTTAGACTGCGCAGCCGTTCCGTTCGCCACCGAGTCCTCGCCGTGAAGCATTTCCTCGTCGAAAGCACCTACCTCGTTCCGCTGGCCACGCTGGAAACCGTGCGCGGCGCGCATCGTGTGTATCTGCAGGCCGGCATCGACCAGGGCATGGTGCTATGCGCCGGGCCTCAGGCGTCCGGCGTCGGCGGCGTGATCCTCGTCCGTGGCGATTCGCAGGAGACGATCGAAGCCTTTTTCGCCTCCGATCCTTATGTGCGCGAAGGTTTTGCCCGCTATCGCTATGTCGAGTTCAAGCCGGTGCTGCACGCGCCGCTGCTGGCCGACTGGACTGGCGCGGCCTGATCCTGAGACTTACTCGGTCGGCGCGTTGACCCAGCGCGCGCTGCCGGTGATTTCGTCGATGGCAGTCGCCAGCGCGTACAGGCTGGCCGGTGCGTTGGCGCAGCCCAGGTAGTGCTCGATGCGGCGCGTTGCGCCGTTGTCGGTGATGGCGATGCTGACCGAAGCCATGTCGGTTGCCACCGGCCCGCAACGCGGGTCATCCGGGGTGTAGCGGCCCTTGAGCGAGGCGAACGGTTCGCTGCGTAGCCTGGCCAGGAACGCGGCCGCCTCCGCCGCCGAAATCTGCGCCTGGTGCTCGCCAGTGACAGCCGTGTAGCGCTCGCCGACAAAGCGCACTGCGCCGTCGCCGCGCAGGCTTACCCGATAGGACGGGCAGCGCCCGTAACAGCCGCTGCGGCTCAATTCCACGTCGAAGTCCGTCGGCTTGTCGGCGGGGCTTGCGGCATGCCGCTTGGGTACGGTCGGCCCTGGAGTCGGATTCGATGCCGCTGTCGGCGGCGTGATGCCGATGGCCGGCACTGGCGTCGCCGTGCCGGGCGGCGGGGCCGGGGAGGTGCACGCGGCAAGCGTGAGGCTCATCAGCACAGCGATGACCAGTTGGCGGATCGAAGGATTCATGCCTTCGAGACTAGCCGCTACCGGAATCCGGCGCACAAAAAAAATCCCGGGGAGCCGAAGCTCCCCGGGATGGTCAGCGAACTGCGTGAAGCTTAGGTGCCGATGCGGCGACGGCGACGCAGCCAGACGGCCACGAGGCCCGGCAGCAGCATCAGGTAGCCGAACGAACCGCCGGCCGGAATCGTCACGTTGATGGACACCGAATCATCGGTCGTGGCACCGGTGCGCGAATCCGTGACGCGCAGACGGAACACGTAGACGCCGGTTTCACCCGCTGCGAAGCGCGCCACCGAGGTGCTGCCGTTGACCAAGGTCACCGCCGGGCCGCTGGTCTGCAGCCAGGCATAGCTCAGCGTGCCACCCGACGGGGCGGTCGAACCGCGACCATCGAGCACGACATCGGAGAACGGCCGCACGCTCTGGTCCGGACCGGCATTCGACACCGGCGGCGACACCACCGTCAGCGTGATCGAATCCGTGCCCGTGGCCTGGCGCACGTCGGTGACCCTGAGGCTGAACGTGTAAGTGCCGTTCACCGTTGCCGTGAAGGTTGCACTCGGCGTGGTCGCACCGGTCAGCGTGACCGTCGGACCTGCCGTCTGCGTCCAGAGGTAGGACACGATGCCGACATCGTCGGTCGAGGCCGTGCCGTTCAGCGTGGTCACGCGGTTGGCCGAGACCGTGCGGTCAGCACCCGCAGCTGCCACCGGTGCTGCGTTGTCGGCAACCCCGTTCTCTGCTGCCACCGAACTGAACGGCGTGTTGGTGATGCCAGTGAACGACACATTGTCGATCGACCACCCGAAGTCACCCACCGAGGTGTCGGTCGCCATGCGGAAGCGCAGACGAACCGTCTGACCGGCAAAGCTGTTCGGCAAGCTCAGCGTGACGGATTCAAGCAAGCCGCCCGCCGCGTCGAAGTTGTCGAACACGAAGCCAGCAGCCGGCGTTTCCGCACCGAACGGAGCGAAGGTGCCATCGGCTTCCAGCGCGAGAATCACGCCGTTGTAGCCGCCGCCCACGGTAAACGTGCCGCCGGCTGCCACCACGTCACGCCAGGTCGCACCGGCATCGCTGCTGATTTCGATCACGCCGCCATCGAAACCGGCAACGGTGCCATCAGGAAGCAGACCGGCCCCCTCGAACTGGAAGTAATGCTGGAACGACATGGTCAGGCCGCTCGCCGCTGCCACCGTCAATGCCGGGGTGGTCAGACGCACATCGGACGCTGCCGAATTGTTCGGCACCGACCAGATGTTGCCCGTGGCGAACAGATACGGCGCGACATTGCCGTTGACGACCTGCCAGTTGCTGCCGCCACCGATCAGCGTACGACCCCAGTCGATGACCGAAGCCTGTGGCTGTTCGAGGTTGTCGGTAGTGCGGGTAGCCGCCCGGATGTCGTAGTTGACGTCGATGGCGATCTGCTGCGCGCCCGGCTCGAACACCGTGGTTGGCGTCGCACCGACCTGCGGGAAGGCGACCGAGACGATCACCGACTGCGCCGTGGTGGTGGCCGAACCAAGCGCCACTTCGATGGTGCCGGTAACCGATGCACCAATGGCGATCGGCGCGGCCGTCGTGGCCGGGAAGGTGATCGTGCCGACTGCCGCCGGTGCGACCACCGGGGTGCCGGTGCGGCCAGCGGTGGTCTGGAACACCAGGCCGCCGTTGGAGCTGATCGACGCGGTCACATCGGAGGTGATGGCCGCCGTGCCGTTGTTGACCATCGACACCGTGAGCAGCGCGGTTTCACCCGGATCGAGAACGCCATCGTTGTCGATGAAGCCCAGCGCGCCGTCGAAGTAGGTGAAGTCCAGCGAAGCGTCGGTCACCGACAGATTGCCCGCGAAGACCGTGAAGTCTTCAACCGCGTTCGGGCCCTGGTTGGTGGCACTGTTGCGGTTCGGCGCGATGGCACCGGCACCCATGCCGCGCTTGGCGAACGCCGTTGCGGCGAGGCCGAAATCAGCCTCGTTGGTGGCGAGTGCAGCCGCCAGCACACCATCACGCGCTTCGAGCAGGGTCGGCGCGTTCGGCGTCATCTTCAGGCCGGCGATCACGTAGTCCTTCATGCGCTCGCGCGCCTGGGTGAAGGTGTAACGCGGATCGTTCAGCAGGTTGACGTAGAACTCCCAGAGGGTGTTCGCCCAGATGGTGCCGGTGTTGTGAACCTGCGAGTTGGCACCGAAGATCAGGATCGGAGCGTTGTTCGGCAGTGCCACGCCATCGGAGATGTGCCGGAAGGTGAACGGGAAGACGTTCAGATTGGTCGAGTACGGCGCGCGACGGATGCCGTAGTACGAATCCAGCGTCGAATAAACAGCAACCGGATAGGCACCCTGGTAGCGATCGTTGCCGGTGACATTGCGGTCTTCCGGACGGACCGACAGGATCAGGCCGGCGAAATCCGACCAGCCTTCACCCATGCCGCGACCCTGCTGGTTCGACAGACCCGAAGCATTGCCGACCAGACGGTTCGACGTGGAGTGGAACCACTCGTGGGCGATGATCTGCGTGTCGAGCGTGCCGTCGACATCGATCGACGGGGCGCGACGCAGGCGTGCCGTGGTCGGCAGCGCTGCGCGGATCACGCCGCCATCGGCCTGCGAAATGCCGAGGGTGCCGATGGTGACGGCCGGATCAGCGCCGCCGAGCCCAATGGCCGGACCGGCCACGTTGTTGGCGATGATCACGCCGACGGCACCGGCCGCCTGCGCGAACGCCGCCTTGACCGCGAAGCCGCAGACGCCGCGGTCGATGATGGCGATGTTGCCGGCAACTGCTGCTGCGTTGGTGAACGCCGTGCAACCGTTGAGCGGTGCCGAGGCGACCACCGGAGCGGTGACGTCGAAAGTCTGGGCGCCGAAGCTGGCGGTGGTGAAGGCAATCGCGCCGACCGGCGGCGCAACCGTCAGTTCACCGTTGATCGGGCCGTCGAAGACATACATTTGCTGACGCGGCGAGCCGCCGTCAGCCGGGGTGCGCTGGTTGGCGTTGTTGCGGCCGGAGAAATCCTGGCCTTCAACCAGCATCACATCGTCTTCTTCACCGCCACGACCGTAGTTGTCGGTCTGCGAATTGCCGGCGACTTCGTCGTAACCGTTGTCGTACCACCAGTCGTGCAGCCAGTTGTTGACATAGAACAGGTGCACGACCGCGTGATTGCGCTGCGAGGCGGTCGCCGGGTTGGCGTCGGCCGTGTACGGATACGAGAAGGTGTTCGCGCCGTTCAGGATGCCGCGCTGGTCGATGCTGTTCGGCGTGAAGCCGTCCACGCGATCGGCCGGGTTGGTGCCCGGGGGGAATACGCCACCGTCGAAGATATCCAGATAGGAATCGACGTTGTTGCCGGTGGTGGTGGTGGCTTCGTCGTCGAGCCAGGGATCATTGGTCGAAATCGGACCATTGGCCAGGGTGACCACGTTCGGCGTCGCGCCAATGCGCGGCACGCGCGGGTTGACCGCCGGACCGCCCTCGTACGGTGCGGTGTTGTTGCCGATCGGGCCATCGAACGGCTGGTTGATGCCCGTGGAATCGGCAAAAACGCGATAGTTGAACGCGGCATCTTCCGACAGGTTCTTGCGGAACAGCACGTCGCCATCGACCGCCGACATCACGTAGCTGTAGCTGTAGTCGTCGGCCAGATCGACCGAGCGGCCGCTCAGTTCGACATACCAGCCCGGCGTCAGCTTGCCTTCGTTGTAGTACCAGACCTTTTTCGCGCGCGGCGTGCCGTAGGCGAGGATTTCGCCCGCGTTGGCGGCGATGTCGTAGGTCGTGTACTCGCCTTTCTGTGCCTTGGCGGAGAACAGCGACGGCGACACCGTCTGGCTGCTGAAATCGGCGAATGCCTTCGCCAGCGCCTGCTCGGCGCTCAGCGAAAACTTGTTGTCGCGCAGTGCAGTAGCGGATTTCGAGGTTTTCTCGAAGGCGCTGGCCGGTGCAAAGTAGCCGGAGGTCGCGACCAGCTTCATGTCGCGGCCCATCATCACGTTCAGGTTCTGCCCGAACACTTCGATGCCTTCGTTGTACTGGCGGAAGCGGGCGATGACCGGGCCGCGGCCCAAGTCATGCACTTCGACCATGCGGGCATCGGCAACCGTCTGCTTCGACAGCTTGAGCGGACCGGCCTGCGCGAGCAGGTAATCGCGGGCGGCTGTCTCGGCGAGCTTCTGCGACTTGACCGGCGCCAGCGGCGCGATCGGCATGCTGGCATCGGCCCACAGGAAGGTCATCGCATCGAGCTTGGCGTCGTAGGTCGACTTGACCCCGGCGCGCGTCGATTTCGCCGAATTGGTGACTGACACCGAGCCCTTGCGCACCGGCGCATTGCCGAGCTGGGCGGCGGATTTGCGCGTTTTGGCAGTCCCACTGCCGTTGTCGCGCGACTCAGCACTGAGTGCCGCGTCGTAATTGGCTGGCGCCAGGGCCGCATGGGCGCTTGATGCGCCCAGGGCCGCAGCGATCAGTCCGATCGCATATTTCTTCATGGTTGGACCCACTCCCGGATTTTGTGTTTGCGAATGCAACGGCCAGCGCTGCAGCAACCATTACGGCTGCTCCCCGGCGTTGGACGTTCGGTTTGTCGATGACTCGGCGTTGCAGCAAGGATCGCGCCGCAATCCGAACCGCCTACTTTCACTGCTGAACCGAGAATAGGCCGCTTGTCAGCTTGAAGCAAACGCTTGATTCAGGCCGGATTTCTGCTGCATTGCAGCACTGTGACAGGCTTTCTCCTGCCGGCTTTCGCCACGTTGCCGCGCGCCGGACCGGCGACCGGATATCGGCACCGCCAAGCCTCATGCCTCGCGCTTGTGCAAGCCCTGCCCGAAGTCGGGCACGGGCCGCTCAGTGCGGCGCGCCGTCGACCGCTGCGGCGCGGCGCAGCAGGTGCTGGTTGAAGCGTGCGATCTGGGCGATTGCCGGGAAACGGAAGCCGCTCGATGCCGAAAGCGGCGCAGTCGCGGCGGCCAGCACCAGGCTCAGATGCACGGTGTCGTCGCCGACGGCATCGCCGAGCAGCGGATTCGGCGCACGGCGCAGGCCGTCGAGCACCTCGAGCAGCGCCCGGATACGGACCAGGGCGTGGTCGCGGGTGATGTCGTCGCCGTGGATGGTGGCGCGCACCGCGGTGGCGGCCGCTTCCAGCGGGTGCTGGTCTTCGGTGATCACGGCGGTGATCCGGCCGCCTTCGGCGAGCGTTGCCAGCGGCCGCTCGCCGCGCGCGCTGTCCGGTGTCCGGGCCAGGCTGGCGTAGTGCATGAAGTAGTCGTGGAAGCGATCCGGGCGAATCACCCGGATCGGCTCGGGTGCCGATTCGGCCTGATCGAGCATCACGGCGCAGGCATCGAGATGCAGGATGATCGAGCGCATCTCGATCAGCGCCCGGCTGCCGGCGGCTGCGTTTTCCTGTCCCAGCGCCACATAAAAGCGCTGGATGGTCTGCGACAGCGGCACATGGATGGCATCCGGCGACTGTTCGGCGATCGCCATCTGCCGGGTCAGGCGCTCGGCGTGGTTCTTCAACGCTGGCAACTGGGCGCGGGCCTCGGGCAGGAAGCTGGCGATCGCGTCGCCCGCGGCGTCCAGCGCCAGGCTTTCATCGGGCGGTGGCTCGTCGAACACCAGCCGGTGATGGGCGGCGAGGGTGGCGCGGGCAAACACCAGCGGCACCGCGCCGCGCATGCGGCCGGCACGGACGGCGTCGACGACCAGCGGCCAGGCGTTGTCCACGGCTTCGCTGCCGTCGAACAGGAAGCCGTCGAGATCCTCGTAGAGCTGAAGAATCAGCTGCTCGGAAAAATCGTGGGGATGCGGCGGTTCGGCGGCGGCAGCCGGATCGAGGGCACTGACCATGGCAGTCGAGAGGTCTTGAGACGAAAGCGCGGCTTCAGATCAGCCGCAGGCGCGACAACTCTTCCTTGTAATAGGCATAGAAGATCGGTGCCGCGATGATGCCGCTGATCCCGAACGCCGATTCCATCACCATCATCGCGATCAGCAGTTCCCAGGCGCGGGAGCGAATCTGCGAGCCGATGATCCGGGCGTTCAGGAAGTATTCGAGCTTGTGGATGATGATCAGATAGGCCAGCGAGATGAACGCCAGCTCCAGCGAATGGCCGATGCTGACCGCGACGATCACCGTGTTCGAGATCAGGTTGCCGAGGATCGGCAGCAAGCCGGCGATCAGGGTCACCAGCACCAGAGTCTTGACCTGCGGCAGCTCGACACCAAACGCCGGCAGCGCCACACCGAGATACAGCCAGGTGAACAAGGCATTGATCGAGGCGATCCAGGTCTGGGCGAAGACCACGCGGCGGAATGATTCGGCGAGCCTGGAGGCGCGTTCGGCGATCAGGCGCGACAGCGGCCCGCGCGTGGTGTTCGGGGTCGCTTCGCGCAGCGCCAGCATGGCGCCGACGATCATGCCGATCAGGATGTGCGCCAGGCTGCGGCCAAAGGACTTGCCGAAACCCTGCACGGTGGCGCTGTGCGCGCGCAGCCAGCCGACCAGATCGCGGCGCAGCGCTTCGGCATCGCTGGGCAGCGAGCTGACGATCCATTCCGGCAAGCGGTCGCGGGAGTTGTCGATCGCTTCGGCCAGCCGTTCCAGCAGTGCTGGCAGGCTGTCGGTGCCATTGCGCAGGAAATTGCCGATACCGAGTACGGCGGCCGTCAGCAGGCCGACCACCACCACCGCCAGCAGCGCCACGGCCACGATCTTGGCCGACTCCCGTCCCAGCGAGGCCACGCGCAGCCGCGCCGCCAGTACGTGTACGAGTTCATAGACCAGCAGACCGGCGATCAGCGCCGACAGCAGGTGCAGATACAGCACCGCCACCATCGCCACGGCGGCAGCGGCAAGCGACAAGGCATCGGCGCGATGCAGGCGTGAGCCATTGGCGTTGGGATTCATCACGGCAGTTTAATGGAGCGACCTCGCTGTCGCGTGACTTGGGGCACCGTTCGGGCCGGGAAAGCGTTGCTCACGCAGAGAGCGCAAAGGACGCAGAGAACGGCGAAGAAAAGCTTTCTGGGGGATTTTCCAGTTTGTCCTTGCGTTTGCTTCTCTCTGCGTCCTTGACGTTCTCTGCGTGAGACCCGCTTTTCCGACCCCAGCATCAGCGAGAATGCACGGATGAAAATCGGGACTCATGTAATCGAACCGGCGCTGGTGCTGGCACCGATGGCCGGTGTCACCGACCGGCCGTTCCGCATGCTGTGCCGCCGGCTCGGTGCCGGGCTGAGCGTTTCGGAGATGACCATCTCCGATCCGCGCATGTGGAAGACCGAAAAATCGCGCACCCGGATGGACCACGTCGGCGAGCCCGGCCCGGTCTCGGTGCAGATCGCCGGCCACGATCCGCAAGCATTGGCGGACGCGGCGCGCCACAACGTCGATCACGGGGCCGACATCATCGACATCAACATGGGCTGCCCGGCGAAAAAGGTCTGCAAGGTCGATGCTGGCTCGGCGTTGTTGCGCGACGAAGCGCTGGTCGCCCGCATCTGCGCAGCGGTGGTCGCGGCCGTGCCGGTGCCGGTGACCTTGAAAATCCGTACTGGCTGGTCGCGCTCGGAGCGCAATGGCGTGGCCATTGCCCGCATCGCCGAAGACCGCGGCATCGCCGCGCTCGCCGTGCACGGCCGTAGCCGCGAAGATCGTTTCGAGGGTGCCGCCGAGTACGACACCATCGCCGCCATCAAGCAGGCGGTGCGGATTCCAGTGATCGCCAATGGCGACATCCGCACGCCGGAGCAGGCGCGTCAGGTGCTGGCGGCGACCGGGGCGGATGCCCTGATGATCGGCCGCGCAGCTCAGGGCCGGCCGTGGTTCTTCCGCGAAATCAGCCACTTCCTGGCGACCGGCAAGCACTTGCCGGTGCCGTCGCGGGAGTGGATCGGCCGACTGCTGGTCGAGCATCTGGTGGCGATGTCCGGCCTGTATGGCGAGGCGCAGGGTGTGCGCATCGGTCGCAAGCACATCCGCTGGTATTGCGAGGATCACCCCGACGCCGACGCATTCTGGCGTTCGATCAGCGGCGAAACCTGCGGTCTGGCGCAGCGGCGAGCGGTGGCGCGCTTTTTCGGGATCGACGATTCAGTCCTGGCGCTGGCTGCGGCTGCTTGAACGTGGCGGACATGAAAAAGGCTCGGCAGAGCGTGCCGAGCCTGACATCTGACGCCTCTTTGAACCGATCAGGCTTTCTTTGCAGCAGCCTTCTTTGCAGCAGCCTTCTTGACCGGTGCAGCAGCCGCCTTCTTGGCCGGCGCAGCAGCGGCTTTCTTGGCCGGAGCAGCGGCCGCTTTCTTGGCAACAGCCTTGGTGGCAACCGCTTTCTTGGCAGGCGCCTTGGTGGCGACGGCTTTCTTCGCAACAGCCTTCGTCGCGACCGCTTTCTTTGCGACGGCTTTCTTGGCAGCAGCTTTCTTCACAGCCATGGGAACCTCCCAACATTCAAGGAAATGACCCGATCGTTCAACGCCTCTCGCTGACAATTCCGAGGTCACATCCAATAGTGTCATCGCTGGACAGCAAACACAATATCTAGTAGCTGGCCTCAGATCGGGTGCCGATACAGGGTGCACAAAAGCCATTTCGACGGCAGCCTGCTTTTCTGAAAGATGCGTTGCCTGAGCGCAGTGTGGTCATGGAGTTGGCGCGCATGCTGCGAGAGATGGTGGCCTTGCCGCTGTTTTCCTTCGGTGAGGCCGTCACTACCCAAAATAGCCGACTGGAAGCATCACAGCCGCATCAAGCGGACTCAGGGAAATCTGCAACGTGGATATCGCCATCATCGGAGCCAACGGCGACGTCGGCCGGCAACTCGCCGTTCAGATCGTCGCTCATCAATTGCTGTCGCCACGCAGCCGCCTGCAACTGGTGGGCCGTCGTGACGGCGCCAGCCACCGCGCGCTGCACGGCCTGCGCGCCGATCTGTATGACGCCTTCGCCGAAATCACCCCGGAAATCGACGTCGCCCTGGCACCGGAAGATGTCGCTGCCGACCTGATCCTGTTCTGCGCCGGCCGCACCGCGCCGACCACGCCGAACCAGGTCGTCGATCGCCATTCGCTGGCGCGCGCCAATCGCGAAGTGTTCGAGAGTTACGCCCGCGTCATCGCCGAACGCGGTCACGGCCAGGAGCTGGTGATCGTGGTCACCAATCCGGTTGAACTCGGTGTTGCCGTGTTCGCCAGGCACCTCGGCCGGCGACGAGTGCTGGGCATGGGTGCCTGGCAGGACAGCATGCGGCTGCGCCGCGAGATCGCCGCCGATTTCGGTGTCCGCCGCCAGCGCGTGCATGCCTACATGCTCGGCGAGCACGGCGATGCGCTGGTGCCGGTGCTGAGCCGGCTGTGGATACATGGTTTCGATGACGATGAAAACGCCGCTGCCCGCGCCCGCCTGCTTGGCGATCGCCGGCCGTCGGACTTCGCCGCAGCACTCGCGGCCGGAAAACGGGAACTCGGCCAGTTGCTGGCGGAATCGCGGGTCGCCGAAGCATTCCGGCTGGCAGAGGCGCAGCCACCGGACCTGCGCGCCGTGCTGCTGCCGCTGATCACCCATATCTCCGGTGCCAAGACCGCGATCTCGACCGCCGCCGTCACCGCCGAAATGGTCGAATTGCTGCTCGGCGGTGCGCAGGCAGTGCTGCCGGCGCAGGTCTGGCTGGAGCCGGAGGATTGGGACGGCCCGCGCGGCGTGCTTGGCGTGCCGGTGATCTGCGGGCTGCGCGGCTGGTCGACGGTCACCGATCTCGACATGAGCGGGGAAGAGCGCGCGGCGCTGCACGCGGCCCAGATCGCCATTGCTGCCCGAATCGAGGACTGGAGCCATGACTGACGCCGATTGCGTCGTCTACGTGCTCGATGTCGCCGAGCGGCCCGGCATCGCCCATGCGATTTCGGCGGTGTTCGCCCATCGCGGCCTGTCGATGCGCGCCTTGATCGCCGATGCCCATCGCCGCCCGGCGCGCGTGCTGGTGGTGTTCGAGGGCACGGCGCGGCAGCGGCGGCTGGTCGCCCAGGTGCTGGTGCGTCTGCACGATGTCCAGGCCGTTCGCACCCTGCCGGCCGATTCGCCGGAGTTGCGGGCGATCGCGATCTGCCGCGCCAAGGGCGGCCTGCCGGCTATCCCGGACGTCAGCATGCAGTCGCTGGGTTCGTCGTGGCTGCTGTCCGGCAGCTATGCGGCGGTCGACCGGGCGCTGTCACGCTGGCAGGCGGAAGGCTTGATCGAGTCGGTTTCGCGCTCGCTGGTGGCGCAGTGACAGTCCTTGGTCAAAGCCATGCAAACGAAGCGCTTCGATGCCGCATGGCAATGCCGAAAGCCAATCGTGACGGGCTTCGCAGCGGGTGTCCGGTTTGTTAGACAGCGGCAAAATTAGCGCGTACAGTGCGCTGGCAGTCGTTTCAAGCAAGGTATTCACCGTGGTCAGTTTCCCCGCTACGAACGGGTTCTGTCGTTTCCCGGCTACATTTCTTGATCGTCCGCAAATGCGATGCGCATGCATCGCGAACATATCGTCAATTATCGTTAAAGGAATGTAGCAATGTCAGATTCGATGGGTACCGTTAAGTGGTTCAACGACGCCAAGGGCTTTGGGTTCATCACCCCGGCCGACGGCGGCGAAGACCTTTTTGCTCACTTCAAGGAAATCCAGGGCACCGGATTCAAGACCTTGAAGGAAGGCCAGCGCGTTGAGTACAAGGCGCAGCGCGGCCCGAAGGGCATGCAGGCGACGCAGATTCGCCCGCTCTAACAGAGCCCGCGAATTGAAAAACCGCAGCTTCGGCTGCGGTTTTTTTATGTTCGACGATTTGCTGCCGATACCGCCTCGAAGCCATTCCGCGAGCCATCTCGATGACCGCTGCAAAGCCTGAATCCCGCCCGCCGTACAACCTGCCGGCGCTGATCATGTTCACCGTCAGCACCGGCCTCACGCTGACCGTTTTTCCCTGGTACTGGCTCAATTTCCCGATCGGCGCAGGGGCCTGGATCGCCGGTCTGGTGTTGCTTTACGCCTGCGGCCTGTCGATCACCGGCGGCTACCATCGTCTCTGGGCGCATCGCGCCTATCAGGCGCACGGGAGCCTGAAAATCTTCTATCTGCTGTTCGGGGCGATGGCGTTCCAGAACTCGGTGCTGGTCTGGGCCTCGACCCACCGCATCCATCACTCGAATGTCGACGACATCGACCACGATCCCTATTCGATCAATCGCGGCCTCTGGTACGCCCATATCGGCTGGATGCTGCGCGACTACCCGAGTGCCGCGACCGATTACTCGAACGCCCGCGACCTGAGCGATGACCGGCTGGTCATGCTCCAGCACCGCTACTACCTGCCGCTGGCCCTGTTCATGAACATCGGCGTGCCGATGCTGATCGGCCTTGCGGCTGGCGATGTCTGGGGTTATCTGATGGTCGCTGGCCTGTTGCGCCTGGTGGTCAACCACCACGTCACCTTCCTGATCAACTCGCTGGCCCATTACTGGGGGCGGCGTCCTTACACGGTCGAGAACTCGGCGCGCGACAACGACATCCTCGCTTTCCTGACCTACGGCGAGGGCTATCACAACTACCACCACCTGTTTCAGTGGGACTACCGAAACGGCGTCCGCTGGTGGCAGTTCGACCCGACCAAATGGCTGATCGCCGGCTTGTCGGTGGTCGGCATCACTCGCGAACTGCGCCGGGTGCCGGAGTTCCGCATCCAGCGCGCGATGGTGCAGCGGCAGTTCGAAGCGGTGCGTGAGCGCATGACCCGCTGCAAGCACGAAGGTCGTCTGGCCGCCATGCGCCAGCAGTTCGAGCACGAGATGGAAACCTTCAAGGCGACCGTCGACGCCTGGAGCCACCTGCAAAGCCAGCGCATCGAAGCGGCGCGCGACAAGCTCGCCGACCAGTGGCAGCACAGCGACATGCGCCAGCAGTTGCTGGTGCTCGAAGACCGTCTGCGCGAGCAGCGCGAGCGGATGCGCTCGATGCATTTGCAGATGGCTTGATTCAGTGACTTTTGTTGCAGGTCGCCATTCATGGCGACGGCGCGGCCGTCAATCGGCGGCAGCGCCGTCGGGTTGAAACCCGACCTACAAAACGGGTCGTCACTCAGCCGTCAGAGCGTCAGCACGATCTTGCCGATGTGCTGGCTCGATTCCATCAGCCGATGGGCGTCTGCGGCCTGCGCCAACGCAAAGGTCGCGGCGATCGGCGGGCGAATCTTTCCGGCTTCGATCAGCGGCCAGACCTTGTCCTTCAGATCGCTTGCCAGCAGCGCCTTTTCGTCATGAGTCTGCGGCCGCAGCATCGAGCCGGTGATGACGATCCGCTTGCGCAGGATGGCGCTCAGATCGATCGTCGCGGCAGTGCCGCGCTGGAAGCCGACCAGAATCAGCCGGCCGTCGAGCCCGAGTGCGGCCAGATTGCGCGCCGTGTAGTCGCCGCCGACGATGTCGAGCACCGCATCCACGCCCCGGCCATCGGTCAGTTTCTGCACTTCGGCGACGAAATCGCTGCTCGCGTAGTCGATCGCGGCATCGGCACCGAGGGCGACGCAGGCCGCGCACTTGTCGGCACCGTTGGCAGTGACGAACACACGGGCACCGAAGGCTTTCGCGAACTGGATCGCCGTGGTGCCGATCCCGCTGCCGCCGCCGTGGATCAGCACCGTTTCACCGGCGGCGAGCCGCCCGCGCCGAAACAGATTGCCCCAGACCGTGAACGCGGTTTCCGGCAGCGCCGCCGCTTCGATCATCGACAGCCCCGCCGGCACCGGCAGGCAGTGCGCGGCCGGCGTGACGCAATATTCGGCGTAGCCACCGCCCGGCGTCAGCGCGCAGATGGCATCGCCGATCCGCCACTGCGCGACTTTGCTGCCGATCGCGGTCACGATGCCGGCCGCTTCCAGCCCGAGGATCGGTGACGCTGTCGGCGGCGGCGGATACACGCCCCTGCGTTGCAACACGTCGGGACGATTGATGCCGGCAGCGGCGACCCTGATCAGCACCTCGTTCGCTCCGGGCACCGGGCGCGGCCCTTCGGCAAGCTGCATGACATCCGGCGTACCGGGCTGGTCGATCTTGATGTAGCGATGGTTTTCGTTCATCACCGCACTCTAGCGCCGAAAAAACGGAACAAGTGTTCTGTTATGGTTTTGCGACAGCCGTTCGATCTCCCAAACCCATGCCCGTATTCCAGCCGATGAAGGTGCGCGTGCCGCGCGACCTGCATGCTGTCACCACCATTGCCGACGATGTCGAAAACACGGCCGCGCGCGCCGGCCTGTCCGCCGCTGACACCAAGGCGATCTGGGCAGCGCTGAAAGGCCTGTACCGCAGCGGCGCCTATCCCGGTGTCGCGTTCACGCTGCGCCGCCACGGCGAAGTCGTGTTCAATCGCAGCATCGGCCACGCCAGCGGCAACGGCCCGGCCGATCCGGTCGATGCGCCGAAACGCCTGCTGACGCCGGAAACGCCGATCTGCCTGTTCTCGGCCTCGAAAGCAGTCACCGCCGTACTGATCCACAAGCTCGCCGAGGACGGCGGTATCCGGCTGGAGGAGCGGGTCAGCCATTACCTGCCGGCGTTCGGTCAGGCCGGCAAGCAGGACACCACGATCAGCGATGTGCTCGCCCATCGCGGCGGCTTTCCAATGATGAAGATCCGGGCGGCCGACAAGAAGGTCGAGCTGATGGAGGACTGGGACCGGGTGATCCGCCTGATCTGCGAATCGCCGCCGACCGCAACGCGCCAGCAGGCTTATCACGCGATGACCGGCGGCTTCATCCTTGCCGAGGTGCTGAAGCGGGTCACCGGCGCGCCGATCACCGACTATCTCGATGAAAAGCTCCGCAAGCCGCTGAAATTCAAGCACTTCACCTACGGTATCGCCAAGCCGCACTGGCCCGATGTGGCGCTGAACTACGAAGCCGGCGCGCCGGTGCGCTTTCCGCTGTCGACGGTCGCCGAACGCGCGCTGTTCGTGCCGTTTCCGGAAGTGGTGCGCGCCTCGAACACACCTAGCTTCAAGCAGGCGGTGATCCCGGCCGGCAACATCTACGCAACCGCCGACGAAACCAGCCGCTTCTTCCAGATGCTGCTCGACGGCGGGGTCGCCGATGGCCAGCGGATTCTCAAGGCCGAAACCGTGGCGCGGCTGCGCAAGCCGGTTGGCCGCATCGGCATCGACCGCATGCTGATGATTCCGCTGCAATACAGCGAAGGCATGATGCTCGGTGCGCGGCCCGCCGGCCTCTACGGCCCGGACACGCCGGAGGCCTACGGCCACCTCGGTTTCATGAACGTGCTCGGCTGGGCTGATCCTTCGCGGCACATCTCGGCCGCACTGCTGACCACTGGCAAGGCGATTCTCGGCACCCACCTGATCGCGCTGAGCCGCCTGCTGACAGTCATCAACCGCCGCTGTGCCTGAAGGCGCGGGAGGCAGCGGAACCAGTCTGTAAACTGTGCGGCCCCGCAGCCCGTCGTCCCGACGCGCGCCAAACCCAGCCGCCTCATGAAAGCCGATTACAGCCCCGTCGACGTCGAGTCCAGCGCCCAGGCGTTCTGGGCAGCCCAGCAGAGCTTCAAGGCGGTCGAGAAGCCGGGAGCGGACAAGTTCTATTGCCTGTCGATGTTCCCGTACCCGTCGGGCAAGCTGCACATGGGCCACGTGCGCAACTACACGATCGGCGATGTGATCAGCCGCTACCAGCGGATGAAGGGCAAGAACGTGTTGCAGCCGATCGGCTTCGATGCGTTTGGCCTGCCGGCCGAGAACGCCGCGATCAAGAACAAGGTGCCGCCGGCCGAGTGGACCTACTCAAACATCGACACCATGTGCGGGCAGCTGAAGCAGCTTGGCATCGGCTACGACTGGGATCGCCGCCTCGCGACCTGCGAGCCGGAGTACTACCGCTGGCAGCAGTGGTTCTTCATCGAACTCTTGAAGCGCGGCCTGATCTATCGCCGCAACTCGCGCGTCAACTGGGACCCGGTCGACCAGACCGTGCTGGCCAACGAGCAGGTGATCGACGGCCGCGGCTGGCGCAGTGGCGCGATCGTCGAGCAGCGCGAGATTCCGCAGTGGTTCCTGAAGATCACCGCCTACGCCGACGAACTGCTGGCCGAGGTCAAGCAGCTCGAACACTGGCCGGAAGCGGTGCGGCGGATGCAGGAGAACTGGATCGGGCGGTCGGAGGGCCTGGAGATCGACTTCACGGTCGCCGGCCGCGACGAGAAGCTGACTGTCTTCACCACGCGCCCGGACACGCTATACGGCGTGACCTTCGTGAGTGTCGCCGCCCAGCATCCGCTGGCGCTGGAAGCGGCCGCGCGTGATGCGACCGTGGCCGCCTTCGTCGACGAAGCCAGCCGTGGCGACGTCACCGAAGCGGCGATGGAAACGATGGAGAAGCGCGGCGTGGCGCTGGGCATCGACGTCATCCATCCGCTGACCGGCGAATGCATTCCGGTCTACGCCGCCAACTTCGTGCTGATGAGCTACGGCTCCGGCGCGGTGATGGCGGTGCCCGGGCATGACCAGCGGGATTGGGAGTTTGCGGTGAAGTACGGTTTGCCGATCAAGGCGGTGATCGCGGCGGCTGGTCTCCCCTCTCCCCCCGGGAGAGGGGCCGGGGGTGAGGGCGTCGCCGAGCCCGCCATCCCAGCCAGGGAAAAGCCGCGCCTTCCCGACCCACTGCGCTCACTCGCCCGAGAACTGCGCGCCGATCAGACCGACGCCGAACAGTATCTCTGGAGCCTGCTGCGCGATCGCCGCTTTGGCGGCCACAAGTTTCGACGGCAGCATCCGGCCGAGCCGTATGTGCTCGATTTCTACTGCCACGAGCAGAAGCTCGCCATCGAGCTCGATGGCGGGCAGCACAACGAGGACGCGCATGCACGGCGAGATGCCGCGCGCGATGCGTTCTTGGCGGCGCAGGGGATTCGGACGTTGCGGGTGTGGAATTCGGAGCTGTTTTCGCGGACGGAGGATGTGCTTGGTTTTCTTTGGGAGGCTTTGGCTAGCTCTGAAGCGCCCTCACCCCCAGCCCCTCTCCCGGGGGGAGAGGGGAGACAAGCGCCTGATCTTTCGGCGGCCGCTTTCACGGAAAAGGGCATCACCATCAACTCCGCCGAGTTCAGCGGCCTCGACTTCAAGGCCGCCTTCGACGGCATTGC
Organism: Nevskia sp.; assembly: GCA_021732745.1. Classification (GTDB taxonomy): domain Bacteria; phylum Pseudomonadota; class Gammaproteobacteria; order Nevskiales; family Nevskiaceae; genus Nevskia. Next base: position 1,274,025 of record JAKFUK010000001.1, on the reverse strand, counting down.
GGCGAAGCTCGAAGCGCAGAACGCTGGCCGTCGCCGGGTGAACTACCGCTTGCGCGACTGGGGCGTGTCGCGGCAGCGCTACTGGGGCTGCCCGATCCCGATCATCTACTGCACGGATTGCGACGCGGTGCCGGTGCCGGCCGATCAGCTGCCGGTGCGGCTGCCGGAAGATCTGGTGCCGGATGGTCGCGGCAATCCGCTGCTGCGCCTCGACAGCTTCGTCAACGTGCCCTGTCCGCAATGCGGCAAGCCGGCGCGGCGCGAGACCGATACCTTCGACACCTTCGTCGATTCCAGCTGGTATTACGCCCGCTTCGCCAGCGCCGGCTGCCAGACCGGCATGGTCGACGAGCGCGCCGCCTACTGGCTGCCGGTCGACCAGTACATCGGCGGCATCGAGCACGCGATCCTGCATCTGCTGTACGCGCGCTTCTTCTCGAAACTCATGCGCGACTGCGGCCTGCCGGCGGTCGCCGAGCCGTTCAAGCGCTTGCTGACTCAGGGCATGGTGCTGGCCGAAGGCTTCTATCGCGTCACCGATGCCGGCGGCCGCGACTGGATCAATCCGAAGGATGTCGACAAGACCGCCGACGGCAGCCATGTGCTGAAGGCGACCGGCGAAGCGGTGACCGCAGTCGGCCTCGGCACCATGTCGAAGTCCAAGAACAATGGCGTCGATCCGGCCGCGATCATCGACTCGCACGGTGCCGACGCCGTGCGTCTGTTCATGATGTTCACCGCACCCCCGGAGCAGACGCTGGAATGGAGCGATGCCGGCATCGACGGCGCGCTGCGCTTCCTGAAGCGGGCGTGGCGCCTGGTGGCCGACCACGCAGCCCTCGGCGCCACGGAGCCGCTCGACCGCGCTGCGCTGACCTCGGCCCAGAAGGACATCCGCCGCAAGCTGCACGATCAGCTGGCCAAGATCAGCGACGACTTCGGCCGCCGCCACAACTACAACACGGCGGTGGCCGCCTGCATGGAGCTGGTCAACGCGCTGGCCAAGTTCGAGGACCGCAGCCCGCAGGGGCGTGCGGTGCTGAATGAAGCGCTGTCGGCGCTGGTCCGCGTGCTGTCGCCGATCGTGCCGCATGCCGCCCACGAACTGTGGCTGGCCTTGGGCAACGCCACACCGGTGATCGACGCCGAATGGCCGGAGCCGGAGGCCGATGCCCGGGTCTCGGATTCGATCGCGATGGTGGTGCAGGTCAACGGCAAGCTGCGTGGCCAGATCAGCGTGCCGGCCGGGTCCACGCAGGACGCGATCATCGCGGCCGCGCTTGCGGATGAGACCGTGCAGCGCTTCCTTGCGGGTGCGGCGATCAGGAAGCAGGTGGTGGTGCCGGGCAAGCTGGTGAATTTCGTGGTGTGATGCCGTGACCCCCCCCTCTCCCTTCCGGGGCCGGAGCATGACTCCGGCGGTTGGGGGTGAGGGACTTCCCAATCAGTGCGTTCTCCGCCTGAAAGTCTCTCATCCCAACCCTTCTCCCGGGGCGAGAAGGGCTTTATCGAGCGCTGATTGATGACCTTGATTTCACGAACCACTGTCCTGCTGCTGACTGCCACGCTTGCCGCCTGCGGCTTCCACCCGGTGGGCAGCCGGCCGCTGCCGAAAGCGCTGAAATCGGTGCATGTCGAGCTGGTCGATCCCTACCGGGTGACCACGCCACCAGTCGAGGAAGCGCTGAAGGCGCGCATTGTCCGTGGCGGCGGCGAAGTGAAGTCGAAGGCGGGCGACGCGGCCACCGTGCTGCGCCTGACCAACTTGCAGGAGGCGCAGGAAGTGCTGTCGATCGGCACCGATGGTCGCGCCATCGAATACCGGCTGGTCACTCGCGTGACCTTCGAGATGCGGCGGACGGTCGACGGCAAGTCGGAGGTGCTGATCGCGCCGGAATCGCAGACCGTGTCGCGCGATTACAGCTTCAGCGCCCAGCAGATTCTGGCCAAGGAGGCCGAAGAAGCGCGCCTGCGCCGCTACATCCAGGACGAACTGGCGGAGCGGGTGCTGCTGAGAGTCGAAGCGCGGCTGGCGGGGGCCGATCCGGATGCGCCCGAGGTCAAGCCCGGCATCGTGCCAGCAGACGCAGCGGGTGCAGCACCTCCAGGCTGAGCCCGCCCGCCCGGCGCAAGCCGCCAGCTAAATGCAGCGCGCAACCGATGTTGGCGCTGACGATCACATCCGGTGCCAGCGTCGCCGCCGCAGCGAGCTTCGGTTGCAGCAGCGCATCGGCTTCTGCGGGGTGGCTGACGAAATGAGTGCCGGCGGCACCACAGCAGCGGCCTGAAGCGTCCAGTTCCACGATTTCCAGTTCGGGCACGCGGGCCAGCAAGCGGCGCAGCGCCTCGCCTTGCCGGATCACGTTCTTCTGCGTGCAGGGCTCGTGGATCGCCACCCGCAGCGGTGTCGGCTTGAAGCGCAGGCGCTCGCTGTGTTCGAGCAGGAAGGCGATCGGATCGCGCAGCCGCTGCGCGAACGGCTGGCCGTTGTCGACGAGACGCGGGTAGTCGGCCAGCGTCGCCGCACAGCCGGTGGCCAAGCTCAGGATCGGCGTGCTGCCGTCGCCGAACGCTTCGAGATTGCGCGATGCCAGCCGCGCCGCGCGCAGCGGATCGCCGGCATGCTGGTCGATCGCGCTGCAGCAGGTCTGGGTGGCGGGCGTGCTGGCGGTGAATCCGCAATCGGCGAGCAGCGCGGCCAGATCGGCAGACAGATCGGGATCGGCGATGTCGCCGACGCAGCCGCTGAAGATTGCGACCGTGCCGCGCGGCGCGTCGATTACCGGCAGTTTCGATCGGGCGGGGCGGGTCAGTGTCGGCAGCGTCGATTCAAGCCGCACCAGCGGACCGTGCCCCAACAGCCGGAAGCGCCGGATCAGCGCCTGCAAGCCTGTCGCTCCGTAGACCCGGAGCAGTGCCGCCAGCACGCGCCGCAGCGGCCGCCGCGACAGCACGGCGCTGATCCATCGTGATTGCTGGAGCCGTGCCGGGCGCTGCTCGGCGAGCAGGGCGCGGCCGGCGTCGATCAGCGCGCCATACGGCACGGTAGCCGGGCAGACCCGCTCGCAGGCGCGACAGCCGAGGCAGCCGTCAAGGTGGCGTTCGAGGGTGGATGACGGGACAATGCGGCCGGTCGCCAAGCCCTGCATCAGCATGATCCGGCCGCGTGGCGAGTCCGCTTCGTTTTGCGATTGTCCGTAGGTCGGACAATGCGGCAGGCAGAGGCCGCATTTCACGCAGAGATCGGCATCGGCGAGCGGAAACGGGCGGGGCGTAGGCTGCGGCGACATGGCCGCAAAACTAGCACGCACTGCCGAGCGGTTTCGCCGTCGTCCGGCAGGCCATTCAATCCTCTGGAAGCATGGAGTCGAAAGTCACGATGTCTGTCATTGCACCGTTCCGCAACGCGTTTGCTGTCCTGTTGATATCCGCCGCCGCGGCCGCTGCTGCCGATGAGCCGGCCGCCGAGGTTCCCGCCGTCGCGGAGGCCGCTCCCGAAGCGGCACCGCCGCCACCGCCGGTCGTGAAATCGCCGTGGCTAGGCGATATCGCCATCGGCGTGGTCAACACCAGCGGCAATACCAGCACTCGCTCGGTGAACGCCCGTGGTGCCATCGAATACCGGCGCACGCGCTGGGGCAATCGTTTCAGCGCGCTGGCCTTCAGTGGCACGCGCGACGGTCTGACCACCGACGAACGCTATTCGGCCGCCAACAAGACCGACTACCAGTTCGACGCACGCAACTACGCCTACACCAACCTCGCCTATGACAACGACCGCTTCGCTGGTGTCGCCGAGCGCTATGCGGTGACGGTCGGCTACGGCCGTCATGTGCTGACCGGGCCGGTGCACACGCTCGACATCGAAACCGGCGTCGGTGCCAATCGCACCAAGGATCAGGACGACATCTACGAGACGGCAGCGATCGGCACGCTCGGTGGCAAGTACGTGTGGAAGATCTCGCCAAACGCGGAATTCAGCCAGACGCTGCGCGCGGAAGCCGGCGTCACCAATGTCTATGTCAACCCGATCAGCGCGCTGAAGCTGACCATCGTCGGCAACCTGTTCGCGACCTTCAACCACGAAATCCGCTACAACTCGCAGGTGCCGGAAGACACCCGCCACGTCGACCAGATTTCCACCATCAACCTCGGATATTCGTTCGGAACGCCATGAGCGACGCCGCCGACACGCCCGCGCCGTACTTCAAGCATCACGTTTTTTTCTGCTGCAACCAACGCAGCGACGGCCGCGCGTCCTGCGAAGACCACGGGGCGCAGGCACTGCGCGACTACTGCAAGTTGAAGGTCAAGAAGGCGGCGATCACCGGCGTTGGCCGCGCGCGGGTCAATCAGGCCGGCTGTCTGGACCGCTGCGAGCAGGGGCCGGTGATGGTGGTCTACCCGGAAGGCGTCTGGTATCGCTATGCCAATGAAGCGGACGTCGACGAGATCGTCGCCGAGCATCTGCTCAAGGGTCAGCCGGTGACTCGGCTGCGGATTTGATCGCCGCAGCCTGCGCTTCGGTGCTCGGGGCAATGGCTGCGCCGCCCGTCATCCACAGCAGCACGTCGTAGTAGCTGCGCACATTGGTGACGAAGCGCACCGCTTCGCCGCCGCGCGCATAGCCGTGCTTGGTTTGCGAATACCACTGTTCCTGCGACAGCCGGCGCATGCCTTCGAGCACATCCTCCCAGCGATTGGGGTTCTTGCCGACCTTCTGCGCCAGCTTGCGGGCATCGTGCAGATGGCCCAGCCCCTGGTTGTAGGCGGCCAGCGCCATCCAGGTGCGATCCGGTTCGGCGATCGAGGCTGGAAGCTGTCGCAGCAGTTGCTGCAGGTAGCGAGCGCCGCCTTCGATGCTTTGCGCCGGATCCTCGCGATCCTTGACCTTGAGATGCGCGGCGGTGTCGAGCGTCAGCATCATGATGCCGCGCACGCCAGTGAAGCTGACGGCGTCCGGGTTCCACTTCGATTCCTGGTAGCCGACGGCCGCCAGCGTTCGCCAATCCAGCCCGTAACGCTCGGCGGCGTCCTCGAAATGGCGCTGGTACTTCGGCAGCAATTGCTTCACATCGGTGACGAAACGGACCACGCCCAGGTATTCGTCGCTTTCGACCACCCCGAAATGACGATCGCGAAGGCTGGCCAGCTCGGCATCGGGAAGGGTGGTCAGATAATTCTGCACCCGGTCGTAAAGGCTGGTGTCGCGCGCGCTCGGCAAGGCCCAGGCGATATCCTCGTTGCCGGACAGATCGAAAGCCACTTTCAGTTTCGGCGCGTGGCGGCGATTGAGCGCCACCAGATCGGAATTGGCGATGGTGTAGGTCAGCTCGCCATCGGCGACTCGGGCCAGCAGATCGTTACCGCCGGCATCCGGCACTTCCAGCCATTGCAGGGTCGGATAGCGGCTGCCGCGCAGTTGCAGCAGCCGTTCGGCCATCGAACTGCCTTGCGGCACCGCGAGCTTGCCATCGAGATCGCCGGGATCGCGCGGCTTTTTCTGGTCGCTGCGATACACCAGTTGCTGGCGCACCATCTGCACCGGCTTGGTGAAGCGCACCTGTTCGCTGCGGGTGGCGGTGACATTGATGCCGGCGGCCCCGATATCGACCCTGCCGCCGGCTACGTGATCCAGCACCTGTGCGCTGTTGGCCAGATAGACCAATTCCAGTTTCACGCCGAGTTGCTCGGCGAAGCCGCGCAGCAGATCGCATTCGTAACCCGTTGGCCCGGCCGGGCCGTCGTAGCAGGTGGTCGGGCTATTGGTGGTTGCCACCCGCAGCACACCGTTGCCGAGCACCCGCTCCAGCGTGCCCGGCTGCGGCGAGCAGGTGGCCAGCACCGCCAGCGCCACAGCCGCCACCAGCACGCTGCGCAGCGCCCAGACCTGGCGCGGCGTGGCCGTCATCGTGCAACTGTTCCGGTCGTCATGTCGGTCTCGCGTGCCTGCCATCGCTCGAACCATCCTCGGTCCGGCAGCGGCGTTGTTCTTGTGTGCGGTTGCGGGCCACTTTGCGGATCGAAGGTCGGTCCAGTGTTCCGGCCCAGGCGCATGCCAGCCGATCCGCCAAGCCCGGCTGGCCGTCGATCGAACAAAAAGTCCTGCGCAGTGCCAGCCGGATTGATAGAATAGACGGGCTGAAGCAACAAAGCCCGCGTCCGGAATCGACCCCCGGCGCACCGGCGCTTGAGCACCCTGGAGAGGTGGCGGAGTGGCCGAACGTACCTGATTCGAAATCAGGCGTACCGCAAGGTACCGTGGGTTCGAATCCCACCCTCTCCGCCATTCAACAAAAAAGCCCGACTCAATGTCGGGCATTTTTGTTGAACGACGGAAAAGCCGAGGGTGGGATTCGAAGCCGCGCAGCGGCCGGGGGTTCAATCAAGGGCGAGAGAGCGGGCGCGTTTCCGCCGGCGGCCCGACTCAATGTCGGGCTTTTTTGTTGAACGACGGAAAAGCCGAGGGTGGGATTCGAAGCGGCGGCAGCCGCCGGGGGTTCAATCAAGGGCGAGAGAGCGGGCGAGTTACCGCTGCTGGCCCGACTCGATGTCGGGCTTTTTGTTGAACGACGGAAAAGCCGAGGGTGGGATTCGAAGCGGCGGCAGCCGCCGGGGGTTCAATCAAGGGCGAGAGAGCGGGCGAGTTACCGCTGCTGGCCCGACTCGATGTCGGGCTTTTTGTTGAACGACGGAAAAGTCGCCGTCAGTGATTTCGCCCCTCGATCTCCAACGCCAGCCAGCGCAGGCCGTCGGCCTTGTCGCCGAGCGCAGCTAGCGCTGAACGGGCGTCAGCGAAGGTCTTCTCGGCCAGCGCCTTGGCGGCATCGAAGCCGAGCAGGGCGGGGTAGGTCGACTTTTCCTGCGCCACGTCCTTGCCGGCGGTCTTGCCAAGCTGTTCGGTGGACTGGGTGATGTCGAGCACATCGTCCTGGATCTGGTAGGCCAGCCCGAGCAGGCGGCCGTAATCCGTCAGTGCAGTGGCCACGTCGGCGGACGGGGCCGCCAGCGCCAGCGGCATCTTCAGGCAGGCCAGAATCAGCGCGCCGGTCTTGCGCGCATGCAGCGACTGCAGGCGTTCCAGCGGAATGCGCTGGCCTTCCGATTCGATGTCGACCGCCTGGCCGCCGACCATGCCCATCGAGCCCGAAGCAGCCCCAAGTGCTGCGATCACGCCGAGCAGGCGGCGGGCGGCTTCGCCATCGGCGGGGATGTCGCGGGTCAGGGTTTCGAAGGCCAGCGTCTGCAACGCATCGCCGACCAGGACACCCATCGCATCGTCCCAGACCTTGTGGACGGTCGGCTGGCCGCGGCGCAAATCGTCGTCGTCCATCGCCGGCAGGTCGTCGTGGACCAGCGAGTAGGCGTGGATCAGTTCGACGGCGACCGCGGGGGCATCGAGCAATCCGGCATCGAGGCCCAGCGCTTCGCCAGCGGCATAGACCAGCAGCGCACGCAGGCGCTTGCCGCCGTTGCAGGTGTAGCGCATCGCTTCGTGCAGCGCGGCCGGATCGCTGCCGAGCGGCGGCAGGGCGCGATCGAGGGCGGCATCGAGACGGCTGCGGTAAGCGGGCAGGCGGGTGGCGAAACTGGCAGCTGGATTCAAGATCGGGACTCGATGGTGGGGCGCAGCCGCCAAAGACAGGCGCTGCTTGAAGCTGCCAAACTGGCTTTGAAACGCCGTCGGGCGAGCCTTTCAGGGCGCGAAGTGTGAACCGAACGGCGAACCCCGAACAAGCCAGCCTCATCCCGAACGCCATGACTGCTGCAGCGCCAGACAGCATCGAAACCGTCCTCCAGTCGCTGATCCGCGACGTACCGAACTTCCCCAAGCCCGGCATCGTGTTCAAGGACATCACGCCGCTGCTCGAAGATACGTGCGGTTTCCGCGCCTGCATCGAAGCGCTCGCCGAACGGGTGGCGGCGCACAAGCCCGATGCGCTGGTGGCGATCGAATCGCGCGGCTTCATCTTCGGCGCGCCGCTGGCGCTGCATCTGGGTCTGCCGCTGATCGTGGTGCGCAAGCCGGGCAAGCTGCCGCGCGCGACCGAATCGGTGGCCTACCAGCTCGAATACGGCGAGGACCGGCTTGAAGTGCATGCCGATGCCATCCTGCCCGGCAAGCGTTACGCGCTGATCGACGACGTGCTGGCCACCGGTGGCACGGCGGAAGCGGTGGTCAGCCTGATCACGCGCCTTGGCGGCCGCATGGCCTGCGCGGCCTTCCCGCTGGAGCTGGGCTTTCTCGGCGGGCGGGCGCGGCTGGCCGGCACGGTCGCCGAAAGCCTGGTCGTCTACGGCTGAGCTGTCCCGTGCGCGGGACAGGTCCGGGACAAGGGATCGACGCACTGCGATGCAACATTGCTAGAATGCCCGGCAGAAAAGACCGGCGGGTTCGCTTGTATGACGAAGAATCACGCCGTGACGCGCACATGATCCGCTCGATTCGGCTCTGGGAACCGACATCGCGGCGAGCGACCCGTACCGCCTGCCGGCTAACGCCTCGAACTCCTTGATGACGATTGAGCAATCAACCACGGATGCGCTGTTGATCGCGTCCGCGTTCCAGGCGCACATCCTGCCGGGCGTGTCGCGCACCTTTGCGCTGACCATTCCGCAGCTGCCGCAGCCGCTCGGCAGCGTGGTGTCGAACGCCTATTTACTTTGCCGGATCGCCGACACCATCGAGGACGAGCCCGCACTCGGCTCCGACGACAAGGTGCGGCTGACCGAAGCCTTCGCCGATCTGGTCGGCGGCCGTGGTTCGGTGCAGGCCTTCGTCGACGAGCTGGCGCCGAAGCTGTCCTCGGCCACCTCGCCGACCGAACTCGAACTGGTCCGCAGCACCCAGCTGGTGCTGACCATGACCTCAAGCTTCGACCCGGTCGCCCGTCTGGCTATCGAGCGCTGCGTGCGGATCATGTGTCGCGGCATGCATCGTTATTCGCTGCAAGCCGGGCCGCAGGGCCTGCGCGATCTCAACGAACTCGGCAACTACTGCTACTACGTGGCCGGTGTGGTCGGCGAAATGCTGCGCGACCTGTTCTGCGCCTACGCACCCGAAACCGCACGCCGTCGCGATGATCTGGCTCGCTACGCCGTGGCTTTCGGCCAGGGCTTGCAGATGACCAACATCCTCAAGGACATCTGGGAAGACCGCGAACGCGGCGTCAGCTGGATGCCGCGCCGGGAATTCGGCCAGCACGGCATCGACCTGCTGAAGCTCGATCCTGCGACGCAGTGCGATGCCTGCACGCGCGCGCTCAACGAACTGGTCGCCGTCACCCATGCGCAGCTGGCCTACGCGCTGGAATTCACCCTGGCGATTTCGCCAAACGACACCGGCATCCGCAAGTTCTGCGCGTGGAACATCGGCATGGCGCTGCTGACCCTGCGCAAGATCGTCGCCACGCCGGGCTACCGCAACGCCGCCGAAGTGAAAATTTCCCGCACTTCGGTGATGTGGACGATGACGCTCACCTCGATCGGCATCCGCAGCAACACCTGGCTGCGCTTTTTGTTCAAGCGCACGGCCAGCGGCCTGCCGCAGATCGCCACCCAGCCGGCCCAGGCGCCGCTGGAAGCTTGATTCCCCGCACGGTCGATAGTCCGTGCAGGCACCACTGAAGAAATCCGCACGATGAACGCACCGACTGTCGTCCGTCTCCGACGCGATCCGCGCACGCTGGCCGCCGAAGCCGAAAGCCGCCTGCATGAAGCGATCGACGTCGCTCGCGAAGCCCTGCTGAAGCTCCAGAAGCCGGATGGCGAGTGGTGCTTCGAGTTCGAGGCCGACTGCACGATCCCCGCCGAATACATCCTGATGATGCATTTCATGGATGAGATCGACGACGTGCTGCAGGAGCAGATCGCCAAGTTCATCCGCGCCCAGCAGGTGCTGGACGGGCATGGCGGATGGCCGCAGTACCGCAATTACGACCAGCCGGGGGCGATTGATCTGTCGTGCACGGTCAAGAGCTATTACGCGCTGAAGTGCGCTGGCGACGACGAATCCGCGCCGCACATGGTTCGCGCCCGCGAAGCGATTCTCGCGCTCGGCGGTGCGGCCAAGTCCAACGTCTTCACCCGCATCCTGCTGGCGATGTTCGGCCAGGTGCCGTGGACGGCTGCGCCGTACGTGCCGGTCGAGATCGTGCTGTTCCCGCGCTGGTTCCCATTCGAGATCTACAAGGTTGCGACCTGGGCGCGCGCGGTGATGGTGCCGCTGTTCGTGCTCTGCAGCCTGAAGGCCAAGGCCAAGAACCCGCGCGAGATCCACATCCGCGAACTGTTCGTGCGCCCGCCCGAGCAGGAAACCCAGTGGTTCCGCAACGACACGCTCTTCGCCAAGACCTTCCTGCTGCTCGACAAGCTCGGCCGCAGTCTCGATAGCGTCTGGACCCGCCCGTTCCGTGCCAAGGCGCTGAAGAAGGCCGAGAGCTGGTTCGTCGCCCGCCTCAATGGCGAGGACGGCATCAACGGCATCTTCCCGGCGATGGTCAACTGCTACGAAGCGCTGGCGCTGCTCGGCTATCCGGCCGAACATCCGCTGCGCGCGACCTGTCTCAAGTCGATCCAGAAGCTGATCCAGTACACGCCCGACGGCAGTGCCTATGTGCAGCCCTGCCTGTCGCCGACCTGGGATACCGGCTGGGCGATGATGGCGCTGCTGCACGCCGATTCCCCGGACGGCTCCAGCCGTGCCAAGACCCGCGAAGCGCTGCGCCGCGCCGAAAACTGGATGAAGCCGCGGCAGATACTCGATCACGTCGGCGACTGGATTCAGGCAGCACCCGACAAGAAGCTGCGCCCGGGCGGCTGGGCCTTCCAGTACTGGAACGAGTACTACCCGGATCTCGATGACACGGCCGTGGTCGCCGGTGTCATGCACCTGGTGGGCCGCGAGCCGAACGGCAGCAACCACAATGACGAAGCGGTGTCGCGTGCCGCCGAATGGCTGCTCGGCCTGCAATCGAAGAACGGTGGCTTCGGCGCCTACGATGCCGACAACACCCACTACTGGATCAACGAGATTCCGTTCGCCGATCACAAGGCGATGCTCGATCCGCCGACCGAGGACGTCACCGGCCGCGTGCTGGCCTATCTCGGCGTGCTCAAGCGGCCGCAGGATCGCCCGGCGATCAACCGCGCAATCCGCTACATGAAGAAGTCGCAGCAGCCGGACGGCTCGTGGTGGGGCCGCTGGGGCACCAACTACATCTACGGCACCTGGTCTGCACTCGCCGGGCTGGCGCTGGTCGGCGAAAAGCCGGACGCGCCGTACATCGCGAAAGCCATCCGCTACCTGGAATCGAAGCAGAATCCGGACGGTGGCTGGGGCGAGTCGAACGACACCTATCTGGACCCCAAGCTCACCGGCACCATGCCGCGCAAGGGCGAGTTGATCAGCACACCGAACACCACGGCCTGGGCGCTGCTGGCGCTGATGGCGGTGCACGGTGCCGATCATCCGTCGATCGCTGCCGGCATCGACTGGCTGATCGCCAACCAGCACTCGGAAGGCCAGTACGAAGGCCTGTGGCATGACCCGGGCCACAACGCGCCGGGCTTCCCGCGGGTGTTCTACATGAAGTATTACGGCTACGACGCCTACTTCCCGCTGTGGGCGCTGGCCCGCTACCGGCAGCTGCGCGGACGTCGCGCGTCGGCTTGATCCGGCGCCTGCCGCGATGACGCAAGCAGCGGTCGGCGTCGTCGTGGCGCTGCTGTCGGAAGCGAAGGCGCTCGGGCTGCGCGCGCCGGTGCCGGGCTTCAATGACGCCGCCGGCCTGCGCGTCTATGTGTCCGGAATCGGCGATGTCGCCGCGAAACTGGCAGCGGAAAAGCTTGCTGATGAAGGTTGTGCGGCGCTGCTCAGCTTCGGCACCGCCGGCGCGCTCGATTCCGCGCTCGAACCGGGTGACGTGGTCTGCCCGAGCACCGTGGTCTACATGGACGGCCATGCGGTAGAAGTCGATTCGGAATGGCGAGCACGCCTTGCTGCGCGCTGTGCGGAAGCCGACCTCACCCTGGTCGACGGCCGCCTGCTGACCACCCGCCTGACGCTGCTCAACGCCGGCATCAAGTATCTGGCGCGCACCCAGAGCCAGGCGGTGGCGGTCGACCAGGAAAGCTCGGCGGTCGGCGATGTCGCGAAAGCGCGCGGCCTGCCGTTCCTTGTCGTTCGCGCCATCGTCGACGACGCCGAAGCGACCCTGCCGAACGCGGTCATCGACGGCGTCGACGCCTACGGCCGGCCGAAAGCCGTGACCATGATCGGCGGCCTGCTGAAAGCGCCGTGGCAGATCGCCAAGCTGCCGGGGCTGGCCCGTTCTTTCAATGCCGCGCAGTCGAGTCTTCGCGAAGTGATGCGCGCTGCGCCGTCATTCGCCTTCCATTCCTGAAACCGATTCCGATGACCCAGCAGACCACCGCCCTCGTCACCGGTGCTACCGGTTTTGTCGGCTCTGCCGTCGCCCGTCGCCTGCTGGCCGAAGGTTTCAAGCTGCGCCTGCTGTCGCGCCCCAACTCCAATCGCCAGAACCTGAAAGGTCTCGATGCGACCGTCGTCGAAGGCGATCTGACCGATCCGGCGTCGCTTACGAAAGCGGTGAAAGGCTGCGACGCCGTGTTCCATGTCGCCGCCGATTACCGGCTGTGGGCCCCGAATCCGGACGAGCTGTACCAGGCCAATGTCGATGGCTCCCGTTTACTGGTCGCCGCCGCCCACGCGGCAGGTGTTGCGCGCATCGTCTACACGTCGAGTGTTGCCGTGCTTGGGCTTCCAAAGAACGGCAAGCCCGGCGACGAGAACACGCCGGTGACCGTCGCCGACATGATCGGCCACTACAAGCGCTCGAAGTTTCTCGCCGAAGAAGCCGTTCGCGAACTCTGCGCGAAAGGCGCGCCGGTGGTGATCGTCAACCCGTCGACCCCGATCGGCCCGCGCGATGTGAAGCCGACCCCGACCGGCCGCGTGGTTCGCGATGCCGCCGCCGGCAAGATGCCAGCCTTCGTCGATACCGGCCTGAACATCACCCATGTCGACGACGTTGCCGAAGGCCACTGGCTGGCCTACTCGAAAGGTGTCGTCGGCGAGCGCTACGTGCTCGGCGGCGAGGACATGAGCCTCAAGGAAATCCTCGCCACCATTGCCGACATCACCGGCCGCCGTGCGCCGAAGATCCAGCTGCCACACGCGGCGGTGATGCCGGTGGCGCACGCGGCGGAATTCCTCGCCCGCTTCACCGGCCGTGCGCCGGTGGCGACGGTCGAGGAAATCCGCATGTCGAAGAAGCGGATGTATTTCTCGTGTGCCAAGGCAAAACGCGAACTCGGCTACGCGCCGCGCCCGGCGCGGGCGGCGCTGGAAGATGCGGTGGCCTGGTTTCGCGACAACGGCTATCTCTGATCGCCTTCGCGAGCCGATCCCGGCTTCAGGCCCAGGGATCGTAGGAGCCGAAGTGCCAGACGTGGCCTTCGGGGTCGCGGCAGGAATAGGCACGGCCGCCGTATTCGACATCGCGCAGCGAAAAGGTGACCACCGCACCGGCTGCCACGGCGCGATCGTGGTGACCGTCGACATCCGCCACATACGCGCAGACGCATTGGGTGCCGATTCCACCGGCCGCCCGCACACTGGTGATCATTTCCGGATGCGGACAATGCTCGGCGGAACTGAGCATCACCATGCCGTGGCCGAAGCGCATCTGGCAGTGAGCGATGCCGCCGTCATCGCCCGGCACCACCAGATGCGGCTTGAAATCGAAGGCTTTTTCCAGCCAGGCGATTGCAGCCGGGGCGTCGTGGTACAGCAAGGACGGCGTGATCGTCGGATGCGGGGCGGCGTTGCTCATGTTCGGGATCCTCTGTTGGGGACGGCCCATGATGCCGCCGCTTCAGCCGCCGCGCAGCACCGAAGCCAGCATGCCGACGCCGAGCGCGATCAGCAGCACGCCCATCACCCGGTCGATCCAATGGCCGACGCGCAGCAGCCGGCCGCGGATCGCCGGATGGCCGAGCGTCCAGGCGACGAAGCTGAACCAGATACCGGTGGTGACGATCATCCACACGCCCATGCCGAACTTGAAGGCCAGCGGTGTCGTGCCGGTGATCAGCGCCGAGCAGAGGGCGACGAAGAACAGCATGGCCTTGACGTTCAGCAGGTTGGTGGCGAGGCCGATGGAGAAATCCCCGGCTGCCGCACGCGCCGCGTCGTCGGCGGGCAGGGTCGATGGATCAGCCAGCGGCTGCGCGCGGATCGCGCCCCAGCCGATCCACAGCAGCAGCGCGGCGCCGATCAGTTGCAGCACGGTGAGCAGCGCCGGGAAGCGTTCGATGGCGAAGGCCAGCCCGAACAGCCCGTAGGCGACATGAAAGCTGATGCCTGCGGCGATGCCGAGCGCGGTCAGCACGCCGGCCCGGCGGCCGTGGGCCAGCGTCTGCCGGGTGACCACCGCGAGGTCCGGCCCGGGGCTTACTACCGCCAGCGCATGCGCGACCGCCACCGTCGCGAACAGCGAAGCGCCGCTGCCGGCCAGCGTCGTGCCCAGGCTCACGCGGCGTAGGTCTGGTCGAGGTAGGCGAGGATCGCTTCCGACTCGAACATCGCCACACCGGTGTTCGGATCGATCAGATACGGCACCTGCACCCGGCCTTCGCGTTCCAGCAGCGCCAGCCGGTTGCGGCCTTCCACAGGCAAGGTCGGGAAGAATTTCGCGCGAATCTGCGGCGGACCGACATCTTCCCATCGCGCCTTCGCGGTGTTGCGCAGCACGTACGGCAGTTCCAGTTCGGACAGCCGTTCGCGGACCAGCCGCGAGTAGGGGCTGGACTCGAAGCTGTACAGGATCAGCGGTTCCTCCGGTGCTTTCGACGGTGCCGCTTTCAGGCCGCGCACGGCACGCAGCAGCGACACCGTGAATGCCGCCGCGATCGCCCCCTTGCGGCGCAGCCCGCGCGGCGCGCGCATCTGGCCGCCATAGGTTTCGGCGAGGTAGTCGATGATGTCGGCAGATTCGTACAGCGCCCGGCCAGTGTTCGGATCGGCCAGATACGGGAACAGCGCCTTGCCGCCAAGGCTCACCGCTTCCGGCCGGAAACGTGTGCCGCTGGCCGGGCAGGGCAGGATCAGCACGTCGATATCCATCTCGCTCAAGGCTTCGCGGACCAGCCGGCAGAACGGGCTGGCCTCGAACTCGTACAGGCGCAGCAATTGCTCGGGCTGCTGCGTGGTCGGGCGGAACGACAGGCTGCCGCGCCAGCCGCGGGCGGTCGAGGCGAAGACAGAGCTGACAACCTTCAGTTGATGGACGGCGGACATGAGCGGGCGAGCCTGGTGCGGGAGGGGAAGTCGACGGACGGCGCAGCAGCCGCCATCGACGGTCCTATTATCGGCGTACTGCTGCCGTTTCGGCTCGGCGCGCTTCAAACCCCGGGACCGCGCGCCGCATCTGAGCAGCAATGACGACCGCGATCCCGACCATGACGATGGATGCCGCCCTGCCAGCCGCTGCCGCGAGCCCTGAGGCCGAGCCGGAAGATCACGCGCTGGCGCGCCGCGCCGCCGCCGGTGATTCCCGGGCCTTTGAACGTCTGTACCGGCTCAATGTCGACCGCATCTACGGCCTCTGCCTGCGCCTCTGCCACGGTGATTCCTCGCGCGCCGAACAGGCCACCCAGGACGCTTTCGTGCGCGCCTGGGAAAAGCTGTCCAGCTTTCGTGGCGAAAGCCGCTTCAGCACCTGGATGCACCGGCTGACCGTCAACGTGGTGCTCGGCGAACACCGCCTGCTGCGCCGCTGGGTGACCTTCGAGGACGAAATCCAACCGGGTGCCGATGGCGAAGCCGGCAGCGACGGGCTCGATCCGATCGAGCCGATGCGCCAGGAAGACATCGGCAGCCGCATCGATCTGGAACGCGCACTGGCCAAGCTGCCGAAGGGCGCGCGCACGGTACTGATGCTCTACGACATCGAGGGCTATCAGCACGACGAAATCAGCGAGCTGACCGGCATCGCCGTCGGCACCTCGAAAGCGCAACTGCACCGCGCGCGCCGCCTGCTGCAGGCGATGCTGTCATGAACGACACCGATTCCATCGCCGCGCCTGAACCAGGCGACGCGCTGCGCGAGCCGCTGGCCACTTTGCGGGTTGATGCCGCCCCGGGCCGCGACCTGTGGGCCGGCATCGCCGCCCGGCTGGACGATCCCGAGGAGCGCGAGCATTTCGATCTGAGCAGCGACGTCGCTGCCGAGTTGCGCGCGCTGCGTCGCGACAGCGTACCGGCACCGGAACTGTGGGCCGGCATCGCCAGCCGCATCGAAGACCCGGCGCTGCGCGATCACTGCACGCTGCCGGAAGCCGTGCTGACCGGGCTGCGCGACCTGCCGCGCGACGCAGCACCGGCGCGCGAACTCTGGACCGGCATCGCTTCGCGCATCGCGGTGGGCCAGGTTCGCCGCCGTCGCGCGCCCTGGCTCACGGCAGCCGCGTCGGTCGCGGCCACGCTGGTAGTGGTGTTCGGCGTCGTGGTCAAGCGCGATGGCGCACCGGATTCGACCATCGCCAAGGCACCGCTCCGGCCATCCGCCGCCGTGTTCGCTGCGACCATCGGCCATATCCCCCAAAGTGGCCGTGGTGGTGCCGAAGCAGCCGCCTTGCAGCGCGCCAGCTACCGGCCGATCTCGCAGGAAGCGCGGGCGCTGGTGCGCGCCAATCTGCAGATCGTCGACAGCGCCGAAGTGCAGATCGAAAAAGCGATGGCCGCCGATCCCGACGATGCCGCCTACCTGCAAGCCCTGCTCGACAGCGCGCGCCAGCAGCAACTCGGCCTGCGCGCAGCACTGGCCGAACGTCCATGAATCCGCATCTGCATTTCCCGAGGCCTGACGCCATGTTCCGCCCGCGCTTTCACCGCACTGCCATGATCGCCTCCCTGCTGGCCCTGAGCTTGCAGGCAGCGGCCGGCGAAGCTCCGGTTGCACCTGCCGCGCCGGTGGCTCCCGTGGCGCCCGAAGCCCCGGCGTCGCCGCGCTACCGCCCCTTGAGCCCCGATCTCGCAGGCCACATCGAGCGCAGCGTGATGCAGTCGCTGGAAGGCTTGAAGGGGCTTGAAGGGCTCGCCGAGCTGCACCATCTGGAGCGCCTGACCGAACTCGAAAATCTGTTCGACGAAGGCCGCATCGAGGCGATGGTGGCAGCCGCCGAAGCCGATGCCGACCGCTACGCCGCCCGCCATGCCGAGCGTTACGGCAGCAGCGATTCCGTCGGTGCGGTGATCGACCAGAAGCGCTCGCTGAAGTCGAACGGCCGCGTCTATGTCAACAACGTCGCCGGCATCGTCGACGTCTCGGTCTGGGACCGGAACGAAGTCGCAATCGGCGGCCGTCTCGGCAGCACCCTGGAAACGCTGGAAATCCTGGGTGATTCCAACGAGCTGAACATCGTCGTCAAGCTGCCGAAGAAATCGCGCAGCAGCTACGACACGGTGCTGGAGCTGAAAGTCCCGCACAACGCGCGCGTCGAGCTGGAAACGGTCAGCGCCGATGTCGTGATCAACGACGTCAAGGGCTCGGTCAAGGTCAATACGGTCAGCGGCGACATGCAACTGGTGCTGGCGTCGCCGGAAGTCTCGGTGCAGACCGTCAGCGGCGACCTGAAACTGACCGCGCCGGCCGCCAAGACAACGCGCATCAACAGCGTCAGCGGCGATCTCGAACTCGAAGGCCTGAGCGGCTTGCTGGCACTGGAAACGGTGTCCGGCAATGTCGAACTGACCCGGGGCGGCCGTTTCTCGGAGCTGAAGCTCAAGTCGATCAGCGGCGACATGCATCTCGACGTGGCCCTGGACCCGGCGGCGCAAGTCAGCGGCCAGACCTTGTCCGGCGAGATCACCATGATCGTGCCGCAGGCGCTGTCGGGCACCGCGCTGCTCAAGAGTTTCAGCGGCGAAGCCGAATGTGAAGGCGCGCAGACGGTGGAAAACCACAGCAGCCGCAAGCGCGAATACGTCTGGGGCGATGGTCGCGGCGCACGGGTGGAACTGTCGAGCTTCAGCGGCGATATCCGGGTCGAGCGCAAGTAGCGGGCAGCGGTTTCCAGTTGCCAGTTGTTGGTTTCCGGAGAAGCACCGCGTTTTGGGCTTCTCTGGAAATTGGAAACCAGCAACTGGAAACTGGCGGCATGTCAGGCTTCGCCGCAAAGCCGCTCTCCAGTCCCCCGCCCCGTCCCATGCCTTACGACCTTGCCTCCCGACTCGTCGTCGGGCTCGCGTCCAGCGCCCTGTTCGATCTTGCCGAATCGCATCAGGTGTTCGACAACGAAGGCGAAGCCGCTTACCGCCAGTACCAGCGCGACCACCGCCAGCGGACGCTGACGCCGGGCGTGGCCTTCCCGTTCATCAAACGTCTGCTGTCGCTGAACAGCCTGCGGCCTGGCGATCCGCTGGTCGAGGTGATCCTGTTATCGAAGAACGATCCCGACACCGGCCTGCGGGTCATGGACTCGATCAAGGCGCACGGGCTCGGCATCAGCCGCGCGGTCTTCCTGCAAGGCCGCTCGCCGCATCCCTATATCGAAGCGCTCGACATCAGCTTGTTCCTGTCGGCGGATGAAACCGACGTGCGGGTCGCCAACGAAGCCGGCCATGCAGCGGGGCAGGTCCTCGATTCGCGGTTCGTCGACAGCGAGCAGGACGAAGAACTGCGCATCGCCTTCGATTTCGACGGCGTGCTCGCCGACGATCAATCGGAAGCGGTCTACCAGGCGGCCGGCATCGACGAATTCCACCAGCACGAGCAGCGCCATGCTGCCACTGCGCTGAACCCCGGGCCGCTGGCCCCGTTCCTGCGCAAGCTGCGTGTCATCCAGGCGCTGGAAGAGCAGAAGGCGCTCGCGGATCGCGGCTACGCGCGCAAGCTGCGGGTGTCGATCGTCACTGCCCGCAACGCGCCCTCGCACGAGCGGGTGATCACCACCATGCGCGACTGGGGTGTGGCCGTGAACGAGGCATTTTTCCTGGGCGGCATCGAGAAAAAGCAGGTGCTGTCGGTGTTGAAGCCGCACATCTTTTTCGACGACCAGCACAGTCACCTGACGCCGGCAGCCGCCGATCTGCCCTGCGTACACATCCCGTTCGGAGCGCTGAACCGACCGCGCTGAGCGCGGCCTGCATCAGCCACCGATCAGCACGGTCGGCATCCCGATCACGATCGTGCCGCCGTGCGCGGTCATGTCGCCCATTCGTGCCGCCGGCTGGCCGCAGATCAGGACCTTGGCGGAACCCATCAGCACAGTGTCGGGCGGGCCGACGCAGGTCACCATGTCGCCGACTCGCGCAGCCGGCAGCCCGCCGATCAGCACGTTGGGCGCGCCCGGCCCGAGGATCGGCCCGCCGACATGCGGCACGACGCCGGTCACCATCGGGCAGACATGCATGTCGGTCAGCCGTGCCGCTGGTTTGCCCCCGCCACCGCCGCCAGCGTCACTGGAACTGGCCGCCGCCGATGTGCTCGCCAGCGCTTGTGCGTAATTGCCGAGCGGATGATTGGCCCCGACCAGCCCGAGCGCCGCCACCAGCAAACCCAGCGGCCCGCCGACCGCTGCGGACACAGCAAGCACGATGCCGTCCTTGATGGCCGTCGGTCCGGACGGCAGGATCATGACCGTCTGGCCGATGTGGGTGCCGCTCATGCCCACCAGATCGCCCGGCAGCACGTAGTTGACGACGTTGTTGGATGCGGCCGCAGCCTGATCCTTGGAGACAGCAAAGGCGACGCCGGGGGCACCGAAGGTGACGGCCTTGCCGTTGGTGACCGCTGCCTGTACCTGGGCTTCGGCACCGCCGAGGGAGTGGCCTGTGTAGGTGATGACGGCGTCGGGATTCGCGAAGTCGATTTCTGACGCAAACGCGCGGGCGTCGTCAAATGCATCTGGAATACCCAGTGTTCCCTGCGCGGCAATTTTAATATCCGAGCCGCCCCAGTCTTGTCGCAAACCTTCAAGAGTGCCCCGGCTTCCTCGATTGGCGACTACGATTTCTCCGGTCTGATTATTTCGGAAAGCTGCACCAAAATAGCCATTCGCCGAACCTTGATTTCCTGGGGTGACCGTTGATTCTGCGATTCTGGTCCAGCCCGCTGGGCTGTCTTTACTTTTTGGGCCTATGTACGCGGACTGCGAAAGTGCAACATATTCTGCGGGAGTTGCCATGGCGAGCTTACCTCCCCGACTGCGTACGGTAAATTGTGGCTTGCGCAAGTCCTCGACGAATCACCACCAGACGACTTGAATCCGGGCTGAAACGAGCGATGGCAGTTGTCGGATGCAAGCCTTTGGCAATGGTCTCGATCGGTTCAAGAGTGCCGGCGTCCCACAAGCGACAGGTTCCGTCCGAGGTAGTGGTTGCCAGCCAACGGCCATCGTTGCTGAATTCGAGTGATTCGACGCCACCGCCGACATCGATGCGAGCTACCGCAATTCGAGTTCCTGCCCTGGCGTCCCATAGTTGCAGCACATTGTCGTCCTGCAAGGGGCCATAGGTGTCCGTTCCAGGGAGGCGACCAAAACCCCCCGATATACTACCTGTTGCGATCCGTTTCCCGTCTGCACTCCAACTGGCGACTTTCACCGGAGTAAGATTTGCTTGAAACTGCAAACTGACTGCGCCGGATTCCATATCAACGATATTCACGCCTCCCAGCGAGTTGATTGCAGCCACCTGCATTGCATTTGGCGACATGGCCAGACCGGTACCGCCTCCGGTGTGGTCGGCAATCAGCATCCAGGTATGGGCATCGTAAATGGAAATTGCGAATGCGCGACCCTGACCAGATTTGACGTAATGCAGTCCTGCCAATCTATTTCTCGCAGGATCCATCACGAATTCAAATAGCGCATTGGTCACTGCGCCCTTGGAGCTGCGATCCGGTCCTGCAACATTCGCCGTCGCTCCGGTTTTTGCATTCCAGATAGTCACGGCGGCTGAGTCATCGTGATGACTCGGAATCACGACCTGACCATCCGCAGTGAACCCGATCGCCTGCGATCCACCGACCAGATCGGTAATGGTTCCGATCTTGTCGCCGGACGGAACCGCAAACACTGTGGCGTAACGCAGCAAGGACGCCAGAACGGCCAACTGAGTGCCGTCTGGACTCCAGGCGACTGCGCTCGCATTGCGCTCATCGCCCGCAACCGAGAATTCCGCTTCCGTCGTGAAAATTGCCATTTTTGAATCACCTTTCGTCGCGCCGACGGTGGAAGCCGGCGACAGGAACAGACAGCCGATGAAGCCGGCGAGCACTCTGGACAACGGATTCATGATCGGCCCCATCCTGCGCGAGTCTCGGGGAATGCCGGATAGTCAGCGTTCATGATGCACGATAGATCGTGGCATGCGCCCTGCCAGTTCGGATGACTGCCAGACGCGTGGAATCTGGACTGAAGCGGGCGATGGCGGCGGTCGGGTGCAAGCCGGTGGCGATGGTTTCGATCGGTTCGATCGGTTCGAGAGTGGCGGCGTCCCACAGGCGACAAGTGCCGTCAGAAGTCGTAGTCACCAGCCAGCGGTTGTTGCTGCTGAACTCCAGCGATTCCACGCCCCCGCCGATATGCTCGGAGCGCACCACGGCGATCCGGCTGCCAGTGTTGGCGTCCCAGAGCTGCAAGACATTGTCATCACGCAACGGGCCGTACTTGCCAGTCGCCCGGATCAGCCCAAAACCGCCGGCTATGGCACCCGAGGCAAGGCGCTTGCCATCGGCACTCCAGGCCAGTCCTTTCACCCCGGTAGTATTGGCTTCGAACAGGAGCAGGACGTCGCCGGTTGCCAAGTCGATCACCTTGATATCGCCGTGCGCAGCGGTTAGCGCGGCGCGTGTGCCGTCTGGCGAGATCGCAGGGCTGAGGCCATTGCTCGCATGGTCCGCCAACTGCGTCCAGGTGCGGGCGTCGTAAACAGCAACTGCAAACGCGGCGTCCGGGTGCGAGCGAAATTTCAAAGCGTGAACGCCCACCAGACGGGTCCGCGCGGAGTCGAGGACGAAATCGGACAGCATGTTGGTCACGGCCAGTTCCGAACTGGGATCCGGGCCGGGAACGCTCACGGTATCGCCGGTATCGGCATTCCAAAGCGTCACGGCAGCGGAGTCATCATGGTGGCCGGGGATCACCACGCGGCCGTCAGCGGCGAAGCCGATTGCTCGCGGTCCACCGACCAGATCGGTAATGGTCACGAGCTTGTCGCCCGACGGCACCGCAAACACCGTGGCATGGCGCACCAAGGTAGCGAGTACTGCGAGCTGGCTGCCGTCAGGACTCCAGGCGACCGCACCAGCATCGCGCTCCTTGCCAGCGACGGAGAATTCCGTCTCCTTGGTGAAGATGGTCATGTTCGGCTCTCCTTGCCGGGCCCCGAATGCGGTGCTCGCCCACAGCAATCCGAAGGAAATCAATCGCGACGTGCCGCTGCGTATCGAGTGCATTGAACCGACTCCACTCGCCGATACGACAGGATGTCATTTCAGACTCGGATCGTCACCTGCGCGTTGTTTGCCGCCGTCAGCATGAATCGGATCACGACCTGGCCGCGGCAAGCGCGGCCACCCGCTGCTCAATGCCGGAAATGCCGCACGCCAGTGAACACCATCGCCATGCCGGCTTCATCGGCGGCGGCGATGACCTCAAGGTCGCGCATCGAGCCACCTGGCTGGATCACCGCGACGATGCCGGCCTTGGCGGCGGCATCAATACCGTCGCGGAACGGGAAGAAGGCATCCGAGGCCATCACCGAACCGGCGACGACGAGCTTTTCATCGGCCGCCTTGATGCCGGCGATGCGTGCCGAATAGACGCGGCTCATCTGGCCGGCCCCGACACCGATGGTCTGGCGGTTCCTGGCGTAGACGATGGCATTGGACTTCACGAACTTGGCGACCTTCCAGGCGAAGATCAGGTCGTGCAGTTCGGCCTCGGTCGGCGCGCGCTTCGTCACCACCTTGAGTTCGCTCTCGCTGATCATCCGGGTGTCGGCGGTCTGGATCAGTAGGCCGGAGCCGACGCGCTTGATGTCGTGGCTGTTGTGCTCGGCACCCGCCGGGATCAGCAGCACGCGCACATTGACCTTGGTCTTCAGCACTTCCAGCGCCTCGGCCGAGTACGAAGGTGCCAGCAGCACTTCGATGAACTGACGCCCGACCATCACGCTCGCGGTCGCCGCATCGACTTCGCGGTTGAAGGCGATGATGCCGCCGAAGGCGGAAGTCGGATCGGTCTGGTAGGCCAGTTCATAGGCCTGACCGATGCCGTCCAGGCTGACCGCCACACCGCAGGGATTGGCGTGCTTGACGATCACGCAGGCGGGTTTCACGAAGCTGCGCACGCATTCCCAGGCGGCGTCGGCATCGCCGATGTTGTTGTACGACAGCTCCTTGCCCTGCAACTGCTGGAAGGTGCCGAGCGTGCCGGGCAGCGGGTTCAGGTCACGGTAGAACGCGGCACTCTGGTGCGGGTTCTCGCCGTAGCGCAGGTCCATGACCTTCTCGAAGCGCAGGTTGGCCTGGCCCGGGAACGCGGCGCGGCTGCCATCGGCTTCGATTGCGGAGAGGTAATCGCTGATCGCGGCGTCGTAAGCAGCCACGCCGTTGAACGCGGCGGCTGCCAGCTTGAAGCGCGTGGCTTTCGTGATGCCGCCTTCGCGGTCGAGTTCGGCGAGCAGTTCGGCGTACTGCGAGGCCTTGGTGACCACCGCGACATCGGCATGGTTCTTCGCTGCCGAGCGCAGCATCGCCGGGCCGCCGATGTCGATGTTCTCGATTGCTTCGTCGAACGTGTGATCGGGCTTGGCGACCGTCGCTTCGAACGGATAGAGGTTCAGCACCAGAATGTCGATCGGCGCGATGCCGTGTTCGGCCATCACCGCATCGTCGGTGCCGCGCCGGCCGAGCAGGCCGCCGTGGATCTTCGGATGCAGGGTCTTGACCCGGCCGTCCATCATTTCCGGGAAACCGGTATGGGCCGACACTTCGGTGACCGCCACGCCTTTCTCGCGCAGCAGCTTGAAGGTGCCGCCGGTCGACAGCAGTTCGATGCCGCGAGCGACGAGTGCGGTCGCCAGTTCGACGATGCCGGACTTGTCGGAGACGGACAGCAGGGCGCGGCGCGGGGTCAGCAGGGTCATTGGGTTCGGATCGACAGGGGATGCGTCAAAAGCCGTGTCTCACGCGGAGAACGCAGAGACCGCGGAGAGAAGCGAAAAGCGAGAAAAGCATTTTCTTCAATAGCTTTTCTCTGCGATCTCCGCGTTCTCCGCGTGAGATCGCTTTTCGGGCTGTGGCTCAGCGCGTGCTGATGCCGTACTGCGTGAGCTTCTTGCGCAAGGTCGCGCGGTTTAGACCGAGCAGCTCGGCGGCGCGGGACTGGTTGCCGTCGCAGTAGTCGAGGGTGGCGCGCAGCAGCGGCGGTTCGACCTGTTCGAGCACGGTGTCATAGAGGTTCAGGGTCTTCGGCGCGTGGCCGTTGAGGGTCCTGAAATAGACGTCCATGCACTCGGCGACCGAGGTGCACAGCGGCTTGGCTGCCTCGGCGTCCGGAGACCCGGAATCGGCACGCGTCACGTCGGCGGCGTTGTGGTTCAGGGAGGACATGGCGCTCGACCACGATGAGCGGCGCGCAGCCGTTGTCATCGCTTGTTCACAAAATGGGGACGGCGATGATACCGACCGGCCTTGGACGCCGGTAGCCCCGTTCGTCACATTACGGCGTGGGAAAAGCGCTTCAGCCGCGCTTGGCGCCGCTGATCCGATTCCAGCCGTCGCGTTCGCCATCGGTTTCAAAGGCGAACCACGGCGCGTAGGCAGCGCGCACTTCCTCGGCCTGCCGTTCAAGCAGACCGGCCAGTACCACGCGGCCGCCGACTTTCGTCGCCGCAGCCAGCTTCGGTGCCAGTTCGATCAGCGGCCGGGCCAGGATGTTGGCGAGCACGATGTCGTACTGCCCGGTCAGCGCGTGCTCGATACCGGCGCAGGTGATCCGTTCGGCGACGTCATTGGTCTGCGCATTGTCGAGGGTGGCGGTGATCGCCTGCGGGTCGATGTCGATGGCCAGTGCCGAAGCTGCGCGGAGCTTCAGCGCGGCGATCGCCAGCACGCCGGAGCCGCAGCCGTAGTCGAGCACGGTCTTGTCGGCGATCTCGTTCAGCGACAGCCAGTCGAGGCACATCGAGGTGCTCGGATGGGTGCCGGTACCGAAGGCCAGACCCGGATCGAGGTGGACGATGATCGCGTCTGTGGCCGTCACTTCACGGCCGGTCGGGCAGATCCACAGGCGCTCGCCGAACTGCATCGCTTCGGCGTGATCGAGCCAGGCGCGGACCCAGTCGCGATCCTCGACGGTGAGTATTTCGGTGCTGGCCGTGTCGCCATCCGGCAGTTGTTCGGCCAATGCGGCGCGGACCAGATCGAGATCGGTGCCGGCGGTGAACAGGCCCTTGGTGATCGTCGCCGGCCACAGCGGCGTTTCACCCGGCAGCGGTTCAAGCACCGGCACATCGGCGGCATCCGTCATCGTCACCGACAGCGCGCCACAGCTCAGCAGGATTTCTTCGGCGAACTCAGGGTAATGACTGGCAACCGCCAGCTCGATCCACGTGCTCAATGAGCGTCGCCCGTGCCGCCCGCCGCCTTGTCGAGCATCGACGCCAGGTAGTGGATGTGATGGGTACCGGCGCAGAAGGTTGGATCGTTGAGGATCATCTGCTGCAGCGGGATGTTGGTGACGATGCCTTCGACGATCATTTCGTCGAGCGCGGTGCGCATGCGGGCGATCGCGCTTTCGCGGGTCGGGCCATGGACGATCAGCTTGCCGATCATCGAATCGTAGTTCGGCGGCACCCGGTAGCCGGCGTAGACATGGCTGTCCATGCGCACACCCGGACCACCTGGCGTGTGCCACTTCTTGACCTCACCCGGGCTCGGCGTGAACTTGAACGGATCTTCGGCGTTGATGCGGCACTCGATCGCATGGCCGGTGATGCGGATGTCTTCCTGACGGAACGGCAGCGGCTCGCCGGCCGCCACGCGAATCTGCTGCACGATCAGATCGACGCCGGTGATCATCTCGGTCACCGGATGCTCGACCTGGATGCGGGTGTTCATCTCGATGAAGTAGAAGCGGCCGCCTTCATAGAGGAATTCCATGGTGCCGGCGCCGCGGTAGCCGATGCGCTTGCAGGCATCGGTGCACAACTTGCCGATCTCGGCACGCTGGGCCGGCGTGATGCCGGGCGCGGTCGCTTCCTCGATGACCTTCTGGTTGCGGCGCTGCATCGAGCAGTCGCGTTCGCCGAGGAACACGGCATTGCCGTGCTCGTCGGCCAGCACCTGGATCTCGATGTGGCGCGGCACTTCGAGATACTTCTCGAGAAACACCGAGCCGTCCTTGAATGCCTGCAGCGCTTCCTGACGCGCGATCTTGATCGAGCCGATCAAGTCTTCCGGCTTCCTGACCACATGCATGCCGCGACCGCCGCCACCGAAGGCCGCCTTGATCAGCACCGGATAGCCGACTTTGGCGGCCGTCGACAGGCACTCGTGCTCGTCGTCCGGCAGGATGCCGTCGGAGCCGGGCACGCAGGGCACGCCGGCGGCGATCATCTCGGCCTTGGCAGTGGTCTTGCCGCCCATCAGGCGAATGGTTTCCGAACGCGGGCCGATGAACACGAAGCCGGATTTCTCCACACTTTCGGCGAAGTCGGCGTTCTCGCTGAGAAAGCCGTAGCCGGGGTGGATGGCATCGGCCTGGGTCACTTCGGCAGCGGAGATGATCGCCGCCATGTTCAGGTAGCTGCCGGTGGCGGCAGCGCCGCCAATGCACACGGTCTCGTCGGCGAGGCGGACGTGCTTCAGGTCGCGATCGGCGGTGGAATGCACGGCGACGGTCTTGATGCCGAGCTCGCGGCAGGCGCGCAGGATGCGCAGCGCGATTTCGCCTCGGTTGGCGATCAGGATCTTGTTGAACATTGCAGACTTTTGCCTCTTGTCGAACGGCCGCCTCGAAAAGCGGGCATCACGCGGAGAACGCGGAGGACGCAGAGAAAAACAACAAGAACGAGGAAAAGCTTTTCGCTGTTCTCCGCGTTCTTTGCGTTCTCTGCGTGAGATCGCTGTTCTGTCGAACTACTTACTCAATAATGAACATCGGCTGGTCGAATTCGACCGGCTTTTCGTTGTCGACCAGGATCTCGACCACCACGCCGGATTTGTCCGACTCGATCTGGTTGAGCATCTTCATTGCTTCGATGATGCACAGCGTCTGGCCGGCCTTGACGGTCTGGCCGACTTCGACGAAAGCCTTGGCCCCCGGCGACGGCGTGCGATAGAAGGTGCCGACCATCGGTGCCTTGACCACATGGCGGGTCTCGGCGGCTTTCGGGGTCGGCGCGGCTGCGGCTTCCGTGGGCGCTGCGGCGGTCGGTGCCGGAGCCGCAGATGGGGCCGACATCGCGGCCTGCGGCGGCGCGTAGTACTGCGGCATCGGCTGCATGCCGCCGGTCGGGTAGCGCGAGATACGGACCGATTCCTCGCCTTCCTTCACTTCCAGCTCGGCGATGCCCGATTCCTCGACGAGGTCGATCAAGGTCTTGATCTTGCGCAAATCCATGGTGTTCTTGCTCCCCATTACGTGTGTGGTGCCAGCCGTGCGTGAGCCGCATGCAAGGCGAAGCCGTAACCGATCGGCCCCAACCCGACA
The DNA here is from genome assembly GCA_021732745.1 of Nevskia sp. Classification (GTDB taxonomy): domain Bacteria; phylum Pseudomonadota; class Gammaproteobacteria; order Nevskiales; family Nevskiaceae; genus Nevskia. The sequence continues at coordinate 1,246,278 of JAKFUK010000001.1, read as the reverse complement.
ATGACGCCGACGGCGATGTCGGAAAAGTACGAATGATGTCGAAACGCTTCCCGCGCATGGACGTTCGACAGATGAACTTCGATGAACGGAATCGCGACCCCGAGCAGTGCGTCGCGCAGGGCGATCGAGGTATGGGTGAAGGCGCCGAAGTTGGCGATGATGAACTCGACACCTTCGGTTTTCGCCGCGTGTATGCGTTCGATCAGCAGGCCTTCCTGGTTGCGCTGGAAGCAGGCCAGTTCGTGGCCCAGTTCGGCCGCGCGGCGCGTCAGATCCGCTTCGATCTCTGCCAGGGTCGCCGCACCATAGATCGTCGGCTCGCGGGAGCCGAGCAGATTCAGGTTGGGACCGTTCAGCAGCAGCAGTCGACTCACACGACGCACTCGTCAGCGAATGAGCCCGGATTCTGCCCGAAGCCCGTGCAGCGTACAAACGGAAAGTCGAATTACCCGAAGATGAACGCCGATCCAACGGGTTTGGAGGCAGATCGGCGCAAAGCGGGGGTTTCGACCCGGGTTGACCCTGCTCGCCCGGGCCGCGCCAGGCGCGCCATTCACTTCGGCAAGTTTTCCTCGATCAGCGCCGCCAGCTCGATCTCGCTGTACTCGCCAAGCTGCCGTTCGAGCACGCGGCCGTCGGGGGCGATCACCACCGAGAACGGCAGGCCGCCCTGCTCGTTGCCGAGTTGGGTCATCAGATCGAGCATGGCTTCCGGGCTGCCGACCGCGACCGGATAGTTGAACTTGAGGCCGGGCGCGGCGCGGCGCGCCTCCTCGATGTCATCCACTGCCGGGCCGATCAGCTGGAAGCCGCGCGCGGCATAGCGTTCCTGCATCTTCACCAGCACCGGAATCTCATGCAGGCAGGGCGCGCACCAGGTCGCCCAGAAATTGACGATGACCAGCTTGCCCTTGTAGTCGGCAAGCGTGAAAGCGCGACCATCGAGATCGGTCAGCATCGCGCTGGCCGGGGCTTGCTCGTTGGCCGTCGCCGGGATGGTGCCGACCTGTTCGGGTGCTGCGCCGGGCCGCAGGAGAAACACCGCGACTCCGGCGGCGAGCGCGGCCAGACAGACGGCCGCGACCACCAGACTTGTTCTTGCAGAGGACATGGACATCTCGGTTTTTTAGAGTTCTAGGGCGCGACATCGACGATACGGACCACCGGCGGATAACAGACGCCGGCCTCCGCACAACCCTGCCAGCGCAGTTTCAATTGTTTCGGCACTTTGGCAGCGGACGCGACCGGCAGGCGGGCGTCGACGGTGGTGGTGTAGATCTCGACATCGCCGAAATGCTCGTCATGCTTGCGCGTGCCTGGCGGCAGCGCCAGTGCGGCAAGCGGCGCGCCGCCGTCAACCGCTTCGGCAGTCATGCGATGGCGGTACAGGTAGTAGCCCGGGGCGATCACCCAGCTCAGGTGCACGCCGTCCGCGGCGCGGGTGGCCGACACCAGCTGGAACGCCTGATCGGCCGACAGCAATTCTTCGCCGCCTTGTGGCTTGCGGCTCAGATCAAGCGCGCTGACCGGCGCGGCAAGCGCCAGCGCGAACAGCAGGGGCAGTGCGAATCGGATCGACATCATCGGCAGCGGTTTCGGGAAAGAGGGGTGTGTCGGCAGCGGGTGTTCGCCAACCAGAGGCGATATCGACCGTCGCCGTCGGGCTAAGTTCGTGCAGCGGCAGCATGCGCAGTCTTTTACATGCCGCTCCCGGCGGCAACGCCCAGCACTTCCTCGATGCTCGTGGCACCCGCCGCCACCTTCACACAGCCGGCGATGCGCAGCGGCATCATTCCTTCCTTCAGCGCCTGTTCGCGCAGCAGGATCAGGTCGGCGTCGACGCCGATCACCGCGTTCAGCGTCTTCGACATCGGCATGATCTCGTAGATGCCGACCCGGCCCAGATAGCCGGTTTCCCGGCATTCCAGACAGCCGACCGGCACGAATACCGTGTCCGGCTTCGCCAGCAGCGCCGAGCCGCCGCTGACTTCCGCCCAGCGGCGGGCGTCGATCTCCGTTTCCTTCTTGCAATGCGGGCACAGCCGCCGCAGCAGGCGCTGGGCAACCACGCCGATCAGGGTCGACTTGATCAGGTAGCCCGGCACGCCCAGATCGAGCAGGCGAGTGATCGCGCTCGGGGAATCGTTGGTGTGCAGGGTCGACAGCACCAGATGTCCCGTGAGTGCGGCCTGGATGGCAATTTCGGCGGTTTCCAGATCGCGGATTTCGCCGACCATGATGATGTCCGGGTCCTGGCGCATCAGCGCGCGGATGCCTTCGGCGAAGTTCAGATCGATGTTCGGCTGCACCTGCATCTGGTTGAAGCTGGCGTCGACCAGTTCGATCGGGTCCTCGATGGTGCAGACGTTGACCTGCGGTGTGGCCAGCTGCTTCAGCGATGAATACAAGGTCGTGGTCTTGCCCGAGCCGGTCGGGCCGGTGACCAGCACGATGCCGTTCGGCTGCTCGATCATGCCGCGCCAGGTGGCCGCTTCGGCGTCGTTGAAGCCGAGCTGGCGGAAATCCTTGACCAGCACTTCCGGGTCGAAGATGCGCATCACCAGCTTTTCGCCGAAGGCGGTCGGCAGTGACGAACAGCGCAGCTCGATCTCCTTGCCGTCCGGCGAACGGGTCTTGATCCGGCCGTCCTGCGGCTTGCGCTTCTCGGCGACATCCATGCGGCTGAGGATCTTGATTCGGCTGGTCACCGCGGTCATCACCGTGGCCGGCACCTGATAGACCTCGTGCAGCACGCCGTCGATTCGGAAGCGGACATTGCCGGTGTCGCGGCGCGGCTCCAGATGGATGTCGCTGGCCCGTGATTCGAAGGCGTATTGCAGCAGCCAGTCGACGATGTTGACGACATGCGAGTCGTCCGCTGTGAGCTGGCCACGCTTGCCGAGGTCGGTCAGTTGCTCCAGCGAGCGCTGGCCGCCGAAGCCGACCAGCTTGGCGCGCTCCTCACCCGACGCCTTCACCGAGCGGGCCAGCGCGTAGAACTCGACCAGATAGCGCTCGATGTCGAGCGGATTGGCCACCACCCGCTTCACATCGAGCTTCAGCGCCTGCTTGAGATCGGGCACCCAGTCGAAGATGTAGGGCTCGCAGGTGGCGATCGTCACTTCGCTGGCGGTGACCTTGACCGGCAGGATCTTGAGCCGCGCGGCGTAGGCGTACGGCATCACCGTGGTGATCTTCGCGACCTCGATGGCCAGCGGGTCGATGCGCAGATAGGGCAGCCCGGCGCGGCCGGCCAGCCACTGGCTCAGCGCTTCGATGCCGAGCTTGCGGCCCGGCAATTGCGGGTGTTCCCAATCGCAGGCGGCGATGCGCGACAGCGGATGCGGATGCTCGCCGCGGGTAACCGGGCGCGCCAGCAGCGCCTTGGCGGCGGCCGGGCTGGCGAGGCCATCGGCAACCAGGGTCGACAGCACCGTTTCCAGCGCCAGCGGCTGGTCCTGGGCAGTGCTTGCCGCAGCTGACGAAGTGCGCGGTGAATTCAGGCTGTTCGGGGTCATCTCGGACTCTTGGGAAATCAGCGTTACACGGGGTGACGCCTGCAATTCGAGCTAATAGACTGATCGTCCAATTCGCAAACCGCGCTGCGTGGAACGACCGATTACGGTTTGTTCCGAATCGTCAGCAGCGCCTTCGACGAGGACGTCTGGATGAACGATACAAAGACTTTCGTTTTCGTGGTTCATGGCCTTCGGCCGCTCGCCGGGAAGCATTCGTCGTGAGCAAGCAGACGACCTTCGATTTCGTGATCGCCGGCGGCGGCTCGGCGGGTTGCGTCCTCGCCAACCGCCTGAGCGCCAGCGGCAAGTGGCAGGTCTGTCTGGTCGAGGCCGGGCCGGCGGATCGCAGTCCGTTCATCCACATGCCGGCCGGGCTGATTCCGGTGGTCCGCTCGAAAGTGCTGAACTGGCAGTTCTGGACTGCGCCCGAGCCGAACTGCGGCAATCGGCCGATGTTCTGGCCGCGCGGCCGCACGCTGGGTGGTTCGTCGTCGATCAATGCCATGTGCTACATCCGCGGCCACGCTTGGGATTACGACCACTGGGCCAGCCTGGGCAACGACGGCTGGAGTTACAAGGACGTGCTGCCGTACTTCCGGCGCATGGAACACTTCGAGGCGATCGACAAGGTCGACGACGGCCGCTCGTTTCACGGTGTCGACGGGCCGCTGAATGTCGCGGAGCCGCGCTACGTCAATCCGCTGATGCACGCGTTTCTGGACGCCGGCCAGCAGGCCGGTCACAAGCTCACCGACGACTTCAACGGCGCGCAGCAGGAAGGCGTCGGGCTGTATCACACGATGCAGAAGAACGGCCAGCGTTGCAGCAATGCCCGCGCCTATCTGACGGCTGCCAAAGGCCGCGAGAACCTGACCATCATCACCGACGCCCACGCCGCCCGCGTGCTGTTCGACGGCAAGCGCGCCGTCGGCCTGCGCTATGTGAAGGGCGGCCGCATCCACGACATCAAGGCGCGCAGCGAAGTGATCCTGAGTGCCGGTGCCATCGGCTCGCCGCAGTTGCTGCTGCTGTCCGGCATCGGCCCGAAGGCGGAACTCGCGCGCCACGCGATCCCGCAGGTGCAGGAGCTGCCCGGTGTCGGCGAGAACCTGCAGGATCATCTCGACATCCACATCACCATGCGCGAGAAGACCCGCCATTCGATCAGCCTGCGGCCGCTGGGCCTGCTGAAATCGGCGATCAACCTGCTGCGCTACCTCATTGGCCGTCGCGGCGAGCTGACCTCGAACTTCGCTCAGGCCGGCGGCTTCATCAAGAGCGACGACACGCAGACGATTCCCGACCTGCAATGGCATCTGGTGCCGTTCGTCTACGCACACCACGGCCAGCAGCTGGCACCGCTGTTCAAGCACTACGCCTACACCTTGATGACCTGCTTCCTGCGCCCGGAAAGCCGTGGCCGGATTCGCCTGCGCGATGCTGATCCGAAGACGCCGCCGCTGATCGAAGCCAATTACCTGGCCACCGAGCGCGACATGGACGCGCTGGTCGCCGGCTTCCGCAAGGCCCGCGAGGTGCTGAACCAGCCGGCGATGGCGAAGCATGCGGTCGACGAACTGGAACCGGGGATCAAGGTGCAGAGCGACGATGAGATTCGCGCCTACATCCGCGCCAAGGCGGAAACCGTCTATCACCCGGTCGGCAGCTGCAAGATGGGTCGCGATGCACAGGCCGTGGTCGATCACCGGCTGCGCGTGCACGGCGTGGAGCGCCTGCGGGTGGTGGACGCCTCGATCATGCCGACCCTGATCGGCGGCAACACCAATGCCCCGACCACGATGATCGCCGAGCGCGCCGCCGATCTGATCCTCCAGGATGCGGCGCTCGAACGCAGCGTGCCAAACTATTGGCCCGCCGAGGAGCCTGCCGAGGCGTTCGCTGGCAAATGAGGCGGCATGCGTTTCATCCCGATCATCCCGTTCGTGCTTGCGTCACTGCCGGGCTGCGCGCGCCGCGCCGTGACCGCGAGGCCCACCCCGGCATGAGCCCACCTTGAGGAGATCCCGCTGATGCTGCGATACCTGCCCGGCCCGCTGAGCGGGGCGCTGATGATGATGCTGCTGGTCGTCAACACGCTGTTCTGGGCCACGCCGCTGCTGATTTTCGCGGTGTTCAAACTGATATCGCCGATTCGCGGCCTGCGTGATTTCTTTTCGCGCGCCTCGGCCTGGTCCGGCCAGTATTGGGCGGCAGTCAACACCCTGCTCGGCGACGTGCTGCTGCCGACCAAGTGGACGATTCGCGGCGTCGACAAGCTGAACATGAACGGCCAGTACCTGGTCAGCTCCAACCACCAGAGCTGGAACGACATCTACGTGCTGATGAAGGCGTTCGATCGTCGCGCGCCGTTCTTCAAGTTCTTCATCAAGCAGGAACTGATCTGGGTGCCGGTGCTCGGCCTGTGCTGGTGGGCGCTGGATTACCCGTTCATGAAGCGCTATTCCTCGAAGTATCTGGCCAAGCACCCGGAGATGCGCGGCAAGGATTTCGAGACCACGAAGAAGGTCTGCGAGCGTTATCAGAACATTCCGGTGACAATCCTGAATTTCCTTGAGGGCACTCGCTTCACCAAGGTCAAGCATGCCGACACCCGCTCGCCGTACACCCATCTGCTGAAGCCGAAATCCGGCGGCTTCGCGCTGGCGATCAAGGCGCTGGGCGAAAACATCAACTCCCTGCTCGACGTCACCATCGTCTATCCGGGTGGTGCTCGCGGTTTCTGGGATTTCATGTGCTGCCGGGTGCCCGAAGTGATCGTCGAAGTGCGCCAGATCACCATTCCGCACGAGATGTATGTCGGCAGCTACGAGACCGACAAGGAGTTTCGCAAGCGTTTCCAGGGCTGGATCGCCGACATGTGGGCTCAGAAGGACCAAAGAGTCGGCGAATTGCTCAGCGCCGCCGGACCGGGCTGAGTCGGCATGCCGCGACTGCTGCCAGCGCTGGCGCTGGCCCTGCTCAGCGCTTGCGCGCAGCCGTCGCGGTCCACCGAGCCGCAGCCGGACCTGCGCATTCTCCAGCGCTTTCCGGCCGAGCCCAGACCCGTTGCGGTCGACTACACCGTCGATGACCGTCGGGTCCACGCCGTGCAGATGCCCGGCGGACCAGCGCGGCTGCTGTTCCTGCACGGCACGCCGGGACAATGGGACAACTGGGGGCGTTACCTCGCTGATCCGCGCCTGCAAGCGCGGGCCACGCTGATCGCCGTCGATCGCCCCGGTTTCGGCGACTCCGGACGAGGCGACATGGTGCCGTCACTGGCCGAGCAGTCGCGGCTGCTGGCACCGCTGCTGGGTCGGGCAGGCGAGGCGAAAACCTGGGTCGTCGGCCATTCCCTCGGCGGGCCGATCGCCGCCAAGCTGGCGATGGACTACCCGGATCGCGTGGCCGGCGTGGTGATGATCGCGCCGTCGATCGCCGCAAAGTACGAAAACCCCCGCTGGTTCAACCATCTGGCCGATACCTGGCTGGCGCGCGCGCTTGCCGGCACCTGGGTGCAGCGGCAGTTTGCGGATGACGATCTCTACAACTCGAACGCCGAAATCATGCCGCTGGCCGCGGAACTGGCGGAGATCGAGCCGGACTGGTCACGACTCAGGATGCCGCTGATCGTGGTGCAGGGCGGCAAGGACACCCTGGTCGACCCGCGCACCGCCGACTGGGCGGAAGCCAAGCTGCCGAGGCCGAACACCCGGGTGATCCGCCTGCCGGACCACGATCACTTCCTGATCTGGAGCGATTACCCGCGCTGTGCCGGGCTGCTGATCGAACTGCTCGACCAGCAGCCGCAGTAGGTAGTGCGCCCGGTTCAGCGCCCGGCGAAGCGCTGCACGCTGAGCCGTCCGCCGGTCGCGTCGCCGGGGAAGAAGACGTGGGCGATGGCGGCGCGTCCGGCACCGTCCACCGAAATCGCGGAGATATTCGCGAGGGTGTCCATCGGCACCGGCAGCACCCGCGTGGTTACCGTCAGCGGCGCGCCGTTGTCGGCGAACAGGCGCGTTTGCAGCGGCGGGAACAAGGTCAGGCCGCCGCTGCTGCCAGCGGCGATGCGCAGGTCGCCGGTGCCGCTGATGGCGATCTTCGGCAGTACGCTCAAGTTGCCGTTGCCATCGGCCGCCGCAAATTCCGCCACCCGGACCGTGTTGTCCGGCGCGAATACAGCGATGCGCGCCGAGCCGCTCGGCGAAAAATTCAGCGCCGGTGCCCAGGTCACCGCCAGCGTGCCGTCCGGCGACATCGCCGCATCCGGGCCGGAAATGGTGTCGCGGCCAGTCACCGGGTTGCTGTTGACGGTCCGTTCGCGGCCGGCAGCATTGCCATCGGCATTGAAGCGCTGAGCGATGATCTGGCTGCGCTCGCGCCCGATGCGCCGCGACCAGACCACGGCGTGGTCGCCATCGGCGTCCATTGCGACCGACACGCCGGCTGCACCGCGACCGAGCAGTTCGATCTGGCGGTCAACGGTCACCGGTGGGAACGCGCTGCCATCGGCCGAGTAGCGACGCACGGCGATCTGATCGACGCCGGCGAAGCGCACATCGAGATCGCGCAGCGCCAGATAGCCAAGTGGCACGAACAGGCTGACGCTGCCGCGATTGCCATTCTCTGCCCAGGCGACGACGCAGTCGCCGTCATCGTCGATGGCGACGTCGGTTTCATCGCCAAGCGGCGCGACCTCGAAAGCTTCGCCGAGCGGCACGCCGCCGGCCGCGTAACGACGGGCCATGACCTGACCGGGGCGTGTGACCACGCCCAGCAGCAGCGGCAAAACCGTGGTTCGCGGCGTGGTCCACGACACCACGAAGCTGCCGCTGGCGTTCATCGCCACGCTGGGCGCACGGTTCGCCGAATTGATGCCGACCAGGAAAGCGTCGCTCGCTGCCACGCCGTTCGCGTCATAGCGCTGCGCCATCACGGTGCCACCCGTTGTCGTCACCCAGGTCACCACGAACTCGCCGGCCGAATTGCTGGCGATGCCCGGCAGGGCCGTGGCCGGATGCACTTCGATGCGCGAGCCGATCGGCGCGCCGGGGGCCGCGAACGCCGGTCCTGCCAGCAGCAGGCCGCAGATGGCTGCGGGAATGGCCGCGCGAATGCGGTCGTGGTGGCGGGTCGAAGTCAGGCGGGCGGCGGTGCGGTCGGTCACAGGGCGATGCTCGACGGGGGTGGAGTCGCGAGCATAGCCAGCCGACGGCGGAAAAAAAAAGTTGACGATCAAGTCTGGTGACTGCCATCGCACCGCACTGAGATCGCAGCGGCAGCGATCACGACGGCGGCTCGGCGATACTCCGGGCTTCCTCGCCCCGAGCCCCAGTCGATGTCGACACCACCCATCAGCCCGCCCGAAACCCTCAAGTGCAGCGTCGACGCCGGCTTCGCCGAATGGCTGGCGGCCAGCTGCGGCTCGCTGGCGATCAGCACCTATCAAGCTGGGCGGCTGTTCATGGTCGGCTGGAACGGCCGTCAGGTCAGCTTCCTGCCGCGCGCCTTCGACCGCCCGATGGGGCTTGATGTCAATGGTCAGCGCATGGCGCTGGCCACCCGCAACAGCTTGTTCCTGTTCGCGAATTCGGCGGCACTCGCACCCGGCTATCTGGCCCCCAACCGCTACGACGCGCTGTACCTGCCGCATCTCGAATACCACCTGCCGGATCTCCAGATCCACGATCTGGCTTATGCCGGCAACGAGCTGTGGATGGTCAACACGCGGCTGTCCTGCCTGTGCGTGCCGAGCGTCGACGCCAGCTTTGAAGCGCGCTGGCGGCCACGCTTCATCGACGATCTGGCCCCCGAGGACCGCTGCCACCTGAATGGGCTGGCGGTGCGCGACGATCGTCCGGCGTTTGTCACCGCACTCGGCACCACCAACACGCCGCAGGGCTGGCGCGAGGCCAAGCACAAGGGTGGGGTGGTGATCGACGTCGACAGCCAGGAAACCGTGCTCGCCGGTCTGGCCATGCCGCACTCGCCGCGTTGGCATGACGGCGCGCTGTGGCTGCTGAACTCCGGCGAGGGACAGTTGCTGAAGGTCGGCAGCGACGGCCGTGCCGAGGTGGTTTGCGAACTCCCGGCCTATCTGCGCGGGCTGACCTTTGTCGGCGGCTGCGCGCTGGTGGGCCTGTGCCAGATTCGCGAGCGCAAGGTGTTCGGCGGCATGCCGGTGGCCGATCGGCATGCGGAGCTGGTCTGCGGCGTCGCCATCATCGACCTCGCCAGCGGCCGCCAGCGCGGCCTGATGCGTTTCACCGAGGGCTGTTCGGAAATCTACGACCTGCGCTTCCTGCCCGGCGTGCAGCGGCCCAACGTGCTGAACACGGCGAAGGACGACCTGAAGCTGGCGATCAGTGCCGCCGATTGCTGGTATTGGCTGCCGAAGGAGGAGCTGGCGGCGGAGCAGCCGAAGTAGCGCCCCCGCAGGCCGCTGGTTGCGAACAGGTAAAATGCCGGTTCCCCCGCTTGGTCCCGGTGCTTCCATGCCCGTCGCTGCTGCTCGTCCCCGTCGCAAACCCGCCGTCGTCGTGCCGAAGTCCGCCCCGAAGGTCGGCTTCGTGTCGCTGGGCTGCCCGAAGGCGCTGGTCGATTCCGAACGCATCCTGACCCAGCTGCGCGCCGAAGGTTACGAAACCGTCGGCAACTACGATTCGGCCGACGTGGTGATCGTCAATACCTGCGGCTTCATCGACTCGGCGGTTGCGGAATCGCTGGACGCGATTGGCGATGCGATGGCCGAGAACGGCAAGGTGATCGTCACCGGCTGCCTCGGTGCACGCCGCGAGCTTATAACCGACAAATTCCCCGACCTGCTGTCGATCACTGGCCCGCAGGACTACAAGGGCGTGATGGACGCGGTTCATCTGGCGGTGCCGCCGCAGCACGACCCGTTTCTGGACTTGTTGCCGCCGCAAGGCATCAAGCTGACGCCGCGCCACTACGCCTACGTCAAGATCGCCGAGGGCTGCAATCACAAGTGCAGCTTCTGCATCATCCCGTCGATGCGCGGCAAGCTGCGGTCGCGCCCGGTCGATGAGGTGCTGATCGAAGCCCAGAAACTGGCCCGTGCCGGCGTCCAGGAACTGCTGGTGATCTCGCAGGACACCAGCGCCTACGGGCTCGACGTGAAGTACGCCAAGCGCACGTTCCGCGAGCGTGAATACGAGACGCGGATGCTCGATCTCTGCCGCGGTCTGGCCAATCTCGACGCGCCCCACAAGCCCTGGGTGCGCCTGCACTACGTCTACCCGTATCCGCATGTCGACGGCGTCATCGAGCTGATGGCCGAAGGTCTGGTGTTGCCCTATCTCGACGTGCCGTTCCAGCACGCTGCGACTTCCGTGCTCAAGCGCATGAAACGCCCGGCAGCGGCCGAAAACACGCTGCGTCGCCTGGAAGCCTGGCGGGCGATCTGCCCGGAGCTGACCGTGCGCTCGACCTTCATCGTCGGCTTCCCCGGCGAAACCGAAGCCGAATTCCAGACCCTGCTCGACTGGCTCGATGAAGCGCAGCTCGATCGCGTGGGTGCTTTCACTTACTCGCCAGTCGAAGGAGCCACCGCCAATGAACTGCCCGGTGCCGTGGCGCAGGAAGTGATGGATGAACGCCTCGAACGCTTCATGACCCGGCAGGCGGCGATCAGCGAAGCGAAGCTGCAGAAGAAGGTCGGCAAAGTGATCGAAGTGCTGATCGACGAAGTCGGCCCGGAAGGGGTGATCGGCCGCAGCCATGCTGATGCGCCGGAAATCGACGGTCGGGTGATCCTCAAGGGTGCTTCAAAGCTGCGCGCAGGCACGCGGGTAATGGCTACCGTCACCGAAGCCGATACCCACGATCTATACGCCACTGTCGTCAAGGCCTGAACGCCGCCCATGGATCGCTGGCTGAAGCCGCTGACATCCTGGGGCATGTTGCTGGTGAGCTTGGTCGCCTTCGGCTTCATCAGCGCCATCTACTTCGTGTTCTGCTGGCTGGTGTCGGGTGCCATCGACCGCTTCGTGACCCGCAAGGAGCGCGAGGAGACGTACCAGCGCGAAGGGCTTTCCGAAGACGAGGTCGACGCCAAGATGCTGCCACGCGACCGCAGCGCACGGGTGATCCGGAGCGTCTTCGCGACCGGTGCGGCGGCCGCGATGCACTACTTCGGATGAACATCATCGTAGGTCGGCAATCCTTTGCCGACATGCTCTCTCGATCGAACGGGGTCGTCGGCAAGGGATTGCCGACCTACTGACATGCGCCTGAACAAGTTCATCGCCGAAACCGGCGTCACTTCGCGCAGAGGTGCTGATGGCTGGATCGAGGCCGGGCGGGTCACGGTCAACGGTGAACTGGCAACGCTCGGCACCCAGGTCAACGATGGCGATACCGTCTGCGTCGACGGCAAGCCGATCGGTGCGGCGTCGACCCACGTCTATCTGGCGCTGAACAAGCCGGCCGGCATCACCTGCACCACCGAGCGCCATGTCGCCGGCAACATCGTCGATTTCATCAAGCACCGCGAACGGATTTTCCCGATCGGCCGCCTCGACAAGGATTCCGACGGCCTGATCCTGCTGACCAACAACGGCGACATCGTCAACGAGATTCTCAGGTCCGAGAACAACCACGAGAAGGAATACCGGGTCACGGTGAACCGCACGGTGACGCCGAGCTTCATCACCGCGATGAGTCGCGGCGTCTATCTGACCGAGCTTGAGGAACGCACCAAGCCCTGCAAGATCGACGCACTCGGCGAGTTCAGCTTCAAGATCATCCTGACCCAGGGCCTGAACCGGCAGATACGCCGGATGTGCGCGGCCTTCGACTACAAGGTGGTGCGGCTGCAAAGAGTGCGGATCATCAATGTCCGGCTCGGCAATCTGAAGGTCGGGGCCTGGCGCGATCTGACGGCGGAGGAGTTGAAGGGGTTGCTGCCCGAGCGGACGGTGTGGTGACGGGTAGGACTCAACGTCAAAAGTTAAACGCAAAGGCGCAAAGGAAAAAGAAAGGACGCAAAGAAAAGCTTGAATCGGAAAATCGCCATTCTGGATTCCGGCTTTTCGCTATCTTCGCTTCTCTTTCTTTTTTCTTTGCGTCCTCCTCTTTGCCGTTCTTTGCCGTTCTTTGCGCCTTTGCGTTTAACTTTTGATTCTCGCTTTCGATCCCCGCCAACAGCCCCCAAGCCCGATGACCGACGACGTCCTGATCCTCGGCGCCGGTGCCGCCGGCTTGTTCTGTGCCTTCACTGCCGGGCAGCGCGGCCTGCGAGTACGGGTGATCGAGCATGCCAACAAGGTCGGCAAGAAGATCCTGATGTCCGGTGGCGGGCGCTGCAATTTCACCAATACCGGCACCACGCCCGCGAACTACCTGTCGGCGAACCCGCATTTCTGCAAATCCGCACTGGCCCGCTACAAGCCGCAGGATTTCATCGCGCTGGTGGACAAGCACGGCATCCGCTACCACGAGAAGGAACTCGGCCAGTTGTTCTGCGACGAGTCCTCGAAGCTGATCGTGCGGATGCTGGTCGATGAATGCCGCGAGGCCAATGTCGTCATCCAGACCGATTGCTCGATCACGGCGGTCACCCATCGCAACGGCCGCTTCGAGGTGGCGACCTCGCAGGGCGTCTACACGGCGGCGTCGGTGGTCGTGGCCACCGGCGGGCTGTCGATTCCGTCGATGGGGGCTACCGGCTTCGGCTACGCGCTGGCAAAACAGTTCGGCCACACGGTGCTGCCGACCCGCGCCGGCCTGGTTCCGTTGACCTTGTCCGGCAAGCCGCTGGACGATCTGGCTGATCTGTCCGGCGTGGCCTTGCCGGTCGAAGCCAGGGCTGGCGATGCCAGCTTTCGCGGCGGCCTGCTGATCACCCATCGCGGCCTGAGCGGCCCGGCGATCTTGCAGATTTCCTCGTACTGGCAGCCCGGCGAGCCGCTGACGCTGAATCTGCTGCCCGATGTCGATGCCGCCGACTGGCTGGCCGCGCAGCAGGCCGAGCGCCCGGCCAGCGAACTGAGGACCGTGCTGTCGGAAGCCTTGCCCAAGCGGTACGCGCAGCGCCTGTGCGAGCGCTGGATCGCCAACAAGCCCCTGCGCCAGTACCGCGCGGCAGAGTTGAAGGCGATCGCCGCGCAGCTCGAAAACTGGCCGGTCACCGCCAGCGGTACCGAGGGTTATCGCACCGCCGAGGTGACGCTGGGTGGTGTCGATACCGACGGCCTGTCATCGAGCACGATGATGTCGAAGCAGCAGCCGGGGCTGTATTTCATCGGCGAGGTCGTCGATGTCACCGGCTGGCTCGGCGGCTACAACTTCCAGTGGGCCTGGGCTTCCGGCCATGCCGCCGGCCTCGCGGTCTAGCCTCGGATTCATCCAGGCTGGGGGCCTGGCCGCTCGACTGGCACCCGCAGATCGTCGAATCCAGGCAGATCGCCGATCGGGCGCAGGGCCGTGGTCGCCAGCGTGCCGTTGTCGAGCTTCACGAACAGCTGGTAAGCCTGTTCGAGCGTGACATCAGCATGAAAATTCATCGTGCCCCGGCGGCCGTCGGGCGCGAGGGTGATGCTGGAGCAAGCACCGTCTGGTGGCGCGCTGTGTGGATACCAGGCGAACGGCTGGCCGCTATCGAAGCTGCCAACGACGGACGCATCGAGCGTCCAGACAACCGTGTCGCCAGCGCTTGCGGCGACCACGCCGGGCTTGAGCACCAGGGCACTGAAAGGCCTGGTGACGGCGATATTGATGATGGACATGTGCACACCCTGAACCGCGTTGAGCCTGTCCCTGCGCTCTTCGGCTCAGGTTGCTGACAGCCTAATCAAGTGGCGGCAGCGCGACTGTGATCTGGTTCATCAACGAGGTCTGGTCGGGATAGTCAAGACCAGCCTTGCGCACGGCGATGACGAAATCCGGCGGGCCGAAGCCGCCTGCGCGCAGGCGGTCGGCCACGGCTTGGGCGTCTTCGCGGCGATCGAGCAACAACAAGGCCCGGACGCGCAAGGCGCGCAGCGTCGGGACGGCGCTGTCGAGGGCGTGGGTATCGAGCAGCGCCAGCGCCTCGGTGGCATGGACGCGGACTTCGTCGGGCTGGCCGTCATCGCGCGCGAACGCGGCACGCTGCACGCTGATGCCGACCGTCACCCGCATGGCTTCGATACCGAGGCGGGGCCGCAGCTTGATGGCGGCCGCAGCGGGCAGGAGTGCGGCGAGCTGCTCGCGCGCTTGCGCGTGACGGCCAAGGGCATCGAGTGCGCTCGCGCGCATCAGCCGGGCTTCATCCCATCCGTCGGTGCCGTAGACCCGGTCGCGCTCGGCGACCGGCAAGGTTTCGTGCGCCGCCAGGGTCTGGTCGATCCAGTGCAGCGCCTGGGCGTGATCACCGTTCATGGCGGACACCAGCGACAGCATCATGTGTCCCTCGGCGCGCCTCACGACCGCTGTGGGGCTGCCCTGATCGTTGTTGACGAATTCCTCGTACAGGCGCACTGCGCGTGTCAGGCGTTCGAGCGCCGGCTCGGCGATGCCGGCCTGCATCAGCGTGCGGCCGAGGATCTGCAGCGTCAGTCCTCGGTTGCGGCGGGCCGCGAAATCGGCAGGATCAGCCTGCGTCAGCGCGCGCTTGATGCGATCGTCTTCGATCGACGCCTTCAGCGCTTCCAGCAGGTCGCCCCGCGCGAACGCGAGCTGGCCAAGGATGTTGATGGCGTCGCCGAGTTGCCACTGGTATTCCCGGTTGTCGGGTTCGGCCGCGACCATCTGCCGGCACAGCGCCAGTGCGCTTTGATAGGCCGATTCCGCCGCCACCAGATCGCGGCGTTCTTCATGGAAACGGCCGATGCTGGCGATCATCCAGTAGCGTCGGATCATCACCTCGGGGTTGTTTGGGGCTTTGGCCACCGCCGGCTCAAGTACCCGCATGCCTTCGAGCCAGCGGGCGTACGCGGGGTCCTGCTCGTCGTTGCCCCAGTGAAGGGAGCCGAGCCAGGCCAGGGCTTCAGCATGTTCGATCAGCCGCGCCACATCATCCGGGTGGCGCTTCACCAGTTCCGCCGTCAACGTCAGCGAGGCCTCGAAGGCTTCGACAGCCGAACGCGCGCTGCCCTGGTTCCAGCGCACCCGGCCGATCTTGGTCAGCGTGCGCGAACGCTGGGCCAGCGCTTCGTCGGTGATGTCGTCAGGCGGCAGCGAGCGGAAATACTGCATCGCCTGATCGTTGACCGCTTCCATGATGTCGAGCCGCGACACGCCATCGAGCTTGTTGCTGAGATCGCCGAGCATGAAATCGACCAGTGCTTCCGCCTGCTTCTGACGCCGTTCCGCTGCCTGACTGGCGATGGTGGCGCGGACCGCCAGCACGCCCATGCCGATGGCGATCACCGCCGCCGCCGCCGCTGCCGCCGATACCTGCAGGACGCGGCGCTGCTGCTCGCGGCGTTTCAGATCGTCAAGGCCGACGCCAAGCAGGCCGGAGATCAGCTTGAGTTTGGCATCGAGCTTGCCGTCCTTGCCCGGCCTGAGATCGGCGGCGATCGGCTCGGCCGGCACGTCGCTCAACTCGCCATCGGCACCGAGCTGGTAGCGCAGGGCGGGGGCAAAGCATTCCTCGTGCTCGCGGCCGGGGATGGCGGAAGCGCCCGGTTCGCCGTCGACGATCAGGCACAAGAGCCGATCGCCGCGGCCAAGCTGTTTCCAGGCCAGGATTTCCGCGTTCACCCAGCGCGAGCGTGCCGCTTCCGGCGAGCACAGCGCGATCAGGCAATCGGAATCGGCTTGCGCGGCGCGAACGATGGCACCGAGATCGCTGCCGCTCGGCAATTCCTCGCGATCCCGGAAGATTCTGCCGACGCGCCGCCTGACGATGCCCTGTGCGCCTTGCTGGCCGACCAGCCGCGTTGGCACCCAATAGCGCTCCAGCGCCCGGTGCAACCATTTCGCCGTCGCATCGTCGCGGTGGCTGTAGCTGAGGAACGCCGCATAGCGCCGCCGTTCCGGAGGACTCGCATTCATCATGAATGGCAACCAACCCTGGTGTTCGGCATGCCCCTGCGCCCCGTTCGCGCCCGGCTGCCGCTTGTCATCGCCCGACCGTAGAGAGCGGCTCCGGGGCTGTCAACATTGGCCTGCCTGCGGTATCGCCCGTAAGCTCGCGGCTTGTCACCGATCACCCCAAGCCCATGAATCGCTGCCTGACCGACCTCTGCAATCTGCTGGATCTGGAACCGCTGGAAGACAATCTGTTTCGCGGTGAATCGCGCGATCTGGGCGGCAGGAGCGTGTTCGGCGGCCAGGTCATCAGTCAGGCGCTGGTGGCGGCCACCCGCACTGTCGATGCCCAGTTGCCGCATTCCCTGCACGCCTATTTCCTGCGCCCGGGCGACATGGAAGTGCCGATCGTCTACGAGGTGGACCGGGTTCGCGACGGCCGCAGCTTCACCACCCGGCGCGTGCAGGCGATCCAGCACGGCCAGCCGATCCTGAGCCTGATGGCTTCGTTCCAGCGTCCGGAAGCCGGCTTCGAGCACCAGATGCCGATGCCGCCGGTGCCGACGCCCGCGCAGCTCGGCGACCAGCGCCAGCAGCGTCTGAAGTGGCTGGAAGACGAAGTGGCGCGCAATCCGGCGTTTCCGGAGCGCCTGCGCATCGCCTTCACCCGCGAGCAGGCGTTCGAGTTCGCCTGGGTCGACGCCAGCGATCCCTTCCAGCCGCAGCCCGGCCCGCCGCAGCAGGGCATCTGGTTCCGCGCGGCTGGCCGCTTGCCGGACGATCCGATGCTGCATCGCTGCGTGCTCGCCTATGCCTCGGACTTCAACCTCGCGAGCACAGCACTGATCCCGCATGCGCGCAGCTGGTTTTCCGCCGACATGATCGTGGCCTCCATCGACCACGCGCTGTGGTTTCACCGCGACATGCGCGTCGACGACTGGCTGTTCTACGCGATGGACACGCCGACCGCGCAGTCGGTGCGCGGCATGAGCCGAGGGCTGATCTACGACCAGCAGGGCCGGCTGGTGGCGAGTGCCGCGCAGGAATGCTTGATGCGGCCGATCAAGCCGACTTGAGCGCGGCGCGATCAATTTTCTCGCCCATCTCTGGCTGACCGATCGCGCCGGCTTGCCGCTGGTCGGTGCGGTGCTCGGCGATGTCGTCCGTGGCCGCCTCGATGGCCGCCTGCCGCCGGCACTGGAAGCCTCGATCCGCTTCCACCGGCAGATCGACGTCGCCACCGATGCCCATGCCCTGAGCCGCGCCGCCCGCGCCGGCTTTGCCAACGGTGCGCGGCGCTACGCCGGCATCGTGCTCGACGTGGTCCACGACCACGCGCTGGCGCTCGACTGGCCCGGCGAGGAAGCGCTGGAAGCCTTTGCCGCCCGCGCGGCGCAGGCGGTGGCTGATCCCGGTGCCTGGCAACTCGCCAGCGGCCGGTCGGCGCCGGACTCCGACCGCTTTGCCGAACTGCTGCTGTCGTATCGCGAGCCAGCCGGCATCGACCGGGCACTGGCCCGCATCGCCACCCGGCTGCGCGATCCCGCGCCGCTGATCGCACACGCAGCGGGCTGGCGCGATCATCTGCCAGCCGTGCGTCGCGATGGACCCGCCTTGCTCGCCGATCTCTCAAGCCTGGCAGAGGCGGCGCGATCGAGTGTCAAGCCCGGCGCGGTATCATCGGCAGCGACGTGATTCTTCACGTCGTCTCCCGTCTCGAACCCGTCATGAGTACCGTTTCCGTGCGCCAGATTCTGCTGCTGTTCGCTGTGCTGCTGCTGTCGGCCTGCTCCGGCCAGCAACTCGTCAACGACCTGACGTCCGACAAGGGTTATCGCCTGTCGTCGAATGTCGGCTTCGATTCGACCACCGGCCTGAAGCTGGATGTCTACGCGCCAGCCAATGCCATCAACGCGCCGGTGGTGGTGTTCTTCTACGGCGGCCGCTGGACCGAAGGCCGGAAGGAAGACTACAAGTTCGTCGGTCAGGCGCTGGCGGCGCGCGGCATGGTCGCGGTGATTCCGGACTACCGGCTCTATCCGCAGGTGCGCTACCCGAAATTCCTGCAGGACAACGCTCGCGCCGTGCGCTGGACGCGCGAGCAGATCGGCCAGTACGGCGGCGATCCCGGCAAGATCGTGCTGATGGGCCATTCCTCCGGGGCCTACAACGCTGCCATGCTGACCCTGAATCCCGAACTGCTGAAAGCGGTGGGCGGCGATCGCACCTGGATACGCGGCACCATCGGCCTGGCCGGTCCCTACGACTTCCTGCCGATCACCGATCCGGATCTGCGCGACATCTTCGGTGCCCCGGAAAACTACGATCAGACCCAGCCGGTGCTGTACCCGGACGGCAAGAATCCGCCGATGCTGCTGATGCACGGCCAGGACGACAACATCGTCTTCGCCAAGAACAGCGAAAGCCTCGCCGCGCGCATCCAGCAAGCCAATGGCCCGGTGGAAACGGTGATCTACCCGAAAATGAGCCACCGCAAGATCATCGCCTCGGTGGCGACGTCGTCGGTGGTGCAGTTCGCGGTCGGCCAGAGTGACGTGGCCTACTACATCAACGATTTCGTCAAGCGGACGACCAGCGCCAGCGCCCGCCCGGTGCAGCCGCCGGCACCGGGCGGCCTGCAGACGATCGTGCCAACACCTTGACCGGGCCGTGATCCGCGCCTATCGCGGCCGCATGCCGCGACTTGGAAAAGACGCCTACATCGACGAGCAGGCCTGCGTGATCGGCGATGTCGAGGCGGGCGACGATGTCTCGATCTGGCCGATGGCCGTGGTTCGCGGCGACGTCAATTTCATCCGCATCGGTCACCGCACGAACGTGCAGGACGGTGCCGTGCTGCACGTCACCCACGACGGCCCCCTGTTGCCGGGCGGCATGGGCCTGATCATCGGCGATGACGTGACCATCGGCCATCAAGCGATCCTGCACGGCTGCACGGTCGGCAACCGCTGCCTGATCGGCATGGGTGCCAAGGTGCTCGACCGTGCGGTGATCGAGGACGAGGTCCTGCTCGGCGCCGGCAGCCTGGTATCGCCCGGCAAACGCCTGCAATCCGGCTGGCTGTATCGCGGCAGCCCGGCGGTGGCCGCACGCCCGCTCACCGAACAGGAAATCTTCAACTTGCGCTATTCGGCCGAGCATTACGTTCGCGTCAAGAACCACTATTTGCAGGGCTGATTTGCTTGGCCGCGCGCGAAAAAGCAAACCGTTAAACGCAAAGGCGCAAAGGAAAAGCCAGGAAAGGACGCAAAGAAAAGCTTTAATTTCTTGTCCTTTGCGTACTTATCTTTTCCCTTTGCGCCTTTGCGTTTAACTTTTGACTCTGCTTCACCTGACCCCGATACCTGAAAAGCGCCCCGACATGACCGCCTCAACGACTCGCAAATTGGTATTGCTCCGCCACGGCCAAAGCCAGTGGAATCTTGAAAACCGCTTCACTGGCTGGGTCGATGTCGATCTCACCGAACAAGGCCGCGCCGAAGCGAAAGCCGGCGGCGAGTTGATGCTGGCGGAAGGCCTGAAGTTCGATTGCGCCCACACCTCGGTGCTCAAGCGCGCGCTGCGCACCCTGAACATCGCGCTTGATGCGATGGACCAGCAGTGGATTCCGGTGACCAAATCCTGGCGGCTCAACGAGCGCCATTACGGTGCCTTGCAAGGGCTGGACAAGGCCGAAACCACGGCCAAGCACGGCGAAGCGCAGGTCAAGATCTGGCGGCGCAGCTACGACATTCCGCCGCCGTCGATGGAACTGACCGATCCGGGCCATCCGGCCAATGACGTGCGTTACGCCAAGCTTGATGTTGCCGCGCTGCCCGGCACCGAATCACTCGCCACCACGCTGGATCGCGTGCTGCCGTACTGGCACGACGCCATCGCCCCGCAGCTCAAGGCCGGCCAGACCGTGCTGGTCGCCGCCCACGGCAACAGCTTGCGCGCGCTGTACAAGTACCTGACCGGTGCTTCGGAAGCGGAAATCCTCGAAATCAACATCCCGACCGGCATTCCGCTGCTGTTCGAGCTTGATGACCACCTGAAGGTCGTCAGCCACCGCTATCTCGGCGACCCGGAAGCGGCGAAAGCGGCAGCCGAAGCCGTTGCCAATCAGGCCAAGGCCAAGTAACCGTAGGGGGGCAGGCTGTATCGGCCCACGCGGTGCGCGACGGTCGAATGGTGGCGAATCCCGTGGGCAGATGAAGCCTGCCCACCCTACGGGCTGCTGAGCAGCAGCAGGCGCAGTTCTTCCTCGCCGAAGCCGGCTGCGCGGCGGGCGGTTTCGTTGATCGGCGGCCGGATGTTCATGCCCTGCTCGGCGAGCAGGCGCTGCGAGGTCGCCAGCGGATCGACACCGCGCTGCGCGCACAGCCAGGCGTACCAGTGGCTGCCGATGCGCACATGGCCGACTTCCTCGGCAAGGATCACGTCGAGAATGGCGACGGTTTCCGGATCGCCGATCTCGGTCAGCCGGCGAATGATGCCCGGCGTCACGTCGAGCCCGCGTGCTTCCAGCACGCGCGGCACGCAGCACATGCGGGCGAGCACGTCATCGGCGGTTTTTTCGGCGGCTTCCCAGAGGCCGTTGTGGGCCGGCAGGTCGCCGTAGTCGACGCCCAGCGCCTGCAGCCGGGCGCGCAGCATCGCGAAGTGCCGCGCCTCGTCACGGGCTACCGACAGCCAGTCGGCGTAGTAGTCGTCCGGCAGACCGCGAAAGCGCCAGGCGGCGTCGAGCGCCAGATTGATCGCGTTGAACTCGATGTGCGCCACCGCGTGGATCAGCGCCGCCCGGCCGGCGACGGTGCCGAGGCCGCGCGTCGGCACGTCGCGCGGGCGGATCAGGGCCGGCTTTTCCGGACGACCGGGGATTGTCTTATCCGGCCAGATCGGCGCGGGCAGGGCACCGATGCCGGTGATGCCCGAGGCGTCGAGCAAGGCCACCCGCGCCACCTTGGCCGCCGGATCGCGCTCGCCGAGTGCGTCGTGGATCGCTTCGATCAGCGCAGCGGCTGGATTCACGCGCAGCGCCACTCGAAGCGGCCGATCGCCGCCGATTCGAGCACACAGACATCGCCGGGCTTCAGTTCGGCCACGCCTTTCGGGGTGCCGGTGAAGATGATGTCGCCCGGCTCCAGCGCCCAGCTCTGGCTCAGGATGGCGATCTGCTGCGCCACCGGGTAGAGCATCGCGGAGGTCTTGCCGTGCTGGCGCAGCGCGCCATTGACGTGCAGCGTGAACTCCAGCGATTGCAGGTCCTGCTCCAGAAACGGCTTGAAATCGCCCAGCGGGGCCGAGCCGTCGAAGGACTTCGACAGCTCCCAGGGCTTGCCCTTGTTCTTGAGTTCGGTTTGCAGGTCGCGCAGGGTCAGATCGAGCCCGAGCGTGATGCCGGCGACCGAGGCCAGCGCCTCCTCGACCGGAATATCGGCGCCGCCGCCGGTCAGCATCACCACCAGTTCGGCTTCGTGATGAACGCCGCCCCGGCCTTTCGGCAGCGGGATCGGATCGCCCAGTTGCACCACCGCCGACGGCGGCTTCATGAACACCACGCATTCGCCATCCGGCTGGTAACCGAGATGGGCCATTTCCTCGACATGCTCCGCGTAATTCTTGCCGATGCAGAAGATGCGGTTGATTTTCATTGGGGGCGGCCGTTCATGAGGGGGACAAGGAAAGCGGAAGCGATCCGGCGACGCAAGTGGCTGCCGCGCACGGCTTTCGGGAAGTGAGGAATTTCACGATACTGCGCGGGCGCAGCGGCATGCTGCGCGGCAAAACCACCGATACAGATCTCAAGGAGAAGCTGGCATGACTCATCGCGTCAAGGCATCCCCCATTCGCATCGCGGCTGCGACCATGCTGGCGGGCGGCGCGCTGTTCGTCGTGCCGGCCCAGGCCGATCAGGGCTTCTACCTCGGTGCCATCGGCGGCGTCACCCTGGACCCGGATGCCAATGTCCGCTTCGCCGACGGCGAAGGCGGCACCGCGACCGACCGTGCCGAATTCGAGACCGGCCCGGCCGGCTCGTTCGTCGCCGGCTATACCTTCGCCAGCGGCCTGCGTCCGGAACTGGAGCTGGGCTATCGCCGCGCCGAAGTCTCCGATTCCGACGCCCGGACCGAGACTGCGCAAGGCACCGCCAGCCTGTACTACAACTTTTCGCGCAACGGCTACTTCTTCTATCTCGGCGGCGGCGGCGGCTACGCCCAGGTTCGCCTGGACGCAGGGCTCTTCGGCGAGGACGACGACGGCACGCCGGTCTACTCGGTCGGCACCGGATTCGGCATTCCCGTCGGCAAGCGCCTGATGCTGGGCGTCGACTACCGCTATGTCGGGGCCTTCGATCGCACCAACTACAACTACGCGGTCGAAGACCTCACGCTGGCGGGCTCATTCAAGTACCAGAGCCATTTCGTCGGCTTGAGCCTGCGCGTAAGCTTCGGCTCAGCGCTGGCCGACAGCCATCCGGTGCAGCGTCCGGTGCAGCCGGTGAAGGTGGTGCCGGTTTCCAACTGAGGCATCCGGGTCGCGGATGCAGCAAGGCCGCCGGGGCGATCCGGCGGCTTTTTTTTGAAGATCGGGATGGCACCGAAAGCGAAAGCCAAGAGAAGTTAAACGCAAAGGCGCAAAGGAAAAGGTGAAGCAAAGGACGCAAAGAAAAGCGAAGAAACGAGGATCCCGGGCTTTTCTTTGCGTCCTTTCTTTATCCTTTGCGCCTTTGCGTTTAACTGTTTCACGCCAGCTTTCGTTTTGCAGCCTTCAGCCGTTCAGCGCGCTCGCAATGAAACGCTTCGGCACTCGCGTCTTCGGCACCTGGGACAGAAACCAGCGCTGCACATTGGTATCGAGCCCGATGCCGTGCATGTAGTTGTAGAGCGCCTTGTTCAGACTGACGCCGAGCGTGTCGTGATCAACCCCGGTCGGGTCGATGAAATTGATGTCGTTGCGAGCGAAGCCGCCGTCCGGCAGCGGTTCCAGGGTCACGCCGTATTCCGTCGGATTCAGGCCGACCGGCGAGTGCACGGTGCAGGTGAAGCGGTGGAAGTAGCCGGATTGCAGGCAGCCTTCCTCGAATAGCTGGCGCACGTATTCGAGCGCATCGACGGTGTCCTGCACGGTCTGGGTCGGGAAGCCGTACATGAGGTAGGCGTGAACCAGAATCCCGGCCTCGCTGAACGCCTGCGTGACCCGCGCGACTTGCGCCACCGACACACCCTTCTTCATCAGATCGAGCAGCCGGTCTGACGCCACTTCGAGCCCGCCGGAAATCGCGATGCAGCCGCTGTCGGCGAGCAACTGGCACAGCTCCGGGTTGAAGGATTTCTCGAAGCGGATGTTGCCCCACCAGGAGATCGACACCCCGCGCCGGATCAGTTCCAGCGCCAACGCCTTCAGCACTTTCGGCGGCGCGGCTTCGTCGACGAAGTGGAAGCCGGTCTGGCCGGTCTCGGCAATGATCGCTTCGATGCGGTCGACCAGCGTTGTGGCGCTGGCCGCGTCATAGCGCGAGATGTAGTCCAGCGAGATGTCGCAGAAGCTGCACTTCTTCCAGTAGCAGCCATGCGCCACGGTCAGCTTGTTCCAGCGGCCGTCCGACCACAGCCGGTGCATCGGATTGAGCATGTCGAGCAGCGACAGGTAGCGGCGGATCGGCAGGCCGTCCCAGGTCGGCGTGCCGACGTCGTTGAACGCGATGTCCGGCTCGCCGCAGTCGTTTTCGTAGCAAACCCGGCCGGTCTCGTCGCGCCTGAACGTGCGGCACAACTTGTCGTGACCGCGCCCGCCCGCCAGATGATCGAGCAGCGCCAGCAGCGGCCGTTCGCCAGCATCCAGGGTCACGTAGTCGACGAAATCGAAGACGCGCGACTCGGCCAGTGCGCGCAGTTCGGTGTTGACGTAGCCGCCGCCGAGCACGATGACGATGCTGGCGTCGCGCGCTTTGATCGTCTGCGCGATCCGCAAGGCGGCGTAAACCGCGCCGGGGAACGGGACCGACAGCAGCACGAGCTGCGGCTGGTGCTTTTCGAGGGTCGCCAAGGTCAGCGCGTGCAGCGTGTCGTCGACCCGATTGCGCGGTGCCGCGAGTGCTGCGGCCAGACCATCGAAACTCGGCTGGCTGGCAGCGAGCTTTTCGGCATAGCGCACGAACTCGAAGCGCGGATCGACAGCGTCGCGCAGCACGTCGGCGAGATCGTTGAGATAGAGCGTGGCCAGATGCCGGGCGCGGTCGTGAATGCCGAGCGCGCCGAAGGCCCAGGCCAGCGGATCGCCGCCGTCGTCGTCGACATAGACATCGAGGCTCGCGAAGCGCGGCCCTTCCGGCAGGAAGCGGCGGGTGACGATGCGGCTGGCGAGCGTGGAATCCTGGCCTTGGAGGAAGGCGATCACCGGTTCGATGGTGGCCGCATAACGATCGTGCTGAGCGGCGAACGAGGCCACCGGATCGCTGTGCTTTGAAGGCGGCAGCGCATCGACTGCCGCCTTGATCGCCGCCAGCCCGTCGCGGCTGAACAGCTTGAGCACCAGCGCCAGCGCCAGATCGTCCTGCACCGCGTCGACACCGCGACTGCGCAGGAAGCCAGTCAGATAGGCGGTCGACGGATACGGCGTGTTCAGCTGAGTCATCGGCGGGATCAGCGACAGCACGCGCGGTGCCTGCATCGCCGATCCCGCCGTCACAGCGAGCGTCTCGCGGTTCAGGCCGGCCCCTGCGCCAGCAGTGCCGCAACCGCCGGCTCCATCGCCAGCAGGCCGTGGGCGCGGCCGATGGCCAGCGCTTCGTCGGTCGACACACCCTTGATCCAGGCGGCCCGGAGCGCGAACAGCGCGCCGACCCGGTTGTTGCTCGCGCAATGGACCACGGTGCTGTCGTCGCCAGCTTCCGCCATCAGCGCATCGAAAGCCTTGACGTTGGCCAGGGTCAGATCCTGCGGGCCGGCGATCGGCAGGTTGGCGTACTGCATGCCGCAGGCGGCGACGGTCGCGGATTCGTCGAACTCGCCCTGCTCGGCGCGCGGCCGCAGGTTGATGACGCGCTGCACGCCGGCAGCCTTCAGATCGCCGAACTGCTCGGGGGCCACGGCACCGGCGGTCCAGATCGTGTCGGAAGGGCGGCGTTCGTTGAACAGGGTCGGAGCGGTCATGGCAATCCTTGGGGCGTGCGGGGAATGGGGTCGAAAGTGTAAGCGCGCGAGCGTGGCTTCTGGGGAACTCGGAACAGCAACATCAAAAGTTCAACGCAAAGGCGCAAAGGGAAAGGAAAGGACGCAAAGAAAACCTTGATTGCCTTGCCTTTGATTTTCTCCGCTTTGCCGTTCTTTGCGCCTTTGCGCTGAACTTTTGATTCATGCTTTTTGCCAGCCGCCGTTTGCGTAACATCCCGCCACCACAAGAACGACAACCAGCACCGTGATCGACGCCGCCACTGAGAAAGCCGTCTACCGCAGGATCGACCTGCGCATCGTGCCGGTGATCATGATCGCCTACGTGCTGGCGTTTCTGGATCGCATCAACGTCGGCTACGCGCAGTTGCAGATGAAGCAGTCGCTGGGCTTTTCGGACGCTGTCTACGGCGTCGGCGCCGGCATCTTTTTCCTGAGCTATTTCCTCTGCGAACTGCCGAGCAACCTGTGGATGCAGAAGATCGGCGCGCGGCTGACCTTCCTGCGGATCATGGTGCTCTGGGGGCTGACTTCGGCGGCAACGATGTTCGTCGCCGAGCCTTGGCAGTTCTACACCGTGCGCCTGCTGCTCGGTGTCTTCGAAGCGGGCTTCTTCCCCGGCGTGATTCTGTACCTGAGCTGGTGGTATCCCAGCCACCGCCGCGGTCGGGTCACCGGCCTGTTCCTGTTCGGCATTCCGGTTACCGGCGTGCTCGGCGGGCCGATTTCCGGGGCGATCCTGAGCGGCATGGACGGCGTTCACGGTTATGCCGGCTGGCAATGGCTGTTCGTGCTCGAAGGCCTGCCGACGGCGCTGTTCGGCGTCGTGGTCTACCTGCTGCTGTCCGACCGGCCGGGTGATGCGCCCTGGCTGTCGGCGTCCGAGAAAGCGCTGGTGCAGAAGGTGCTCGACAGCGACCGCGACCAGACCGGCTCCGAAGTGGCGAGCCACGGCCGCGCCAGCGCCTTCGCAGCACTCCGCGACGCCCGTACCTACGTGATGGGCGGCATCTACTTTTGCTGCGCCTGCTCGGTCTACACCTTCACGTTCTGGCTGCCGACGATGATCAAGGCGCTGAATGTCGGCTCGCTCGGTGCGGTCGGCCTGTGGAGCGCGCTGCCGTTCGCGGCCGGCGGCGTCGGCATCCTGCTGGTTTCCTGGTCATCGGATCGCTTTCTGGAGCGCCGCTGGCATGTCGCCACCACCTTGCTTCTGGGCACCAGCGCGCTATACGCGACCACCCTGGTCGGCGGTGCCTTCTGGCCGACCATGCTGCTGCTGTGCGCCTCGGCCTTCTTCTCGTTCTCGTGCGTGGTGTTCTGGGCGATTCCGCCGACCTATCTGAGCCGCGAAGCCGCCGCCGCCGGGATTGCGGTGATCAGTTCGATCGGCATCCTCGGCGGCTTCGTCAGCCCGTCGATCATCGGCTGGATGAAGACCGTCACCGGCTCGCTCGATGCCGGCCTGGGCTTGATGGCCGGGATTTCGATTGCCGGCGGGCTGGCGACGATCCTGCTGGTGCCGGGCCGGGTACCGCCTCGGGCGTGATCGTCCTGCATCCGGGGATTCGCCCCCGCTGTTCACCAGCGAGGCGTCTCGCGATACTCCGATTGCGGCCAAAACGACAACAAAGTACTCGAGGAGAACACCGATGAGCCTGAACCAAGCCCTGGACGCGCTGCTGGGCAGCAGCACCGAAAAAGGTGCCATTCCCGGCGTCATCGCCACCGTCGCCGATCGCAATGGGGTGATCTACGAGGGCAGCGCCGGTGTTCGCGCCACCGGCGGCAGCACGCCGATGACCATGGACACCTTCGTCTGGTTTGCGTCGATGACCAAGGCGGTGACGGCGGCGGCGGCCATGCAACTGGTCGAACAGGGTCAGCTCGATCTCGACGCGCCAGCCGCCCGGGTATTGCCGGAACTGGCGAGCGTTCAGGTGCGCAGCGGCTGGGACGCCAACGGCGCGGCGATCCTGCGGCCGCCGAAGGGCGACGTCACCCTTCGCAACCTGCTGACTCACACCAGCGGCTTCGCTTACGAAATCTACAACGCCGATACCGATCGCGAGCTTGCCCAAGCCGGCAAGCCGAATGTCATCAGCGGCAGCCGCGCCACCATGGACCGCGCGCTGGTTCGCGATCCGGGTACCGCCTGGGAGTATTCGATCGGCATCGACTGGGCCGGGCGCATGGTCGAAGCGGCCAGTGGCCTGCGCCTGCGCGACTACATGGCGAAGCACATCTTTGCGCCGCTGGGCATGAGCGATGTCACTTTCCAGGCCAGCGCCGAACAACTGGCCCGCGCCAGCGCCATGCACGCGCGCCTGCCGGACGGCAGCTTGATCACCATTCCTTTCGGCATTCCGGCAGACGCCGATTTCGATATGGGCGGCCATGCGCTGGCCGGCCAGTTGCCGCACTACTTGCGCTTTTGCCGGGCCATCCTCAACGGCGGCACGCTCGACGGCAACCGCATTCTGGCCGCGACCACGGTCGAGCTGATGGGCCAGAACCACATCGGCGACATCGAGATCGGCGCGTTCAAGACAGCCATGCCGCAGTTGTCCAACGACTGCCACCTGCATCCCGGCATCGACCTGAAGTGGGGCCTGAGCTTCATCCTCAACGTGCAGGCCACGCCGGAAGGCCGCGCGCCTGGCACCATGGCCTGGGCCGGGCTGCCGAACGCTTACTACTGGATCGACCGCAAGACCGGCGTCACCGTGGTGATCGCCACCCAGATCATGCCGTTCTGGGACGCGCCGGTGCGCGCCATGTGCGACCGCTTCGAGCGGATCGTCTACGACCACCTGGGCTGAACAGGCCGATGTATCGGGGTCCGGCCGCGACAGGGTGGATTTTGATCACTTGCATTGTCGAAGATTTATTTTTCAAGGCTTGACATTCGTGGCAATGTCGCCGCCCTGACCCGCGTCCCTGCGGGCTTCCACGGACTTGCCCGAATGACGCACCGTTTCATTTCCCGCCGCGTGCACGATGCCTGCACGCTCTTCGCCGGACTGCTGCTGATCCTGACGCCGGCCATCACCCAGGCCATCGCGCCGAGGCTTGAAGCCACCGCAGCCGCGCTCCGGGTTCAGGCCAATCCACCGTCGCTCGCCGCTGCCAGCACCGCCCCGCAAGTGCGGCCGGCCGCGCTCGGTGGCCTGCTTGGTGGGCTTGGCGGCGCGCTGGGCGACATCGGTGGCGCGTTGGACGGCGCGCTCGGCGATCTGGGCGGCGCGCTCAGCGGCACGCTCGGGGAATTCACCGGCAATCTCACCGGCCTGCTGTTGCAGGTGAGCGGCGAGATCACCCCGACGCCGGGCACCGAAACCTTCAGCGGCACCCTGGCCTGGGATGGCGACACGCGCCGCTATGTCGGCGTCCGCCCGATCGGCGCGCCGGCCGGTGCGCCGGTGCTGCTGCTCTTGCATCCGCGTGGTCTTGCGCCCGGCCGCATGGTCAATCTGACCCTGGCAGGACGGCTGGCCGCCGATTACGGCGTCTGGGTGTACGTGCCGGAAGCGAATGGCAATTCCTGGGCTGACGATCCATTGGCGGGCGGTGCCGACGATGTCGGCTTCCTCAATGCCCTGATGGCGCGCGAGTTGTCGGCGAATGCGCTGGACGCCGCGCGCGTTTATGTCGCGGGGTATTCGAATGGCGGCTTCATGGCCGAGCGCCTGGCCTGCGAGCGGCCGGCGCTGCTCGCCGGTATCGCCCTCGTTGCCACCACTCTGCGCGACACCCTGGCCAGCCGCTGCGGCGGCCCGCAGCGGCTGCCGGTGCTGATGTTCAACGGCACCTCGGATCTGGTCACCTTCTACGCGGGCTTTCCGACCTTGCGCGGTGCCGTCGCCACGGCTGCGTTCTGGGCGGAAAAGAACCAGTGCGCCGAGAACGACACCAGCACCGTCGCCCTGCCGGATCTGGTCAGGAACGACAACGCCACGGTCACCGTGACCCGCTACAACCGCTGCGTCGACAGCACCGTGGCGCTCTACACCGTCAATAACGGCGGTCACACCTGGCCGGGCACGCAATACGCGAGTTACACGCTGGCGCTGGGCGAAACCACGCTGGATATCGACGCCACGCTCGAGCTGTGGCGACAGTTGTCGGCCTATTCGAGGCCGGTTACCGCGCCCTGACGGCCGCAGGCATTCAGCGAATCAGCGCCAGCGAGCCGAGATCGACCATCTGCTGCGCGTGACGGTTGATCATGGTGCTGAGCATGCGGTCGCCGCGCTCGGTCGGCGTGGTGATCGCGGCACCGACCACCGCCATGATCAGGCCGTGCGGGGCGGTCAGGCGGTAGTCGTGCCAGCAGCGATTCCAGTCGTAGCCGCTCACGCCGCGTGATACGAGTGCCGCGTGATAGCGGCGGACCAGGGCTTCCTCGTTGGCACGACGCACCTCGGCCAAGAGCCCCGCGCCGATGAAATAGGCGACATCGAGCACGCCGGGCCCGGCCATCAGGGTTTGCCAGTCCAGTGCAGCGACCGGCGTTGTGCCGCCACGGGCATCGAACAGCAGGTTGTCGAGCCGGTAATCGTGGTGGGTAATGGTGAACGGTGCGGTCTGCTGCGCGAACCAGGGCACGATGGCGGCGGCAAACTGATCGAGGATTGCCGGTACGCCGGGTTCCAGCAGTTGCGCGAAGCGCGGCTTGATCGCTTCCACGCAGGGCGGCATCTGCGTGCTGTACATGCCGACCATCACGTCGCGGCTCATCCACGGCGCTGACAGGGTATCCGCATCGCCCCACAGCGGTGCGTGCAGGGCGGCGGCGGTGTCGACGGCCGCTTCGGCATCCGCGAGGCTGCAACCACTCAGCTGATCGCCGCCGCGCGCCGGGGCCAGATCTTCGAACAGCAGGCAGAAGGTGGTCTTGTCGGCGGCGATGTCGGCGAACAGCGCAGTGGCCACGGACGATCCCAGACGCGGGGCAACGATCTGATAAAAGCGCGTCTCGCGCTCGTACAGCCCCAGTGCCGCACCCGAGGCGCGGCTGGTTTCCCCGGCTGCGGCCAGCTTGGCGACCAAAGTCGCCGGGGCACCGGCTTCGGCTGTGTCGTAGGCGAGCGTCAGTCGCAGATTGGTGCCGAGCATGCCGTTGCCGACTGGCGTTGCCACCGCCTCGATCACGCGGGCCGCGTGCAGACGTCCGGCAGCGCGCAGCACCGCTGTCAGCCAGGCCGGCGTGAGCCCGGCCGGACCGTCGATCAGCGGATGGCCGGCAGCGGAATCGTGACGCAGCGGCAGGGCAGGGGCGGTCATGCGGGTCTCCTCGCGAATTCTGGTTATGGATGCGGCTGCTGAATAACACACAGGCGGCTGGCGGATGTGGCCCGCCTTTGGTGTGGCGATGTTGCGAAAAGCAGTTCTCACGCAGAGAACGCGGAGACGCAGAGAAAGACAGAAGCGAGAAAAGCGGTTCGCACGAAGAACACGAAGAACACAAAGGAAAAGCGACTCGGAACAATCGCCGCTCTTTCGCTGTTCTTGGTGTCCTTTGTGCGCATTGTGCGAAATGCAGTTGCTCTGCTCGAAAATCGTAGCGCGGCAATCCCTTGCCGCCGCTGCCGTTCGGACAAGCGAGCATGGCGGCAAAGGATTGCCGCCCTACTGCGGGTTTTCGCTTTTCTCTGCGTCTCTGCGTTCTCTGCGTGAGATCGCTTATCGAGTGCGCCTTCAAAACTTGACACTGTAAATTTTACAGTGTCAAATCAATTCATGGCCCGCGCTCAACTCAGTTCCGAAACCGTCACCGCCACGCGCCAGAAGCTGCTGGCGCTGGCGCTCGACATCCATCGCGCCGAAGGGCTCGATGCCATCTCGTTCCGTCGTCTGGCCGAAGCAGCCGGCATCAGCCACACCTTGCCGTATCGCTACTTCGAGTCGAAGGAAGCGCTGCTGGTGGCGCTGCGGGTGGTCTGCTTCCAGCGCTTCGAGACGCATGTCCGCGAGCACGAAAAAGTGACTGCGCCGTTGCCGCTGCGCATCCGTTCGGTGGCCGAGGCCTATGTGTCATTCGTCGAACAGCACCCGGCGGAATATCAGCTGATCTTCTCGACCCACCAGCCGCCGCCGGACCAGTACCCGGACCTTCTCGCTGCTCGCCGCAGCCTGTTCGACCACGCGATCGAAGTGGTGCAGGCCGGCATCGACGATGGCCTCTTGCACGGCGATGCCCGGGCGCTGACCCATCTGTTCTGGCTGTCGCTGCATGGCCTGATGAGCCTGCATGTCGGCGGCCAGCTCGTGCATGGCTGCGGCCTGAGCGACCTGATCGAGCCGCTGGTGGCGCGGATCATCGGCAGCGATGCTCCGAAGCCAATGGCCATGCCGAAGTCTGCGTCGACAATCAACCAGCAGCAGCGCTTCAAGCCGGTCGAGGCGCTGATCACCCCGCGCCGCCGCCGCCCCGGCCCGCGCGGCTGAGCCGTTCTTATCTGTTTCTCGAATCGAGCAGGAACCCGACGATGAGCAATGCCCCGCTGAACCTCGCCAGCCTCGCCCCCGAGCAGAAAGCCCTGTTCAACACGCTGACCCGCGCGCCGAAGATCGCCTGGCCGACTGTGGCGATGTGGTTCGGGGTGCTCGGCGTCTATCTGTCGAGCTATGTGCTGGCCGGCATCGGCATCGTGCCGCTGTGGGTCGGCATGGTGGTCAACAGCGTGATCGGCTACTTCGCGTTCTCGATCGTCCATGACTCGATCCACCGCGCGATCTCGACCGATGCCAAGCTCAACGATTTCATCGGCCAGACCACTGTCTGGCTCGGCGCGCCGTACGTCGACCTGCGCCTGTTCCGCTGGGGCCATATCCTGCATCACCGGTTTACCGGCGGCTCGAAGGATCCCGACAACGTGCTGCACGGCCCGGCCTGGAGCCTGCCGCTGCGCTGGTTCGCGATTGATCTCTTGTACCTGATCCACTCGCTCCGCTTCGGCGACAAGGTGTCGAAGCCCTATCTGCGGCGCTCGCTGTGGCTGACCGCCGGCACCGTCGTCGTGTTCGGTGCGCTGAGCTGGCAGGGCTATTTCTGGCACATCGTGATGCTGTGGTTCGTGCCCTCGCGGATGATCTTCCTGACGCTGGGCTTCAGCTTCTTCTGGCTGCCGCATGTGCCGCACGACACCGTGCAGGACCAGAACCTGACCCGCGCCACCGCCGTGCGCCTGGGCCATGAAGGCATCCTGACGCCAGCGCTTCAGTACCAGAACTTCCATCTGATCCACCACCTGTACCCGACCACGCCGTTCTACAACAACGTCCGCGTCTGGCAGATTCTGGAACCGCTGCTGCGCCAACGCGATCTGGCGATCCAGTACGGTTTCGCGATCCAGCCGACCATCCACCTGGCACCCGCTGCCCGAACCTGACGGAAGCCCCGACCATGGCCACGACATCGAACCGTTATCGCTGCCGCTACTGCTCCCACGTCTACGACGAGGCGCTCGGCGATCCGGATTCCGGCATCGCCCCGGGCACGGCGTTCGCCGACATCCCGGACGACTGGATGTGCCCGGAATGCGGCGCCGGCAAGGGTGATTACGATCTGATCGAAGGCTGAAGCGGCGAATCAGGCGGCGATGACGTCGTCGATGGCGTGCAGTTGTGTGGCGGTACAGCCCATCGCGTCCAGTTGCTCGCGAACTTCGCGCAGGTAGACCGCGTTCATCAGCACGACATGCGCGGGCTGCATCTGCGCCAGCGCGGCCGGCGGCAGGATCTGCAAACCGGATGGCGGGATGAACCAGCCGTGGCGGCGGGTGTTCTGGTCGATGCAGCAGCGGATCGGCAGCGCGTCGCCGACGGCGGTCAGCAGGCCGACGGTCTTGCTCGCGCCCTGCCAGATCGCCAGCCCGCCGGGTGCAGCGGCGTAGTCGCGCATCCGCCTCTGGCAGGCGCTGACGGCAGCGCTGGCGCGGCTGCCGAAGTTCAGGCAAGCGCTCAGCCATGCGGCCTGCGCGGCGGCATCGCTGATCACGGTGGCATCGGCGTCATGACAGGCGTCCATGATGATGTACTGCTCGCCGTACTCCAGCCGTCGCTGGGTGACGCGCATGCCGGCCTGCTCGAAGGCGGTGGCCAGCGCTGCCACGGTGAAGTAATTGCAATGCTCGTAGAACAGATCCCAGAACGCGCCGTCGTGAACGATGCGCTCGGCAGCCGGGGCCTCGAACAGCACCGGCGCATTGCCGTTGGCCTTCGACCAGGCGCTGCAGAGCGTCATGAAGGCCGCGACATCCGGGATGTGCTCGATCGAATGCCGGCAGACCAGCGCGGCCGCCTGGTAGTCGACATGGCGCGCGTGAAAGTCGCTGGCGTCGATGCTGACCCGGTCGGCGTAGTCGGCGGGAATGTCGGACATCGCGGCCAGCGGGTCGATGCCGTGCATGTGGCCGACGCCGTTGGCGAGCAGCGCCAGCATGAACGCGCTTTGGCCGCAGCCGACTTCGATCACCGTCTTGCCGGCAAGATCGTGGCGGGCGATCCAGTCCTTGGCCAGACCGTCGGCGAATGCATTGAAGGTGGCCGACGCCGATTGCGTCGATTCGTAGCCGGCACCAGCCAGTGCCATCGCCAGATCGAACACCCGGTTGTAGAGAAAGCCGCAGGCCTGGCAGGCCACCAGTTCGATCTCCCCGCCGGGTGTGGCGCGGGCGGCGTCGGCATCGGGAAACACGCTGCAAACCAGCACCGGCGCGCGGCGGATCGACAGCAGGTCGATCGCCAGCCCGTGTCGGCAGGCCGGGCAGGTCTGGTGACGTGTGCTTCCGGGTTCGCGGGCAGGGCTGAGCATGGCAGTGGTTCCCGGCAGGGCTTGGTGGGTTACTGCAAGAACGGCGAAGAACGATCTTGGCGAGGGTAACGCGCCGCCACACCGCACCGTGTGCCTTCACGGGCGACTTCCACGGCAAGACTTGAGAACCAGTTCACATTGGGACAAATGTTCGACACGCCCGGCGTTCGCTTGGCCGCAGCGAGGGGGCATATTGCATGGAAGCCAATCAGGATCAATGCCGATGGTCGCTCCCGTGTACACGCCTGTCGACCGGATGCCGCCTAGTGCCATGACACGTCCGATGCGTGCGCCTTCCTTGCGTCCAGCGGTGCCGGCCCACCTCTCGTTCGTGGAAGGCGGGGGCGTGGCCTTGCAGTCCTCGCGCCGCCGGGTTGATCTCTGGGTGGCCTACGCCACCATGTACGAGTTCGAGGACGTGATCGCCGCCGTCACCGGTGCCGATCGCATCGAAGCGATCGACGCCGACATCGAGACCGCTTACCGCCGCCTTTATCGCGTAGTGCGCAAGCTCAGCGGATCGCCACGACTGGCGCGCAGCCTGAGCGCGCCGCCGGCGCTGACGCTGATGCGCGACTACGACCTGTTCTTCCCAGTCTTCAACACGCCCTACGAATTGTTCGGTCTTGCCTCGCTGCCGAACTGGCGGCAGCGCTGCGGCAAGGCTGCGTGCTTTGTCATGGAGTACTGGACTCATCAGTTCAATCCCGACTACCTGCTGGAGCTGCTGGCTCCGTTCGACCACATTTTCGTCGGCACCCTGAATTCGGTCGACAAGATCGCCGCCGTCACCGGCCGTCCGTGCAGCTTTCTGCCGCCGGCCGCCGATGTGCTGCGCTTCTCGCCGCTGCCGAAGCCGCCGGATCGCCATATCAACGTGCTGAACCTCGGCCGTCGCTCGGAAATCACCCACGAAGCGCTGCTGGAAATGGCCGGCAAGCGGCAGATCCATTACTTCCACGACACCGTTGCGCCGTCCGGCGCGAACAAGATGCAGCGCAGTTTCTGCGTCGACGATCCGGCTGCTCATCGGCAATTGCTGGCCGCGCACTTGCAGCGCAGCCGCTACTTCGTCGCCAATCGCGCGCGCGCCAATGAAGCCGAGTACGCGCAGCATCTCGACGAAATCTCCTACCGGTTTTACGAAGGCGCTGCGGCTGGGGTGGTGATGATCGGCGAAGCGCCGCGCACTGAAAACTTTCGCAAGCAGTTCGACTGGGAGGACGCGGTCTTCCACGTCCCCTTCAACGCGCCGGATATTGCCGAACGCCTGGCTGTGCTCGACGCCGACCCCGCCCGCATGGCGGCAGCCCGGCGGCGCAACCTGCACCAGTCGGCCTTGCGCCATGACTGGGTGCACCGCATCCGCCGGGTGTTCGAGGTGCTCGATCTGAAGCCGACCGACGCCATGCGCGCGCGCGACGCCCGGCTCGCCGAATTGGCACAAATGGCGCTTGATGCGCCCGAAGGCAGCATCTGAGCGCACTTGGCCTCAGCCGGCGTGCTGGATCGTCGCCAGCACCGTTTCGGCGAGCGCCAGCGAGGCGGTCAAGCCGGGCGATTCGATGCCGAACAGATTGACCACCCCGGCCAGCCCGTGCTCCGCCGGACCGTCGATACGGAAGTCGGCGGCCGACTCGCCGGGCCCGGAAATCTTCGGCCGCACCCCGGCATAGGCGGCTTGCAGGGCACCGTCAGCCAGTTGCGGCCAGTAGCGGCGGATCACCGGATAAAAGCGGTCGCCGCGAGCTGTCGGTACGTCGTAAGTCGGCGTCTCCACCCATTCGACATCGGGTC
Organism: Nevskia sp.; assembly: GCA_021732745.1. Classification (GTDB taxonomy): domain Bacteria; phylum Pseudomonadota; class Gammaproteobacteria; order Nevskiales; family Nevskiaceae; genus Nevskia. The sequence continues at coordinate 1,209,991 of JAKFUK010000001.1, read as the reverse complement.
CGAAGCGGGCCTGGCCGCCAAGATCGAGTGTCAGATGCACGCCCAGACCGCCCGGTTCCGGCACCGGATAGATCAATCGCGAAAATGGCGCGCGGCCGGCGAGCGAAAAGTAATGGCCCTTGGCGTAGCGGACTTGCGGGATCGCGCCGGCGGCGAGGCCGTCGATCCCGGTCGCGACCGCCGGAGCATCGAGCCCGGCGCAGTTCAGTATCCAGCGGCAGCGCAGCCGATGTTTGTCGCTATCGTCGCCGATCGCGAAGCGAATGGCGTGGCCGTCGTCGGCCTGCGGCGTGCTGGCGATAAAACGGCTGCGCAACGCCAGCACCGCGCCTGCGTCTTCGGCATCGCCGAGCAGCGCCAGCATCAAGCTCCGGGAATCGACGATGCCGGTGCGCGGCGATGCCAGCGCCGCCATCGCCCGCAAGGCCGGCTCTGCGGCGCGGATCCCGGCCAGCGCCAGCGGCGCGACTTCGGTCGCGCCATTGCCGTGGGCGGCAGCCATGATTGCGTCCAGTTCGCCGACCTGCGCGGGGTCGGTCGCGACGATCCACTTGCCCAGCTGCCGATGCGCCACGCCATGCGCTTCGCAGTAGCTGTACAGCAGTTCGCGGCCGCGCAGACACAGCCGTGCCTTCAGCGAGCCCTGCGGGTAATAGATGCCGGCATGGATGACTTCGCTGTTGCGGCTCGACACGCCGCTACCGTGGCGCGCAGCGGCTTCGGCGATCAGCACCGCATGGCCGGCTTGCGCCAGCGCTCGCGCCACCGCCAAACCGACGACCCCGGCACCGATGACAACGCATTCGAAATCGTGCACGGCGCTCAGAGCAGGCCGCGCAGGGCCTGCACGTCCGCCGAGTCGGGGTCGAAGTCGGGCCAGCGACGGTCCTTTTCGGACACCTCGCAGGGCGCAATCGGCCAGCGGATCGCGAGCCTCGGATCGTCGAAGCGGATGCCGCGCTCGGCTTCCGGGGTATAGAAGGCGCTGACGGCATAGAGGATTTCCGCGTCGTCGCTCAGGCTCAGCACGCCGTGCGCACAGCCGCGCGGCACCACCATCATCCGGCGGTTGTCGGCACTGAGTTCGGCCCAGTGATGCTGGCCGAAGGTCGGCGAGTCCGGTCGCAGGTCCACGGCCATGTCGCAGACGGCACCGCGAATGCAGCGCACGAACTTGGTTTCGGCCTGCGGCGGCAGTTGCCAATGCAGGCCGCGCAGGGTGCCGCGTGCGCCGCTCAGCGAATTGTTGATCTGCACGATGCGCGCTTCGATGCCGGCCGCTGCGGCTTCGCGCTCGCAGAAAAAGCGGGCAAAAAAGCCGCGATCATCGCCCCGGCGGTCGAGTTCGACGGTGAAACAGCCGGGCAACGGGGTCGGGAAGAAGCGCATCGTCGATCGTGCTTCAGGCAGTACCGCGACGGGTCCAGCGCAGCCTTGCATCGAGCGCGCCGCTGTCGAGATGCCGCTCCAGCACCTTGAGTCGGATCAATTGCGAGCCGCGATAGTCCGGGTCGGCGAAGGCGATGGCTTTCAGGCCGTCGCGCAGGCCGGCGATTGCGGAATCGAGCGTCTGCAGCGGCTGATGATCCGGCGCGTGCTGGGCGTACAGGCCGAAGTCAACGCGGTAGGAACGCTTGTCCAGCGGCGCATCCGGGTTGACCGTGACCGTGGTGCCGGGGATCGCCCGCGCCACGGCTTCGGCGATGTCCTTGACCTGACAGTTCCAGCGATCGACGCCGACATTGATCTTCAGGAAGCGGCCGAGCGGGGCCGCTTGCCGGCAGATGCCCCATTCGATGGCACGCGCCATGTCGCGCACCTCGATCATCGGCCGCCACGGCGTGCCGTCGGACAGCACGCTGATCTGGCCGCTGGTCAGCGCACCAGCAACGAAATCGTTCATCACCAGATCAAGCCGCAGCCGCGGCGACATGCCGCAGGCCGTGGAAAAGCGCAGCGCGGTGACGGTCATGGCCGGGAAGGCAAGCGCTTCGAGCGCGCCTTCGGTGGCGATCTTGGAGCGCGCGTAGGCGGTCAGCGGATTGACCGGATCGTGCTCGGTGCGCGGTCGGCCATCGGCGGCAAAACCGTAGATCGAGCAGCTCGACGCGAACACGAAGCTGCGCACGCCAGCCGCTGCCGCGATCTTCGCGACGTGGACTGCGCCAAGATGATTGATGTCGTCGGTGACGGTCTCGAAGCGGTGGCTCATCGGATCGTTCGACACTGCCGCCAGTTGCACCACGGCGTCGAAGCCGTCCAGATCGCGGGCCGTCAACGCTCGCACATCGACGAAGCGCTGTTCGTCCAGCGCCAGCTCCGGCAGCGGTGCCGGCGTGGTCAGGCAGTGGGCGAACCAGCCGCTGTCGTTGCCGGCCAGCCAGGCATCGGGAAACGCGCGGCGCAGGTGGGCGACGACGATCGGGCCGATGTAACCCATGTTGCCGTTGATCAGAATGCGCATCGGCGTCTCGCTCACGTCCAGACCTTCCAGGGCGGCTTGCCCGAACTCCACAGATCTTCAAGAACATGCTTGTCGCGCAGGGTATCCATCGGTTGCCAGAAGCCGTGATGCTGGTAGACGGAAAGCTCGCCGCCGGCAGCGAGGCGTTCCATCGGTTCGCGCTCGAACACGGTCAGGTCATCGTCGATGTAGTCGCCGATTTTCGGGCTGCACACCATGTAGCCGCCGTTGATGGCACCACCGTCGCCGTCAGGCTTTTCGCGAAAGCCGGTGACCCGGTTGCCCTCGAAGCGCAAGCTGCCGAAGCGGCCAGGCGGCTGGGTGGCGGTGACTGTCGCCAGGCGTGCTTCGCGACGATGCAGCGCGATCACGGCGCTGACATCGATATCGGATACGCCGTCGCCGTAGGTCAGGCAGAACGCCTCATCATCGGCCACGAACGGCAGCGCCCGCTTGATGCGACCGCCGGTCATCGAATGCTCGCCCGTGTCGACCAAGGTCACCGTCCAGGGTTCGGCGTGGCCGGCGTGATAGCGCCGCGAATCGCTGCGGAAGTCGAAGGTGACATCGGAATTGAGCAAGAAGTAATTGGCGAAATACTCCTTGATCATCTGGCCCTTGTAGCCGAGGCAAATCACGAAATCGTTGATGCCGTGGGCACTGTAGATTTTCATGATGTGCCAGAGAATCGGCATGCTGCCGATCTCGACCATCGGTTTCGGACGGGTGCCGGTTTCCTCGGAAAGCCGGGTGCCTAGCCCACCTGCCAGTATCACTGCCTTCATGATCGAAAATCCCCTGCGCAACCGCCTTCGGTGTCGCCCTGCCGCTGTGTCGGAACGGTGGGCGAATCTGCACCGATTGACACCGTTCGCGACATGACGCGCAAGTCGGGAAAGCCGCCCTTTTGTGCGCTGGCGCACAACAGCGCTGGCAATTCAGATGAATCGACCTCCCGGCCAAAAGCCGACCTACACTCGTCCTCCCGTCTCCAAGGCCCGATCTCTCGATGAAATTCCCCGAATACCACCCCGGCCAGACTTTTGACCTTGGGCCCGTGGTGATGACTGAAGAACGGATCATCGCCTTCGCGAAAGACTGGGACCCGCAGTGGTTTCACACCGATCCCGAGCGCGCTGCCAGCGGCCGCTGGAACGGCCTGATCGCCAGCGGCTGGCATACCGCCAGCACCGCGATGCGGCTGGTCGTCGATGGTCCGCTCAAGGATTCCGGCTCGATCGGCTCGCCAGGTCTTGCCTATCTCAAGTGGTTGGCGCCGGTCCGGCCGGACGACGCCATCAGCGTGCATCTGGAAGTGCTGGAAACCAGCGTTTCCAAATCCGGCCGCATGGGCTCGGTACGCTGGAGATGGCAGGTCAGGAATCAGGACAAGGTGACCGTGCTCGACACCGAAGCGACCAGCCTGTTCGAGTTGATTCCGCCGGTGGGCTGAGGCGCGAATGCGAGGCGGCGGTTCTTGTCCGGGCATCCAGAAACCGGCAGCTTTGGGGCTGCTTTCTTGCGTAGCACTTACATTTCATGCGGAACGAGGGTACGGCGATTCCAACCGGTGCCACGACGGGGCTTCAGGTGGTTAACAGCCGGCAGTCGATCTTTCCCACTCGGCCCGATACGAACTGAATTTCGGAGCGCGAGTCAATTTCCAGTAAAAGAAATCCAAAGCATCGAATGCGTTTTGAAAGGTGTTGAGTCGCTTTCGTACTCCGCGTTCGGAGTAAAAGCATATCCAGCTTTCATCAGCCAACTCGACCAAGCGCAACTGATCGTCTCCGTCTGCAGGCATTCCTACTGGCGCAATGAGATAGTCGCGCGACGAAATGCCTGCACGATTGAGCGCGTATTTCATTATCGAGATTGATTGAAGGACTTCGTCGCGGGAGTTCATGGCTTCGACTTGACTCACGACGATTGGTCTCGCAATCGCCGTGGCTTCTCGCTGGAGAATAAATCAGGCGCTTACCTGGTGTATCGAGTCATTACGGTTTGATCTGTAGCTACGTCAATTTTCCTTTCGGCACCATCCCAGTTTGATGCCCAGATGAAGCGAGAATCAGAATCAGCATATATATTCGTATAAGGGCTATCCGGATAGACATGCTTCGCTGTCGAAATCGTCCAGATGATCTCGCCTGACTCATTTAGTGCGATTACATTTTCATTGAGTATTCGATCGGGAGGCGCTTCAAAACGAACAATATAAGCTTCGGGCATCAAGAGGAGTTGCTTCACCGGATAAGGTAACTCGATAGATGCCCAACGTTTTTCGCGCTTTATGACCAAATTACCTGAAATGATCGCTGCGTCGCTCATTGAGTTGCGATCAAGATGTTTCGGTATACAACATGATCAGGTCAAGCCTTCAATTCCAAACCGCGTATTACGCATGGCGAGATCAGCTTTCACTCCATCGATAATCGCACTTTTCTGTGCCGGAGATATTTTTTCGCTTTGATAAGGCGCGTCCCAGAAAACGAGGGTGTCGGCATATACGACATAGTCCGAAACCCCAGTTCCGGGGACCAATGCTTCGCCTTGAATAGTGGCAGTTCTGCTATTTACTTGTACGATTATTTTGTTTGGCGTCATAGAAATAATCATTCAAGCTTTCCGAGTAACAATTATCTGCGCAATTAATTAGTATATTACACCGAAGCAGGAAAGAATTTTCTTCTCCTGCGATTCATACTCTGCCGCGTAGGACGGCGGAATCTCAAAGATACGTTCCCAATTGTCGGACAGGAAATCTATGGCTTGAGTAATTGCAGTTGTAACATAATTAGTTAGATGGCTTTCTGCGTCATCGCGTCGCCCTTCATTCAGAAACGCTATGTACTGAAGTTTAATTGCCTTCAGGACGTGCAGATCACTCTCGAATAAATTTGGGGAAATAATTTTTTTCACAGTTCCGAACTCAAATCGAGTAGCATTTCTATTAATAATAGTCATGCTCAAGGCTGGTTGATATCGAGGTTCTGTTGAAAGCACCAAGAGCTGAATGCCATCAGATAGCACAATTTCGAAATTGGAGTTATTTATAGACGATAAACCGAGTGACAAGAATTTTTCGGACAGTATATGCGTCAAAATATTTTCGTATGGTTCAACCACGGTTATGCTCACGGAAAAGGAATCATTGTACTGGTAATGGCATCGTAACGATATCCATTTGTAGCTGGATATTCAAGCTCCCGAACGAATCCTGTCTTCGAGCCGTCTGCTCTATAGAGAGTATCCAATGTCGGCTTTGTAACGATTTGTATCGTATCCCCACGACGAATTGCGAAATCAAGAAAAGGTTTTTGTATTCTGTCCGGAATTGTTCCGGATTTCTGTAAAGAGCATCTGGAACATTAAGTACGTTGAAGGTGCCTGGCTTCCCTCCAAAGTCTATCGATTTCTGAACTTTGAGCTGCTCTTTTATATGATTTTCTCCATGTCACTGCTGAAGCTTCCTAAAACAGTTGTCGTTTTACCCTTTTCTGCATCGACGATTTTTCCAGTTGACAGAGCGATAATTCTAGAACTTGAATCGTATGCCTTGGGCGCAACGCTGACAGGTCGCTGCTTTCTCGGACGAGGGCGCACCCGACCGGGTTGCCAGAAGTTTCCTCGCAGATGTCTCGGACGTAACCGCCGCTTTCAATGGTGTCCCGCAGGTTGCCGCCCTGGCCTGTTCGTCGGCGGGATGAATCTGCCCCAGCGTGTAGTGGAGGTTGGCGACCGAGGCCTGCGCGATTGGTCTGATCTCGGCGAGGCAGAAGGTTCTTCGCTCGACTAGCTGCGCGACCCGCTCGACGACGGAGTGGTCGCTGATGCGATTGCAGGCGATGCCGCAGGTGGGATCGCTGGCGAGGAGGATTCTCAAGCGGGCCATTACGCTGGCGTCCCGCCTGAAGCAGCTCAGGATCAGGCGCGCACGGGACGATCCCGAGATCAGCGCATCTCTGGGTAGACGATCAAAGTGCTGTCTCGGTCCGACGACGTAGGAGACACCGAGATCGTGCAGGGCCGCGACAGTCATCGGCACATTCAGATGCCCGGCCATTGGCGTCTCCATTCGCACTTTGCGTGGACGCTAGCATCGGTGTGTCGGTCGCTGCAAACATCACGAAGCGCGCAAGCCGCACGCGAATCGCGCTCCTCAAGCCGCGATGGCGCTGCGCGGTTCGCGCGCAGGGGGTGTGCGGATCGAGTCCGGGGCGATGGCCTGACAGATCGCCGTATGGGCGGCATGTGCCAGGCTGGCACGGTCGTGGCCGATGGGGTCGATCGGGTCGCAGTAGATCATTTCGGCGGTGATCGAGCCGTGCTTCAACAGCCGCATGATGTTGTCGAACAGCACGTCGTCGCCGACGTAGGGGGCGGTGGCGGTGCCGTCGGCGGCTTTCGAGAAGCGCAGGGCGATCGGCTGCACCGGGCGGCGGGTTTCGATCGCGGTGGCGAACAGGCGCGGCTGGAATTTCAGGACGATCGAGCCGTCGGTGGTGGTGCCTTCCGGGAAGAACACGATCGAGTCGTGGCCAAGGTGGGCGTCGATGGATTCGATTAACAATTTTGTGCCGCCCGAGCCTCGGCGCAGGTAGAAGGTGCCGGCAGCATCCGCCAGCCAGCCGATGATCGGCCATTCACCGACTTCTGCCTTGGACACAAAGCGGGTCGCTTCACAGGCGGCCACCACCGGGATGTCGAGCCAGGAGATGTGGTTGGCGACCATCACCCGGGTGCCGGCCAGACGGTCGCCGCGCACGACGAGTTTCACGTCGAGGATGCGCAGCAGCACGCGGTGCCACCAGGTGGCGAGGTTTTCGCGCGACCAGCGGCCGCGGCCGTTGATCGCGACGAGGATCGGCAGCAGCAGCCCGACGATCAGGTGCGAGGCAATGCGGAGGGACTTAAGCGTGACCCGCAACAAGGGTCGTCTCCTCGATCTTCGAGCGGTCCAGGAAGTGACGGGCGTAGCGCGGATGCAGGTCAGTGACGTTGAGCAGCACGAAAACGTCGGCGCAGTTGAATTCGCGATCCCAGTACGGCTCGCCGCAGGCCTTGGCACCGAGGCTGAAATAGGCTTTCAGCAGCGGCGGCAGGCGCGGCGCGCGGTCCGCCGGGCGGGCGTCGGCGATCGGCAGCGGAATCAGCGGACGGACCTGCTGCCAGGGCTCGGCCATGTACTTTTTCTGAATCTGGTTGAGCAGGGCGTGGGCGTTGGCTCCGCCGTCTTCCAGACCGATCGAGGCGCAGCCGAACAGGTAGTCGAAGCCGTTCTTGACGATGAATTCGGCAAGCCCCTGCCAGAGCACGGCGATCACCGCGCCGCTGCGGAATTCGGAATCGACGCAGGTGCGACCCACTTCCATGACCCGGCCGGGCAGGGAGTCGATCATCTTCAGGTCGAATTCGCCGGCCGAATAGAAGCCGCCCGCCTTGTGCGCCTTGTCGTCGGTCAGGATGCGGGTGCAGGCGACCAGGCGGCCGGTCGCGGTTTCGCGCACCGTGAGGTGCTGGCAGTAGCCGTCGTAATGATCGACGTCGAGGCCGGCTTCGCCGCCGTCGATGTCGGCACCCATTTCACCAGCGAAGATGCGATAGCGCAGTGCCTGCGTTTCGGCGATGGCTTCCGCCGTGGTCGCGAAACCGAGCGTGAAGCGCGGTTCGGCGGTGACGACGGCAATCTCATCAGCTTCGGACATCGAACGCTCCGGGAAACATGTGATGCAACTCTATGAACGGCGCGTGCAAGTGTGATGACGAGCGCTTGATGCTTTCATGACAGCGCCGGTGGCGCGTTGGTGCCCTGGTCCGGATGCCAATCGGCATACCAGTCAGCGTGTATGTCGGCGGCGGTCCAGACAAGGTGGTGAAGTCTCGATAACGCGACCGAATCCGTCAACAGGACGTTCTTCTGGATCAAGTCGAGCTTCGATGGCCCCTGAAGCAGCGCAGTTTGCAGCAAGGCGAGCCGTTCGCGCTGAGTGGCCGCCGAATGGAACAGCCGCGCGGTGCCCGCCGCGCAGACCAGCGCATTGGCCACCGGATCGACGACCGCTGCCTTGAAATCGGCATAAACCGGTGCCCGCTTGAAACCGAGCGCGGTCCAGCGCAGCTCGCGCGGCGGCACGGCTTCCTCGGGAATCAGGAAGAAGCGGCCGCTGCGGAACAGGCGTCCCAAGCTCACCTTGCTCGACCACACCGACAGCGGAATCGCCAGCATCAAGGCCCCGACCACCGGCAGCAGCCACCACAGGAAGGCCGGCTCCAGGTAGTAGACCAGGGCCGCCCAGGCGATGCCGAGAACGGTACCGGTGCCGTGACGGGCGATGGCTTCCGACCAAGGGGTGGCGGAATCCTCGCGCGGCGGCGATTTCCAGACGATGCCGAGGCCGAGCAGCGCCGCGGTCACGAAATGGGCGTGGAACAGCATGCGCACCGGCGCCAGCATGGCCGAGAACAGCAGTTCCATCAGCATGCTCAAGGTCAGGATCACGCCGCCGCCGAAATTCCGCGTGCCCTTGGCGAGAATCACGATCACCGCGAGGATCTTGGGCAGGAACAGCAGCGTGGCAGTCGCCGAGAACAGCGCGATCGCCCATTCCGGGTGCCATTCCGGCCACGAGGGATAGAGCTGGTTCGGCTCGGTGAAGTACTGCGGCACGGCGAAGGTCTGGGTCGCCAGCAGCGCGGTCGACAGCAAGAGCGACACGAACCACAGCGGTGCCGACAGGTAGGCCATGACCCCGGTCATGAACACCGCGCGGTGTGCCGGATGCAGGCCGGAAGTCAGAAACAGCCGGAAATTCATCAGGTTGCCCTGACACCAGCGGCGGTCGCGCTTGAGTTCGTCAAGCAGGTTGGGCGGCATTTCCTCGTAAGAGCCATCGAGGTCGTAGGCGATCCACACCGCCCAGCCGGCGCGGCGCATGAGGGCGGCTTCGACAAAGTCATGCGACAGGATTTCGCCACTCAATGCGCCGCGACCGGGCAGGCGCGGCAGCGAGCAATGGGCGAGGAACGGGGCGACACGGATGATCGCGTTGTGGCCCCAGTAATGGCTTTCGCCGAGCTGCCAGAAATGCAGGCCGGCGGTGAACAGCGGGCCGTAGACGCGGGTTGCGAATTGCTGGATGCGTGAGTACAGGGTTTCGCGGCCGGCGGCGCGCGGCGCGGTCTGGATGATGCCCGCGCCCGGATTGGCTTCCATCAGCTGGGCAAGGCGTACCAGACAGGCGCCGCTCATCACCGAGTCGGCGTCGAGGATCACCATGTACTTGAAGCCCGAGCCCCAGCGCCGGCAGAAGTCGGCGATGTTGCCGCTCTTGCGCTTGATCCGGTGGCGGCGGCGGCGGTAGTGAATGCGGCCGAAACCGCCGACTTCGCGGCACAGCAGCAGCCAGGCTTCGAGTTCAGCGACCCGGATATCGGGGTCCGAGGTGTCGCTCAGGATGTAGAACTCGAAGGCTGCACCCTGACCGCTGCGCATCACCGAATCGTAAGTGGCGCGCAGGCCGGCGAACACCCGCGCCGTGTTCTCGTTGCAGATCGGCATCAGGATCGCGGTGCGCGCCGCGTCCGGAATCTTGGTATCCGGCACCCGCGACGAGTTGATCGAATAGCGGTCCTGGCCGATCAGCAATTGCAGGAAACCCATCATCGCGGTCCAGAAGCCGGCCGAGACCCAGCCGAACAGCACGGCGTAAAGGATCAGCATGGCGATTTCGATCGCATGGCGGCCGTGATAAGGCAGCACGGCGGTCATGTAATAGGTGGCCACGATGGTCTGGGCGATGACCAGGAACACCAGAATGAAGCGCCGCACCGAGGCCGCTACGTGCCAGCGGCCGACCGGCTCCGGCGAATCCGGCTCGGGGCTGACGGCATCGCCTTCGCGCGCCGCCAGCCCGGCGCGATTGCCGAGCAGCAGGCGGCCGATCGAGCGCAGCAGCGCCTTGAGCGGATTCGGCGACCACGGCCGGCTGGTGAACGAGGCGCGGTGCAACGCCGGCATGGTCGCCAGACGCACGCGCCCTTGCAGATCTTCGGTGAAGGCCTGTTGCGCCAGGGATTCGCCGCGCCGGGTGGCACCGTCCAGCGCCATTTTCAGACGCGGGGCGATGGAGCCGAAGGCCGGATTGGCCGGGTCGTAGCCTTCGGCATCGAGCAGGCGATGGATTTCGGCGATCGGCTGCGCGCTCTGTTTCGCGGCGTCCAGCAAGGCAGCGCGGGCCTCGTCCGGCAGACGCAGGCGCGCGCAATAGGCTTCGGCGGCAGTCAGGGCGTCAGGCGTGGTCATCGGCAGGTGCGGTGCGGCCCGGATCAACCCGGCGGCAGCACATAGCTCCAGGTTTCCGAAAGGGTGCTGTTGTCGCCCTTCAGGTAGGCGCGCAGTTCCACCGCCTTGCCTTCGTCGACGCGCTTCAGGCGCAGGTTGACGCGCCAGCCGCCGGTCACTTCGTTGCGATAGGTGGTGCGTTCCAGCAACTCGCCATTGCTGTCGACTGACACGACACCTTCGATCTTGGCGTCGACGGCCAGCTTCGACAGCGCCGGGCCGACGAAGTCGATGACCAGGCTGATGCTGCCGTCGTCGCTGCGTCCGAAGCCGCCGCGGCCGCGCCGGGTCTGCTCGACCCAGGCCAGGGGCGGTTTCTGGTCCGCATTCATCTGCCAGTGCTGGAGATAGTCGAGCGCCAGCGGCTCGCCAGCGGTCGGCGGCTTGTCGGGCACCCAGTAGGCGACGATGTTGTCGTTGGTCTCATCCGGCGTCGGGATCTGCACCAGCTCAAGACGGCCGCTGCCCCAGGCACCCTTGGGCTCGATCCACAGGCTGGGGCGCAGTTCGTGGCGCACTTCCAGGTCCTCGTAGCGCTCGAACTTGCGGTCGCGCTGCATCAGGCCGAAGCCCTGCGGGTTCGACATCGAGAACGAGGTCACCAGCAGGCGTTTCGGGTTGACCAGCGGCCGCCAGATCCACTCCCCGGTACCGGATGCGATGGAAAGGCCATCGGAATCATGGACTTCCGGTCGGTAATCTTCATGATCCGCCGGCTGGTTCTCGCCGAAGTAGTACATGCTGGTCAGCGGCGCGACGCCCAGTTTGGAGACGTTCTCGCGCAGGAACAGTCGCGACTTGGTGTCGATCACGGTGTCGCTGCCGGGCTTCAGCACGAACTTGTAGGCCCCGGTGGCGCGCCGCGAATTGAGCAGCGCGTAGATCACCATCTCTTTCGCGCCCGCGCTCGGCTTGACCACCCAGAAATCGGTGAAGCGCGGGAACTCCTCACCGGAAATCAGGCCGGTGTCGATCGCCAGGCCTCTGGCCGATAGGCCGTAACGCTGGCCCTTGCCGAGCGCGCGCAGATAGCTGGCGCCGAGGAACACCAGCACTTCGTCCTTGTATTTCGGCGAATTGACCGCGAAGTGGACGCGAAAGCCGGCGTAGCCGAGGTCGCGGAAGCTTTCGGCATCGACCTTGTTGTCGCCGTAATCGAAATCGTCTGGCGAGAACTTCAGTTCCCGCACCGTGCGGCCGTTGACTTCGCTGATCCTGACCGGGCGGTCGTAATACAGGCCCTGATGGAAGAATTGAAGCTCGAACGGCAGCTTTTCGGCGCGCCACAAGGCCCGATCAGCCTTGTAGCGGATGTCGCGATAGCGGTCATAGCCGATCTGCTGCAAGGCCTTCGGCTGCCGGCCTTCCGGCTTCTGGAACGGCTGGGCGGCGAGCTGTTTCGCTTTCAGGGCGACGTCGTCGAGATCGAAGGCCTGCGCGAAGCCGGGCAGCAGGGCCGCACAGAACAGTGCAGCGCGCGCCCATGAAAACTGCCAGGCAGGCCGCCGGTGTTGCCGTCGGTCAATCGAGGTCATCGGGCAGGCTTCGGCGAAGGGGAATCCTTGCATTTTACGCGAAGCGCTGGTGCAGATCGCATTGCAGCAGAGGTCGCCGAGCACTCAGGACGCCGTCTCCGCAACTGCGCTGCCCACGAAGGATTCATGTACGCCGCGCAGGCGGTTGATCAGCAGGCAGAACAGATCGGCCGTGCGTTCGGCATCGTAGATCGCCGAATGCGCTTCCTTGTTGCTGTACGGAAGGCCGGCCGCTTCCAGCGCCCGGGCGAGCACGGTCTGGCCGAGCACGGCTCCGCCGAGGGTCGCGGTATCGAAGGCGGAAAAAGGATGGAAGGGATTGCGCTTGATGTCGCAGCGACCGACGGCCGCATTGAGGAAGCCCAAGTCGAAATGGGCGTTGTGGCCGACCAGGATGGCGCGCGTGCAGTTGTGCTCGGACACCGCCTGACGAATCGGCTTGAACACCTTGGCCAGTGCATCGCGTTCGAGGATCGCGCCCCGGAGCGGATTGTTCGGGTCAATGCCGTTGACCTCCAGCGAGGCCTTTTCGATATTCGCGCCCTTGAACGGCTCGACATGGGCGTGATGGGTTTCGTCGCGGACCAGGTTGCCGTCGCGGTCGAATTTCAGCATCACCGCCGCGATTTCGAGCAGGGCGTCGGTCTGGTTGTTGAAGCCGCCAGTCTCGACGTCGACCACCACCGGCAGGAAACCTCGAAAACGCTGGCCAATGCGAGGCGCGGGCTTGAAAGCCTCGAGCAGGGCGGGGGGGAGTTCCATGAGCGGACGGGAAAAGTGACTGCGGCACTATAGCCGATGGGGGTGGGGGCGGCCGGCGCGGGGGGCGGAGCAGACGCGATCCTCACGCAGAGAACGCGGAGATCGCAGAGAAAAGACAAATCGAGAAAAACCCTCCGGGCGCTTTTCTCTGCGTCCTCTGCGTTCTCCGCGTGAGACAGGGCTTTTGCGCGCATCGCTATAATTCGCCGCCTTCAACGCCCCCAAGCCCCGAGTCTGATTGCCCATGAGCAAAACCCAGGTCCGCAAAGTCGCGCTCGCCTATTCCGGCGGCCTCGACACCTCCGTCATCCTCAAGTGGTTGCAGGACACCTACGGCTGCGAGGTAGTGACCTTCACGGCCGACATCGGTCAGGGCGAGGAACTGGACCATGTGCGGCCGAAAGCGCAGCAGCTCGGCGTCAAGGAAATCTTCATCGACGATCTGCGCGAGGAATTCGCTCGCGATTTCGTGTTTCCGATGTTCCGCGCCAACGCCGTCTATGAAGGCGAGTACCTGCTCGGCACCTCGATCGCCCGTCCCCTGATCGCCAAGCGCCTGGTCGAGATCGCCCGCGCCACCGGCTGTGACGCGATCAGCCACGGTGCCACCGGCAAGGGCAACGATCAGGTGCGCTTCGAACTCGGTGCCTACGCGCTGTGGCCGGGGGTCAAGGTCATCGCCCCGTGGCGCGAGTGGGACCTGAACTCGCGCGAATCGCTGCTCGCCTATGCCGCGCAGCACGAGATTCCGATCGCCAAGAAGCCGGGCGGCGGCAGCCCGTACTCGATGGACGCCAACGCGCTGCACATTTCTTATGAAGGCGGCGGTCTCGAAGATCCGTGGTGGTGCCCGCCGGACGACATCTGGCGCTGGACGAAGAACCCGGAAGAGGCTCCGAACGAGGCCGAAGAAATCACCGTCAGCTTCGAGCGTGGCGACGCCGTCGCCATCAATGGCGAGGCCGGCACGCCGTTCCAGATCCTCGATCGCCTGAATGCGCTCGGCGGCAAGCACGGAATCGGCCGGCTCGATCTGGTCGAGAACCGCTACGTCGGCATGAAGTCGCGCGGCTGCTATGAAACCCCGGGCGGCTCGATCCTGCTGAAGGCCCATCGCGCCATTGAAAGCCTGTGCCTCGATCGCGAACAAGCGCATCTGAAGGACGAGCTGATGCCGAAGTACGCCTCGCTCATCTACAACGGCTACTGGTGGAGCCCGGAGCGCCGCATGCTGCAGGCGCTGATCGACGATTCCCAAACGCGCGTCAACGGCGACGTGCGCCTGAAGCTGTACAAGGGCGCGGTCTACAACCTCGGCCGCCGCTCGAAGGATTCGCTGTTCGATGCCACCCTGTCGACCTTCGAAGATGACCGCGGTGCGTATAACCAGAAGGACGCCGAGGGCTTCATCCGCCTGAACGGCTTGCGGCTGCGGACTGGGGCCAATCGCGACGCGCGCTGAGAAAGCCTTGTCTCACGCAGAGAACGCGGAGGTCGCAGAGAACAGCAAGGCTTTTTTCTTGAAACGCTTTTCTCTGCGGTCTTCGCGTTCTCTGCGTGAGAAGTGGCAGTTGATCCCGCCAGCCGTGTAAAAATCGTTCCACCCACCACCACCGGAGCGCGACCATGGCCAAAGGCATGGACAGTAAAAAAGCCGACAAGAAGGCACCGCTGAAGACGATGAAGGAAAAGAAGGCAGAGAAGCAGGCCAAGAAGAAGGCGAAGTAAGTCCTTCTTCCAGCTACGAAAAAGCCCCGGCGCGAGCAATCGCGACGGGGCTTTTTCGTGTTGCGTCCGTTCAGATGGCCGGTGCGCCGAGCGCCTTGCCGTTGACCGTCAGCGCGCCGCCCTTGAACTCGATTTCGCTGCGGGCGCGATCACCGTCGACGATCAAGAGCCCCTGCGCCACCATGCCGTCGCGCGAAGCTTGCGTGGTGGCGGCGATCTGTTCCGGGCTCAGGCGCACCGGTGCGCCGTCGGGGCCGGGAATCACGGTTTTTGCGGTTTGCAGTTGCAGCAGCAGCTCGATCAGCGGCATCGGTGCCTCCACCTTGGCGCTGGCGACGACATCGGTGGCGACCGCGAAATCCTCGATATCGGCATCGCCGACGTACTGCACGCGGCCTTCCATCCGCACCTTGCCCTGCGGTGCCGTGAACGACAGCTCCTCGATGGCGAACAGCGGCTGACCGGCGGCGGCAGCGGCCAGCGACGGTTTCATGACCGCCAGCATCTGCGGCAATTCCTCGACACCGGCCGTCTTGCCGCCCTGCTCGGCGGTAAAGCGATTCAGCGCACGGCTGAAGGCCGACATCGCCTGGGTGTCGAGGCGGTCGAGCACCAGGCGCATCCGCGTGTCGTCGACGCGGACATCGTTGAACAGCATTTCCTTGATGGCGAAAGTCGCGCCGGACTTGAGCTGGCCCGCTGTGTCGGTGGTGTCGGAATCGATGCGTATGTCCTTCATCGAGAAGGCAAAGTTCGGCTCGGCGACGCTCATGGAGGCGAAGGTGTTGTTGAAGTTGCCGATCCAGACGCCGTCGGTGACGATGGTCATGTCAGCCTTCGCCGTGACCGGACCCATCACGACCTTGCCGTCGCCGAAGTTCAGGCCCGGCGCATCCAGCGCGCCGACGACATGCTTGCCGCGCACGCTGAAGTCGCTCGTGAGCCCGGACCATTGCAGGCGGCCGCCTTCGCTGTCCTCGCCAGCCGGTAGTGGGGTGTCGACGGCGGGCGAGACCAGCGAACCGCTGATATCGCCGCCGAAGCCGACATCGACGGTCAGGGTTGCCGGTTCGGAATCGCCGAATATCCGGCGAACTGCCGCCAGCGCGTCGCCCTCGAACTTCAGGGTGTTGACGAAGCGCGTCAGCCGCAGGCCGTCCAGCCTCGGGCCATGGCCGATCTCGTGGTGGAAGCTGACCGGAATCAGGCGGTTCGGCGGGATCACCGGATTGCCTTCGTCGTCGATCGTGATGTCGTCGGAATCCGGACCGATATCAATGACTTGCCGAGTTTCAGCAACCGAGGAAAAGAGGCCGCGCTGGTAGCTGACCAGGGTAATCGGGTACGGATAGTGGTCGGGTGCCGCCGCGATGGCGGCGCGGAAATCGCTTTCGATCTGCTGGCCGATCAGGTAGGGCCCGCCAACCGCCACTGCCCCGATGATGCCGATTGCCGCAACTGCCTTGATTGCCGTGTGGGTCATGCGCGCTCCTTCGCCTCCGATTGATTGATGAGATGAACGTCGGGGATAGCATGACGCTAGGCTTCACCGAACGGAATCCCGTTCCCACATCGAGATCGTGATGTCGCAGACATTGACAGGCAGGACCGCGCTGGTCACCGGCGCATCGAGCGGGCTGGGCCTTGACTTCGCTCGTGAACTGGCGGCGCGCGGTGCCAGTCTGGTGCTGGTGGCGCGTCGCGCAGACGCTTTGCAGGCGTTGGCCGATGAACTGCGTGCCCGCCACGGCAGCCACGTTCAGGTGCTGCCCGCCGATCTCGGCGACGCTGCTGCCCGCGAACAACTGGCCGCGCAATTGCACGCCTGCGGCACGGCGGTGGACGTGCTGGTCAACAACGCCGGCTTCGGCGTCTACGGCGATTTTGCCGACAGCGACTGGCTGAAGCTCGACCAGATGCTGCAAGTCAATGTCGTGGCGCTGAGCCATCTGAGCCGCCTGTTCGCAGGCTCGATGGCGGCGCGCGGCTGGGGCCGCATCCTGCAGGTGTCGTCGACCGGTGCCTTCTCGCCTTCACCCAGCTATGCCGCCTACTCGGCGTCGAAAAGCTACGTGCTGAGCTTGGGCATCGCGCTCGATAAGGAACTGAAAGCGCGCGGCGTGCGTTGCACCACGGTCTGCCCCGGCGTCACCGCCACCGATTTCCTCAAGGTGTCGGGCCAGAAGCAGAACTGGTATCACCGCGCCACGATGATGACCAGTGCCGAGGTCGCCAGAAGCGGCATCGACGCCCTGCTGGCCGGCCGCTCGCATCGGGTCACCGGCTGGCTGAACGCGATCATGGCGTTCAGCACCCGGTTCATGCCGCGCGGGCTGTCGGCGGTCGTGACCGGCTTCCTGATGAAGAACTAGCCGCGTTTCTCCACTTCAAGCGTCGTCGGCGCGCTGCCGCGCAGATGCAGGTCCATCTGCGGGTAGGGAATGACGATGCCGGCGGCGTCGAAGCGCAGCTTGATCTGCTCCAGCAGGTCGCACTGCACCTCGAACCATTCCTCGGTCGCCACCCAGGGCCAGATGGCGAAATCGACGGAACTGGCTCCGAGCGCGCGCACCTGCACTTGTGGCGCGGGGCTTTTCAGCACTTTCGGATGCTGGACCAGCAGTTCCTCGAGCAGGGTTTTCGCCAGTTTCAGATCGGCCTCGTAGTCGATGCCGATGGTGATGTCGAGCCGCCGGGTCTTGCGCGCCGTGTAGTTGGTGATGGTGGCGGTGGTGATCGCATTGTTCGGCACGATCACTTCCTGGTTGTCGGCGGTGCGCAGGATGGTGTGAATGATCTTGATCTCCTCGACCGTGCCCTTGATGCCGCCGGCATCGACGAAATCGCCGACCTTGAACGGCCGGAACAGGATCAGCAGCACGCCGGCCGCAAACGCGCTGAGCTGGCCCTGAAGCGCCAGACCGACCGCCAGTGCCGCGCCGCCGACCACCGCCGCCATCGAATTGGTGTTGATGCCGATCTGGCCGAGCGCCGAGATCACCACCAGCGCATAGCCGACGCCATAGGCGACGTTGCACAGGAAGCCGGTCAGGGTCGGGTCGGCCTTGCCGCGCTGCATCACCTGACGCAGCACTCCGACCGCGGCGCGCACCACATAGCGGCCGAAATAGAAGATCAGCAGCGCGATGGCGATCTTCGCCAGCACCGGCAGGCCCAGCGCCAACCAGTGTTCGGGCGACTTCAGTTTTTCCAGCGTGAATTCCATATCGCACCTGATGCAGACGTGATGAGGTAGTTTAATAGGCTGATCAGCCCATAATCGCGACAGATGAACACCGAGACCGATCTCGCGCCGCCCGCCGGCCTCGTTCCGCGCTACATCCAGGCCAACGGGATGGAGTTCGCGTATCTCGAAGCGCTGCCCGCCGTCGGTGCCGATAGCGCCCCGCTGGTGCTGGTGCTGCACGGCTTTCCGGACACCGCCTGGAGCTTCGTCGACCTGCTCGAACGCCTGGCCGCTGCCGGCTACCGCGCGATCGCGCCGTCGATGCGCGGCTACGCGCCCAGCGAAGTGCCGGAGAACGGCGATTACTCGATCGCGACATTGGGCCAGGACGTGCTGGCGCTGATCGAGCACTTCGGCGTTGACCGCGCCTTCGTCGTCGGTCACGACTGGGGTGCAGTGGCCGCCTATGCAGCGGCCGCACTGCGGCCGGACCGGGTGCGCGCCATCGTCACTGCGGCCGTGCCGCATCTGCGCCGTTTCCTGCTGCGGCCGTCGCGGGCGCAGATCGCCGCTTCGCACTACATCTTCAAGTTCCAGATGCCGATCTGGCCCGAGCGCAAGATTCGAGAGGACGATTTCGCCTGGCTGGTTGACCTGGCGCGCAGCTGGTCGCCGGGCTGGATTCCGGGTGACGACTATCTGCTGCCGCTGAAAGCCAATTTCGCCGAGCCGGAACGCCTTAAAGCTGCGCTGGCCTATTACCGGGCGATCCCGGGCATGTTCTTCACCCGCGTCGCGTGGCAATTTCTGCTCGCCCCGATCGCCGTTCCCGCGCGGGTCATCCACGGTGCCAATGACGCCTGCATCCTGGCCCACACGTTCAGCGATTCCGAACATCTGTTCAGCGCCGGCTACGAGTTAGTGCAGCTGGCCGACGTCGGTCACTTCATGAACATCGAAGCGCCGGAACGCTTTGCCGACGCCGTGCTGGATTTCCTCAAGCGTCACTGACCGCCAGACTCGCCATGTTGCAAGCGCTCGACTGGCTGCCGCACTCAGCCTGCCTCTGGACGCCGCTGCCGCAGCCCGGTCTTGATGCCGCATTGCATGCGGATGAAGCGGCGCTGATCGCCGATGTCGCGCCGCGCCGCCGGGCGCATTTCGCCGCTGGCCGGGCCTGCGCGCACGCGGCGCTGAACGCGATCGGCCGTGATGTCGACGTCTTGCTGCGCAGTGTCGACGGCGCGCCGCTGTGGCCGAACGGCGTGACCGGCAGCATCTCGCACTGCCCGGATGCTGCGGTGGCGATCGCTGCCGACAGCGCGCACTGGACCGCACTCGGCATCGATGTCGAAAGTGATCGGGCGCTGCCGGACGATGCGGCGGAATACGTGCTGTCGGCCGTCGAACGGGAACGTCTTGCCGCGCTGCCCGGTGGACTGGCGCGCTGGGCGCTGTCTGCCTTCGCGGCCAAGGAATGCGTGCACAAGTGCGTGCATCCGCTCGGCGGCGCGTTCCTGGAATTCGACGAAGTGGCGATTCACTTCAGCTTCGACACCGCTGCCGATCAGGCGGCACGCTTTACCGTCGAGCCGTTGTCGGTCAAGGCGCGGATCGCGCTGGCGGGGCTCGAATGGCGCGGCAAACTACGCCGTCAGGACGGGCTGCTGTTCAGCCTTTTGGCTGGCCGTTGACGCTCAACACCCAGTCGACCAGCACGTCGATCATTGCTTCGCGGGTGGTGCGCCGGCTGTAGCGGTGGTCGCCTTCGGGGATGTGGCGCAGCGTCAGCCGGCGATAGCCGCGCAGCAGCGGAAAGGCGTCGATCAATTGCGCGGCGTAGTGGTAATCGCGTTCGACATCGCCGGTGTAGACGTACATCAGCGCCAGTTGCCGACGCATGAATTCGACCAGATCGGCTTCCATGCGGGCATGCGTGGGCGTCTCGAACCAGTGGATTTCGGCATCGCTGGCGTCGTGCAGGGCATCGCCGGAGCGCGGCGTCAGATACAGGCCGTCGCTCGGCGGGTCGCCGCTGCGGCTGCGGTCGCCGACCTTGCCGAGCAGCCGGTTCAGCCAGGCGCGCGGCGTGGAATGCACGTAGCCGTCGAGAAACACCGCGCCGATGATGCGCGGGTCGATGCGCGCCGCCTGATGGGCATCGTGAGCCCCGTTGTGGCTGCCGATCACGACGTAGCCGCTGGAAATATTGCGGGCGTCGAGTGCGTCCATGGCCGCACAGAGATCGAGCGCTGCGGTCTCGCTGCTGCGGCCGGGCACGGTTTCGCTGTCGCCGAGGCCGGCGTTGTCGAGTCGGAGCGATACCAGACCGGCCGCCGACAGCGCCCGCGCCAGTTCGACATGCATGCGCCCGGGGCCGACGCGGTGGGTGACGCCGGTGTTCGGGATCAGCACCGCTGGGCGCTGCGGATCGGGAATCTC
The DNA here is from genome assembly GCA_021732745.1 of Nevskia sp. Taxonomy (GTDB): domain Bacteria; phylum Pseudomonadota; class Gammaproteobacteria; order Nevskiales; family Nevskiaceae; genus Nevskia. The sequence goes on along the minus strand of JAKFUK010000001.1, from coordinate 1,189,529 downwards.
CGGCGCGCCGAGGATGCCGAACAGCGCCCCGCTTTCGCCGAAGGAAATCGCCCGCTCGTTCATGGCAGACCGTCGCTCAGGCGTTCGGCCACGATCCGGAAACTGGCCACCGGCAGCCAGGGCGCGTGGATGCGATCGACATCGCTCCAGTGTCCGGCATCGGGCAGGCGGATCGACTCCACACTGTCCGGTGGAATGCGGTCGCGGCTGACAAAGATGACCCGGCCGGGAAGATCGCGGCGCAGGCCGGGCAGGCGGGCGATGTCGGCTTCGAGGCCGTCGGGCCAGTCGTGGCCCAGCAGTTCGTCGCGCGCCGCTGGGGCCATCTGCGAGCGCACTTTTCGTTGCTGAGCACGTTTTTCGTTGAGCGCCTGATCCATCTGCTGCAGGTTGGCAACGAACACTTCGCCGCTGGGCGGTGAGTCCCAGAGCGCCACCGCCTGGGCGCTGACCGCGCCGCTGGCCACTGCTTCCTGCGCCAGCAGCGCACCGAAGCGCAATCCGGTCAGGCACAGGCCGGCGACGCCGGTTTCCGTGCGCAGCACCGCACAGGCCTGGCGTAGATCGTCGAGCCACTGCGCCAGCCGGACATGACGGCCATCGCCACCGGAATCGCCGGTGCCGGTGTAATCGAAGCGCAGCACCGGGAAGCCGCTCTGGCTCAGGGTCTGGGCCAACTGGCGCAGGCCGCGATAGCTGCGCAGACCTTCGCTGCCCCAGCTCGTGCAGAGCACGATGCCGGTCTGCCGTACCGCGCCCTGGGGGCGGTGCAGCATGCCGAACAGCGGTTGCGCGGCCGGGCCGAAGTAGATCGGGTTGTTCAAGCGCCGCGCGGCCCGAAGCAGGTGCAGCAGCAATCGTCGGGCGTGAACGTGCTCGGACAGCATTGCGCCGGCAAGGGGCAATCAGTCCGATTCACAACCGTTCTGGAAAATGACCCTGGCGGCATCGGCAGGATTATGGGATCGAAAAACACCGCCGTTGCGGTGATTCGATGAACGGTTGGGGGTCTGCGATGACAGCTCGGCGAGCAGCCGCCGAGCTGTCAGATTCAGCAGATGAACGGTCTTTACTTGACCGTCACGGTGATCTTTTCCGAGGCCAGCGGCGGGTTGAACGGCACATGCAGGTAGTTGGCGAACAGCAACTGCAGGGTGTGCGCGCCCGGCGTCAGCTCGACCATCGTTTCAGTCTGACCCTTGCCGAAGTGCACGTAGTTCGAGGTGGCGGGAATCGGCGCGTCGAAAGCCGGCAGTTCGGCGTCGATCAGCAGGTGGTGGTGACCGCTGGCTGGCTGGTCGGTGCCGGCCGGGACGATGGCGATGCCTTCGACGCCGAACTTGACCAGCAGCGAAGCCGGCACCACGGCCCCGTCGACGAGATCGACAAAGAACACCTTCGCGCCTTCCGGAGCGGCGACCGATGTCAGCGACGGCGCCGGGGCTTCAGCCGGTGGCGAAGCCGGTTCGGCGGCTGCGGGCGGCGGCAAGGGGTCTGCCTTCTTCGAGCAGGCGGTGGCCAGCACGGCAGCCGACAGCAGCAGGGACAACGGGATCGAGCGGTTCATGGGTTCATCCGATGGGGCAGGCCGGGACCGGCGGTGCCGCAGAGAATACCCGTGCATCCGCCCCGGACGTGGCCCGGGCTGATCGCGTATACTTCGCCCCGTTTGGTGAGGCGCTCCGGTTGCGCCCCTGCTTGAAGTCCCCCTCCGGCTGTCGTTTCGACACCGATCCCAAGAGCTTCCAGTAGCAAACCCTCGATGCGCCATCCGGCGCGGCTCGAAATCCTTTTTCCACTGCCTGAACCGGTGCCGTGCAGCCTTTTTGAGGGCTGTTCATGGTGTGGCGGCTTCAGGAGTCCATCAAATAATGTCGTTTGCCGAATTGGGCCTTTGCCCGGAACTGTTGCGCGCCCTCACTGACGAGGGTTACGAAAAGCCGACGCCGATCCAGGCGCAGGCCATCCCGATCGTCGTCTCCGGCCGCGATCTGCTCGGTGCCGCCCAGACCGGTACCGGCAAGACTGCCGCTTTCACGCTGCCGATCCTCAATCGCCTGGCTTCCCAGCCGCGTGATGCCGCGACCACCGCTCGCGCAGCACCCCCGAAGGTGCTGGTGCTGGTGCCGACTCGCGAACTGGCCGCCCAGGTCGGTGATTCGGTCCGTACCTACGGCCGTCACCTGCCGGCGATCAAGACCGCGATCATCTTCGGCGGCGTCGGCATCAATCCGCAGATCGACCAGCTGCGCCGTGGCGTCGACATCATCGTCGCCACGCCGGGCCGCCTGCTCGACCATCTGCAGCAGCGCACGGTGAACCTGTCCGGCATCCAGATGCTGGTGCTCGACGAAGCCGATCGCATGCTCGACATGGGCTTCATCCGCGATATCCGTCGGGTGATCGCCGCACTTCCGGCCAAGCGCCAGAACCTGCTGTTCTCGGCGACCTTCAATCCGGAAATCCGCAGCCTGGCCGAAGGCTTGCTGCACGATCCGGCGAGCGTCGATGTCGCCCCGCGCAACACCGCGGCCGAACTGGTCGCCCAGCGCGTGCACCCGGTCGACAAGGGTCGCAAGACCGCGCTGATCGCGCATCTGGTGAAGGCTGGCGACTGGAAGCAGGTACTGATCTTCACCCGCACCAAGCACGGCGCCAATCGCTTGGCCGAACAGTTGGTGCGCGAAGGCATCCTGGCCGACGCCATCCACGGCAACAAGTCGCAGAACGCCCGCACCCGCGCGCTCGCCGACTTCAAGGCCGGCAAGATCCGCGTGCTGGTGGCGACCGATATCGCCGCGCGCGGCATCGACATCGACCAGCTGCCGCACGTCATCAACCACGAGCTGCCGAACGTGCCGGAGGACTACGTCCACCGCATCGGTCGTACCGGCCGTGCCGGTGCCGAAGGTGAGGCGATCAGCCTGGTTTCCGGCGACGAAAAGGTTTTCCTGAAGGACATCGAACGCCTGCTGCGCAAGTCGATTCCGTCATCGACCGTGCCGGGCTACGAGCCGGGCTCGTCGCCGACCGCCGAAGAGCGCGCCGCTGCGGCATCGCGTCCGCCAGCCCCGCCGGAGCGCGAGCGCAGCGAACGTCCGCGCGGGGGTGCGCCGGGTGGCCGCGGTCATTCGCCGGCCGGTGCCCGTCGTCCGGCTGCTGCTGCCCCGGGCGGCAATGGCGCGGCGCGACATGCGCGTCCGTCGCGTGATGGCGCTGCCCGTCCGGCAGGCCGCAGCAATGGCAGTCAGAATCAGCGTCCGCGCTGATCGACACGCCGCAACAACACGAATTGATTCAACCGATTAACCGAGAAGAAGGAGTCACTGGATGAAGCGCATCTACGCCGGCAACCTGCCGACCGACACGACTGAAAAAGAACTGACCGAGCTGTTTTCCACGCATGGCAAGGTTCGCTCGATCAAGCTTGCGCACGATGTGTTTTCGGGCAAGTGCCGCGGCTTTGGTTTCATCGAGATGGAAGGCCACGAAGCGCGCGCCGCAATCGCCGGCCTGAACGGCAAGGAGCTCAGAGGCAATCTGCTCCGCGTCAACGAAGAAAAGCCGCGCGACGACAAGAAGGGCGGCCGTCCGGGCGCCCGCCGCTAAGCGGCCGCTAAGCATCTGGCAGCACTCGAAGCCCGCGACACCGGCAACGGTGTCGCGGGCTTTTTCGTGGGCGCCGTTATTGTGGTGCGCCCTTCAGACCAGTAGGGCGGCAATCCCTTGCCGCCGTCTTGCCCGATCGAGCCAGCATGTCGGCAAAGGATTGCCGACCTACATGGTTGATTCCGGGTTCAGTCGATGGAGGTGCCGGGATCGAAATCGTCATCCAGCGCGTAATCGCCGGAGGCCAGCGCTTCGATGATCGACTGCGCCACCGCCGCATCGCGCCGCCGGACCTGCACGCGCACGCCACCCAGGGCAATCGCGATCAGCGGATCGGCCTGAACGTGGTTCTGATCGGCCAGCTGCGCTTCGATGCCGTCGGCCTGCAAGCGCCCCTGAAGCAACTGCGCTTCGACCGCATCGTTGAGACGCGCGACGGTCAGCCAGTCATCCGGGGCATTGCCCATGCGCCTACGCCGGCAGGATTTCGCGCACGCCGCCGGGCCCACCGAGCAGCAGCACATCGGCGCCGCGATGGGCGAACAGGCCAACGCTGATGACGCCCGCGAGCATGCCGATCGCGGTTTCCATCGCCAGCGGATCGGTGATCGAGAAGCCGGAGACATCGAGAATGTCGCCGCCGTTGTCGGTAATGAAGCCGGCGCGCAGCTTCGGGTTTCCGCCCATCCGCACCAGCTCACGGGCGACGTAGGAGCGCGCCATCGGAATCACTTCGACCGGCAACGGGAAGTTGCCGAGCACCGGCACCAGCTTCGATTCGTCGGCGATGCAGATGAATTTGCGCGAGGCCGCCGCAACGATCTTTTCGCGGGTCAGCGCACCACCGCCGCCCTTGACCAGGCGCAGGTGGGCGTCGGCTTCATCGGCGCCGTCGACGTAGATCGACAAGGTTCCGGCGTCGTTCAGCTCAACCACCGGAATGCCGACCTTCTTGAGCCGTTCCGTTGAGGCATTCGACGACGACACCGCGCCCGGAATGCTGTCCCGGTGCTCAGCCAGCGCGTCGATGAAGTAATTGACGGTCGAGCCGGTGCCGACGCCGAGCAGTTCGCCCGGCACGAGGTATTTCAGGGCGGCGCGGGCGGCGGCTTGCTTGGCTTGGTTCTGGTCCATGGTCGAAGGCGGTTGCGGCGGGCGGTTCGGGCGCGAAGTGTGAATCAGCGACGCCCAATGCGCATGCCCGCTTTCATCCGGGACGTGCTCCGAACAGCGCCGAGCCGACCCGCACCATCGTGGCACCCTCCTCGATGGCGACCTCGAAATCGTCCGACATGCCCATCGACAGCTGATCGAAGGCGTCCGCATCGACCGCGTCCGAAGCGCGGATCGCATCGCGCAGCGCGCGCAGCAGCCGGAACGAGGCGCGGGAATCTTCCGGATCATCGACTGGTGCCGGAATGCACATCAGGCCGCGCAGGCGCAGTCGCGGCAGTTTGGCAATCGCCTCACAGAGTGCGGCGGCTTCGTCGGGTGCCACGCCGCCCTTGCTCGCCTCGCCGGAGACGTTGACCTGCACGCAGATGTCCAGCGGCGGCAGATCGGCTGCGCGTAGTTCGGACAGGCGTTCGGCGATCTTCAGACGATCGACCCCATGCGCGAAAGCAAAGGCACCGGCCAGTGCGCGGCACTTGTTGCCCTGGATCGGGCCGATGAAGTGCCAGATCAGGCGCTGGCCGACGATGGCCTCAGTGAGGCCGATCTTGTCGAGCGCTTCTCGCATGTAGCTTTCGCCGAATTCAAGCTGGCCGAGTTCGGCGACTTCGGCGACCGCGTCGGCATCGAAGGTCTTGGAGACGGCAATCAGGCGGATATCGGCAGGCATGCGGCCTGCACGGGCACAGGCTGCGGCCAGTCGTCGGCGGATATCCGTCAGCCGGTCGGAAACGAGGCTCATGCGCGATTGAAGTAAGGTCTCATGGTTCGGTAATTTGCCAGCAACGACCGCCACTTGGGCGCGACGGCGGCACATTCGGAGGGTGGGACTTGGATATCGCGCAGTTGTTGACCTTCAGCGTCAAACAGGGGGCGTCGGACCTGCACCTGTCTGCGGGTGTGGAGCCGATGATCCGCGTCGATGGCGACATGAAGCGCATCAACCTGCCGCCGCTGGAGCACAAGCAGGTGCACGCGATGCTCTACGACATCATGAATGACAAGCAGCGCAAGGCCTGGGACGAGTTCCTGGAGACCGATTTCTCGTTCGAGATTCCCGGCCTCGCACGCTTCCGCGTCAATGCTTTCACGCAGTCGCGCGGCGCGGGCGGCGTGTTCCGCACCATTCCGTCGAAGATCCTGTCGCTGGAAGACCTGAACTGCCCGCCGATCTTCAAGGACATCGCCGAAACCCCGCGCGGTCTGGTGCTGGTCACCGGTCCGACCGGTTCCGGCAAGTCGACCACGCTCGCGGCGATCATCAATCACATCAACGAACAGGATTACGGCCACATCCTGACCGTCGAAGACCCAATCGAATTCGTCCATCCGTCGAAGAAGTGCCTGATCAACCAGCGCGAAGTGCATCGCGACACGCTGGGCTTCAATGAAGCGCTGCGGTCGGCCTTGCGCGAAGACCCGGATGTGATCCTGGTCGGCGAAATGCGCGATCTGGAAACCATCCGTCTGGCGCTGACCGCTGCCGAAACCGGCCATCTGGTGTTCGGCACGCTGCACACGACCTCCGCTGCCAAGACCATCGACCGTGTCGTCGACGTGTTCCCGGCCGCCGAGAAAGACATGGTTCGCGCGATGCTGTCGACCGGCCTGCGCGCGGTGATCGCCCAGACCCTGCTGAAGAAGGCGACCGGCGGCCGCGTCGCCGCGCACGAAATCCTGATCGGTACGCCTGCGGTGCGCTCGCTGATCAAGGAAAACAAGATCGCCCAGATGTATTCGGCGATCCAGACCGGCTCCAAGGACGGCATGCAGACGCTCGATCAATGCTTGAAGGATCTGGTGCGCCGCAACGTGGTCACTGCCGCCGAAGCGCGGACCAAGGCCGAAAACAAGACTGATTTCGCGTCCTGACCGGCGCAGGAGACGGAACATGGAACGCGACGAAGCCATCAAGCTGATCCAGCAGCTGCTGATCGCGATGAAAGCGCGGGGGGCATCGGATCTGTTCGTGACCGCCGGCTTCCCGCCGGCGATCAAGCTCGACGGCCAGCTGACGCCGGTCGGCGACAAGCCGCTGTCGGGTCAGAACTCGGCTCTGCTGATGCGCGCGCTGATGAGCGATCGTCAGGTCAAGGAGTTCGAGTCGACCAACGAGTGTAATTTCGCGATCAATCCGCCGGGCATCGGCCGTTTCCGCGTCAGCGCCTTCGTGCAGATGGGCTCGGTCGGCGGCGTATTGCGCACCATTACCACTGAAATCCCGAGCTTCGACCAGATCGGCCTGCCTGCCAGCCTGAAGGATGTGGTGATGGCCAAGCGCGGCCTGATCCTGATGGTCGGTGCCACCGGTTCCGGCAAGTCGACTTCGCTGGCGGCGATGCTCGGCCATCGCAATGCCAACTCACGCGGCCACATCATCACCATCGAGGACCCGGTCGAATACGTGCATCCGCACATGGGCTGCATGATCACCCAGCGCGAAGTCGGCTCCGACACGCTGAGCTGGGAAGCCGCGCTGAAGAACACGCTGCGGCAAGCGCCGGACGTGATCCAGATCGGCGAGATCCGCACTCGTGAAACCATGGAATACGCGATCAATTTCGCGGAAACCGGGCATCTGGTGTTATCAACGCTGCATGCCAACAGCGCCAACCAGGCGCTCGATCGCATCATCAATTTCTTCGGTGAGGAAAAGCGCGAGCAAGTGCTGATGGACCTGTCGCTGAACCTCCGCGCGATCATTTCCCAGCGCCTGATCCGCCGCGAAACCGGCGGCGGCCGGGTGCCGGCGGTCGAGATCATGCTCAACTCGCCGTTGATCGCCGACCTGATCTTCAAGGGCGAGGTGGTCGGCATCAAGGAAGTGATGAGCCGCTCGAACGAGCAGGGCATGGTCACCTTCGATCAGTACCTGTTCGGCCTGTTCGAGCAGGGGCTGATCTCCTACGACGAAGCGGTCCGCAATGCCGATTCGCAGAACGAGCTGCGCCTCAAGGTGAAGCTGGAATCCCGCCGCATGCGCGAAAACCTGCTCGACGACCCGACGGTCAAGGGTATGCGCATGAAGGAAGAAGATACCGGCATGGTGGTACGCCGCTGATGCCGACCACCGGATAAGCCCGCTGTGCAAAAAATCATTCCATATCTGAAGCTTTGCGTCGAACACGGCGCGTCCGACATCTACTTCAGCGCCGGTGCCACGCCGATGCTGCGCATCGAAGGCGAGATGCGCCCCGTGGGCCGCAGCGTGCTGACCAGCGACTACGTCCGCGAACTGGCGATGTCGATCCTCACCGAGGAGCAGCAGGCGAGATTCGCGGCCGAGCGCGAACTCGACATGGCGACCCACGCGGGCGGACTCGGCCGTTTCCGCGTCAACGTGTTCACCCAGCGCAGCAGTGTCGCGATGGTGCTGCGCCATGTCCGTACCGATATCCCCGGGCTCGAAGCGCTGAACATGCCGGAGACCTTGCGCGAGCTGTCGATGCAGAAGCGCGGCCTGATCCTGATGGTCGGTGCCACCGGCTCGGGCAAGTCGACCACGCTGGCGGCGATGGTCGATCACCGCAACGAGCACGCGGCCGGTCACATCCTGACGATCGAGGACCCGATCGAATTCATCCACGGCAACAAGCGCTCGATCGTCAACCAGCGCGAGGTCGGCGAGGACACCGTCAGCTACGAGCGCGCGCTGCAATCGAGCTTGCGCGAAGCGCCGGACGTGATCCTGATCGGCGAGGTGCGCTCGCGCGAAACCATGGATGCCTGCCTGCAACTGGCCAACACCGGGCACCTGGCGATCTCGACCCTGCACGCCAACAACGCCTGGCAGGCGATGCAGCGCATCGTCAACCTGTACCCGGACAGCCAGCGGCCGCAGCTGTATCTCGACTTGTCACTGACCTTGCGGGCGATCATTTCCCAGCGCCTCGTGCGCAAGAAGGACGGCAAGCGGGTGGCGGCGGTCGAGGTGCTGATCAACACGCCGTATATCCAGGACCTGATCGTCGGTGGTCGCATCGACGAACTGCGCGAAGCGATGGCGCAGTCTTCCGATCGCGGCATGCAGAGCTTCGACCAGTCCCTGTTCAAGCTGTACACGGACGAGCTGATCGACCTCGACGAAGCGCTGGCCAATGCCGATTCGCGCACCAATCTCGAAGGCAAGATCAATTTCGGCCACTGATTTCGTCGCCAGACCGGTTTTCGCCGCGATCCGCCTTGCAACGGCAGGCGCAGCTCTCTAAACTCCGCGCTCGTTTTGCCCGAGGTCGTCCAGCCACATCGGCCGACTGAACAATAATCGCCTCCCGGCCGCATGGCCCGCGGGGTCCAAGAGCAGGATTCATGAGCACTTATTTCGCAACCAACGAGAATGCGAAGCGCGAATGGTCAGTGATCGACGCCGAAGGCGTTGTTCTCGGCCGACTCGCTTCGGAAGTCGCGCGCCGTCTGCGCGGCAAGCACAAGGCTGAGTTCACGCCGCACATCGACACTGGCGACTACGTCATTGTCATCAACGCCTCGAAGATCCGCGCTACCGGCAACAAGGCCGAAGGCAAGATCTACTGGCGTCATACCGAATACCCGGGTGGCATCAAGTTCACCACGCTCGGCAAGATGATGGCCGAGCACCCGGAGCGCGTCATCGAGAAGGCGATCAAGGGCATGCTGCCGAAGGGCCCGCTGGGCTACGCGCAGTACCGCAAGCTGAAGGTCTACGCCGGTGCCGAGCACCCGCACACCGCGCAGCAGCCTGTCACTTTCACGCTCAAGGGTTAATCCATGGCCACGCTCAAGCAGCCTGCTGATCAGCATTACGGCACCGGTCGCCGCAAGACCGCCGCCGCCCGCGTCTTCATCCGTCCGGGCAAGGGTGACATCGTCATCAACGGCAAGACCGTCGAGGCCTACTTCGGCCGCGAAACCTCGCGCATGCTGGTTCGCCAGCCGCTCGAAGTGTCCGACTGCGTCGGCCGGTTCGACATTCTGGTGACGGTCGCCGGTGGCGGCCCGAACGGCCAGGCCGGCGCGATCCGCCACGGCCTGACCCGCGCCCTGATCAAGTACGATGAAGCCCTGCGTCCGGGTCTTCGTGCTGCCGGTCTGGTCACTCGCGATGCTCGCGAAGTCGAGCGCAAGAAGGTCGGCCTGCACGGCGCCCGTCGCGCACCGCAGTACTCGAAGCGCTAATCGACAGTCGTGGCGATGCCTTGATCGGCGTCGCCACGGTCGAAAGCTTCACAGTTTTTGGGAGATCGTCTAATGGCAGGACAACAGATTCTGACTCTGTTTATCTAGGTTCGAGTCCTAGTCTCCCAGCCAGTAAAAGTAGCAATAAATACAGGGACTTACACGAAAGTGTCGGTCCCTTTATTTTTGCCCGGCGCTTGTCGGGAGCCATGCTGGTGCAATTCGGACCGGCGTCCCCCAACTTCCCAGCCCAACAGCTGCCTTCCGAAAATCGTGTGCCCGTGGGCCAGCCCGGTCCCGCTGGATGGTCTTTCGGCAAGGCCGACTCGACGGATGCACTTCCGGCTGTCGATCCGAGTTTTCCAGCAAGAACTCGATGAAGTGCCGGGTCTTTGCTGGAACGCAAACGGGTTTCGGTGCATGAAGACTGAACGATTCACCGCCGAAGAGCGCTGCCCTGCTGCTGATCAATCACCGGGTGGGTACTTGGCGCCGGCATCGGTTGAAGACGCCGCAAGATCTTGTCGCTCGAAGTACCGATCAAGGTGGAATGAGGGCTGGAATAGAGGCCGGGACTGCGACGCCACGCGCGCTATCGCCGGCAAGAACGCATCAAAGCCGGAACACGCCGTAGCGCGGATCGCCAATCGGCGTGTTCAGTGCTGCACTGATTGCAATGCCCAGCGCGTTGCGCGTGTCCACCGGATCGAGGATGCCGTCGTCCCAGATCTCCGAGGTGCTCCAGTACGCGCTCTGCTTGCGCTTGAACTCGCCAAGCACCGGGTCGCGGATCGCATCAATTTCGGCCTGGCTGAGCTTCATGCCCTGTTTGGCGAGTTGGCGAATCTTCACGTCGGCCAGCACGTTCGCCGCCTGCTCGGCACCCATCACCGAGGTCTGCGACTGCGGCCAGGAGAACAGGAAGCGTGAATCGAAGGCGCGTCCGCTCATGCCGTAGTTGCCCGCACCGAAGGAGCCGTGACACATCACGGTGAATTTCGGCACTTCGCAGTTCGACACCGCCATGATCATCTTCGCGCCGTCCTTGGTGATGCCGCGACGCTCGTATTCGCGGCCGACCATGAAGCCGGTGATGTTCTGCAGAAATAGCAGTGGCGTGCGGTTCTGGTTGCACAGTTCGATGAAGTGCGCACCTTTCAGGCTGGAGTCGTTGAACAGCACGCCGTTGTTCGCGAGCACGCCGATCTTGTAACCCCAGAGATGCGCGTAGCCGCAGATCAGCGTCTTGCCGTAGTTCGGCTGGTATTCGTGGAAGCGTGAGCCATCGACGAGGCGCGCCAGCACTTCGCGCATGTCGAACTGCTGCTTGATGTCCTGCGGCAGCACGCCGTACAGCTCGCGTGGGTCGTAGTAAGGATCTTCCGGCTGCTGCCATTCGATCGCCGCCTTGGTTGGCCGCTTGAACTGGGCCACGATGTCGCGGGCGATCGCGATCGCTTCTTCCTCGCTGGAGGCCGGGTAGTCCGCGGTGCCGGACACACGGGTGTGCATGTCAGCGCCCCCCAGTTCATCGACGGTATTTTCCTCACCCGTCGCCGCCTTCACCAGCGGCGGCCCGGCGAGGAAGATCGCGCCGGTGCCGCGCACGATGACGTTGTAGTCCGACAGCGCCGGCACATAGGCACCACCGGCCGTGCAATGTCCGAGCACCACCGACACCTGCTGCACGCCCATCTTCGACAACATGCATTGATTGCGGAAGATGCGGCCAGCCATCTGCTTGTCGGCGAAGAGATCCGCTTGCAGCGGCAGGAAGCCACCGGCGGAATCGCAGAGATGCACGACCGGCAGGCGGTTCTCGATGGCGATGTCGAGCGCGCGCACGGTTTTCTTCACCGTCAGCGGGTACCAGGCCCCACCCTTGACGCTCGCATCGCCCGCGTTGATCACGCACTCACGGCCGGAGACGATACCGATGCCGGTCACGCAGGCCGCGCCCGGCACCTCGCCGTCATAGGCCTCGTTGGCGGCAAGCGAGGAGAATTCGAGGAAGGGCGTGCACGGATCGAGCAGCAGCTTCAGGCGCTCGCGGACCAGCAGCTTGTTCTGCGAACGCAGGCGGTCGATGTCGCGCTGCGGACGGTCATCGCGCACTGCGCGCTGCTTCTCGCGGAAGGCATTGGCGAGCGTGCGGTTGTGGGCGGCGTTGGCCTGGAATTCGGCAGATGCGGTGTTGAGGCGGGATTCGATGCGCTTCATTCGCGCGGCTCCAGCGACAGCAGCAGCGCGTCGCGCTCGAAGCTCTGTCCCGTCTCGAAGCGCACTGTCGCAACCACGCCATCGCGCGACGCAACCAGGCTTGTTTCCATCTTCATGCTTTCCATCACCAGCAGCGTCTGACCCTTCGTTACCGCGTCTCCGGCCGCCACCTGCACGGCCACGATGCTGCCGGGCATCGGCGCGAAGATGCCGTCGTCCGCGCCACCCCCGACCTGTGCGGCGAGGCGATCCAGCGGGTGGCGATAGCGCAGCGCATGCGTCTCGCCGTCAAGATGCACGAACACCTCGTCACCGCGCGTCGCAATCACGATCTCCGCATGGCGATTGCCGACGGTGAGCCAGCACTTGCCATCGGCAGCGGTGCGCAGGTCCACATCGAGCACGGCGTCGCCGACATGCAGGCGATAAGCCTCGCGCGAGCGCGACAGCGCCAGGTTGTGCTCGGCGTCAGCGAGCGTGAAGGCGTGGTGCATCAGTTGCTCCAGGAACCGATGGCGGCATGCAGATCGGGCACCGCATCGGCTGAGTCGCGCATCGGTCGCGTGCTGAGGCTCGCTGCCGCGAGCAGCGCGTTCAGCATTTCGATGGACAGCGCCGGGTCGGCCGCGATCTGCGGATTCGCGTCCAGAAAGCCGGTGTGCACGTCACCGGCGACGAAAGCCGGGTGGCGGATCAGCCGACGCAGGAATGCCGCGTTGGTCTTGCAGCCGAGCAGCACGGTCTCGCCGAGTGCGCGGTCGGCGCGTGCGATGGCCTCGCTGCGATTCGCGCCGTGCACGATCAGCTTGGCGATCATCGGATCGAATGCGCTGGTGACTTCGCCGCCTTGCACCACGCCGCTGTCCCAGCGAACGCCTTCGCCCTGTGGCGGATGCAGGGTAAGAATGGGACCGGTCGTGGGCGTGTAGCCACGGCCCGGGTCTTCGGCGTAGATGCGCAGCTCGATGGCATGGCCGGCGCTCGTCACATCGGCCTGCGCATAGCCAAGTCTCTCTCCTGCCGCGATGCGCAATTGTTCGTGTACGAGATCCTTGCCTGTGGTTTCCTCGGTAACCGGGTGCTCCACTTGGAGTCGCGTGTTCATCTCGAGGAAATAGAACTCACCAGACGGGCCAAAGATGAATTCCACCGTGCCCGCGTTGCGATAGCCCGCGCTGCGCGCAATGCCGACTGCGGTTTCGCAGATCTTCATGCGCAGCTCCGGCGTCAGCGCGGGCGACGGCGTTTCCTCGACGATCTTCTGGAAGCGTCGCTGCACCGAGCACTCGCGCTCGTACAGGTGCACGACGTTGCCCTGCGCATCGCCAAGCACCTGTACCTCGATGTGGCGCGGATTCTCGATATAGCGTTCGACGTACAAACGGCCATCGCCGAAGTAGCGGCTCCCTTCGCTGCGCGCGCGCTCGATCTCGACATCGAGCACCGACAGATCGCGGACGATGCGCATGCCCTTGCCACCACCACCGGCCGAAGGCTTGATCAGCAGCGGCGTGCCGACCTCGCGCGCGCGCTTGTTGAAACTCGCCGGGTCGTCGTCCTCGATCGCGCTCGGCGCGACCGGGAAGCCGGCCTTTTCGACGAAGTTGCGCGCGCGCACCTTGTCGCCCATCAGTTCGATCTGTTCCGGCGCAGGGCCAATGAACACCAGTCCTGCGGCCTCGACCGCGCGGCAGAAACCCGCGTTCTCCGACAGGAATCCGTAACCCGGATGAATCGCGCCAGCACCGCAGGATTTCGCAGCGGCGAGAATCTGCGCGCCGTCCAGATAGGACGCGACCGGCGTCACGCCCGTGATCTCGATGGCCTGATCCGCCATGCGCACCGCCAGCGTATTGCGGTCCGCAGCGTGGTGGATCACCGCGCCACGCAGTCCGAGCTTCTGCACGGTGCGCAGCACGCGCACGGCAATCTCGCCGCGGTTGGCGACCAGCACGGTGTCGAACGGCCAGTGATGAGGTTTCAATCGCGCAGCTCCAGCAGGGACTCGGGATGCCACGCGAGCACGCCGATACAGGCCGCCATGCCCTTGTCGCCAGAGCGGCCGCAGGCGACATCAATCAGACGCAGCCAGCGCGAGCCCTCGGCGGCATCGCCCCAGAAGCTGGGGCCGCAGCCGATGCGGACAGAAGCCTTCATGCTCAGTAGCCGCTGTAGTTCGGGGCGCGCTTTTCGACAAAGGACGCGCGACCTTCGAGCGCATCGGCGGTCGAGGCCATTGGCAGGAACATCACCTGCGCGTACTCCAGCGCCTCGCGCAGGCTCAGGTCGCGCATCGCGTTGAAGGTCTGCTTGCCCAGACGCACGGCGGTCGGCGAGGCGCTGGTCACACGGCCGAGCAGCCACTGAACTTTCTCGTCCAGCTGCTCGCGCGGCACCACGTAATTGACGATGCCCCAGTCGAGTGCATCACCAGCGGTGAACTGTTCGCCGGTGATGCAGATTTCCTGCAGGCGTCGCGCCGGAATCACTCGCAGCATGAATGGCAGGATGGTCATCGGCGTCATGCCGATGCGGGATTCCGGCGCGCCGATGCGGATGTCGTCGGCAGCAATCGCCATGTCGCAGGCACACAGCAGGCCGAAGCCACCTGCCAATGCATGGCCGTTGACGCGGGCGATGATCGGCAGCGTGCAGTCCTGCATCACTTTGAACAGCTCGACCATGTAGTGCTGCGGGCGCGAATAGTCGATGCCGAAAGGATTGCCGTCGGCATTCTTCTGCAGGTCGCCACCGGCGCAGAAGGCCTTGTCTCCGGTGCCGGTCAGCACGATGGCGCGGCAGTCGCGATCCGCGACAGCAACCGCGATGCCTTCTCGGATCAGGCGAACGACCTCTTCGTTCAAAGCGTTGCGGCGCTCGGCGCGGTTCAGGGTGATCCACTGCACGCCGTCGCGGCGTTCGACGAGAACGGGAAGGGTCATCGGGATTCCGGGCAGGCGAGGGGCGAGGCAGGCGGCTTCAAAGCATGCAAGTGAGTGATGCTCACTGAAAACGACCGAAGCGTCAAGGCGGCGTCCGATAGCGTTATGGCATGAGGATAAGCGTCAGCCTGCATTGCCGATCCGAGCCGGACCTGAGATATTCGCGTTTAAAGTGAGCAAAGCTCACAAAGAGGACGACGGGCGATGTCAGAACAGCATGGTGGTTCGGTGCTTCAGGCCTTCACCGGCCTCAGCAGCGAGGAGATCGAGATCCTGGCGATGGCGGACCGCTTCGCGCAGAAGGAGGTCTACCCGCTCGCGCAGCGCATGGACGATGAAGAGTGGTGGCCCACCGACATCTTTCCGAAGATCGGCCAGACCGGCTATTTCGGGGTCACTGCGCCGACAGCGCTCGGCGGTGCCGGCATGGATCTGTTCACCTCCGGCCTGATCCTGCAGGCGATATCGCGCTGGAACCACGCGCTGGGCTTGGCCTGGGTCGCGCACGAGAACCTGTGCCTGCACAACATCTTGCGCAACGCCAATGCCGAGCAGCAGCAGCGCTTCGTGCCGGGCATGTGCAAGGGCGAGCTGATCGGCGCGCTGGGCCTGACCGAACCCGGTGCCGGCTCCGATGCCCTGGGCTCGATGCGCACCACCGCGCGCCGCGAGGGCGGCCATTACGTGCTCAACGGCAGCAAGCTCTACATCACCAACGGCCCCATCGCCGATGTGCTGCTGGTCTACGCCAAGACCGACAAGGACCGCGGCGCGCAGGGCATCAGCGCATTCATCGTCGAGAAGGATTTCCCCGGCTTCAAGGTCGCGCAGAAGCTCAACAAGATGGGTTTCCGCGGCTCGCAGACCGGCGAACTGGTGTTCGAAGACTGCCGCGTTCCGGCCGAGAACCTGGTGGGCGGCGAGAACCGCGGCGTCAAGGTGGTGATGTCCGGGCTGGACCTCGAGCGGGCAATGATCTCGCCGATCTGCCTTGGCATCGCCGAACGCGCTTTTGCCCTGGCGCTCGACTACGCCCGTCAGCGCAAGCAGTTCGGGCGGCCGATCAGCGATTTCCAGATGGTGCAGGCCAAGCTCGCCGACATGTACACGCGCGTTGAAAGCATGCGGCTGTTCACTTATCAGGTGCTGCGCGCCGCTACCGTCATCGGCGAGGACGGCGGTGGCCGTGGCGAGATCCACAAGCTGACCGCCGCCGGTGTGCTGTACGTGGCCGAGACCATGAATCAGGTGCTCAACGATGCCGTGCAGGTGCATGGCGGTTCGGGCTACATCTGGGAAAGCGAGGTCAACCGCCTGTACCGCTCGATCAAGCTGCTGGAGATCGGTGCCGGCACCAGCGAGGTGCGCAAGATGATCATCGCCAAGGAGTTGCTGGCCTCGTGACTGCGGACCTGCTGGAAGCGCTCTGGGCAGCACCGACTGCGTTCCGCACCGATCTGTTCCAGAACCGGATCGCCCTGGTCTGTGGCGGCGGCAGCGGCATCGGCCGCGCCACGGCACTGACCTTCGCCCGGCTCGGTGCCACCGTCGTGATCACCGGCCGCTCGCAGGACAAGCTCGACGCGGTTGTCGCGTTCGCGCGCGGCAAGGGCACGACGATGCACGGCATGGCGACCCAGTTGCGCGAGCACGACAACGTGGTTGCGCTGTTCGAGCGCATCGAAGCCGAAGTCGGCATGCCCGACGTGGTCGTCAACAGTGCTGGCGGCCAGTTTCCGCAAAACGCGATCGACATGAGCCCCAAGGGCTGGAACGCGGTGATCAGCAACAACCTCAACAATTCCTGGTTCGTCATGCAGCGCGCGGCGCAACGCTGGCGAGACCTGCAGCGCGGCGGCTCGATCGTCAACGTGATCGTGGTGCTGGAGCGCGGCATGCCCGGTGTCGCGCATACCCAGGCCGCTCGCGCCGGCATCGTCGGCGCGATGCGCACGGTCGCCGTCGAATGGGCGCCGCTGGGCATTCGCGTCAATGCCGTGGCGCCCGGACTGACCGCGAGCGAAGGGCTGGATGTCTATCCGCCGGAAGCGGTCGCCGAGTTTCCGCTGGCCAACCCGTTCAAGCGGCCGGGCACGCCGATGGAGATCGCCGAAGCCTGCGTGTACCTGTCATCGCCCAGCGCCAGCTTCATCACCGGCGAGACGCTGACCGTCGATGGCGGCGGCAAGCTGTGGGGCGAGCTGTGGCTGGCCGGACGGCCCGAGTGGTATCGCACGCCGACCGCCTAGCGTCGGCGGTCACCCGGCGTGCGCAGCTTGGCAGCGACCTGCTCCAGCTGCGCCGCCAGCGCTGCGAGATCGTTTCCGGAGGCTGCTTCGGGTGCGCCCGAGCGGGAGGCCAGACCGCCGCAGAGCAGATCGGTGATCTGGTCTGCGGATCGCTCCGGGTCCAGCGGCGCACGGCCATACAGATAGCTCCAGACATGATGCTCGATGCCGCCATAGATCATGTCGCGCAGCAGGGCGGGGGGGAAGTCGCCCCGGAAGTCGCCGCTGGCGATGCCTTCGTTGACCACTTCGACCAGCAGCTCGGTGTACTTCAGATTCATCTGGTGCACGGGCGAACGCGAATAGCCGGGCTGCGAGCGCACCTCGGTGAACACCAGCCGACACATGCCTGGCCAGTCGAGGATCGCCTTCAGGTGCCGCCAGACCAGATAGCGCAGACGGTCGCGGGCACCGCGGATCATCGACAGATCCTTGGTGTAGTCGCCGAACAGTTCGCTGTACCAGTGCTCGATCACCCGGTTGAGCAGGTCCCGCTTGGTCGGGAAGTACTTGAACACCGTGCCTTCGGCGACACCGAGACGGACCGCGATCTCGGCAACGGACGAGGCATTGAAGCCCTGCGCCACGAACACGTCCCGCGCCACGACGAGAATCTCCTGAACCCGATCATCGGAGGCCATGCGCGAGGCGCGCGGGCGAGGTTTTGCGATCGCCTTCGTGGCGCCCTGCCGGGGAGAACCCATGCCGATCTTCCGAAGCTGGTAAGTGGTCCTCACTATAGGACCGGCGTGCAGCACTGGTCCACGCGCGGCGATTCGGATCGCCGTACCACGCAGCACCGAGGAGAACACCGATGAAGCAGGATGTCGAAACGCTTTACGACCGACGGGCCGATCAGCGCTGGGAGCGCGTCAGCGTCGGCGACATCTTCGAACGGATGCGCTGGAGCCAGCCCGACAAGCTGGCGCTGATCGCCGCGCCCTGCGCGATTCGCGACCCTCGCCTGGCCAGCCTTACTTACCGGCAGGCCGATGAAACGGTCAATGCGATCGCCCACGGCCTGTTGTCGCGTGGGCTTGCGCGTGGCGCCCGCGTGGCGATGTTCTGCGACAACTCGAACGACGCCTTCCTGTGCAAGCTCGCCTGCGCCAAGGCCGGGCTGGTGGCGGTGCCGATCAACACGATGATGGCCGCCGACATGGTCGAGCACTCGCTGCGCCATGTCGGCGTCTCTGCGGCCATCGTCGATGCCGAGGCCTGGCCCCGGGCGCGCATTGCCATCGAGGCCGCGGGTGTTGCGGTGCTGGCTGCCATCGTCGATCGCGACGGCCAGACCAGCGGCCTGCCGTTGCTGGCCGAGCTGATGCACGGCCAGCCGACGACCGAGCCCGAGGTCCGCATCCACGGCGACGACATCTGGGAAATCCTGATGACCTCGGGCACCACCGCGATGCCCAAGGCGGTGATGATCTCCCACAGCTGCACCTATCTCGCCGGCCTCAACCAGGCCTCTGCCTACTCGCGCGGCCTGAGCTTCGAGTCCGACTACCGCATCTGCACCTTCCTGCCCGCGATCTATCACATCGGCGACCAGATCTTTCCGATGTCGGCCTGGCTCGCCGGCGGCAGCGTGGTGCTCGGCCGCACGCCGACCGCGACCAACCTGTGCGCAGCGATCACCGCACAGCAGCCTTCGACGCTGTTCGTCGGATCGCCGCAGTTCCTCGCCGATCTGGTTCGCTCGGCCGAAGCCCTGGACCCGACGCCGGATCTGAGCAGCCTGAGGATCGTCATCTATGGCTGGGGCGCGGTGGACCCGGCGGTGCGCACCCGCCTGCAGCGTCTGAATCCACAGGCCCATCTGGTCGGCATCTTTGGTCAGACCGAGTGCGTTGCGCTGCATCGTTTCCCGGTCGAGCAATATCCGGAGGTCTACCAGCAGACCGCCCCGGCGACCAATATCGTCGGCCTGCCGACGCCACTGCTGGCATCGACGGTGATGGACGAAGACGGCCGCTCGCTGCACGAACAGCCCGGTGCACGCGGAGAAGTGGTGTACCGGTCCCCGATCATGACGGCCGGCTATTTCCGAGACGAGGAAGCGACCCGCAAGGCCTTCCGCCACGGCTGGTTCCATAGCGGGGACATGTGCGAATTCCGCGACGACGGATTGCGCGTGATGGTCGATCGCTACAAGGATGTCGTGAAGTCCGGCGGCGAAAACGTGTCGAGTCTTCGCGTGGAAGCGGTTGTCGGGCTTCATCCATCCGTTGCTCGCGTCGCCGTGATCGGTCGGCCTGATCCGCGATGGGGCGAGGCGGTGACCGCCATCGTCGTGCTCCGCGCTGGCGAGGTGCTGGACGAGACCGCGCTATCAGCATTCTGCCGCGAGCGTCTCGCGGGCTACGAAACACCGAAGGCCTTCATTGCCGTGGACGACCTGCCGGTGACGGTCGGCGGCAAGGTATTGAAATACAAGCTGCGCCAGATGCTCGTCGATGAACGCCTTCATGAATTGAACGGGCGGTTGAGTTCCCCTTGAGCAAGATATGCCTCAGGCCTCAGTCGCCGTCTGATCGCGGATGCCTCGGCGTCCTTATTGACGGTTGGGAGTCATGGGGTGATCGGCAACTGCTTCCCGTGGCGATGGGATTGTTGATAGGTGAGACAGTCGTCAGATCGGAAGTGACTGCCGCAAGCTTCATGACGACGCGCATTCCCGGCGTGGTTCGGGTGAAATGCGTCCGAACCGATGCGGCCGATGGACGGGTTCCGATGCACTCCGGACGCGATTGCGAAATTGATTGAACGCGGTGACTATGTTGGTCTGTCGAGCCGCGTAGTCGTCAAACGCGCTTCGGGAAAACATGATTTGTCGATCAGGAATTTGATTCGTTCCGCCGTTGGCAGTTGGAGTCGCGGATCGAGGCGTGCATGGATTGCGAGGACGGTTGTAGATGCGTGCAGACTTGTGTACAAGCATTGCTGATGCCTTCGCCCCAAGCCCGATGCTGCGCTGCCGCATCGGCAGCTCGACGCGGAAAGGCGAGAAAGCCCGAGGTGCCGTCATGATCAAGCGCCGTGTTTTCCGTCACACATTCCCTGCGGTCTGGGGTTTTGACGGCCATCGTTCAGGGCCATACTTTGAAGCGTGCGCCTCGCACCTTCCCGGCATTTGATCCATGGCGAAGTACGACATCGAAGCCTTGTTGGTCCCGCTCGGCGAAGCAACGCCGTCGGGGCCGAATCTGGAGTACGACCCGGAGTTCATCGCGCTCGAACAGGCTGCGGCGCCCAAGGCCGAAAAGTCGATGGGCGAAAGCGTCATCGCAGGCGAAGAGCCGGATTGGGAAAGTGTTGCCGGGCGCGCCGAAGCCTTGCTCGGCAGATCGAAGGATTTGCGTGTCGCGCTTCATCTCGCCACTGCATGGCTGCGTCTTGGCGGGCTTGAGGGTGGAACAGCGGGCTTGGGTCTGATCCGCGAACTGGTACAGACGTATTGGGCCGATTTTCATCCGCAACTGGACGCGGATGACGACGACGATCCGACCTTCCGGGTCAATTCGATCGCACCGCTGGCGAGCTTCAACGGCTGGTTGCGTTACTGGCGGCTGACGCCATTTGTCACCTCGCAGCGTCTGGGCCGCTTCACCTTGCGCGATCTCCGGATCGCCAACGGCAGCTTGAAGGTGCCGGTCAAGCAAAGTCGGGGTGATGACGACAGTGCTCCGGAACCGCCACCGGCGACGCTCGCACTGATCGAAGGTTGTTGCAAGGACACGCCGCTCGACCAACTGTCGGCGAGTGCCGCTGCCACCTCGCTGGCACTGGAGCATGCCAAGGCCATCGACCGTACCTTCACCGATCAACTTGGCAGTGCCGGACCGGATCTGAAAAATCTGGTGGTCGAATGTTTCGAGCTCAAGAAATTCCTGGATCTTCAGCTGGCTGCACGGCGTCCGGCTGTGACGGCACCCTCGGCTGATGATGAAGACGATGACGAACAAGACGGCGTGACAGCCGGCACGGGTGCCGTGGTCGTTGTCAGCAAGGGGCCGATCAAGGGTCCGGACGACGTCAAGCGCCGTCTCGACGAGATCTGCGATTACTACGCGCAGGCCGAGCCATCGAGTCCGATCCCGTTGCTGCTGCGACGCGCGCAGCGACTGGTCGGGCGCAGTTTCATCGAGCTGTTGCAGGATCTGGCACCCGGTGGAATCGCGCAGGTACAAGTGGTTTCCGGGCCGGTCACCGGGGGCAGCCCGGGGGCGGCAGCAACCGCTTCGAATTACGACGACGATGATTGATCGGGAGAAGCATCCATTCCATTAAGCGGTTGTTGATCAGGTGCAGTCCAAATTTCTCGGGGAGACTGAGCATGGCCAAGCAAAGTAGTCAAAAATTCATTGCGCGTAACCGCGCACCGCGCGTGCAGATCGAATACGACGTCGAGGTTTACGGCGCGCAGAAGAAGGTTCAAGTCCCATTTGTGATGGGCGTGATGTCCGATTTATCCGGTGCCAACAATTCGACCCTGCCGGGTGTCGAGGAACGAAAGGCGATGGAGATCGATGTCGACAACTTCGACAATCGTCTGCAATCGATGAAACCCAGAGTCGAGTTCTCGGTGCCCAACACCTTGACCGGTCAGGGCAATCTGCCGGTCAACATCACCTTCGAGAGCATGGACGATTTTTCGCCCACCGCGATCGCAAAGAAAGTCGGGCCGATTGCGAAGCTGCTCGAAGCCCGCACCCAGCTTGCGAATCTCGGCACCTACATGGACGGCAAGGCCGGCGCGGAAGAACTCCTTGCCAAGGCTTTGAAGGATCCCGCCCTGCTGCAATCCATCGCTTCGGCTCCGAAGCCCTCAGACAAGCCGGAGTAAACACAAATGGCGAATGAACAGCTTGCCGAACAGACAGGTGCGCTTGCAGGCACTGTCGAATCGGGTGATTTTGCATCCCTGCTCAACAAGGAGTTCAAACCAAAAAGCGATCGGGCGAAGGATGAAGTCGAATCAGCAGTCCGGACGCTGGCCGAACAGGTGCTGCAGAAATCGGACATTGTTTCCGATGATGTCACGCAGACCATCAATGCCTACATCGCCGAACTGGATCGCAAGATCACCGAGCAGTTGAACTTGGTGCTGCATCACCCGGATTTCCAGAAACTGGAAGGTGCCTGGCGGGGGCTCCACTATCTGGTCAACAATTCCGAAACGGATCAGCAACTGAAAATCCGCGTCATGAACATTTCCAAGAAGGAACTAGGCAAGACGCTGAAGCGCTACAAGGGCACCGCCTGGGATCAGAGCCCGATCTTCAAGAAGATGTACGAAGAAGAGTACGGACAGCTCGGTGGCGAACCGTATGGCTGCATCGTCGGCGACTACTACTTCGACCAGAGCCCGCCGGATGTCGAATTGCTTGCCGGTATGGCGCAAGTCGCAGCGGCCGCGCACGCGCCGTTTATCGCCGCTGCCAACTGCACGCTGCTGGGCATGGATTCCTGGAGCGAGCTTTCAAACCCGCGCGATCTCGCCAAGATCACGTCGACGCCCGATTACGCGGCCTGGCGTTCGCTGCGCGAATCGGACGATTCCAAGTATCTGGCCTTGGCCATGCCAAGAACCCTTGCGC
Source organism: Nevskia sp. (assembly GCA_021732745.1). Lineage (GTDB taxonomy): Bacteria > Pseudomonadota > Gammaproteobacteria > Nevskiales > Nevskiaceae > Nevskia. The sequence continues at coordinate 1,166,540 of JAKFUK010000001.1, read as the reverse complement.
GTCTTCCCTACGGAGCCGCAACCGATCCGGTCGAAGAATTCAACTTTGAAGAGGACGCCAGCGGCGAAAGCGACAAATACACATGGCAGAACGCGGCCTACGCGATGGCCGTCAACATCAACCGCTCATTCAAGGAATACGGCTGGTGTTCCCGGATTCGCGGTATCGAATCAGGTGGCATTGTCGAAGGTTTGCCGGTTCACACCTTCCCTTCCGACGACGGTGGGGTTGACATGAAATGCCCGACCGAAATCGCAATCAGCGATCGTCGCTCGGCGGAACTCGACAAGCTGGGATTGATGCCGCTGGTGCACCGGAAGAACTCGGATATGGCGGCATTCATTGCCGCCCAATCCCTTCATCAGCCAGCGGAATACGATGATCCGGACGCCACCGCGAATGCAGCACTTGGTGCCCGCCTGCCGTATATATTTGCGTCTTCGCGTTTTGCGCACTATCTCAAATGCATCGTGCGCGACAAACTCGGCAGTTTCCAAGATCAGACTTCGATGCAGAAGTGGCTGACCAAATGGATTACACAGTACGTTGACGGCGATCCGAAAAACTCGAGTGATGACATCAAGTCGCGGCGGCCATTGTCAGCTGCCGAGGTTGTGGTTGAAGAAGTCGAAGGGCAGCCGGGCTTCTACACATCGAAGTTTTTCCTCCGCCCGCATTACCAGCTGGAAGGACTCACGGTGTCATTGCGGCTCGTCTCGAAACTGCCATCGGCGAAGAAGTAGTCTTGCTGGCAAATTGGTTCCACTTGTAACGCTGCGGCCTCAAGGCCGCAGTCTCAAGCAGCAGTAGCGGCAAAGCGAAACCCCCGAGATCGTTGTGATCAAAGGAAACTGGCAATCACTGGTTCATTTACTGGAGAACAATCATGGCATTGGACATGCACCTCAAGTTCGAGGGCGGCGACATCACGTTTGAAGGCACTTCGAAGCACACCCTCCACAAGGGCGAAATCCAGCTTTTGGCATGGTCCTGGGGTGCTTCGCAGTCAGGCAGCTTTGCAAGTGGTGAAGGTGGTAGCGGTGCCGGCAAGGCCAACGTCCAGGATCTGAGCTTCACCAAGTATCTGGACAAGACGTCGCCGCTGTTGCTCAAGGGTGTTACCAGCGGCGCGCATCTTGACAAGGCTACCTTGTCGATGTCCAAGGCTGGTGGCGAACAGGCCGACTTCCTGAAGATCATTCTCGAAAGTGTCATGGTCACTTCCTACTCCACTGGCGGCTCGGGTGGCGAAGACATGATCACGGAGAACGTCACGCTGACTTTCGCCAAGATCTCCTTCGAGCACTACAAGCAGGACAAGACCGGCGCTGTTGCCCTGACCGCAGGAACCTCGTACGACATCACGGAAGTGAAGGTCGGCTGAGGATCGCTACGGCGATTGTTTGCTGAAACTGCTGTATTCAGCACCCCTGGCAGGTTCGACGAGGCCGAACGATGACGCCCGAAGTCAAGCTCAAGGAAGGCCAGTTGGACGAAGCGCTGAAGTTGTTGACGGCGCAGGTGCGGAGTAACCCGGCGGATGCCAGGCGTCGGGTGTTTCTGTTTCAGTTGCTGGCGTTGACAGGCAACTGGGATCGGGCGCGAACCCAGCTCAAGGTCGCGGGCGATCTGGATGCGATGAATGCGATGCTGGTCGGTGCCTACAACTCGGTGATGACGGCCGAGTTGCAGCGTTCCGATGTTTTCGCGGGCAAGCGTTCACCGACGATCATCGGTGAGCCAGACCAGTGGCTGGCCTGTCTGCTGCAAGCCCTCCAGTTCGACAGCGCGGGAAGACACGCCCAGGCCGCGCCGCTGAGGGAGCAAGCATTTGATGGTGCTGCAGCAGTTTCCGGTGATATCGACGGTCAGCCGTTCGAGTGGTTGGCCGATGCCGACCCGCGATTCGGGCCTTGTCTGGAGATCATCGTCAATGGCGGCTATTCCTGGGTGCCGTTTTCCCGGATCAGTCAGCTCAAGTTTGATGCCCCGTCGGATTTGCGTGACAAGGTCTGGATGCCGGTGCAGGTGACCTATGCGAATGGCGGTCAGGTGGTCGGTTTTGTTCCCAGCCGTTACCCGGATAGTGAGCGGTCGGACGATGCCGATATCGTGCTCGCCCGCAAGACCGACTGGCTGGAACTGGCGCCGGATCTCGTGATTGGCAGCGGCCAGCGGATGTTTGCCTCAGATGTCGGCGAATACCCGATGCTCGATGTTCGCGTGATCAATTTCATCAATAGCTGATGGCGCTCGGGATCCATCTTAAGTCATGGCCGAGCTGACGACCCAGGAGCGATTGCAGCCCTCGCTGCTTGATCGTCTTACTGACGACGAGCCGGAAGTGCGTGACGAGAGCCGTGAGCGCCGAGTGATTTCGGCAACCCGGCTTCGGGATTGCGTGACTCGCGACCTCGCCTGGCTACTCAATGCGGTGCAGATCGAAGCCACCGTAGGGCTTGATGATTTCCCCGAAGTACGCCGTTCAGTCATCAATTACGGCATTCCCGACCTTACCGGTGTTGCCCTGTCTCGCATCAATGTGGACAAGCTGAGTCAGAGCGTGCGTGAAGCTATTCTGCGCTTCGAGCCGCGGCTCAATGCAGCGAGTTTGCGGGTGATCGTCGAGTCCAACAGCAACCGCATGGATCGTGCGGCGCTGGTGTTCCGCATCGAATCGGAAATGTGGGCACAGCCGATTCCACTCAATCTTTATCTCAAGACGGAGGTCGACCTCGAAACCGGGCGACTCAACGTCACTGAAGCGCTGGGCTAGAACATGGATCCCCGCCTGCTTCGTTATTACAACCGCGAACTCCAGCATGTGCGGGAAATGGGCGGCGAGTTCGCTCGCGAGTATCCCAAGATCGCCGGGCGTCTTGGTCTGGACGGATTCGAGTGCGCGGATCCTTATGTAGAGCGTCTGCTCGAAGGTTTTGCGTTCCTGGCGGCCCGTGTTCAACTGAAATTGGATGCGCAGTTCCCAGTGTTCACCCAGCATCTGCTGGAGATGATCTATCCGCATTTCCTGTCGCCGATCCCGTCAATGGCGGTGGTGGAATTGCAACCTGATCTCAAGGACGCAGCCCTGTCGGCAGGTGTGATCGTGCCAAGACACACCAGTCTCAAGGGGTTGACCGGGCGCGATGATCGCACAGCCTGCGAGTTCCGCACGGCGCATGCCGTCACCTTGACGCCGCTCACGGTGGTCAGTGCGAAGTATCTTGAAACGCCAGCAGCGATTGCCGCCGCTGGCGTGCAGGTTCCCCCCCGACACAATGTCCGCGCGGCGATCCGGATTCGCTTGTCGGTGTCGGATGGCATGACGCTGAACATGCTGGAGATCGACGAACTGCCCCTGCACATTGCCGGCGGTGACGAATTGCCGAAGCGGCTCTACGAGCAGTTGCTGGGCAATGCGGTCGGGTTCGTGGTTCGCGCCACCAGCCTGTCTGGAGCACCGATCAGCGAATTTTGCGATGCAACACGAATCGCGCGGAAAGGCTTTGAAGCCGACGAAGCGCTGATTCCTTACGGCGGGCGTTCGTTCAGCGGCTATCGACTGCTGCAGGAGTATTTCGCTTGCCCGGCGCGATTCCTGTTTGCGTCGTTCACCGGGCTCAGGCGCATCCTGGCGCGTTTGACCGGTACTGAATTCGAGATCGTGGTGTTGCTGACCCGCAGTGTCAGCAGCCTGCATAACGCTGTCGAAGCGGCGAATTTCAGGTTGCACTGCACGCCGGCCATCAACCTGTTTCCGCGTCGTGCCGACCGCATCCATCTTGATGCTGGCAAGCCGGAATACCATGTGCTCGCGGATCGCACGCGGCCAATGGATTTTGAAGTTCACAGCGTGTTCGATGTCGAAGGCTTCGGCGATAGCGTCGAGCCCGAACAACGCTTCATGCCGTTCTACGGCGGTGACGAGCGGACCTGGCATAACCGCCAGGCGGCGTATTTCACCATCCGCCGCGAGCCGCGCTTGCTGTCAGCAAAGCAGAAGCTGAACGGAGCCCGATCCAGTTACATTGGCAACGAACTATTCATTGCTCTGGTCGACGGCAATGAGGCGCCATTCTCGTCCCGGCTGCGGCAGTTGGGCATGTGGTTGAACTGCACGAATCGCGACCTGCCGCTGACCATGTCGGTGGGCAAATCAACGACGGATTTCACGCTCGACACCGGTGCGCCCGTCGTTTCGATCCGCTGCGTGGCGGGGCCAACCAAGCCGCGAGCTTCCATTGCAAACAGCAGCGCCGCCTGGAAGTTGATCAGCCACCTGCAACTGAACTATCTGTCCTTGGTTGAAAGTGACAAGGACGAGGGTGCCGCCGCGATCCGGGAGATGCTGAATCTCTACTGCGACGAGTTCGATGCCGCCAGTCTTCGGCAGATTGAAGGCATAAAGTCGGTGCAATCGCTGCCGGTGGTACGCCGAGTACCAGTGCCCGGGCCGATCACCTACGGCCGTGGTCTGGAGATCACGTTGACCTGTGACGATGCTGCGTTCGAGGGCACCGGTGCCTTCCTGCTGGCGGCGGTGATGCAGGAGTTTTTCGCCCGCTACGTGTCAGTAAACTCGTTCACCGAAACCGTGCTGCGCACGATCGAACGCAATGAGGTGGCCCGATGGCCAGCCCGTCTCGGCAAGCGCCAGATCCTGTAGCTGAGCGCGTCGCGCTCGAGAACGCGCTCCGCGATCACCCGGAGCGCTACGAGTTTTTTGCAGCCGTCCGTAGCCTGGAATGTGCGAATCCGGATCGCCCTCGACTGGGGCATTCGACACGTGCAGCCGAGGATTTCGTTCGCCTCTGCCAGACCCCGTCATTGCGCTTCGCGCCACGCGCCATTGATCGCTACCGCCCAGGAACGGAAGGCCGTCCAGCGAAGATGCAGGGCTTGTTTTTCGGCCTGTTTGGACCGAATGGCCCGCTGCCCCTGCATCTCACCGAATACGCGATGGAACGCACGCGCAACGAGCGCGACACGACATTCACCGCGTTTTCCGATGTGTTTCATCACCGGATGCTCAGTCTGTTTCACCGTGCCTGGGCCGACAGTCAACCGACCGTGCAGTTCGATCGCCCGAGCGAAGACCGTTTTGGGCACTACGTGGGTGCGCTGGTCGGCTTGTCCAGCGGCGGTCTCGAGCAACGGGGCGCGCTGCCGGATCATCACCTTCGGCATTACGTTGGCAGGTTGTTGTCGCCCGCGCGCAACAGCGAAGGTCTGATGGCCTTGCTCGGCCAGTTCTTTCATGTGCCGGTCGGTGTCATCGACTTCGTGACCGAATGGATGCGGCTTCCAGCGCAATCACATATGGCACTCGGTGGCAGTGCCGAGCTTTCGAGTCTGGGCCGCACCACGGTGATTGGCGAGTACGTCTGGGGTGGACAGCAGCGTTTTCGGATTCGTGTGGGTCCGCTGACGCGCCGCGAATTCAACAAGTTCCTGCCCGGCGGCGAAGCCTTGAAGCAACTGGTGGCGGCGGTCCGAAGCTATGTCGGCGACGAAAAAGCCTGGGACCTGCAACTGGTGTTGAAGAAGGAATACGTGCCGGCCGTGAAGCTGGGCAAAGCCGGTCAGCTCGGGCTGACCACCTGGATGGCGCCGCCCCAGCCGGCCATTGATGATCAGGAAAACGTGATTCTGAAACCGGTCGGTTGATGTGAGCGCTGACCTGGGCTCGCCAAACGAGGGTGGACGATGTGGATAGTCAGCAGTGCGGTGCCGTGGTCCGACCGGACAGCGGCCCTCGGGGTGTGCAGCATCAAACTATAACGACAGGAGTAGCTCGGTCATGGCGGAAATCAGTCGTAGTGCGCTGTTCGGCAAACTCAACAAGATCGCCTACCGGGGCATCGAGAGCGCCACCGTCTTCTGCAAGATGCGGGGCAATCCCTACGTCGAGCTCGTTCACTGGATTCATCAGATACTCCAGTTGCCGGACTCCGATCTGCACCGGATCATCAAGCAGTTCAATCTGAATCCCGCGAAGCTTTCGGCGGATATCGTCGATTGCCTTGATCGTCTGCCGCGCGGCTCATCGTCCATTTCCGATCTGTCCAGCGATGTGGAGGAAGCGGTCAAGGAAGGCTGGCTGTACGCCACGCTGGCCTTCGGTGAAGCGCAGGTCCGCACCGGCTACTTGATGGTCGGCATCGTTCGCATGCGTGCCTTGAAGGCCAAGCTGGTCAACATTTCCGCCGAGTTCGACAAGCTGAAGCCGGAGGCGCTCTCCGAGAAATTCCGCGAAGTGGTCAGCGGCTCGCCTGAAGAAGGGCAGAGCGCATCTGACGGTTTCCAGATGGGCGGGGCCGTTCCGGGCGAAGCCAGCGGTGCGATGGCACCCGCGCAGATGGGCAAGCAGGAAGCGCTGAAGAAGTTCACCACCGATCTCACCGAACAAGCTCGCAGCGGCAAGATGGACCCGATCGTCGGCCGTGACGACGAGATTCGTCAGGTCATCGACATTCTGATGCGTCGTCGTCAGAACAATCCGATTCTGGTCGGCGAGGCGGGTGTCGGCAAGACGGCGGTGGTCGAAGGCTTTGCGCAGCGCATCGCCCGCGGCGACGTGCCGCCGAGCCTGAAGGACGTGCAGCTACTGGCGCTCGATGTCGGTCTGCTGCAGGCCGGTGCCAGCATGAAGGGCGAGTTCGAACAGCGGCTGCGTTCGGTGATTGAGGAAGTCCAGGCCAGCCCGAAGCCGATTATCCTGTTCGTCGATGAAACCCATACGCTGGTCGGTGCCGGTGGCGCTGCCGGCACCGGAGATGCTGCTAACCTGCTGAAGCCGGCGCTGGCGCGCGGCACCTTGCGTACCGTCGGTGCTACCACCTTCGCGGAATACAAGAAGCACATCGAAAAGGACCCGGCGCTGACCCGCCGCTTCCAGACCGTCACCGTCGACGAACCGGACGAGAAGAAGGCCATTCTCATGATGCGTGGTGTGGCCAGCACCATGGAGAAGCACCACAAGGCGCAGATTCTCGATGAAGCGCTGGAGGCGGCGGTCAAGCTGTCCGCCCGCTATATCCCGTCGCGCCAGTTGCCGGACAAGTCGGTCAGCCTGCTCGACACTGCCTGCGCGAGAGTCGCGGTCAGCCTGCACGCAACCCCTGCGGAAGTGGATGACAGCCGCAAGCGCATTGATTCCCTGAATACCGAACTCGGCATCATCGGCCGGGAGAAGGCTATCGGCATCGACGTTGGCGAACGCGAAGTGGAGGCCAGCGGACACCTTGCCGATGAGAAAGCCCGTCTCGCGGCGCTGGAAGCACGCTGGGAGCAGGAAAAGACCCTGGTCACTGAAATGCTGGACTTGCGGGCGAAGCTGCGTCTCGGTGGCAAGCCGGTAGAAGGCACCGGCTCGAAGCTTGAAGCGGAGGCCGGCAAGGTCGGATCAGAGACAGCCGCAGCCGTTGCATTGACCGATGACGAGCGCGCCGAAACGCTTGCCAAGCTGAAGGAAGTGCAGGCGAAGCTGGTCGAGGTTCAGGGCGAAAGCCCGCTGATGCTGCCGACAGTCGACTACCAGGCGGTTGCCAGTGTCGTCGGCAACTGGACCGGCATCCCGGTCGGCCGCATGGCGCGCAACGAAATCGAGACCATCCTCAAGCTGCCGTTGCTGCTGGGCCAGAGGGTCATCGGCCAGGACCACGCGATGGAGATGATCTCCAAGCGCATCCAGACCTCGCGCGCCGGCCTCGACAATCCGCAAAAGCCGATCGGCGTGTTCATGCTGGCCGGCACCTCGGGCGTCGGCAAGACTGAAACCGCGATCGCCCTTGCCGAAGCCCTGTACGGCGGCGAGCAGAACATGATCGTCATCAACATGAGCGAGTACCAGGAAGCGCACACGGTCTCGTCACTGAAGGGCGCACCTCCCGGCTATGTCGGCTACGGCGAAGGCGGCGTGCTGACCGAAGCCGTGCGTCGCAAGCCGTACTCAGTGGTGCTGCTCGATGAAGTCGAGAAAGCCCACCCTGACGTGCACGAACTGTTCTTCCAAGTCTTCGACAAGGGTTTCATGGAAGACGGCGAAGGCCGTTCGATCGACTTCAAGAACACGCTGATCCTGCTGACCACCAACGCCGGCACCGATCTGATCGCCGGCCTGTGCAAGGACCCGGAACTGATGCCTGACCCTGAGGGCATGGCCAAGGCGCTGCGCGAGCCACTGCTGAAGATCTTCCCGCCAGCATTGCTTGGCCGACTTGTGACGATCCCGTACTACCCGTTGTCGGATGAGATGCTCGGCAAGATTGTTGTGCTGCAGTTGAACAGGGTCAAGAAAAGAATCGAAGCGCGATACAAGATTCCATTCGTATATGAGGAAGACGTTGTCAAACTGATTGTTTCCCGCTGCACGGAAAGCGAATCAGGAGGACGCATGATCGATGCGATCTTGACCAACTCGATGTTGCCGGATATCAGCCGAGAGTTCCTGAATAGAATGATGGAGGGGAAGGCGATCGAACGCGTTACTGTGTCTGCTGTTGAGGGCGAGTTCCAGTTCGTATTCTGAATCGGAGCGAGTTTTCTATTCGGCTCTCGAATATCGCTCTGCTGAAAAATTTCGGGAGCAGTTAGGTTGAGTTTGATTTCTGGACTTTGGGTGGATGTCTGAAACCATTAGGAGGAAGGTCATGACTGCAAGACTTGTTGGCTACGCAAACAGAAAACTGAACGAGATTGTCATTCCTGGCAGTCACGATGGTGGCATCTACATGTATGCGAAGGATAACGTTCAGACGCAGGCGCTCAACATTTTCGAGCAGGCTATGGCAGGCATCAGATTCTTCGATATCCGGATTGCGGTGCAGGCGATTCGGATGAATGACGGTACTACGGTCAACGTCTCCAAAGCTTTTCACCTCGATCAAAAGCTGATCGGTGGCAAGAAGAATACAACGCAAAGCATGGGCAAATTCGGTGGCTGGGGCGGAAGCCTCCAGCAAATCTTGATGGATGCCCAGAGGTACGTGACGCAGTATCCAAGCGAATTTCTGATTCTCAAGTTCTCGAAGTCCTTTGGTTGGCCGAATATTTTTACACTATGCAAGAATATTCTCGGCAACGATCAGTACAAGCCCAACTGGGGCTTCCGGAACTTGAATACTGCTACCGTTGGTAGCCTGGCTGGGAAGGTCATTACCTTGTTTCCGCCTGCGATCCTCGCTGAGTTCGAGCAGAAAGGAGTTCTCGACATCAGGAATGTAGCCGATACTGACTGGGGCTTCTTGCCATTCAAGGAGCTGTATAACGCGGAAACGAAGAAATGTGACAGCTATGACATGGCTGGCAACGGTCTTCAGTACTTCGGAAAATTCAGCAGTACTTCAAAGGTGGATGATAATACTCGAAAGCAGCGCAAGCTGATGGAAAGCGGAGGTGGATCTGCCGATCCGGCGGTAGTTGGCATGATGTATTGGACAACAACTGGACTGTTCGCAAACATTCGTAATCGCAACGATACGATGTGGACCAACGGTAGTCAGTCGGCTCTTATCAACACATGGACATCGGGGCTGGAAGGATCGATTCGGAACCAGCTAGGGCACAAGCAGAATCTGCTAGAGGTGCTCAACATGAACCACGGCAACATGCTCAAGGCATTCATGCCGAACATCGTCATGATGGATTTCTCGAATCGTCAACGCTGCAACACGATCTATGGCCTGAACGGAGTGACGCCGCAGGACCTCGACCGGATGATTGACCGGCAACGTCCTGATATCGTCGACAAGTTGCGAAAGGAACAAGAGACCGCTTCTCGCTTGCGTTGACTACCTCTGCCAACGGTTGACCGAGTTGAGCGCAGCGACCAGCCGATTTGAGCCTCTAGCTCGATGAAGAGCCCGGCTTCTCGTGCGTCGTTATCTGTGTTGCTGAATGCGACGGCGCTTCGCCTCGCGGAGCGCGTCCAGCAGGCCAATGCGCTCCACAAGGCTGGTGCCTTAAGTGAGGCGGAAGAGGCTTATCTCGGCGTGCTCGCCGTCGATCCGGTCAATGCGGACGCCCTGCATTTTCTCGGCGTGTTGCGTGCCCGTCAGGAGCGCTTCGAGGAAGCCATCGCATTGGTCAGGCGTGCGCTCGAACAGGCACCGGCGTATGTCGACGCCTGGAACAGCCTAGGCAACCTCCACAAGATTCGCGACGAGTTGCCCGAAGCGCGCAGATGCTACGAGCAAGTGCTTGCGAGAGCCCCCCGGCACGCTGAAGCGTGGCACAACATGGCGCTGGTGTTGCAGTCGATGGGAGAACTCGACAAGGCGGCGCAGTGTTTCCGGGCGCTGTTGATGGTTGACCCGTCGAGTCACGGAACCAGGCGCAATCTGGGCGCGCTGTTTTACATGCAGAACCGTCGCGACGATGCGGCTGTGGTGTATCGCGAATGGCTGGAGATGGAGCCGAAGTCGGCGATTGCGCGGCACTTGCTTGCGGCTTGCGGCGGTGAGGCGATGCCGCTGCGCGCCAGCGATGAATATGTACGCGAAACCTTCGACCGATTTGCAGCCAGCTTCGATACGGTGCTGGTCGATCGTCTCGACTATGTCGCACCGCAGCGATTGGTGGACGCCTTGCTGCCTCACCTCGGGCCGCCGGCGCGCAGCCTCGAAATCCTTGATGCAGGCTGCGGTACCGGACTTTGCGGACCTTTGCTGCGCGAACACGCGCGCGAACTGGTGGGCGTCGATCTGTCGAACAGCATGATTAAGCGTGCTTCGGATCGTGGTTACAATCGGCTCGAAGTGGCCGAGCTGAGTGGATTCCTTGCGGGGCATCGAAACACATGGGATTTGGTGGTGTCAGCCGACACGCTTGTCTATTTCGGTGATTTGAGAGCAGTACTTGTGTGCGCGGCGCAGTCCTTGCGGCCCGGCGGACTGGTGGGTTTCACGCTCGAAGCGATGCCAGAGGACGAGAATCTTGTACGACTGACACCGAGCGGCCGCTATCAGCACTCGCGTCGACACATAGAGCACGCGCTGGCGATAGCCGGGCTCGTTGCTATCTCATGGAGGCAGGAAGCTCTGCGCAAGGAAATGGAGGCTTTTGTAATGGGCTGGGTCGTTGTTGCGAGACGGCGGGATGCCGCGATTGCTTGACGACGGCAGGTTGCCACAGGAAGAGATTATGGTGACCGCGACCCACGTATTCAGCGTGCTTGCGAGAGGGCTTCGATGCCCCGGCTTCGTCCAGCCGCGGCCGCTGCTGTCGCTGTTCTTGTCGCTCGCGTTTTGCGCCCCAGCGGACATTTTGTCGGCGCGGACGGCGGGGGCGGTACCGCCGATCCAGGCGGGTGTCTACGAAACGCTGTTGCTGGCTGTTGACAATAACGGCCAAATCACTGGCTATTACCGGGAAGCGCAGGGTGAGGGTGCAATCAAGACTTGCGATTTTTTCCTGAAGGGCAGATTTGCGAAGGATGTGTTGCTCATCAATACCTGGAATGACCAGACTTTCCCCGGCGAAATGAGGTCCGGCGACAAGGCAGTGACGCTGAAGGTGCCGAAGGCCAGCGAGCATCCGGGGTGCGGCCTGATGCTGTTGCCGATGATCGCGACCGATGGCGTCGAACTGAGCCAGACCTTGGTGCGACCGTGGATTGAATTGCGCACGGTCGCGGTGACCAGGAGTTCGCTTCATTCGGCCCCGTCGCTGGGCAACAGGCGCAGGGCTTATCTGGTCCAGGGCGATGTTGTCGGTGTGCTCGCGGCCCGGAACGGCTGGCTGCAGATTGAATACTTGCGCGAAGGCAAGTCGACGACCGGATGGATTCCGGCTGGCGACGCCGCCGTGCTCTATCCACCTTGAATATTTCGCGGCTCGATCTGGTAAAGCAATCCAGGAATGCTGCAGAGACCAGAACGCACAACACGCCGGGGAGAGATGTCAATTGCTCGTGAAGGGTCGAATAGGATCGCTCCCGCTTGGTTGCGTCGCCGACGATAAGTTCGTCAATCCTGTTTTGACGGAGCCGGACATTGCCCGCCGGTCAGCGCGTTATCGGGATCGCAGCGCAGCACTCCAGACCAGATCTGGAGTTGGCTCTCGATCGGAGTCGCGCATTCGAAGCGGCGTTCGCTGCCATCGGCGAGGGTGACGGCGACCCCCGCTGTCCGGCCGCTGCCTTCACGATAGTCGAACACGGCGTAAGCGATCTCGCCGCGCGCGAAGCCGATTTCGGTGTAGTCGGTGTCCGGGCGGACGTAGTGCGCGTAGCTCAGTTTTTCCGGGCCACCGGCCGCTGCTTCGGGATAAGCCAGTTCCAGCCGCCCCGGCCGGCCATATAGGTATTGCAAGCGTTGCGGGTACTGACCGCACAGATTGATCAATCGACCGGACGCGGTCTTGCAAGCGAAATACGCCTGATCGGCGGCATCGCACAGTGTTGTCGCCGCTACTGGCTGATTGCCGGCGGAACAGGCCAGTGGGCTGGCTGCCAGCGCGGCGAGGATCAAGCCGCGCCATGAGGATGGTCTGCGGCGCTTCATCGGCGAGCCGGTGGGGCGGCGGCTGCGACGTTACGGTCGTAAGCTTCCTTTAGCTTGGTGTCGTAAGCGTTGTCTCGGTAGGCCGGGCCGTTGTAACGACGGGCGAAGCCAGCCCAATCGCGTTCACGCAGCGCGCGGTTGATGGCCGGAGAGTCGATGACGAAAGCCGTGAAAGCGGTGAGGTGCGCCGCTTCGCTTCGAGTCAGCGCCAGCACGAAGTCTTCGACCGTGGCGTGACCTGCGGCGAGATGATTGCGACCCATGATCTGGAACGCGCCCCAGGACGCCGATTTCAGCGCTGCCGACTTGTCGAGCGCAATGGCGCTTTCTAGCTTCGGGTACTGTGCAGAATACTTGCCATAGCCACCGCGCACCCTGTTGGAAATGCTCGGGTATTCGACATCGTACTGGCGGCCGGTCAACTCGCTGAAGTAGTGGCGTTCAAAGAGGATTGTCGGTCGACCGGAGCTGGCTTCAAAGGCGCCGCGCGGCGTCTCGACTTCGATCACGGTCTTGATCAGGATCACGCTGACACCCAGTGCGCTGGCAGCGTCGGCGAGATTTTCATCGCTGTAGCCGCGTTCAGGATTCAGGGACATCCGGAACAGGAACGACAGGTTCGGCAGGGCTTCGGAACGCGCGACCGGCTGGGACGCCGCCGACCGATTCTGGACTCGCGGACTCATGCGAACGACGGGATCGGGATTCGCCCGCCAGAACTGGTTGCCGCCGTCGGGCACCCGGTTCGCGAGCAGGCTCATCCAGCCTTCGCCAGGTCTGGCGCGCGCCGCCGAACGCTGTCCGGCGGGCGTTTCGGCGGTCAGCGCCCGGGCACATCCCGGATCGGCGGTACGAAAGGTGGCCATCGCGCACTCCTGCCTGGTGCGACAACGTGACGTAGTGCAAGCCGACGTTCGGCTGGCGCTACCCGAAGCTTATTTCTAACTTAACTTAAGCGGCCGTCGGCTACATCCTGCGGTCTGGCGAACGGGCCGCGAAAGGCTCGCAGACGATGTGGTACAACGCCGCAAAGCAACTGTCGACCTACCCTGTTCCGGAGCAAGCCGATGATGCACAAGCTGACATTGAAGTCGGATCTTGGCGATCAACTGCTGATCACGGGTTTGGCCGGTACGGAGACGCTGGGCCAGTTGTTCAGCTACCGCTTCAGCCTCATCAGCCCGAATGACACGGTCGACTTGCGCAAGCTGCTCGGCTCGTCGATGACCGCGAAGCTGGAAGTAGGGACTTCCTACAAACGGCATCTGGGCGGCATTGTCACCGAGATTACCCAGATCGGTTTTGAAGCGCGGGATGGCAAGCGTTATGCGGCCTGCGCGGCCTTGATCCAGCCGAAGCCTTGGCTGCTGTCGCAGAAGATCGACAGCCGCATCTTCAAGAACCTGTCGGTGCCGGACATGATTCGCAAGCTGCTCGGCGAAATCGGCTACAGCGACATCGAACTGCGTCTGAACCGCACCTATCCTCCCCGCGAGTACTATGTTCGATACCGGGAAGATTGCCTCAACTTCATCAGCCGTCTGATGGAGGAAGAAGGCATCTACTACCACTTCGTCCACGGCGAAAGCACCCACACCATGGTGCGTGCTGATTCCGTAAGTGCGCACAAAAGCACTGCCGGCTATGCCGAGTTGCCCTACAGCGAGGGCGGGGCAGGCAGTGCGTCACTGGTCGGCGTGCAGACCTTCGCGGTTGCCCGCAGCTTTCACATCACCAAGTACAAGCTGACCGATCACGACCCGCTCAAGCCGCGCACGTCATTTCAGGTCGATGCGCGCTCAGGCAATGACGGCGACCTGCATCCTGTTGCCGGGCTCGAATCTTTCGATTTCCCGGGTGACCATTTCGTCGCAGCTGACGGCACACGCCACGCATCGGTACGCATCGAAGGTCTGAGCGTCCCGCGTGATCGGTACTCGGGCACCAGCAACGCGCCGGGGCCGTTGCCGGGCGCACTGTTCAAATTGGTGAAACTGCCGCGCGGCGACTTGAATGTCGAATACCGCGTGGTCGGCACGACGATGATTTCGATCAAAGGACCGCCGCGCATTGCCGGCGGCAGCGAAGAGCGGCCAACCTCGTTGCAGTCCGATGTCCGCCGCGCGCCTGATCGTCGTCGGCCTGCAAGCCGCTGCCGTTTGCCGCGACGAGAAAGTCTGGGACATCGTTGTCGACAAGTACGGTCGCGTGCAAGTGATCTTTCGCTGCGCAAAAAACGACCAGGAGTTTCACGATAACTCATTGAGTCGGCATTAACCGGAGGTCCAAATTGATGAACACGTCATCGGCTTCTATGCAATTGCCGGCGCGGACGATCAAAGCGTCCGTCGGTCTTGGAGGGATTAATTTGAAGCCTGACGTGTTGATGGTTCAGATGTTGCTCAATCGGCAGATACGGGTACCCCGCCGTCTGCTGGATGTGGACGGCGTCTGTGGCGCGCAAACAATTTCCGCCATCGTCGCTCTCCAGATATCCAAACGAATTCCGGTCCGGGATGGGCGCGTCGATCCTGATGGCGGAACCTTTCGCGCACTGCGGGGGACCTCGACCCCATCGTCCGGACCCGGAGTGATATCGGGCGCGGGCGAAGCGACAGGTCATGAGAAAACCGGGTCAATCAGCCGCGCGATTCGCCGCATTCCAGGGTTCAGTCAGCCGAAGACGGTGCTTTCAGTGCCACCGATCGTGCTTTATCCGCTTCGCGATATGCCGATTGCATGGGGCATGAAGGTCAGTTTCGATTTCAAGCGCAAAGTGCAGGAAATCGGCGCGGAACTCGATTTGTCGCCGGACTTCCTGATGGCATGCATGGCCTTCGAGTCGGGCGAGACTTTCAGTCCGGATATCCGCAATGCTGCTGGTAGCGGAGCTACCGGTCTGATCCAATTCATGCCTTCTACAGCGAAAGGCTTGGGCACCTCCACTGATGCTCTCGCAAGAATGACGGCGGTCACGCAATTGGATTTCGTCAGAAAATATTTTCTTCCACACAAGGGACGCTTGCGGACGCTGGAGGACGTTTATATGGCAATCCTGTACCCGAAAGCGATCGGTTTGGATGTGAACGCCGCTTTATTCAGTGTCGGCACTAAGGTCTATGAACAGAACAAGGGTTTTGATCGTGATGTTGATGGCAACATCACTCCAGCAGAAATCTCGTCGAAATTGCGTGCTGCCTATCAAAAGGGTCTTTCTGTAGGATATCTGGGATGAACAGCAGTCAACGTGGTCTCGCCCTGCTTCAGCTCGCTTGGCTCATAGTGGCCGTCACCGCCTGCCGACCGTCGTCGAGTGATGTGGAGGCCTGTTGGAGCGGCGACTGGCGATATGAAGGGCCCGCACTTGAAGGCGCAGGTGGTGTGATCATTGCTGAAACCATCGTTCTCCATCTTGATGCTAGCGGCGGCTGCCGGATTGAGCGATTTGGCCGACAATTGGATGAGGCGATGATCTGCGAGCAAGTGCCTACCGCAGGCGGCCTGGATTTGCTTTTTCTTCACTATGTCGATGGCAAGCTGATAAATGACTACGGAGTAGCTGCTTATGCCGTGCGCGAGCCGCTGCTTTCCCTGCGGGGCCAACGGGATTCAGCGTCTCCGTCCGTCGCATGGGGAACATTGATGCCGGATGCTGGTGCGACTGGGTCGTTTGGGCAGTTTCGGCGGAGTACCCCCACCCTCGGTAAGGTGGATGACGACAGATTTTTGTCGTGAGCTTGCTGCGGCAAAAGGCGTATTCCGCTGGTGCGACGAATGCAGGGCCATGGATCGACAAGCGTATGAGGGCTGAGTGATGACTGATAACGTGTTCAACGTAGAAAGCGATCTAGGAGAGCAGTTGCGCTTCTTGAGTCTCGATGCCAGCGAAAATTTGGGTTCCCTGTTCACCTTCCGTCTGCAGCTAGTCGGTAACGCTCCCGGGATTTCGTTGCCGAAGCTGCTCGGTACGCCGATGAATGTCAAAATTGTCCAGAGCGGCGGTATTACCAGGCACTTTCACGGCATAGTGGTAGACGCGGCTCAAACTGGTTATGCCGATCTCAGTCGTAAGGAATTTGCTCAATTCGAGTTCACGTTGCGGCCGCGCGTTTGGCTACTGACCCGAAAAATCGACAGTCGAATCTACAAGAATATGTCGGTGCCGGAGATCGTCGAGTCGGCACTCAACGAGATTGGGTACTCCGATGTCGCAATCCGTCTCAGCGCCACTTATCCGAAGCGCGAGTACTGCGTACAGTATCGGGAGGATGGTTTCAATTTCATCAGTCGGCTGATGGAGCAGGAAGGTATTTATTATTACTTTGAACACGATTCATCGAAGCACACGATGGTTCTCGTCGACAGCCTTGGTGGTCACAAACCCATTTCCGGCGGTGCGGACGTTTCTTACCGACCGGATGGCGGCGCAGGCCGCCACTGGCAGGGCGCGATTCGCGAATTTCAGGCCTCGTGCAACATCCAGTCCACGCGCTACGAACTTGTCGATTACGATCCGTTGAAGCCGCGGCAGGCACTACTGAGTGTTGAAAAGCTTGGATCGTCATCGACGGAGCACAACGTGTCTGGGCTCGAAAATTTCGACTACCCGGGCGATTTCGAGATTCCTGCAGACGGTGACCGTTACGCCAAGGTTCGATTGGAGGCACTGAATGTAGGTCAATCGCGCTTCGTCGGCGCTGCGGACGCCTGGGGCGTTGCCGTAGGCGGCCTTTTCAAGTTGAAAGATGCTCCCGACCCACCGTTGGCGCAGGAGTACTTGGTCGTCGCTTCCTCGATTCATGTAAACGGGACTACACCGCACTCGGGTACAGGCGGCAACGCTGGCGCGCCGTTCACATGCAGCTTTGAGGCGATCGAAAGCCGACGGCCGTTCAGGTCTCCATTGACGGCGAGCAAGCCGATGGTTGCCAACCTGCAAACCGCTATCGTCTGCGGCAGCAAGGAAGCTGAAGACATCGTCGTCGACAAGTACGGTCGCGTGCAGGTGATCTTTCATTGGCTGAAAAGCGACCGGAAGTTCCACGATGTGTCCTGCCCGGTGCGCGTGGCGTCGTCATGGGCGGGCAAGCAGTGGGGCATGGTGAGCATTCCCCGCGTTGGTCAGGAAGTGGT
This sequence comes from Nevskia sp., assembly GCA_021732745.1. Taxonomy (GTDB): domain Bacteria; phylum Pseudomonadota; class Gammaproteobacteria; order Nevskiales; family Nevskiaceae; genus Nevskia. The sequence continues at coordinate 1,148,904 of JAKFUK010000001.1, read as the reverse complement.
GATCAGCTTTCTCGAAGGGGATCCCGATCGGCCGCTGATCATCGGCAGCGTCTACAACGCCGACAACATGCCGCCGTATGAGTTGCCGGCCAACATGACCCAGAGCGGCATCAAGAGCCGCAGCCACAAGGGCGGTGGTGCCGCCAACTTCAACGAGTTCCGCTTCGAGGACAAGAAGGGCTCGGAAGAGGTTTATATCCATGCCGAGAAAGATCTGCGCGAGATGGTCGAGAACGATCACTTCGTGGAGGTTGGCCGCGACGAGACCGAAGTCATCAAGGACAACCGTACGCACTCGGTTGGCAAGGAAGACAAGCTCGATGTCGGTGCCAACTCAACCACCGACGTCAAGCAGAAATACAAGCTGACCGCCGGCACCGAGATCGAACTGATCACCGGCGCTTCGAGCATCAAGATGACCGCTGGCGGCGACATCACGATCAAGGGCGTCAACATCACCATCGAGGGCAGCATGAATGTCGAGGTCAAGGCTGGTGTCGGCTTGAAGGCCAGCGGCGGTGCCACGATGGAAGTCAGCGGCGGGGTATCCGGCACGGTCAAGGCGGCGATGCTGAATCTGACCGGCAGCGGCATCGCCTCGCTCGGCGGCGGCCTCATCAAGATCGGTTAGGAGCGCGCCCATGTCGACAATCCTGATCGCAGCCGAACAAATGGATCTTTCGCCCGAAGCGCTGGCGCTGCTGACGGCGGACAGCGCGCCGGCCGCCGCCGTCGAAACGCTGATCGGTGCCGGCCTCGGCCCGGACGCACTGAAGCTGGTCGCGCGTCTGTTGCCGAGGCGATATGCCGTCGGCTGGCTGTGTCAGTGTGCGCGCGCGATGCCGCTGGACTTCGCCGAGAAGTCGGGCGCGGCGATGGCTGAAAAATGGATGCGCGATCCATCAGAAGCGAACCGGCGCGCCGCGTTCGAGTTTGCCAATGCCGGCAACTACAAGACGCTGGCAACTTTTCTTGCCGCGGCCGCCGGTTGGGCGGGCGGCAGCCTGGCGCCCACGGCACAAGCCGTGCCGGTGCCGCCGCCGGAGCATCTGACCGCGATGGCGGTCGCCGGAGCGATCAATTCGCTGTGCGCGAAAGTGCCTGCGGAAGTCGATGTGCGGCGCATCGGCTTCATCCGCGAGGCGCTTGTGCTGCTCGGCGGCAGCAGTGGTGCATCGAGCGCGGCGTGATTCCGTCCGTCGTCGACGATGCTGATGTCGCCGGCTGGCCGGTAACCCCGGACGGCTGGAAGGTTGTTTCGATCAACCGCTCCCTGTTTCCCGGCGGATCGCGCGGATTCCGTGTGAGTTCACCCGACGCGGCGTTCTTTTTCGGACTGCATTTCGAGCCGGCAAGCGGCGGCCCCTGCCGTGCCGTGATCACCAGCTTCGGCATCTCGAGTGCTGGTAGTACCTGGCACTACGTGTTGATCACGCCTGAAGCGATGGGCGTGGCGCAGGCGCGGGTACGCGACCTGCTGCTGACTTACCCGCGGAGGTTTCACTACCGATGGTTTGACGCGGTCGAGTTCAGACGGGGCGACGGGCGAATCGTGGAGATTTTTTGACATGTTGCCGGCAGCTCGACTCACCGACATGCATGTCTGCCCGATGGTGACTGGCGTTGTCCCGCACATTGGCGGGCCGATCATGGGGCCCGGTGCACCGATGGTGCTGATCGGCGGTCTGCCCGCTGCCCGTGCCACGGACATGTGTGTTTGTGCAGGCCCGCCCGACGTGATCCTCATGGGAGCACCCACGGTGCTGATCGGCGGCTTGCCGGCCGCCAGGATGGGCGACCCGACCGCACATGGCGGTGCGATTGTCGCCGGCTGCCCCACGGTACTCATCAGGGTCAGCGGCGGTTCCGTTGCTTCGGGTGCGCCCGGATCGGCGCTCGCGGCAGCTGTGGCAGGTTCTAATCCGACCGGCAGCGTCATCAACTGCGGCAACATCATCGACGCGGTAGTGGCGCGGCTGGATGGCAGCGACCCCAATGCGACGGCGACCGCGGAGGGTGACGGAACATTCAATGAGATCGAGCAACGTCTCGGTACCTCGCTCGAGTGGGGGCAGTCACTTGACGAAGCTTACAGCCAGGTACAAGCGAGAGGTCCGGGGACGATGGCCGTCGTGGGTATCGCCTATTCCGGGGGGACCGCTTCCCACGTCGTCATCATCGCCAACGACCGAGGCACCGTCGGCATTGTCGAAGGGCAGGACTGGGGGCCGGGCCAGGGTGCCGGGGTGATCCGCGATCCTGCTGCGGCGAACGCCCGATACAATTCCGACGGCGGAAGCGACATCGGAATCGGCATCATCCCGCCGAGAGGATGACGGCCCATGAGTCGGCTCCCGACCCGCTTGTTCAGGTTTATCTGCGGGATCGTACTGTCGCTTGAGGCATTGTCGATGAACGAAATCAGTTTCGAGCAAGCGCATGCAGTGGCGACAGAAATGCTTGCTGCCACAGCCCCGGAGCATGACTTCGTGCTAACGGGCGACGAGGCGCGGAAGTATCCATTCGGCTGGGTGTTCTCGTTTGCGCCGAGGAAATTCCTGTACAGCAAGGATCGTCGCGATCTGGTGCCCGGCTACGGGCCGCTGGTGGTCGACTCTGACGGTAGCGTGGAGTTTCTGCCGTCCTCCGTGCCGCCGGAAACTGCCATTCGTCTTTTCTTGCAGAAATGGCAGGCCGCACGTGAACGGCGGTGACTGCAGTGGATGAATGCTCACGATAAACCCATGCGTCTCTTCCGATTTCTCGGCGACAGCGTCTGACGCGGCGACCGCGCGAATGAACGATGCTGACAATGCCGGATCCCTGGCATGCGCTCCGTCTTTCAGACGAGGACGTGGCCGCTTTGATGCAGGCTGTGGAAGTTTTTTGGGTTTCCGAGGACAGCTACGCGAACTTTCCGCCGCGATCCAGCATGAATGTCAGAGTTTTGTTGGCACGGGGCGACGTTGTGAAGGATATCGACTCCTTTGGCCCGCCCTTGCGCGATGTGAAAACCCTGTTCGACGCCGTTCTCGCAAAACTTGCATCGAGCGCCTCCGTCGATCAGCGTTGATCCTGTGTGCCGTGCATCTCAAGCTGATGCCGCTGATCCGTTGCTGAATGACACCTAGTCCGGCGACTATCGGTTTTTCGACTTTCCGGTAGCGTTCCATGCTGCCGTCCATCCGCAGCCTCAACCTGATCGCTTGACGATGCCGCAATCCCTGATCCTGCAAGTCTCCGGTCGCCATGCAGCGCAATTCGGCGCGCGCGCCAGAAAAGTCTTTGAAGGCCGAGGCGGGAGCATCGGCCGCTCGGAGGATTGCGACTGGGTGCTCGCGGCCTCGGGCGTGTCCCGGATCCACGCGATGATCCGGCTGCTCAATGGCCTGTATTTCATCGAGGACCGCAGCACCAACGGCATGCTGCTGAACGGCGGGCCGCTGGGGAAAGGCGAGCCGGCGATGCTCGGCGATGGCGACCGGCTGACGGTCGACAGCTTCGAGATCGAAGTGCGGCTGGCGGAAGCCGGTGCCGATACCGGGCCGATCGCCGTCGCTGCTCCGGAGCCGGCACCGCCGCCGCCCGCAGCGCCCAGCTACGCAGCGCCGCTGCCGGCCGACGATCCCTTCGATTTCGACCTGCTGGCACCGATGCCGGCGGCGACGCCGGCCGCCCGCCCCGGGGCGGGCGCGGCATCGACTTTCGGCGGCAGCGAAGCCGGCAACCTGATTCCCGGCTGGGATGACGCCGCTGGCGGCGCTTCCGATCTCGATCCCCTGAGTTTTCTCGGGCCGGCCGATGGCGCGCCGATGAGCACCGGCAGCATCACCGGCTCATCGTCCTGGAACCACAGCGCCTCCACCGCCGACAGCTTCCGGCCCCCCTCGGCGATCCCGCAGGCACCCATGTCGCCAGCGGGCGGCGGCGGCAACACGCTGCCGGACAACTGGGATCTGACCATGGGCGATTTCGCGCCCAGACCGAAAGCGCCGACTGCCGCGCCGCCGCCACCGCCGCGTCCGACGCCGCCGCCAGCGGCAGCGCCGTCACCGGGCGTGCCTGCCGGTCTGCCGCCGGACATCGACCAGATCTTCCGCACCGTGGTGGATGGTGTGATGGATGTGCTGCGCGCCCGCGCGGAGATCAAGAACACCTTCCGGCTGCCGGTCACCATCATCCAGCGTTCGGAAAACAACCCGCTGAAGTTCGCACCGACGCCGGAAGACGCGCTGGCCCGGATCATGTCGCCGCCGAGTGCCGGTTTCCTGTCCGGCACGGCGGCTTTCGATGACGCTTTCAACGACATCCGCTGCCACCAGATGGCCATGCTCGCCGGCATACGGGCGGCCTTCGAGACCATGGTCCAGCAGTTCAGTCCGGATCGTTTCGAGCAAGACGGCGAGGGGGCTGGTCGCCGCTCCGGATTCATGGATTTCGCCGGCAAGGGCAAGTATTGGGAGAAGTATCGCGAGCACTGGGACGCGATGAATCGCAATCCTGACGAACGATTCAGACGCCTGTTTGGGGAGGAGTTCGCAAAAGCTTACGAAGAGCAGTTGTCGCGCCTGAAATCGGCGCGGAGAATGCAGCAGGCGGGGCACCGCTGACCCGGGCCAGCCGATCATCAGTACATAACGACAAGACGCTTCGATCTTCAGGCTGCAAGAATCGGACTGCGACACATGGCGGATAACAACAAGGTCGTCTGGAGCGAGGGACTGTTCCTGCGACCCCAGCACTTCCAGCAACTGGAACGCTATGTCGAGCGTTTCGTCGAACTGCGATCGGGTGCGCTGCGGCCGCATGGCTGGGGCTTCACGGAGCTGGAACTGGAAGCCGATCTGCTGGCGATCGGCAAGCTCGGCATTCGTCGCGCCAAGGGCATCTTTCCCGATGGCACGCCGTTCTCGATGCCGAACGACGATCCGCTGCCGCCCGCCATCGAAGTGGACCCGAACTGGCGCGATCAGACGGTGTTCCTGACCTTGCCGCTGCGGTCGCCTTCGCAGGCCGACAGCGGTCGGCCGGAAGCGCCGGCCGACAAGCTCTTTCGCTTCCGGGTTCGCGAAGTGGAAGTGCGTGACGCCTCCGGCAGCGTCGACGGCCTGACGCCGATCGAAGTCGGCGGCATGAGCACACGGCTGCTGCCGGCCTCGCAGCCACTGGAAGGCCTGACCCAGATTCCGCTGGCGCGCATCGTCGAATGCCGCTCCGATCGCCGGGTGATCCTCGACGAAGCCTTCATGCCGACCGGCATGACCGTGCACGCCGTGCCGCGTCTGGTCACTTTCCTGACCGAGTTGCTCGGCCTGCTGCATCAACGCGGCGAAGCACTGGCCAGCCGGGTGTCGGCCACCGATCGCGGCGGCGCTGCCGAAATCGCCGATTTCCTGCTGCTGCAGGTGGTCAACCGCAGCCAGCCGCTGGCGGCCCATCTGGCGGCCGCCCCGGTGTTTCACCCCGAGGATCTCTACCGGCAGTTGCTGATGATGGCCGGCGAGCTGTGTACCTTCACGGCCCCGAAAAAGCGACCGCCGGCTTTTCCGCCGTATCGGCATGAATTGCTACGGGAAAGCTTCGAGCCGCTGATCGTCAGCTTGCGCAGTTCGCTGAGTGCGGTCATGGAGCAGACGGCGATCGCCATTCCGCTGCAACAGCGCAAGTTCGGCGTCTGGGTGGCGGTGGTGCCGGACCTGAGCCTGATCGACAGCGCCGCCTTCGTGCTCGCGGCGAAGGCGGATGTGAAATCCGAAGAACTGCGCCGGCTGCTGCCGATGCAGGCCAAGATCGGGCCGGTGGAGAAGATCCGCGATCTGGTCAACCTGCAATTGCCCGGCATTCCGGTCGGGCCGATGCCGGTGGCACCGCGGCAGATTCCCTACAACGCGGGTTATCTGTATTTCGAGTTCGACAAGAACTCGCCGATGTGGCGGATGTTGAAGACATCCGGCGGCATCGCCTTCCATTTCGGTGCCGAGTTTGCAGGCCTGGACCTGCAACTCTGGGCGATCAGAGGTTGATCCGATGAGCAACGACGATCCATCCGATCGCACCATCATCCGTCCGCGCGGCGGCCTGCCCGGCGGACCGCTGCCCGGTGCGGCACCGCCACCACCACCGGCGGCACCACCCCCGCGTCAGGCCTATGTGCCGCCGGTGCCGGCAGCACCCCCGCCATCATCGGCGAACATCGGCGAATTCCTTGGCAACGGCCGCAATCCGCTGGTGCTGGCGGCGAGTCCGCTGTTGCTGCTGGCGGCGCAGTTGCGCAATACCGCCTCGCAGCCCGACGTTCCGCACCTTTATCAGCAGGTGGTGCAGCAGGTGCGGCAGTTCGAGAGCCGCGCCCAGGCGGCCGGCCTGACGCCGCAGATGATCACCGCCGCGCGTTATGCGCTGTGCGCGATGCTCGACGAATCGGTGCTCAACACGCCCTGGGGCGAGCACGGCGGCTGGGCCGCGAAAACCCTGCTGACCACGTTCCACGGCGAAACCTACGGCGGCGAGAAGTTCTTTCTGATTCTCGACCGGCTGGGGCAGGACTTCGCCAAGCATCTCGATCTGATCGAGCTGATGTATCTCTGTCTGGCACTCGGTTTCGGTGGCCGTTACGCGATCGAACCCGGTGGCCGCGCCCGGCTGGCCGACATCCAGGAAGACCTGTACCGGCGCATCAAGCCGATACGCGGGCTCGCGGCCGATGAACTGTCGCCGCACTGGAAGGGCATCGAGGATCGCCGCAATCCGCTGATCCGCTACGTGCCGCTGTGGGTGATCGCCGCTGCCGGAGCCTGTCTGGCGCTGGCGGCCTTCCTCTACTTCTATACCCAGCTCAATTCCCGCGCCGCGCCGCTCAACGCGCAACTGGCCCTGATCGGCCTGGAAACCGCGCAGCCGGCCGATGCGCCGCGCCCGAGCGCGCCGCGCAAGAGCCTCAAGCAATTGCTGGGGCCGCAGGAGCAGGCCGGGGCCGTGGTGGTCGAGGAATCGGCCGACGGCCGGGCGCTGGTGCGGCTGGTGTCGGCGGAGATGTTTCCGTCCGGCGGCGTGAAAGTGGGCGACAGCCAGATTCCGGTGCTGAACGCCGTGCGCGACGCGCTGAACCAGGTGCCCGGACGGGTCATCGTGGTCGGTCATACCGATGACCAGCCGGTCAAGAGCCTGCGCTACAAGGACAACTACGAGCTGTCGGCCGAACGGGCGCGCGCCGTGGTGGCGATACTGAGTCAGGGGCTCGACAGCCCCGGGCGGCTGGAATCCAGCGGGGCAGGGCCATCGCAGCCGATCGCCATGCCGCCGGGTCTGCCGGCCAATCGCGCGCGCAATCGCCGCGTCGACATCATTCACACGCCCTGAGCGCGCGTCATGAGCAAAGTTCTCGCCCTGTTCAAGACCCGCTGGTTCGTGACCCTGCTGGGCTTGAGCCTGCTGTCGCTGCTGATCTGGTTCGGTGGGCCGTGGCTGGGCATCGGCGAAGCACAGCCGCTGGCGTCACCGGTGGTGCGGCTGGTGGTGATCATCGTCATTCTCGCCATCTGGCTCGGCTGGCTGTTGATCCAGCAGTCCCGCGAAAAAGCGAAAACCAAGGCAATGGCCGGCGATCTTGCCGGGCAGGATGGCAAGGCCAGCGGCAATGACCGCGACGATCGCACCGCTGCCGAACGCAGCGCGCTGGCAGCGCGCTTTGCCGAAGCCGTCGACACCCTGCGCAAGTCGCGCAAGGGCGGCGGCAACCTCTATCAATTGCCGTGGTACATCGTCATCGGCCCGCCGGGCTCGGGCAAAAGCACGCTGCTGCTGAATTCCGGCCTGAATTTTCCGTTGTCGAACAAGTTTGGCAAGGAAGCGCTCCGAGGCATCGGCGGCACCCGCAACTGCGACTGGTGGTTCACCGACGAAGCGGTGTTTCTCGACACCGCCGGCCGCTACACCACGCAGGATTCCGATCGCAGCGCCGATTCATCCGCCTGGGAGGAATTCCTCAAGCTGCTGCGCCGCTATCGCAAGCGCCGGCCGATCAATGGCGTGATCGTCACCGTCAGCCTGTCGGACCTGCTGACGCTCGACGAATCCGGCCGCCAGGAGCATGTGCAGGCGATCCGTGCCCGTCTCGAAGAGCTGGCCAAGCATCTGCGCATCGGCGTGCCGGCCTATCTGGTGTTCACCAAGTGCGATCTGATCGCCGGTTTCACCGAGTTTTTCGACGATCTCAACCCGGAATTGCGCAGCCAGGTGTTCGGCATGTCGTTCCCGGTGGCGAAGACGCTCGACGGCAGCGCCGCCAAGCTGTTCAGCGACGAATTCTCGCTGCTGCTCGACCGGGTGAACTCGCGCTCGCTCGATCGCCTGCACGCCGAGCGCGACCGCATGCGGCGCGCCTCGATCCTGTCGTTCCCGATGCAACTGGCCTCGGTGCGCGAGCTGGCGAAAAGCTTCGTCGAAGGCGTGTTCAGCGGCCACGGCTACAGCGCGCCGCTGCTGCTCAGAGGCGCCTACCTGACCTCCGGCACCCAGGAAGGCACGCCGATCGACCGCATGATGGGCGCGGTGGCGCGCACCTTTGGCGTCGATGCCGCCCGCGTCCACGCACCGGGCGCGCAAACCCGCACCTTTTTCGTCGAACGCCTGCTCAGGGACGTGCTGTTCAAGGAATCCGGCTTCGCCGGCACCGATCCCAAGCTGGAACGGCAGAAAATCCTGCTGCAAGTCGCCTCCTACGGCGGCGTGCTGCTGGCCACACTCCTGCTGATCTTCGGTTTCGCCACCAGCTACAGCCGCAACAGCGGCTATCTGCAGGATGTCGACAATGCCCTGAAGGCTTATTCCACCGATGACAGCCTGGCGCTGGCACCGAACCCGGCGGCGTTTTTCTCGCTGGTGCTGACCCGGCTGGAGGCCTTGTCGTCAACCGTCGACGCCGCCGATCGCCATCGCGGCGACGTGCCGCTGAGCATGCGTTTTGGGCTCTATCAGGGCCGCGCGGTCGGTACCGCCGTGCGCGATGCCTATTTCCGCGAATCGAACGGCATTCTGGTGCCCGGCGTCGCGGCGCAGTTGCGCAAGGGCATCGAAGCCAATGCCGTCGAGCCGCAGGCGCTCTACTACTACCTCAAGTCCTATCTGATGCTCGGCGACACCGCGCGCCTGAAGCCTGAAGAGCTGCTGGCGCTGACCGATATCGAGTGGCGCAAGCTGTTTCCCGCCGATACCGTGGTGCCGGACGTCGCCCACAAGCATTTCGCAGCACTAGTGGCCGAAGACCTGCGGCTCAAGCCGCAAACGCTTGATGAACCGGCCGTCGAACAGGCGCGCAATACGCTGCGCACCGCCGAACTGCCGCTGTTGATCTACGGCAGCGTCAAGCTTGGTGGCGGCAACGATGCGCCGCCGCTGAAGCTCGACAAGGAACTCGGCCTGCTCGGCAGCGTGTTCCGTCGTGCCAGCGGCGCGCCGCTGTCGGATCCGATCCCGGGGCTGTACACCCAGCCGGCGTTCAAGGCGCTGGCCGATGGCGGCATCGAAGACGCGGTCAAGAGCTTTGCCGAGGACGACTGGGTGTTCGGCGGAACCCGCATCGACGATCTGCAGAAAGCCCGCCACGCCCGCGACGTGCTCGGCCTGTACGAGTCCGACTACATCGCTGCCTGGGACGGCGTGCTCAACGATATCCGCCTGCAGCCGGCATCGAGCATCCAGGACGCCAGCGCTCTGGCCTCGAAGCTGTCGGGGCCGAATTCGCCGCTGAAGCTGTTCCTGAAGGTGTTGCGCGACAACACGGTCGATCTCAACCGCGAACCACCGGGTGGAGCCGGCGATGCCGCACTCGATGCCGCCGAAAAGCTGGCCAAGAAGAAAGTCGCCAAGGGTGCGCTGGCCAAGGCGCTGGCGGCGGCGGGCGGCAGTACGGCGGCACCGGCGGCCAAGCCCGGGGATGCCATCGCCGCCCATTTCGAACAGTTGAACAAGCTCACCGACGGCCCGCCGGGTGCAGCACCCATCGACCAGACCATCCAGGTGCTCGACCAGCTCGGCAAGGCCCTGCTGACCATGAGCGATTTCTCCGCCGGTGCCGGGCAACCGAATCCGGCGCTGCTGCAGGCCACGCAAGCAGCGTCGCAATTGCCGCCACCGGTGGCCGGCTGGGTCGCTTCGCTGACCGGCAAGAGCGAGGCACTCGTCGCCAGCGGGGCCAAGGGCGCGCTCGATGACCAGTTCCAGCAGATGGTGGCCAAGGATTGCGCGGCCTACACCGGCAACCGTTATCCCTTCGTGCTGACCTCGGCCACCGACGTTCCGGTGCAGAACTTCGGCGAATTGTTCGGCTACGGCGGTCGTTTCGACGGTTTCTACAAGCAGACGCTGGAAAAGCTGGTCGATGCCAGCGGCAGCAACTGGCGTTGGAAGACCGGCCCGGGCGCGGTCAGCGGCTCGCCGGGCATGCTCGGCCAAATGCAGGCGGCGGATCGCATCAAGCAGATGTTCTTCCGCGGCGGCGCGGTGCCGGATGTCGGTTTCACCATCCTGACGCCGGTGCTCGATCCGGCGATTGCCAAGCTGGTGATCGAGATCGACGGCCAGAAATACGAGTACGCGCCGGGCGGTGCCGCCAATGCCCCGATGAGATGGCCGGGACCGCAGCCGGGCCGGGCCTCGGTGGCCGGTTTCGATGCCAGCGGCACGCTCTTGGCGAAATTCGAGTTCCAGAACGACTGGGCGTTCTTCCGCATCCTGCAAGCCGGCCGCTTGCAGCGCGAAACCGAGGTGCGCTATGTCGCCACTTACGATTTCGGCGGCAAACAGGCCCGGGTGACGATTCAGGCCACCAATCTCAAGAATCCGTTCCTGAAACCGGAGCTGCAAAGCTTCCGGTGCGGCGGCTGATCGTGCTGCCCGGCGAGCTGACCGTCGGGTTTCACGGCAAATTGCCGAGCGCGGGCGATTTCGTGCAACGGCGGCTGCCGCCGGCCTTCGTGTCGATCTGGGATCGCAGCTTCGAGCATGCCGTCGCTGAAAGCCGACAGATGCTGGGGGCTGACTGGACCGCCGCCTATCGCAGCAGCCCGGTCTGGCGGCTGCTGCTGTCGGCCGGCGTCATCGGGCCAACGCCCTGGGCCGGGGTGATCGGTCCCGGTGTCGACCGGGTCGGCCGCTGCTTTCCGCTGGTCATCGTCCGCAACCTCGGGGCCGATCCGCAACTGCCGCTGCGCGCGCTGGCGATGACCGACTGGTTCGACGCCGCGCAACGGGTGCTGGGCAGCGGTCTGGCTGGCGGCATGCCGGTGGATTCCTTCGATCGCGAAGTCGCCGCGCTCGATCGCGCCTTCGGCCGCTTGCCGGCCGCCTGGTCGCTGGTGCAGAGCCTGGACCTGCGCAGCGAGCGCCACTGGCGCATGGCGCTGCCGGTCGAAACGGCCGGTGTCGGCCTGTTGCAGACCGCCTGGCGGCGGGCGATCGAAGGCGGGCCGGCCGCGCTCTGGTGGACCGACGGCGGCGAGCGGGTGCCGGCCAGCCTGATGGTCACCGCCGGCTTGCCCGGTGCCCGCGCCTACGCCGGCTTTCTCGATGCCGGCGCTGCCGGGCCGTCCTGGCACACGCTCGGTCACTACGCGGCGGCAGCGCCCGCCGTGCGGCCAGCCGCTGCCAGCCAGCCCACGGCGAACCCGGTCAACAGCCAGCCGCCGGTCAAGGTCGTCGACGTGCTGTCGGAACTGTTTCCCGATCTGGCAACGGCGGCCATCGCCGCCGCCGTCGATCCCGACATCACCGTGCCCGGGATGAAGCGGGCAGCGTCGCCCGCGCCATCAGCACCGCGCCGGCTGCCAATCGCACCCTGTGCCCGTTTGCAGTCCAGCGATGGCGCGCTGACCCTGATTGCCAGCGATGGCGGCGGTCGCGATCCCGCCCAGCGCGCGGCGCGGCTGATCGCTGAAGCGCTGGCCGATGCCTCGCCGGCCTCGTTCGGAGCCTCGCTGGAGCCGCTGAGCCAGCGCCTGCTGGTACTGCATCAGCACCTGCGTTCGGCGGCTGATGACCTGCTCGATCCCCTGCAAGCCGATTGCGCGGTGGCGGTCGCCACGGTCAGCGGCAGTCGCGCCAGCGTGCTGGCGGTGGGCGCGGCGCAGGCCCTGCTGTGGCGCAGCGCCCAGTTGCTGCCGCTGGTCACCGGCCGTGCCGCCACGGCTGCTGCGGCAGCCTTGCCCGGTGACGATCTCGACGATCTGTTGTTCAGCAGCGGTGCCGCGCCGGCCGGCCTCGGTGCCGATCGGGCGCCGGGTTTCGATCGCTACGACGCCGATGTCAGAAACGGCGATCGCCTGCTGCTGCTGACCTCGCCGCTGCTGACCGGCCTGCCCCCGAGCGTGCTGGTGCAGGCGCTGGCGCTGCCGACCACCATCGACGCCGAAGCCCGGATCGCCGCCGCCGCCGGCCTGCCGCCCGACATTTCCGCCTGGCCGTTCGCGGTCATCGAGGTTCACCCGTCATGAGCCCAGCCTTGCCTGCCTACGTTGCCGCCGGCCGCACCGACACCGGCCGCGTGCGCGGTCACAACGAAGATGCGGTGCTGGTGCGCGACGACATCGGCCTCTGGGTGGTCGCCGACGGGCTCGGCGGCCACGCGGCCGGCGATTACGCCAGCCAGATGATCGTCGACCGTCTGGGCCGGCTGCGGCGTCCGGACAGCGTCGACAACTTCATGGAAGCGATCGAGGACACGCTCGAAGCCATCAACGCCGAATTGCGCCGCACTGCCTACGAGCGTGGCGTCGACCTGATCGGCTCCACCGTCGCCCTGCTGGTCCACCACCGTGACTACATGCTGTGTGGCTGGGTCGGCGACAGCCGCGTCTACTGCTACCAGGACGGCCGCCTGCGTCAGGCGACGCGCGACCACGCCCACGGCGTCGACGACGACCAGACCCACGTCGGCGACCGGCCGGCCCCGCAACCGGGCGGCGGCGTGCTGACCCGCGCCATCGGGGCCGAAGAGCGCCTGTATGTCGACTGGGTGCTGACCGAGCGCCGGCCCGGCATGCAGTTCCTGCTCTGCTCCGACGGCGTCAACAAGGAAATGACCGATCGTGAACTCGAAGCCGCTTTTCGCAGCGACTGCATGCCGCCAACCCTGATCGGCAGCATTTTTGAAACCTCGCTGGCGCGCGGGGCCCGGGACAATGTCTCGGCGATCGTCGTGCGCCTCAACGGCTGACCGGACGCCCTCGGCCTGACATGAAAAGCCTTGCTGAACTGATCGCCGCCCTGCGCGCCGGCCGCGCCACGCTCGCCGAAGTGCTGGCCGCACTCGATGCCCGCGGCCCGCGTGCCGACAGCGATCACCAGTCGGAACTCGCGGGGCTCAAGCGGCTGGGCGAGGGCGGCGGGCTTGATGCGGCAACGGTCGACGCGATCATCGCCCGGCTGCGCACCGTTCAGGCCGCAGGCGACGACGCCACCCTGCCGACCGTGCGCCCGAACGCCGTGCTCGACGATGCCACGGTGGTCAAGCCCGCCGCCGCCCCGCTGCCGCCAGCCGACGACGCCACCGTGGTCAAGCCCGCCGCACCGCCAGCGGACGATGTCACCCGCGTGCAGGCACCGATTCGGCCCGCGCCGCCGCCGGTCGATGACGATGCCACCGTGGTTCGCGTCGCGACCGTGTCGCCACCGCCGCCGCCGCCGACGGACGCCGAAGTCACCATCGTCCAGCCGGCGGCGCGCCCTTTGCCACCGCCGGATCCGCTGGTCACGGCGACCGCTGCGACCCAGTCCGGCACCCAGTCAGGCACCCAGTCCGGTACGGGATCGTCGAGTTCGACCTGGCAGCGCGTCGCCGATGCCGAAGGCGGCGATTTCGTCACTGTCGGCTCGCTGCTGAAAGGCCGTTTCTATCTCGAAAAGGAGATCGGTCGCGGCGGCATGGGTGTGGTCTACATGGCCCGCGACGAGCGCAAGGTGGAAGCCCGCGACCGCGATCCCTACCTCGCGGTCAAGGTGCTGAACGACGAGTTCCGCCGCCATCCCGATTCGCTGATCGCGCTGCAACGCGAATCGCGGCGCAGCCAGCAACTGGCGCACGACAACATCGTCCGCGTCTTCGATTTCGACAAGGATGGCTCCATCGTCTTCATGACCATGGAGTACATCGACGGCTCGGACCTGAAAGGCCTGATCCGCGACAAGGCCTACAACGGCCTGCCGCTGAAAGACGCCCGGCCGCTGATCGAAGGCATGTGCCGGGGCCTGAACCGCGCGCATTCCGAAGGCGTGGTGCACTCGGATTTCAAGCCCGGCAACGTCATGGTCACCCGGGGCGGGGTGCCGAAAGTGTTCGATTTCGGCATCGCCCGCGCCGGCAAGATGGGCGATGCGGTCGGCGAAACCACGGTGTTCGACGCCGGCTCGCTGGGTGCCTTGACGCCGGCCTACGCCAGTCTGGAAATGATCCAGGGCAAGGAGCCTGAGAACGCCGACGATCTCTACGCGCTCGGCTGCGTCGCCTTCGAACTGCTGACCGGCAAGCACCCCTTCGACAAGGTTTCCGCCGAGATCGCGCAGAAGGAAGGCCGCCGCCCGCCGCCGGTGCCGGGTCTGACCAAGCGCCAGTACAAGGCCCTGTGCGCGGCGGTCGCCTTCACGCGCGAGCAGCGGCTGAAAAGCGCGATGGATCTCGCCGAAGGCCTGCGCGAGCTGTCGCTGACCGAACGGGCGATGCCGTACCTGAAGATCGGCGTGCCGGCGCTGCTGGTGCTGGGCGGCGGCACCCTCGGCCTGCTCAACTGGCGCGAATCGCAGCGCGTCGAAACCCTGTTCGGACGCTTCGACACCGCCCGCGCCGATGTCTACGCCGACGAGACCGAAGCGCGCACGGCACTCGGCGATCTCGACGCCGATACCCGCATCCGTCTGGTGCTGGGCCGCAGCGAAGTGATCGAGCGCTTCCTCGTCGCCCGGGTCGATGGCTACTGGAATCCGGACCAGAACCGCTACGACTATCAGGCGGCGCAGAAAGTGTTTGCGCTGTCCGATGAACTCAAGCTGTTCACGCCGACCCTGACCCAGAAGCGTGCCGAGGTCGAACGCAGCCGCAACGATCTGCTGAACACGCTCGACAGCACGCTGACCGCGCAGATCGACGCCGACCAGATCTTCGACGCCGGCAGCGACAACGCGGTGCTGACCCTGGCGAAGATCAAGGCCATCGACCCCGGCAGCGGCCTGCTCAGCAACGCCCGGCTGGAGCTGAAATACGACGCGGCGATCGGCGCTTCGCTCGACGGCGGCCGCATCGACGAAGCCCGGCAGCGCCTGGAACTGGCCAACCGCTGGTTCGCCGATTCGGCGCGCATGAAGGCGCGTGCCGCCCAGATCAGCGAACTCGGGGCGTCGCTGATCGCCGAGCAGCAGAAGGAACAGGAAGCCGCGCGTGTCAAGCGCGAGCGCGAACAGGCGATCGGCACGTTGGCCGGGCTCATTGATCGGCCGGTCAATGCGCCTGACTGGCGCGATCAAGCCGCCAACGCCTATCGCAAGGCGGGCACGGCCGTTGGCGACGACAAGGCGCTGGCCGCAATGCTCGAAGCGCAGGCCGTGCGACTGCGCGCAGCGCTGGCGGGGCAGGTGCGGGAAACCGCCGATCTGACGGCGGCGATTGATCTGGCCGGCTTCGGCCTTGATCTGTTTCCCGGCGATCCGCAGCTCGCCAAGGCCCGCCAATCGCTGCTCGACCAGCAGAACAGGCTGGCCCAGGAAGCGCAGACCAAGGCGCAGCGCAGTGAACAGAGCAAGGCACGGGTTGCCGCGCTGCTGGCCAAGCCGCTCGGCACGGCGGTCTGGCTGCAGGATGTCCGCTCCGCACTCGGCGAGGCCAGCGGCACGGTCGGTGCTGCCTCCAGCGAATTCGCCGCACTGCGCGCCCAGGTCGATGCCGGCGTCCAGAAACTGGCGCGCGAGCGCATCGCGGCCGGCGCGCTGGACGATGCCGAACGTCTGGCCAAGGCGGGCCAGCAGATCAATGCTGCGGATGCCGGCTATGCCGTGATCCTCGGCGAAGTGCAGCAGGCGCGCCTCGATGCGAAGAACCAGCAGGCGCAGGCGCAGGCGCAGAAGCTGGGCAGCGCCCGCAAGACCCTGTCGGACCTGCTGGCCAAGCCGCAGCTGAGCGCCGACTGGCAGCGTTCGGTGACCGCCGCGACCGATGCCCTCAAAGGCGACAGCACGCCTGAAACCCGGGCGCTGGTCGAATCGCTGGGTGAGCGCATCGCCGCCGAAGTGGCGAAGATCACCACGCCGCAGTCGATTCCGCAGGCGAAGCTGGCACTCGATTACGGCCTCAAGGCACAGCCGAAGTCCGCGAAGCTTTTGGAACAGCGCGCCCGCATCGACCAGTTGCAACGCGACAACCAGGCGAAGATCGACCTCGAGAACGCCGAGGCCGAGGTCAAGGCGCGCATCGAATCGGTGAAGAGCGCAGCGGCCGCCAACGATGTCCAGAAGGCCCGCGAATCGCTGGCCCGCATCCGCGCGCTGCAACCGGACAATCCCTTCGTCAAGCTCGAGGGCCAGCAATTGCTGGGCGATGCTTATCTGCGGCTGGCGGCGGAAGCGTTCCAGCGCCGCAACTGGCAGACCGCGTCGGATCTGATCAATCAGGCCCAGAAGACGGTTGGCGATCGTCCGGAATTCAAGGGTCTGAAGGCGCGCTACGACCTGGTTGCCGCCGTCAAGAAAGCCGGCGACCAGCCGCTGACGCCGCCCGCCTACGCGGCACTGAAAAAGCAGCTCGACGACACCCGCAAGCTCGATCCGGCGGCGTACGCAAGGCTTGAAGCCGATCTGGTCGCCGCCGGTCAGCTCAAGGAGAAGACGCTGGCCGCGCAGATCGAAAAGATCAAGCCGGGAAGTGCTGCGCCGCCAGTGGTGACGCCGCCGCCGGTGGCGACGCCCGGCGCAGTGCCGGGTGCCGGGCCAGCACCAGCCGCGCCGCCGGTTGCGCCGCCGGCAACGGAAACCCGGCCGGCGACGCCTGCAACCACGCCGCCACCGGCTGCGGCGACAACCGCGCCCGTGGAAGAGCCGCCGTTCATCGCCACCGGTCCGGACCCCTGCAACAAGCCGACCCTGATCGGCAACGGCAAGGCCTGCTTCGACGCCCTGTCCGGCGGCCGACGCGGGCCGCGTCTGGCCATCGTCCCCGGGATGGGAGGCGGCACGGGCTACGGGCTGACGCGCTCGGAAGTGTCGATCGCCAATTACAACGAGTTCTGCGCCGCCACTCGGAGCTGCGCCGCCAAGTCAGCAGGCGACGAGGAATTCGCCAACGCGCCGGTCACCAATGTCAGTCTCGCCCAGGCCAACGCCTATGCCGCCTGGCTGAGCAAGGCCAGTGGCGGCTATGTCTACCGGCTGCCGACCGACGCCGAATGGCTGCACGCGGCGCGGGGCGGCGGCGGCTTCAAGCAGGCGGAGAACTCCAATTGCGTGCCGCCGGGTGGTCAGCCCGGCGATGGTGTGCCGGTGTCGGCCAAGGGTCGCGATCCCAATCCCTGGGGCCTGGTCCACATGAGCGGCAATGTCTGGGAATGGGTGACGGCGGGTGGCCGCACGGTGGTGCGCGGGGCGAGCTTCAACGACTACTGGTCGGATTGCACGGTCGAGGCCAAGCGCGATGACGACGGTTCGCCCAAGAAGGATGTCGGCTTCCGGGTGCTGAGGGAACTGAAATGAACGATCGCCTGCGCGCCGTGAATCAGGATTTGCAGATCCTCGGCGATGCCTACCGGCTCGGTCAGATCCAGCGCGACGAATACCGGGCGCGACGACGCCATGTGCTGGCCGCGCTGCGCAGCGGCGGCGATGCCGACACCACGCGCAAATCGCTGCCGGCAGGGCCGGCGGCGGCGCGGCCGCGAGCGCCGCAGTCGTCGTCGCCACCGGCCGCTGCGCCGACCCGGCCGGCAGCGCCGTCGATCGCCTGGAAATACTGGGCCTTGTTCGGCATCGGCATGCTGGTGGTCGCGGGTGCATTGGTCTGGCTGCTGAAAGCGCCGGAGGACGCGCTCTCACCGGTTGCTCCGGTTGCGGCGCGCACGCCGCTGGCCGATCTGGAAGCCGACGCCAGCGAATTCACGGCGCGCGACGACTGGCAACCCGCTTCGGTGGAGGCCTGGCTGGCGCGCTGGACGCGTGCCGAGCCGGCCCTGCGCCGGCAAGCGCTGAGCCGGCCGGCGTTGCAGCAATTGCGCGATCAGGCTGCCTACAACCTGAGCGTGCGCAAGGCCCTGGCGACACCCGATTCAAACAACGATCCGGCGGGCAGCGGCACCGAATCGCTGGAGCGTTTGCTGCGGGCACTCGATTCAGCGTCATGATCGCTTGCCAGCATCGTGCGGTGGTTCTCATTGTCGACGCAGTCGTAGTAGCTTTCGCAGTGCGTGCGGGCATCGCGACTGGTTCAATGGCAGCCCCGGTGGCAAGTCGCTACGGCAGTCGCCACTGCGGCTGAGGCGCGGACGCAAAAGGCAACTTGCGGGTTGCCGTGGCAACCGGCGTCCCGGGTCGTAGGGGAGCCGGGGCGGTACAGAGGCGACTAGAGGTTTACGGGAGCATTCACATGCCGTCCGATATACCGATCTCCACATCGGAAGTGGTACGCCGCAGCACGGTGCAGCAGGGTCCCTGCCACCGAGCCCCCGCCGACCTGAACGGCCAACCAGATCACGAAAAGACCGGCGCGCCCTCAGGGCAGCGCCGCGCCAATCCTTGGGAGCTGACATGAAATCGAATCGAGAATCCCTGCGCCTGCTGCCGGTCAATCCGGGTGCTGCCCGTTTGCGGGCGGCGATACTGGCGCTGGCACTGGCGGTTCCGGCCTGCTCGAAGGAGAAGCCGGCACCGGCAACACCGGCGCGCCCGGTCGCGCCGCCGAAATCGGCACCGGCGGCACCCCCCGTGGAACCCCCGGCCGCCACCGTGACCGATTCTCCAGCCGCCGCAGCGGCAACGCCGGTCGAGCCGCCTGCCGCGCCGCCAGTAAGCACTGCGGCGCAGACGCCGACAGCTGCGACACCGGCGCGCCCGGAAGCGGCAGCGGCCCGCACCCCGGCCACCGCGCCCGCCCGATCGGAGGCCCGGCCGGTGCCGGCAACGGCCACGGTATCGACCGCAGCCCCGGAATCGACATCTGTCGACCATCGCACCGTGCTGGCACCGCAGGATCGCAATCCGGCCGATGCCCAGGTACCGACCATCGCGGTGCGCGGCGTCAAGGTGACGGGGGTCGGCGAGCATGCCGATCTCGGCATCACGGCGCAGGCGATCCAGGCGCTGGCCGACACCGAGTATGCGAACTTGAGCGCCGCCGCCGGCGAGGGCTCGATGCTCAGCTACGCGCAATTGCAGCGGGTGGCTGATCGCATCGCCGAACGCTACCAGGCAGCGGGCTTCACGCAGTCGCAGGCTTATCTGCCGGGGCAGTCGGTCGGTGACGACAAGACGGTGCGCATCGAGGTGGTCGAGGGCCTGCCACCGGCACCGGTGGTGGTTGCCGTGCCGCCACTGCGCGATCGTCCCGAAGCCGACGCGCCGATGCCGACGGTCGGCGTGCGCGGCTTCACCGTCACCGGCGTTGCCGATCACGCCGAACTGGGCATCACGCCCGCCGCGATGCAGGCGCTGGCCGATGCCGAATACGCGCGTCTGGCGGCTGACGGCGGCGGCCCGATCAAGCTGAGCTTCGCGCAGATGCAGGCGGTCGCCGATCGCATCACCGAGGTCTACAAGGCGGCCGGCTTCATCCTGGCGCGGGCCTTCCTGCCGGCGCAGTCGATCGGTGCCGATGAAAAAATTCGCATCGATGTGCTCGAAGGCCGGCTGGCCAAGATCATCGTCAAGGGCAACAAGCGCTACTCGGAAGCGACGCTGAGTGGCCCGGCGCGGCCGCTGCGCGACAAGCCGCTGATCAAGAGCGAAGTCGAAACGGCGCTGCTGTACATCAAGGATCTGCCCGGGGTGACGGTCACTTCGACTTTCCAGCCCGGTGCCGCCCCCGGCGATACCGATCTGCTGCTGCTGGCCACCGAAGCCAAGCGGCCAGTGGAATTCAGGGTTGGCACCAACAACTTCGGCAACTCGTTCACCGGCCGCTACCGCGCCCAGGCCGGCTTCACCTGGAACAATCCGCTGGGCTACGGCGACAGCTTCACCGGCCTGTTCGAGTACGGCTATTACCCGGACAACAACCTGTTCGGCACGGCCACTTATCGGGCACCGATCAATCTCGTGCGCGGATTCGCGGCTTTGCTCGGCTACAGCCGCAACCAGTTGCAGATCAACTCCGGTTCGCTGGCACCGCTCGGTCTGAACGGCCCGTCGTCGAACTACTACGGCGGCTTCGAGTGGAAGTTCATCAATACGCCGGATCTGAAAGTCACCGCCAATCTGCTGGGGACTTACGAAACTTCCAGGCTCGATTCGATCGTCGCGACCTTCTCCGATGATCGCGTCGGTGTGGTGTCGGCGAATCTGGTCGCCAACCGCACCGACAAGCAGTTCAAGGGCGTCGATGTCTTCGAACTCGGCGTTCGCAAGTCGGTCGCCAATGATTCGCTGATCGCGCCCGGCGTTTCCAACGACCGCCAGTTCCTGCTCGGCACGCTCGGCTACACGCGCTTGCAGTTTCTGACCAAGACCCAGCGCCTGATCGTCAAGGCGCGCGGCCAGTACACCGGCGATGCCCTGATCGCCATCGAGCAGTTCGCGCTCGGCGGCCCGGAAAGCGTGCGCGCCTATCCGATCGTCGATGTGCTCAACGATCGCGGCGTCTACGGTGCGCTCGAATACCACGTCGACGCGCCCGGCTTTGCCGACGCGGTATCGCCGTTCTACGGCCGGCCGTGGAAGGAAGTGCTCGAATTCGAGGTGTTCGGCGATTACGCCACCGCCGCCGCCGCTGGCCAGCATCGCGGCAACGGCGGCAACACCCTGACCCGCAGCGGTGTCGGCGGCGGCTTGATCTTCCGCCTGCCGCGTTTCTACCAGATGCAGTTCCATGTCTCCGGTGCCGTGCCGCTGTCCAACGCCCAGGCGTCCGACGGCAACGATTACCACGTCTACGGCCAGCTTGGCTTCTCGTTTTGAAGGGTGATGACCATGAACCAGCGCAACCTGTCCCGTCCGCTCGCCACCTCCCTTCCGACCGGGCCGCTGCTGCGTCGCCGTACGCCGCTGGCCGCCTGCTTCCTTGGCGTCACGCTGGGCAGCACGGCGCTGCTGGCCCCTGATGCACTGGCCAATCCGACCGGTGGCGTGGTGGTCGGTGGCAGCGGCAGCATCGTCACCGCCGGCTCGACGACCAACATCCACCAGCAGTCGAACCGTCTGGCGCTGAACTGGACCACGTTCAATCTGGCCGCTGGCGATACCGTCAACTTCCTGCAACCGTCGACATCGGCGATCGCGCTGAACCGCATCCTCGACCAGAACGCCAGCCAGATCTTCGGTGCCATCAACGGCAATGGTCAGGTGTTCCTGATCAACTCCCGCGGCATCGTTTTCGGGGCGACGGCGCGGGTCAATGTCGGCGGCCTGCTGGCCAGTTCGCTGGACCTGACGCCGGATGATTTCCTTGCCGGCCGTCTGGCGCTCGACGCGCGCGGTCAGCTCGGTGCGGTGGTCAATCACGGCATTCTGGCGGCGGCCAACGGCGGCTCGGTGAGTCTGGTCGGCGGCAAGGTGGTCAACGACGGCCTGATCCTGGCGAACTACGGCCGGATCAATCTGGACGCCGCTGATCGCGCCTTCCTCGATTTCGACGGCAACGGCCTGATCCAGGTCGAAGTCACCGGCGAACTGCGCAGCCGGCTCGATGCGGCCGAACCTGCGGTCGCCAATCGCGGCGAGCTGCGTGCCGAAGGCGGCACCGTGGTCTTGCAGGCCTCGGCGGCACGCGACTTGTTCACCAACCTGGTCAACAACAGCGGCGTCATCGACGCCAGCGGCATTTCCACCGAAGGCGGCGTGGTACGCCTGATCGCCAACGGCGGCAACGTCGAAAACACCGGCGCGATCCGGGCCACCGGCAGCCAGGGCGGCAGCGTGCAATTGCTCGCCGACCGCGACGTGCTGGTCACCGGCAATGCCGTGATCGACGCCTCCGGCACCCAAGGCGGCGGTACCGTCCGCATCGGCGGCGGCATCGAAGGCGGCGAAGGTCTGCTGCAAGCTGAACGCGCCTATGTTGCTGAAACTGCGAAGGTTTCCGCCGACGCCACAGACAACGGCGACGGCGGCAGCGTGGTCGTGTTCTCGAAGGACGCGACGGTCATTGCCGGCGAACTGACGGCGCGCGGTGGTGTGGCGGGCGGCAACGGCGGCTTCATCGAAACCTCCGGCCTCGCCGGTTTCGCGATCAACCGCGCCCCGGATGTCAGCGCCCGCAGTGCGAGCGGGCTGGGTGGCGAGTGGTTGATCGACCCGTTCAACCTGACCATCGTCAACGGCGACGGCAATACCAACATCAATCTGGAAGATCCCTTCATCGCGGCGGGCAACAGCGCCTCTCTGGGCGTCGACCTGATCCGCGACGCTCTGATTGCGGGAGCGGATGTTTCGATCACCACCACGGTCGGCCCGGTCGTCGATCAAGCCGGCAACATCATATGGAATGCCAATGCTGACCTTGATTTCAATGGCACAGGCATCGGATCGCTGACCCTGACCGCCGCTGGCAGCATCACCATCAACGGCGACATCACCGATTCCTCGGTGATGGGTACGGATGTGCTCGACCTGAACCTGACGGCGGGCACCAGCATCCTGCTCAACAGCCTCATCGAACTCGGTGGCGGCGATGCCGTGCTGCTCGCCGCTGCCGGCGACATCAACCAGACGGGCGGCCTGATCACGGCAGACCTGCTGACCGCGTCGGCCACCGCCGGTGTGACGCTGATGACCAATGTCGGCAGCTTGTCGGTGGTCAACACCGGTGCTGCCGGCAACATCAACATCACCGAGCAGAACGGCCTGACGGTCGCCACCCTGCAGCAGACCAATGCCGCCAACACTGCCGGCACGGTGTCGCTGGTATCAACCACCGGCAACGTCGCGCTGGAAGACGGGTCGGTGCTGAGCCAAGGCGGGCAGATCAGTCTGACGGCGGTTGCTGGCTCGATCGCCGACGAAAGTGCGGCGACCAGCATCACCAATGTCGGCGGTGCTTTGGTGCTGAACGCCGCCACCGGGATCGGATCGACTGGCAACGCGCTGAACACCGATGTCGCCACCGCCAGTTTCACCAATAGCGGTGCCGGCGGCGTGACCCTGACTGACGTCTCCGGGCTCGCCGCCAGCGGCATCACTGACAGCGGCGATATCGTGCTGACCGCGACCACCGGCAACCTGACGGTGGCTGACGACATCACGACCAGCAGCAATGTCAGCCTGATCGCCAGCGCCGGCAATCTGCTGCGCGCGGGCGGCACGGTCAGTGGCAATGGCGTGGTGCTGACGGCGGGTGGTGCCAATGGTTCGATCGGTGTCGGCGATGCGATCCGGACCTCCGCCAATACGGTTGCCTTCACCGCGACCGGCACTGGCACAGTGGCGATCACCGAAGCGAACGCTGCCAGCTTCAGCGGCAGCGCCGGCAGCGGCGCGATCAATCTGACCACCAGCAACGGCGATCTGACCGTCGGCGGCAACGTCAGCAGCAGCGGCGACGTCACGCTGAACGCGGCGAGCGGCGGTCTTGTGCAGGGTGCCGGCACGGTCAGCGGCAATCTGGTGACCTTGACGGCAGCGGGCGGCGTGGGTGACGGCGGTGCCATTCTGACCGACGCCACCAGCGTCGCTTTCACCGCTGGTGGCAATGGCGATGTGCGGATCACCGATGCCGCAGGTGCCTCGTTCAGCGGCACGGCCAACAACGGCGACATCACGCTGATCACCACCACCGGCGATCTGACCGTCGGCGGCAACATCACCGCCGGCGCGGGCGACAACGTCGCGCTCACCGCCACGGCTGGCAGCATCCTGCGCACCGGCGGCACCGTGACCGGCAACGCCGTGAACCTGACGGCGGGCGGTGTCAGCGGTTCCATCGGCGTGGTCGGCAGCGAGATCGTCACCGATGCGGACGACGTCAATTTCGCGGCGACGGGTACCGGCACGGTCGCGATCAGCGATACCGGCAGCGTCAGCTTCGTCGGCACGGCGGACGCGGGTGCGGTGAATCTGACGGCGACGACCGGCACGCTGACCGTGGGCGGCGGCGACATCGTCACGGCCGGCGGCAGCGTCACGCTCAATGCGCTGGCGAGCGGCAGCGGCGAGGTCGATATCATCGGCGGCGCGCTGGTCAACACCACCGGCGGCGGCGCAGCGGGCGGCGCGGTGAATCTGGTTGCTGACAACGTCACCATCGGTCTGACCGGTGCCATCAACAGCGGCACCGCGAGCACCAGCATCCGGACTCAGACCGCTGACCGCGACATCACCCTGGGTGACGCTGCGGCGAACCAACTGAATATCAGCGACGCCGAACTCGACCGGATCACTGCTGGCGGCATTGCCATCGGCAGCACCGCCGGCAGTTCGGCGATCACCATCGGCGGCGACATCTCGCCCGCCAACAGCAACGCGCTGCAATTGCTCAGCGGCAGCACCATCAGCAGCGACCCCGGTGCGCAGATCGTGGTGACCGCCATCACCACGTCCTCGGTCGGCGGCACCGAATTGAGTGTCGACGCCAGCACGGTCGCTTTCGTCAATACCGGCGGCGGCCTGGTCACCATCGCCGACAGCGATGCCTTGTCGGCCAGCGGCAGCTCCGACGGCAATGTCGAATTGAGCACCGGCGGTGGCAGCGTGCTGACCATCGGCGCGGCCCTGTCCGGCGTCAATCTCGATCTCGACGGCGCGGGCGGTGTGGAACTGGCGGCCGATGTCACAGCCAGCGGCGGCCTGACGATCACCAGCAACAACAACAACGCGATCACCCAGACCGGCGGCGTACTGACGGTGGCGCAGACCGCCGCCATCAACGCCGGCACCGGGGCCATCACGCTGGCGCAGGCGGGCAACGATTTTGGCGGCGCGGTCGCCCTGACCGGCGGCGCGACCATGATCACCGATGTTGATGATCTGACCTTGGGCGCTTTGACGGTCGGTGCCCTGACCGTCGATGCCAACGGTGCCCTGAACCTGGGCAGCGGCAACATCACGGGCGCGCTCGACGCCGATTCGACCAATGGCGCGATCACCCAGGCGGGTGCCTTGAGCATCAGCGGCACCAGCACGCTCGACGCCGGCAACGGCAGCATCGTGCTGAACACGATGGGCAACAACTTCGGCGGCGGCGTCACGGCCGACGGCAGCGCCATCACCCTGCGCGACAGCGGCGCGATCACCCTGACCGACATCGAAGCGACGGCCGGCAATGTCATCGTCAACGCTGCAGGCCTGATCACCGCGACCTCGGTGATCGCCGGTGGCGCGGGCGATGTGACGCTGGCGACCAGCGGCGGCAACATCGCCGTCGGCACCATCACTGCCACCGGCGACGATGTCAGCCTGACGGCCACCGTCGGCCTGATCAGCGATGCCAACGCGGCCGCCAACAACGTCAGTGCCAACACGCTGACTGCGACGGCTGCTTCCGGCATCGACCTCGACACCACCATCGCCTCGCTCGATGCCAGCGTCACCGGCGCAGGGGCCATCGACCTCGACAACAGCGGCGATCTGACGCTGACCGATGTCGATACCAACAACGGGCTCATTGACATCAGCACCACCGGCACGCTGACCGCGACCGATGTCGTGGCCACCGGCGGCACGGTGAGCCTGACGGCGGGCGGCAACCTGACCGCCGGCACGGTTTCGGCAGCGGGCAGCAGCGTCACCCTGACTTCCGGCGGCTCGATCCTCGATGACAGCAACGAAGCCACGGCGATCACCGCCAACACCATCAACCTGACCACAGCGGTGGGAGGCTCGGTCGGCA
This sequence comes from Nevskia sp., assembly GCA_021732745.1. GTDB lineage: Bacteria > Pseudomonadota > Gammaproteobacteria > Nevskiales > Nevskiaceae > Nevskia. Next base: position 1,122,905 of record JAKFUK010000001.1, on the reverse strand, counting down.
GCAATGTCGGCGGCGGCCCGGTTCCGGCCGGCTATCTCGATGTCACCGGCACGCCGACGCTCAATCTCGTCGGCGGCACTGCCGACGCCTACGTGCGTTTCGTCACCAACAGCACCGTCACTTCGGCGCAGGCCGGTGGCCTGGGTGCGGCTACCAACAACATCGGCATCGCCGTCAGCAATGCCGCGTTCCAGTTCACCGGAACCGAATTCATGAACATCGGCGCGACCAATCTCGAGGTCTACGCCAACGCCATCGAATTGAATGTCACCGCTGCCGGCCAGCAGGAAATCGGCACCACCGGCAATGTACTGCTGACCGCGACCACCGGTGCCATCACCGCCATGGCCGACGGCGCGGCCCGCGATATCGGGGCCGGCAACTTGAGCCTGAACGCGGTCACCGGCATCGGCAGCCTGCTGGCGATCGACACCGCCGTGACCAGCCTGGCGTTCGCCAACAGCAGCAGCGGCAATGTCGGCGTCAACGAAGCCGACGGTCTGACTGTCGGCGGCAGCAACGGCGGCGTCGGCACCATCAGCGTCTCGAACAGCAGCGGCAATCTGGTCATCGGCAGCAATCTGAGCGGCGGTGGCACCGTCAATCTGTCGGCCTTGGGCGGCGATCTGCTGCGCAGCGGCGGCACGGTCAGTGGCAATGCCGTGAACCTCACCGCGACCGGGGCCGTCGGCACGCCGGGCAGCGCCATCCTCACCGATGCCACCAACGTCGTGTTCACCGCCGGCAGCGGCGTCAACATCAGCGAAGACGATGGCGCAGCCTTCAGCGGTGCGACCACCGCCGGCAACATCAATCTGGTCTCGACCACCGGCAACCTCGGCATTGCCGGCGACATCGGCACCCCCGGCAACGTCGCCTTGACCGCGAGCGCCGGCAACATCACGCGCAGCGCGGGCACGGTGAGCGCCGCCGCCCTGAGCCTGAACGCCAGCGGCGCGATCGGCGCGCCCGGCAACGCCATCCAGAGCGATGCGACGAGCGTTGCCTTCACGTCGGGCGGCAATGTCGATATCAACGACGCTACCGGAACCTCGTTCAGCGGCAGCTCGGCCGGCGGCGTTCTGCGTCTGAGTTCGACGGCCGGCGCGCTCACCGTGGGCGCGACCGGCATCGCCAGCAACGGCGGCGCCATCACCCTGACCGCCAACGACGTCGACCTCGCCGGTGCCGTCAATGCCGGCGTAGGTGCGGTGAGCATCGTTCAAGCCACCGCCGGCCGCGCGATCACCCTGGGTGCGGAACTGGCCGGCGAGCTGAGCCTGACCGATGCGGAACTCGATCAGGTCAGCACCAGCCAGCTCAGCATCGGCAACAGCGGCAGCGGTTCGATCACCGTGCGGGCCGATGTTGCCGCAGCGAACGCTGCCGCCTTGAATCTGCTGTCCGGTGGCGACATCACGAGCCTTGCCGGCGTCACCCTCGGGGCTGCCGGCCTCGGCCTTGATGCCACCGGCAACATCAATCTCGGCACCGCCGCCAGCACCGTCGACTTCACGGCCGGCGGCAATGTCGCCATCGCCGAAGCCGATGGCCTGAGCGTCGAAGGCACCTCCGGCGGCAGCGTCGCCATCACCAGCCAGGGCGGCTTGCTGAACGTCAGCGCGGGCGGCATCAACGCGGCAACCACGGTGGCGCTGACCGCCGGTGCCACGCTTGCCGGCAGCCTCGCAACCGCAGGCACGGTGAGTGGCACCGGCATCGTGCTGAGCGGGCGCGATGGCATTGCGCTCGGTGCCGGCATCGCGGCAAGCGACAGCCTGCAACTGCTAACCACCAATGCCGCGATCAGCCAGTCGGCCGGCGCAGTCACCGTCACCAACGCCACCACCCTCAACGCCGGCACCGGCGCGATTACGCTGACGCAGGCGGGCAACGACTTTGGCGGCGCAGTCACTGTCACCGGCGGTGCCACGCAACTGGCCGACAGCGACGATCTGACCTTGGGCGTGCTGACCGTCGGCAACCTGACGGTCGACGCCAACGGCGCGCTGAACCTCGGCGGCGGCACGATCACCGGCAATCTCGACGCCGATTCGACCAATGGCGCGATCACCCAGACGGCAGCGCTGACCGTCACCGGCACCAGCCTGATCGACGCTGGCGCTGGCGCGATCACGCTGACGCAGGCGAACAACGATTTCGGCGGCGTGGTCACCCTGATCGGCGGCGCAACGCAGATCGTCGACATCAACGCGCTGACTCTGGGCGCACTGACCGTCGGCAACCTGACGGTTGACAGCAACGGTGCCCTGGACCTCGGCAGCGGCAGCATCAGTGGCGCGTTGGACGCCGATTCAACCAATGGCGACATCACTCAGACGGCGACGCTGACCGTCACCGGCACCAGCAGCATCGACGCTGGAACTGGCGCGATCACGCTGACCAGTGAAGCCAACGACTTCGGCGGCGCAGTGAGCCTCATCGGCGGCGCAACGCAGATCGTCGATGTCAACGCGCTGACTCTGGGCGCGCTCGCCGTTGGCAATCTGATGGTGGACAGCAACGGTGCCCTGAACCTCGGCAGCGGCACGATCACCGGCAATCTCGATGCCGATTCGACCAATGGCGCGATCACCCAGACGGCGGCGCTGACCGTCACCGGTACCAGCAGCATCGACGCCGGCACCGGCGCAATCACCCTGACCAGCGCAGCCAACGACTTCGGCGGCGTGGTCACCCTGACTGGCGGCGCAACGCAGATCGTCGATATCAACGCACTCACCCTGGGCGCGCTCGCCGTCGGCAACCTGACGGTTGACGCCAACGGTGCCTTGAACCTGGGCAGCGGCACGATCAGCGGCAATCTCGATGCCGATTCGACCAATGGCGCGATCACCCAGACGGCAGCGCTCATCGTCACCGGCACCAGTGCCATCGACGCGGGCAGCGGCGCGATCACGCTGACCAGCGCCGCCAACGATTTCGGCGGTGCAGTGAGCCTCGGCGGCGATACCACGCAGATCGTCGACATCAACGCGCTCGCCCTGGGTGCGCTCGCGGTCGGCAATCTGACGGTCGATGCCAACGGCGCGCTGAATCTCGGCAGCGGCACGATCACCGGCAATCTCGACGCCGATTCGACCAATGGCGCGATCACGCAAACGGCGGCGCTGACCGTCACCGGTACCAGCAGCATCGACGCAGGAGCCGGCGCGATCACCCTGACGCAGGCGAATAACGATTTCGGCGGCGTGGTCACCTTGACCGGCGGCGAAACGCAGATCGCTGATGTCAACGCACTCACTCTGGGCGCACTGACCGTCGGCAACCTGACGGTGGACAGCAACGGTGCCCTGAACCTTGGCAGCGGCACGATCACCGGCAATCTCGACGCCGATTCGACCAATGGCGACATCACCCAGACGGCAGCGCTCACCGTCACCGGTACCAGCAGCATCGACGCTGGAACCGGCGCGATCACGCTGACGCAGGCGAACAACGATTTCGGCGGGGCAGTGAGCCTCACCGGCGGCGACACGCAGATCGTCGACATCAACGCCCTGACCTTGGGCGCGCTCAACGTCGGCAATCTGACCGTTGACGCCAACGGTGCCCTGAACCTCGGCAGCGGCAGCATCAACGGCGCGCTGGACGCCGATTCGACCAATGGCGCGATCACCCAGACGGCGGCGCTGACCGTCACCGGTACCAGCAGCATCGACGCTGGCACCGGTGCGATCACGCTGGTCAGCGCAGCCAACGACTTCGGCGGCGCAGTGAGCCTCGCCGGCGGCGCGACGCAGATCGCCGACATCAACGCACTCACCTTGGGCGCGCTCGCCGTCGGCAACCTGAACGTGGACGCCAACGGTGCGCTGAATCTTGGCAGCGGCACGATCACCGGCAATCTCGATGCCGATTCGACCAATGGCGCGATCACTCAGAGTGGCGCGCTGACCGTCACCGGCACCAGCTTGATCGACGCCGGCAGCGGCGCGATCACGCTGACGCAAGCCGCCAACGATTTCGGCGGCGCGGTGAGCCTCACCGGCGGCGCGACGCAGATCGTTGACATCAACGCCCTGACCTTGGGCGCGCTGACCGTCGGCAGCCTGACCGTGGACAGCAACGGCGCGCTGAATCTCGGCAGTGGCACGATCACCGGCAATCTCGACGCCGACTCGACCAATGGCGCGATCACTCAGACGGCAGCGCTGACCGTCACCGGCACCAGTGCCATCGACGCTGGGACCGGCGCAATCACCCTGACCAGCGCAGCCAACGATTTCGGCGGCGCAGTCACCTTGACCGGCGGCGCAACCCAAATCGCCGACATCAACGCGCTGACCTTGGGCGCGCTCAACGTCGGCAGTCTGACCGTGGACGCCAACGGTGCCCTGAACCTCGGCAGCGGCACGATCAGCGGCAATCTCGATGCCGACTCCACCAATGGCGCGATCACCCAGACGGCGGCGCTGACCGTCACCGGCACCAGCGCCATCGACGCCGGCACCGGCGCGATCACCCTGAACAACGCCGCAAACCTGTTCGGCGGTTCTGTAGCGGCCAGCGGCAGCAATGTGGCGATCAGCGACAGCAGCGATCTGCTGCTTGCCGGCATCACCGCCACCGGGACGGCAACGCTGGCATCGGCCGGCGCGATCACCCAGACGGCGGGCACCGTGCTCGACGTCGGCACCCTGAACACGCAGTCGGGCGCGGCCACCACGCTGAACAATGCCAATCTCGTCGATGTGCTCGGCTCCGTCGGCGCAGCCGGCTTCAGCCTCGTCAACGCCCAGGGTCTGGTGGTCGGCGGGCCGGTCAACGGCGGTGCCTCCACCGCCTTGAGCACCACGGCCGGCGACCTCACCCTCAACGGCGCGCTCGCCGGCACCAGCACCACGCTGACTGCCGCTGGCGCGATCAGCCAGAGCGTCGGCGGCGTCATCACCGCCACCACGCTGAGCACCAGTTCCGGTGGCGACACCTCGCTGGGAGCGGCCAATCAGGTCGCCACCCTCGGCGCAGTGACGGCCGATAACTTCATCTTCATCAATGCCTTGGCGCTGAATGTCAACGGGCCGCTGACGGTGCCCGGCGATATCTCGATCGCCACCACGGCCGGTGCCCTGACCATCGGCACGGCTGTCAGCGGCGATGCCGTCAGCCTGGAATCGGCGGGCGGGCTGGCCCTGACGGCGGCGGTCAACGGCAGCAGCGTCGATCTGCGCACGACGGCAGGCGACATCACCCAGACCGCCAGCGGCATCATCACCGCCGACACGCTGACGGCAGTGGCCATCGGCGACATCGTGCTCGGTGCCGCCAATCTGGTCGGCACCCTCGGCGCGGTCAGGGCCGACAATCTGCTGTTCAACAACGCCCAGGCCCTGAACGTGACCGGGCCGCTGAACATCGGCGGCGGCAATGGCGACCTGTCGATCAGCACCACGGCGGGCACGCTGTCGCTGGACAGCGCGATCATGGCCGACGATGTCGTGCTCAGCTCGGCCGCCGCCCTGACCCTGGACAACGCCATCGACGCGACGACGGTCAGCCTGACCGCCAGCGGCGGCAATATCAGCCAGTCGGCCGGCGGCGAAATCAGTGCCGACACGCTGACCGCGAGTGCCAGCGGCAATGTGCTGCTCGGCGGGGCCAATCGGGTCGACACCCTGGCCGGTGTCAGCGCCGCGAACCTGGTGTTCAACAACGCGCAGGCGCTGACCGTGGCCGGGCCGCTGGTGCTCGGCAGCGGCGGCGACATCAGCATCAGCACCACGGCCGGCAATCTGGGCCTGACATCGGCGCTGACCGGCGATCAGGTCTCGCTGACGGCAGGCGATGCCATCACCCAGACCGCCGCCGGCATCGTCACCGCGAACCGGCTGAATCTGGCGGCGGGCGGCGATGTGGCGCTGAATGCGGCCAATCGCGTTGTCACGCTCGGCGCAGTGACGGCTGACAATCTCGCCTTCCAGAACGCCCAGTTGCTGAACGTCGCCGGCCCGGTCTCGATCGGCGGCGGCAACGGCAGCATCGACATCACCACCACCCTGGGCAATCTCCAGATCCTCGGCAATCTCGACGGCGGGGCCGTGTCGCTGCGGAGTGAGAACGATCTGCGCCTGGAGGCGTCGATCTTTGCCGACAGCCTGAGCCTCGACTCCGGCAACTTCATCCTCCAGTTCAGCGGCATCATCGACACTGCCTTTCTCACCGGCCGCGCCGACAACGCCGTCATTCTGCAGCGCGCCAACCTGATCGACACGCTGGGGCCGTTCACCGCCGCCGGTTTCCTGCTCAGCAACGCGCAGACCCTGCATGTCATCGGGCCGATCAACGGCGGCGGCAGCGCCGATCTGGCTACGACGGTCGGCGATCTGGTGCTGGACGCCAACATCACCAGCGCGGGCAACATCTTCAACGCGGCGGGCTCGATCATCACCCTGAGCGGCACCGTGAGCGGCAACACGCTGACCGCCATCGCCGGCAATGGCATCACGCTGAACACGGCGGTCGACTTCTTCGCCACCGGCGCCACCACGCTCGGCGACATCAACATCACCGAAGCCGACGCCATCACCCTGAACACGATCAACGCCGCAGCCGGCGCGGTGAACATCACCGCAGGCGGCAATATTGTCCTCAATCGGGTCAGTGGTGACACCGCGACACTGGTGTCCGGCGGGGCGATCAGCACCCAGACTGGCGGCCTGCTGTCAGCCGGCGCGGCAACCGCCACCGCCGTCAACGGCATCCAGCTGATCAGTGCCGTCGACAGCCTTGATGCCACGGTCACCGGTACCGGCAACATTCTGGTGAACGAAGCCGATGCCATCACCCTGACGGCGCTGGACGCGGCGGCCGGCAATATCGCGGTCATGGCGGGCGGGGCAATCAGTGCCGATCAGGTCGCCGCCAGCGGCAGCGTCGGTCTGCTGACCACGGCGGGCGACATCGCCATCGGCGACGTCAGCGGCAGCAGTGCGGACGTGAACGCCGCCGGCTCGATCAGCACCCAGGCGGGCGGCCTGCTGTCGGCCGGTTCCGTCACCGCATCGGCCGCCAACGGCATCAATCTGGTGACCGACATCGACGCGCTGACGGCCACCGTCAGCGGCACCGGCGACCTCGCGGTCTCCGAAGCCGATGCGATCACCCTCAGCGCGCTGTCGACCGCCAACGGCGACATCGCCGTCTCGGCGGGCGGCGCGATCGCAGTCAACACCATTACCGCCACCGGCGGCGATGTGGTGCTGAATTCGGCGGCCGCGATCAGCCAGCAGGCCGGCGGCCGGGTCAGTGCCGGCAATCTGACCGCCAGCGCCGTCAGCGGCATCATGCTGAATACGGCGGTCGACAGCCTGACGGCGACGGTCAGCGGCCCCGGCGCGATCGCCATCAACGAAACCAATGCCATCACCCTGACGTCGCTCAGGACCACGGCGGGCAACATCGGCGTCACGGCCGGCGGCATGATCACGGCGACCGATGTCGCCGCCAGCGGCGATGTCGCCCTGAGCACCACGGCCGGCGGCATCGCCGTCGAAACGGTCAGCGGCAATGCCGTTGCGCTGAACTCGGCAGGCGCGATCACCGCCGTCGACAGCGATGCCGAAGCCGATATCGTAGCCACGAGCCTGGTACTGAACGCGGCGACCGGCATCGGTACCGGGGCCGGCGGTGCGCTGGATGTTCGCGCGGCGTCGATCACTGCAACCTCGACCAACGGCGACATCGCCCTCGACAGCCTCGCCACCGGTGCGGTCACCGTCGGTAATCTGGCGACCGGCACCGGGTCCATCCTGCTCAATCAGACCGGCGGCCAAAGCCTGAACGTCACCGCCGCCAGCACCGGCAGCGGCAACATCGGCATCGGCAATGCGGGCGGCAGCCTGACGGTGGCCAGCGCCACGGCGGGCGGGGCTGGCGATCTGAGCCTGAGCACCACCGGCAGCGGCGATCTGGTGATCGGCAGCCTGTCGGCCGATGGCGACGATGTGCTGCTGACCTCCGCCGCCGCGATCAGCGACGGCAACGGAGCCGCGCGCAACGTGCTGGCCGGCAGCCTGACGGCGACGGCGGTGGGCGGCATCGGTGCCGCCGATGCGCTGGAAACCGAAGTCGCAAGCCTGCGCTTCACCAGTGGCAGCGGCGGCGTCGGCTTTGCCAACGGCCGCGCGGCGGGGGTCAATGTCGCCGGCAGCAGCGGCAGCGGCGCGATCACCATCACCGAAGCGCTCGGCGATCTGGTTGTCGGCGGCGACATCACCAGCAGCGCAGGCGTCACGCTGGCTGCCACGGCCGGCAATCTGCAACGTCTGGCCGGCACGGTCAGCGGCACGGCCGTGAGCCTGACCGCCGGTGCTGCGATCGGCGCGCCGGGCGCGGCCCTGCTGACCGATGCCGACAGCATCGTCTTCAGCGCCGGTGGTGCCGGCTCGGTGACCATCAGCGAAGTCGATGCGGCCGCAGTCAGCGGCACGGCGGGCAGCGGCGACATCGTCATCACCACCGGCGGCGATCTGACCGTGGCCGGCAACATCGCGACCAGCGGCAACAACACGCTGACCGCCACCGGCGGCAGCATCATCGGCGGCGCGGGCACGGTCAGCGGCAACCTGCTGAGCCTGACCGCAGGCGGCGTCAACGGCGCCATCGGCAGCGTCGCCAACGCCCTGCTGACCGACGCCGGCAGCATCGCCTTCAGCGCCAGCGGCACCGGCGATGTCGTCATCAACGAGCGCGACGGCCTGTCGGTCAGCGGCAGCACCGGCAGCGGCGACATCGTGATTGCCACCGGCAACGGCGGCGATCTGAGCGTCACCGGCCTGCTGTCGACCACCGGCGCTGTCAGCCTCGATGCTGCTGGCGATCTGGCCGTGAATGCTGCCGTCAACGGCAACGCGGTGGCACTGGTCTCCGGCGGCGACATCGACCAGACGGCCAGCGGCATCATTACCGCTGCCGAGCTGAGCGGCATGTCGGCGGGAACCACGACGCTGACCGCACTCAATCAGGTCGATCGTCTGGGTGACTTCGCGACCAATGGCTTCAGCCTGCGCAACGGCCGGACCCTGACCGTCGACAGCGGCGCGGTGGTCAATGGCGGCAGCGGCAATGTCGACATCAGCACCACGGCTGGCGACATCCTGATCAACGGCACCTTGCAATCGCAGCATCCGGTGGCGGTCGACGGCACGGTTCGCCTGACCTCGGCCGGTGCCATCGTGCAGGGCGTCGGCGGCCTGATCCTGGCCGATGTGCTGACCGGTTCCTCGGTCGGTGCGGCCTCGTTCGGCAGCGAAGACCAGTTCCTTGCCAATCGCATCGGCACCATCTCGAACTTCGATGTGGGCGGCAACTTCAGCATCACCAACAACATGACCTTGTTCGTCGACGGCATCGACGCCACCGGTTTCACCACCTACATCGGCGTGCGCGGCGGCAGCATCCGTCAGGTCGGCGCATCGGTGATCCGCAACACCACGGGCCGCTACTCGGCCTCAAACGGCGGCATCGGCCTGCAGGGCAGCGGGCCGGGACGCTCGCTGCAGGTGATCGGCACCGGCAACCAGACAGTGATCGACGTCGACATCCGTCCGGCCTACATCAATGCCCGCACTGCCAGCGGCCTGCCGCTGCTGATCGACGGCGTCGGTGGCTTCAACACGGCGCTGGTGTCATCGACCGGCCTGGTGCAGAACTCCAGCAATGTCAGCGATTCCTACGTCGATCCGGCGGTGATCAACGCCAGCTTCAAGTCTTACGGTATCGTGCCGTCGGGCATGCGGCTGCCCGAAGACCAGATCGAAAAAGAGGAGTCAGACGATGAATGATGCAGGCGCGCCGGTCTCCGGCGGCCCGGCGGCAGCAGCGGTGGCGCTGCCGCTGTTTTTCAAGCAGATCGAAGCCCTGGATTCCTCACGGCACCGGCACCTGCGGCTGAAGCCAAGGGAAACGCACGCCTTCGCGCGCGGCAGCAACGCCATTCCGCTGACTTTCAGCGAAATTCCCCGCGCCTCGCAGGAATACCCGATCGTGTTTGCCGGCGACGGCGACCGGCTGCACATCGTGGCGCTGGTCGGCCTTACCGATGGCGAGAACCTGTTCATCGGCAAGGACGGCCGCTGGCAAGGGCGCTACGTGCCGGCTTATCTGCGCTGCTTCCCGTTCGCGCTGGGCCGTGCGGCGGGTGCCGGCGAGAACCAGTTTCTGGTGGCGATCGACCCCTCGGCCGACACCATCAGCGAAACCGAAGGCGCGGCGCTGTTCAACGACAAGGGCGAACGCTCGGCCACGCTGGAGCAGCTGGTCGAGTTCCTGCGCCATTACGAAGCGCAGATGGAACTGGCCCGCAAGTTCGCCAAGGCGGTGTCGGAACTGGGCCTGCTGGTGTCGGTCAACGCCGATGTGCGCATGAAGAACGGCACCAAGTACGAGATGTCGGGCCTCAGGGTGGTGGAACGCGGTGCGCTGCAACGCTTGCCGGATGCCGCCAAGCTTAAGCTCTACGGCAGCGAGTGGCTGGAAATGATCCACCACCATTTCGCCAGCCTTCAGTCGCTTTCGGGGTTGGTCGACAGGCTGGCAGAGCACACCGGTGCCGTGCCGGCAGCGGCCTGATCCGATGCGCGCCTGGCTGGCCGTCGGCGCGCTGGTGACCGCAGCGGCTGTACTTGCCGAAGGCGAAGGCCTGCTGACCGGCGGCAACGTGGTCAGCCAGCTGGAAGCGGCGCAGCGCGCGGTTGCCGAGCGCGCGACCACGCTGCCTGCCAGCGAACTCGGCACGGCCGCCACCCGGCTTGGAGAGATGGCCGAAGCCGTGCGCAAGGCGGTCGGCAAGGAATCCGGCAAGCGCATCGACCGTATCGACGATGACGACGAAGGCCGCGCCCTGCGCGGTCAGGCGGCCGCCCTGCTCAGCCAGTCGTATCTGGTCGCGGCCAGCGGTTGCACCGACGGCGATGCCACGGCGATGGCGGCGGCGCTGGCGACAGCAGTCGACAGCCTCGCCGCCGCCCGAAACTCCTCGAAATCAGCCCAGCCGGCGATCCAGGGGGTGGTCACCGCCGCCGACAACCGGCCGCTGTTCGCCATTCACGCCGATCAGCGCGATGCCAAGCTGGTGCTCACCGGCGTCAACCTGCACGACGCCGCCTGCGACGATCCCAAGCTCGTGGCCACCGATCCGGCCGGCGTGCCGCTGTCGGCCCAGCCGACCATCACCGGCCTGGCACCGACGCGTATTGAACTGCGCCTGCCGCCTGGCTTGGCGCCGGGGCCGTACCTGCTGCGCCTGAAGCCGATGAAGAAAGCCCGCTTCATCGGCTGCTCGGTGCAGCCGGAAGCGGTGGCCGCGCTGGCGGTGGTGGCAGCGCCGAAATGGACCATCCGCTATTCGGTGGTGCCGAGTTGCCGGATCAAGACCGGCAAGAAGTACGCGGAAACCGCGCAGGCGGCGGTCAGCGGCCAGTTGCCGGATCTGACCGCGTTCGGCTCCACGGTGTCGCAGGCCCTGAGCCTGCCGGCCTGCGACGATCCGGTCAGCTACGCCATCAGCGCCACCGCCGCCTATGCCGACGGCAGCGAGGCGAGCATCGGCCCGATCACCCAGAGTGCGGCCGCCGGCATCACCGCTGGTCTGCCCGGCGGCGTTTCCCTGAGCTGGGATCCGCAGGTCCGGCAGTTGTTCGCAACCGCCTCGGGCGGGCGCTGCAAGGGGTTTTACTGAGTCACCTTCCGTAGGTCCGGATTCATCCGGACTGCGCCAACGCCGGTTCGCGGCGGCCAGATGGATGCGCTGTCGCTTATCCATCCTACGGGTGACGGCAGACTCAAACGTCCAGAATCAGGCCGCGCTTCACCATCAGCGCTATCACAGCATCGACTTCCTCGTCAAGCGTCATCTCGGCGGTCTTGAGCACCAATTCCGGGGCATTCGGCTCCTCGTATGGGTCGTCGATGCCGGTGAAATTCTTGATCTGGCCAGCGCGGGCCTTCTTGTACAGGCCCTTCGGATCGCGCTTTTCGGCTTCTTCCAGCGGGCAATCGACATAGATCTCGATGAAATCCATGCCGCTTTCGGCATGCAGGGCACGCACGGCGTCGCGGTCGGCGCGATAGGGGCTGATGAAGCTGGACAGCGCGATCACGCCGGCATCGGTGAAGAGTTTGGCGATCTCGCCGATGCGGCGGATGTTCTCGGTGCGGTCGGCGGCGGTGAAGCCGAGGTTCTTGTTGATGCCGAGGCGGATATTGTCGCCATCGAGCCGGTAGCTCGGCCGGCCGCGCTTCAGCAGTTCGGCTTCAAGGGCCACCGCCACGGTGCTTTTGCCGCTGCCGGAAAAGCCGGTGAACCACAGGGTTGCGCCCTTCTGGCCGAGCACGCGGTAGCGGTCGGCGCGGCTGATTTCGCCGTGATGCCAGTGGACATTGGTCGCGATCTGTTCAGTCATGCGGGTTCCTTGCTGCGGAGTGGGGGAAAGGCGCGGCAGGACTTTACCGGGCGCGTCGCTTCCGCGCACCCGTCCGTCCGTCCGTGCTGCCCGACTGCGTGCGACCGGGCGATCGCGTTCGTTGGCCCGCAGGCCGCATGCCATACTTTTCCCAGCCCCCTTGCCAGTTCACCCGGATCTGCCCGATGAAAGAGCCGCGCCCCCTGATCGTTCGTCTGTTCAGCTGGATCTGGACGCTGATCGTGTTCTGCTTCCGCGCCATCGTGGTGATTTCGCTGATCTTTGTCGGCATCGCCATCTGGGCCGGTTCGCGCAATCAGGCGCCGGCCATCGAGAACAATGTGGCGCTCGCCGTCATTCCGTTCGGCGAGATCAGCGATCAGGTGGCCAACGACCAGAGCCGCGCCTTCCTGCGCCAGTTCAGCGATGCCAAGCCAGACCAGACGCCGCTGCGGACGCTCGTTGACGCCATCGAGGCGGCCGCCAGCGACAGCCGCATCCCGTCGATCGTGGTCAAGCTTGACGACATGGCCGGCGCCGGCCTGCCGCAACTGGAAGAAATCGCGCTGGCCCTGCGCCACTTCCGGGCCACCGGAAAGCCCGTGTATGCCTACGGCGACAGCTATGACCAGCGTCAGTATTTCCTCGCTTCGCAGGCCGACGAAATCTCGCTCGACCCCTACGGCGCGGTGCTGCTCGAAGGCTTTTCGGTCTACACCAACTACTTCAAGGACGCGCTCGACAAGCTCGGCGTCGAAGTCAACATTTTCCGGGTCGGCGAATTCAAGTCGGCGGTCGAGCCTTACGAGCGCAACGACATGTCGGCGGAAGCGCGCACTGCCAACCAGGCCTGGCTCGGCGATCTCTGGTCGCTGTATGGCACGGCTGTCGGCGATGCCCGCAAGCTGACGCCGGACGCCGCCAACCGCTACGTGGCCGGCATGTCGGCCGGGCTTGAGAAGCACAAGGGCGATCTCGCTGCCTACGCGCTCGAAGCCGGCCTCGTCACCCAGATCGAGACTCAGGCCTCGTTCCGCAAGCGGATGATCGAGCGGGTGGGCGAAGACCCGCAGCACGGCTCGTTCCGGCAGATCGACGCCGCGAGCTATCACGCCGCGATCCAGGCCGAAAAGGCGGCCGGCGGCAGCGCCCAGGTGGCCGTGGTGGTGGTGCAGGGCGAGATCGTCGACGGCGAAGGCGATGAAACCTCAGCCGGCGGCGACACCATTGCCAGCCTGCTCGACGACGCGCGCCGCGAAGATGCGGTCAAGGCGGTGCTGCTGCGGGTTAATTCGCCGGGCGGCAGCGTGTTCGCCTCGGAAAAGATCCGGCGCGGCGTGCTGGCCCTGCAAGCCGCCGGCAAGCCGGTGATCGCCTCGATGTCGACGCTCGCCGCCAGCGGCGGCTACTGGGTGTCGATGGACGCCGACCAGATCTGGGCCGAGCCGACCACCATCACCGGCTCGATCGGCATTTTCGGCCTGATCCCGACCATCGCCGAGCCGCTCAACAAGCTCGGCGTGCATACCGACGGCGTCGGCACCACGCCGCTGGCCGGCGCCTTCCGCATCGACCGGCCGCTGGGGCCGGAGGTCAAGACCCTGTTCCAGCTGCAGATCGAGAAGGGTTATCGCAACTTCATCGAAGGTGTTGCCAAGGGTCGCGAACTGCCGGTGGCGCAGGTCGACAGCATTGCCCGCGGCCGGGTCTGGAGCGGCAAGGCAGCGAAGGAGCTGGGCTTGGTCGACTCACTCGGCGGCTTCCCGGAAGCCGAAGCGGCGATCGCCGAATTGGCCGGCCTGACGCCGGGCAGTTACCAGTTGAACGAGCTGCAACCGGATCGCGATCTGTTCAAGCAGTTCTTCGGCGACCTGTTCGGTGCTCGCCAAAGCGGTTTCGCGGCGCTGCTCGACGCACTTCCCGCCACCGGGCTCGCCGGATCGGCAAAAGCGCTCGGCACCGCAATCAGCCGTTTCGACGATCCACAGCGCGTGTACGCCTACTGCTTCTGCACGCCGCAATTGGGCGGGCGCTGAGCGGGCGTTGCTCGAAAGCGACAGCTTGTCTCACGCGGAGAACGCGGAGCACGCAGAGAACATCAACAGCGGGAAACGCCGGAAGAAGCAGAGAACTGAATGATTGATTGAAAAACCTTCAATCATGAGCCGCTTTTCTCTGCGTCCTCCGCGTTCTCCGCGTGAGACCCGCTGTTGCGTCGATCCGTGCGCAGGCCTTCAAGCTCGTCCCGCAGCTCGGCAATCTCGAACAGGATGCGGTGGATGCCGGTCTCGTTCTTGAGATTCACCTCGAAGTCGGCGTCGGCATGCAGGCGTTCCTTCTTGGTCTGCCGGTTCTGGCTCATCATCAGCAGCGGACCTTGCACGGCGACCAGGAACGCCAGGAAAAAATTGAAGAACTGGTAGGGATAGGGGTCGAACTGCAAGCCGGGAATCGCGTTGACCGTCGCCCAGATGGCGGTGCCGGCGAACAGCAGGATCAGGAATGACCAGCTGCCGTTCCATTCGGCAACCCGGTCGGCCAGCTTCTGCGCCCAGGTGAGCTGGGCATCGGCTTCCTTGTTGATGTCGCGCGAAGCCGTGGTGCCGAGCAGTTCGGCGGCGATCCTCAAGCGTTTGGACATGATCGCCAGCATGGCGATGCCGATCCGCGGCGAGCCATCGAGCTGCAGCAGGAAGTTGTCGCGGGTCAGTTCCAGCAGCTCGGCCCCGCCCGGGGAATCGACACTGGCCATGCGCGGCGCGCTGTCGATCAGCGCCATCTCGCCGACGAATTCGCCAGCATCGAGCTGCTCCAGCACCACCGGCTTCATGCCCGGCTTGGCCGACGGCAGCAACACCCGCACCGTGCCGCGCACGATCACGTACAGCGCCGAACCCGGCTCGCCGCGCACGAACAGGGTTTCGCCGACGGTCAGCTTGCGCGGCGTCATGCGTTCGGCGATGCCGCTAAGGTCGGCATCGGACAATCCGGCAAACAGCGGAACGCGGCGCAGCAGGTGCAGGTCGTGGCTCAATTCGGCACTCCGGTTCGTCCATGAAGGACGCTTCACATCGTCAGGCTAGCAGGCTGCGGCGCTGATGCGGCGGCTGCGCGGCGAGCCACGGCGAAAAGCGTTTCGACGCAAAGGACGCAAAGGAAAAGATGAAGCAAAGGACGCCAAGGAAAAGTTTTTCGCCTGTACTGTTCTTTCTGTTTTCCTTTCTGTTCCCTTTGCGCCTTGCGCGCAGCGCCCGGCTTTTTTGATTTTGCCGTGCATGCGCCAAGTCACACTACAGCAGGGCCGCGACCGCACGACGGGCTGTTCATGTTGCAGCGCTGCGCTCATGCTCAAGCCATGCCGCAATAGACGGCGAACCGGCTCAGGAGCCCACACCGCATGACTGCCCCCGCACCCGCGCCGGTCGATGTCACCGTCGCCGATACCCTCCTCCATTACCTGAAGCTCGAAGGCGTCCGCCACGTCTTCGGCATCCCCGGAGGCGGCCTGCAGAACCTGCTGGTCAACTTCAAGGACGCCCGCGACGACGTCCGCTACGTGATCTGCCGTCACGAGACCGGCGCCGCCTACGCAGCCGACGGCTACGCACGGATCAGCGGCGGCCTCGGCGTGGTGATGGTCACCACCGGCCCGGGTGCGACCAATGCCCTGACCGGCACCATGAACGCCGACAACGATGGGTCCTCGCTCTTGACCATCACCGGCGAGGTCGCCCAGCAGTTCTTCGGCAAGGGCTACCTGCAGGAAGGCACGGATCTCAGGCTCGACGTCAATCGCCTGTTCGCATCGAGCACCGATTTCAGCGCCATGATCAGCCTCGGCGGCAACGCCCAGGAGCTGATCGAGCAGGCGCTGCGGGTGGCGCGCGGCACGCCGGGCCGGTCCACGCACCTGAGCCTGCCGGACAATGTGTCACTGGAAACCCTGAGTGCCGCGCCGCTGGCGAAGTCCCCGGCCAGCTACCGCAGCGCCCCCGGCGGCATCGCCAGCCGCGATGTGCAGCGGATCGCCGAAACGCTGAGCACCGCCAAGCGACCGCTGATCTTCCTCGGCAACGGCTGCCGCAAGGCGCTGGCGGCCGGTGGGCTTGCGCAGTTGCAGGCCTTTGTCGAGCAGTACCAGATTCCGGTCGTCACCACGGCCGACGGCAAGGGCATTTTCCCGGAATCGCATCCGCTGTCCTTGCGCGTCTACGGCTTTGCCAGCTGCCAGTGGCCGCAATACTGGATGAAGCCGACGCTGGCCGATTCGAACGCCGAGCCCTACGACGCGCTGCTGATTGTCGGCTCCGCATTGGGCGGCCTGGCCACCCACAACTGGCTGCCGATGATCGAACCGCAGGGTCCGATCATCCAGGTCGATGTCGATGGTCGGGCGCTCGGGCGTGGCCTGCCGCTGGGCTTCGGCGTGGTCGGCGAGGCAGGTGCGCTGTTCGAGGCGCTTCCCGCTGCTGCCGCGACCTGCACCTGGAGCGCCGCCGACATCGAAGCACGGCGCGATTTCATCGCCGGCATCAAGCGCCGCTTCCCGCCGTTCGTGTCGCCGAAGGACTATGCAAGCAAGGCGAGGCCGATCAAGCCCCCGGCGCTGATCCGCGTCTTGCAGGAAACCTTGCCGAGCGATGCCATCGTGCTGCTCGACGCTGGCAACTGCGTCGGCTGGGCCAGCCATTACTTCGTCGTCGATCCGCCCGGACAGATGCATGCCTCGCTCGCGATGGGGCCGATGGGCTTCGCGGTGGGTGCCGTGATCGGTGCCAAGTTCGCAGCACCGGATCGGGTCTGTGTGGCGCTGGTCGGCGATGGTGCCTTCCTGATGCACGGGGCGGAGGTATCGACCGCGCAGGCCTACAAGCTCGGCGCGATCTGGGTGGTGCTCAACGACGACGACCTGCACATGGTCACGCAGGGCATGAGCATCCTGCATCCCGATGCGAAGTCGCCGAAGGTTTACGACAGCCTCTACGGCCTTGGCAAGCCCGATCTGGTCAAGTTCAGCGAGGGGTTGGGCGCTGACGCCTACGGCATCGACGATCCCGACGAGTTGGCAAGCCTGACGCCGACGGTGCTGAAAGCCGCCGCCAAGGGCCGGCCGCAGGTGATCGTCGCCCGCATCGACAAGAAACAGGTGCCGCCGTACTACAACCCGGCTTATCTGCCGCCGCACGCCTGACAACAGCGTTTCGCACGAAGGACACAAAGGACACCAAGGAAAGCAGAACGGCTTGCTCGCTTTTTCTTGCTTCGTGTCCTTCGCGGTCTTCGTGCGAAAGCAGCTTCTTTTGCCGTCCAAACTCATTCGAGCCATGTCATTGAACGCCACGGTGCAACGCCCATGACCCGCAAGACCAGCAGTGATCTGCAGCCCGATGTCGATGTCGCCATCGTCGGCGGCGGTGTGTCCGGCCTGTACAGCGGCTGGCGGCTGATGACGGCCGATCCGGCCTCGTCGCCGATCATTTCCAAGTGGACGAAGGGCGGCAAAAAACTGCGCGTCACGGTGATCGAAGGCAGTGCGCGGCTTGGCGGGCGTCTCTTGTCTGCACGTCCGCCGACGATGCCGAAAGTGACCTGCGAACTCGGCGGCATGCGCTATGTGTCGAGCCAGATGCTGGCGCGCAGCCTGATCGAGAACGAACTGAAGATGGCGCGCCATGAGCAGGTGGTCGACACCGCCGCCAATCTCGCCTACCTGCGCGAACAGCGCTTGCGCAGCAGCGATCTCGGCGACGCGGCCAAGCTGCCGTATCGCCTCAGCTGGGCCGAGCAGCAGGCGCTGACGCCGACCAGCCCGGCACCGACCTTGATCGGCTGGGCCGCCGAACAATTGTTGCCGGGCGTGTCGTCCTTAAGCGGCGACGCGCTGCGCAGCTTCCTGCACAAGGCGCGGATCGACGGCCAGCCGCTGCATCGCTACGGCTTCTGGAACCTGCTGGCGCGGGTCTTGAGCCCGGAAGCGCACGAGCTGGCGATCAAGACCATCGGCTACGACTGCCTGGGCTCCAATGCCAACGCCGCCGACCTGATCGCCGAGTACTTCGATTTCACGCCCGGCGTGAAGTACTACCTGCTGAATGAAGGCTACGAAAGCCTGCCCTGGCAGCTTGAAGCGCGCTTCAAGGCGGTTGGCGGCGAAGTGCTGACCGAGGCCTGGGTGGCCGGCTTCGATGCGGTGACGTTTGCCGATGGCTCGACCGGTGTCGAAATCCGCTACCACGATGGAAGGCCGCCCCTGAAAGCCCGCGCCATCGTCATGGCCATGCCGCGACGGAGCCTGCGCCTGCTGCGCCCGGAAGGCCCGGTGCTCGATCCGGCACGGGCACCGGCCGTGCAATCGCTGCTCGATGCCGTCGAAGGCGTGCCGCTGTTCAAGCTGTTCATGGTCTACCCGAACGCCTGGTGGCAGGCGGTGGGTGTCAGTCAGGGCCGATCGCTGACCGATCTGCCGCTGCGCCAGTGCTACTACTGGGGTGCGGAGCCAACCACCAAGATCGACCCGGACTCCGGCCACGCCGCGATCATGGCCTACAACGACGCCACCAGCGTGTCGTTCTGGGGCGGGCTGCGGCAGCGCCCGCTGGGCCCGAACGACACCCGTCCGCAGCACTTCCGCGGTACTCGCGGCCACGACCATCGTCATGCGCCGACGGCCTTCGGCCCGAGCCACAAGGCGGCGCGCAACGAGCACCCGTATCGCCGCAACTGGCGCAGCCACAAGGCACCGGACGCGATGGTCGCCGAGATGCACCGGCAGTTGAAGCAGATGCACGGCCTGCTGCACGCGCCGGAGCCGATCGACGCCGCCTACATGGACTGGGCCGACGATCCCTACGGCGGCGCGGTGCATTTCTGGAACCCGGGCTATCGCTCCGAGCAGGTCTTGCAGGCGATGACCCAGCCGGTTGCAGACTTTCCGGCCTATGTCTGCGGCGAGGCGTATTCGACCAACCAGACCTGGGTCGAAGGGGCGCTGCAGACCGCCGAGATCGTGCTGCAAAAGCGGCTGCAACTGCCGGCACCGACCTGGGTGACGGCGAATGTCTGAGGCCAGCCCGCGCATCCTCGGCACCGGCTACTGCCTGCCGAAGACCATCCGGACCAACGACGACCCGATCTTTGCCTGGCTGCACGCCAACAACCCGCCGGGCAAGAACCTGTTCGCCGGCTACGAGCAGCGCCGGGTGCTGGCCGCCGACGAAGACCTGATGACGATCATGCTGCCGGCCGCCGCTTCAGCGCTTGCCGCAGCGAAGCTGAACGCCGCTGATGTCGACCTGCTGCTCGGCATCGGCTCGGTATCCGACTACAGCCCGCCGAACGCGCTGAGCCAGTTGCACCAGCAACTCGGGCTGTCCGCGAACTGCTGGGTGCTGCCGCTGGCCAATGACTTCTCGAACTTCAACGCCGGCCTGCTGCTGGCCGACGCGATGATCCGCGCCGGTCGGGCGCGAACTGCGCTGGTGGTGGTCGGCACCAACTGGACGCGCTACGTCGACTACCACACGCCGCAGGCGATCAGCGCCGCCGATGGCGCGGCGGCGGCGGTGCTGGGCATCGGCAAGCACGGCTGGCGGGTGGTCGATCATCAGGTGCTGATGGCGACCGCCAACTACGGTTCGATGACCATGAGCGGGCAGGTGGTCGGCTTTCCGCAGCCGGTGCAGGGCTACTCAAGTCTGGAAACCCCTGCGACGTTTGCGATCACCCCGGCCGGTGCCGCCGCCTTCGGCAGCTTCGGCGTCCAGAAGTCGGTCGAGGCCGTGACCATGCTGCTCAAGCGCAACCGCTTGAAAGGCCGCGATATCAGCCTGATCAGCCATCAGGCCTCCAGCGTGCTGACCGAGGCCTGGAAGGCCGCGATCAAGCCCGCGCAGTACATCGAGACCCTGGCGCAGTTCGCCAACATGACCGCCGCCAACATTCCGGTGAACCTGGCCTGGGCCGAGTTGAACGAGGGCGTGCTGAAGGACCGGCTGCTGCTGTTTGCACTCGGGCCGGACATGCATGCGCATGCGCTGTTGCTGACGAGGGACTAGGACGACCTCAGCCGCTGCGCCATCGCCGCCGCGCCCCAGGCCTGCCAAGCGTCAGCAGCGCGCTCGCGTAACGCGGGCGCATCGTCCGGCGAGGCCGCACGCGCCGCCCATTCCAGCGCCAGCGCCTGATCCTGCGCATAGCCCACCGTGTCGGCCGCGCCCGCCGCCTGTATCAGCGTATCGAGCGCGGCTGAGGCATCGCCCGCCGCCAGCGCCAGCGCG
Source organism: Nevskia sp. (assembly GCA_021732745.1). Taxonomy (GTDB): domain Bacteria; phylum Pseudomonadota; class Gammaproteobacteria; order Nevskiales; family Nevskiaceae; genus Nevskia. The sequence goes on along the minus strand of JAKFUK010000001.1, from coordinate 1,102,204 downwards.
CCATCGACCAGCTGCGCCTTGTGCGCGAAGTTCACCGGGCAGAGCGCAGCCCAGGCGCGCATCTGCTCGGCCAGCGCGAGGCCGCGCGGATCGAGCGGCTGCGCGGATTCCAGCGCCTGCCCGGCAAACGCCAGTGACGCGTACTGCACCAGCTCGAATTCCGCCGTCTGGCCACCAAACGCCTGTCGCGCCGCTTCGGCGCGCTCCGCCCAGTCCAGCGCTGTCCGCCAGTGACCGGCCAGCGCATGCACTTTCAGCTTGGAGACCAGGAAATAGCCGATCTGGTTGCTCAGCGGCGTGTCGAGGATCGATGCCAGGTCACGGGCTTCATCAAACTCGGCGTCGCTGAACGAGCACAGATCGTCGGTCTGTCCGGCCAGCGCCTTGGCGACCTGCATCTCGTGGATCAGATGAAACGCCGAGTTCTTGACCCGTCCGCCATTGCGCGCCAGATGCCGGCGGGCGGTGTCGATCACGGTGTCCAGATGCACGCCAGCGGCCTGCTGGTAGATCACATGGCCGGCGAGGTTGAAGCAGGCGTACAGCAGGGTGCCGGCGGCCAGCCCCTGTTCGGCGGCGTCGAGACTGATGGCCAGACTGTCGCGCAGCGGCCGCTGCCAGTGGCTGTGGAACCAGGTGTGGACGAAACCGACTTCGCCATAGCGGCGCCGACCGTCGCGGCCATCGAGCATCAGCGCCAGCTCGCTCCAGGCGGCGGCACCGGCGCGGTCGCCGGTCAGGGCACCGTGGACCACGGAGTACAAGGAATAGACCTGTGCCGCGTCGGCACCATTGCCGTGCACCAGCGTCCGCTGCATCGCGGTGATCGAGGCCAGTGCGTAGAGATCGACGCGGTTGCTCTGGAAAGCCAGCGGGGCGACGGTCAGCAGGGTGGCGACGGCGCGCGTCGCTTCGGCATCGGTCATCAATGGCAGTGCGGCATGATCGGCCGGCGAGCGGTTGCCGATCAGGACTTGCAGCTCGCCCATGCCAGCGCCGATGGCGGTAGCCACGGCGGCGGCGTCTTTCGGCAGGGCGACGCCGAGCAGGCTGAGCGCGGCGAGGCCGGTCGCCAGCGCCTGCTGGGCGTGGCCGTTGCTGAACACGCGCACCGCTTCGCGTTCCAGATAGCCTGCCGCACGCGCCGGGTGCAGTGCCGCCGCCCAGTGCGCGGCGAGCACCGGATAGCAGGCGGCCAGATCGCCAGCGCGGGTGCTTTCGTACCAGCGGGCGAAATCGGCGTGCAGCAGTTGCCGGACCTCCGGCAGCACCAGGTCGTAGACCACTTCGCGGGTGATGTCGTGGCGGAACTCGAAGCCGGGCGCGCCGTCGACGCTGGCCAGATCGACCAGCCCCATGCGCTGCTGCGATTGCAGATGCTCGGCCAAGGTGCGGCTGTCGACACGCAGCGGATGGACGTGCTCCACGGCCGCCAGCGGCCCGCGCAGGCCGGCGACACTTTCGATCTTCAGGCTCAGCCGCGCGCTTGGCGCCATGTTGTCGACCCGGCTGGTGATCGTGGCGCGCACCGTGGTCGGCAGACGGGAGGCGCGCTCGCCATCGCTGCGTGCGTGGCGGATGTCGCCGTCGGCGCTGCGTTCCAGCTCGCCAGCATCGAACAGGTAGCGGGCCAGTTCGGCCGCGAAGAAGGGATTGCCGGCGGCGCGCTCGTGCAGGCTGCTGACCACGTCCGCCGCCACCGTCGCGGCACCGAGCTGGGTGGCGATCAGCGCGGCGCATTCTTCTGCGCTCAGCGGCCGCAGGTCGATGAGGGTAGCCCCGCCTTCGACCAGATCGTTCAGCGCCAGCATCGGCGGCCGGGCGCTGATCAGGATCGCGGCACCGGCCAGCCTGCGGCCGAGGCGTTCGAGCAGCAGCAGGCTTTCGTCGTCGGCCCAGTGGGCGTCCTCGATCACCAGCAGCAGCGGCTGCGCGCGGGCGGACGCTTGCAGCAGCTCGATCAGCAGGCTGCGGATGCTGGCAACCCGCTCCGACGGCAACAGCCCGGCGGCCCAGGGGCTGTCCTGGAAATCGAGCGGGATCACGGCGTTCAGCAGGCACAGCCGGTCGCCGTGTTGCACGCCCCAGACGGCCTCCAGATGGCTGCGCCGCGCCGTGTTGTCCGCCAGCGCGTCGAGCCCGAGCAGCCGCGAATAGACGCTGCGCAGCGCCTGGAACGGCGTGTTCTGCTCGATGCGCGCGCTTTCGCCGATCAGCACCGTCAGACCCTTTGCCGCCGCTGAACGCCGCGCGGCTTCGATCACCGTCGATTTGCCCATGCCGGCTTCGCCGACCAGCAGACAGCTCGCGGTGCGTCCGGCGCAGGCGGCAGCGAGCGCGCTTTCGATGGCCGCCAGCACGTCGTCGCGGCCGATGGGGGCGGTCGGCGCGCGGGTTTCGCTGCTGTCTTCGGGCGACCACACCGGTAGCGGCTCGGCCCAGCCCTTGACCGTGACCCTCGGCAGCGCGGTGAAGCGGGCGCGGTCGGTGCAATCGCGGACGCTGGCTTCGTCGCAGAGCACGGCGGCGTCGCTCAGGTGCGACAGCCGCGAAGCCAGATTCACCGCGTCGCCGATCACCGCGTAATGGCGGCGCAGGTCATTGCCGAGCACGCCGATGAAGGCATCGCCAGCCGCGATGCCGATGCTGCAGGCGATGCCGCGCAAGCGGAATTCGCCGTGCAGTTCGCGGGCGCTTTTCAGCGCGCGCAGGGCGTCGTCGTGGTGCGACATCGGCGGCAGGCCGAAAAGCAGCTGGAAGCCGACGCCCTTGTCGTCGATCGCCAGACAGCGCAGCACGCCTTCGTGGCGACGGCAGACCTGCTGCACCTGGCGCGCCAGCTCGTGGATGCGGGCCGGGAAATCGGCGGCCGCCTGATCGAGCCCCGGCAGCTTCACGAACACCGCGATCACATGGCGGACTTCCGCCGTCCAGCGCAGCGCACCGATGGCGATGCCGTGGCGCACCGGCGGCGCCAGGAAGGCTTCGAGGCCGGGCGGGGTTGGCGGCGCTTCGGTATCGGTTTGAGGGGCTGCGACGGCGGTTGGCGGCGGCACGTCGAGCACCAGTCCGCCATTCGGCAGGCGATCAAGGATCACGGGTGCTTCGATCAGAGCCGCCAGCGCGGGCGACACGATCACCTGATTGGGTGCTTGATCGCGCGTGATCTGGGCAAGCTGCGCCAGCGCATCACCGGCCGTGGCATGCAGGCGCTCGCCGCCGACGCCGCCGAAATCGAGCAGTTGCAGGCGGCCGGCGGTGAGGTGCAGATGCAGCGATAGCCTGAGTCCCGGGGCAATTTCGCCGCGACATTGGTCGATGATGCTGCGGGCGCAGGCCAGCGCCTGCGTGGCGGCGACCGCGAGCTGCGCAGGCGCGTCAGCCGGGAACACCACCATCACGCCGTCGCCGTAGAACTCGATGCAATCGCCGCCAAAGCGGTGGACGATGTCGGTGATCCGGTCGAAATGCCGTTGCAGCAGGCTCGACAGCTTTTCGACACCGGCATTGCCCTGCGCCACCAGCGCCTTGGCCATCGGCGAATAGCGGGCGATGTCGCACCAGAGCACGGCACCGTGGCTGCCGAAGCTGGCATGGGCGTCGGCCGGGGTTGGCGCGTGCTGCCAGCCTCGGCGCAGCGTTTCGGGGACCAGGGACGCGGAAAGATTCGACATGGCGGCCAGCGGATGCGACGTGATCTGAACGTCAGGACGGTAACCGATGCCGGGGACCGTCGTCAGATACTCAAGCGGGGGCGAAGCGCATCGACAGGTCCACCGCCCGCACATGCTTGGTGATCGCGCCGATCGAGATGCGGTCGACGCCGGTTTCGGCGAGCGCGCGGATGGTGGAGAGCGTGGCGCCACCGGAGTATTCGATCAGCGTCTTGCCGCCGGCCGCGCGGTGGGCGCGAGTCAGGCGCACGGCCGCGCGGATGTCGGCATCGCTGAATTCGTCGACCAGCAGCAGGTCGACATCGGCGGCGAGCGCAGCACGGGCCTCATCCAGCGTTTCGGCTTCGGTCATCAGTGGTACGCCGGCATCCAGCGCCCGCGCAGCGGCAATCGCCTGATGGATGCCGCCGGCCGCCGCGATATGGTTTTCCTTGATCAGGATGCCGTCGTACAGGCCGATGCGATGGTTCTGCCCGCCGCCGCAGAGCACCGCGTACTTCTGGGCATTGCGCAGGCCGGGCAGGGTCTTGCGGGTGTCGACGATCGCCGTGCCAGTGCCGGCCACGGCATCGACGTACTGGCGCACGGCGGTTGCGGTTCCGGACAAGGATTGCAGGAAATTCAAGGCGGTACGTTCGCCGGTCAGCAGGCTGCGGGCCGAGCCGTGCAGGCGGTACAGCACTTCGTCGGGCGCAACACGATCGCCGTCGGCGACCTGCCATTCGACGATCACACCGGCGTCGATGCGGGCGAACACGGCGTTGACCCACGCCACCCCGCAAATCACCGCGTCTTCGCGCGAGATCACCCGGGCCGATGCAAGCTGACCAGCGGGGACGAGCTGCGCGGTCCAGTCGCAGATGCCGACATCTTCGGCAATCGCCTGGGCGACGACCTGATCGAGGTCGGTAACGTAAGCAGGCAGGGTCATCAGTTCGGCGGGCGTAGGTCCGGATTCATCCGGCAGCGAGTGTAGGTCCGGATTCATCCGGACAGGGGAACGGTCGACGAGATGCGCGTCCGGATGAATCCGGACCTACGAGAGCAAAAACTCCATCAGCGCCATCTGCGCCCACATGCGGTTCTCGGCTTCGTCCCAGACCACGCTCTGCGGGCCGTCGATGACCTCGGCCGACACTTCCTGGCCGCGATGTGCCGGCAGGCAGTGCATGAAGATCGCGTCCGGTTTGGCCCGTGCCATCAGGGCAGTGTCGACCTGAAAATCGGCAAAGGCCGCGACCCGACGCTTGTACTCGGCTTCCTGGCCCATGCTGGTCCAGGTATCGGTGACCAGCAGGTCGGCACCGTTGGCAGCGAAGGTGGCGCTGCGCAGCATTTCGATCGAGTCACCGGCGGCTTTGACGATCGCCGGCACCGGCTCGAAATCCTTGGGGCTGGCGATGCGCAGGCGGAAGCCGAACAGCGGCGCGGCCTCGATCCACGAGTGGCAGACGTTGTTGCCGTCGCCCACCCAGGCGGCGATCTTGCCGGCCGGGTCGCCGCGATGCTCGAACCAGGTCTGCATGTCGGCCAGCAACTGGCAGGGGTGATGCAGGTCCGAAAGACCGTTGATCACCGGCACCCGCGAGGCCGACGCCAGCGCTTCCTGATCGGCCTGGGAATTGTTGCGGATCATGATCGCGTCGCACATCCGCGACAGCACTTTCGCGGTGTCCTCGATCGGCTCATCGCGGCCGAGCTGGGTGGCATCCGAATGCAGGAACAGCGCATGGCCGCCGAATTTCGCCATGCCCGACTCGAAGCTGACCCGCGTGCGCGTCGAATTCTTGGTGAAGATCATTGCCAGCGTCTTGCCCGCGATCGGCCCGGATCGCGTCGGCCCGGCCTTCTTCATCTCGATCGCGCGCAACACGATGCCGCGCAGTTCAGAAGGCGTGAAATCACTGAGCTTGAGCAGGTGACGGGTCATTCTTCTCGGGGTCCTGAGACAGCCGTGAGACGGGTTGAAAAAAGCTTCCAAAGGCGAAAAGTTAAACGCAAAGGCGCAAAGGGAAAAGAAAGGACGCAAAGAAAGAACGGCAACAGAAAAACATCCACGATTTTCTTTCTTTTGCCTTTCTTTGCGTCCTTGCTTCCGCTTTTTCTTTGCGCCTTTGCGTTTAACTTTTGATGGGGCTTTAACCGCCAAACCCCAAAAACAAAAGGGGCCGCCTGCGCGACCCCCTCGAACCATAAATGAACCGCCTGTGTGCCGTCCATGTCCCGGCGAAAGGCCGGAACAGGGACCGCGCGCGATCAGTTCAGGTTCTTCTCGACGAATTCCCAGTTCACCAGCGCCCAGAAATGCTCCAGGTAGTTCGGGCGCGAGTTGCGGTAGTCGATGTAGTAGGCGTGTTCCCAGACGTCGCAGGTCAACAGCGGCACGTCGCCAGCGGTCATCGGATTGCCGGCACCGGTGGTCGAAACGATGGCCAGCGTGCCGTCGCCCTTCTTGACCAGCCAGGCCCAGCCCGAGCCAAAGGTGCCGATGGCGGCTTCGGTGAACTGCTTCTTGAAGTCCTCGATGCCGCCGAAGGTCTTGACCAGGGCGTCGGTCAGCTTCTTGCCGGGGGCGGCCTGAGTTGGCGTCAGGCAGTTCCAGAAGAACGTGTGGTTCCAGATCTGGGCGACGTTGTTGAAGATCTTGCCGGACGACTTCTTGATCACGTCCTCGATCGAGGCGTTCTCGAACTCGGTGCCGACGATCAGCTTGTTGGCCATGTCGACATAGGCCTTGTGATGCTTGCCGTAGTGGTACTCGAAGGTCTCGCGCGACATGTGCGGTTCGAGCGCTTCGCGGGCGTACGGCAGTTCCGGCAGGGCAAAAGTCATGATGTCTCTCGTGAGGCGGATGAACGAAAAGTCGGGTTCGGTGCGTGCGTCAGGGTTTGACGGGCAATTCAAGTCACGGCCGATGGCGCGATTTTAGCATCGCCGGGATGGCGGACGGACGCCTGCAATGTAGCCGATCCGTCCGGGTGGTAAAATCGCCCATTCGCCGCCGTACAGAACACGGGAAAAGACCATGGACGCACTCGAAAGAATCAAGCAGCAGGTTACCCAGAACCCGATCATCCTTTACATGAAGGGGACGCCGGACTTCCCGCAGTGCGGTTTTTCCTCGCGCGTGGTCAAGGCCCTGAACTCCTGCGGAGCCGAATACGCCTTCGTCAACATCTACGAAGACGAAGAGGTGTATCGCGCGCTGCCGAAGTTCGCCAACTGGCCGACCTTCCCGCAGCTCTACGTGAAGGGCGAGCTGGTCGGCGGCTGCGACATCACGCTCGACCTGTATCAGTCCGGCGAGCTGCAGAAGATGCTGAAAGAAGCGACCGTCACCGCCTGACATTCGCTTTGCCGAACGAGAGACGCCCGCCTCGCGCGGGCGTTTTTCGTTGCTCCGCCGGCCTCAGGCCGGATAGGCAATCGCGATGATCTCGACTTCGCAATCGCCAGCCGGCCTCGGCCAGACGGCGATATCGCCGATTTTCAGGCCGATCAGCGCGCGCGCCAGCGGCGAGGTCCAGCTGATCAGTCCGGCTTCGGGGTCTGCTTCGTCTTCGCCGACGATGCGATAGCGGAATTCGCTGTTGTCCTCATCGACCACCGTCACCTCGGCACCGAAGGCGATTTTGGCGGTGCTGCGCGCGCCGCCGGCCACCAGTTGCGCGGCAGCGATCCGGGCCTTGAGCCAGCGCAGTTCGCGATCGAGCGCCGCGCGCCGCTGGCGACGATCGGCAGCATCGTCGGCGATCGTGGCGATATCCGCTTCGATCTGCTCGCGACGCGCCTGCAAAGCGGCCAAGCCGCGCGCCGTGACGTAGTTCGGATGCGGGCTTAGCGGCAGCTCGGGCAGGTCTTCCGGCTCGTCGCCGTCGACTTCGCGGACGTGTGCCCGACTCATGGCTTGAGCTGCGCGTGCAGGAAGGCGAGCGTGCGGTCCAGCGCTGCCCGCGTCGGTTCGCCTTCCTTGTCGATCAGATGGGTGGTCAGCACGCTGTGAGCGCTGCCGAAACCTTGCGGGTTGGCGTGGCGATCGGCGATCTCGATGCCCTCGAAAGCCTCGCCGAACTCGCGACGCAGGCGCTCGAAGCGGCTGCCGGGACACATGAAATCGCCCTCGAAACGCAGGCCCAGAATGCGGGCACCGCTGTTGTCGATCTTGTCGTGCGCCGCCGCGATCTCGGCGGGCGACACATGCAGGGCATCGCGCTTGCCGGGAATCGCGCCCGGCAACGACGGCTGCGACAGCACCGGCGCGATGACCGGCGCGTTCAGCATCATCGCCAGCCCGAAGTTGCCGGTCAGGCACATGCCGATCGCGCCAACCCCCGGCCCGCCGCATTCGCCGTGCGCTTCGCGGGCCAGCGCCCGCAGCCAGTCGACGATCGGGCTCGATTGGTCGGAGGCCAGCACGCTGAATTCCTTCGAGATGCAGATGCGGGCGAGCGAGGACGCCAGATAGCCCGCCGAGATCGGCCGCATCGGCGTGCCGAACAACTGCGGCAGCCAGACGCTGAATCCGGCGTCGGCGACTTTTGTTGCAAAAGCAGCCACTTGCGGCGTGATGCCAGGGATTTCGCTCATCACGATCACGGCTGGGCCGGTCCCGCGCCGGAACACGTCGCGGGTTTCGCCGAGGTGGCTGTGCGGGGCGCAGGTGAAGCCGGGGATGGTCGCGTTCACGGCGGCGCTCAGCGCAGCAACTGGTAAGGCCCGCCCTTGGCGAGCGCCGCCTGCCAGGCCGGTCGCGCCTGGATGCGGGCGAGAAAGGCGCTGATGTTCGGATAACCACTGGCCGCCCCACCACGCGCCACGGCGGCTTCCAGCGGGAAACTCATGATGATGTCGGCGGCAGTGAGGTCTGCGCCCGCAAACCAGCCGGTGGCGGCGAGTTCGCTTTCGATGACGCCGAGATGCAGCTTCAGATTGGGATCCAGAAAGCGCTGGCCGACGGCATTGGCGATCGCTTTGGCGATAGGCCGGATCAGCCAGGGCGTGGGCGCGACGGTGGTTTTCGAGAAGATCAGCTTCATCACCAGCAGCGGCATCAGCGAGCCTTCCGCGTAATGCAGCCAGTAGCGGTAGCGGCGGTATTCCGGTGTGCCGACCGTCGGCATCAGCCGGCCCGCGCCGTGGCGTTCGACCAGATGTTCGACGATCGCCCCGGTTTCGGCGATCACTTCGAGGTCATCGCTGATCACCGGCGACTTGCCGAGCGGGTGCACCGCTTTCAGTTCCGGCGGCGCCAGCATGGTTGTGCGGTTGCGCGCGTAGCGGCGCACCTCGTACGGCACACCCAGTTCTTCGAGCAGCCAGAGGATGCGTTGCGAGCGGGAGTTTTCCAGATGGTGGACGACGATCATGGCGACGGCAGGTGGGCAGGCGAGTCGACAGCGTAGCCGCCGCTGCATCCGTTCGCAGCGGGCGCTGCATCGAAGCGCTGGCGAACCCGCATTCCTGGAGCCCCATCCGATGAAAAACCTTCCGCTTGTGCTTGCAGCCCTCTCCGGCCTGCTGATGTTGCCGGCCTGTCACAGCGACGACAATGACGATATCCGTCCCGTTTCAGTGCGCTTCGATCGCGGCGACGGCGCGATCGGCATGAAGGGCGACAAGGTGGTGATCGAGGCTGGCGGGCAAAAGCACAAGGCGATCGTCGGGGCCGACGGCAGTCTGGCTATTGGCGACACGCAGATCGACACCAGCAGCGAAGGGCAGGCGGCACTCAAGGCCTACGACGCGGCGGCGGTGGCCATGAAGACGCATGCCATCGCCATCGGCCGCGCCGGGGCCGAATTCGGTGTCGACGTGCTGAAGGACGTGGTGCACGGCTTTTTCGACGAGGCGCACATGGATCAGGTCGGCGACCGGGCGCGTGAAGGCGCGCTCGATCTGGTCGCCAATGTCCGCGAGCTGTGCACGCGCCTGGAAACCGTGCGCAATACGCAGCAGGCCGCCGCCGCCGCCGTGCCCGCGTTCCAGCCCTACGCCGTGCTGGACGCGGCACAGGTTCGCGAATGTTTCGAGGAAATCGACGACGAGCAGCAGCCCGAGGCGGCACCGGATGCCGACGCGCCGCCGGCATCGGTGCCTGCGGCCTGAAGCCGAAACCGCGTTTCAGCCCGGCAGCACGATCCTGAACACGGTGCCCGGCACGCCGGGTTCGACGCTGATCCGGCCGCGATGCAGGTCGACGATCTTTTTGCAGATGGTCAGGCCGATGCCGTTGCCGGGGTACTTGTCGCGGCCGTTCAGGCGTTGGAACAGCACGAACACCTGATCGGCGTGCTTGGCGTCGATGCCGATGCCGTTGTCGCGGACGCTGATGATCCAGTCGTTGCCGGCCTGACGGCCGCCGATCTCGACTTTCGGGATGTCGTCGGTGCGGAACTTCACGGCATTGCCGATCAGGTTCTGGAACAGTTGCACCAGTTGCCGTTCGTTGCCGGGAACGGTCGGCAGCGCGCCGACCCGGATCGCCGCTGATGCCGCCGTGATCGCGCCGTGCAGGTTGGCGAGGGCGGTGTCGACCACCCGATTGAGGTCCACCGGCGTCGCCGGATCGGGGCCGCGCGACACCCGGGAAAAGGCGAGCAGGTCTTCGATCAGGCTTTTCATCCGCTGAACCCCGGCGGTGACGTAGCCGATGTACTCGTCGGCGTCCGGATCGAGCTTGTTCTGGTAACGGCGCTGCAAAAGCTGGGCAAAGCCGGACACGGTGCGCAGCGGCTCCTGAAGATCGTGCGAGGCGACGTAGGCGAACTGTTCGAGTTCGGCGTTCGAGCGCACCAGTTCGTCGGCGCGCGCGTTCAGCTCGGCTTCGTCGCGCTTGCGTGCGGTCACGTCTTCGGCGGCACCGACCACTGCGAAGATTCGGCCGTCGCGACGCAAGGCGGCGGTGGAAAAGCGCAGCACCACGATGCGGCCATCGCGGCGGGTGATCGGCACTTCGTAATCGGTGATGCCGTCGCCACCTTCGAAGGTGTCGCGGTATTTCGCCGTCAGCACGTCGAGATGCACCTTGTCGCCGATCATCGCTGCCCAGCGCATGCCCAGCAGTTGTTCCAGCGGGTAGCCGGTGATTTCGCAGGTGCGCCGGTTGGCGGTCATGAAGCGACCGTCGCGGTCCATGGTGTAGATCGCGTTGGTGGCGTTCTCCATGATCTTTTCGCGGAATTCGTTGGCCGCCTTGAGCGCCACTTCGGCTTCGCGGCGGCGCGCGATCATGTCGTTGAGATCAGTGGCGAGATCGCCGAGTTCATCGCTGGAACGCACTTCGATGCGGGTGCTCAGATCGCCACCGGCCACGCGCTTGGCACCGTCGCGCAGGCCCAGGATGCTGGTGCGCAGATCGCGCGATACCAGCCAGGCGAAGCTCACCGAGATCGCCAGCAGCACGCCGGCTGCCGCCAGGATCAGGCCCAGCAACAGCCATTGCAGTTTGCGCGCGCCTTCGCCGAGCACCGCCGAAAACGCCTGTTCCAGCGGCGTCACCCGGCGGTTGATGTCGTCGATGCGGGCCAGGAACTGCTGGCGACGGGCGTCGCCGAGTTTTCCGGCAGCGTCGGCGCGTTCGATTTCCGATGCCACCAGCATCAGTTCCTGCACGCATTCATCGGCCTCGGTCCAGATGGCGATGGCGCGCGACAAAAAGCCGATGTCCTGGAAATTGCGGAACAGGAAAATCATTTCCGGGATGTCGTCAGCGCTGACGCCACCGGCCAGAAAGCCCTGGTAGACGCGCATCTCGTCGTAGTCGGGTTTCAGCATTTCCAGCCGCGCCTGACGATCGCCCAGCGGCATGGCGACGGCCGCTGCAAATTCCGCGCGCGTGCGGCGCTCGCCGGTGTGCAGGTAGCGGGTGATGGCGTAAACGGCGTCCTTCTGGCCCTTGGACCACTGGCTTTCGGCGCCGACATAGGCGCGAAGGCCGGACGACACGGTGAACGCCAGCGCCACGATCGCCAGCGCCAGGGTGGCCGACACGATGAACATCGCGACCATGCCGCCGAGCTTTGCGCTGATCGACAGATCGCGCAGGTGGCGGCCCAGCGTTCGGCGGGTCAGGCGGGTTCGACTCACGTCGTCGGGACTCTTCGAGGAACGCGAAGCTTACGGTCTGGCGGCGGCGGTCGGCGGTGCAACCGGCAGCGGGCGGCGGTGCGCCGACCAGCGTTTCAGCCGTCGATCCGCTGGCCGGTTTTCAGATCGACATAGTGCTCGCTGCCGGCATGCACCAGGCGACCGCGACCGGCGCGCTTGGCCGCGTACAGCGCGGTGTCCGCCTGCTTGACCAGATCGGCGGCGATGCGCTCCGGCGATTCGCCCGGCGAAGGTGCCACTACCTGCGCGAAGCCGCCGGAAGCATTGACGGTGGTGGTCCGGCCGTCTGTCCCGCGGGCGATGGCGAGCTGGTCAATGCCGCCGCGCAGGGCTTCGGCGAGCCGGATGGCGTCTTCGGGGCCGGCATCGAACCACACCGCTGCGAATTCTTCGCCGCCGATGCGGGCGCAGAAATCCTGCGGCCTGCGCATGGCGTTGCCGAGCCATTCGCCGACGATGCGCAGACATTGATCGCCGGCCGGGTGGCCGTGCTGGTCGTTGAAGGCCTTGAAGTGATCGACATCGAGCAGCATCACCGCGACATTGCGCTGCGAGCGCACCGCTTCGCGCACCAGCTTGCGCAGTTCCAGATCGAAATGGCGGCGGTTCGGCAGGCTGGTCAGGCCGTCTCGGGTGGCGAGGAATTCCAGCAGCCGGCCGCGGTACCAGCTTTGCCGCGACGAATATTCGAGCAGGTAGGCGCTGACCGAGGCGATCGCGAGCAGCATCCACGACGAGATGGCGTCATAAGCCATCCCCAGGCCGATCACCCACAACTGCGCAGCGGTGGCGGCAGCCAGGGTCAGCAGGGCCCAGGGCAGGGCGGTGCGAAAGCGCAAGCGGCCGAGCAGCAGGGTGGCGGCAATGGTGATCGCCGCGAAATCGTCGGGCACGCCGAAATGATGAAAATGGCCGAGCACATGCTGCGCCATCAGGCCGGCGGCGGTGATCGTGGCGGCCAGGGTCACCGCGATCGGCGACCAGCGGCGCAGCCCCGGCCGCAAGGTGATCAGCAACGCCAGCGCCAGCGCCGGTATCTGCACGCCGAACTGGAGTGCGCGCGAGGCGGTGAGGAAATCGCCCGGGGCCTTGAGCAGCGCGCTGTCATACAGCGGCGTGACCGCGATCATCAGGATGCCGATGATCAGGATGGTGATACGCGGAATCCGCGCACCCAGCTCGAATTCGTTCCGGAACTGCGTTTCCAGCGCGTCGTCGAAGCGCAGGCGCATGACCTGGCGTTTCTGGTCTTCGTCCGGCTGCACCGGCTGCCGTGGTTCGCGAATCATGTCTTTGGTTTTTTAGCCTGAGCAGCCGCCTTGGGAGGGGACCTGGAAGGGTGGCGCGAAAGCGTCAACCGGAGTCGACAATGGTAGGTGTGGGACCCCCTTCATGCTTGCCATCCAGCATGGCAAGTGATGCCGTCCGGCGCACCGGCAATCATGCTTGTGCGGAAGGCGTCGGACAGCGGCGTCTTGACCAGATCGGGGGAGACCAGCACGTAGACCGTTTCCGACCACGCGAGCAGCAGATCGTTGCCGGCACGGCGAAATTCGACCCGCAGGGTGAACGAGGTCGTGCCCTGTTGCGGGCTGTTGACGCTCAAGCTCAGCACATCATCGAAATGAGCGGGCGCACGCCATTCGGTGAGTTGACGGACCAATTGATAATCCAGCCGACCGTCGAGCAATTCCGCGCCGTAGCCCAGCGCACGCATGAATTCGGTGGCGGCCAGATCGACGTATTCGCCGTAACGTGAATTGAAAATGACTTTCTGGGCGTCGCATTCGCCGTAGCGGACGCGGAGTCGGTAGCGGAAGGCAGGCGTCATCGGCGACTGGGTCCAAATGAAAAATTTGTGACGGCTCCCGCAAGCCGTCGAAATTGACTAACCTGAATCAAGGGCCGCTTTCATCATGGTCCAATACATGTGATATCGCGACAAGTCCCGAGCCGGTCGGCGCGGGATGACACCATCAAGGGAGGGGACCATGAATCTCGGAATACCGCTGCGCGCGGCGGGATTGTTTGCAATTTTGTCGACCACTACGCTGACCGCTGAAGCCCAGCTCGGCCCGGGTGGCAACCTGCTCCAGAACGTGCGGTTCGGCTGTGACTGGACCACGACCACCGACACCACTACCAACAACACCGGCTTCCTCGATTCGACCGCGACCTACACCGTCACGTCGCTGCCGATCAGCCCGAGCAATGGCGCGCGTATCCTGATCCGCGGCAGCTATCCGAGAACGCGGTACTTCTCGTTCCAGATGTATGACGGCTTCCGTCCCGGCAACTTCGTCGATTCGGTGCCGGATTCGATCATCACGCCGACCGGCGGTGCTGCACCGGCCAGCAACCCGGCCGTGCTGCCGAATGCCAACGGCTATACCGCGACCTACGAAATCCAGATCGTCTACCAGGATCCGCCGGTGCCGCCAGCCGCGCGTCTGCCGAATACCTTGTACGCCGGTGTCGGCGCGCCGATCGGCGTGTTCAACAAGACGCTGCTGTATCGCACCTACCTGCCGAACACCGATTCGGACGGTCTCGGCGGTGCCGGATTGCCGGACCTGATCTATGACGGCCCGGAAGGCCAGTTCAATCTCGAGAACACGCCGGACACGCGCGCTTGCACGGCGGCGCGCAACCTCAACAACCTGCTGGTCGCCTTCCCGGTGACGGCGATCGGCCAGAACCAGGCATCGGTGGCTTTCCGGCCGATCAGCGGTCGCGGCGCGGGCGTGTTTTATCCGAATGGCGACAGCAACTACCTGCGCGCCCAGACCGGCCGCATTTATGCGCCGCTGATCGTGGCCCGGGCCCGGGTGCCGATCACCCCGGTGCAGCCGCCGCTGCTGGTGGCGGCACCAGACGTGCGCTACTACTCGCTGTGCCAGAACGATCTGAACACCTCGCGCAACATCGGCTGCCTGACGGATCGCGATTTCGCCTTGCAGTCCGACGGCACGTTCACCGCCGTGATCTCTTCGGAAGCGAACCGGCCGACGCTCGCGCGTCCGGAGTTCGGCTACAACTGGCTGCCCTTCGGCAACCAGCTCAACGGCCTGACGGTGCTGCGCCAGATCCTGTCGCGGCCGGGTTTCGAGGGTGATTTTGTCAACGCGGTCAACAACCAGGCGTTGCCGCTGTCGACCACGCTGGGTTCGTTCGCCCCGGAAATCACCTACTGCGATACGGCGACGTTCACCGCCTTCGCGCCGTCCGGTGGTGCTGCGCTGGTGGCGGCTTGCCGCGCCAACTTCACCGTGCTGGGCGGGTTGCTGGGCCGCTGAAGCCTGCGCGGTGCACGGCCCCGTCACCGACGCACCGGTGACGGGGCCGTTTTGTTTCAGCGCAGCGGCTTCGACAGCCGATGCGGATGCCGGGCCACTCCGAGGCGGCGATAGAACGCCAGCAGAGTCGCGAAATCGGCTTCGTAATCGCCGCTGGGTGTCAGCGGCGGGCCGAAAGTGATGCGCTTCGCCGGGTAGTCGATCACCGCCGGCAGCACCGGCACGCCGGCCCCTTCGGCGATCCGGTAATAGCCGCGCTTCCAGTCTTCGGCACCGTCGCGGGTGCCTTCCGGGGCGATCAGCAGAATGAAGCGCTGCCGCGCGCTGAACTGGTCGATGCTCTGCTCCACGACACCCTTGGGGCTGGCGCGGTTGATCGGAATCGCGCCGAGCGCGCGCAGCAGCACGCCCAGCGGACCCTTGAAGGCGCTGTCCTTGATCATCGTCGAGGCATCGACACCCAGCGCCAGCAAGGTGGCGATGGCCAGCACGCCGTCCCAGTTGGTGGTGTGCGGCGCGCCGATCCAGACCATTTTCGGCAGGTCGGGAATTGCGCCCGCCACTCGCCAGCCAAGCAGGCGCAGGAACAGCCTGCCGAGACCGCGTGAAAAGCCGCCGCCCCGGCGCGGGACCTGGGGGCCGACCTCGGGAATCCTGTCGTCCGCCATGCTCAGGCGACCAGCGTGCGCTTCAGCCAGCCGATGCCCTGATCGACCGCCTCCCGGCCCAGACTCAGCGCGCCGAAGAAGGTGTAGAAACCGTGGATCGCGCCGTCGTAGCAGCGATGCTCGACCGCGACACCGGCGGCGGCCAGCTTCTTCGCATAGGCATTGCCTTCGTCGCGCAGCGGATCGAATTCGGCGGTGATCACCAGCGCCGGCGGCAGGCCTGCGTGGCTGGCGGCCTTGATCGGACACAGGGCGGAACTGGCGAGTGCCGCCGGATCCTTGACGTAATGGCCGACGAACCAGTTCATGTCGGCGCGGCTGAGCAGATAGCCCTCGGCGTTCTCGGTCATCGACGGATAACGGTCCGGATCGGCATCGGCGACCGGATAGATCAGCAATTGCGCTTTCAGGGCCGGACCGCCTTCGTCGCGCAGGCGCAGCGCGGTGACTGCCGCCAGATTGCCGCCGGCACTGTCGCCGGACACGCCGATGCGAGTAGCGTCGCCATTGATCTCGGCAGCGTGGGCGGCGGCCCAGCGGGTGGCGGCGAGGCAGTCGTTCGGGGCTGCCGGGAAGGGGTGTTCCGGAGCCAGCCGGTAGTCGACCGACACCACCACGACACCGGCACCGGCGCAGGTTTCGCGGCACAGCGTGTCGAAGGTGTCGAGATCGCCGATCACGAAGCCGCCGCCGTGGAAGTACATCAGGATCGGGAACGGACCCGCGCCGACCGGCGTGTAGATGCGCAGGCCGATCTCCCCGGCCGGGCCGGCGATGTGGGTGTCGCGCACCTGCGCCAGCACCGCCGAGCTCGGCGGCATCATGCGCATCAGGCCGTTGATGGCCTGTCGGCACTGCGGCGGTTGCAGGCTGTGGAAGGCGGGCGCACCGGCGGCGGCGAGCGACTGCAGGAAGCCCTGCACCTGGGGGTTGAGCGGCATGCTGATCTCCTCGAAAGATGCTTGTAGTTCTGGTCGGACGCTTGCTCTGCGCCCTGCGGCGGCGATGCTAACCTGGCTTGTCTGGCGGCTAGTCTGGCGGCCGGTCAGCGGGCTGGACCGGGCTTTGATTGGCAGCCTTGACCGCTTCGCGCCAGCGCGCCAGTTCCTCGTCGTAGACCGTGTAGACGCACAGGGTGCAGCCGCTTTCGCAGCAATCCTGGGGGTTCGGCGGCTCGGGTTTCGGCGGCGGGGACGTGGTCACGGCGGCAAGTTGACGGGACAGTCCGCCGGGGCGTCAAGCAAGGGGCCGCCCGCCCGCCGGAGACCGGTTAACCTTTGCGCCTTTCCCGGATGCGGACACCGCCCCGATGCCCCAGCAGATTCATCACTTCGTCGTTTTCGGCGCCACCAGCTTCGTCGGCCAGATCCTGACCCGCTATCTGTACCAGCGCTACGGCATCGGCGGCGAAGTGAAATGGGCGATCGGCGGACGCTCGACGCCGAAGCTCGACCAGTTGCGCCAGTCGCTCGGTGCCGACGGCCGCAAGCTGCCGATGATCGTCTGCGATGCCGCCGACGAAGTGGCGCTGCGCGAACTCTGCGGCACAACGCGCGCGGTGGTGTCGACGGTCGGTCCGTACGCGCTGTACGGCTCGCCGCTGGTCAAGGTCTGTGCGGAAACCGGCACCGACTACTGCGATCTGACCGGCGAAGTGCAGTGGATCAAGCGGATGATCGACGCCCATGAAGCCACTGCCAAGGCCAGCGGCGCGCGCATCGTCCATTGCTGCGGCTTCGATTCGATTCCCAGCGATCTCGGCGTGCATTTTCTGCAAAAACAGGCACTTGCCACGCTCGGCAAGCCGGCGCAGCGGGTCAAGCTGCGGATCAAGGCGATGAAGGGCGGCTTCTCCGGCGGCACCGTCGCCAGTCTGATGAACGTGCTGCGCGAAGTGTCGGCCGACCCGGGCCTGCGCAAGCTGCTCGGCGATCCCTACGCCATCGCCCCTGCCACT
Source organism: Nevskia sp. (assembly GCA_021732745.1). Lineage (GTDB taxonomy): Bacteria > Pseudomonadota > Gammaproteobacteria > Nevskiales > Nevskiaceae > Nevskia. Next base: position 1,084,503 of record JAKFUK010000001.1, on the reverse strand, counting down.
CGCGCCCAGCGCCCGCGCCAGCCCGACGTCCGCTTCGCCCAGGCCGACCAGGACGCCCGCGGCTGGGTCGCGCCGTTCGTGATGTCGGCGATCAACACCCGCATCGTTCATCGCTCGAACGGCTTGTCCGGCCATGCCTACGGTGCCGATTTCGCTTACGACGAAGCGATGTCCACCGGCGCTGGCCTCAAGGGTCGGCTGATGGCCACCGGCATCTCGCTGGGGCTGGCCGGTTTCATGGTGGCCGGTGCCATCGGCCCGACCCGCAGGCTGCTCGAACGCTACGGCGTGCCGAAGCCGGGCGAGGGGCCGTCGCCGAAGGATCAGGAGACCGGTTTCTACGATTTCCGCTTCACCGGCCGTACCGCAGGCGGCGACCTCATTCGCGCCAAGGTCACCGGCGACCGCGATCCCGGCTACGGCTCCACCGCCAAGATGCTCGGCGAAGCCATCGCCTGCCTGGCGTTCGATGTCGCGAAGAAAGACCTCCCGGGCGGCTTCTGGACCCCGGCCACGGCGCTCGGCGACAAGCTGATCGAGCGCCTGCGCCAGCACGCCGGCCTGACTTTCGAACTTCAGGCCTGAGTCGCAGATGCCGCTGCAAATCTCGACACCGGTCGCCATTCCCTTTGGATTCAACAGCTTGCCGGAAAGCGCCAGCCTGAATGCGGAACTGCGGGCGCTGTTCCTGAAGCGCGAGGCGGAGGGCAAGGCCTTTGCCAACGCGCAGCCGACCATGCAGATCAACCCGGCGCTGTTTGAAAGCCGGTTCGATCTGTTCAAGTGGCCGGATGCGCCGATCCGGCGGCTGCGCGAGTTCTGCTGGGAAAACCTTTACGCCATGGTCGGCCAGACCACGAGCCACGACCCGACAACCGTGCGCAAGCTGATCGGCCACGCCGACGCCTGGTTCCACATCACCCGGCGCGGCGGCTGGTTCGGCCTGCACAACCACCCGATGGCTTCGTGGTCCGGCGTCTATTGCGTCGATGCCGGCCGCGATGACGGCAGCCGTCGCGACAGCGGCCTGCTGAGCTTTCCGCACCCGGCCCGCGACGGTGCGATGTTCGTCGACCCGGCCAGCCGCGCGCTCAAGCTGCCGTACAACTACAGCACTCGGGAATTCCGCCTGGAAGCGGGGCAGCTGGTGCTGTTCCCGTCCTGGCTGATGCACCAGGTGACGCCGTTTGCCGGTGACGGCGAGCGGATCACGGTGGCGTTCAACGCCTGGTTCTCGATGCCCTGAAACAGGCGTGCAAGCGCTTAGAGACGGGTGAGCAGGGTTTCGTCGCGCGCCAGTTGCAGGTGGGCGATGTCGTTGAAACCGGTCAGGGTCAGGCCCTTGTCGCTCAGATGGAATGCGTGCACCGAGGCGTTCCAGATGCGCCAGTTCAGGCGCAGCGCGCTGCCGTTGTCGAGTCCCAGCGCTTCGCGCAGCACCGCCGTGATGACGCCGCCGGAGGTGAAGGCGACCACCGGGTCGGCACTGCGGGCAGTGCGGCGCACGCCATCGACGCAGCGCGCGCAGAAGTCAGCCCAGGTTTCGTCGATTGCCCCGTCCGGCTCGCGCGCTTCGGTCCAGGCGGCCACCACCTTGTGGAAGATCGGCCGGAACAGCGCCGGATCCTTGAGCACCGTCGAGCCCAGGTCTTTGAGCGCCGGGTCCTCGGCCGCCAGACGCGGCAGGTAGGCGGCAAGCAACTGCGTGTGGTTGAACTCGTTGAAGGCCGGATCGGTGGCCAGCGCCGGTGCCGCGCTGCCGAGCAGGCCAAGTGCCGCTACGGCCGTGCGCTGCTGGCGTTGCAGGGAACCGGACAGCGCGCGCCCGGCGGCAAAACCGCTGTCCCGCCAATGCTGGCCAAGGATCAGCGCCTGCCGCTCGCCGAGCGGCGACAGGCGGTCGTAGTTCGCCGTGCCGAACGACGCCTGGCCGTGGCGGACCAGGACGACGGTAGTCACGAATTCAGCGCGGGCAGGGCCTTCAGTGCACGTAAACCGGGCCGACCAGCTCGCTGCCGACGGCCTTGCCGCCGGTATCGGCCATGCCGGCCGCCACGATCACCGTGTAGCGACCCGGCTTCACGCCCTTGAAGGCGATCAGGCGCGGATTGTTGCCGCTGGTCCAGCTGCCGGACGGCGTGCCGCCCTTGGCGTCGATCAGCTTGATCTGGCTGCCGGCGGCAGCGGCATCGACCGCGCCGTCGAACATCAGCACCACCGCTTTTTCCGACGAGGCTTCGCCGGCATAGACGAGATTCAGGCGATCGGAGCCGGTCGACTGCTTCCACCACGCGCTGATCACGTCGGCACCGCTGCCGACCTTGCCGCTCGGCGCGGCCTTGGGCTTGCTGCGCGGTGCCGACTTCCGCGGGCTGGCGGCAGATGACGACGAAGAAGACGAAGACGCAGGCCGGGCAGCGGCCTTCGGCGTTTCCGCAGCCGCCACTTCCTGCTTCGGAGCCGGCTTGGCGGCTGGTTTCGGCGTCGGCGTCGGTGCCGGGGCCGCTTCGGCTTCCTCGATCACTTCGCCCGACTGCGCGGCGACTTCGCGGGCGACGTTGGCGGCGATGCGGCGCGCCTGCTCATCGGTCAGTCCGGCGCTGCCAGCGTCGACATCGGAGGCTGCGACCTCGGTGTCCGCTGCCGTCGGCGCAGCACTTTCCACCGGCGCTTCGGCGCTGGCCTCAGGGGCAGCTTCGGGCGCGACTTCAGGTGCGGCTTCAGGCGTGGCTTCCGGGGCCGGTTCGGCGGCGCCTGCATCGAGCAACGCCGTGTCGGTTTCGGCAGCGGCGGCCGGGGCGGCACCGTCGCCGATCACGTTCGCGGCGATGTTGAGCTTCTCTTCCTCGGTCAGCGCCGGGTCTTCGCCAGCAAAGGCAGTGCTGTCATCGACCGGCGCTTCCGCCGCCGCCGTTGCTTCGGCGGGCGCGGCTTCTGGTGCTACGGCGGCATCGGTTGCCGGCGCGGCTTCGGCGGCGACGGCAGCGTCGGCGGTTTGGGCCGATGCCGGCTTGCCGCCGCGCGGCAGCAGGAAAGTGAGGCCTGCGTAGACCACGCCGGCAGTCACGGCGACGATGACAACGATGCGGCTGAGATTCATTGCAAGCCCCGAGGTTGGGCAGATTGCCCGGATTTATGGGTCTGGACCGGCACCGATGCGCCTGTCGCAGCGTTGACGGCGACCGGGCCTTTTGTGTGCCGCGCCCGGCTGTGCAGCCAAGCAGGATTCGCGCCTGCGCGTCTGCGAAAAACAGCTTCGATATCACCCGAAGCCGCTGAAGTTTATGCGAATTGCCGCAGCGCGTCAGCGCGTCCCGGTGCTGCTGGCAAAAGCCGGAAGCGAAGCTGACACGGCATTCAAGGCGCGAGGGACGCCCAAGCAAAAAGCGGACAAGCCGATGCCCGCCCAGGTGGTGCGCGTCGACACCTGACAACCCGACCAAAAAGAAACACTTGTTGACTGAGCGGCTATTTCCATGCGCATCCGTCTTGATGCACTGCGATAATGCGGCCCGACGCGGCGAGTCTCCTGCCGTCAGAACCCGCTGTTCGATGGAGCAGGCATGAGCGACCGTTACCTGGATTTCACCCAATCGGCCTTCGGCAAGTCCCTGAGCGGCTTGCTCGGCCTGCCGACGCCGCCACGCTTGAAGCGGGCCGAAGCGGCGTACAGCGCCCGTCCGCTTGACGGCCGGGGCGTGATGCTGGGCTGCAGCGGCCGGGGCGAGCTGGCAGCGGTGTTGCTGACGGCGCTCAAGGAATCCGGGGCGACCGTGCAGATCGCCGCTTCGCTGGTCGGCCTGGCGGCGATCAAGGCGGCATCGGCCGCGACAGGCGTCGCGCTCAAGACCGAAGCGAATCCCGAAGATCGCGCCGCTGCCGCGTCCGCCTTCGTGTTCGATGCCACCGGCGTTGCCGGTCCGGCCAGCCTGCGCGAGCTGTACGACTTCATGCAGCCGCGCGTCGGCCGCATCCCCGCCAACGGCCGGGTGCTGATCCTGAGCCGCGCGCCCGCCGATGCCGGCAATCCATCGGCGACGGCGGCAGCCGCTGCGCTGCGCGGCTTCGTGCGCTCCTTCGCCAAGGAAATCGGCAAGAAGGGCGCAACCGCCAACCTGCTGGAAGTCGGCTTGGGCGCCGATGACGCCCTGGCCGGCCCGCTGCGCTTTTTCCTGAGCGAGCATTCCGCCTACATCACCGGCCAGACCTTGGGCCTGACGGCACCGAGCGCCGATCCGGGCAACCAGTTTTTCGCGCCGCTGTCCGGCAAGGTCGCCGTGGTCACTGGTGCGGCGCGGGGCATCGGTGCGGCAATCGCCGCGACCCTGGCTCGCGAAGGGGCGAAGGTGGTCGGCATCGACCGGCCGCAGGAAGAAGGCGCGCTCGGCGAAACCCTGTCGGCCTTCGGCGGCTACGGGCTGGCGCTGGACATCACCGCTGCCGACGCCCCGCAGCGCATCGCCAGCGAACTGCTGTCGCGTTTCGGCGGGGCGGATATCGTGGTCCACAACGCCGGCATTACCCGCGACAAGATGCTCAAGAACATGGCTCCGCACCTCTGGGACATGGTGCTCGACGTCAATTTCGGCGCCATTCTCAGGATCAACGACGCGCTGCTCAACGAAGGCCTGAACGACGGCGCGCGCATGGTCTGCATTTCCTCGATCGGCGGCATCGCCGGCAATGCCGGGCAAACCAACTACGGCGCGACCAAGGCCGGGGTCATGGGCTATGTCGAAGCGTTGGCTGCGACCATGGCCAAGCGCGGCGGCGCGATCAACGCTGTCGCCCCCGGTTTCATCGAAACCGCGATGACCGCCCAGATGCCGACCGGGCCGCGCGAAGTCGGCCGCCGGCTGGCAAGTCTGGGACAGGGCGGCCTGCCGATCGACATCGCCGAAGCCGTCACTTTCCTCGCCAGCCCGCTCGCGGCGGCGGTCAACGGGCGTACGCTTCGCGTCTGCGGACAGAATTTTGTCGGCGCCTGACGTGCTCACCGGAACCTCGATGCCTCACCCCAAGCTGATCGCGACGGCGAAGTTGCCGACGCCGTTCGCCGTTTTCACGATGCGCGCCTACCGTTCGCCGGACGGCAAGGAGCATCTGGCCCTGAGCCTCGGCGATCTCGCTGCCCCCGGCCTGCCGCCGCTGGTGCGCGTGCATTCCGAGTGCCTGACCGGCGACGCGCTGTTCAGCTTGCGCTGCGACTGCGGCTTCCAGCTTCACGCCGCCCTCGAAAAGATCGCCAGCGAAGGCCGCGGCGTGCTGCTGTATCTGCGTCAGGAAGGCCGCGGCATTGGTCTCGCCAACAAGGTGCGCGCCTACGCCTTGCAGGATCAGGGCGCGGACACCGTCGATGCCAACCACCAACTCGGTTTTCCCGCCGATGACCGCGATTACGGGCTCGCCGTGGCGCTGCTGCGCGACATCGGCCTGTGCCGGATCCGGCTCATGACCAACAACCCGGCCAAGCTCGATGCCCTGGTCAAGGACGGTGTGGAAGTCACCGAACGGGTCGCCATCGAACGCGGCCGCAATCCGTACAACGCCGAATATCTGGACACCAAGATGACCCGCATGGGCCATCTGATCGGAGCCCGGGGCGAGCCGTGAGCGAGCCGTCAGCGCCATTGCTGCCGGTGGTGCTGCCGGAGGAGCCGACAGCGGCACCGCCCGAGGGAACCACGGCCAAGGTGCGCGGGGTGATGCGCGAAATCGCCACGCTCGGCGTTTCCACCGTCCGTCTGACCCGGGGTCTGGTACCGCTGATCGGCGTGCTGACCGACGAACAGGACAGTACCGGCGATGACCTCGAACAGGCGATCGACATGCTCTTCGTCGCGCTCTACCGCCACCCGCTGCTCAAGCACACCGGCCGCCTGACCCAGGCCCTGCGCCGCCGCAAGCTGATTCCCGACGAGCAGTCGACCGAGGACCTGATCCGCTTCATCGTCGAACAGGCCGTGGCCCGCAGCCCGATGCCGGTGCCGGAAGCGCTGATCAACGAATTCTGGAATTTTTTCAACGAGTTGTTCGCAGCCCCCGAGCTGAAAGGCCTCGGCGAGATGAGCCTCGACATGGTTCGCCTGGTGGTGAAAAGCTACGAGCCGCTGCTGCTGGAAATCATCAACCTGCTGAAGGCCGGCCGGCGCTTCAACCAGTGGCAGCTCAATGAACTGCTGAAGCGCGCGGCGCAAATCAGGACCGACGCCGGCATCGTCCGCCGCCAGATCCGGGCGCTGCGCTACATCAAGCCGTTCTTCCAGGTCGACCCCAAGGACTACAAGGCGCAGGCCCAGCTCATTGCCCGGATGGTCAACGAATTCGGGCCGTTCTTCGTCAAGATGGCCCAGGTCGCGGCCGCCAACGCCGACTTCCTGCCCGAGGAAATCGCGAAGGAACTCAGCGTTTTCCACGAAGATGTCGCCCCGATGACCGCCGATGAAGTGCGTGCGGCGTTCATGGAGTGTTACGGCAAGCCGCCGGAAAAGTTCTACCTCGGCTTCGAGGCCGACAAGCCGCTGAAATCCGGCTCGATCGGCTCGGTGTATCTGGCCAAGAAGCCGTTCTACGAGAACAACCGCGAAGTCCTGCGGCCGGTGATCATCAAAGTCGGCCGCCACAATATCGACCGCGAATTCGAGATCGGCAAGCTGGTGCTGGGGCTAGCCATCATGTCGACGCAGTACTGGGCTCCGCATTCGCGTCTCGCCCCATTCCTTCGCGCGATGCAGGAGCAGGTCGACGAATTCGTCGCCGGTTTCGTCGAGGAACTGGATTTCGAGGCCGAAGCGGCCAATCACCAGCGTTTCTACCAGCGCAGCCTGCGCGGCAACCTGTTCCGGGTGCCGGAGCTGTACGGCAGCTCGCGGCGGATTCTGGAAATGGAATTTCTCGGCGACGCCGTCAGCCTCAACAAGGCGCTGGCGCGGCTGCCGAGACGCGATCGGCGGCGCTTCCAGAACAAGGTCGTCGAGCAGTTGAGCGCCACCGTGCTTTACCACGCCTTCGCCTATCGCGAGATTCACGGCGACCTGCATCCCGGCAACGTGATGATCGACGCCCAGGGTCACCTGAACCTGATCGACTGGGGCAATGTCGTTGATTTGAATGGCAAATGGCGGCCGGTCTGGGACTATCTGGCCGGTGCCATCCTGGCCGACACTGATCTGCTGACCGACGCCCTGATCCGTATTTCCACGCATCCGGACGAGAACGCCGGGCGTCGCGAAGAGATTCGCCAACTGCTCGAAGACACCCTGCGCAAGAAAGATGTGCTGCCGCTGACCCGGCGCAGCTTCATCCGCGAAGTGCGGCGCGGCGGCATGGCCGGCCTCCATCGGCGCGGGCAGACCGTACTGCAACTGATGGCCAACACCCAGCAGGCAGGATTGGTGCTGAAGCGCGACTACCTGCACCTGTCGCGCTCGCTGATGGCGCTGGCCGGCAGCTATGGCTCGCTGTACGAAGGCGACAGCCGCGCCATGCTGTTCGGCGATCTGGCGAAGATGATGGCGCGCCTGCCGCTGACCCTGGGGCGCGACTATTTTTCCCACGAATTCCGGGTGTTGCAGGACCGTTTCGCGCGCCGCGAACGGCCCGCAGCGGTGCCTGTGCCGATGATGAAGCCGCTGCGCGAGCACCGTGGCCCGCCGCCGGGCGTGCTGCCGGCAAGCGTCTGATCCCGAACATTCGCGTTATCTACGGAAGTCCCGATGAAAGCTTACCGACTGGCGCGCAATGCGCTGTTCGCGCTCGATGCCGAGCGTTCCCACGAACTGACGTTGGCCTGGCTGTCGCGCCATCCGGCGTCCGGCGGGCTCTTGAGCGGCAAGACCGTCGAAGACCCGGTGCGCCTGATGGGCCTGAGCTTCCGCAATCGCGTCGGCCTCGCCGCCGGCCTCGACAAGAACGGCGAAGCGATCGAAGCCTTCGACCGCATGGGCTTCGGTTTCATCGAAGTCGGCACCGTCACGCCGCGCCCGCAGCGCGGCAATGACCGGCCGCGCATGTTCCGGATCCCTTCCGAAAAGGCGCTGATCAACCGCTTGGGCTTCAACAATCAAGGGGTCGATGCCTTGGTCAAACGCGCTGCCTGCGTGCGTCGCCATGCGGTGCTCGGCATCAATATCGGCAAGAACGCCGACACCCCGATCGAACAGGCGGAACTCGACTACCTCGCCTGCCTGCACAAGGTTTACGCGGTGGCCGACTACATCACCGTCAACATCTCCTCGCCGAACACCAAGAACCTGCGCGATCTCCAGCAGGCCAGCCGCTTCGATTCGCTGCTCGCCACGCTTGCCGACGCCCGCGAAACCCTCACCGCCCGCTACGGCGCGCGGCGACCGATCCTGGTCAAGATCGCCCCGGATATCGACGACGACGCGCTGATCGGCCTCGCCGACGCTGCCCGCCGTCACGGCATCGACGGCTTGATCGCCACCAACACCACGGTTGCCCGCGACGCCGTTGCCGGCCTGCCGCATGCGCATGAAACCGGCGGCCTGTCCGGTGCGCCGCTGCTGAAAGCCGCCAACACCATCGTCGCCAAGTTGCGCGAGCGGGTGGGGCCGGATTTCCCGCTGATCGGCGTCGGCGGCATCCAGAGCGGGGCCGATGCCGCGTCCAAGCGCGCCGCCGGGGCCGATCTGGTGCAGCTCTACACCGGCCTGATCTATCGCGGGCCGGGCCTGGTCAGTGAGTGTGCCCGCGCCCTGCGTGGCACGATTTACGCAACGCCCGCAACGCGCCCCTCCCTGGAATCATGACTTCGAGACTTCCCATGCTCCGTCACGCCTTGCTGGCGATCACGCTGGTCGGCGCGGCACCGTCGACGATGGCCCTGTCCGCCGACGATCAGCGCGGCTATTACTTCGCCGGCTTCGCCAACTACGAACTGGCCGATCCGGCGCGTGATTCCGACGACGGCTATGGTTTTCAGGCCACCATCGGCCGCGCGCTGGGGGTGAATAACGCGCTGGAACTGTCGTACCTGAACCAGCGGCGGGATCGCGGCGGCCTTGGCGGGAAAGACTACAAGCACGTCTTGTCACTTGATTATGTGAGGGATTTTGGTCTTCGCCAGTTCCAGTCCGGGCTCTTGCCGGACTTCAAGCCCTATCTGCTCGGCTCGATCGGCGGCGTGCTCGAAGACGTGCAGGGCGATAGCCATCTGCACCCGGCGCTGAATCTCGGTGCCGGCCTGTTGTTTCCGCTGCGCATCGGTTTCTGGGACTGGGGCTGGGGCCTGCGCACCGAGGTCAAGGGCCTCGTCCAGTACAACGATCGCAAGTCCGAACCGGCCAACAACGCCTTCCTGGCGGACGCGCACTTCCAGATCGGCCTGAGCATTCCGCTGGTCTGGAACCCGCGCCGCCCGGTGACCCTGCCGCCGCCGCGCGAATGCCAGTTGTCGGTCGTCGACCCGGTCACCGGCCGTCGCGACTGCATCAACGATGCCGACCGCGACGGCGTGCCCGACAGCAGCGACGCCTGCCCGGCGACGCCGAACGGCGACCGTGTCGATGCCAAGGGTTGCAGCCTCGAAAAAGGCCGCGACGCCGATGCCGACGGCGTGCTCGACAACGACGACCAATGCCCGGGCACGGCCGCCGGCCTGATGGTCGACGCAAAAGGTTGTGCCATCGAACAGACGCTGAGCTTGCAGGCCGTCACGTTCGAATCGGACTCCGCCGTGCTCACCGGTGCCGCCACCGGCGTGCTCGATGGCATCGCCACGACGCTGGGCGGGCAGGCCAATGTCAGCCTCGACATCGGCGGCCATACCGATGACACCGCGTCCGATGCCTACAACCTGGCGCTGTCGAAGCAGCGTGCCGAAGCCGTGCGTCAGTACCTGATCGCCCGCGGCATCGACGGCGCGCGTCTGAGCACCCAGGGTTACGGCGAAGCGCAGCCGCTGGTCGCCAACGACAGCGATGCCAACCGCGCGCTCAATCGCCGCGTCGACTTCAAGCTGGTGCTGGCACCGTGAACCCGATGACCGTCGAATCGCCGTGCGTCGGCGTCTGCAAGCTCGATGCGCAGTCGATCTGCACCGGCTGCGGCCGCCTGCTGGCCGAGATCGCCGAATGGTCGCAGGCCAGCGACAGCCGCAAGCGCGCGGTCATCGCGCTGGCCACCCAGCGCCGCGTCATGATGGCCGCCCCCACTCCGAGCGCCCGATGAGCACCGACAACAAGAGCATCAAGTTCGAAGACTTCGCGCATCGCATCGACCTGGCCGTGCGCTGGGGCGATGTCGACATGTTCGGCCACGTCAACAACGCCAAGTACTTCACCTACGTCGAATCGGCGCGCATCGAATACCTGGAATCGCTCGGCGCGGTCGACGGTGCGCGCAGCAATGTCGGCGGCAGCGTGATCCTGGCGTCGATCGGCGCCGATTTCATTGCCCAGGTGCGCTACCCGGCGAAACTGGTGATCGGCACCCGGATCACCAAGATTGGCCGCAGCAGCATGGGCTTGCTGAACGGCGTATTCCTCGGCGAACAACTGGTGCTGGCGGCACGCGGCACGCTGGTCTGGTTCGATTACACGAGCCAGAAGGCCGCCCCGGTGCCGGACCATGTCCGCGCCGCGATCATCGACCGCGAGGTCGTGGCGCCCGAATCGTAGGTCCGGATTCATCCGGACAACCTCTTCGATCAGCAGCGCAGTCCGGATGAATCCGGACCTACAGGCCGAGCACCCGGAACTCCGTGCAGTCCGGCGACTCCTCCCACAGCTCCATGAACGCCTTGGCCTTCGCCCGCGCCTGCAGCGGCGCTTCCAGCTGCTGACGGGCGACGAGCGCGTCCGGGCTGCCGCGTTCGATCAGATGCCGCTCGTCGACGATCAGCCAGTCCGCGCGATGGCTGATCTGCCGCTCCTCGTTCAGTTCGCGGAATTCGATGCGGCTGGGCATCCGCCGACCGAGTTCGACGAAGCGATGAGCGCCCTTCATCGCCGCACGCGGCTGATTGATCAGCACGCGGATGCGGGCCCGCTCGCTGGACAGACCGAGCGCCTTGATCGCGTCGACGAAAGCTTCCGCGCCGTACAGCGCGCGGTCGAAATCGAAGCTCAGCAGCATCACCTCGCGACGCGCGGTGGCAACCGCAGCCAGGGCGGCCGACGCCAGTTCTACCCGACCTTCGAGCTTCACGGGAATGCCGGCCGCATCGCTCACGGCAGCAGGTCCCGCGCCTGTTCGGCGGCATTGCCGATGTAGCGGCCCGGCGTCAGCGCCAGCAGACGGGCCTTGGCATCGGCCGGCAGTTCCAGGCTTTCGACAAAGGCGCGGATCGCCACACCATTGAGGCGCTGGCCGCGAGTCAGTTTCTTCAACTGCTCGTACGGCTCCGGCAGGCCGTAGCGACGCATCACGGTCTGGATCGCTTCGCCGAGCACTTCCCAGTTGTCGTCGAGATCGGCGGCGAGCTTCGCTGGATCGGCATCGAGCTTGGACAGGCCCTTTTCTAGTGCCTGGAAAGCGATGATCGAGTGGGCAACGCCAACGCCCAGATTGCGCAGCACCGTGGAATCGGTGAGATCGCGCTGCAATCGGGAGATCGGCAGTTTCTGGGTCAGGTGCTCCATCACCGCATTGGCCATGCCGAGATTGCCTTCGGCGTTCTCGAAGTCGATCGGGTTGACCTTGTGCGGCATCGTCGAAGAACCGACTTCGCCTTCGACCGTGTGCTGCTTGAAGTAGCCGACCGAAATGTAGTTCCAGACGTCACGGGCGAAGTCGATCAGGATGGTATTGGCGCGCATCAGCGCGTGGAAGTAGCGGGCGACGAAATCGTGGTTCTCGATCTGCGTCGTGTACGGGTTCTGCACCAGCCCCATGCCTTCGATGAAAGTTTCCGAAAGCTGCGGCCAATCGACTTCCGGGTAGGCAATGGTGTGGGCGTTGTAGTTGCCGACCGCGCCATTGGCCTTGCCGAACAGGGCAACGGTGGCCAGCTGGTTGCGCTCGATGATCAGGCGATGGGCGAACACCGCGATTTCCTTGCCGAGCGTCGTCGGGCTCGCAGGCTGGCCATGGGTGCGCGCCAGCATCGGCAGCGCGCCGTGCTTGTGGGCGAGGGTGGTCAGGGTGCCGATCAGCTTGTCGAGGGCCGGCATCAGCACCAGTTCGCGGGCGTCTCTGAGCATCAGCGCGTAGGCGAGGTTGTTGATGTCCTCGCTGGTGCAGGCGAAGTGGATGAATTCCGCAATCGCCGCCAGCTCCGGATGGCTGGCGACTTGCTGCTTCAGGTAGTACTCGACCGCCTTCACATCGTGGTTGGTGGTCGCTTCCAGCGCCTTGACCTTGGCGGCTTCGCTGACATCCAGCGCATCGCAGATTTCCGCGAGCCGCGCCTGGGCCGAGGCCGACAGCGCCGGCACTTCCGGAATGCCCGGATGGGCGGCCAGCGCCTGCAACCAGCGCACCTCGACTTCGACGCGATAACGGATCAGACCGTACTCGCTGAAAATCAGGCGCAGGCCCTGGGTCTTGTCGGCGTAGCGGCCGTCGATCGGGGAGATGGCGGTCAGACTGCTGGGGATCATTCGAAAAGCTCGTGTTTGAAGGCGGTCGCACACGGAAACCCGTGGCGAGGGCGCGATTTTACCTGCACGGGGAAAGCGATCTCACGCGAAGGCACCGAGAAGAACGAAAAGCGATTTCGCGCAGAGAACGCAAAGAAAACAAAAGGCGATCTCACGCAGAGAACGCAAAGAACGCAGAGAAAAGCAAAAGAAAGAAAAAATTGTTAACGCTTTCTTCGCCTTTGCTTTTCTCCGCGTCCTCCGCGTTCTCTGCGTGAGACAAGCTTTTTCCCGAACCCGGCACAAGCCCCGCCACTCGCATCGCAGGCCGTGATTCGGTACCGTCCGCCGCATCTTTCCGGACGCGGACCGCGACCATGGCCAAAACCCGCATCGAACGCGACAGCATGGGCGAGGTTCGCGTGCCTGCCGATGCGCTCTGGGGCGCGCAGACGCAGCGCGCCATCGACAATTTTCCGATCTCCGGTCTCACCCTGCCGCGCGCCTTCATCCGCGCGCTGGGGCTGATCAAGGCGACGGCGGCCGAGGTCAATGCCGAACTCGACCTGCTCGATGGCGCGCTGGCCCAGGCGATCGTCGCGGCCAGTCTGGAAGTGGCCGGCGGGCGTTACGACGCGCAATTCCCGGTCGACGTGTTCCAGACCGGCTCGGGCACGTCGAGCAACATGAACGCCAATGAAGTGATCGCCCATCTGGCGAGCCTGGCGGCCGGCCAGCCGGTGCATCCCAACGATCACGTCAATCTGGGCCAGTCGTCGAACGATACCATCCCGACCGCGATTCACGTCGCCGCAGTGTTGTCGATTCGCGAAACCCTGCTGCCGGCGCTGAAAGGCCTGGCCAAGCAGATCGACCGCAAGGCCAAGGCGCTCAAGGGCGTCACCAAGACCGGCCGCACCCATCTGATGGACGCGATGCCGCTGCGCTTCGATCAGGAACTCGGCGGCTGGTCGGCCCAGATTCGCGACGGCATGGCGCGCATCAAGTCCAGCCTGCCACGTCTGCAACGGCTGGCGCAGGGCGGCACGGCGGTGGGCACTGGCATCAACGCCCATCCGAAATTCGCGGCGAAATTCACCAAGCGTCTGGCCAAGCGCACGGGTGTCGCCTTCAAGCCGGCACCGGATTTCTTCGCCGCGATGTCGGCGCAGGACGCGGCAGTGGAGATGTCCGGCCAGCTGAAAACCCTGGCGGTCAGCCTGATGAAGATCGCCAACGACCTGCGCTGGATGAATTCCGGGCCGCTGGCGGGCTTGAGCGAAATCCGCCTGCCGGCGCTGCAACCGGGTTCCAGCATCATGCCGGGCAAGGTCAATCCGGTGATACCGGAAAGCGTGGCCATGGTCTGCGCCCGGGTCATCGGTGCCGACGCCACCATCACCATCGCCGGCCAGAGCGGCAATTTCCAGTTGAACGTGATGCTGCCGCTGATCGCTCACGAGCTGTTGCAGGCCATCTCCTTGCTGGCAAACGCCGCCAGCCTGCTGGGCGACCGGGCTATCGCCGGTTTCGAGGTCGACGAGACCGCGATCAAGGCGGCACTGGCGAAGAACCCGATCCTGATCACCGCGCTCAATGCCGTGATCGGCTACGAAAAAGGGGCCGCGATCGCCAAGCAGGCGTATCGCGAGCGCCGTGCGGTGCTCGATGTCGCACAGGAACAAACCGATTTGAGCGAAGCCGAACTGGCTGCGCTGCTGGACCCGGCGGCACTCACCACCGGCGGCATCAAGGGGCCGGGCGGAGCCGGCGGCTGATCATCATGAAAAACGCAGAACTGATGCTGTTCCGGGCCTCGCCCGAATTTGGCCCGTTCAATGGCTGGGAGGTGCCGCATTTCGATCCGCTGGGTACGGTGGCGCTCGTCACCATGGCGATCCGCAATCGCTGTGCCGAGCCGCTGCGCTGGAGCCGCTACGCCGAATCCGGCTGGATCTTCGCCGAAGGCCACGACGACGGCCGGACCATCGACCTGATGTTCCGCGCCGCCAGCCACGGCGAAGTCGAGTACCTCGTCGTCCGCAAGGCGGACGGTCCCACCCTGGTCAAGCTGCTGGAAGCGCTGGAGCTGAACTTTGTCTTTGATCCCGTGCGCAACAAGTATCTCGACCCGTATCGCTGCGATGCCGGCGGCCAGCCGCTGGTCGCCAAGGGTGTGTACGAGCTGACGGTCGAGCGGCGTCCGGCCATCGGGTGATTCTGATGCGGAAATTGCGGGGATCTTCTGCTCGATCTCTGGCTGACGACGGGAAACCGGGGAGGAGCTAGGCTGCTGACGTTGTCATCTGCGGGGCTGGTCAAACCGCCAGATCGAGCGGGAGGTCGGAGATGTCCTTCAGCCGCTTCCCGCTGACCATGATGTGAAGCAGGTCTTGCGCTTCACTGTTGTTCAGTAAATTGACGACGTTGCGCAACTCATCCAATGCAAAGTGATACACGCAGTCGATGTCTCCGGTTCCGAGGGCGAGAGAAGCCAGCCGGCTCGGCAGCGGTTCGGCGGTGACCGCCATGATGTGGGGTTGATGGCCTTTACGATTCCTGATCAGGTTCAGTGCTTCTGATCTGGCGTTCTGGGCGCGATCGCTTCGAATCGTCCACTTCGTTGAAATGCTTGCGTGCAGCAGCGGCTGTTTACCTTCCGCTTTTCGAAGGTCTGCACGATTCGCGACCGTATTGTCGACCACGGCAAACGGCGCATTGATCGCCTGATCCGATTCGAGATCGCGGATGACCACAACGTCAGGGGCGATGCTGTAATCGTTGCCCAGGGACGCCGCCAGTTCGGCATTGGCTTTCGCGAGTGTTTGCAGGGCCGCAAGGTGGCTGTACTGCGCATATGCCGCGATTTCACCCCGACTGCGTCCCAGCACTTGTTTGACGCTCCATCTGCCCGGGCGAAGGTGGGTGAGATTCAGGAAAGTGTCTTCCACAAAGCTGGCGACAATTTGCTCAAACTTGCCGCCGGAACTCTGCGCGGAGAGCCGTTCGCCGACACCGGTCGACAGCAATGCGGCGATGCCGCGAGCCACATCAACGCTGAACTTGTTGTCCTTGTCAGCATTGGTCGGAACACCGGATGTCCCGACGAACAGAAGCTCTTTCTGCAGGTTTTCGTGAAAGGTCCGACGGGCATCCGCGATCAGCGATCCGCTCATGCCACTCTCTGGTGCTTTTGGAACTGCTCGGACGCTTCGAGCGCCGATCGAATCTGCATGGCGACAGCCTTGGCAACGGGGGGCGGGAACGCATTTCCCACCTGCCGGTAGGCATTGGTCTTTGCTCCGGAAAACATCCAGTCATCCGGAAAGCCTTGAATGCGTGCGCACATCCGGACGGTCAGTTTCGGCATTCCTTCGAAATCGGCCTCCGGTGCTGTTGCCGCCAGTGTTTTGCCGTCGACGCCGAGTTTCGACCATGCAGCTCGCGCGCGAGTCGGTCCCAAGTCCGGTCCGCCGTGCTTCTTTGAGCCTCCAACCAGCGTGGGAGCAATGTCGCTGGCGCGGTTCGCCCACTCCCCTGCGCCTTTCCATCCGCGCTCAGCCATGAGTTCTGCCAGCGCTTGACCGACGGTGACGGTCGGGATTTCGAGCGCAGTTGGCCACTCGAAATGAGGGGCGATTTCGCGCCTGAGCGCGACAAACATGACTCTTGGCCGAAGCTGAGGAACCCCGAAGTCGCGAGCGTTCAGCAGCTTCCAGGAAGATGAGTAGCCCATTTCATCAAGGCTTCTGGCGATGAACGCGCGGTAGTCTGCGAAGACTGGGTCCAGCAAGCCGCGTACGTTCTCGAACAACACGGCGCGCGGCTTCACTTCTTCGACGAGCCGAATCGCGGCCGGAAAGAGGTTGCGTTCGTCCTCAGCGCCCAACTGCTTGCCAGCCTTCGAGAACGGCGGACATGGCACGCCGCCGGCGAGCAGGTCGATCGTCCCGCAGTAGGAGGTGCCGACGAAGTTGTTGAGATCGGCCTGGTGGACTGCCCAGTCCGGGCGATTGAGCCGAAGCGTGTTGCAGCAGTGCGGGTCGATTTCGACAAGGCCGTCGTGGTCGAAACCGGCCTGTTCGAGCCCCAGCGCTTGACCGCCGGCACCCGCGCACAGTTCGAGGGAGGTGAACGGACGACGGCTTGGAGCCGCTTTTGCAGGGAAGTGTCGTGTTGCCATGAGCCGTACCTTTTTGAGCTTGAATTGTGCGGGACTTGACCGACTGTTCCAAGCGAGTCCGATGGGCCGCTCGTAGGGTGGGCAGGCTTTATCTGCCCACGCGGTGTGCAACTGTTGAACCGGGGCGAATCGGTGGGCTGGTGACGCTTGCCCATCATGCGGATGATGTCCGGCGGTAATCGCGGCGACGCAGTTTTGACGCCCAAAGCCCCCAACCGGTACTAGAACAGGTCTTGCACCCGCCCTTCTGACGAGGGCGGCGAAACGGCCGTCCTCCCAACGGAGGACCGATGCCGAACGCGATTTCCCAGCTGTTCAACAACCTGCGCAGCACCAGCGCGGGCGGGCGCGGCATGGCCGCCGGCATGGGCGCGCCGGTGATGCTGATGGTGATCCTGGCGATGATCGTGGTGCCGCTGGCACCGTTCGTCCTCGATCTGCTGTTCACCTTCAACATCGCGCTGGCCATCGTCATCCTGATGGCGGTGGTCTACGTGATGCGGCCGCTGGAATTCAGCGCTTTTCCAACGGTTTTGCTGCTGGTGACCCTGCTCCGGCTGGCGCTGAACGTGGCCTCGACCCGCGTGGTGCTGCTGCACGGCCACGACGGCGGCGCGGCGGCCGGGCATGTCATCGAAGCCTTCGGCAACTTCGTCATCGGCGGCAATTACGCGATCGGCTTCATCGTGTTCGTGATCCTGACCCTGATCAACTTCATGGTCGTCACCAAGGGTGCCGAGCGCGTCTCGGAAGTGAGTGCGAGATTCGTGCTCGACGCACTGCCCGGCAAGCAGATGGCGATCGACGCCGATCTGAACGCCGGATTGTTGACGCGCGAAGAAGCCAAGGCGCGCCGCGAGGAAGTTCGCGAGGAAGCCGATTTCTACGGCTCGATGGACGGTGCCTCGAAGTTCATCCGCGGCGACGCCATCGCCGGAATCCTGATTCTTTTCATCAACATCGTCGGCGGCCTGTTCATCGGCATGCTCAATCACGACCTCGGTTTCGCCGAGGCCCTGAAGAACTACACCTTGCTGACCATCGGCGACGGCCTGGTCGCGCAGATTCCTTCGCTCTTGATGTCGACCTCGGTGGCGATCCTGGTCACCCGCATGTCGAAGTCCGGGCAGATGGGCACCCAGGTGATGACCCAGGTGTTCGCCGAACCGAAGGTGCTCGGCGTCACCGCCGGGGTCATGGGCCTGATCGGGATCATCCCGGGCATGCCGAACCTGGTGTTCCTGTCGCTGGCCTGCATCTGCGGCGGGGTCGCCTACATGGGCGCGCAGCGGGCCAAGAAGAAGGCGGTGACGGCGGCCAATCCGCCACAGGCGGCACTCGCCGCACCAGCGGAGCTGGGCTGGGACGATGTCACCCAGGACGATCCGCTGGGCCTTGAAGTGGGCTACCGGCTGGTGCCGCTGGTCGACGCCAAGCAGGGCGGCGAGCTGATGGCGCGGATCAAGGGCGTACGCAAGAAGCTGACCCAGGAGCTGGGTTTCCTGATCCAGCCGGTGCACATCCGCGACAACCTCGAACTGACGCCCAGCGCCTACCGGATCACCCTGCACGGCGTGCCGATCGGCAGCGGTCAGGTCTATCCGGATCGCGACATGGCGCTGAATCCGGGCCGGGTATTCGGCACTGTCGAAGGCATCAATGCCAAGGACCCGACCTTCGGCCTCGACGCGGTCTGGATCGAACGCGGTGCCCGCGATCACGCCCAGACGCTCGGCTACACGGTGGTCGATCCGGCGACGGTGATCGCTACCCATCTGTCGCAGATCGTCAAGGACCACGCCCATGAACTGCTCGGTTTCGATGAGGCCCAGCAGCTACTGAACGCGCTACAGAAGACCGCCCCAAAGCTGGTCGAGGACCTGGTGCCGAAGGTGTTGAGCCTGTCGGTGTTCGTCCGCGTGCTGCAGACGTTGCTGTCCGAGCGGGTGCCGCTCAAGAACCTGCGCGGCATCGCCGAGGCCTTGGCGGAAGCGGCCCCGCGCAGTCAGGAACCCGTCGTGCTGGCATCCGCGGTGCGGGTTGCGCTGTCCCGGCAAATTGTTCAGGAAATCAATGGTATGGAACCGGAGCTTCCGGTTCTGACCTTGGCTCCTCAGCTGGAACGGGTCCTGCAAGACAGCCTGCAAGGAGGTGGTGCGGTGCTGGAACCAGGACTTGCCGAACGGATGCATCAATCGCTGTCGGACCAGGTTCGCCGTCAGGCGCAGGTCGGTCAGCCAGCGGTGCTTCTGGTCGCCGCGAATCTCAGGCCCTGGCTGGCGAAGTTCACTCGCCAGTCGCTGCCCGACCTCCACGTGCTGGCCTACAACGAAGTACCGGACACCAAGCAGATCCGCCTGATTGGCGCTGTTTCCTGATCACGCGCACGGACGTTTTCGACGGAGTCGACGAGACATGAAGATCAAGCGGTTCATTGGCAAGAACATGCGGGAAGCGATCCGCATGGTGCGCGAGGAACAGGGACCGGAATCGGTGATCCTGTCCAACCGCCGCGTGCCGGGTGGCATCGAGGTGGTGGCCGCCGTCGATTACGACGAAGCCCTGATGCAGGCCAGCCTGCGTCGCACGGCCGAGCCGGCCGCTGCCGCTGCTGCGCCGACCCATCTGCCTGAGCCGGAAGCCGCCGAAGTCGTGCCACCGCGCCCGCCGGTCGCCCCGCATCCGCTGGCCAATCCGCCGGTCGATCGCCTGCTGGCCGAATTCGGCGAGCCTGAATCCCCGGCTCCGCGTCCGACCTTGTCGCAGCGCCCGATCGCCGCCAATCAGGCCGCAAGCCTTGTCCACGCGGTGTCCGGTGCCAATGCGCTGGCGGCGAGCTACGCGCCGTCGAATGCGCCGTCGAACGAATATCTGGAGTTGCAGAGAGAACTCGGCGGCATGCGCCGGATGATCGAGGAGCAGCTCGCCGGCCTCGCCTGGAACGACCTGCGCCGCAACCGTCCGCAGCGCTACACGGTGCTGAAGACGCTGACCGATCTCGGTCTCGACGCCCCGCTGGCCCGCGAGATCGCCGACGCGCTGCCGGAATCGACCAGCGACGAACGCGCCCGCTTCCTGCCGCTGGGCCTGCTGGCCCGGCGCATTCCGGTGGCCCGCGAAGACCTGATCCTCGATGGTGGCGTGATCGCCCTGGTCGGCCCCACGGGTGTGGGCAAGACCACCACCATCGCCAAGCTCGCGGCCCGCTACGCCGAACGCCACGGCCTGCGCGACATCGCGCTGGTGGCCATGGATCACTACCGCATCGGCGCTGCCGAACAGCTCTACACCTACGGCCGCCTGCTCGGCGTGCCGGTCTACACCGTGACCCCGCAGCAGAGCCTGCGCGAAGTGCTGACCCGCCTCGGCGACCGCCGTCTGGTGCTGATCGACACCGTCGGCATGAGCCCGCGCGACGAAAACCTGAAGCAGCAGATCGACATGCTCGGCGCCGCCAATCCGCGCCTGAAGTTCTGGCTGACGATGTCGGCGACCAGCCAGTCGCACGATCAGGACGAAGTCATTCGCCGCTTCAGCGGTGCGGCGGGCGAGGGCAGCGAAAGCCGCCTCGCGGCCTGCGTGATCTCCAAGCTCGACGAAACCACCCGGATCGGCGGCGCCCTCAGTGCCGCGATCCGCCACCGCTTGCCGCTGGCCTATGTGACCGACGGCCAGCGGGTACCCGAAGACCTCCAGATTGCCCGCGCCGATGGTTTGGTGATCCGCGCGCAGCAACTGGCCCGCAACGCTCCGATGGAACTGGACGACGACACCATGGCCCTGCGCTTTGCTCACAGCTCCTCCACGCCTTCGACTTCGGGAGTGCAGGCGCATGTCTAAGCCAATGAATCCCATCCTCGACCAGGCCGACGGCCTGCGTCGCCTGAACGCCCCGAAGCCGGTCCGCGTGATCGCGGTGACCAGCGGCAAGGGCGGCGTCGGCAAGACCAATGTCTCGGTCAATCTCGCGGTCGCCATGGCCGGCAACGGCAAGCAGGTGATGCTGCTCGACGGCGATCTTGGCCTGGCCAACATCGACGTCATGCTCGGCCTGCAGCCCAGCTACAACCTGGCGCACGTGCTGGAAGGCAAGTGCCGCCTCGAAGACACGCTGATGATGGGCCCGAACGGCGTGATGATCGTGCCGGCCTCATCCGGCAAGCGGCACATGGCCGAGCTGTCGCAGGCCGAGCATGCCGGGCTGGTGAGGGCGTTCTCGGAACTGACCCGGCCGGTCGACGTGCTGATCATCGACACCGCCGCCGGCATCGCCGATTCGGTGATCACCTTCAGCCAGGCATCGCAGGAAGTGATCGTCGTGGTCACCGGCGATCCGACCTCGCTGACCGATGCCTATGCCCTGATCAAGGTGCTCAACCGCGATCACGGGGTCGAGCGCGTGCAGGTGCTGGCCAACATGGTTCGCGATGCCAGCGAAGCGCAGAGCGTCTATGAGTCTCTGCGCCGGGTCGCCGAGCGCTTCCTCGACATCACCCTGAGTTTCATCGGCGGCATCCCGCACGACGAATGGCTGAAGCGCGCCGTGCGCCGCCAGCGCGCCGTGGTCGAGGCCTATCCGAACTGCCCGGCCTCCGAAGCCTTCCGCCAGCTCGCCCGCAAGGCCGACAGCTGGGGCATGCCGACCGGCGCTCGCGGCAATCTCGAATTCTTCGTCGAACGCCTGGTTCACGCGCCGGTGTCGCCGCTGCCGATCGCCCTGCTCAACAACGGTCCGTTGCTGGCCGGGGCGGTGCTGTCATGACCGCCATGCCGCCGGTCAAGGCTTACGCCAAAACCATCGCCGCTGCCGACGAGGCGCGGATGGTCAGGGAGCATCTGGAGCTGGTCAAGCGCATCGCCTGGCATCTGGCGGCGCGGCTGCCGTCGTCGGTCGATGTCGACGATCTGGTGCAGGCCGGCGTCATTGGTCTGATCGAAGCCGCACGCCACTACTGCGGCGATCGCGGTGCCAGTTTCGAAACCTATGCCGGCATCCGCATTCGCGGCGCGATGGTCGATGAGCTGCGCCGTGGCGACTGGGCACCGCGCTCGGTGCATCGCCGGATGCGCGATGTCTCGGCCGCGATCCGCGCCATCGAACAGGATTCCGGCCGCGAAGCCCGCGATGCCGAGATCGCCGAAAAGATCGGCGCTTCGTTGAGCGAGTACCACGAGATCGTTCGCGATGCGACGCAGTGCCAGGTGCTGTCGATGCACGCGGCCTCGCGCGATGACGACGACGATCGCGATTTCGACGCTGCCGATACCGGTGCCACGCCGTACGACGAGATCGAGCGCGCCGCCTTCATGGCCGCGTTGACCGTTGCCATCGGCGAGCTGCCGGAGCGCGAAAAGCTGGTCATGTCGCTGTACTACGACGACGAGCTGAACCTGCGCGAAATCGGCGACGTGCTCGATGTCACCGAATCCCGCGTCTGCCAGCTGCACGGCCAGGCGCTGCTGCGCCTGCGGGCCCGCCTGAGCGACTGGCGCGACGCCCGCGATGGCAAGACCCCGACTCCCCGCAGTGAAACCCGCACGCGCAAGCCGCGTGCTGCCGCACCCGCAGCACCCGCCCTCTCAACCGCCGCCTGAAACCGCGAGACCCCGACCGATGGACAAGAACCTCCGCATTTTGATCGTCGACGACTTCTCGACCATGCGCCGCATCGTCAAGAACCTGCTCGGTGACCTGGGCTTCACCAACACTGCCGAAGCCGACGACGGCAAGACCGCCTGGCCGATGCTGCAAGCCGGCGGCTTCGACTTCGTGGTCACCGACTGGAACATGCCCGGCATGACCGGCATCGACCTGCTCAAGGCGATTCGCGGCGACGACAAGCTGAAAGGCCTGCCGGTGCTGATGGTCACCGCCGAAGCCCAGCGCGACCAGATCATCGAGGCCGCCAAGGCCGGCGTGAACGGCTACATCATCAAGCCGTTCACCGCCGTCACCTTGAAGGAAAAGCTCGACAAGATCTTCCAGCGGTTCGAGCAGGTGGCGGCATGAGCCCCCTGGCGAGGGACCCGGCGCTTTTGCCGGGATCGCCAGCAAGGCGAATGGCCTGCGGCTGCGACCCATGCGCGCTCGCCGTTCGTGCGCATCTGACGGAGCAGACGGCGTAATGGCCGCCGTCGTGGTCAATATCAATTCAAGAGTTGCCGAGCGCGAAGCCGCGCCGTCGATTCCCGATCGCGCCGAGTACATCGGCCGGCTGCGCGAACTGCTGTCCGCACTCGAAGCAGACGATCAGGCGCTATTCGAAGCGCGGCTGAACCAGCTGATGCGGCTGCGCGAGGAGGGCCTGTTCGTCAACCTCGCCAAGCTGACCCGCGAGCTGCATCAGGCGGTCAAGGATCTGAATTTCGACGACCGCCTCCAGCAGCTGGCCGGCAGCGAGATTCCCGATGCCTGCGTGCGCCTGGACTACGTGGTCAAGATGGGCGAGGACGCGGCGCACAAGACGCTCGATGTCTGCGATGACAGCCGCGCGCTGCTCGAACGCCTGAACGGCTGCGTCGGCACGCTCGACGAGATTCGCGAACGGCTGCCGGGTGTCGCGGCGCTGCCGATCAAGGGTCTGACCCTGGCCAACGAGATCGACACCGTGGAGCAGTCGATGCGCGAGATCGGCGGCGCGCTGCGCGTCAACTTCTCGACCATCGCCCAGGCCCAGGAATACCAGGACCTGTCCGGTCAGGTGATCCGCCGAGTGATTGCGCTGGTTCACAACATCGAAGGTGCCTTGATCAAGCTGTTGAAGGCGACCAACGAAGGCGTCAAGCCGGTCGCGGTCGCCGTGGTCAACGGCGAACTCGCGGGCCCGACTGTCCCTGGCCTTGCCAGCGGTGGCCAGAGCCAGCAAGACGCCGACGCGCTGCTCGCTGAACTGGGCTTCTGAGCTTCTCCGCACTTCCTGCTTATCCCGAAGAAGAACGACCATGAACGGCGTAGACGACGAAATCCGGGCCGACTTCCTGACCGAAGCCGGTGAACTGCTGGACCGGCTCGGCGAGCAACTGATCGATCTGGAACGCAATCCGCAGGACCGCGAACTGCTGAACGCCGTGTTCCGCGCCTTCCATACCGTGAAGGGCGGGGCTGGCTTTCTCGGCCTGACCCACATGGTCGCGCTCTGCCATATCGCCGAGGAAGTGTTCGGCGTGGTGCGCGCAGGCAACCGGCCGATGACCCCGGACCTGATGGACGCGACCATGCAGTCGCTCGATCAGCTGATTTCGATGATGGCCGAGGTGTCTGCCGGCCAGGACCCATCGCCGGCACCGGCTTCGCTGCTGGCGGCACTGAAGGCCAATGCGTCGACGTCGCCTGCACCAGCCGCTGTCGCCGAGCCGCCTGCGCCGTTAGAGAAGCCGAAAGCCAAGGCCAAGGCGAAAGCCAAGGCCGAAGCGGCGCCTGATCCGGCCGCGAGTCTGGAAGACGAATTCGAAGCCCTGCTGGATCAGATGCATGGCGGCAAGCCGCCGGGTGTCGAAACCCCCGCTGCTCCCGCAGCGATGAGCCTGGAAGACGAGTTCGAGGCGCTGCTCGACCAGATGCATGGCGGTGGCGTGCCTGGTGCCGCTCCGGTTGAAGTAAGCGCGGAACCGAAGCCCTCTCCCCCCGGGAGAGGGTTGGGTGAGGGCGCTTCAGAGCAAGACTCCCTAGCCCGGAAAGACCCTCACCCCCGCCCCTCTCCCGGGGGGAGAGGGGAGACCAGCGTGCCGTCTTCCGGCAGCGCGCCCGCTGCCAGCAGCGCCGCCACCGGCGAAACCACCGTCCGCGTCGACACCGTCCGCCTCGATCAGATGATGAATCTGGTCGGCGAACTGGTGCTGGTGCGCAATCGCCTGAAAACCCTGCGCGCCCGCAATGCAACGCCTGAGTCCTACGCCAAGAGCGTCGGCGAGCTCGATCACATCACCCGCAGCCTGCAAGCGGCGGTGATGAAGATCCGCATGCAGCCGATCAAGAAGGTGTTTTCCAAGTTCCCGAAGCTGGCCCGCGATGTCGCCCGCGGGCTCGGCAAGCAGGTCGATGTCGAGCTGATCGGCGAAGACACCGATCTCGATAAAAATCTGGTCGAAGCGCTGGCAGATCCCTTGGTTCACATGGTCCGCAACAGCGTCGACCACGGCATCGAGATGCCGCAGGTCCGTGCCGCCAGCGGCAAGCCGGCGACCGGCAAGCTGGTGCTGGCCGCCGAGCAGCAGGGCGATCACATCCTGATTTCGGTGCGCGACGACGGTGCCGGCATCGACCCCGAAAAGCTGCGCAAGAAGGTCGTCGAGAAGGGGCTGATGGACCCTTCGCAGGCGGCCAAGCTGACCAGCGACGAATGCCTGCAGCTGGTGTTCATGGCCGGCTTCTCGACCAAGGAACAGGTCTCCGATCTGTCCGGGCGCGGTGTCGGCATGGATGTCGTCAAATCCAAGATCACGGCACTCAACGGCAGCGTCGTCATCGAGTCCAAGGTCGGGCAGGGCAGCTGCGTGAAGCTGCGCGTGCCGCTGACCCTGGCCATTTTGCCGGCGCTGATGGTATCGGTCGGTGCCCGTCTGCTGGCGCTGCCGCTGGCCGATGTCTTCGATGTCTTCGCGCTCGACGAAACCCGTCTGCGCCGTCTCGATCACTGGCAGGCGGTGCTCTATCGCAACAGCACCCTGCGTCTGATCGACCTGCAAGCCTGGAGCGGTGCCTGCGATCCGATTGCCAGCGAGTCCGGCACCGCGCCGCGCCATGTGGTGGTGGCGCAAGCCAATGGCGAGCGCTACGGCTTCATCGTCCATTCGGTGAAGGCGCGCGAGGAAGTGGTGATCAAGCCGCTGGGTCTGGGCCTGCGCGGTCTGGCCGGTCTGGCCGGAGCCACCGTCACCGGCGAAGGCCGCGTGGCGCTGATCCTCGATTTCCCCGGACTCGTGCGCGCTTGGTCATCCGGCCTGCACGGCGTGACTTTGTACTGATCCTCGTCAGGCCCACCGATCATGGACCTCTTGAGCATCATCGGCTTCGTGCTGGCGGCGATCGCGATCGTCGGCGGCTCGATCCTGAAAGGCTCGGGCGTCGCCGCCCTCTGGGGCCCGGCGGCCTTCGTGATCGTGATCGTCGGCACGCTGGCCGCGATCACCATCCACACGCCGATGGCGACCTTCAAGCGCGGCATGCAGATGGCGAAATGGGTGTTCAAGCCGCCGCATGAAGACGGCAAGGCGCTGATCGCCAAGATCGTCGAATGGAGCAACAGCGCCCGCAAGCAGGGCTTGCTGGCGCTTGAAGGTGCGGTCAGTGGCGAGACCGATCCGTTCATCCAGAAAGGCCTGCAGATGCTGGTCGACGGGGCCGAGCCGGATGTGATCCGCGCCACGCTCGAAGTACAAGTTTCGACGCGCGAGCACTTCGATCTGGCCGGTGCCAAGGTCTGGGAAGGCATGGGCATCTATGCGCCCACGCTCGGCATCATCGGCGCGGTCATGGGCCTGATGGCGGTGATGCAGAACCTCGCCGACCCCTCGAAGCTCGGCCACGGCATCAGCGCCGCGTTCGTGGCGACCATCTACGGCATCGCCAGCGCCAACCTGTTCTTCCTGCCGATGGCCTCGAAGCTCAAGGCGGCGGTGGCGTCGCAGGTGCGCACCCAGGAAATGATCATCGAAGGCCTGATCGCGATTTCCAACGGCGAAAACCCGCGGAACATCGAGGTCAAGCTGTCGGGCTTCCTGCACTGACGGCCGAGCTGACATGGCCCGCCGCCGCGCGCACGAAGAACACGCCAACCACGAAGCCTGGGCCATCCCCTATGGCGATCTGGTGACCCTGCTGCTGGCGCTGTTCGTGGTCCTCTATTCGATGTCCTCGGTCAACGAGGGCAAGTACCGGGTGCTGTCCGATTCGCTCAACGAAGCCTTCGGCGGCCGGCCGCGCAGCACCATGCCGATCCAGATCGGCGAGCACGCGCTGCGCGGTTCGAGTCCGTCCCTGGTCACCCTGCTGCCCAAGCCGGGCGCGGCGACGGCGCGGACGCTGTCGCCGGTGCGGCCGCCATTGCCGACCGCAGGTACCGCGCGCGGCGGCGAACGCGACATTCGCAGGATGGCCGCAGAGGTCCAGAAGGCAATGGGCGCGCTGATCGACCGCAAGCTGGTGTCGGTGCGCGCCAACGGCCTGACCCTGGAGATCGAGATTCGCGCCGACATCCTGTTCCCGAGCGGCGTGGCCGAGGTATCGGCTGCCGCCAAGCCAGTGCTGGCGCGGGTGTCGAGCATCCTCAAGGATTTTCCGAATCCGCTGCGCGTCGAAGGCCATACCGACAATCTGCCGATTGCCACACTCGCTTATCCATCGAACTGGCAGCTGTCATCGGCACGCGCGGCCAGTGTCGTCGCGCTGTTCATGAGCGAAGGTCTGGACCCGACGCGGATGAGCGTGGCCGGCTTCGGTGAGTACCAGCCGAAGGCCACGAACGACAGCGCCGAAGGCCGCAATGCCAATCGCCGGGTGCTGGTCGTGGTGCTCGGCAGCCCCGAGGCGGCCGCTGCCACCCAGACCGCTGCCGCCGAACCGCTGCCTGCGCCCGCTCCGCCGGAAGCCGCTGCGATCAACACCCCGGCGGCCGATAGCCCGACCGTGGCAGTGCCGGCGATCGCCGCGATGCCGGTCTACAGCGACGAGGACGCAGCGTCCGACGAAATGGTCGGCAACCTCCTTGAAAGCGAGCTGGTACCGCACGAGCAGACCGCTGCCTTGCCGTAGACGCCCTGATTGCCCGAACCGTTTGCCAACGAGTCATCACCGCCATGCCCATGAACATCCGCCGCGCCCAGGACGACTCCAGCCGCTGGGTCACCTTCGAACTCGCGGGCCAGCTCTACGGCCTGGAAATCCTCAAAGTGCAGGAAGTGCTGGCCGACACCGAAATCGAATCGGTACCCGGCGCAGTGCCGCAGATCCTCGGTGTCGCCAATCTGCGCGGTGCCATCGTCACCATTCTCGACCTGCGCCTGCGCCTCGGGCTGACGCCACGGCCGGTGGCCTCGCCGGTCTGCTGTGTGGTGGTCGATGGCCACGGCGAATCGGTGGGGCTGAGAGTCGATCGCGTGGTCGATGTCCGTCGCATTGCCGAAGGCGCGATCAAGCGTGCACCGGCCACCGGCGGCCAGGCGTCGACCTCGGGCGTGATGGGCGTGGTTTCACGGCCCGGCGAGCTGCTGACCCTGCTCGACGCCGATGTGCTGGTGTCGGTGCTGTCGCCGGCCTTGAACATGGCACGCGCGGCCTGACGGCATTCCGGCACCCGGTCGGGAACAGGACTTGAATGATTTCCGTCGTTGCCACGCTCCACCCGCATCCGGTCCAGGCCCTTGATCAATCCGATGAACGAATCTCCTGAATCCTCGCCCAAGCCTGCGAAGCGCTCGCGCCGCAAGGCTGCGGTCGCCACCGACGTGCTGGCGATGCTGAGCATCCCCGCCGATGCCGGCATCGACGAGACCGGCAACCTCCGGGCACAGCTCGCTGCGCGTCTCGACGACACCAGCGTGACCCTCGACGGTAGCCAGGTGCAGCGCATCCACACCAGTGCCATGCAGCTGTTCCTGATGTTCTGCCGCGACCGCAAGACCGCCGGACGGAGCACCGTCTGGCATGAACCCTCCGCAGCCCTGCACGCCGCCGCTCGCGTGCTGGGTCTGAACTCCACCCTCGAACTCGCCCGGGAACTGTCATGAGCCTCCGCGTCCTTGCTGTTGATGATTCCGCCTCGATGCGCCAGATGGTCGCCTTCACGCTCAAGTCCGCCGGCTTCGACGTTGCCGAAGCGGAAGACGGCGAGGTGGCGCTGAAACTGGCGCAGAAAGAGAAATTCAAGCTGGTGCTGGCCGACGTCAACATGCCGAACATGGACGGCCTGACCCTGGTCAAGAACCTGCGCACGCTGGCCGACTACAAGTTCACGCCGCTGTTGATGCTGACCACCGAGTCCACACCCGAAAAGAAGGCCGAAGGCAAGGCCGCCGGTGCCACCGGCTGGCTGGTCAAGCCGTTCAATCCGGACCAGCTGATCGCCACCATCCAGCGCGTGCTGGGCTGATCTTTCGCCGTTCGGAGCCCGGATCATGATTCGAGTGCTGTTTGTCGATGCGAGTGCTGCGCCGCTGGCGACGCTCGAAGCGCGTCTCAAGCCGCTGTTCGATGACTGGCAGATGGTGTTCGTGGCCGGCAGTGATGCCGCGTTGAAGCTGCTCGACAGCGAACGCTTCGACGTCGTCGTCTCCGAACTCGGCAGTGCCGCCAGCGGCTTCGATGGCAGCGGCCTGCTGCACAAGTGCCGCGACCGCTGGCCGGCGATGGTGCGCCTGATCCTGAGTGCCGAAACGCGCCAGGACGTGGTCATGAAAGCGCTGCCGGTGGCGCATCAGTTTCTCGCCAAGCCCTTCGACCCGCTGCATCTGCGCCAAGTGGTGACGCGCGCTTGCGCACTCCAGGCCAAGCTCTATTCCAACGGCGTGATGGCCTCGCTGGGCTCGCTGAAAAGCCTGCCGGCGGTGCCGCGCCTGTATCAACTGCTCAGTCAGGAACTCGACAGCGGCCGCGCCACGCCGAAGTCGGTGGCGACCATCATCGAGCAGGACATGTCGATGACCGCGCGCCTGCTGCAACTGGTCAATTCCGCGTATTTCGGGCTGTCGCGGCGGATCACCAACATTCGCGAAGCGGTGACCTATCTCGGTTTCGAGCCGATTCGCAACCTGGTCGCTTGTACCGAGATGTTCCGGGCAATGTCCAAGCTGTGCTCGCCGGTCGGGTTTTCGCTCGACGCGGTGCAGCAGCATTCGCAGCGCGTCGGCACCATCGCCGCGAGCCTGCTGACCGATCGCGAATCCAGCCGCACTGCCTACTGTGCCGGCATGCTTCACGACATCGGCCGCGTGGTGCTGGCGGTGTCGATGCCGGAAGCCTTCTCGCGCGCCAGCGGGCTGTCCCGGCGTCTGGCGATTCCGCTGCACGAAGCCGAACAGCAGGTTTTCGCCTGCACGCACGCAGAAATCGGTGCCCATCTGCTGGTGCTCTGGGGCCTGCCGCCAGCGCTGGTCGAAGCGGTGGCCTTCCATCATTCCCCAGCCCTGCTCGGCGATACCCAACTCGGCATCGCCGGTGCCATCCACGTTGCCGATGGCATCGAGCACGCGCGCAGCGAAGGACTGTCCGCCGTCAATCTCGATCCGCTGCTGGCCCGCGTCGACAGCGACTGGCTGAGCCGCACCGGTGCCATCGACACGTTGCCGCAGTGGGTGGCGGCGCTGGACAGCGTCGAGTCGGCAGCGGCCTGAAGCCGTCGGCGGCAAGGGATTGCCGCCCTACGGATTCAGCCCGTCACGGTAGGTCGGCAATCCCTTGCCGACAACGCGCTCAATCAAGGGCCATTTCCCGGATATCGTCCGGCTCGGTCGTTCCCCAATCCGCTTCATAGCGCCCTCGATCGACCCAAGCCTGAAACGAGCTGAATGGCCAATCTGCCGCACGGTTGACCTGTCCATGCTTCACTGGGTTGTAGTGCAGATAATCGAGATGACGCTGGAAATCCATTTCGTCGCGAATCACGTGATCATGGAAGCACGGTTGCCAGAGCGCCTCTTTCAGCTTCATCCGCCACGCAACCTCGCGTTTGACCGCAGCGATGATCCGCGAGAAATCTCCATCTGCTGGTTTCAGCATCCAGTGCAGGTGATCCGGCATCAGGACATGCGCAAGGTGTAGGCAGGGGTACATCGACTTGACCCGGCGCATCGCTGACAGCACTTGTTCGGCGTGCCTGGGTTCGGCGAGCCAAGGTCGACGCCGATGGGTCACCAGGGTGACGAAAACCGGGTGACCGGGCAGGTAGTAGCGGATGTAGTTCGGCATCGGCGAATCCTTCCGAAGTAGGTCGGCAATCCATTGCCGACATCATTCTGCGCTTCGGCGGCAAGGGATTGCCGCCCTACGAACTGGGGGCGTGGAGGGCGTCAAGAATCCGCCCCCGGCTTGCTGGAATGCGCCTTGCCTGATGCCCTGCACACCGTCGCCGCACGCCGAGACCGACATGAAGCCGACATCTCCCATCCGCTGCAACATCGAATCGAAGGTATGCGCGTGAGCATTGATCTGGAACGATTCCACAAGAGCTTCTTCGAAGAGAGTTTCGAAGGTCTGGATTCGATGGAGACCGCGCTGCTGGCGCTCGACATCGCCGCCGTCGACTCCGAAACCATCAACACCATCTTTCGCGCGGCGCACTCGATCAAGGGTGGTGCGGCGACTTTCGGCTTTTCCAGCGTTGCCGAGTACACGCATGGCGTGGAAACGCTGCTTGACCAGATGCGCGCCGGCAAGCGGGTGATCACCCAGGGCGATGTCGATCTGCTGCTGCGGGTGGTCGACGTGCTGCGCGGCCTGCTTGGTTCGGCGCGCGAGGGCACGCCATTCGATGCTGCCGCAGTCACCTCCACACAGGCCGAGATCAGCCGCGCGCTGAGCGGTGAAGCGCCGGCTGCCGTGGCGGTCGCCAAGGTTGAAGTGGCAGCGCCGCCGGTGAACGCCGGCTGGACGATCCGCTTCGTGCCGAAGCCTGACCTGTTCCGCAGCGGCAACGATCCGCTGCGGATCATTCGCGGGCTCGATCTGCTCGGCCGGCTCGAAGTCGAGGCCGATACCGCGCAAGTGCCGAGTTTCGCCGACGCCGATGCCGAGTCCTGCTACCTGGCCTGGAATCTGACCTTGCACGGCGACGTGAGCCGTGCCGAAGTCGACGAACAGTTTTCCTGGGTCGAGGACGAAGCGCTGATCGAGATCCTGCCGCTGGCGGCTGCGGTTGAAGCAGCCCCTGTGGCCGTGAAGCCCGTCCTGTCGCTGGTACGCAGCAATCCGGCCGAAGCGGTCGCGGCACCTGCCGCCGCGCCGGCTGCCGCGCAGCCGCGAAACAACGCAGACGGCGGTTCGATCCGCGTCGGCACCGAAAAGATCGACGCGCTGATCAATCTGGTCGGCGAGCTGGTGATCACCCAGGCGATGCTGACCCAGCAGGCCTCGACCCTTGACCCGGTTCAGTTCGAAAAGCTGCTGAACGGCTTGTCGCAGCTTGATCGCAACACCCGCATGCTTCAGGAGGCGGTGATGGCCACCCGCATGCTGCCGATGGAAGCGGTATTCAGCCGCTTCCCGCGCGTGGTCCGCGATCTGGCGGCCAAGCTCAACAAGCAGGTCCGGCTGGTGACGGTCGGCGAGCAGACCGAACTCGATAAATCAGTGATCGAAAAGATCACCGATCCGCTCAATCATCTGGTCCGCAACTCGCTCGATCACGGCGTGGAACTGCCCGATGCCCGCGTCGCGGCCGGCAAGGACGCCTGCGGCACCATCCGGCTGTCGGCCTCGCATGCCGGCGGCCACATCGTCATCGAAGTGGCGGACGACGGTCGCGGGCTGGATCGCGCCCGCATCCTCGCCAAGGCCCAGGCCAATGGTCTGATCACGTCCGCACAAGCGGAAACGATGCCCGACAGCGAAGTCTGGCAACTGATCTTCTCGCCGGGTTTCTCGACCGCCGAGAAGGTGACGGACGTTTCCGGCCGCGGTGTTGGCATGGATGTGGTCAAGAAGAACATTCAGGCACTGGGCGGGCAGGTGGAACTGTTCTCCGATGCAGGACGCGGCTCGCGCACGCTGATCCGCCTGCCGCTGACCCTGGCGATTCTCGACGGCATGACGGTCGCCGTCGGTGGCGAAACCTTCGTGCTGCCGCTGAATTCGGTGGTCGAATCGCTGCAACCGCTGCCGGAACAGGTCAAGACCGTGGCCGGCAACGGCCAGGTGGTGCGGGTGCGCAACGAGTACGTGCCGATGGTCGCGCTGTGGCGGCTGTTTGGCCTCGATTCGCAGGTACGCGAGGCCCACAAGGGCATCCTCGTGCTGCTCGAATCGGAAGGCCGCAAGGTGGCGCTGCTGGTCGATGAACTGGTGGGCCAGCAACAGGTGGTGATCAAGAACCTCGAAGCCAACTACCGACGGGTGCCGTGCATCTCGGGTGCCACGATCATGGGCGATGGCCATGTGGCGCTGATTCTCGATGTTGGCGAGTTGGTGCGCAGTTCGAGTCAGGCGGCCGCTGCCTGAAAACCGCGATCTCACGCGGAGAACGCCAAGAACGCAGAGAAAGGCAACACCATGTGGGTCGGCCTTCAGGCCGACGGTGCCGCCGCCAGCAAACGGTTGCGCCGTCGGCCTGAAGGCCGACCCACAGGAAGCAGTCCTTAGCGAAGCCTCGGCGATTCACCGCCGGGGCTTCGCCGTTTCCGTCACAAGCCTTTGATCAGATTGCCGTTTATCAACGGAAAAATGCCGCTCGCGGTCGGGCCTTGAACTTGCAGCCAGCTGGGGGACACCCGCCCAACAGGTTGCCCACCGCCATGAATCCGACATCAGCAGCAACGCTTCCCGGCGCGCCCAGCGCCCATTCCGCCGCCGGCAGCGAGCTGCTGACCTTCACCCTCGGCTCCGAGTACTACGGCGTCGACATCCTGAAGGTCCAGGAGATTCGCGGCTACGACACCGTGACTCGCATTCCCGGCTCGCCCGATTTCATCAA
The DNA here is from genome assembly GCA_021732745.1 of Nevskia sp. Taxonomy (GTDB): domain Bacteria; phylum Pseudomonadota; class Gammaproteobacteria; order Nevskiales; family Nevskiaceae; genus Nevskia. The sequence continues at coordinate 1,051,159 of JAKFUK010000001.1, read as the reverse complement.
GGGCGTGATCAACCTGCGCGGCGCGATCGTTCCGGTCATCGACCTGCGCATCAAGTTCAATCTGACGACCGTCGCCTACAACGAGTTCACGGTGATGATCATCCTGAACATCGCGCGCCGCATCGTCGGCATCGTGGTCGACAGCGTCTCCGACGTTACCCAGCTCAGCCCCGAGCAGATCAAGCCCACGCCGGAATTCGGCAGTGCGCTCGACACCTCCTACATCACCGGATTGGGTGCGCTCGACGAGCGAATGCTGATCCTGATCGACATCGAAAAGCTCATGTCCTCGACCGACATGGCGCTGATGGATGCCCAGTCGCAATCCCTGCAGTAAACCGCCCCCGCCCCCGGAGTTTTGCCATGAAGAACCTCTCGCAGACCACTGATTCGATTTCGCGCAAGGCGGCGTTCCTGCTGCCGGCGCTGCCCGCCACCGTTGCCACCGCTGCCTTCGCCCACGGGCATGGCGCGGTCGGCGCCGGTCTGCTGTCGCTGGTCATCGTCGCCGCGATCGCGATCGGTGCCTGGCTCGGCAACAGCCTGCTCAAGTCCCTGAATGCCACTTCGCGCGCTGAAGCGCGCTCGCAGCACTGAACCCGGCGATACGTCCATGAAAGCTCAACTGAAGTCCGTCCCCAAATCCGCTGTGAAGACGGTTGCCAAGCCGGCCCCGAAAGCGGCCCCGAAGTCCGTTGCCAAGCCTGCGCCGAAGCCGGTCTCGAAGCTGGTGTCGAAGGCGGCCGCCAAGGCTGCCAAGAAGCCGCTGAAGACCGCCGCCCTGGTCAATCGCGGCAAGGTGTCGACTGCCAGCGTGTCGCCGAAGGCCGCGAAGACCGTATCGACGACTGAACTGATGCGCGAACTGGCCGCCACGCGCGCCCACATCGCCGCCATCGGCCGTCTGCGCGCCTATCTGGAACTGACGCCGGACGGCACCATCGTTTCCGCCAACGACAATTTCCTGCGTGCCATCGGTCGCTCGATGAACGAGTTGCGCGGCCAGCGGCACAGCCTGATCGAGTCCGATGATGTCGGCAGCCGTACCGAGATGCGCACCGCCTGGGATCGTCTGGCGCGCGGCGAAGCCGTGGCCGGCCAGTACCGCTATCGCACCGGCGAAGGCCGCGACATCTGGATGCAGGCCAACTACAACCCGGTGGTCCTCGACGACGGCTCGGTCGCCAAGGTCGCGGTCTATGCCAGTGATGTCACCGAGCAGCGTCTGAAGACCGCCGATGCCGAGGGCCAGCTCGCGGCCATCTCCAAGGCGCAGGCGGTCATCGAGTTCACGCTCGATGGCCGCATCCTGACCGCCAATGCCAACTTTCTGAACACCGTCGGCTACACGATCGACGACGTGCGCGGCCAGCATCACAGCATGTTCGTCGAGCCGGGCCAGCGCACCTCCGCCGAATACCGCGCGTTCTGGGACAAGCTCGGCCGCGGCGAATTCGATGGCGGCCGCTACCTGCGCCACGGCAAGGGCAGCCGGGTGATCTGGCTGGAAGCCACCTACAACCCGATCCTCGATGCCGACGGCAAGGCTTTCAAGGTGGTCAAGTACGCGACCGACATCACCGCCCGCGTGCTGGCCGAAGAAGCGATGACGCGCGCCGTGGCCGAGACCGAAGCGGTGGTTGCTGCCGCGCGTGCCGGCGATCTGAGTCGTCGCATCCCGATGGATGGCAAGTCCGGCCAGATCGAGGCGCTGAGCTCCGGCATCAACACCATGCTTGACGGCATCGCCGACGCACAGGCCTTCGAGCGGAAAGTGGCCGACGAGAACCTGCGCATCAAGATGGCGCTGGATTCGGTCACCACCAACGTGATGATTGCCGACAACGACCGCAACATCGTCTACATGAACGGCGCGGTGAAGGAGATGATGGTCGCCGCCGAAAGCGATATCCGCAAGGCGCTGCCGAACTTCGATGCCCGCAAGCTCGACAACGCCAAGATCGACGTCTTCCACAAGCATCCGGAGCATCAGGCGCGGATGCTGTCGACGTTCCGCGAAACCCATCGCACCCAGATCGTGGTCGGCGGCCGCACTTTCTCGCTGATCGCCGCACCGATCATCAATGCCGCAGGCGATCGTCTGGGGGCCGTGGTCGAGTGGAAGGATCGGACCCTGGAAGTGGCGGTCGAGAACGAGGTCAGCAGCATCGTGTCCGCGGCTGCCAACGGTGACTTCACGCAGCGCATCGACATGAAGGGCAAGGACGGTTTCTTCAAGATGCTCGGCGAAAACCTCAATCAGTTGCTGGAAACCTCCAGCGTCGGTTTGAACGAAGTGGTTCGCGTGCTCAGCGCGCTGGCCAAGGGCGATCTGACCGAAACCATCGACAACGAGTACTACGGCACCTTCGGCCAGCTGAAGAACGACTCCAATGCCACCGTTGCCCAGCTGACCGAGATCATCACCCAGATCAAGACCGCGACCGACACCATCAACGTCGCAGCGGGCGAGATCGCCGCCGGAAACCTCGACCTGTCGCAGCGCACCGAAGAGCAGGCGGCATCGCTCGAAGAAACCGCGTCGTCGATGGAAGAACTGACCAGCACGGTGAAGCAGAACGCCGAGAACGCCCGCCAGGCCAATCAGCTTGCACTCGGTGCTTCGGATGTCGCGATCAAGGGCGGCCAGGTGGTCGGCCAGGTGGTGACCACGATGACCGCGATCAACGATTCGTCGAAGAAGATCGTCGACATCATCAGCGTCATCGACGGCATCGCTTTCCAGACCAACATCCTGGCGCTGAACGCCGCCGTTGAAGCGGCCCGTGCTGGTGAACAGGGCAGGGGCTTTGCGGTGGTGGCGGCGGAAGTGCGCAGCCTCGCCCAGCGTTCGGCCTCGGCGGCCAAGGAGATCAAGACCCTGATCGGCGATTCGGTCGAAAAGGTCGGCAACGGCACCAAGCTGGTCGAACAGGCCGGCAAGACCATGGAAGAGATCGTGACGAGCGTGAAGCGGGTCACCGACATCATGGCCGAGATTTCGGCGGCTTCGCAGGAGCAGTCCAGCGGGATTGATCAGATCAACAAGGCCATCACCCAGATGGATCAGGTCACCCAGCAGAACGCGGCACTGGTCGAGGAAGCCTCGGCAGCGGCCCGGTCGATGGAAGACCAGGCCGGCAACCTGTCGACGGCGGTGTCGCAGTTCACGCTCGCCGGCGGGCAGGAAGTGCCGATGCGCGAGCAGCGCCGTCCGGTGCAGGGTGGTCGTCCGCAGCAGGCGGCACCGGCACGCGGCAAGCCGGCACCGACGCCATCGAGCAATGTGCTGCGCCGTCCGGCCAGCGCGCCGAAGGCAGCACGGTCGAATGGTGGCGATACCTGGACCGAGTTCTGATCTGCCTGGATCGTAGGTCGGCAATCCTTTGCCGACACGCTGCCCGGTTCGTGTGTGCCGGGTCGGCGGCAAGGGATTGCCGCCCTACGGATTGAAGATCGACTGTCGCAGTGGACCAGCCCCGCAATGCCTCGTGCATTGCGGGGCTTTTTCATGGTCGTTCGACCCGAATGACGACGAATTCTTGTCGTCGGCGGTCGGGAACCGGACTTGCAGCAAGGCCTGCGAACGCGCAGCCGCGCCCCGTCCAGCCGTTGCCCACTGCTTTCCATCAGGGATTCCCCATGAAATTTCTCGACGCACTGCTCACCCGCGCTGCCGATCGCAATCGCATTGCCGACCACGCTTGCCGGGCAGAGGCGATCGACAAGGTTCAGGCGGTGATCGAATTCACGCTTGATGGCCATGTCATCACCGCCAACGACAAGTTCCTGAAGCTCACCGGCTACGGCCTCGACGAGATCAAGGGCCAGCATCACCGGATGTTCGTCGACGACGAGATGAAGACCTCGCCCGAGTACCTCGCGTTCTGGACCAAGCTCGGTCGCGGCGAATTCGATGCCGGGCAGTACCGGCGCGTCGGCAAGGGTGGTCGGCCGATCTGGCTGCAAGCCTCGTACAACCCGATCAAGGACCTGAGCGGCAAGCCGTACAAGGTGGTCAAGTTCGCCACCGACATCAGCGACAACAAGCGCAAGGACGCCGAATTCGCCAGTTCCTTGATTGCGATCGACCGCAGCCAGGCGGTGATCGAGTTCTCGATGGACGGCCGCATCCTCAACGCCAACGACAACTTCCTTGCCGCGCTCGGCTATTCGCTGGACGAGATTCGCGGCCAGCATCATTCGATGTTCGTCGCGCCCGACGAGCGCGCCTCGATCGACTACCGGCTGTTCTGGGAAAAGCTCGGCACCGGTGCCTTCGATTCCGGTCAGTACCGGCGCATCGCCAAGGGCGGCCGCGAGGTCTGGATCCAGGCCACCTACAACCCGATCCACGGCCCGGACGGCAAGCCGTTCAAGGTCGTGAAATTCGCCAGCGACATCACCGAATCGAAGATCCGCGCCGCCGACTACGAAGGCCAGCTGAACGCCATCGGCAAGGCCCAGGCGGTGATCGAGTTCACCTTGAGCGGCAAGATCCTGTCCGCCAACGACAACTTCCTGAAGGCGGTCGGCTACTCGCTGGAAGAAGTCCGCGGCCAGCATCACGCGATGTTCGTGACTGCCGAGCAGAAGAACTCCATCGACTATCGCCTGTTCTGGGAAAAGCTCGGTCGCGGCGAATTCGATGCCGGCCAGTACAAGCGGGTGGCCAAGGGCGGCCGGGAAATCTGGCTGCAAGCCACCTACAACCCGATCTACGGCCCGGACGGCAAGCCGTTCAAGGTCGTCAAGTACGCCAGCGACATCACCGACGCGAAGCTGCGTGCCGCCGATCAGCAGGGCCAGCTCGATGCCATCGCCAAGTCGCAGGCGGTGATCGAATTCAACACCAGCGGCAAGATCCTGCATGCCAACGACAACTTCCTGAAGGCGGTCGGCTACACGCTGGACGAAGTGCGCGGCCAGCACCATTCGATGTTCGTGACGCCCGAGGAAAAGGATTCCGAGGCCTATCGCCTGTTCTGGGACAAGCTCGCGCGTGGCGAGTACGACGCCGGCCAGTACCGCCGCATCGGCAAGGGTGGGCGCGAGGTCTGGATCCAGGCCAGCTACAACCCGATCCTCGATCCCTCGGGCCGTCCTTACAAGGTGGTCAAGTACGCCAGCGACGTCACTCAGGCCAAGCTTCAGGCCGCCGATTTCCACGGCCAGATCGCCACGATCGGCAAGGCGCAGGCGGTCATCGAGTTCTCGATCGACGGCAAGATTCTCAACGCCAACGACAACTTCTGCTCGGCCGTCGGCTATCGGCTGGACGAGATCAAGGGCCAGCATCACGCCATGTTCGTGACGCCGGAAGAGCGCAACAGTGCGGAATACGATGCGTTCTGGACCAAGCTCGGCCGTGGCGAATTCGATGCAGGCCAGTACAAGCGTGTCGGCAAGGGCGGTAAGGAAATCTGGATCCAGGCCAGCTACAACCCGATCCTCGATCCCTCGGGCCGGCCGTTCAAGGTGGTCAAGTACGCCACCGACATCACCGACGCCAAGCTCAAGGCCGCCGACTACGCCGGCCAGCTGAACGCCATTTCCAAGGCGCAGGCGGTGATCGAGTTCTCGCTGGACGGCAAGATCCTCAATGCCAACGACAACTTCTGCGCCGCACTCGGCTATCGCGCCGACGAGATCGTCGGCCGCCATCATTCGATGTTCGTCGAGCCGCTGACGCGCGCCTCGGCCGAATACGCGAACTTCTGGGCCAAGCTCGGCCGTGGCGAATACGACGCCGGCCAGTACAAGCGGCTTGCGAAGGACGGCCGCGAAATCTGGATTCAGGCCAGCTACAACCCGATCCTCGATCCCTCGGGCAAGCCGTTCAAGGTGGTCAAGTACGCCACCGACATCACCAGCGCCAAGCTCCAGGCAGCGGACTACGAAGGTCAGCTGAAGGCGATCTCCAAGGCGCAGGCGGTGATCGAATTCACGCTCGACGGCAAGGTAGTGCACGCCAACGACAACTTCTGCAACGCCCTCGGCTACCGACTCGACGAGATCGTCGGCCAGCATCATTCGCTGTTCGTCGATGCGGCGACCCGCAACGGCCCGGAGTACTCGCAGTTCTGGACCAAGCTCGGCCGTGGCGAATTCGACGGCGGCATCTACAAGCGGATCGCCAAGGGCGGCCGCGAAATCTGGATTCAGGCCACCTACAACCCGATCATCGGGCCGGACGGCAAGCCGCTGAAGGTGGTCAAGTACGCAACCGACATCACCGAAGCCAAGCTGAAAGCAGCGATCTACGAAAGCCAGCTCGACGCCATCTCCAAGACCCAAGCGGTGATCAAGTTCACGCTCGACGGCAAGATCGTCGACGCCAACCAGAACTTCCTCGATGCCACCGGCTACGCGCTGGACGAGATCGTCGGCAAGCATCACGCGATGTTCGTTGATCCGGCGCAGCGCGCCACGGCCGAGTACAAGCAGTTCTGGGAAAAGCTCGGCCGCGGCGAAGCCGACACCGGTCAGTTCCGCCGCTTCGGCAAGGATGGCCGCGAGATCTGGCTGAACGCCTCCTACAACCCGATTCTCGATGCCGCTGGCCGTCCGCAGCAGATCATCAAGTACGCGACCGACATCACCGCGCAGAAGGTCAAGGACACCGACGCCGCCGGCCAGATGGCGGCGGTGTACCGGGCGCGCTGCGCCATTCAGCTGGCGCTCGACGGCACCATCCTGCTGGCCAACGACAACTTCTGCCGCGCCACCGGCTACACGGCGGAAGACCTGGTCGGCCGTCATCACGACATGCTGCTGGAGCAAACGCCGACCGCCCTCGCCGAAGGCCGCGAACTGGTGGCGCGGATCAATCGCGGCGATAGCCCGAACGGCCAGTACAAGCGCATCGGCCGTGACGGCAAGGTGGTCTGGTTCCAGGCCAACTACAACTCGATCCTCGATCTGGCCGGCAAGCCCTGCAAGGCGGCGATCTTCGCCACCGATGTCACCGATCAGGTCAATGCCCAACTGGCGCTGAACCGTGCCGTGGAGCAGACCCAGGCGGTGGCGATGGCGGCACGGGAAGGCGATCTGACCCAGCGGGTGCCGCTGGACGACAAGTCCGGCCAGATTCGCGAGCTGTGCGGCGGCGTCAATGCGCTGGTCGAGAACATGGCCAGCGTGGTCACGCGGATCAAGGACTCCACTGAAGCGATCAACACCGCCGCCCGCGAAATCGCCAGCGGCAATAGCGACCTGTCGGCGCGCACCGAACAGCAGGCGGCGTCGCTCGAAGAAACCGCGTCGTCAATGGAAGAACTGACCTCCACCGTCAAGCAGAACGCCGAGAACGCCCGTCAGGCCAATCAGCTGGCGCTCGGCGCATCCGATGTCGCGCTTCGCGGCGGCAAGGTGGTCGGCGAAGTGGTTGGCACGATGAGCGACATCCAGGCCTCGTCCAAGAAGATCGTCGACATCATCAGCGTCATCGACGGCATCGCTTTCCAGACCAACATTCTGGCGCTGAACGCAGCTGTGGAAGCGGCTCGCGCCGGTGAACAGGGCAGGGGCTTCGCGGTGGTCGCGGCCGAAGTGCGCAGCCTGGCCCAGCGTTCCGCCGGTGCCGCCAAGGAGATCAAGAGTCTCATTGGCGATTCGGTCGAGAAGGTCGGCAACGGCACGCGACTGGTCGAAAACGCCGGCCGGACGATGGAAGAGATCGTCACTTCCGTGAAGCGGGTCACCGACATCATGGCCGAGATTTCGGCGGCTTCGCAGGAGCAGAGCCAGGGCATCGAGCAGGTCAACCAGACCATCACCCAGATGGACGAAGTGACCCAGCAGAACGCAGCTCTGGTCGAGGAAGCCTCGGCCGCTGCCCGCTCGCTGGAATCGCAGGCGGAAGGGCTGAGTGCTTCGGTGGCCGGCTTCCGCGTCAATGCCGGCGACGTCGGCGTGATGGCCAGCGCCAGAACCCCGGCGCTGCCGCCGGCGGCGGTGGCGGGAGTCCGTCCCCAGGCGCGACCGAAGCAGCCGATGCGTCGTCCTTCGAGCCCCGCAGCAGCACTGCCTACCGCTGTGAAGGTCGCCAGCGGCAGCGGCGAGCAGTGGACCGAATTTTGAACGGAAGCGGTGCATGAAACGCGAATGGATGTCGTCGTGACGGGTTGACGGCATCTGCTTCAGCCCACACCTGCCCAAGGTATTTCGCACGAAGTGCACAAAGAACACGAAGAACAACAAGCAAGGCTGTTTTCTTTCCTTTGTGTCCTTTGTGTCCTTTGTGTCCTTCGTGCGAAACCGCTTTTTTCCAGTGCACCGGAGCACCGCCATGACCCTCGAATCCCTCACGCAGTTCGTCGCCGACGCCTGGCGCGTCGCTGCCGATGCTTTCAACGCCGCCGAGCTGCTGCCGCTGTTCGCGGTCTGGGGCCTGGGCTTCGGTGCTGCCGAAGGCCTTGCCTGGCTCGATGACCGCGCCGATGCAGCGATACCCCGCGAATCCTCCATTTCCGCTGCACACCTGAAGGCCTGAGTCCCCATGAGCCACGCCGCAGTCGCAGAAGAACAGATCGTCGGCGACGATCGCGATTTCACCTTCACCGCCCGCGATTTCGATCGGGTGCGCCAGCTGATCCACGCCAAGGCCGGCATTGCGCTATCGGAATCCAAGCGCGACATGGTTTACAGCCGCCTTGGCCGCAGGCTGCGGGCGCTGAACATCGACTCGTTCAAGGACTATCTGGACCAGCTCGAAAACCGTGGCAGCGCCGATGAATGGCAGGCGTTCACCAATGCCCTGACCACCAACCTGACCTCGTTTTTCCGCGAGGCCCATCACTTCGAAATCCTCAAGGATTTCCTGAAAGAGAAAGGCCGCCACACGCCAGCCAAGATCTGGTGCTCGGCCGCCTCGACTGGCGAAGAGCCGTATTCGCTGGCGATCACCGCCTGCGAGGCCTACGACACGCTGAGCCCGCCGGTGAAGATCCTGGCCACCGACATCGACACCAATGTGCTCGAAACCGCCGAGGCCGGCGTCTATCCCGAGGAGCGCATCGAAAAGCTCAGCGAGGCGCAGAAGCGCAAGTACTTCCGGCGCGGAAGCGGCGCCAATGCCGGCAAGGTTCGAGTGATTGACGAACTGCGCGAGCTGCTGACGTTCCGGCCGCTGAATCTGCTCGACGCCCGCTACCCGATGAAGGGGCCGTTCGACGCGCTGTTCTGCCGCAACGTGATGATCTACTTCGACAAGCCGACCCAGCGCGACATCCTGATGAAAATGGCGCCGCTGCTGGCTGAAGACGGCCTGTTCTTCGCCGGCCATTCGGAAAGCTTCTTCCACGCCACCGACATCGTCACCTCGATCGGTCGCACGGTATACCGCCGCGCAGAACGCAAGGCCTGACCCGCATGTACGCCATGCGGCCGGTCCGCGAAAAGGTGCAGGCGATCGCATCGCCGACCACCTACTTCGACCCCAAGTTCAACGCCCACGCCATGAAGGTGCTGCCGGGCGAGTACATCGTCACCGATCGCGACGTGATGCTGGTGACCGTGCTCGGCTCCTGCGTGTCGGCTTGCATCCGCGATCCGCTGGCCGGTGTCGGCGGCATGAACCATTTCATGCTGCCGGACCTGGAGAACGGCGGTGCCGCCAATGAAAGCGCGCGCTACGGCTCCTACGCGATGGAAATGCTGATCAACGAAATCCTCAAGCGCGGCGGCTCGCGCAGCCGTCTCGAATGCAAGGTGTTCGGCGGCGGCGCGGTGCTGGCCGGTTTCACCGTGTCCAACGTCGGTCAGCGCAACGGCAAGTTCGTGCTGCGCTATCTGGCGATGGAAGGCTTGAGCGTCGCGGCACAGGACTTGTACGACACCTGTCCGAGACGGGTGCACTACTTCCCGCTGACCGGCCGCGTGCTGGTCAAGCGTCTGGCCTCCGCCAATGACCGCGAGGTGCTGGCCAGCGAAAGCCTGTACCGCGAGCGCCTTGCCGAATCCCCAACTGCCGGTTCCGTGGAGCTTTTCTGATGCCCAACAAGATCATCAAGGTGCTGATCGTCGACGACTCCGCGCTGATGCGGCAGCTGCTGACCGAAATCATGTCGTCCGATCGCGAGCTCGAAGTGGTCGGCGCGGCGCCCGATCCCTTCGTTGCCCGCGACCTGATCAAGGCGCTGAACCCGGACGTGCTGACGCTCGACGTCGAGATGCCGAAGATGGACGGCCTGACCTTCCTCGAAAACCTGATGCGGCTCCGGCCGATGCCGGTGGTGATGGTGTCGTCGCTGACCGAGAAGGGGGCTGAAGTCACCTTGCAGGCGATGGAACTCGGGGCCGTGGATTTCGTCACCAAGCCGAAGATCGACCTCGCCGCCGGCATGCGCAGCTACACCGCCGACCTGATCGCCAAGGTCAAGATGGCGGCGCGCAGCCATGTTCGCGCCCCGGCTTTCCCGCGCCAGCCGTCGAAAGGGCCGCTGGCCAGCATCGGCAACCGCTATCGCACCACCGAGCGCCTGATCGCCATCGGGGCTTCGACCGGCGGCACCGAAGCGATCAAGGAAGTGCTGGAGCGGATGCCCGCCGACGCCCCGGCGATCGTCATCACCCAGCACATCCCCGCACTGTTCTCCGGGCCGTTCGCGGCGCGCATGGATCGTTCGTCGGCGATGTCGGTCTGCGAGGCGCGCGACGGTCAGCAGATCGTGCCCGGCCACGTCTACATCGCGCCCGGCGATCGCCATCTGGAAGTCACCCGCAGCGGTGCCCGCTACGTCACCAAGCTCACCGACGCGCCGCACGAAAACCGCCATCGGCCGAGTGTCGACGTGCTGTTCAAGTCGGTGGCGCGCTTCGCCGGGGCCAATGCGGTCGGCTGCATCCTGACCGGCATGGGCGACGACGGTGCTCGCGGCCTGCTGGAAATGCTGAAGACCGGTGCCCACACCATCGTCCAGGACGAAGCGTCCAGCGTTGTCTGGGGCATGCCGGGTGCGGCTTTCAAGATGGGCGCTGCCGACCGGACGGTGAAGCTGGAAAACGTCGCGGCCGAACTGCTGAACCTCTGCTGCGCCGACAAGCGGGCCGCGTAGGCGCGCGAGTGAAATCAAGTTCTGGTGAACGCTGCCGATGATCTGTTCAACACGCCGCAAACCGCCCTGCTGCCCCTGATTCGTTTGTCCTGAACCCGCATCCCCGATCAACCGCGAACCCGGAAGAACCGACATGAACGCGATCCAACAGAAACCCTGGCTGCTGCCGATGGCGGGCACCGCCGTCTTCCTCGTGCTGTTCGCTGTGTCGGCATCGCCGGCCGCGATCTGGTCCGGCGCGGCCCTGACCCTGGCCGGCTGGGCCATGTTCGGTTGGCTGTGCAGCCGAGGCGATGTCCGAGGCAAGCAGCAAGCGGTGGTCCATGAAGGCCAGCTGGCCCATCACCGCCAGATGCTCGAAGAGCTGCGTGGTGGGCTGATCAACGAATCAGCCGGCGTGCAGCATGAAGTGGAGCGCGTGCGCGGCCTGATTCTCGAAGCGGTGCGCAGCCTGACCGGCGCTTTCGAAACCATGAACCGCCAGAGTCAGGCGCAGGAATCGGCCGTCGGCCGCATTCTGAGCCGTGCCGAGGGCTCCGGTGGCGGCGGTGTCGACGTGCAGCACTTCGCCCGCACCGCCAGCCAGTTGATGGAAGGCCTGGTCGACATCCTCGCGGGCGTGTCGAAGCAGAGCGCCAGCTCGGTCCAGCACATCGACGCGATGGTCAAGCATCTCGACGCCATCTTCGAACTGCTGGGTGATGTGAAGACCATCGCCGACCAGACCAATCTGCTGGCGCTCAATGCGGCGATCGAAGCGGCGCGTGCCGGTGAGGCCGGTCGCGGTTTCGCGGTGGTCGCTGAAGAGGTGCGCAACCTGTCCGAGCGTTCCACCAATTTCAACGAGCAGATCCGCAAGCTGGTGTTCAGCTCCAAGGATTCGATCGCCAAGGTTCGCGAAGCGGTCGGCGAAATGGCGACCCGCGACATGAGCGCCAGCCACAACGCCCGCAATGAAGTCGGCCGGCTGATGCAGCAGGTCGAGGAGATCAACGGCGCAGTGGCCGGTTCGGCCCGCGAAGCCTCAGCGGCCGGCGAGCAGATCAGCATGGCGGTCGGTCAGGCGGTGCGCTGCCTCCAGTTCGAGGACATCGCGACCCAAGCCCTCGGCTCTGCGCTGATGCACCTGAACCGCCTGCGCCAGATCGGCGATGAAACCCAGAGCCTGCAAGCGGTGCTGGTCAACGATGCGCTGCCGCATCACAGCCCGGCCGCCAATGTGCCGAGCTACCAGCACGCCGCACCCGCCTATGTCGCGCCGAAGCCAGCCCCGGTGTTCAGCGCACCGCCGATGCCGGCCGCCGCTGCCAACAGCAGCGACGGTGCCAAGTCCGACTGGCGCACCCCGGCCCACAAGCCGGTGGCGCAGTTGTCGATGCAGGCTGGTGCCGTCGAACTGTTCTGAGCCCACGTAGGGTGGGCAGGCTTCACCTGCCCACCAATTCGCCAAGGTCCGAGCCTCAAGCACCGCGTGGGCAGGTGAAGCCTGCCCACCCTACCGACAAGGTCTAAAAGCATGCTTTTCACCTGGATCTACATGAGCCGCTCGCTGCAAGCCTGCGATGTCGCCGAGCTTGAGGTGATGGCCGCAGGCTTCGCCCGGCGCAACGAAGCACGGGCCGTGACCGGCGTGCTGATGAAGGTTGGCGATCACTTCGTGCAGGTCCTTGAAGGCGAGGAACAGACCCTGCTCGACCTGGTCGGCAACATCCTCAAGGACGAGCGCCACAGCGATTTCCGCACCCTGCATCGCGGCCATATTCGCGAGCGGCGCTTCCCTAAGTGGTCGATGCGGATGATGCATCTCGACCAGCGGTTCACGGTCAAGGCTCCGGCGATCGCCGAGCTGCGACGGCTGGTCAAGACCGTGCTGCGCGGCGGCGCACCCGGCGATCCCGAAATCAGCCGCAGCGCCACGGTGCGGATGCTGATGGCGATTCCGCGCGTGATCGCGCTCGATGGCGCCTCCGAGCCCGGTGGCGTGCGCAGCGCGGGGCTGATTCGCTCGGGCGCGCAGGGCGTCATGCGCTGAGCTGCTGACGCGCTGGCACTGGTCCCAAAGCCCGGCAAGCAGACATCGTTTGCCGGGCTTTTTCGTGTCTGCGGCAGCAGCCGTTACCATCACGCGGCCGCCACCGATCCAGCCACCACCGGAGAACTCCCTTGCATCTCGCGTATCTCGACTCCATGCGCCACGCCGACCTTGATGCCGAAGCCGCTGCCGGCCGCCGCCAGTTCCTGCGCAATGCCGGTGCCACGCTGCTGGTGGGGGGTGTCGTGCCATCGCTGGCGTTCGCCGATACCGCTGCCGGCAAGGGCTTCAAGGGCACCGGTCGCATGGGCATGGGCACTGGCGAGGACTGGATCGACACCTTCTTCAACGGCGGCGCAGCCGAGATCGTCCACTACTACGCCGACGACTTCGTGTTCGAGGACGTGACGCTGTACCAGACCATCAGCAACAAGGACGAGCTGTACCGCGCCTTCCTGCCGTTCAACAACAACGGCCCGGATTCACCGGTCGGCGTCCATCAGTTCGACGTCATCCGCTACGACGGCGGTCTGGCGAAGAACAGCCGTGGCATCGCCCGCAAGAGCGCGCCGGAAGGTTATGACGCCGCCGCCTGGGCGAGCGCCAGCAGCGGCACGTTGGCCGGCATCGAGCTGGAATACGACGAATGGGCGGTGATGCAGTGGGTCTGGAAGGCCAAGCACAACGCGGATGATTTCCTTGGCCTGAAGGGTGCGAAAGGCAAGACCACCACCTGCCGCGGCATCACTTTCCACTGCTACCGCAACCGCAAGATCGTCCGCGAGACGACACACTGGAACTTCCGTGAAGTCGGCGTGCAGCTCGGCGCGCTGGAAGCACCGCTGCTGTTCTGGAAGAAATAAGGCCGCGCCGCGCGCTCGACTTTCGCCAAGGCGTCTGCATACTGGTTCGCAGGTAGATCGGGCCATGCCGAGGGACAGATGAGCACTTTCCCGCTTTCGATGATGGTTGTCGTTGCGAGCTTTGTCGCAGTTGCGACCATCTTCGCGATCAGACGGAAGTCCCGTCTTGACGAACGCGAGCAGTTCATCCGCAGCTATGTATTTCCCTCTGCGGTGCTGGAGGCGGCGCGGGAGAAATATCCTTCGCTCAGCGAGTCCGACAGCGACATCGCCGCGGAGGCCTTGCGCCGTTATTTCCTGGTCTATGCGCGGGCGGGTGGACGGGTTGTGGACATGCCGTCGCGCGTGGTCGACGTGCTCTGGCACGCCTTCATCCTTGACACCCGCGCCTATCACGCCTTCTGCAAACGCGCGTTCGGTACGTACTTCCATCACATTCCGGGACTGAAAACGGTGGTGCCGCAGCACTTCATGGCGGCACTTCAACGCACCTGGCGAATTGCCTGCCGGGAAGAAGGCATCGACCCGAGGGCGGCCCTTCGACTTCCTCTGCTGTTCGCCATCGACACCCTGCTGATGATCCCCCAGGGCAACCATTACAAGTCGTATCTGCGCCCGTTCGGCCCCGGCTCGAAGGCCAGCGAAAGCGCCTCTCGCGATGGAACGTCGGGTGGTTGCGGAGGTGGCTGCGGAGGTGGTGGTTGTGGTGGCGGTGGCGGCTGATCGCTCAAAGCCCTGCTATCGAGCCTCTTGAACGCGGTCACGCCGCTTCGGATACGCCTTGAAAAACGCCCAGACGGTCTCGGTCGCGGAAAGTTCCTGACTCGGTTCGTCGAGAAAATCGAACAGGCGGCGACCGCCCGGCCAGGCGTGGCCGGCACCCTTGATGAGCAGGAACTCCACACTGCTGTCGTCGCGACCGCCGTCGAAGATTTCGCGTTCGATGTTGCTGCGCACTTCGCGGCGCGGGCTTCGGTCAGTACCGTTGGCGCGGGTCCAGAAGTCGATCGCCTCGCGCACCGGCGGTTTCGGGGCCTTGTCGAGCGCCTTGTCGCCGTTGCCACCGCCCGGCAGCACGTTGCGATCGGCGGAGCCGTGGATGTGCAGCACCGAAACGGCTTGCGCCGGCTGGCAGTGCGAGGCGGTCTGGGTGCCGGCGACCACGCCGATCGCTGCGAACAGGTCGCTGGCGTCGCAGGCGAGGCGGTAGCTCATCATGCCGCCGTTGGACAGGCCGGTGGCATAGATGCGCGCCGGGTCGATCGGATAGCGGTCTGACAATACGCGGACAAGGCTGCGCAGGAAGCCGACATCGTCGATGTCCTGTTGTGCAGCGTAACCACAGCAATTGCCGGCGTTCCAGGTGTAGAGACGGCCCTTGCCGAGCGCATTCAGCAGCGGTCGGCGGCGACCGGTGCCATCGGGGTGGACCACGATGAAGCCTTCGCGGTCGGCCAGCGCGTTGAAACCAGTCTGCTCGGCGTTGAGCTCGCCGTTGCCGCCGCCGCCGTGCAGTGCCACGACCAGCGCTACCGGTTGCCGGCCCTGCCCCGGCGGGATGTGCAGGCTGTAGGTGCGTAGGCGACCGTCGTGGCTGAAGCTGCCAGCGGTGGCGGCATCGGCGGTGATGGTGGTCGACAGCAGCAGGGCGAATGCCGCGAGCAGGCAGCGGACGCGCTGCGGAATCGGGGGCATGGCGGGCTCCTGATGCGATGGACGGCGGCCGCCGGATCGTAGCGCGCGGCATCGAACCGTAGGTCCGGATTGATCCGGACATCGCGGCAACCGGCGCGGAAAAAGCGTCCGGATGAATCCGGACCTACGCCGATGCGGCGGCTTTCTGTCGCGAGCCCATGCCCCATTTCCACAGCACATCGGCCGGGATCGGCAGCACCAGGAACCAATGCTCCAGCACCGCCAGTGACAGCAAGGTGGCGAGGAAGCCGAGCGACACCGCCTCGAAACTGCCTTCCGGCGCGATAACGGCCAGCCGCCACAGCAGGGTGGCGACAGTCGTCGAGGCGATCACCGTGAACGGGAACAGCAGGTTCATCGGCCGGCGGGTGAAATAGCTTTGCAGGTAGCGCAGGTGATCCGGCAGGAAGGCTTCCGACAGATTGCGGACGCCGAGAAAGACATTGAGCTTGGCGCTGGTGCGCAGCGCCCAGAGGATCATGTAGGTCCACAAACCGGTCTGGTTGGCGGCATCGAGGGTCAGCACGATGACGATGACGCCACCGGCCAGCAGCGCCAGTTCGTGATGCAGCACCGCTTCCAGTGCGTAGCGGGCACGCTTCCAGCCACTTGCGCCGAGCGGGCAGGGCGTGCGCCTGGGGCCGGTGATGAAGCCCATCAGGAAGCTCATCTCCAGCCAGCCCCAGATCATCAGGCTGGCGGTGAAACCGATCACGGCACCGCGCGCGCTGGTGTCGTCGGCGCTGGCATCAAGCGCGTACAGCGCAGCGAGTGCGACCACTGACGCAGCACCGAGGCTGGTGCGGTAGGTGCGGCGAGGCAGACCGTCCAGCCACAGGATCGCCCCGGTGGAAAACCACCAGACGAACAGGGTGTAGAGGATGGTCAGGGTCAGCGCAGTCATTTCCGGGGTTCAGTCTTTGATCGGCGGGCGTTCCTCATCCCCAGCCTTTCTCCGAGGGGAGTAGGGAGCGGAACTACCAAGTCGGGGCCAGACGGACGTTGGCAGGCAGTTCGTGCGAGATCACCGGCAAGGTGTAGAGGCGCAGGAAGGTCGCCGCCGCTGAAATGCCATAGCCAACCCGCTTAATCGCGTTGACGAAGCCGCCGTCGGCGCGCGCCTTGTCGTTGGCGGTGGAAATCGCCAGCAGCTTTTCGAGGCAGGCGCGGAACTTCGGGTTGTCGGCATCGACGGTGAACGGGAACACTTGCTTGGAGATTTCCGAAGTGATGCGGAACACCTCGTAGTCGTATTCGCGCGGGTCAATCTGCAACGCGTCGTGCATTTCCGGGCGCGACTGGTCGCGCACGAACATCGTGGCGTAGACCGCCAGCACGAAGAAGCGGATCCACAGCTTGTTGTGGCCTTCGAGCAGCTTCGGATTGGCGCGCATCAAGAGCGCGAAGCTTTCGCCGTGGCGGAATTCGTCGTTGCACCACTGATCGAACCAGCCAAAGATCGGATGGAATTTCAGCTCCGGATGCTTCTCGATCTGCCGGAAGATGGTGATGTAGCGGGCGTAGCCGATCTTCTCGCTCAAGTACGTGGCGTAGAAAATGAACTTGGGCCGGAAGTAGGTGTACTTCTTGGCGCGCGTCAGGAAGCCCAGGTCGACCGCAATGCCGAAATCCTTGAGCCACTGGTTGATGAAGCCGGCATGGCGGGCTTCGTCACGAGCCATGTAGCCGAACAGTTCCTTCATATCCGGATTGGCGACATTCTTCTTGATCTCGTTGTACAGCACGCATCCGGAATATTCGGAGGTGATCGAGCTGACCATGAAATCGACGAATTCCTTGTGCAGGCCTTCGGGCAGATCGGAGTAATCCGCCATCAGGTTCGCCGGCCGCGTGAAGTGAACCTTGTTGTTATCTGCCTTGTACTCGTCCATCAGCGACTGCCACTGGGCGCGGATCGGATTGACGTCGATCGCATCCATCGCCTTCATGTCGGTGGTGTAGAAGCGCGGCGTCAGCAGGGTGTCTTCCTGCGCGCGGCGCGTCGTTTCGTTCGGCAGGCGAGCTTCGGTCGGGGCGCTGATGGTGGCTGTGCTCATGGTGTACTCGAAGTTCAGGAAATCTTGATTCCGCTGGCCTTAGCTGGCCCGGCCGGCAACGGCTTGCGCATCGGCCGCTTTCACGGCGGCAACCGGCGGCAGCAGGCGCGCGAAGTCGCCGATGTTCTCGGAGCCGAAGGAGCCGAGGTCCAGCACTTCGCCAGTTGCCGGATCGGCCAGCAGCAGGTGGCCATCGCTGTGCGCAGTCAGCCGGAACGGCGCGTCGCGGCCGATGCTGGCCTTGCGACGCTCGCGGACCAGCGCCCGGACCATGCCGCGCATGAAGTTGTCCTGGCCCGGTGCGATGGTGTCGATGCGCGTGCCGGTGCTGGCGTCGAAGATGCCGATGTCGCCATTGGGCATATCGTCGAAGCGCAGATCGCGTTCGGAGACGATCGCTGCAGCCTCCGGTGCGTCTGCGGCGTCCAGCTTTTCCAGCCGACCGTTGATGGCCAGCGCGAACGCCAGACCGATGGCGGTCAGCACCCCGTACAGCGGGAAGCGCATGTTCATGTTGCTGGCATGGGTGCTGGCTTCGTTCACGGATATCTCCTAGCGGCTGGCAGCGACGACGCCGGACATCGGCATCGCTCGCGAAGGCTCGACACTGACGACCGGCAAGGCCACGCCACCCGTGGCTTGCGCAATGGCCTGC
Organism: Nevskia sp.; assembly: GCA_021732745.1. Classification (GTDB taxonomy): domain Bacteria; phylum Pseudomonadota; class Gammaproteobacteria; order Nevskiales; family Nevskiaceae; genus Nevskia. Next base: position 1,032,800 of record JAKFUK010000001.1, on the reverse strand, counting down.
GACAGCAGCATGGCAACTTTCTGAGGCTCCGCGACCGAGCGCAACATCGGCTCGGTGTGACGGAAGCGCCACGGCCGGACATGCGGCCACAGATGCGAGTAGGCGATGCTGTTGTCGTCGGTGAAGCGCAGCGAAATATCGCCGGTGCCTTCAGCGTGAACCCGCAGGCCGGCGGAATCCACCACCGAGTACGGGAAGTTGAAGGTGATTTCGAGCACCACGCCGGCGCGCATCAGCACGCGCCGGTTGGTGATCGTGTACCAGCTGGCGCGGGCCATCAGCCAGGCGATCAAGGCCATCAGGCCCAGACCGGCCACGGCCAGCGGCAACAGGTAGCTCATCGCGGTCAGCGCGTTGCCCAGGCTGCCGCCGTCGAGCATCACCGCCACGCCGCGCGAGCCGATCAGCAGCGCGAAGTAGATCGCGATCGTGCGGCCGTGGAAGGCGCGGCGGAACAGCGAGGTCCAGCGCGGCGCACCCTGCCAGAGGATGCGCTCGCCGTCCGGCAACTTGCCCGGCAGTTCGCGCACGCCGCCGGTGAAGTTGAAGTCGTCGTGCTCGTGGCCCGTGCCGCTCACAGCAGCGGCCCCAGGCGATCCGGCGTTGCGTACAGCGTGCCGGCACCGTAGTAGGCGGCGATCATGTCTTCTTCGAGCAGGGTGATCTGTTCCGGCGACTTGGTCTTCGGCACTGCCGCGAACTGGCTGCCGAGAATCGCGCCGACCTTCACCGAACCATTGCCGGCCACGGTTGCGAAGTTCCACGGCAGCAGCACCGTGCCGCCACCGGCGACTTCGATCTCGTAATAGCGGAACAGGCGCTCGGAGCGGTCGACCCAGATGTCGACGCACTTGCCGCCGGACTTGCCATCAGCGCCGAACACGGTCTTGCCGCGCGGGTCTGGATCGCCCTTGGCGATGCCGTAGGCCATGTCGCTGCGCAGCGGCACGATCTTCACATTGCCGTTGATTTCCAGATCCGGATGATCGTCGCGATCCGCCCATGAACCCGGGCCGACACCGGCCAGCAGCGGGTTGCCGGTCGGCACCAGCGGCGAGTCCGGATTGCGGTCGGCGCGACGCGCTTTCAGCTGTTCGGCCGGGCCGGCTTTCCAGGCTTCCGGCACCGTCTTGGTGCCGCCGTGCGGCAGCAGATAGGTCTTCGGATCGGGACGGCCGCCAAGGCCTTCCTGAAGGCCGCTCGGTGAGCGATCGGCCGATTCCAGCGGATAGCCTTCGCGCTGACCTTCGCGATGCAGATAGATGACCAGGGCGGCAAAAAAGCCCCAGAACAGATAGAGAACAACCTGGGCGATATCGATGCTCGCCGTGATGGCACCGTGATTCATTGTGTTACCTCCTCCCGTAGATTCATCGACTGCAAGTTGGGCCAGACGCTGTCTTCGCTGGCTTCTTCATGTGCTTCGTTGCTATTGCGGACCAGCGGGCCGATCGCGACCAGGGTTGCGAACAGCAGGCCGAGTTCCAGGTGATAGACCACCGTGTAGCCGGTGGCCGGCCCTGCGAGTGCCTCGCCCAGCGCGCCGCTGGCGGCAAGATGGGCAACCCCGTCGCGCAGCAGGCCGCTGATCGCGATCGCGCCGCCGGCTGCCGTGGCCTGCACCGCGCCCCAGACACCCAGCGCCAGGCCGATCTGGCCTTTCGGGGCCAGGCTCATCGCGGCGGTCAAGGTGCAATGCCCGAACAGGCCGCTGCCAAAGCCGATGCCGGCAACGCCAAGCGTGAACAGGAAAGTGGACGCCAGCGGTGCCGACAGGATCACTGCCGAGAACGCGGCGATACCGACCACCGCGCCGTAAGCCGCCATCCGGTAAGGATCGACGCCGCGGACCAGCGCGCGGGCGGCGATCACGAAGCCGGCGAGGCCGCCGAGGGCCAGCGCCGCCGTCAGCGCCGTGGTCGAGGCGACGGCCAGTTTCAGCACTTCGCCGCCAAACGGTTCGAGCAGGATGTCCTGCATCGAGAACGCCACCGTGCCCAGACCGAGTGCCACCAGCCGGCGCTTGGCGTGGCTGCGATGGCTGAAGCTTTCCCAGGATTCGCGGAACGACGGCGTCGGCAGTGCGTGCGCGGTGCGCGAAGGATCGCGCGCTTCCTGCTTCCACAGCGCAATGACGTTGAGGATCATCGTCACCGCCGCCGCACCCTGAATCACCTGGATCAGCCGCAACTGCGAGAAATCGCGCAGCAGCAGACCAAAGATCACCGCACTGAGCGCCATGCCGATCAGCAGCATCGAGCACATCAGCGCCACGACCCGCGGCTGCGATTCGACCGGCGCCAGATCGGTGGCCAGCGCCAGCCCGACGGTCTGCGTGGTGTGCAATCCCGCGCCGATCAGCAGGAAGGCGAGTGCTGCGCCCATCTGCCCGACGATCGGATGCTGGAGCGAATCGCCGGACAGCAGGATCAGCGCGAACGGCATGATCGCCAGCCCACCGAATTGCAACATCGAGCCGAACCAGATGTAGGGCACGCGCTTCCAGCCGAGGAAGGACTTGTGATGGTCCGACTTGAAGCCGATCAGCGCCCGGAACGGCGCGAACACCAGCGGCAGCGCCACCATGAAGCCGACCAACCAGGCCGGCACATGAAGTTCGACGATCATCACCCGGTTCAGGGTGCCGATCAGCAACGCCAGCGCCATGCCCACCGAGACCTGGAACAGCGACAGCCGCAACAGCCGCGACAGCGGCAACTCGACGGTCGCGGCATCCGCGAACGGCAGGAAGCGGGTCGACACCCGGCTCCAGGTCGATGCGAAGGTCGGATGGGCTGGCACCGGGGCTTTCATCCGCGTTTCAGCTCGAAAGCCTGGCTCTTGTAGAAGCCGCTGGTGACGAGCTTCGTCTGCGCGTAGTTCCAGCCCAGCGATTCGGGCCGATCCTTGAGCAGACGGCACAGGGTCATCGCCGTCACCGGCACGATGGCCGGCGCACGATCCCCGCGCGGGAACAGCTTGCCGACCGTGTGCATCGCGGTCAGCAGCGCGGTCTTCGGCGCGAAGGTGATGACCATGCTGCCGCGGGTGCGCTGCATCAGCGTGGCGACCGTGTTGGCGATATCGGCCGGCTGGTAATGGATCAGCGAATCCATCGCCACCACATGATCGAAATGCCCAAGCGCCGGATTCAGCATGTCGCCGACATGGAATTCGATTGCGCCTTTCAGATCAGTCGGTGCCCGTTCGCGAGCGACATTGACCAGATTGCCGGCGATGTCGATGGCGACGACATGGGCACCTCGGCGTGCCGCTTCCACGGCCAGCGCGCCGGTGCCGCAACCGGCGTCGAGGATGCGCTTGCCGCTCAAGTCTTCCGGCAGCCAGGACAGCAGCGTGCCGCGCATCTCGTCACGGCCGGCCCGCACCGTTTCGCGGATGCGGCTGACTTTCGCGGTCGAGGTCAGGCGCGCCCAGGTGTCGGCGGCGGTGCGGTCGAAATAGGTTTCAAGACTGCTGCGGCGTTCGGCGTAGGAGGAATTATTCATCGCGAGCCTCCGTCAAGCCCTCTCCCCCCGGGAGAGGGTTGGGTGAGGGGCGCTGCCAGCAATGGAGCGCAACCCGTTGGGCAGAGTCCCTCACCCCCAGCCGCCAGAGACATGCTCTGGCCCCAGAGGGGAGAGGGGAGACCAACCACCTTGGCGCGGAGCGTCATCACTCGAACCCGAGCAGATCAAAGATCTCGCGATCCTTGAGCGGCGAGGTCAGCTGCGGCTTGGTGCCCATCCACAGGCTCGCGGCGAGGCGCAGATACTCGTCCTGCACGGCGCGGATTTCCGGCGAATCTTCCATCTCGAACATCGTCGCTTTCTTCAGCCGCGAGCGGCGGATGGCATCGAGGTCCGGGAAGCGGGCCAGGGTTTCCAGGCCGATCGCGGCGTTGTACTTGTCGATCTGATCGGTCTCGCGCGAGCGGTTGGCGATCACGCCGCCAAGCCGCACGTTGTAGTTCTTCGACTTCGAGGCGATCGCGGCGACGATGCGATTCATCGCGAAGATCGAATCGAAATCGTTGGCGGCGACAATCAGCGCGCGGTCGGCGTGCTGCAAGGGGGCAGCGAAGCCGCCGCAGACGACATCGCCGAGCACGTCGAAGATCACCACGTCGGTGTCTTCGAGAAGGTGATGTTCCTTCAGCAGTTTCACCGTCTGGCCGACGACATAGCCGCCGCAGCCGGTGCCGGCCGGCGGACCACCGGCCTCGACGCACATGACGCCGTTGTAGCCCTCGTAGACGAAGTCTTCCGGGCGCAGTTCCTCGCCGTGGAAGTCGACGGATTCGAGGATGTCGATGACCGTCGGCACCAGCCGCTTGGTCAAGGTGAACGTCGAGTCGTGCTTGGGATCGCAGCCGATCTGCAGAACCCGTTTGCCGAGCTTGGAAAACGCGGCGGAAAGATTCGACGAAGTCGTGCTCTTGCCGATACCGCCCTTGCCGTACACGGCAAAGACCTTGGCATTGCCGATCTTCTGCGATTCGTCGAGATGGACCTGCACGCTGCCCTGGCCGTCCGGCGGGGGCATGATGCGGCGCGTGGTGGTGACGGGGATGTTACCGATGGTGCTCATGCAGCCTCCGCAAGGTGAACGCCTTCGAGCCGGTCCTCGAGTTCGAGTCCGGCTTCCTTAAGCGCTTCGAGTGTCTTGTCGTCCGGACGCCAGTAGCTGCGTTCGGTCGCTTCCAGCAGACGGCTCGCGACTTTCGCGGAGGCCGTGGGATTGAGTTTGGCGAGGCGGTCACGCATCTCGGGATCGAGCACGAAGGTCTCGGCGAGCTGCTGGTAGACCCAGGGCTGGACCTGCCCGGTGGTCGCCGACCAGGCGAAGGTATTGGTGATGTGGGTTTCGATCTGGCGCACGCCTTCGTAGCCGTGCTTGAGCATCCCTTCGTACCACTTGGGATTGAGCATCCGGGTGCGGGTTTCCAGCGATACCTGTTCGGACAAGGTGCGGACGGTCCCGGTACCGGTGGTCTGGTCGCCGATGTAGACCGGTGCCGCCACGCCACCCTTGGCGCGCTGCACGGCGCGGCTGATGCCGCCGAGGGTGTCGAAGTAGGTATCGACGGTGGTCACGCCCAGCTCAACCGAATCGAGGTTCTGATAAGCCAGATCGACGTCCTTGAGGATGCTCTGCATCAGTGCCGGCTGCGCCTTCGGTGCGCCGCTGCGGCCAAACGCGAAGCTCTTGCGGCGGCTGTAGGTTTCGGCGAGTTCGTCTTCCTGATCCCAGCGGCTGGACTCGATCAGGTTGTTGACGTTCGAGCCGTAGGCACCATCGGCATTGCCGTAGACGCGCAAGGACGCGGTTTCCAGATCGCAGCCATGCTCGGCCATGTAGGCCAGCGCGTGCTTGCGAACGTAGTTCAGTTCTGGCGATTCGTCGGCACTGGCAGCGAGGAAGGCGGCCTCGGCCAGCAGCTTGATCTGCAAGGGCAGCAGGTCGCGGAAGATGCCGGACAGCGTGATCACCACGTCAATGCGTGGCCGGCCGAGTTCGGCCTGCGGAATCAGCGTGGCACCCGCCAGACGGCCATAGGCGTCGAAGCGCGGCTTGACGCCCATCAGTGCCAGGGCTTGCGCGATCGGCGCACCTTCGGACTTCAGGTTGTCGGTACCCCAGAGGACCAGAGCGATGGTTTCCGGCAATGCGTTGCCATCGTCGAGATGGCGGAGCAGCAGCCGCTGCGCCTGCTGGGCACCGTCGATCACCGCGAACGCGCTCGGAATCCGGAACGGATCGAAGCCGTGCAGGTTGCGGCCGGTCGGCAGGATTTCCGGTGTGCGCAGCAGATCGCCGCCCGGGGCTGGACGGATGAAGCGGCCGTCGAGCGCCTTGAGGATGCCTTCCACTTCATGCTCTTCGCCAAGCTGCACATTGATGCTGGCGAGCTTGGCCAGCATCTCGCGATGCTCGGCGTTGTCGGCCAGTTTGCCGAGCGCCAGCGCCTTGTCGATCGAATTGCCAGCAACCAGTGCGGCGATACCGGCCCGTTCCGGCCGTAGACCATGCGAGGCTTCGGCGACCGACAGCAGCAGGTCGGTGCGCTCTTCATCGGACGGTGTCGCGCCGACCACATGCAGGCCGTGCGGGATCAGCGTGTATTCCAGTTCCAGCACCTGCGCGCCGAGCTTCAGCACGGCGGCTTCAGACTCTTCGGCCAGCCATAGCGGTTCGGCTGCCGCGAGGTCGATCAGTGCCGCCTGCGACTGGATCATCGCGGCGAGCGGTGCGCGCTCGTGAGTCTGTTCCGGTATCAGCCCGCGCCAGCGGTCGATCGAGCTTTTCAGGTCGACGAGGCCGCGATAAAGCCCGGCCTGGGCAACTGGCGGGGTCAGGTAGGAAATCAGCGTGGCCTGCGAGCGGCGCTTGGCGATCGCGCCTTCGCTCGGGTTGTTGGCGGCGTACAGGTAGAGATTCGGCAGGTTGCCGATCAGGCGATCCGGCCAGCAGTCGCCGGACAGGCCGCTCTGCTTGCCGGGCATGAATTCCAGCGCGCCGTGGGTGCCGAAATGCAGCACCGCATGGGCGGCGAAATCTTCGCGAATCCAGCGGTAGAAGGCGCTGAACGCATGGGTCGGCGCGAAGCCCTTCTCGAACAGCAGGCGCATCGGATCGCCTTCATAGCCGAAACCCGGCTGGATGCAGATCGCGACGTTGCCGAAGCGCTCGCCAAGCACCTGGATGTTCGCGCCGTCGCTGTTCTGACGGCCAGGCGCCGGGCCCCACTGGGCTTCGATGTCCTTGAGCCAGGGCTCGCGGCGGACATGGTCATCGGCCGGGATGCGGGCCATGACATTGGCACCGGCGCCGAAGCGTGCGGCATTGCCGTGGATGATCCGTTCGCGCAGATCGTCGACAGTGACCGGAATGTCGACCCGATAGCCCTGCGCCTTCATCGCCGTCATCGTGTGATGCAGCGATTCGAACACCGACAGATGCGCGGCCGTACCGATGTTGCCGGCGTTGGGCGGGAAGTTGAACAGCACCACGGCGACCTTGCGTTCGGCACGCTCGGCCCGCTTCATCGCCACAAGCTTGTCGACGCGTCCAGCGAGCGATTCAGCACGCTCGACGCAGGTCTGCATGTCGCGAGCGGTGGTCGATGGCGGGAACACGCAGCCGCGCTGGCAGCCGGTGCACTTGGCGCCGGCGGAATCGGAACGGCCGCCGAACATGGTCATGCCGGTCGCGCCATCGAGTTCCGGAATCGCGACCATGATGGTCGACTCCACCGGCATCAGGCCGCGTTCGCCAGCACCCCATTGTTCCAGCGTCTGGAACTCCAGCGGGTGGGCGGCGAGGTAGGGCACATCGAGCCGGGCCAAGATGTCCTCGGCGGCCTTGGCATCGTTATAGGCCGGGCCACCGACCAGACTGAAGCCGGTTAGTGACACCACGGCATCAACGGTGGTGCGGCCGTCCTTGATGAAGAATTGTTCGATCGCCGGGCGCGAATCGAGCCCAGAGGCGAAAGCCGGGACGACGTTCAGGCCACGCGCTTCGAGCGCATTGATCACGCCGTCGTAATGCGCGGCATTGCCGGCCAGCGGATAGGAGCGCAGCAGCAGCACGCCCACCGTGCCCTTCTTGCCGATCTTCGGCAGCGCGTCGGCGTTTTCGGTGATCCGGCCCTTCATGCGCGGGTGATAGGTGCCGACTTCCGGATACTCGGCCGGCAGCTCGGACTTCAGGGTTCCGCGCAGGGTGCGACGCGGGCCATCGGCATAGCGATCGACCAGGAAGCGAACCATGTTGACGATGTTGTCTTCCGAACCGGCCAGCCAATATTGGAGCGTCAGGAAGTAGGCGCGCACGTCCTGCGCGGTGCCCGGAATGAAGCGCAGCAGTTTGGGCAGACGGCGCAGCATCTTCATCTGCTCGGCACCGGCGGTGGTTTTCGCCGCACTGCCTTCCTTCGCCTTCGGCTTCAGGCGCTTGAGCAGCGCCATCGCGCCGCTGGCTTCCTGCTTGCCGTCCATGTTGAAGCGGCCGATGCGGGTCAGCTTGGCGACTTCGGTGGCCGACATGCAGCCGATCATCGCGTCGCAATGATCGCGGCGGGCCTGCAAGGCCGGCAGCACTGCGTTGAAGTGCTCCTCGACGAACAGCATGGTGTTGATGATCAGATCGCCACGGGCGATGTCGTCATGGCAGCGCTTCAGTGCGGCTTCGTCGGCCGCCCATTCGGCGGCCGTATGCATGCTCAGCACCAGCCCCGGCACTTCGCGCGCAAGACGGTTGGCAGCGCGTTGCGTCGCGCTGGCCAGATGGTTGTCCATCGTCACAATGACGACGCGCATGGGCGTCGCCACTGTGCGCGCCTCAGCGGCTGTAGTGAGCTTTGGCATCGTAGAGCGCCTCGACGGTGATCACGCGGACGCCGTGTTCGCGGGCGTAGGTTTCGGTGTTGCGCCGTGCCTTGCCGCGCACGAAGAACGGAATCTTGCCCAGCTCTTTTTCGCCTTCCGGCGACCAGACGGGGATGCCATCCCAGGCGGCGGCTTCGACCGCTACCGGGGCTTCAAGAAGTGCGACGTCGTTGTCGCTTGCAACGTCTGCGGTTGACGCTTCATTGCGCCGGTCCATCGCCGGCCCGCCCAGATGCGAAGGCGAGGCTTCGGCATGGAATTCGAAATCGTCCCGGAACATGCCGAGCAGGTGTTCCTCGAGGCCCATCATCAGCGGATGGACCCAGGTATCGAAGATCACGTTCGCGCCTTCGAAACCCATCTGCGGGCTGTAGCGCGCCGGGTAGTCCTGGACATGGACCGGAGCCGAAATCACCGCGCAGGGCAGGCCCAGACGCTTGGCGATGTGGCGTTCCATCTGGGTGCCGAGCACCAGCTCCGGTTGCAGTTCGGCGATCTTCGCCTCCACTTCCAGATAGTCGTCGCAGATCAGCGCTTCGCAGCCGTAGCCCTTGGCGGCTTCGCGAATGTCGCGTGCCATCTCGCGGCTGTATGTGCCGAGGCCCACGACCTGGAAGCCCAATTCCTTGCTCGCGATGCGAGCGGCAGCCAGGGCGTGGGTGCCGTCTCCGAACACGAATACGCGCTTGCCCGTGAGATAGGTCGAGTCGACCGACTTCGCGTACCAAGGGGCGCGGGACGTGCCGTCATTCAATGCGGCCGTCGGGTCGATGCCGGCGAGGGCGGCGACTTCGCGGATGAATTCGCAGGTCGCACCCGTGCCGATCGGTACCGTCTTGACCATCGGCTGCGCGAACGTGCGCAGCAGCCAGCTTGCGGTCGGGTTTGCGATTTCCGGGTACAGCACGACGTTGAAATCGGCGTCCGGAATGCGCTTGAGGTCATCGACCGACGCATTCAGCGGCGCGACCACGTTGACGATCACGCCGAGCTTTTCGAGCAGGCCGCTGATCTCGCGCACGTCATCGCGATGGCGGAAGCCGAGCGCCGTCGGACCGAGCAGATTGCAGCGCGCCGGACGGTTCGGTTCGCGGTCTTCGCGGCGGGTGCCGGGCTTCGGTGCCAGCGGGCCGCAGATCGCGCGCACCAGTTGATAGAAAGTTTCTGCCGCGCCCCAGTTTTCCTTCTTCTGGTAAGACGGCAGTTCGAGCGTCACGACCGGGATCGGCAGTTCGAGTGCCGAGGCGAGGCCGCCCGGATCGTCCTGGATCAGCTCGGCGGTGCAGGATGCGCCGACCAGCATCGCTTTCGGCGCGAAGCGCTCGAACGATTCGCGCACCGCGTCCTGGAATAGCTGCGCGGTGTCACCGCCAAGGTCGCGAGCCTGGAAGGTGGTGTAGGTGACCGGCGGGCGCTTGCTGCGCCGTTCGATCATCGTGAACAGCAGATCGGCGTAGGTATCGCCCTGAGGCGCGTGCAGCACGTAGTGAACATCGGTCATCGCCGTGGCGATGCGCATCGCGCCGACGTGCGGCGGGCCTTCGTAAGTCCAGACGGTCAGTTGCATGGCGTTTACTCAGGCGGCCAGCAGGGTGCGACGGTGCAGCGGACGGGCAAACAGCCCGGCGAGATCGGCGGCCTGGTCGTAGCCCTGGATCGGCGTGAACACCAGCTCGATCGCCCATTTCGTGGTCATGCCTTCGGCCTCCAGCGGATTGGCGAGGCCGAGGCCGCAGACCACGAGATCAGGGGCCGCAGCGCGGCAGCGATCGAGCTGGTTTTCGACGTGCTGGCCTTCGGAAAGCTGGGTGCCTTCCGGCAGCAGCGCCAGTTCGCTGGCCAGATGCTGGCGATGCAGGAACGGCGTGCCGACTTCCAGCAGTTCCATGCCCAGTTCGCGGTGCAGGAAGCGGGCGAGCGGGATTTCCAGCTGCGAATCCGGGAAGAAAAAGATGCGCTTGCCTTCGAGCTGCGGCTTGAGCCGGGCCAGCGCCTGGGTGGCGCGAGTGCGGGCCGGGCTGATTGCGGCTTCAAGCGTCGCGGCTGGCACGTTCCATTCGCGGGCGGCGGCAGCGAACCAGGCGGTGGTGCCTTCGACGCCGAGCGGAAAGGGCGCTTCAAGCCGGGTGGCACCGCGAGCTTCAAGCGCGCGAGCGGTATCGGCCAGGAACGGCTGGGCCAGCAGGTACTTGGTGTTCGGCCCCACCTTCGGCAGCAGATGGGCGCGACGCGGTGGCAGGAACTGCACGTCGTCGATGCCGATCGCCGTGAACAGTCGGCGGAACTGGTCTTCGACGACGTCAGCCATCGAGCCGACCACCATCAGCGATTTTTCGGTGGTGGTCGGAAGCGTCGGCACCAGCGAGGCCAGACAGGCGTCTTCGCCTTGCGTGAACGTGGTTTCGATGCCGGAGCCGGAGTAGTTCAGCACCCGGACCTTCGGCGAGTGCACGCCGGCCAGACGCTGGGCAGCGCGCGACAGATCGAGCTTGATCACTTCCGAGGGGCAGGAGCCGACCAGGAACAGCAGCTTGATGTCCGGGCGGCGTGCCAGCAGCTGGGCAACCACGCGATCGAGTTCGTCGTTGGCATCGGACATGCCGGCCAGATCGCGCTCGTCGATGATGGCGGTGCCGAAGCGCGGCTCAGCGAAAATCATCACGCCGGCGGCGGACTGGATCAGGTGGGCGCAGGTGCGCGAGCCGACCACCAGAAAGAACGCATCCTGGATCTTGCGATGCAGCCAGATGATGCCGGTCAGGCCGCAGAACACTTCGCGCTGGCCGCGCTCCTTCAACACGGGTGCGTCAGTGCAACCGCCCGCGTTCTTCGGTTTGACGACGACGGGGACGGCGGCGAGGGCGCTGCTCATCGGGCGGGAACTCCGGATTCAAGAGAAAAAAGGGAATCCGGGCTCGCGGTCTTCGCGGCAGCGTCGAGGCGCGCCATGCGCAGCTTCCAGACGAACTGCGCGGCATTGATCACGTAGGTGGCATAGGCGACGAGCGCCAAGGTCATCAGCTGATTGACGCTCAAGGCGTCGGTCAGCAAGGCCCAGAGATAAGCCGTATGCAGGGCGATCACGATCATGCTGACCGCGTCCTCCCAGAAGAATGAAGGGGCGAACAGGTACTGGCCGAAGACCGCCTTTTCCCAGATCGCGCCGGTGACCATGATCGTGTAGAGCGTGAGCGTCTTGACCACGATCGACACGGTGGCGGCGGTTTCGCCTTCGCCGGTGGCGAGGAAGCGGATCACCAGCACCAGACTGACCAGGAAGACCAGAAATTGCACCGGTGCCAGCAGGCCCTGCACCAGGGTCCAGCGGCTGGCATCGCGACGCATCCGCTCGGCCGCTGAATAGAGCGGTTTGCGTGCACTGGAACCGCCCCCTCCATGTCGCATGCCTTTCTCTCCGCAGTCGGTGAGGCCTTGGAGTGAATCTAGTCGGGCGTCCGGAAACTGTCAACTTATATTGACGTAATGAAAACGTGACAATCGAGATGTGCTGTGCAAAGCTCCATCGGCGGTTTTGACCCTCCTGCTGTCGAGTGCAACAATCTCGTCGCTTCAGGTCCAAGACTCTGGAGCGTGAATTTCCCGCGTCAACGCATGACAAAGCGGCAAGGACTGCGAAGGCAGCGGCCATGACCGCTGTCTCCCGACCTACCCCGATGCAGCGGGTCCGGTGCAGTGGCATTGAGCGATGCAATTTGATTGCGAGGAGAAATCAAATGCTGGGGTTGACGCAGGAAGGTGGTCAGGTGCCACCGGCCCGGGACCGGGGTCTTGAGGGGATCGACACGCACGCGTCGTCATCGACGCCGCAAACAGCGGCTGTCGGCCCGGAGCTTGCGCCGCTGATCCGCACCATCGAATCGGAAATCATTCCGCGCCTGCTGCTTGCCCACAAAGGGGCGGCCGAAGCGCGCGGTGAGCACGATGCGCGCGGCGAAATCCCCAGTCCCGAGCATGTTCTCGAATTTGCCGGCCTGGTGTTGACGCAGGACGCCTCCGCTGCCGCCCGCTACATGGAAGCCATGGTCGACCAGGGCTTTCTGCTCGAAACCCTGTATCTCGAACTTCTGGCACCGGCAGCACGACACCTTGGCGCGCTGTGGGAACAGGATCTCTGCGATTTCGTCGACGTGACCGTTGCCCTCGGCCGCGTCCAGCATGTGATTCGCGAGTTCAGCCCGGTGTTCCGCGACAACGCGCTCGCTCCAAAGGCGAAGGTTCGCCGCATCCTGCTGACACCGGCTCCCGGCGAGCAGCATTCGATGGGCCTGATGATGGTCAAGGAATTCTTCCTGCGCGGCGGCTGGGAAGTGGTCGGCGGGCCGGGTGTACCGGTCGGTGAAGTCGGCGCGCAGCTCGCAGAACAATGGTTCGACTGCGTCGGCGTGTCGGCGGGCGGCGATTGTCGGCTCGAAGGTCTGGCGACCTGGATCGCTTCGCTGCGCGCGGTTTCGCGGAACCGCAGCGTGTCGATCATGCTCGGCGGCCCCTGCTTCATTGCCCATCCCGAACTTGCCGCCCTGCTCGGTGCCGATGCAACGGCGGCCGACGCGCGCACGGCGGTGCGTCAGGCTGAGATACTGGCTGCCCGTCCCCATTGAGCCCCCGGCGATGGGTCCCTTCGAACCAGACACGAGGCATGCTTGGAACACACCCGCAAGGCTGCGACTGGCGACGGCAATGAAGGCAGCCGCGCCATGAACGCCGCAGCGCCCGCCAATGGAAGGCTGGTCAGCCTCGATGCCGAATCGGCCTCGAACCTGATCGCCGCCGCCGCCGATGTCGCCCTGGTGCTCGACGGCGACGGCGTGATCCGCGATGTCGCGCTCGGCAGCGAGGACATGCTGCTTGAAGGCTGTCGCAAGTGGATCGGCCAGACCTGGGCCGAAACGGTCACCGTCGAAAGCCGCGCCAAGGTCGAAACCCTGTTGCGCGATGCCACCTCAAAGGCCGAACGCCGCTGGCGGCAAGTCAATCATCATTCCTCGCGCGGCAGCGATGTGCCAGTGCTGTATTCGGCCGTGCAGGTCGGCGATAGCGGCCAGGTCGTCGCTTTCGGTCGCGATCTGCGTCCGAACGCCCAGCTTCAGCAGCGTCTGGTCGATGCCCAGCAGTCGATGGAGCGCGATTACTGGCGGCTGCGCCACGTCGAAACCCGCTATCGCCTGCTGTTCATGTCGTCGCTGGAAGCGGTGCTGATTGTTGACGCCGCGTCGATGAAGGTGGTCGAAGCCAACCCCGCAGCCGGCGATCTTTTGGGCGAAAACGCCCGCAAAGTGGTCGGGCGCAGCTTCCCGGAAGGTTTCGACGCCGACAGCACCGCCGCCATCAGCCTGCTGATGACGCGCGCCCGCGCCGTTGGCCGCAGCGACGACACCCGCGTCCGGCTGTCCACCGACGCGCGCGAATTCCTGATTGCCGCGTCGCTGTTCACGCAGGAAAACGGTGCCTTCTTTCTGGTGCGCCTGTCGCCAACCCGGGGTGATGCTCCCGATTCCGCCGTGCCGCGCTCCATCGTCAAGGTGATGGAAAGCGTGCCGGACGGCTTCGTGGTCACCGATCCGGAAGGCCGGATCATCACCGCCAACCGCGCTTTCATCGACCTGGCCCAAGCCACGACGGAAGCGCAGACGCGCGGCGAATCGCTGGAACGCTGGCTGGGCCGCTCGGGCGTCGATTTCAGCGTGCTGATCGGCAGCATTCGCCAGCACGGCGCGGTGCGCCTGTTCTCCACCATCCTGCGCGGCGAGCACGGCGCGACCACCGAAGTGGAAGTGTCGGCCGTGTCGGTGCCGCATGGCGATCTGCCTTGCCTCGGCTTCACGATTCGCGATGTCGGCCGGCGCACGGCTTCCTCGGTGTCGGCGCGGGTGGCGCAGGAACTGCCGCGCTCGGCCAATCAGCTCACCGAACTGGTCGGCCGGGTATCGCTGAAAGAATTGGTCCGCGAATCGACCGACCTGATCGAAAAGCTGTGCATCGAAGCCGCACTCGAACTGACCCGCGATAACCGTGCCTCGGCTGCCGAAATGCTCGGCCTGTCGCGGCAGAGTCTTTACGTGAAGCTGCGCCGCTACGGGCTGGGCGATCTCGGCGCGGACGAGCCGGAACCGGCGGCTTGATGGCGGAGTGATTGGGCCGTGATGACCTTCCTCGGGGTGCCGATCTTCGAGTGGGCCGGGCTCGCCCTGGCACTTGGGCTCGGCCTCGAAGCCTGGTTGACGATTCGCAAGCCTTCGTCGTCCGATGACAAGGACGACCCCAAGGTCTGACGCGACCGACTGTCAGAAATAATTGACGCTTCATGGCTTCCGTGTAAATCTCGGCTGACACTTTGTCTGCCGAACGGTCACACGGAATTCCATGGCACGCCCCGCCTTGTCCACCGTCGCGGAACTGTTGAAACCGATCACCTGGTTTCCGCCGATGTGGGCCTTCGGCTGCGGCGTCATCGCATCCGGCGTGGCATTGGCCGGCAACTGGCCGCTGATCATCGTCGGCATCCTGATCGCCGGGCCGCTCGTCTGCGCCACCAGCCAGGCCGTCAACGACTGGTACGACCGCCATGTCGACGCCATCAACGAACCCAATCGCCCGATTCCGTCCGGCCGCATGCCCGGCATGTGGGGGCTGTACATCGCGATTGGCTGGACGATCCTGTCGATGATCGTGGCGACGGCACTCGGCCCCTGGGGCTTCGCCGCCACCGTGGTCGGCCTGCTGCTGGCCTGGGCTTACAGCGCGCCGCCGCTCAGGCTCAAGCGCAATGGCTGGTGGGGCAATACCGCCTGCGCGATCTCCTATGAAGGTCTGGCCTGGATCACCGGTGCCGCCGTGATGGCCGGTGGTGCCACGCCAAGCGTGCGTTCACTGACGCTGGCGGCGCTGTACAGCGCCGGTGCTCACGGGATCATGACCCTGAACGATTTCAAGTCGATCGAGGGCGACCGGGTGAGCGGCATCAATTCCTTGCCGGTGCTGCTGGGCGTCAACGGTGCCGCGCTGACGGCTTGTGCCGCGATGGCGATACCGCAGGTTGCGGTGATCGGCCTGCTCTATTACTGGCAGATGCCCGCGCATGCGCTGGGCATCGTCGTGCTGCTCGCCGCGCAACTGCTGATGATGCGGCGCTTCCTGGCCACGCCGAGCAAGCTGGCGATCTGGTACTCGGGCTTCGGCATTCCGCTTTATGTGGCCGGGATGATGGTCAGCGCCTTCGCGCTGCGTGTTTCCGGTGTCGAGGGCACGCCATGAACCCGCGCAACTGCATCGGCTGGTTCGGCATCGTTCGTCTGGGCTTCGTGCAGGCCGCACTCGGCGCGATCGTGGTGATCGCCACGTCGACGATGAACCGGGTGATGGTCGTCGAACTGGCCTTGCCGGCGATGCTGCCCGGGGCGCTGGTGGCGCTGCATTACGCAGTGCAGATTCTGCGTCCGCGGCTTGGTTTTGGTTCTGATGTCGGTGGTCGGCGCACGCCGTGGATCGTCGGCGGCATCGGCGTGCTCGGCATCGGCGGCGTGCTCGCAGCCATCGCCATCGGCCTGATGGCGACGCAGGTCGCGGCCGGCATCGCACTCGCCGTGCTGGCCTTCATGTTGATCGGCGTCGGGGTGGGGGCCGCTGGCACGTCCTTGCTGGTGCTGCTGGCCAAGCAGGTCGAACCCGGCAAGCGCGCAGCGGCCGCGACCATCGTCTGGATGATGATGATCCTCGGCTTCGTGGCCACCACGGTGATCGTCGGCAATCTGCTTGATCCCTATTCGGCCGAACGGCTGGTGGCGATCACGGCAGCAGTGGCGGTTGCTGCGCTGGCGATCGCGCTGATCGCGACCTTCGGCCTCGAACGTCCGAGCCTGACCGAGCCTGAAGCGGCGAAGCCGCCATTCAAGGTTGCGCTGCGCGAAGTCTGGTCGGAATCGCGGGCGCGGCGCTTCACCATCTTCGTGTTCGTGTCGATGCTCGCCTACAGCGCGCAAGACCTGATCCTCGAACCCTTCGCCGGCAGCGTCTTCGGTTTCTCCCCGGGCGAATCGACCAAGCTGGCCGGCGTGCAGCATGGCGGCGTGTTCGTCGGGATGATTCTGGTGGCGCTGGCCGGGACCGGCTGGCGCGGTCGGCGAGTTGGCTCACTGCAGCAGTGGACGGTTGGCGGCTGTGTCGCGTCGTGCATCGCACTGGCTGCGCTGGCTATTGGCGGGCTCACCGGCAGCGGCTGGCCGCTGCGCGAAAACGTGTTCCTGCTCGGCGTCGCCAACGGTGCGTTCGCGGTGGCCGCCATCGGTTCGATGATGAGCTACGCCAGCGACGGCCGCACCGGCCGCGAAGGCGTGCGCATGGGTTTGTGGGGTGCCGCACAAGCGATCGCTTTCGGCGTCGGCGGCTTTGCCGGTGCGGCGGCCAGCGATGTCGCGCGCGCCATGATCGGTGCCGATGGCCCGGCCTATGCGCTGGTGTTCGCCGCCGAAGCGCTGATGTTCCTGGTCGCGGCAAGGCTGGCCTCGCGACTGACCTCCGCAGCGGCAACACGCAGTTCCGAATTTCCATCGACCGCCGGCGCGCAGCTCGCCGGACAGAGGTAGAACCATGGCAGCAAGCGAAACCTTCGATGTCGTTGTGATCGGTGGCGGACCGTCCGGTGCCACGGCGGCCGATGAACTCGCCAAACGCGGACGCAAGGTCTTGCTGCTCGACCGCGACGGCCGCATCAAGCCCTGCGGCGGCGCGATCCCACCGCGTGCAATCCGCGATTACCAGATCCCGGATCACATGCTGGTCGCCAAGATCCGCTCGGCGCGCATGGTGTCCCCGAGCGACAAGCAAGTCGACATCCCGATCGACAACGGCTACGTCGGCATGGTCGACCGCGCCGAATTCGATGAATGGCTGCGCGCCCGTGCCGAAAGCCACGGCGCGGTGCGCCGCATCGGCAGCTTCGAGACCCTCACTCGCGATGTCGACGGCACCGCGCTGATCCACTACAAGCCACGCGACGGTGCCAGCACCACGGTGCGCGCCAAGTCGGTGATCGGCGCTGACGGTGCCAAGTCGCTGGTCGCCCGCCAGCAGGTCAAGGGTGCCGAGCGCATGAAGTTCGTGTTCGCCTATCACGAGATCATCCGGGCACCGAAGGACCTGTGCATCGACTACGACGCCAAGCGCTGTGACGTGATCTATCGCGGCGCGCTGTCGCCGGATTTCTATTCCTGGATCTTCCCGCACGGCGATACGGTGAGTGTCGGCACCGGCAGCGCCCACAAGGGTTTCTCGATGCGCAGCTCGGTGACTTCGCTTCGAGAAACCACGGGGCTCGCCGCCTGCGAAACCCTGCGCCGCGAAGGCGCACCGATCCCGATGAAGCCGCTCGGCCGCTGGGACAACGGCCGCGATGTGGTGCTGGCTGGGGATGCATCCGGTGTGGTCGCGCCGGCCTCGGGCGAGGGCATCTACTACGCGATGCTCGGCGGCGAACTGGCCGCAGAAGCCGTCGAAGCCTTGCTCGCCACCGGCGACGTGCGCTCGCTGAAGCTGGCCCGCAAGCGCTTCATGCGCGAGCACGGTCTGGTGTTCTGGGTGCTCGGCATCATGCAGCGCTACTGGTACGGCACGGAAAAGCGCCGCGAAAGCTTCGTCAAGATCTGCGAAGACCGTGACGTGCAGAAACTGACCTTCGATTCCTACATGAACAAGAAACTGGAACGGAAGAAACCCATGGCCCACGTCCGCATTTTCTTCAAGGATCTGGCTCACCTGTTCGGCTTCGCGAGAGCCTGAGGACGGTACGACCTACGCCCCGCACCATGAACCCGTTCTTCACCAGCGGCCTTGCCGTCGATCTGGTGCTCGCCCTGATGGCGGGCGAGGCGCTGGTATTGCTGGCCGTCCACCGCTATGCCGGACGCGGCCCGGCACCCTCGGACTGGCTGGCCAATCTGGCTTCGGGCTTCTGTCTGGTGCTGGGCATACGCGCAGTTGTCGCGGGTCTGTCCTGGCCCTGGTTGGCGCTGGCCCTGAGTGGCTCGCTGGCTGCGCATCTCGTCGATCTGAAACTGCGCTGGCGCTGAGGCCGGACGGGACAACCCGACCACAGCCGCCGGCCGCGTACACGCTGTCCGACGTCGCCCCCTTCGTGTACGCTGCGGTGCAGCACGATTTCGCCCGCAAGCGGCGGAAATCGACCGCACAGCCGCCTGACCGGTTTCATCCAGTTGCATGGGTTGAAATTTGCGCGACTGGCTTGACCGTATTGACGGCACGAACGACATCGAGACCCTGCGTGTTTTCTTCTGCAAGCGCTGACCGGCTGCGCCGCTCCACTGGAGCGGCCTCATGACCGTGCGTGTTGCTGCTCAAGTCGGCGACCTCGGTGCGCTGTCGACGCTGGCCCCTGAACTGGCGGAAATGCTGGTGTCGGTGGCGAGCGACATCGCCCTGGTGGTGGATGCTGATGGCGTGATCCAGCGCATTGCCCTGGGCGGTGGCGAGCCGGTCAAGACCATGGCCGATGACTGGGTGGGACGGCGTTTCGCCGATACCGTCACCGCCGATACCCGCAAGAAAATCGAACAATTGCTCGCCGATGTCGCGGCGACCGGCCTGTCGCGCGCCCGCCAGGTCAATCATCCGTCGCCGCTCGGGCTTGACGTGCCGATCGCCTATTCGGCGGTGCGCCTCGGCAACGGCGGCCCGCTGCTGGTGGTCGGTCGCGACATGACCGTCGTGTCGGCCATGCAGCAGCGCCTGCTGCACGCCCAGGCCGAGATGGAGCGCGAATACTGGCAGCGCCGGCAGAGTGAAACCCGCTATCAACTGCTGTTCCAGATCGCCACCGATCCGGTGCTGGTGGTCGATTCGCTGTCGCTGAATGTGGTTGATGCCAATCGCGCGGCCGCAAGGCTGTTCGGGGTGCCGCTTGATCAGCTGATCGGCAAGCGCGCCGTGCAGCCGCTGCATGAAAACTCCCGCGCAGCCGTGCTGGAGAGCTTCGCGACCGCCAAGCTCAGCGGCCGTGTTTCCGAAGTCGAAGCCCTGCTGGCCGGGCCGCACCGCGTGGTGCGGGTATCGGTCACGCCGCTGCGTACCGAATCAAGCACCGCGCTGCTGATGCGGGTGAAGACCATCGACCCGCAATGGCAGGTGCCGGAAGCGAACAACCGGCTTCAGGCGCTGATGGGCCTGAGTCCGGATGCCATCGTCATCACCGACGCCGATGGCCGGGTGCAGATGGCCAATCCGGCGTTCGTCGCGCTGGCGCAGATCGACCCGACAACCGTGTTGATCGGCCAGCCCCTGAGCCACTGGCTCGGTGTCACGGCCGACGATCTGCAACTGCTGATGAGCAGCTTGCGCCGCGACATCGTCAGCCAGCGCATCGCCACGGCGGTACGCGGCTCGGCGGGTCGCCTGACGGCGGTGGAACTATCGGCCGCCTGCCTCGCCGAGAACGACGAAGAAGCATTTGGCTTCATCCTCCGTCCGGCGTACGGTAGCGGTGCCGTGCGCATGCCCGGCATCGAGCGGCCGGATCCTTCGATCCACTAAGCCGCGTCTGCGGCCCCGGAGAGGGCCGGTGCAGGACGGAGATCAAACGGGGATGAACGAAGCGCTCGCGAGCCCGCCCTTTGGCGAGGCCACCTTAAGCAACTGCGAGCGCGAGCTGATCCATCTGGCCGGCTCGATCCAGCCGCACGGCGTGCTGCTGACCATCGCCGCCGATGCGCTGACCATCGTCCAGGCCAGCGCCAATGCGGTGGCCTTTGTCGGTGTGGACGCCGAAAGCCTGATCGGCCGCGATCTGGCCAGCCTCGGCGGCGATCTGGCCGGGCAGTTGCGCGATCTCGATCCCGGCGTCGACCTTGCCGAACCGCTGCCGCTGGCCTGCACGGTCGCCCGCGACGGCGCAACAGTGGCGCTCGACGGCACCGTCCACCGCCATGCCAGCGGCGGCTTGATCGTCGAACTGGAACTGCGCGATGGCGATCCGCTGTCGCGCTACGAATCGACCGGCTCGGTTGACCACGCGGACATGGCGGCGGCGGTCAAGAAGTTCAGCAGCGCGCCGACCATCGCCAGCCTGTCGGAAGCGGTGGTCGCCTGCGTGCGCGAACAGACCGGCTACGACCGGGTCATGGTCTACAAGTTCGACCCCGACGGCCACGGCGAAATCATTGCCGAAGCGCGCAAGGACGATCTGGAATCGCTGCTCGGCCACCACTATCCGGCCACCGACATTCCGCAGCGCGCCCGCGAGCTGTACATCCGCAACCGGGTGCGGGTGCTGGTCGATGTCCACTACCAACCGGTGGCGATCAGCCCGCGCCTGCTGCCTGACGGCAGCGAACTCGACATGTCGCTGTGCCATCTGCGCAGCATGTCGCCGCTGCACTTGCAGTACCTGAAGAACATGGGCGTGACCGGCACGCTGGTGGTGTCGCTGGTGCGCGAGGGCAAGCTCTGGGGCCTGATCGCCTGCCATCACTACGCACCGCGCGATGTGCCGTACGGCACCCGCGCCGTGCTCGAACTGCTGGCGGAAGTGATCTCGACCCGCATCGCGGCGATCGAGAACTACGTGCAGTCGCAGGTCGAAGTGCTGGTCAAGCGCCTCGAACTCAGGATGATCGAAGCCACCTCCACCGACGGTGACTGGCGTAACGCGCTGTTCCGCAACGCCCGCACCCTGCTGACGCCGGTCGATGCCACTGGTGCCGCGCTGTTCCACGACGGTGAAGTGATGACGGCGGGCGATGTGCCCTCGACCCCCGATCTGCGCGCGCTGCTCGCCTGGGTATCGGTGCAGCCGGTCGACGGCGGCGTCTACACCTGCTCGTCGGTGGTCCGCCGCAATCCCGGCTTCGCGTCGATGGCGGCCACCGCCAGCGGCGTGATGGCGGTGCCGCTGTCGCCGTCGCGGCCTGACTGGCTGATGTGGTTCCGCAAGGAGCAGCCCTGCGAATACACCTGGGCTGGCGATCCGGCCAAGCCGCTGCTCAATGACGACCCGCTGACCCTGTCGCCGCGCCGCTCGTTCGTCGCCTGGTCGGAAATCGTGCGCGGTACCGCAGCGCCGTGGACAAGGGCCGAAACGGTGCTGGCGAAAGCCATCGGCCAGACGCTGATCGACATCATCCTGCAGATCCAGGCGGTGCGGCTGCTGATCGCCCAGCACCAGCTGAACCTGGTGCGCTCGCAGGTCGGCAACTCCAAGGACCCGGTGGTGATCGCCGATCCGGAGGGGCGGATTCTCTACTCCAACGAAACCTTCCAGCGCCTGCCGGGCAGCCCCGGCGTCCATCTTGAAACCCTGGACGATCTCGGCAATCTGTTCCTCGAACCCGAGGAAGTGCGGACCATGCTCGGCCGCCTGCGTCGCAACCGCCTGCCGTGGCGCGGCGAAGCGGCGCTGGTCACCGCCGGGTGCGAATCGCTGCCGCTCGGCGTGCGCGCCGACGTGGTTCCGGGCAGCGGCGATTCGATCCTCGGCTTCATCGTCATCCTCAGCGACCTGACTGCCCGCAAGCAGACCGAATCGGCGCGCCGCCACTTCGAAACCACCCTCCTGCAAGCCGAGCGCGATCTGGCGATGTCATCGGGCAGCGCGCAGTTGCGCGAGTCCGACGAGGTGATGGGCGCGATTCTCGCCAATGCCAATGTCGCCGCGATGGAAATTGCCGACGCCGCCGGTGGTGACGAGATCGCGCCGCTGCTCGAAGAACTGGAAGCCTCGACCCAGCGCGCAGCAGCGCTCTATCGCCGCCTGCGCTTTCACACCCGCAAAGGCTAGGGGCCTGTCATCGACTGCTTTGGTCGCTGCGTTGCAGGTCAAAAATCCGCCGGGCGAGGTGCGAACCGCAGGCCATAGCCTACCTATGGTCAAGGTTCGCAACGAAGTCCCGGCGACTTTTTGGCCGCAACCCTTCGGGGCGGGATCGTTTTTGCCCATTGCTGCCTCTCTCGTCGCGCCAATGGGTCGACCATTGGCCGCTCCTCGTTCGTTGCACTGGGCAAAAACGACCTCCGCCGCAGCGACCAAAGCAGTTGATGACAGGCCCTAGAGCGCTGCGAACAGCGCGCCGTGGCGCGAGAAGCCGGCGCGGGCTTCGTCGACGATCGCCTGCATCGTGGCTTCCGGCAGTTCCAGCGTGTCCAGCGCGTTTCTGAATCGCGCCGCCAGTTCCGCAGCTCCCGGCTCCGGAAAGCGATAGAACGCCGCATCCGCGCCATAGGTTTTCTCGACGATCCGCCCTAGCATCTGCCCGCCGGCCAGATCGCCGAGATAGCGGACGTAGGCGTGGGCGACCAGCCGGGGGTCGTCGAGCTTCAGCAGATGCGCCTGATAGGCGAGGGCGGCGTCGCTGACTGGCAGCGCACGCCAGTCCGCACCGTGCAGGGCGTCGAGATCAGCTTCCAGTGCGGCGAGGCGCGCTAGTCGCGGATCGGCAATGCCTTCCGGCAAGCCGGCAACGGGCAGTCGCGCTTCCAGCGCCGCGTAAATCGGATGCAGATTGCGCAGCAGCGTGCAGTAATCGCTGCGTTCGAGCTTGCCGCGCAGCAGTTGCGCGATCAGCGCGCTGCTTTCGACTTCGCGATGCAGCGCAGCCGTCGCCTGTCGCAGCCGCGCCGACAGCATCAGCGGCCGACCACCGGAAAGCTGACCGCGATCAGCCAGCCGAACAGCAACGCATTGGCCACCGCCGCGATCAGCGGCTGACCCGTGCGGCGGCCGATCCAGCCGCTGAAACTGCCGAAGACGATGAACAGCAACAGCACGACCGGCACGATGATGATCAGAAAGAACAGCTCGTACAGGTTCAGCGCCACCGCCAGCACCAACGAAGCCAGCAGCAGCGCCTTGCCGAGCGCGTAGGCACCGCGCGCTGGTTGCGCACCTCGGGTGATCCATTCGTCGATCACGAAAAACGGCAGCAGACCGAGCGCCATCGCCGCGACCAGCGGCAGGCGCATCGCGTTCGGTTTGACCGACGCCACCCAGCCATCGAGCGCATAGCCGAAGCTGGCCATGCAGGCGACAGTGACGGCCGCGATCAACAGCAGCACGCGCCGATCGAACGCGGCAAGCGTCGGCAGCCGATGACCGCGAACCTTCAGCATCAGCGCCATCAGGCCGCCGTACAGCGCGAAATGCATCGCCAGATAGCCTCCGAGCAGCAGCGGCAGCCAGTCATGTGGCAGCGGCCAGAGCAGCAGCGGCGTGGCAACCGCCGGCACGCCGCTGACGAGCAGCAACTCGCGGCGCGCCAAGCCCAGCCCAGCCGATGGTGCACAGAGCACCGGCAGCCGCGTTGCCAGCGGCCAGGCCAGCAGCATCAAACCGGCGATCAGCAGGCCGAGCGCGGCACCGCGGGTATCGCGCCAGTTGCCGGCCGCAGGCTGCGCGTAGCTCTGCGCCAGCCAGTCGACGGCAGCATCGAGGCTGTCCCGCGCGTAAAGCACGCCGATGTGTTCGGCACCGCGCGCCAGCACCAGCCGCCGGGCGCTGCCGTCGTCGAAGCGGCCGTAGATCGGTCCGCTTTCAGGCTTGCCGCTGGCAGCATCGCGAATGCTTTCAAGGCCTTGGCGGATCAGCTCGTCGGCTTCCAGCGCCCCGTCGATGATCAGCAGGTTGCGCGGCGCGGTCGCGGTCACGCGCGGGAAGAACAGCGACACGGCGATGGTCGCGGCGATCTGCGGGTCGTCGATGCCGAGCTTGACCACCACGTCGGAGGCCATCGAATGGCCGAGCAGCGCGACCCGGCCATCGCCGCGTCGCCGGGCATCGGCGACCACCGCTTTCAGCGCATCGACGAGTGCTGACGACATCGCCTCCTGATCGGAGAGCCCACTGACCAAAGGTTTCGGATTCCGCCCGTGGCCGGGGAAATCGAAGCTGATCGCGACAAAGCCGGCACGGGCGAGGGTGGTCGCGAATGGCTGCATCAGCTGCTGCGAACCGGCGAAGCCGTGAGCGATGACCACTGCCGGGGCGCGCTTGCCGTCAGCGGGTGCGTAGACGGTGATCGGAATGCTGCCGACGGTGTCGCGGGTCACCGTCAGGCCATCGGTGGTAGCCCGCAGCGTGTGGATCGCAAACGCGATCATCAGCAGCGCAAGCACGGCGGCAGCGGCCTGCAACCACGGCCGGAGGGAGCGATTCGAAAGCGGCATGCGGCAGTGTACCAACCGTCATTCCGGCGAAAGCCGGAATCCAGAGTCAGCGGAGGCGCAGGCCGCGCTGGATTCCGGCCTTCGCCGGAATGACGACGATTGGATGTGCGCCGAGATCGGGATTCATGACGGTCCGTCAGTCGCGTTTGCTAAAGTCCGGAAACTGTCCGTTTTTTCTGACACTTCCCCACCAGGACCGCCGCGCATGCCCCTGCCGTTCCCGTTTTCGGCCATCGTCGGCCAGGAAGAAATGAAGCTCGCGCTGCTGATCGCAGCGGTGGAGCCGGCGATCGGCGGCGTCATGGTCTTTGGCGATCGCGGCACCGGAAAGTCGACCGCCGTGCGTGCGCTGGCAGCACTTTTGCCGCCGATGGAAGCGGTGATCGGCTGCCCGTACAACTGCGCGCCGGACGATGGTTCGGATGCCTGCCAAGCCAGCCTCGCCAAGCTCGGCGACGCGAAGAAAAAGACCCACAAGGTGCCAGTGCCGGTCGTCGATCTGCCGCTCGGTGCCACCGAGGACCGCGTGGTCGGCGCGCTCGATCTGGAAAAAGCGCTGGCTCAGGGCACCAAGGCTTTCGAGCCGGGCCTGCTGGCGCGGGCCAATCGCGGCTTCCTGTATGTCGACGAGGTCAACCTGCTCGAAGACCATCTGGTCGATCTGCTGATCGACGTCGCTGCCTCTGGCGAGAACGTCGTCGAACGCGAAGGCCTGAGCATTCGCCATCCCGCGCGCTTCGTGCTGGTCGGCAGCGGCAATCCCGAAGAAGGCGAGCTGCGCCCGCAATTGCTCGACCGCTTCGGCCTGTCGGTCGAAGTCTCGACACCGACCGACCTTCAGGCGCGCATCGCCGTGGTTCGTCGCCGCGATGCCTTCGAGCGCGACCGCGCTGCGTTCATCGACGACTGGAAGCCCGCCGACGACAAGGTCCGCCGCCGCATCGTCGCCGCCCGCAAGCGCTTGCCAGAGGTGCAAGTGCCGGACAGCGTGCTCGAACGCGCCGCCGAGCTGTGCCTGAGCCTCGGCACCGATGGCCTCAGAGGCGAGCTGACCCTGATGCGCGCCGCCCGCGCGCTGGCCGCGCTCGACGGCGACGCCGTGGTCGGCGACACGCATCTGAAACGCATCGCCAGCCCCAGCCTGCGCCACCGCCTGCGCCGCAATCCGCTCGACGATGCCGGTTCGACGACCCGCGTCGAGCGCGCCGTCAGCCAGTTGTTCGGTGCCTGACCGCCCCTCGATGCGCGTCGACGAAGAGGATCAGGCCCGCGCCCGCGACGCGGTATCGGCTGCCGCGCTGTTCGCGGTCGATCCGCAGGCGCTAGTCGGTGTGGCGATCCGCGCGCTGGCCGGGCCGGTTCGCGATCAATGGCTGGCGCTGGTGCGCGGCTGGCTTCCGCCTGATCGCCCCTGGCGGCGAGTGCCGCTGAACATCGCCGACGGCCGCTTGCTTGGCGGGCTTGACCTGTCGGCCACCTTGTCCGCTGGCCGGCCGATTGCTGAACGCGGCCTGCTGGCGGAAAGCGATGGCGGCGTCGTGCTGCTGGCGATGGCGGAACGGCTGAGCGCCGGCACCGTGGCGCGGATTGCTGCGGTGCTCGACGACGGCGAACTGCGGCTGGCGCGCGATGGTGTCGCGGGCACCGTGCCGGCGCGGCTGGCGGTGATCGCGCTCGACGAGGGCATCGAGCCGGACGAAGGACTGGCCGCGCCGCTGCTCGATCGCCTCGCGTTCCGGCTCGATCTCGACGGCCTGCGGCGTCTCGACCCTGAAGCCAGCGGGCTCGATGCCGCGAGCATTGCGGCGGCGCGCGAGCGACTGGTCAAGGTCGAACTGCCGGAAGCGGTGATCACCGCACTGACCGCGACCGCCGACCTGCTCGGAATCGCCTCGCTGCGCGCGATCTGGCTGGCCACGCGGGCGGCGCGGGCGGCGGCGGCACTCGATGGTCGCGAAGTGGTGACCGAAGTCGATGGCACCATCGCCGCGCGCCTGGTGCTGGCCCCGCGCGCCACCCGGCTGCCGACGGCCGAGCCGCCACCGGAAGCCGGGGAATCGCCGCCCGAGCCAGAAAACGCGCCACCGCCGGATGCTTCATCGCAGGACACACCGCCGCCCGAGGACAACGCCGAACAGCCGCCGATCGACCTCGACCAGATGATGCAGGACGTGCTGCTGGCCGCCGCCACCGCCGCGATTCCGCCAGGTCTGCTGGCGCAATTGAAAGCCGGCGCGCAGGCCGGCAAGGCGCGCGCCTCGGGCAAGTCCGGTGCCGTGCAGAAAGCCGCGACGCGCGGCCGGCCGTCTGGATCGCGGCGCGGTGAGCCGCGTGCTGGGCAGCGGCTGGCGCTGATCGACACGCTTCGGGCTGCGGCACCTTGGCAGCGCTTGCGGCGGGCGGAGCGCGATGCTTGCACCAGTGTTCCCTCACCCGTCGAACGTATACGTCCGACCCTCTCCCGGGGGGAGAGGGGAGACCAGCGCCTTCAGAACCCCTCTCCCCCCGGGAGAGGGGCAGGGGTGAGGGACTCGGCCCAACGGACCGACGCACCCGATCAAGGCCCGCGCGTGCTGGTCCGCCGCGAAGACTTCCACATCACCCGCCTCGAACAGCGGCGCGAGACCACCACCATCTTCGTCGTCGACGCCTCCGGCTCCTCTGCTTTGAACCGGCTGGCCGAAGCGAAAGGTGCTGTCGAACTGCTGCTCGCCGACTGCTACGTGCGCCGTGATCGCGTCGCGGTGATCGGCTTCCGGGGTGCTGCTGCCGAACTGCTGCTGCCGCCGACCCGCTCGCTGGTCCGCGCCAAGCGCAGTCTGGCCGGCTTGCCTGGCGGTGGCGGCACGCCGCTGGCCACGGCACTCGATGCCGCCATCGAACTAGCCGACGCCATCCGCCGTCGCGGCGAAACGCCGGGCATCGTGCTGATGACCGATGGCCGCGCCAACATTGCACGGGATGGCAAGCCGGGCCGCGTGCAGGCGGAAAGCGATGCGCTGGCGGCTGCGAAGCGGCTGGCAGCGTCCGGCCACGCAACACTTTTCGTCGATACCTCGCCGCGCCCGCAACCGAGCGCCGCCAAGCTGGCCGGCGACATGCGGGCGATCTACCTGCCGCTGCCGTTCGCGGATGCACGGGCGCTGTCGGCGGCGGTGAAAACGGTCAACGCATCAGGCAAGGCACGAGGATGAATCCGGATATCGAGGACTGGGCGCGGCGGGCACTGGAACGCTGGCCGAATGTGCCGCATCTGTATGGCTGGCTGCGGCTGGATAGGCGCGGCCGCTGGCTGATTCGCGGCGAGCTGATCACCCGGCCGCAGATCATCGAAACCATCGCCGCCAACTACACGGTCGATGCGCGCGGCTGCTGGTACTTCCAGAACGGGCCGCAGCGCGGCTACGTGGCGCTGGATGCCGCGCCCTTGATCCTGTTCGCGCCGGATTCCGGCGATGCGCTGAGCACGCACCTCGGCAAGCCGGCCGGCGCGGTGTTGCGAGCGGCGCTCGACGAAGGCGGCGGGCTGTGGCTGGTCACTGCGCGCGGGTCGGGCTGGCTGACCGATCGCGATCTCGACTGGGCGCTGGATCGGCTCAGCACCGCCGACGGTGCCAGTATCGAGGAGGCGATGGCGGCGGCGCTGGCGCAGGCTTCCGGCACGGCGACTGCATTGCGGCTGGCGCTCGATGGTGTGGCGGTGGCGGTCGAGCGGATCGATGAAGCGGATGTGGCAGCGGAGTTCGGGTTTGTGCGGACACCGACGGCCAGCACCCCGTAGGGCGGCAAACCCTTGCCGCCGACACCTTCGAACAAGAAAGCATGTCGGCAAAGGATTGCCGACCTACGGCGAAGCGAGCGGATCGAAACCCGCGCCGCATTTCCGTCGCAGCAACTGCGGCGATCGCGGAAATCGTCGTGACAGAATCCCGTCGGCCCTCGTTGGCTGCGTCCAAAGCATTGACCTCAAACAGGTTCCTGAGCCGGTAACGGCGTGGCACATGGCTTGCTCCCCGGCTTGCAAACGCGAGTACCGATCCCTCAGGAGCCGTCCATGTCCGCAGCAGCCGAAGCACCGAAAGCACCGAGCGGCAAGAAAGCCCTGCTGATCCCGATCGTCGGTGCCGTGGTGGTGACCGCAGCGCTGACCGGCGGCGGCATGTTCTTCCTGATGCCGTCGGCGAAGCCGGCCAAGCACGCGCCAGCGGCGGAAGGCGACGAAGCCGCCGCCGGCGAGCACGGTGCCGCTGCCGAAGGTGAAGCGGGCGAAGCGGAAGGCGAAGACGCCAAGAAAGGCCCGGCCATCTATCACCCGATGACCCCGTCCTTCGTGGTCAACATCGGCGACAGCGAGTCCTCGCATTTCCTGCAGATCGAGATGCAGCTGCGGGCGCGCAATGCTGCCGCCGTTGAAGCGCTGAAGCTGCACGACCCGCAGATTCGCAACGCCCTGCTGATGCTGCTCGGTGCCCAGACGCTCCCCGACATCAGCTCGCGCGAAGCCAAGGAAGTGCTGCAGAAGAAGGTGCTGGAGGAAATCCAGCGAATCCTCAAGGCGGAGACCGGCAAGACCGGCATCGACGCCGTCTACTTCACCAGCTTCGTCATGCAGTAAGCGCCACCTCGACCGGACCCGGAGCACGCCATGCAGGATCTGCTTTCCCAGGACGAGATCGACGCCCTCCTCAACGGCGTCGACAGCGGTGCGGTCGAAACCGAGACGCCGCCGGCGGCCCCGGGCGAAGCGCGCAACTTCAATTTCGCGACTCAGGACCGCATCGTCCGTGGCCGTTTGCCGACCCTGGAGATGATCAACGAGCGCTTCGCGCGCCTGTTCCGCATCGGCCTGTTCAACATGCTGCGCCGCTCCCCTGAACTGTCGGTGGTCGGCATCGAGATGGCCAAGTTCAGCGAATACACCCATTCGCTGTTCGTGCCGACCAGCCTGAATCTGGTCCGGGTCAAGCCGCTCAGAGGCACCGCGCTGTTCATCTTCGAGCCGCGCCTGGTGTATTCGGTGGTCGAAAACTTCTTCGGCGGCGACGGCAAGATCCACACCCGCATCGAAGGCCGCGAATTCACGCCGACCGAGATGCGCGTCGTGCAATTGCTGCTCAAGCAGGCGTTCGCCGATCTCACCGAAGCCTGGTCGCCGGTGATGGACATGGAGTTCGAGTACATGAACTCCGAAGTCAATCCGCACTTCGCGAACATCGTCAGCCCGTCGGAAATCGTCGTGGTGTCGCGCTTCAAGATCGAGCTCGAAGGCGGCGGCGGCGATCTGCACATCACGTTCCCGTATTCGATGATCGAGCCGATCCGCGATCAGCTCGACACCGGCTTGCAGTCCGACCGCGTCGAGAAGGACGAGCGCTGGACCATCGCGCTCAGAGAGCAGCTGCAGGACGCCGAAGTCGACATCAGCAGCCAGCTCGGCACCATGAATCTGAGCGTTCGCCAGCTGCTGCAACTGAAAGCTGGCGACGTGCTGCCGATGAACCTGCCGAAGACCATCGACCTCTGCGTCGAGGACATGCCGGTGTTCAAGGGCAGCTTCGGCGTGTCCCACGGCAAGAACGCCGTGAAGATCACCGAAGTGATCCGCCGCGGCCCGCGCAGCGCCGCGCTGCACTGATCCCCTCATTTTTCGTACCCACAGCACTCAGGACTCCGACATGACCACCGCCACCAACGCCCCCGGTGCCGCCAAGGAATACGCCCGCGCCAGTTTCGACAACCTCGAAGGCGCGGCCGCTGCGGCGACCGGCGATTTCAATCTCGACGTCATCCTCGATGTCGCCGTCACCCTGTCGATGGAAGTCGGCCGGGCGCGGATTCCGATCAGGAATCTCTTGCAGCTCAACCAGGGCTCGGTCGTCGAACTGGAACGCGCGGCCGGCGAGCCGCTCGATGTTTATGCCAACGGCACCCTGATCGCCCACGGCGAAGTGGTGGTGGTCAATGAAAAATTCGGCATCCGCCTGACCGACGTGGTCAGCCCGGCCGAACGCATCCGCAAGCTCAAGTAAGCCGCTTGGACCTGCCGACAATGAACGCAGCCGCTGCCGAAACCGCGTCCAGCATGCCCAGCGCCTTGCCGGGCCTGGGCCAGACCGCCTTGTCGCTACTGGTGGTGCTGGGCCTGATCTTCCTGCTCGGCTGGGGTTTGAAGCGCATGCAGGGCCTGCGGGTGGGCGGTGGCGCATCGATGCGCATCCACGGCGGCTTGCAGGTCGGTGCCAAGGAGCGGGTGCTGCTGATCGAAGCCGGCGGCCAGCATCTGCTGATCGGCGTGTCGGCCGGTGGCGTCAATACGCTGCATGTCTATGCCGAGCCGCCTGTCGCAAATCTGCCGGAAACGGCGTCGTCAGAGCTGCCGCCGTTTGCCACCGCTTTCCGCGAAGCGCTGAAGAAGTCGCTGGGGAAAGCGTCATGAGGCATTCGATGAACCTTGAATCCCGTCATTCCGGCGAAAGCCGGAATCCAGTCTCGACGGCTGCGCTGCGGGTAGGCAACTGGATTCCGGCTTTCGCCGGAATGACCAGGACTTTTGGCGTCGCGCTGCTGTTGATGCTGCCGATGGCAGAAGTCTTCGCCCAAACCAGCGGCCTGCCTGCCCTGAACGTCAGCCCGACCCCGGGCGGCGGGCAGAGCTACAGCTTGAGCCTGCAAGTGCTGTTGATGATGACGGCACTGACCCTGCTGCCGGCCGGGCTGCTGGCGATGACCGCGTTCACCCGCATCGTCGTGGTGCTAGGTCTGCTGCGCCAGGCGCTGGGCACCGGCGGCACGCCGTCGAACCAGATTCTGATTGGCCTGGCGCTGTTTCTGACCTTTTTCGTGATGCAACCGGTATTCGATCGGGTTTACACCGACGCTGCCAAGCCCTATCTGGACGGCCAGATGCAGTTCGAACCAGCGTTGGCGGCGGCCGCCAAACCGATCCGCAGTTTCATGATGGCGCAGACCCGCGAAGCGGACCTGATGACCTTCGCGAAGATTGCTGGCAACGGGCCGTATGCCGATGCCGATGCGGTGCCGTTCACCGTGCTGGCCGCCGCGTTTCTCACCAGCGAACTGACCACCGCGTTCCAGATCGGCTTCCTGCTGTTCATCCCGTTCGTGGTCATTGATCTGGTGGTGGCCAGCGTGCTGATGAGCCTCGGCATGATGATGCTCTCGCCCGTGATCATCTCGCTGCCGTTCAAGCTGATGCTGTTCGTGCTGGTTGATGGCTGGTCGCTGGTGATGGGGACGCTGGCGGCGAGTTTCGTGACCGGTTGAGGTTTTCGCCGGCGACTCTGGACACCGGCCTGCGCCGGGGTGACGGATTTGAGAAGGGGGCTCAATACAACGGGTCATCCCGGCGAACGCCGGGATCCAGAGCCCTACAAGCGGCAGCCCGACGTGACGCATTTCCGTCACCACCCCGGGCCTGCTGTCTAGCACGGCGCTTGCAATCTCCTCGGCATACCCCGCCAGTGCCGATCGCTCATGACCCCCGAAACCGTCCTCACCATTGGCAGCCAGGCCTTGCAACTGGTGCTGATGCTGGCCGCTCCGCTGCTGCTGACCGCGCTGGCCGTCGGTGTGCTGATCGGCGTATTCCAGGCCGCGACCCAAATCAACGAGCAGACCCTGAGCTTCATCCCCAAGCTCGCCGCCTGCGCCGCCGTGATCGTCATCGGCGGGCCGTGGATGCTGCGCCTGCTGGTGGAGTACACGAAGCGACTGTTCGAGAGCATTCCGGCGTTGTTGCACTAAGCCATCGCTGATGAGTCCGAACGCGAAGCGCAGTCGCTTGCCTCTCCCCCCGGGAGAGGTCGGCGCGATAGCGCCGGGTGAGGGAGCGCCGCTGGATGGGGAGCGCTTCACGTCAAGCCGCGCGCCCTCACCCCCGACCCCTCTCCCGGGGGGAGAGGGGAGACCATCATGACCTTCACCGACACCCAACTGATCGCCTGGCTCGAAGACTGGTTCTGGCCGATGGTCCGGATCGGTGGCGTGCTGGCCACGGCACCTGTGCTCGGCGGGCGGGTGGTGCCGGTACGCATTCGCGTGGTGCTGATGGTGCTGTTGACCATGGTCATCGCCCCGCTGCTGCCCGCCGCGCCTTACCTGGAAACCTTCAAGGCCGAATGGTGGCTGGAAGTCGGCCAGCAACTGCTCATCGGTATCGCGATGGGCTTCGTGCTGATGATCGTCTTCGAGGCCGTGGTGCTGGCCGGCGAACTGATTTCCTACGGCATGGGCTTGAGCTTCGCGCAGCTGGTCGATCCGCTGCGGGGCGCCGGCACGCCGGTTGTCGGTCAGTTGCTGATGGTGATGGCGACGCTGCTGTTTCTGTCGGTCGGCGGTCATCTGCGGCTGATCGAAGCGCTGGCGGTGAGCTTTCAGACGCTGCCGGTCGGCGGCGCGGGGCTGGATGCCGAAGCCTTTTCGATGCTCGCTCGCTGGGGCTCGAACCTGTTTGTCGGCGGCGTGCAGATCGCACTTCCAGTGATGATCGCGCTGCTGCTGGTCAATCTGGCGTTTGGCGTGATGAGCCGTTCGGCACCGGCCTTGAGTGCCTTGTCGGTCGGCTTTCCGATCGCCCTCGGGGCGGGCCTGGTGCTGCTCAGCTACAGCCTGCCGACGCTCGCTGCGGTGCTCAATCACATGCTCGATCAGGCGTTCACGCTGATCGGCGAACTGTTCAGGAGCCGCGCCAGTGTCTGACAGCACTGAAGAAAAAACCTTACCCGCGACCGAAAAACGCAAGCGCGACGCGCGGGAAAAAGGCCAGCTCCCGCGCTCGCGCGAACTCTCGACTGCCGTGGTGATGGGCGCCGGTGCGGCGCTGATGATCGCCTGGGGCGACACCCTCGGCCGTCGCGCGTTCAGCTTCATGCAGAGCGGCTTGCGCTTCGATGCAGCAGCGCTCGTCGACCCGTCGCGCATGGCGTCGACGATCGGCAACGCCATGCTGTCCGGCCTGCTGATCGTGGCTCCGATCATGCTCGCCACCTTCTTCGCAGCACTGGTCGCGCCGATGCTGATCGGCGGCTGGAACCTGAGTTCCAAGGCGCTGCAACCGGATTTCAGCCGCCTGAACCCGATCACCGGCTTGGGCCGCATGTTCTCGACCAACAGCCTGGTCGAGCTGGGCAAGAGCATCGCCAAGTTCCTGATCGTGGGTCTCGTGGCCTTCATCAGCTGGTGGGGCGCGCGCGGCGAGCTGCTGGGGCTGGGGGTCGAACCATCGGGTCAGGCGATCGGCCACGGCCTGGGCTTGGTCGCGTCGAGCTTCATCTGGATGTGCGCCGCCTTGGGCTTGATCGCCTTCATCGACGTGCCCTGGCAGCTGTTCAGCTACGCCAAGCAACTGAAGATGTCGCGCCAGGAAGTGAAGCAGGAATACAAGCAGAGCGAAGGCAACCCCGAGGTCAAGGGCCGCATCCGACGCATGCAGGCCGAGCTGTCGCAGCGGCGGATGATGGACAAGGTGCCAGGGGCGGATGTCATCGTCACCAACCCCACGCACTACGCCGTGGCGCTCAAATACACCGCTGGCAAGAACCGCGCGCCGGTGGTGATCGCCAAGGGCGTCGACACGGTAGCCGCGGCGATCCGCGAGCTGGCCGGCGAACACCGCATCCCGATGATCGAAGCCCCGCCGCTGGCCCGCGCCCTGTATCGCGGCTGCGATCTCGACGACGAAATCCCCGCCCAGCTCTACGCCGCCGTCGCCCAGGTGCTGACCTACGTGTTCCAGCTGCGCGCCTGGCGCGGCGGTGATCGTCCGCTGCTGCCGAAGGTCGGCGATGTGCCGGGCGGCGAGCCCGATCCGCTGCCGCCTTCGTAGGGCGGCAATCCCTTGCCGCCGGGCCTTTCGGGCGAGGGCGGATGTCGGCAAAGGATTGCCGACCTACTGTGTTTCACGTTTGTAGGGCGGGTCGCGACCCGCCGCTTTTGACGGTTGCGCTGCGATCATGACGGGTCGCGACCCGCCCTACCTTGCTCCTTCGGCGGCGCGTTCGGCGTTCAGGGCCACGAGCCGCGACAGCAGTTCGGCTTCGGCCGCCACTTGCGCTTCACCCGCTTCCGGATACGACAGCGTGCCGCCGGGTTTGCCGACCAGTGCTGCGGCCAGATCGTCCCAGCCGTAGATGTGGAGCACGGCCGCGTCGAGTTCGTCGTGCAGGCTGGCCGGCACCGACACCAGCCCCTGCTCGCGGATGAGCTTTTCCTTATGCGTCAGCGCCATGCCGCGCCGCAGTTGTTCCAGCACGTTGTACATGCCGGTCAGGGTCAGGCCCGGATGCGTGGCCTGCTGGCGCTTGCGATGGGCGTCGATCGCTTCGCCAAGTTGGCCGATGCGGGCGATCAGCGCGGCGCTCGCCGATGTTTGCGCGGCAAAGCCCTCTCCCCCCGACAACGCCACCGAATAGCCCTCTCCCCCCGGGAGAGGGTTGGGTGAGGGGCGCTGCTCGATGAGATGCCGCTACGTCGTAAGCGGAGTCCCTCACCCCCAACCCCTCTCCCGGGGGGAGAGGGGGGCAAAGCGGCCATCGCGGTTTCGATGGCGCGGCGGTTGAAGGTCTGCTTGATCGAGTTGGTGGTGATGAAGCCGAAGCGTTCGAGCTGACCGCTGCGAGTCAGCGAGGCGGCCTTGTGCCACCAGACCATCACGAAATCGGCGGATTCCGGCGCGGCCGGCCAAGTGCTGCGCAGCGCGCCGAGATAACCGTCGCCGAGCGCGCTGCGCATGGATTCGCCCTTGCCGAGAAACGGCGGATTCCCCACCACGAAATCCGCCACCGGCCATTCGGCCTTGCGCGGGCTGATGTAGCGATCCAGCGGCACGCGGGCGCTGTCGTCGGGGATGTCTTCGCCGGTGATCGGCCTGGCTATGAGCCTGGCGCAACGGGAACAAATCCTGCACCGCTGCCCCGATGACGCCGGAAATACGGCACGGGGGACGCATGATCGGGCACCAGCAGCACCGCGAGCGGCCGTTGGCCAATGAGCCGGCCGTGTCGGCGTTCGATCTGCCGCGCCGCCGCAACAGCGTGGCGGCGGTATCGACCTTGATCGCGCTGACCGCCATCGCCTGGGCGATCAGCCTGATGAGTCAGCCGGGCGTCGCAGGCTGGGAGCCGACGCTGTTCGCGATCTGCGGTGCGGCGCTGCTGGCGGCAACCTTGGCCGTACTCCGCAACCGGCTCGATACCGGCGTTGCCGCGAATCTGGCGGCCGGCGTGGTCTGGCTGCTGATCACCGAGCGGCTGCTGCTGATTGCCTTCGGCGACGCCTACGCCGATCCGGCGGTGGCGACCTTCCTGCCGGTGCACGGGGCGCTGCCGCTGCTGTCGCTGCTGTTTGTCGTGGTGCAGCCCTATCCGCGTTCGATCCGGCTGGCCTTCGGGGCCTGGCTGGTACAGGCGTCGATCGTCACCGCCACGCTGTGGCCGTTCCTCGATGATGCCCAGCCGCGTCCTTACCTCTACGGCACGCTGGTGTTCGTCTGGCTGCTGATGGCGATCTATCTGGCGCTGCTCGCGCTGTGGACCCGCCAGCAGCGCGAACTGCTGGAAACCCAGGCGCGGCTGGCGGCCAGCGAACAGGCGGTGCGCATCGCCAGCGCCACTTCCGAGCTGCGCTTCCGGACCATTTTCGAGCAGGCCACGGCCGGTATCGGGCTGGTGGGGCCGGATCGCTGCTGGATCGACGTCAACGAGCGGATGGCGGAACTCACCGGCTACCCGGTCGCGGAGCTGCGCGGCATGAGCCTGTGCCAGATTCTGCCGGCCGAAGACCGCGACGCCGGCGTCGAACGGATGACCGTATTCATGCAGGACAACGCGGCCCCGGCGCAGATCACCATCGAGCGGCGCTGGCTGAAGCGCGACGGCAGCACGGTCTGGGTGGCCAATCATCTGCGGCGGATTCCGGCGGCGGCTGGCCAGCCGGCCACCGCCCTGCTGATGTCGATCGACATCAGCGACCGCCGCCAGGCCGAAGCCGCCGCCGCGCTCAAGCAGCGGGAAATGCGCGCCATCTTCGAGCAGGCCGGTGTCGGCATCGCCATGCTTGACGAAGACGGCCGCTGGCTGACCGTCAACCGGCGCATCTGCGCCATCGTCGGCCGCAGCGAAGCCGAGTTGCTGCGCACCGATTTCCAGACCCTGACCCACCCCGACGATCTCGAACTCGATCTGGTTCAGGCAGGTCAGGTCGCTGCGGGCGAAATTCCCGGCTACACGATGGAAAAGCGCTACCTGCGTCCGGACGCGAGCATCGTCTGGGTGCGTCTGCACGTTGCCCGCATCGACGCCACCGCCAACACGCCGATGCGCTACGTGTCGGTGGTCGAGGACATCAGCGAGCAGAAGCGCGCCGAGCACGAGGCGCTGGCCCACCAGCAGGTGCGCGATTTTCACATCGCCGCACTCCGCGACAGCCAGACCCGATTCCAGAGCATTTTCGAGCAGGCGGCGGTCGGCATCGTGATGATCGACGCACAGGGCAACTGGCTGATGGTCAACCAGCGCTTCCGCGAAATCGTCGGCTATGACGCCGAGGAGCTGAGGCAGCACAGTTGCGAAGACATCACCGAAGCCCGCGACCGCGCTGCCGAAGCCGTGCTGCGCACCCGGCTGATCGCGGGCGAGATCAGCGACTACAACTTCGAGAAGCGCTACCGGCGGCGCGACGGCAAGCCGGTCTGGGTGTCGCTGCACGCGCGCCGGCTCGATGATCTGGACGCCAGCGGCGGGCAATCGGCGGAAGTGCGGCTGTCGCTGGTGGTGGTCGACATCACCGAGCGGCGCAAGGCCGAAGCGGAAATCCGCAAGCTCAACGCCGATCTCGAACGCCGGGTGGCGCTGCGCACCGACCAGCTCAACGACACGGTGCGCAACTGGGCGCATCGCAATCAGGAACTCAGGCTGCTCGGCGAGATGATGGCGCTGCTGCCGGCCGCGCGGGACATCGCCGAATCAAGCCGCATCATCGAATGCTATCTGCCGCAGATCTTTGCCCGCTGCGGTGGCGCGGTGTGGCTGGAAGGCGTTGACGAGCCGCAACGGATGAGCCTGCTCGGCCATTGGGGCCGGGTGCGGAAATCGCCGCTGAGCCTGATGCACGACGACTGCTGGGGCATCCGCCGGGGCCAGACCCTGCGCGTGGAAGACCCGGCCGATCCGCTGCTCTGCCCGCATCTGCACGGCAGTCACGATCCGCTGAGCCAGCGCCCGCATGCCTGCGTGCCGGTGGTGGCGCTGGGCGAAACCGTTGGCCTGATCCATCTGGAATGGAGCGAGCATGTCGACGCCGCCGAAATGCCGCCGGACCCGGTGCTGATGCGCAACGTCGCCGAGCAGGTGGGGCTGGCGATCGGCAATGTGCGGTTGCGCGAGGAACTGCGCCGGCAAGCGGTGCGCGATCCGCTGACCGGCCTCTACAACCGTCGCCATTTCGATGAAACGCTCAAGAACCGCATTGCCGAACAGGCCCGCAACGGCCGTGGTTTCGCGCTGCTGATGATCGACATCGACCACTTCAAGCGCATCAACGACGAACACGGCCACGACATCGGCGACGAAGTGCTGCGCGAGACCGCCAGCCTGCTCGCCCGCACCGTGCGCAGCGACGAAGCGGCGTTCCGCCTCGGTGGCGAGGAATTCGTGATGCTGGTCGACGACAGCGGCGGGCGCAACGGTCAGGCCGCCGGCTGCGCCGAGCGGGTGCGCCGCGAAATCGAAGCGATGCGCGTGCAGCGTCGCGACCGCCTGCTGCCGCCGATCACCGTCTCGATCGGCCTCGCCCGCTATCCGAAAGACGTGCCGCACGGCGCCAGCCCCTTGCAGCGAGCCGACGCCGCGCTCTACGCCGCCAAACGCACCGGCCGCAACCGCGTGTGCATGGCCGGCGCCATCGCCGGGCA
This sequence comes from Nevskia sp., assembly GCA_021732745.1. Taxonomy (GTDB): domain Bacteria; phylum Pseudomonadota; class Gammaproteobacteria; order Nevskiales; family Nevskiaceae; genus Nevskia. The sequence continues at coordinate 994,298 of JAKFUK010000001.1, read as the reverse complement.
TGAAGGTGTGACGGCTTTGGTCAAGGGCTAATCCAGGTTCATCCGGACCTGCGCCGCTCAGGCCTCGGCCGTTTCCAGCGCCGGATAATCGGTGTAACCGTGCCCGTCGCCGCCGTAAAGCGTCTTGAAATCGAGCGCGTTCAGCGGGCCGCGGACGGCAAACCGCTCGACCAGATCCGGATTGGCGATGAACAGCTTGCCGTAGACGATGGCGTCGGCCCGACCTTCCGCCACCGCCGCTTCGCCTGCCGCCTGATCGAAGCCGCCGTTGAGCATCAGCACACCCTTGAAGTGCTCGCGGGCGATCTTGGCCAGTTCCAGTTCTTCCGGGCGATCCCACTGGTCGTGGCGCAGTTCGAAGAAAGCGATCTTGCGCGCGGACATCTGCTTGGCGACGTACTCGACCAGCGCCTTCGGATTCGAATCGCTCATGTTGTTGAACTGCACGATCGGCGAGATGCGGATCGACACGCCATCGGCACCGAACACGCTGATCGCGGCATCGGTCACTTCCAGCAGCAGGCGGGCGCGCTTTTCGAGCGTGCCGCCGTAGCTGTCGGTGCGGGTGTTGTGGCTGTCGCGCAGGAACTGGTCGATCAGATAGCCGTGGGCACCGTGAATCTGCACGCCGTCGAAGCCGGCGGCCTTGGCACGTTCTGCGGCCTTGCGGAACAGTTCGACGATGCCGGGCATCTCGGATTCTTCCAGCACGCGCGGCACTTCGTAGGGCAGCTTGCCCTTGAGCGTGTGGGTTTCATCGGGAATCGCGACGGCGGCCGAGGAAATCGGCTGGACGTCGTTGATGCCGGAATGGGCGGCGCGGCCCGGATGCCAGATCTGCATGATGATCCGGCCGCCCTTGGCGTGGACCGCATCGGTGACCAGCTTCCAGCCGGCGACGGTGTCATCGCTGAAGATGCCGCCTTCGCCGATGAATGCGCTGGCATCGCCAGCCACCATCGTGCACTCGGTCATGATCAGCCCGGCGCTGGCGCGCTGGCTGTAGTACTCGGCCATCAGCGCATGCGGCACATGGCTGCGGCCAGCGCGAGCGCGGGTCAGCGGCGCCATCACCAGGCGGTTCGGCAGGGTCAGGTGGCCGACCTTGATCGGGGTGAGCAGTTTCTGGGTCATGCGGTGTCTCCGGTATTTGAGTCTGAAGTTTTCAAGGAAAATCAAAAGTTAAACGCAAAGGCGCAAAGGAACAGCCAAGAAAGGACGCAAAGGGAAAGCGAAGACTCTTCGGGCTTTCCTTGAGTTGTTCTTTGCGTCCTTTCTTTTCCCTTCGCGCCTTTGCGTTTAACCGTTGCGGTTATCTGTCTGCTGAGCGCCCCGTTACCAGGGCAGCGTTTCGCCCATGTGGAAGTAGCCGCCGTTCGGGCCATCGGCCGGCAGCAGCGCCAGTTGCACGCTGGTCTTGGCGCCATCGGGGATGGCCATCGGCGCGCTGGCGCCGCCCATGTCGGTCTGGACATGGCCCGGGTGTGCGGCGTTGACCTTGATCGTGGTGTCGCGCAGTTCGTAGGCCAGCTGCACAGTCCAGCCGTTCAGCGCGGTCTTGGAGACGTTGTAGGCCGGGATCTTGAAGTCGTAGATCGGCGAGCCGGGGATCGAATGCAGGGTGTTGGAGCCGAGGATGCTCGACAGGTTCACGATCCGCCCGGCCGCAGACTTGTGCAGCAGCGGCAGGAAAGCCTGGGTCACGGCAATCACGCCGAACACGTTGGTGTCGAAAGTGCTGTGCCAGACCGCGAGGCTCTGCTCGCTGACCTTCTTCGAGCCATCGTCCTGCATCACGCCGGCGTTGTTGATCAGGATGTCGAGTCGTCCGTGCCTGGCGGTGACGCTGGTCACGGCGGCGGCGATGCTGGCAGCGTCGGTCACTTCCAGCGCCAGCGCTTCGACGGTCAGACCTTCGGCTTTCAGCGCGGCGGCGGCTTCATCGGCCTTGGCCTGGCTGCGCGCGGCGACGATCACATGGACGCCGGTCTGGGCGAGCTGGCGGGCGGTTTCGAAGCCGATGCCTTTGGCAGCACCGGTGATCAGGGCAATCTTGCTCATCTGTCATTCTCCTGAAGGGGGCGTGGTTCGGTGTCTTCGGCTTGACACGAAGCTGCAACACCGCGACCCTACGCCTTGTTACCGATCGGTAACAGTGACCGTACGTTACTGATCGGTAACATCGCTGTCAAGCAAATCCTGATCCGGAATCGAGTGTCACGAGATGAGCGTCGTCAGACCCGAAGACTTAAGCCTTTGCGAACCGGCGGCCAAGCCGCGCGTGCGCGACCGCATCTTCGAAACCGCCTGCGAGCTGTTCTACCGGCACGGCATTCGCGCGGTCGGCATCGACGCCATCGTCTGCGCCGCCGGCACCAACAAGATGAGCTTCTACCGCAGCTTCCCGTCGAAGGACGAGCTGGTCGCCGACTATCTGCGCTACAAGGACGCGCACTTCTGGACCTGGTGGGATGGCGTCGTCGCGCCCTTCGACGGTGCGCCGCGCCAGCAGGTGGAAGCGTTGTTCGCCGCTCACGTCAACAAGACCTGCTCGAAGGAATCGCGCGGCTGCGGGCTGGCCAATGCAGCGGTCGAGATCGTCGAGGACGATCATCCCGGCCGCGCCGTGGTGGTCAGCCACAAGAGCGAGATCCGCCGCCGCTTCCGGGCGCTGGCCAGCGCCATGCAGGCACGCGATCCCGAGCAGTTGGGCGATGCGCTGATGCTGCTGATGGAAGGCGGCTACCTGGCGCGCCTCACCTTTCCGAAAGGCGGGCCGGTGACCAGCGCCTTGGTCGCGGCGCGGACCTTGATGGATGCCCACGGGGCCTGAACGCTGCACGTAGGTCCGGATTCATCCGGACTGCGCCCTTGTCGACCCGAAAAGCGTCCGGATCAATTCGGACCTACGTGCAGGTGCCGGTATAGAAACGCCGCGCACAGACCGCCTCGTAGCGATCCTCGCCACCGATCTCGACCTGTTCGCCGAACAGCGCCTGCTGGCCGGTTGAGTCGAATCGCAGGTTCATGGTCGCCTTGCGGCCGCAGCGGCAGACGGTTTTCATTTCTTCGAGGTCGTCAGCAATGGTCAGCAGGGCGCGCGATCCTGGAAAGGCCTCGCCGCGAAAATCGCTACGGATGCCGTAGCAGATCGCCGGAATGCCGTTCAGATGCGCGTTGCGATGCAGCTGGATCACCTGCGCCTCGGTCAGGAACTGTGCTTCGTCGATCAGGATGCAGGCGGGTGCGGGGCGAACCCGGTAGATCGACGCGAAGTCGGTGGTCGCCGAATAGGCTTCCGCTTCGCGGGTCATGCCGAGCCTTGACGCGATCCGGCCGTAGCCGGAACGGACATCGAGCGCGGACGTGAACAGATCCACGCGCTGGCCGCGCTCCTCGTAGTTGTGGGCCACCTGGAGCAGCGCCGTGGATTTGCCGGCGTTCATGGCGGCGTAGCGGAAGTACAGCTTGGCCATCTTTCGGGAGCTTTCGGAGGCTTTCGGGGGATGGCGGATGTTCGCATGCGGCGCGTCGTCTATCCGTCCTGCATCCACCGCCACAGCGTGCTGCGCGACACTCCGAGTGCCGCAGCCATTGCGCCGCGCTGGCCGCGATGCTGTTGCAGCAGCGCTTGCAAGGCTGCCGGCTCGGGGCGTTGGCGCGAAACGGCGTGCTCGCCGCTGACGAGTGTTTCGGCGATCGGTGCGGACAGGGCCGCGAACATCTCCGGCGCACAGCGCAGCAGCAGCGGCCGGGTCAGCGCCGACAGCGGCGACGCCGCATGCCCCAGCACCGCGATCCGTTCGGCCAGGTTGCGCAGTTCGCGGATGTTGCCGGGCCAGTCGTGGCGCAGCAGCGTGGCTTGCGCCGGGCCGTCGATGACCATCGCGCCGGCACCGGCTGCGCGCAGGAAGCCCATCAGCAGCAGCGGCACGTCGTCGGCATGCTCGCGCAGCGGTGCCAGCGACATACGCAACACGTTGAGCCGGTAGTACAGATCGCGACGGAAGCGGCCTTCGCGGACAAGGTTGTCGAGCTCGCAATGGGTGGCGGCGATTACCCGCACGTCGATCGGTGTTGCCCGCACGCTGCCGACCCTCAGCACCTCGCGCTCCTCCAGCACCCGCAGCAGCCGGGTCTGAAGCGCCAGCGGCATTTCGCCGATCTCGTCGAGAAACAGCGTGCCGCCGTTGGCTGCTTCGATCAGGCCCACCCGGCCACCCCGGCGCGAGCCGGTGAAAGCGCCATCGGCATAGCCGAACAGTTCCGATTCGAGCAGCGATTCCGCAACCGCGCCGCAGTTGATCGCCACGAACGCAGCACTTCGCCTGGGGCTCGCGCCATGCAGCGCCTGGGCGACCAGTTCCTTGCCGGTGCCGGTTTCGCCGGTGATCAGCACGGTGCGGTCGCTGGCACCGAACAGCCGCACCTGATCGCGTAGCGCCACCATCGTTTCGCTGTTGCCGATCAATCGCCGCAGGCTGTAACGGGAATCGGGCGCGGTCGCCGCGCGGCGGACACCGCTGCGGGCATTGGTCAGCATGCGGGCGAGGTCGATGGCCTGCTCGAAGGCGCGGCGGATCGAGTCCGGCGAGTACATCAGGATGCCGACGGCTCCGGCGCGGTCGGCCAGTTCGGAGACATAGCCGGTGCCGACGATCGCGCCACATCCCAGACCGACCAATTCCGCAACCCGGTCGCGCGCTTCCTCGGTGTGGGTGTAGGCGCGCTGCTCGATGCTGAGCCCGAATTCCTGCTTGAAAGCGCTGAACGCCGGCAACTCGACCCCGTAGCTGACGATGCCGATGCGGCTCGAATGGCGGCGCGCTCGGGTTAGCGCCTGCATCAGGTCGAAGCCGTCGGGGCGGACCAGCACGATCGGCTTGTCGATGCGGTTGCGCAGGTATTCGCCGTTGGAACCGGCCGACAGCACGACATCGCAGTCATCGGTGATCAGCCGCTCGCGGATGTGGCTGACCGCTTCCTCGAAGCCGAGGTCGATGGGGTCGATCAGCGCGCGGCCGTCGAATTCCGGCGAGACTTCCTGCATCAGCCGCGACAGCCGGGTGACGCTGACGGTCCAGATCGCGGGCAGGGCGGATTCGGTGTTTTGCATGTCGCGGATTATGTTCCATGCGACGTTTCAGATGTTGCATGAAACGTCCGGATGTCGATTCGACATCGCCATGCATTCGGGCTAAATGTCAGAAAAATCAATATTTTCAGTTGCTTGAATGGATGATCGAACCACGGATAGGGCCGCTTCGGCGATGGCACGCGTCTTGAGTAAGAGACCCGCCCGTCACCACCGGCGGGCCGCTGAGGTCCGCAGCTAGCGGCCCTGTCGCCCGCCTGATCTTCGAGGAGCTGCTCATGACGTCTTCCGCCGGTGCCCGTTTCCGCGCCGCTCTCGCTGCCGAGTCGCCGCTGCAGATCATCGGCGCGATCAACGCCAACCACGCGCTGCTGGCCAAGCGCGCCGGTTTCAAGGCGATCTACCTGTCGGGCGGCGGCGTCGCCGCCGGTTCGCTCGGCATGCCGGACCTCGGCATCAACACGATGGACGACGTGCTGATCGACACCCGCCGGATCACCGATGTCTGCGACCTGCCGCTGCTCGTCGACATCGACACCGGATTCGGGGCCAGCGCCTTCAACATCGAGCGCACGGTGAAGTCGCTGATCAAGGCCGGTGCTGCCGCCTGCCATATCGAGGATCAGGTGGGTGCCAAGCGCTGCGGCCATCGTCCGGGCAAGGAAATCGTGTCACAGGGCGAAATGGCGGACCGGGTCAAGGCTGCCGCCGACGCCCGCACCGATGAAGCTTTCTTCCTGATCGCCCGCACCGACGCCATCCAGGCCGAAGGGGTCGATGCCGCCATCGAACGCTCGATCGCCTGTGTCGAAGCCGGTGCCGACGCGATCTTTGCCGAAGCCGCCTACGACCTGCCGACCTACCAGCGCTTCGTCGACGCCGTGAAAGTGCCGGTGCTGGCCAACATCACCGAGTTCGGTGCAACCCCGCTGTTTACGCGTGACGAACTGGCCTCGGTCGGTGTGGCCATCCAGCTATACCCGCTGAGCGCCTTCCGCGCAGCGAACAAGGCGGCGGAAGCGGTCTACGAATCGGTGCGCGCCAACGGCCATCAGAAGGATGTCATCGACACCATGCAGACCCGCATGGAGTTGTACGACCGCATCGGCTATCACGCGTTCGAGAACCGTCTCGATGCGCTATTCGCCGCGAAGAAGAAGTGACGCGATAGCGTCATCCCGGCGAAAGCCGGGATCCAGTTGCACCGTCAAATCAAAAGTCAGATGCCCGCTGCTGCGGGAACAACAACCAAAACGGAGAGATGAGATGAGCGAAACCGCCGCCCCCGGCTTCAAGCCGAAGAAGTCCGTCGCCCTCAGCGGCACCACCGCCGGCAACACCGCGCTGTGCACCGTCGGCCGTACCGGCAACGACCTGCACTACCGTGGCTACGACATCCTCGATGTCGCCTCCGCCTGCGAATTTGAAGAAATCGCCCACCTGCTGGTCCACGGCAAGCTGCCGAACGCCGCCGAGCTGAAGGCCTACAAGACCAAGCTCAAGGCGCTGCGCGGCCTGCCGGCGGCGGTCAAGGCCGTGCTGGAACAGCTTCCGGCCGCATCGCACCCGATGGACGTGATGCGCACCGGCGTTTCCGCACTCGGCTGCGTGCTGCCCGAGAAGGACGACCACAACCATCCGGGTGCCCGCGACATCGCCGACAAGCTGATGGCCTCGCTCGGTTCGATGCTGCTGTACTGGTACCACTACAGCCACAACGGCAACATCATCGACGTCGAAACCGATGACGACTCTATTGGCGGTCACTTCCTGCACCTGCTGCATGGTGTGAAGCCGCAGGATTCGTGGGTCAAGGCGATGCACACCTCGCTGGTGCTGTACGCGGAGCACGAGTTCAATGCCTCCACCTTCGCCAGCCGTGTGGTCGCTGGCACCGGTTCGGATCTGTATTCCTGCATCGTCGGCGGCATTGGCGCACTGCGTGGCCCGAAGCACGGCGGTGCCAACGAAGTGGCCTTCGAGATCCAGAAGCGCTACGACTCGCCGGATGAAGCGGAAGCGGACATCAAGGCCCGCGTCGAGAAGAAGGAAGTGGTCATCGGCTTCGGCCACCCGGTCTACACGGTCAGCGATCCGCGCAACAAGGTGATCAAGCAGGTCGCCAAGGATCTGTCGATCGAAGCCGGCAGCACCAAGATGTTCGACATCGCCGAACGGCTGGAAACGGTGATGTGGGACATCAAGAAAATGTTCCCGAACCTCGACTGGTTCTCCGCCGTCAGCTACCACGTGATGGGCGTGCCGACCGCGATGTTCACGCCGCTGTTCGTGATCGCGCGTACCAGCGGCTGGAGCGCGCACGTCATCGAGCAGCGCATCGACGGCAAGATCATTCGCCCGAGCGCGAACTATGTCGGGCCAGAAGATCTGACGTTCGTGCCGATCAAGGATCGCAAGTAAGCCGCTGTTCTCCCTCTCCCCCCGGGAGAGGCTGGACGTATACGTCCAGGGTGAGGGTCTCTCCAGTTGTGCATCCGTACAGCCGGAAAGACCTTCACCCAACCCTCTCCCGCGGGGAGAGGGCTTAGCTCCCCGATTTCGGCTGCACCGGATATCAAAACGCCATGAACACCGCCTACCGCAAGAACCTACCCGGCACGTCTCTCGACTACTTCGACGCCCGCGCGGCCGTCGATGCCATCAAGCCCGGCGCGTACGCAACGCTGCCGTACACCGCACGCGTCCATGCCGAGAACCTGGTGCGCAAGGGCGAGCCTGAGAGGGTCGCGGCCTATCTGGGCCAGCTGATCGAGCGCAAGCGCGATCTGGACTTCCCGTGGTTCCCGGTGCGCGTGGTCTGCCACGACATCCTCGGTCAGACGGCACTGGTCGATCTCGCCGGCCTGCGAGACGCGATTGCCGACATGGGCGGCGACCCGGCGAAGGTGAATCCGGTGGTGCCGGTGCAGTTGATCGTCGACCACTCGCTGGCGGTGGAATACGGTGGTTTCGACAAGGACGCCTTCGCCAAGAATCGTGCGGTGGAAGATCGCCGCAACGATGACCGATTCCACTTCATCGACTGGACCAAGAAGGCCTTCAAGAACATGGAAGTGATCCCGCCAGGCAACGGGATCATGCATCAGATCAACCTCGAAAGAATGAGCCCGGTGGTCTACACGCTTGACGGCGTCGCGTTCCCGGACACCTGCGTCGGCACCGACAGCCACACCCCGCACGTCGATGCCCTCGGCGTCATCGCCATCGGCGTCGGTGGTCTTGAAGCCGAGAACGTGATGCTCGGTCGCGCCTCGTGGATGCGCCTGCCGGACATTTTCGGAGTGGAGTTGTCGGGTCGTCTCAACGAAGGCATCACCGCCACCGACATGGTGCTGGCGCTGACTGAATTTCTGCGTCAGCAAAAGGTCGTCGGTGCCTATCTGGAGTTCTACGGCGAAGGTGCTTCGGCACTCACGCTCGGTGATCGCGCCACCATCTCCAACATGGCCCCTGAATACGGTGCCACCGCGGCGATGTTCTTCATCGACAAGAACACCATCGACTACCTCAAGCTCACCGGCCGGGAAGACGAGCAGGTCAAGCTGGTCGAGCTGTATGCGAAGCACACCGGCCTGTGGGCCGATGACCTCAAGACCGCCGTCTACGAGCGCGTCCTGAAGTTCGATCTGTCCACCGTGGTCCGCAATATGGCCGGCCCGTCGAACCCGCACAAGCGCCTGCCGACCTCGGCACTCGCCGAGCGCGGTATCGCAGCTCCGTGGGAACTGCCGGCGGACGGCAAGATGCCGGACGGTGCGGTGATCATCGCTGCGATCACGTCCTGCACCAACACCTCGAACCCGCGCAACGTCATCGCCGCCGGCCTGCTGGCGCGCAACGCCAACGCCCGTGGCCTCACCCGCAAGCCCTGGGTGAAGTCTTCGCTGGCGCCCGGCTCGAAGGTGGTCGAAAGCTATCTGAAGGACGCCGAGCTGCTGAGCGAGCTTGAAGCGCTGGGCTTCGGCATCGTCGCCTTCGCCTGCACCACCTGCAACGGCATGAGTGGCGCGCTGGACCCTGTGATCCAGCAGGAAATCATCGACCGCGATCTGTACGCGACGGCCGTGCTGTCTGGCAACCGCAACTTCGACGGCCGCATTCATCCGTATGCCAAGCAGGCGTTCCTCGCGAGCCCGCCGCTGGTCGTCGCCTATGCGATCGCCGGCACCGTGCGCTTCGACATCGAGAAGGACGTGCTCGGTCTCGACAAGGATGGTCAGCCGGTTCGGCTGAAGGACATCTGGCCGACCGATGCCGAGATCAATGCGGTGGTGGCCAAGTCCGTCAATCCGACGCAGTTCCGCGCTGTCTACGAGCCGATGTTCAAAAAGGAAGCCGATGACGGCAAGTCGATCAGCCCGCTGTACGCCTGGCGCGAGATGAGCACCTACATCCGCCGTCCGCCGTATTGGGAAGGTGCCTTGGCCGGTGCCCGGACGCTGAAAGGTCTGCGCCCGCTGGCGGTGCTGCCGGACAACATCACGACCGACCACTTGAGCCCGTCGAACGCGATCATGATGGACAGCGCCGCAGGCGAGTACCTGCACAAGATGGGCGTGCCGGAAGAGGACTTCAACAGTTACGCGACCCATCGCGGTGACCATCTCACCGCGCAGCGCGCGACCTTTGCCAATCCGCAGCTGGTCAACGAGATGGCGATCGTCGACGGCAAGGTCAGGAAGGGATCGCTGGCGCGCATCGAGCCGGAAGGCAAGGTCGTGCGCATGTGGGAAGCGATCGAAACCTACATGGAACGCAAGCAGCCGTTGATCATCGTCGCCGGTGCCGACTACGGTCAGGGCAGCTCGCGTGACTGGGCGGCGAAGGGCGTGCGTCTGGCGGGTGTGGAAGTGATCGCCGCCGAAGGTTTCGAGCGCATTCACCGTACTAATCTCATTGGCATGGGCGTGCTGCCGCTGGAGTTCAAACCCGGCACCACCCGCCTGACCCTGGGGCTGGACGGCACGGAAACCTACGACGTCGAGGGCAAGCTGGCACCGCGCACCACCTTGAGCCTGGTGATCACCCGCAAGAGCGGCGAAAAGCTCGAAGTGCCGATGACCTGCCGTCTGGATTCGGACGAGGAAGTGCTGGTCTACGAAGCGGGCGGCGTGTTGCAGCGCTTTGCGATGGATTTCCTCGCGCAGACCAAGGCGGCTTGATCGCCTGCGCAGCACAGGACTAGAAAGCCCGCTGCGGCGGGCTTTTTCGTGGTAGTCGTTGATTCGGTGCTTGCGCGACCCGCGCTTCAGATCGACAATCCTTGGCATTCTTTGCCATTCAGAGAGGCGCGCATGGCCACGATGAACATCTCCCTGCCCGATGACTTGAAGACGTTTGTCGATGCCCAGGTCGCCGAGCATGCTTATGGTTCCACCAGCGAATATTTGCGCGAACTGATCCGCAATCAGCGGGACATCGCCAAGCTGCGGGGCATGCTGCTGGACGGCTTCAATTCCGGGCCGGCGCAGGTGGCCGACGATGCTTTTTTCGCCGGGTTGCGGGAAATCGCTGAAGGCAAAGCCGAACCGTGACGGTCAAGCGCGTCGTGCTGACGGCGCAAGCCCGGGCGGAAGTCAGGCAGGCAACGGCCTGGTACCGGAACGAAGGCGGGCCAACGCTGGCGCGGCGCTGGGTCGCCGCCGTCGAAAGCGCGGTGCGACACATCGGAGCTCACCCGGCGAGCGGCAGCGCACGCTATGCAGCGCCACTGAAGCTTCGAGAAATCCGCTTCTGGCCGATCAGAGGATTCCCGTACTTGATCTTCTACATCGAACGCGACCAGCAAGTGGATGTCAGCCGTGTTCTGCACGCCGAACGGGATATCCCGGCCTGGATGGGAGCGCTCGAATGATCTTGATGCCCAGCGGCGGGATGGTGCTTCATCTCGTTATCTTTCTTCGTTAAATCAGTGGCTTGTGACGTATCACAATGAATGAGACTTCGTAGTGGCCAGGCTCGATCCACTGATCTTCATGGCGCAGCCGCCGCCTGCGATCCGCGCGCGGATGGAAGCGGCGGTTGCCGCCAATGGTCTCGACGAGCGGCTGGGCGCAGCGCAGTTCGAGCCGGGCAACTGGCATCAGTCGTTTTCCGACCGCCAGGACGACCAGCCGAAGATTCGGGCCGCCATGCTGCGTGCCGGTGCCCGGGTTGCGGCACCATCCTTCGTGATGACGCTCAATCGCATCAACGGCACCGGTGTCGGGCCCCGAGGCATTCACTGGGCGTTCCGCACCCTGGGCAAACCCAAGGGGCTGGAGGTCATGCTGAGCGCGGTCCGGGCAGCACTGCTGGCCGAAGGCATCCTCGACGACAGCGGCCACGGCCCGCAGGTGACGATCAGCTACAAGGCCCCGACGCCTTTGCCGTCGGTGGTCATCGAACCGATCGAGTGGATGGTCGATGAACTGCTGCTGGTGCGGGGCGGCGGTCAGCCGTATCGGTACGAGGTGGTCGGGCGCTGGCCGCTTGCGGCAACTCCTCCAAAGTTGAATCCGCAGCTGGGCCTGCTGGAACCACCCACGTAGCCCGGATGAAATCCGGGGCTGCATACTGATTGATCAAGCGAGTGGCTTTCGTGCCGGTTCGCCGTGCTTTTTTGACTTCTAACGAAGGCGGCCTGACCACCAGCGTCCGCTGCTATATTTCTGTCCATGAGTATGTCCGCCGCGAACTTCAGATCACTTCCCATCTCGGAACGCATCGAGCTGGTCGAGGACATCTGGGACAGCATTGCCGAGGAAACGGGCGGGTCACTTGAACTTTCGCCCGAGCAGCGTGCCGAGCTGCACCGCAGGCTTGCAGCGCACCACGCCGATCCCTCATCCAGCATCCCTTGGGATCAGGTTCGTGCAAGCCTGTTCAAGGGACGCCCCTGATGCGGTTGCTGGTCCGTCCGGAAGCTCAGGCGGAGCTGCTGGACGCTCAGCGTTGGTACGAGCAGCGTTCGCCCGGCCTCGGTTTCGAGTTCGCCCGCGCAGTCGATGCTGCGATGACGCGCGCGCTGCGCATGCCGCTGGCTTTCCCGTGCATCGAGGCTGAGTTTCGACATGTCGTCATGCGCAAGTTTCCGTACTCGGTCATCTACCACGCCGATGAAGTCGAGCTGCTTGTGGTCTCGTTCTTTCATCATCGGCGCAAGCCCGGCGGGTGGCAGCGGAACATTGCCGACTGATGGCACCGACAAGCTCCCAGCCCGCGTAGCCCGCATGAAATCCGGTGTTTTCAGCGCGACCGCGTAAATCCCGGATTCCATCCGTGCTGCATGCTGCGATCAACGACCGGCCGTCACTCAATCATCCAAGTCCGACTCCATGACCCACATTCCCCAAATCAAGATCCCAGCCACCTACGTCCGCGGCGGCACCTCGAAAGGCGTGTTTTTCAAACTCGCCGACCTGCCCGAGCGCTGCCAAGTGGCAGGTGAGGCGCGCGACAAGCTGCTGCTGCGGGTGATCGGCTCGCCCGATCCCTACGGCGCGCAGATCGACGGCATGGGCGGAGCGACCTCGTCGACCTCGAAGACCGTGATCCTCGCGCCGAGCTCGAAGGCCGATCACGACGTCGATTACATGTTCGGCCAGGTGTCGATCGACAAGGCCTTCGTCGACTGGTCCGGCAACTGCGGCAACCTGACGGCCGCTGTCGGTTCGTTCGCGATCAGCAACGGCATGGTCGCGCCTGACCGTATCCCGAAGGACGGCATCTGCACGGTGCGCATCTGGCAGGTGCAGATTCAGAAAACCATCGTCGCCCATGTGCCGATCAGCAACGGCGCGGTGCAGGAAACCGGTGATTTCGAGCTGGACGGCGTGACTTTCCCGGCCGCCGAAGTACAGATCGAATTTCTCGATCCGGCCGATGAAGGCGATGGCGACGGCGGTGGTTCCATGTTCCCGACCGGCAATCTCGTCGACGACCTCGTGGTGCCGGGCATCGGCACCTTGAAGGCGACGATGATCAACGCCGGCATCCCGACCGTGTTCATCAACGCCGCCGAGATCGGCTGCACCGGCACCGAGCTGCGCGAAGCGATCAACACCAGCCCGGAATGGCTCGCGAAGTTCGAGACCATCCGCGCCCATGGCGCGCTGCGCATGGGTCTGATCAAGGACGTGTCCGAAGCGGCCAAGCGCCAGCACACGCCGAAGGTGGCGTTTGTCGCGCCGCCGGCCGATTACCTGTCGTCGAGCGGCAAGCCGATCAAGGCGAGCGAGATCGACCTCAACGTCCGCGCGCTGTCGATGGGCAAGCTGCATCACGCGATGATGGGCACCTGCGCGGTTGCGATCGGCACTGCCGCCGCGATTCCGTTGACGCTGGTCAACCTCGCAGCCGGTGGCGGCGCGCGCACCGCGGTGCGCTTCGGCCATCCGTCCGGCAGCTTGCGGGTGGGTGCGGAAGCGACGCTCGAGAACGGTCAGTGGGTGGTCAAGAAGGCGATCATGTCGCGCTCGGCGCGGGTGCTGATGGAAGGCTTTGTCCGGGTTCCCGGCGACTGCTTCTGAGGGGTTCAGCGATGAAATGGGCCGCCGCTGCTTGATTCAAGCGCGCGCTTGAAGGTCGACGAAAAGCACCCCGGAGCACAAAGGCACAAAGGTGAACAGCAAGGGCACAAAGAGACGCTTTCCTTTGTGTCCTTGCCTTAGCTGTTCTTTGTGCCTTTGTGCTCCGGGGTTTGTCTCTCAGATTTGCAACCAAGCCCGGACAGCGTAAGCTGACCGGGCTTTTTTACGCTAGTTTAAAACTGTCCTTTGAAATTTATACTGAAGTAAATTTTCTTATTTTATTCATTGAATTAAAGATAGTTTAAATGTCCTTAAAACTGTCCTTAAAACTGTCCTGAGAAGAATTTCTGACGCCATGACCGTCCCCCGCTCCTTCCACCCGCTGATGCCCGAAGCCCGCGTGCTTGGGCCGCTGCTGGAGCGGGCGGCGGCGCTGATCCGCGAAAGCCATGCGCTGGCCGCACAGGCCGGGCCGGGGCTGGCGGCCAGCCTTGCGCCGCGCCTGCGGGCGATGAATTCCTATTACACGAACAAGATCGAGGGTCAGCACACGCGGCCGGCCGATATCGACTTGGCGCTCGCGCAGCAATGGAGCGGCGATCATCGCGAAGCCGTGAAGCAGCGGCTGGCGATCGCCCACATGGATGCCGAACTGGCGCTGGAAGGCAGCGCCGACCCGGCGGCTGCCTATTCGCCCGATCGCGTCCGCGAGATTCACGCAGCGCTGTACAGCCGCGTGCCGGAAGCCGAACGGCTCAGCGACGACGGCCGGATCATCGTGCCCGGTGCCTGGCGTGACGATGCCCGCGCGGTTGGCCAGCATCTGGCACCGCCGCCGGACGAAGTACCGCGACTGCTGGCCGAATGGTCGCGCGCCTATTCAGGTTTGCAGGGCCTGGAACTGCCGCTGATCGGCGTCGCCTGCGCACACCAGCGGCTGAACTGGGTGCATCCGTTCATCGACGGCAACGGCCGCAGCGCGCGCCTGCATTCGCATCTGGTGTTGCACGGCCTCGGGCTCACCCAAGGCCTGTGGTCGCCGATGCGCGGGCTGGCGCGGAGCCATGAGCGCTACTACGCGCTGCTCAACAATGCCGACCTGCCGCGCCGCAACGATCTCGATGGGCGCGGGCCGCTGTCGCAGGAAGAGTTGCTGGCTTTCGCCGGCTTCTTCCTCGATGTCTGTCTCGATCAGGCGCGTTTCATCGGCACCCTGCTGCAACTGCGCAGCCTGCGCGAGCGCATCGCCGATCTCCTGAACTACCTCGCGGCGCGGCCCTGGAGCTTCGGCAGCGAGAAATCGACGATCCGCATGGATGCGCTCGAAGCGCTGCATTACACGGCGATCACCGGGCCGGTGGAGCGTGCGCGTTTCATGGCGATGACCGGGCTGGAAGCGCGCACTGCGCGGCGGGTACTTGCGACCCTGCTCGACTACGGCGTGCTGGCCAGCACCAGTTCACGGGCACCGGTGGCGTTTGCGGTGCCGCTGTCGAGCCTGCGCTTCCTGTTCCCGCGTCTGTGGCCGGAGGCGGAAGCGGACAGCGATTAGCCGCGCGCGATTTCTGCAGCTACATCCGCTGTGAAATCGGCATCGCGATCCAGCCGCTGCATCTGCGGATACAGCCGCTCGAACTCGCTGCGCAGCAGCGCGGCCGGGACATCGGCCATCTCGCCGCGCAGCTTCAGATACTCCATGTGGCGATTGCCGTTCAGATCGAACGGGTGGTAGATCGAATCCTCGCGGCCGTCGAATTCCAGGGCTTTCAGCGCGAATTTCTCGCACAGCTCGATGTTGAAAGCCGGTGTTGCCTTGAGCCACTGGCCGTCGAGCAGGATCGAGGTGTAGCCGTGCCAGTGGAAGACATCGGTCTGCATGCTCTGGCGCAGGCGCTCTGTCGACAGATGATTCTTCACGTCCGCGAAGCCGACCTTGGCCGGTACGCCGGCCGCACGGCAGACGGCCGCGAGCAGTGCCGCCTTCGGTACGCACCAGCCTCGGCCGGCGAGCAGCGTGGTGCTGGCTTTAAGACCGTCGTCGGACAGGTCGATCTGGTACGGGTCGTAGCGGATGCGATCACGCACTGCGTAGTACAGGGCGACGGCTTTGTCGCGCGGATCGGTTCGGTCCCCGACGACTTCGGCAGCGAAGGCGGTGATGGCCGGATGGTCGGCGTCGATGCAGGCGGCGGGGGCGAGGAATTCGTCAGTCTTGTTCATGGGTTCGATTGTCGCATCGTGCGGTTGCCAAATCCGTAGGGCGGCAAACCCTTGCCGCCGCTGCGCTTTGATCAAGTGCGCGTGTCGGCAAAGGATTGCCGACCTACGTCTGCACCATCAGAACCCAAGCTGCTTCGAAGCCAGGTCCTTCATGATTTCCGAAGCACCGCCGCCGATCGACAGCACCTTGGTTTCGCGGAAGATGCGTTCGACCTTGGCACCGCGCAGATAACCCGCGCCGCCGAGGATCTGTACCGCTTCTCCAGCGACCTGTTCGAGTGTGGAGGTCGCCAGATTCTTCAGCAGGCAGACATCGGCGATCGGCAAGGCTTTCTGGGCGATGCGCCAGCACAGGATGTCGAGCTGCGCCTTGACGGCGTCGATGCGCATCTTCATGTCGACCAGCTTGTGGCGGATCACCTGCCGCGAAATCAAGGGCTTGCCAAAGGTCTGGCGGTCACGCGCCCAGCTTAACGATTCCTCATAACAGACCTGCGCGGAAGACCAAGCCTGCGCGGCCAGCATGATCCGCTCGGCATTGAAGTTCATCATGATCGCCATGAAGCCGGCATTTTCCGGGCCGATGCGGTTGGCCACCGGCACCCGGCAATCCTGGAAATAAAGCGTTGCGGTATCCGAGCACCACCAGCCCATCTTCGACAGCGGCGTGCGCGTGAAGCCCGGCGTGCCGGCCTCGATCACCAGCAGCGACACGCCGTTCATGCCGTCGCCGCCGGTGCGCACCGCCACGGTCAGATAGTCGGCGCGCATGCCGGAAGTGATGAAGGTCTTCGAGCCGTTGACGATGTAGTGATCGCCGTCGCGCACCGCTTTCGTCCGCAGATTGGCGACATCCGAGCCGCCGCCCGGTTCGGTGATGCCGAGGGCGGCGATCTTTTCGCCGCGCAGCACCGACGCGAGGAATTTCTCCTTCTGCTCGTGCGAGCCCATGTGCACCAGCGGCGGGCTGGCGATGCCGTGGCTCAGCAGGCTCGCGATCAAACCGCCGCTGCCGGTGCGCGCCAGTTCCTCGACCGCGATCACCAGATAGAACAGGTCCGGCACTTCGATGCCGTCGTAGGCTTCCGGAAAGCCGATGCCGAGCAGGCCGACTTCCGCCGCCTTCGCATGCAGCTCGCGCGGCAGTTCGCCGGCGGCTTCCCAGGCGTCGATGTTCGGCGCACATTCACGTTCCACGAAGCGGCGAACCTGGGTACGGAAGGCTTCGTGTTCGGCGGTGTAGAACGGCGAGTCAAGCGATGCACTCTGGGCACGGGTCACGGTAATCATCCTGTCTGTTGCAGCGGTTTCGCAGACTGTAGTGCTCGGCGTACCATCACGCCACAAGAATATTCGTTACGACAAGCATCATTACCCGAAGCCTGTAAAAGGACCGCTCAGAATGGCTCAGATCGCACCCGACATCCTTCCGCTGGCCCGCGTCTATCGCTGGGAAAAGGAGCGCGCCGACAAGACCTGGCTGACCCAGCCGATGGGCGGCGGCGTGGTCCGCAGCTGGACCTGGGCCGAAGCGGTCGACGAATCGCGGCGCATCGCCGAGTGGTTGCAGTCCTACGGTCGCATCCATCAGTGGCCGAGCAACGCCAAGGTCGCGATCCTGTCGAAGAACTGCGCGCACTGGATCATGGCCGACCTCGCGATCTGGATGGCCGGCTATGTCAGCGTGCCGCTGTATCCGACGCTGACCGCCGCCTCGGTCAAGCAGATCCTCGATCACAGCGAATCGAAAGCCGTCTTCGTCGGCAAGCTCGATGACTACGCGATGATGCGGCCCGGCATTCCGGACGAGCTGCTGCGCTTCGGTTGCGCGCTGTCGCCGGACGATGACCATCGGACCTGGGAGGACATCGTCGCGTCAAACCCGCCGATGCTGGGCGAAACCCGCCGCGAGGCCGACGACCTCGCCACCATCATCTACACCTCCGGCACCACCGGCATGCCGAAAGGCGTGATGCACAGCTTCGCCAACATCGGCCTGGCACCGACCGCGCTTGCCGACCTGTTCGGCAACACGCCGGACGACCGGATGCTGTCCTATCTGCCGCTGAGCCATGTCGCCGAGCGACTGATCGTCGAATCGGCGTCGATCCATGTCGGTTATCAGGTGTTCTTCGCCGAATCGCAGGAAACCTTTCTCGCCGACCTGCGCCGCGCGCGGCCGACGATCTTTTTCTCGGTGCCGCGCCTCTGGGTGAAGTTCCAGCAGGGCGTGTTCTCGAAGGCACCAAAGGAAAAGCTCGACCGACTGTTCCGCATTCCGTTCTTCGGCCGCTATGTGAAGAACAAGATTCTCAAGCAGCTCGGGCTCGACACCGTGCGCATCGCCGGCGGCGGTGCCGCACCGATGCCCAAGCCGCTGCTGGAGTGGTATCGCAGCCTCGGCCTGGAACTGCTCGAAGGCTATGGCATGACCGAGAACTTCGGCGTGTCGCATGGCTCGACACCGGGCAAGGGCCGGGTCGGCTATGTCGGCGCGCCGTATGAAGGGGTCGATCAGAAGATCGCGGCGGATGGCGAAATCCTGGTCCGCTCGATGTGCAACATGATGGGTTACTTCAAGGAGCCCGAGAAAACCCGCGAAGCGCTGACCGTCGACGGCTGGCTGCACACCGGTGATCGCGGCGAGATCGACGAGCAGCAGCGGCTACGCATCACCGGCCGGGTCAAGGAACTGTTCAAGACCGGCAAAGGCAAGTACGTGGCACCGGCGCCGATCGAAAGCCGGCTGGCGGCGCATCCGGCAATCGAAGCGGTCTGCGTCACCGGCCCGGATTTCCCGCAGCCGTTCGCGATCGTCATCCTGAGCCCCGATGCACAGGCGGCTTTCGGTGCCGATCTGGCGATGCGTGACAGCCTCACCGCCTCGCTTGCCGCGACCATGGCCACCGCCAACGAGTCTGCCGATCCGCACGAGCACCTGGCCTTCGTCGCCGTGGTGCCGGGCTCGTGGACGGTCGAAAACGGCTTCATCACGCCAACCTTGAAGATCAAGCGCAACGTCGTCGAAAGCGCTTACACCAAGCACTTCGAGGGTTGGGCACGGCAGCGCAAGGCCGTGGTCTGGCAGCTCGGCGCATGAGCGGCACGGCAAGGCCGTATCAGCCCGATGACCGCGCCGCCTGCCTGCGCGCCTTCGACAGCAACGTGCCGAAGTACTTCGATGTTTCCGAGCGCGACGATTTCGAGGACTACCTCGACGGCCTGCCGGATCGTCAGCCGGGCCGCTATTTCGTCGTTGTCGATGGCAATGCAGCAGTGCAGGGCAGCGCCGGCTACGCACTGAACGAACGCGGCGACAGCGCCGATTTCTGCTGGGCGATGGTGCAGCGCGAACAGCATCGCAGCGGCTACGGCCGTGTGCTGCTGGAAGCGCGTCTGGCAGCAATCCGCGCCGAAGGCAGCGTGCGGGAAGTGCGCCTGAGTACCAGCCAGCACGCCGCCGGTTTCTATCAACGCTTCGGCTTCGTCACCGTCAAGCTGGTGCCGGGTGGCTTTTCGCCGGGGATTGATCGCTGCGACATGGTGCTGGCGCTGGCTTTAGCGCCAGCACCGGCCCTCAATTGCTCAGATTGATGCCATTGCGATACGGCCGGTAATTGGCGCGGCAGGCCTGGATCAGTGCTGCGCCGCCCACGTTGGCCATTGCCTCGAAAGTCTGGCGATCGCAGTAGGTCAGCTCCGGGGCCCATATGCCGAGCGTTTCCACCAGCGGCCGATTCGGCTGGGCAATCGCCTGGTCGTAGTTGCCGACGAACAGCGGGTTCGGGGTGATCTGGCGCAGGTAGATCAGCGCTTCGGACGCCGGCCCCCAAGGCAGCCAGTTGTAGCCGAACGCGGCCTGGGCGCGCACCGGCCGGCGGGCATTGGTCGAAATCACGGTGATCGCCGAACCGTCGGGCTGGATGACGAATTCGCGGTCGGCAATGCAGTCGACCACCGCCGTGTTGTTGTACTGGTTCTGGCACAGGGAGGTGTAGCGCACCTGCGCGGTATCCGGGAAGGCGTCCGGATGCAGCGGTGCCCGGAAGCGGGCGATGACCATGTCGGCATTGAACTTCGAGGCCGGGCCACGGAAATAGTTGGTGGCACCGTTGGGGTAGAAATGGAAGGTTTCGTTGGTGGTGTCCGGCTCCCAGTCGGTATTGCCGGTGCCGCTCTGGCGCACCTGCGGGAACACCGTCAGCAGCACGTCCTGGCCGCGGCTCAAGGTGTCGCACTCGTCCTGTTCCGGGTTGTTGCGCGAGTCGATCACGGTGCCGTCCGGCATCGTGTAGGTGATCACCGGTAGCGGCACGCCACCGAACTCGTTCTGGCCGGCATCCGGCAGATAGGTGCGCAGACCGAACTGCTTGTTGCCGAAGACGTTCGGGATGGTGAAGCCGAAGTAGCGCACCTGGTCATCGCTCATGTAGACCGTGTCGCGCTCGCGATCGGCGTCATTGGCCGGCGGCGGCAGGTATTTCAGCGTGATCTGCCAGGTGTAGGTCTCGTTGCCGCTGTCCGGAATCTGCGCCGGGAAGCGCAGCGGCGGCGCCAGCGGCACGCCGTTCAGACGCGGCGTCAGCTCCCAGTCGTCGATGGTGTCGAGCAGGTTGCCGGGGCGGAAACCGTCGTAGACCGAAAAGGTGAAATAGCGCGCCTTCGGATACTGGCCGCTGACCCGGATCACCGTGCCGGGCGGCGGCAGGATCGGCATGGCCGACACCTGATAGTTCGCATTGACGTCCGGATATCCGGTGTTGCGCCGTTCGTGATGGATCGCCTCCACCCAGTTGCAGGGATAGGTCAGCGTCTGGCGCACCGGCACCTGCACCGGCAATTCGAGCCCGGGAATGCCGAGTTGCGCCCGAACCGGCATCGACGCCGCTGCGGCCATCACTGCAACCAGACCCGCCGAGAAAATCTTCGCTGCTGCCGTGACCTGCACGCTCTGTTTCATGACCGTCCGCCCCCAAGCCGGTGGCGATGATCAATCGCCAAGATGATGTGTAATTCACCGTAGCACGCGAATCCGGCAATTCCATCGGTCACCCGGCGGAGTGCGCGGCGGTTTTGTGGGCGAGGTCGATGTTTTGGGGGTGGCAAAAATTGCCTACAGTTCATCCGCTAGCGGTAGGGCGGGAAAGCGAAGCGCATCCCGCCACCCCGCACCGCTCATTCCAGATGCCAATCCGTGACGTGCGCGTTACCGCCCCAATCAGAGGGACAAGCGCCATCCTTCACGGAGCGATGAAAGGTCGAAAGCGGCCAGTCAAGCACACGTAAAACATGACCATGCTTGACGGGATTGAAATGCAGGTAATCCGCGTGGTGGACAAAGTCCCGCTCGTCGCGAATGCAGTGCTCCCAGAATCGGCGTTGCCAGATGCCGCGTTCTCCTTTCTTGATTCGTCGGGCGGACAATCGCTCGCCAGGCCGGATTCGCGCCGAAAAGCGCGATTTGATGTCGTGCCAGCGGGCCGAGAAATTTGCATCGTCCGGCGGCAGTGTCCAGATGCAGTGAAGGTGATCCGGCAGTACAACGATGGCGTCGATCGTGAAAGGACGCCGCCGTCGCGCGTCGACGAATGCCGTGCGCAGGTTGTCGATGTGGTCGGTCAGCAGCGTTCGCTGGCGTTCCAGCAACGCCACGGTGAAAAAGAAAGTGCCACCTGGAACGAAAGCGCGGATGTAATGCGGCATGCGGACAGATTACGCCCGCAGTGTCCGTCGGGGAATCAAAGTAGGGCGGGAAAGCGGCCAGCAGTTTGGCCGCGCATCCCGCCACCGGCGAAGGTCGATCCGTCAGGAAAGGCGGGATGCGCCTGCGGCTTTCCCGCCCTACCGAGCTTCAAGTCGAGCCTACCTCGTCCGATTCGTTCGCTGACCGACGCTGGGCCGATATTGCCCGAGCAAACTACGGTCGTTACGCTTCAAGCCCGCCGTGCGCAAACGCAACATCGACCTGGAGGATGAATTGGCTAGCCCCCAATCTGCGGATAACACCTACGACGCTTCCGGACTTTGGCCGGTGACCGAAGACGGATGGCAGGTGATTTGCCTGACCCGGAGCCTTTATCCGGGCGGACCGAATGCTTGCAAGGTGGTATCTCCGATCGGTGCGTTCTTCTTCGGCCTCGAATTCGAACCGATGGCGGCGACAGTGAAGACCGCTGTCGTGACGAATTTCGGCCGGTCTTCGCTGCGGCTTCCCGCGCACCAGGTACTGGTTTCCCCGGGCAGCCTGGAACTGGCGCAGGGCAAGGTCCGCGCCTACATCATGGCCAATGCTGATCGCTTCCACACCTGTCCGGTCCAGGCGCTGGAATTCAGCGCAGGCGACGGCGAACAGGTCGGCGTCTTCTAGAACCAGTAGCCCGGATGCAATCCTGGATTTTGCGCCTGGTGGGGCAATCCCCGGATTTCATCCGGGCTACCCGTTGAGCCTGGCCCCTTTAGTCAACGCATAAAAAGCAATTTTACGGAAATTCTAATAAAGTAGTTGAGTAATAATAATGAGTACTATGACTTGGAATGAGAGTGCATCGTCGCGTTTAAAGTTAATGTGGCGCTTTGGAACGCTACGAGAGCTTTTTCTAATATTCTTAAAGACTATTGGATTATTCGCGTTTTTTTTGGTTTTTATTACATGGTTAGTCTCAAAGAATTACGAAGATAATTCCATACCATTCTGGGTTGCTCTTATCTTATCAGGATGGCTCGCTTTTTTTATAACATTTATCAATATTCTAATGTATCTAGGTCCGTTTTTAGTTGATGAAGACATTAAAAAAATAAGAATCGGAAGCTGTGATTATTCTTCAGAAAAAATTAAAGGGTATTGGTTTGTTGTTAGTATCGAATCTGCGCCAAGGATAAATCTATTGATTCTGGATATTAAAAAGCTGGGAGTCTTCCCAATCGATCTTCCAGAAGCGGTAGTGAAAAAAAGTGTAAAAGATGTTTTTACGCGCATGAAGATTGCGCATTACGGTGAGATACAAAACTGGAATTACGGTGACACCTTACCCATTCCCTAGTTTCAGGTGAAGCTGTAGCGTCGAAGTGGTTTCACACAAAGACGCGTGCCCCGGCTCGCTTGCCACGTAATTGTGGGAATTACGGTGACACCTTACTAATTCCCCAATTTCCGGCGAAGAGGTAGGATCATGATTCACCCACACAAGGATGTGTGCCATGGCGTGATCGGCGGCATGCCCGCTGCCTGCGTCGGCGATCTGGCGGTTTGTGCCGGACTACCGGACACCATCGCCTTGGGCTCGTTCAAGGTGCTGATCGGCGGCAAGCCAGCCGCGAGGCTGGGCGAAATTTAAGGGGCCAGGCTCAACTTACGATCCGCGACGCGAACCTCAGCTCCTTCGAGATACAAAGTGTCGTAGCTCAAATCGATCTCTCCAGGCCAGTAGGGCGGGAAAGCGAAGCGCATCCCGCCTTCCGTGATCTGGTGGGCTGCATCGAACGCGGCGGGATGCGCCTACGGCTTTCCCGCCCTACCGGGCTGTAATTCCTAATTTCCCTACTTTCAGTCAGGTGCTGCACTTCGTACTTGAGCACGCCCACCGAAACGTACGCCTGTTCTAATCGCATTCACAAGATCTGATACACGCTCACGCAGGCTGTCGTCTAGACATTGCACATCAGTTCCACAAGCATCGCGCTCTTTAAGCCAGGCTCGTTGCCCTGCACGTATTGCCTCGACATCATCTGGCTGAATCCGCAACAGCTCGCGATAGGTTTCAGCCACGTTCAAATCCCGGCCGGCGAGGTTATAGGACTCGCAGATCGAATTTTCGCTGGGCGACTTCGCGCGCTTGCAGTCGAAGCTCGGAGACGGCGCGGCATTTTGATCTCGTCGCTTCAGGACGAATACGGCCGAGTGGTGGAAACTCATGATTAGGTCGTCAGGCGAGAGCAGCAGTAGAGTTTCATCCTCCCACTCAGTTTTGTCGTGCCGGCTAGACCGACAAATTACATGAAGCGGTGTAACCGTCTGATCTGTTATAGAAAGCTCGAAATCTTCCAGGATCGAACTTCCTCCAGTCACGCCCTCAAGTCGTGGGTAAGTGTGGCGAAGCCAGTCGCTGAGGCGTATAGAGCGATCAGTCACCCATGTGGCCTGCTGGCAGGACAGGTAGCCGAAGTTGAGCTCAAGCGTAGTTTCATCGATTCTCAGTTCACGGTACTTCAGTTCTGGATCGTCTGGAGTCAGGAGCCAACGCGGCTGATCAGACCCGTCTACAGCCACTTGCACGATATCCCACGTTCCAATGAGTTCTTTTGCTGGGGGGGCTGCCCAACAAGCTGATGTGGCCACCAGAGCAGCAGTCAATGTGACGGTGGTCGGAATTGCCGAAAGCACTTGTATGAAACCTCGTGTTCGCTGTTTCATATCAATCTTAAACGCAGCAATAAAGTGGTTTTGATTTCAATAACATGACTTCGAAATGCTCGGTGGAATTTAAGAGGCCAGGCTCAACTTATGATCCGCCACACGAACCGCAGCTCCTTCGACATACAAGGTGTCGTAGCTCAAGTCGATCTCTCCAAGCCATTCCACCGAGCCGGCGACAACGCGCGCCGACGCGAAGCGCTCCGCATCCTTGAGCAACCGAAACACACCTCGCTCAAGGTACGGCCGCACATCAAAGATGCGCCGCTCTCCATTGGCGAACACCACATCAAGCTGATAATCCAGAAGCGGATGTACTCCGACGGCTTTCGGGTTCATCATTTCACCTCAGCGGTTCGAGCTTGAACAAGGGTTCGCCTTGTGTAGCCAGCGTCCAGTCAGCAAACAGCAGGTGTTCGCGTCGAAGCTCGATCCAAGCCTGCACAAGGCGAGTCTGCCGAATCGGTGAACGCCCTGCCAGCCTGAGTAGGGCGGGTCGCGACCCGCCGCTTTCCAGGAAGCCATTGCGACATCAGTCAACCCCGCGCGCCGCCTCGGCCAGCGACAAGCGACGAGCTGGCCGAGGCGCATCGTCAATGGCGGGTCGTGACCCGCCCTACGTTTCTCAAGCCGCCCCAACCTCCGCGAACTTCACCCGCAACACCTTCTTGTCCAGCTTGCCAACGCTGGTCTTGTCCAGCGCATCGACGAACAGTACCCGCTCCGGCACGCCGTACTTGGAGATCAGGCCTTTGTCGGCGAAGCTCATCATGTAGCGCTTGATCTCGGCTTCGTCGCCGGTCTGGTCGGGCTTGAGCACGATGAGGGCGACCGGGCGTTCGCCCCACTTCGCGTCCTTGATGCCGATCACGGCGACTTCGCTGACGCAGGGATGCGCGGAGATCAGGTTTTCCAGATCGAGTGACGACACCCATTCGCCGCCGGTCTTGATCACGTCCTTGACGCGATCGGAGATCACCAGCACGCCGTCCGGGCCGAAGCTGCCGATGTCGCCGGAGTGCATCCAGCCGCCCTGCCAGAGTTCTTCGGACGCGGTTGGATTCTTGTAGTAGCCCTGCGTGGTCCAGATCGAGCGGAAGACGATTTCGCCGGTCGACTTGCCGTCGTTCCGCAGTGGTTTGACGTTGGCATCCACTGCACGCACGTCGCAGAGCAGCGCGGGACGGCCGGTACGGACGCGAAGGCTGGCCTGGTGGTCGGTGTCGCCGCCGAGCTGGTCGGTGGGGATGTGGTTGATGACTTGCAGCGGGCCGGTTTCGGACATGCCGTAGCCGGTGAACACGTCGATGCCGCGATCCAGAGCTGCCCTGGCCAGACCCTTCGGCAAGGCCGAGCCGCCAACCAGCACCTTCCACTTCGACAGGTCCACTTCCTTGGCCATCGGGTGGCTCAGGATCATGTGCAGGATGGTCGGCACGCAGTGCGAGTAGGTGACGTTCTCGGTGGCGATCAGCTGCAGCAGCATGTCCGGCGTGTAGCGGCCGGCGTAGACCTGCTTGATGCCGAGCATCGTCGCGACATACGGCATGCCCCAGGCGTGAACGTGGAACATCGGCGTGATCGCCATGTACACGTCGTCCTGATGGATGCGGCCCTGCACCGGTGCCGTGCCGAAGGTGGAGGCCACGGCCAGGGTGTGCAGCATCATCTGGCGATGGCTGTAGTACACGCCCTTCGGCAGGCCGGTGGTGCCGGAGGTGTAGAAGGTCGACATCCGCGCGTTCTCGTCGAACTCCGGGAAGTCGAAGCAGGGCGCGGCCTGGGCGAGCAGGGTTTCGTACTCGCCTACGAAGGGAATCTTGCAGGCCGGGGTGCTGCCGTCTTCGGAAATGGCGATGTAGTGCTTGACCGATTCAAGCTGGCCGAGCAGCGGTTCGAGCATCGGCACGAAGTCGGCATTGCAGAGCACGATGTCGGCCGCCGCGTGGTTCAGCGTGTACAGCATCTGCTCCGGGCTCAGGCGGATGTTCACCGTTTGCATCACGCAACCGAGCATCGGGATCGCGAAGTAGAGGTCCAGATAGCGCTGGCTGTCCCATTCCATCACCGCGATGGTCATGCCCGGCTTGGCACCAAGGGCACTCAGCAGGTTGGCGGCACGGTGCACGCGCTCGACGAATTGCGGATAGGTGAAGCGGGCCTTGTCGCGGTAGACGATCTCGTGCTTCGAGGCGCGATTGATCGGGCTGGTCAGCAGGTGCTTGATCAGCAGCTGGTAGTTGTAGGCGGACGGCGTGCGGTCGATCGGCGGCAGTGGGGTCACGCTGGGTTCTCCTGGTTTGTTGTCTGGCTTGTCCGTCAATTCCGCGTCAATGCGGCGGACGGATCGTTGTGGTCAAGATGCGGCGAACTATAGCGGCCGGGCATCGGGGCGACGATGGCGGGTGATGCCTGCCGAAACCTGTCTCACGCAGAGAACGCGGAGGACGCGGAGAACGGCAAAAGCGATTTCACACAAAGAACACAAAGTCCACGAAGACCTGCGATCGCTGAACGCGCTTCTGATTTTCCTGGTGAACTTCGTGTGCTTCGTGCGAAACCGCTTCCGCTTCAAGCTTTTCTCTGCGGCCTCCGCGTGAGACCAGCCTCTGAATCAGCGCGACAAGAACGAAAACAGCGCCCGCCGCTGCGCTAGCGACATCGCTTCGAGCTTCGCGACATTGGCATCCGGAATGCCATCCGGATCGGGATGGCTGTCGACGGCCGCTTCGACGCTGTCCTCGCGCAGCAGGTGCAGGATCGGCACCGGCGAGCGGTTGGTGTAGTTGCCGGCTTCGGTCGGCAGGGTGCCGGCGAACTGGTAGTCCGGATGAAAGCTCGCCACCTGGTACTCGCCGGACCACTCGTATTCGTCGAGCAGGGCGTCGACGTCGTCGAGGAAATCGTTGTAGTCGGCGAAGTCGGCGAGCATCTGCGGAATCGCGATCAGGGTCGTTTCCAGCGTGGTGACCGGCGTATCGGCAAGCCGCGCCAGTTCCAGCTGCAGATCGGTCAGCAGCTCGATGCCGGTTTTCGCTTCGCTGACCAGCACCCGCACGCGGCCATCGCGAAATGGCTTGGACGCGAATGGGCACAGGTTCAGGCCGATGACGACCATTTCCAGCCATGACCGCACAGCGACCTCGACCGGATGAATCACCGCCTCGCTCACGAGCGGTCGTCCCGAAGATCGCGCAGCAGGGTTTCGACATCGGACAGCATCGCCAGCGGCCGCGTCGCTTCCAGCAGCTTCTGCTTGCGCTCCGGCGGAATCGGCAGCAGCTCGGCGAGCCGGCAGGCGACCCAGGCGGCGTCATCGAAACGGGGCGGCTTGGCGAAGTTGTCTTCGCCGATTTCCTGGATCAGGTCGGCCAGCAGTTGCTGCATCGGGGCATAGCGTTCGGGCACGCCGGTGGGGTCGGGCGGCTCGATCAGTTCAACGGTGCCGACGATCAGGCCGTCGGGCTGCGTGCGGCGATCGAGCAGCCGGAACGCGGTTTCGCCCTGCGAATTGAGCGTGAACAGCCCCGGATTCGGCACATCCCAGTCAATGATCCGCGCGGTGCAGCCCACCTTGGCCGGTACCGCCGGCGTGCCGACCTCGAAGCCGCCGACGATCAAGGCCACGCCGAACAGGGTGTTGTCGCGGATGCAGGCCTTGGTCATCTCCACGTAGCGCGGCTCGAAGATGCGCAGCGGCAGGCGGCCGCCGGGAAACAGCACGGTGCCGAGCGGGAAGATCGGGATTTCCATCGCCATCGCCGCGCCTCCGCTCAGAGCCCGCCGCAGCCGATCAGGCCGCCGTCGACGGTGAGCGTGGTGCCGGTCACGTAGCTTGATGCCGGCGACACCAGATAGAGGATCGCCGGGGCGATCTCGTTCGGCTGTGCGGCACGGCCCAGCGGAATCTGCGGCAGCACCTGCTTCATCAACTGCTCGTTCTTGGTCAGGGCGGAGGCAAACTTGGTTTCGGTGAGCCCCGGCAGCACGGCATTGCAGCGTACTTTCCACGGCGCGCATTCCTTGGCGAAGGCCTGGGTCATGTTGATCACCGCCGCCTTGGTGATCGAGTAGATGCCCTGGTACATGCCCGGCTTCACGCCGTTGATCGAGGCGATGTTGACGATGGCACCGCCGCCGCCCTTCTTCATCAGTTTCGAGGCGAGTGCTGCCAGCTCGAAATAGCCCTTGATGTTGACCTGCATGGTCTTGTCGACCATCGACATCTCGGTATCGCTGATGTGGCCGAAGTAGGGGTTGGTGGCGGCGTTGTTGACCAGGATGTCGAGGCGTCCCAAGCCCGATTCGATCTCGCCGATCAGCGCCTTCAGTGCCGCCGATTCACCCTGATGCGCCGCGATCGCCGTGGCCTTGCCGCCGGCCGCGATGATGCTCGCAGCGACCACATCGAGGTCTTCCTGCTTGCGGCTGGAAATCACCACATGCGCGCCCTGTTCGGCGAGCAGGCGGGCAGTGGCTTCGCCGATGCCGCGCGAGGCGCCGGTGATCAGCGCGACCTTGCCGGTCAGGTCAAAAAGTTGAGTCGCCATGGCCGTCCTGTAGGGATAATTGGGGTGCGAGCCGAGTTTAGCCGCAAGGCTGGGCTGGCGATCACCACTCAATGCAACGAGGCAAGGCATGACCGAACAGGGATTCACGGAACTGGTCCAGCGGCTCACCGAGCGTGCGCAGCGCCAGCCGCAACGCTTTCGCCTGGAAGTCTTCGCGCTGGCAGCGGTCGGCTATCTGTACGTGCTGCTGCTGGTGCTCGGTGCCTTGCTGGTCAGCGCCGTGCTGGTGGTGATCTGCTTCGTGCAGCCGATCCTGCTGGTCAAGCTGCTGAAGATCATCTGGCTGCCGATCTGGTTCGCGTGGTCGGTGCTGAAGTCGATCTGGGTGCGCTTCGATCCGCCGCAGGGCCGGCCGCTGAGCAAAGCGGAAGCGCCGGCGCTGTTCGCCGAGATCGACCGCATCCGCGCCGCGATTCCCGGCCCGAAACCGCATCAGGTGCTGGTCACCGACGATTACAACGCCGCGGTTGCCGAGCACGCGCGCCTCGGAGCGCTCGGCTGGTGGCGCAACTACCTGATCCTGGGGCTGCCGATGATGTCGGCGATGTCGCCGGACCAGTTCCGCGCCGTGCTCGCCCACGAATTCGGCCATTTCGGTGCCGGTGACTCGCGGATGACCGGTCGCATCTACCGCATGCGGGTGCTCTGGGGGCGCTTGCAGCAGCAGTTCAGCGAACGCGGCGGCTTTTTCTTCAAGCGCTTCTTCGCCTGGTTCGGGCCGAAATTCAACGCCTATTCCTTCGTGCTGGCGCGGGCGCAGGAATACGCGGCCGATGCCGCGAGCGCCAGGCTGGTCGGTGCCGATCCAGCGGCGCAGGCGCTGGTGATCGCCCAGATCGGCCACGACTACCAGGAAAGCCAGGTCTGGAAGCCGGTCTGGCAGCGCGTGCCGCACGATCCGGAACCGACCGCGCGGCCGTTCGCGCAACTGCTCGAAGGTGGCCATCGCTACGGCGACTGGAACGATGCCGAAGCGCGCCTGCAACGGGCGATGCAGCACCGCACCAACTGGTCCGACACCCATCCGGCGCTGAACGATCGGCTGGCGGCCCTCGGCAAGACCGCTGCGGTGCCGCCGGCCGCCGGACAGTCCGCTGCCGCCGTGTTTCTGGGGCCGACTGCCGAGGTGCTGGCGAAGGAATTCGACGATCGCTGGCGGGCCGGTGTCGCCCAGCCCTGGCGCGAGCGTCACGAGCAGCGCCAGCAGGAACGGCGCGAACTGATCACGCTCGACGAGAAGGCCGCCAGCGATACCGGCCTCGATACCGGCGAGAGCTGGCGGCAGGCGGTGCTGACCGAAACCGTGCACGACTCGGCGACCGCGCTGCCGCGCTTCCAGGCTTTCGCCGAAGCGCATCCGGAGATCGCCGAAGCGCGCTACGCGATCGGCCAGATCTTGCTGCGGCAAGGTGACGAGCGCGGCATCGCGATCATCGACAAGGTGATGCAGCAGGACCCGAACGCGATCAAGCCGGGTGCGGTGCTGATCCACGAATTCCTGATGGAGCGCGGCCGTGCCGCCGAGGCCAAACCCTATATCGACGCCTGGCAGGCGCGCGACGAGCTGGAACAGCGCGCGGCCGCCGAACGCGCCGAGTTCAGCCCTAAGGACCATTATCTGAGCCCGGATATCGACGACGCACAGCGAACCCGCCTGCGCGAGGCCTGCGCCGGGCTCGGCTGGCTGGCCAAGGTCTGGCTGGTGCGCAAGCAGGTCGACGTGTTCCCGGAGCAGCCGGCCTACCTGCTGCTGGCCAAGCCACGCTGGTACAAGCGAATCAAGCGCGCGCAGGCGGAAGCCGAGTTGCGGCAGGCGCTGGATCTGGCCGACACCCTGACCGTCGCCCTGCACAGCGGCGATCTCAAGTCTCTGTTCAAGCGGGCGACGAAGGCTGCGGGCAGCGAAATCTACGCTGCCCGATAGGACGGAAATCCCCGGCTGCTGTTCTCAAGTGCCCATGACCTGCTGATTTCAGGCGCGATTCGTGCGGCGGATTCACCATTCCGACGGCGCGAAAAGTCGATTCAAACGAATCTGGCCATGATGCCGTCCTAGCAACTTATCGCGACTGCGCAAACCGACCGACGGCACGTCGATATCACCGCAGCCGCGCCCCGAATCGAACCCTGGAGACGGCGACCCCGATGGACAGACGCGACTTCCTGAAACGAACCAGCACCAGCGTCGGCGCGCTGATGCTGCCGGTGTACGGCCATGCAGTAGCGGCCGAAGTGCTCGCCACCCCGGCTGACAAGGCGATGCGCAAGGTGCTTGCCGACATCGCCCTGAACGCCGCCACCAAGGCCGGTGCCACCTATGCCGATGCCCGCATCGGCCGCTATCTGCGCCAGTTCGTGATCACCCGCGAAACCCGGGTCGAGAACGTGGTCAACACCGAATCGACCGGCATCGGCATTCGCGTGATCGTCAACGGCACCTGGGGCTTCGCTGCCACCAGCGACTTGTCGCCGGACGCCATCGCCAAGGCCGCGCAGCAGGCGGCTGCCATCGCCAAGGCCAACTCCAAGTTCCAGACCGCGCCGGTGCAGCTCGCCCCGACCAAGGGCGTCGGCGAAGTGGCCTGGGCCACGCCGATCAAGAAGAACTCGATGGAAGTGCCGATCAAGGAAAAGGTCGATCTGCTGCTGGCGGTCAACAATGCCGCACTGAAAGCGGGGGCGGACTACGTCAACTCGATCATGTTCCTGGTCAACGAGCAGAAGTATTTCGCCTCGACCGACAACAGCTACATCGACCAGGACGTGCATCGCATCTGGACGCCGATGACGGTCACCGCCATCGACAAGAAAAGCGGCAAGTTCCGCACCCGCAGCGAGTTTTCCTCGCCGATGGGCATGGGCTACGAGTATCTCGATGCCAAGGCTTCCGGCAAGGTCAAGCTGCCGGGCGGGGTGGTGGGTTATACCAACTCCTACGACATGGTCGAAGACGCGGTGGCCGCCGCCAAGCAGGCGCGGGCCAAGCTTACTGCGCGCTCGGTCAAGCCCGGCAAGTACGATCTGGTGCTCGATCCCTCGCACCTCTGGCTGACGATTCATGAATCGGTCGGCCATCCGCTGGAACTCGACCGCGTGCTCGGCTACGAAGCCAACTTCGCCGGTACCAGCTTCGCCACGCTCGACAAGTGGAAGGGCAAGGACTTCAAGTACGGCAGCCCCATCGTCCAGCTGTTCGCCGACAAGCAGCAGCCGACTACCCTCGGTGCCGTGGGCTATGACGACGAAGGCATCGCCACCCAGCGCTGGGATCTGGTCAAGGACGGCGTGCTGGTGAACTACCAGGCGATCCGCGATCAGGTCCACATCATCGGCGAGAAGGCGTCCCAGGGCTGCTGCTACGCCGATTCCTGGTCCAACGTGCAGTTCCAGCGCATGGCCAATGTGTCGCTGGCACCGGGCAAGGCGAAGCTCACGGTCGACGAGATGATCAAGGACGTCGAGAACGGCATCTACATCGTGGGCGACGGCTCGTTTTCCATCGACCAGCAGCGCTACAACGCGCAGTTCGGCGGCCAGCTGTTCTTCGAGATCAAGGAAGGCAAGATCACCGAGCAGATTGAGGACGTGGCTTACCAGATCCGCACGCCGGAATTCTGGGGTGCCTGTGCGGCCATCTGCGATGAGCGCGACTACCGCTTCGGCGGTTCGTTCTTCGATGGCAAGGGCCAGCCCAGCCAGGTATCGGCGGTGTCGCACGGGTCTTCGACGACCCGTTTCAACGGCATCAATGTCATCAATACCGCGCGAAGCCTCGGCTAAGGAACCCTTGAAATCATGAGCATATTCACTGAAGCACAGGCCAAGGCGATTCTCGACAAGGTCATCAAGCTGTCGAAGGCCGACGAATGCGTGGCCAGCCTCGAAGGTTCGGTGGCCGGCAACATCCGCTACGCGCTGAACTCGGTGTCGACCTCCGGCATCGTCAGCAACTGCGAACTGTCGGTGCAGGTGGCCTTCGGCAAGAAGGTCGGCACGGCCACCATCAACGAGTTCGATGACGCAGCCCTTGCCCGCGTGGTCAAGCGCGCCGAAGATCTGGCCAAGCTGGCTCCGGACAACCCGGAATTCATCCCGGCCATCGGCAAGCAGGCGTACACGGCCACCCCGACGTTTGCCGAAGCCACCGCCGGCATCACCCCGGAATACCGGGCGCAGGTTGCCGCCGACAGCATCAACCCCTCGAAGGCCGGCAAGCTGGTGGCCGCCGGTTTCTTCAGCGACGCGGTGCGCTTTTCGGCGGTCGCCAACTCCAAGGGCAATTTCGGTTATCAGAAATCGACCAATGTCGATTTCACCTGCACCGTGCGCACCGACGACGCCCGCGGCTCGGGCTGGGTGGCGCGCAATGTCTCGGACGTGTCGCAGTTCAACGCCAAGAGCGACATCCAGACCGCGATCGGCAAGGCCAAGGCCTCATCGGACGCCAAGGCGCTGGAACCGGGCAAGTACACGGTGATCCTCGAACCGGCGGCCAGTGCCGGCCTGATCAGCTTCATGATGCAGGGCTTCGATGCCCGCTCAGCCGACGAAGGCCGCAGCTTTCTGACCAAGAAGGGCGGCGGCAATCGTCTGGGCGAAAAGGTGTTCGACGACAAGGTCACCCTGTTCGCCGATCCGGCCTATCCCGGTGCCGCCGTGCTGCCCTGGGATAACGACGGCTTGAAGCGCGAGCGCCAGCCGATCATCACCAACGGCAAGGTCGACAGCCTTCAGTATTCGCGCTACTGGGCGCAGCTGAAAAAGGCCAAGGCGCTGGGCCAGCCGGGCAACCTGATCATGGTCGGCGGCACGAAATCGACGATGGATCTGGTGAAAGGCACCAAGAAGGGCATTCTGGTCACCCGCACCTGGTACATCCGCTCGGTGGACCCGCAGACGGTGCTGCTGACCGGCCTGACGCGCGACGGCACGTTCTACATCGAGAACGGCGAAATCAAGTATCCGATCAAGAACTTCCGCTGGAACGAGTCGCCGGTGATCATGCTCAACAACGTCGATGAACTGGGCAAGCCGGAGCGGGTGGGCGATGACGAATCGCCGTTCGTGATGCTGATTCCGCCGATGAAGATTCGCGAGTTCACGTTCACCTCGCTTTCCGACGCGGTGTAGGCAGGCGATGACGGCATCCGCAGCGGTCTACGATTTCTGGTTCACCCGCTTGCAGTACGAATCCGGCAACTGGGACGTGGACCAGCGGATGCCGTCGAACATCATCGACACGCTGTTGCAATACACGACCCTGCGCGTGGACCCCGAAGAAAAGGTCATTCCGCTCGCTGATCCACGGATGCTCACTGCGCCGTTCGTCTACATCGCCGGCAACAAGCTGGTGGAGTTCACGCCGGACGAGCGGCGCAACTTCGAGGCTTATGTTCGGAACGGCGGTTTCGTGTTTGCCGATGACTGCAATCACGATATCGACGGCCTGTTCTCGAAAAGCTTTGAACTGGAAATGACGGCCATCTTCGGTGCCGATGCGCTGAAGAAGCTGCCCAAGGAGCACGCGGTCTATTCGAGCTTCTTCACGTTCGATGGCCCGCCCGCCAACACCATCGAACTGAACGGCTGGGGCGACGATCTGGTCCACGACTATCTCAAGGGCATCGAGATCAACGGCCGCCTGGGCCTGCTGTACAGCAACAAGGATTACGGCTGCGAATGGGACTACGACTGGCGCAACAAGCGCTTCAATGCCGAGGACAACACCAAGTTCGCGGTCAACATCGTGGTCTACGCGCTGACCGCCTGATCGTTCTTCCGTAGGGTGGGCAGGCTTCATCTGCCCACGCGTGCGTCACGGTCGAACGGTTGCGAATCGGTGGGCAAGTGAAGCCTGCCCACCCTACGAACACCTACAGCCCGCTTTCGAAATGCCCGATACCGCCACGCTGACCGAAGCCGCCATCACCACCCAGCTCGCCCGCCTCGGCGAGGTTCGCAAGGCCATTGCCCGGGTCATCGTCGGCCAGGATGCGGTGGTCGAGCAGTTGCTGGTCGGCTTGCTGGCGGGCGGGCACTGCCTGCTCGAAGGCGTGCCGGGTCTCGGCAAGACCTTGCTGGTGCGCTCGCTTTCGCAGGCGCTGAAGCTCGATTTCCGGCGCATCCAGTTCACGCCGGACTTGATGCCCAGCGACATCCTCGGCACCGAAATACTGGAGGAGGACCACGGCACCGGCCGCCGCAGCTTCAAGTTCCAGAAAGGCCCGGTGTTCACCAACCTGCTGCTCGCCGACGAGCTGAACCGCACGCCGCCGAAAACCCAGGCCGCGCTGCTCGAAGCGATGCAGGAGCACACCGTCTCCTATGCCGGCACCACCTGGGCGCTGCCCGAGCCGTTCTTCGTGCTGGCGACCCAGAACCCGCTGGAACAGGCCGGCACCTATCCGCTGCCGGAAGCGCAGCTCGACCGCTTCCTGCTGCACATCCGCGTCGACTACCCGAGCGAAGCCGAGGAGCGCGCCATCATCAGCCAGACCACCGGCGCGGCGGCGCAGGCGATCACTGCCGCGATGCGTGGCGACGAAGTGCTGGCGCTGCAAAAGCTCACCCGCGACGTGCCGCTGAGCAACGAACTGCTCAACTGGATCACCCGTCTGGTGCGCGCCACGCGGCCGCAGGACACGCCGGTGCCCGAAGTGTGCGAATGGCTGCGCTGGGGCGCCGGCCCGCGTGCCGGGCAATCGCTGGCGCTGGCGGCGAAGGCGCGTGCGCTGCTGCACGGCCGCTTCGCTGCGACTCGCGACGACGTGCGCGCACTGGCCGCCCCGGTGCTGCGCCACCGCCTGCTGCTGTCATTCGCCGCCGAGGCCGAAGCGCGTACGGCGGATGAGGTGGTGGCTGCGGTGCTCGAGGCGGTCAAGCTTTGACGAAGCGCGCCGCAAGCCCTCTCCCCCCGGGAGAGGGTTGGGTGAGGGACGCACTCATCGAGATCGGGGGCGGCCTGATCCAGCAGCGCCCCTCACCCCCATCCCCTCTCCCAGGGGGAGAGGGGAGCCCGAGATGAGCAGCCTCATCCCCCCCGCCATCCGCGCTCGCCTCAAAAGCCTGCGCTTGAGCACCCGTCTGACGCCGAACGGCCAGGGTCTGGGCCTGCATGCCGGACGCGGCCGCGGCGCGGGGCTGGAATTCGCGCAATACCGGTCCTACGGCCAGGGCGACGAGCCGCGCAGCATCGACTGGAAGCTGTTCGCCCGCTCGGATCGCTACTTCGTCCGCGATGCCACCCGCGACAGTCCTTTAAGCGTCTGGCTGGTCATCGACTGCTCGGCCTCGATGGCCCAGGCCGATCCCGAACGCCCCGACTACAGCCGCCTCGACGCCGCCAAAGTGCTCGCCGCCTGCATCACCGAGCGCGCGGTCGCCCAGGGCGACAGCGTCGGCCTGATCACCGTCGGCGGCGCGAGCACGCAGGGCCTGCCGGCGGCAGCCGGTGCCCGTCATCGCGATCGCCTGTTGCTGCTGATCGAAAGCCTGACCGCCGATGGCCGCGACGGCGCACGCGCCACGCCGCCGCTGCTGTCCGCGCAGATCGCCCCGGATGCCCTGGTCGTCAGCATCAGCGACGGCTTCGACGAAGCGCTGACCGCGTCCTGCGAACGCCTCGCTGCTGCCCGCCGCGATGTCCGCGCCATCCGCATCCTGACGCTTGGCGAACTGCGCTTCGCATTCAGCGGCAGCCAGCGTTTCATCGACCCGGAAAGCGGCCGCGAGCGCACGCTCGATGCCGATGGCGCGCGAGACGGCTTCCTGAGCCGCTTCGGCGAGGTGCGACGCGAGCATCTGCGACGGCTGGCGAAGCACGGGGTGATCGGCGTCGAACATCCACTCGATGAGCCGGCCGACGCGCCTTTGCGTGCGCTGTTTTCGTCCCGGGCGAGCCGCGCGTGATCGGCTTTGCCGCAGCGCTCGGCTGGCTTGCGCTCGCCGCCGTCATCGTGCCGATCGCCATCCACCTGATTCGCCGCCGCGCCGCCCGCGACATTCCTTTCGCTGCGCTCGAATGGCTGGCTGCGCGCACGCCACCGCGCCGGCAATGGCGGCTCGATGAGCCACTGCTGCTGGCCCTGCGCCTGCTGCTGATCGCGCTGCTGGCGGCCTTGCTCGCGCAACCGTTCTGGCGTCCGGAAGCGGAACCGGATGCGGCAGCGGTTTATGTCGCATCGGGCATCCAGGCCGATGTGGCACGGGCTGCGGTCGACGCGCCGCTGGCCGATTGGCGCTGGCTCGCCGAGGGCTATCCGGCGCTCAATCAGCCACCCCCGGCGGCTGATCCAAGCGCGCTGAGCAGCTTGATCCGCGAACTGGATCGCGCGCTTCCGGCGGCCACGAAGCTGACGCTGGTGGTGCCCGACACGCTGGCGGGGCTGGACGGCGAGCGCCTGCGCATCGGTCGCGAAGTGGTCTGGAAAGCTCTGCCGGCTGCGGCATTGCCGGAAGCCAGCGCGCCCGCTGCGCCGCCGTTCCGCATCGCGATCCGTGCGGAATCCACGGCCGCCGATGTCGCGCGCGCGCTGGTCGCGGCCTGGCAAGCCGCCGGTGTCGCGATCACCGTCGACGACGCGCCGCCCGGCACGCCGATCGCCCAGGACAGCGCGCTGCTGATCGCCGCCACGACGACGCTGGACGCAGCCACGCAAGCGAGTGTCGTCGGCGGCCTGAACCTGCTGATCGGTGATCCGAAAGCGACCAAGGGCGAGGTGCTGCTGCGCGATACCGACAGCCAGCCGCTGCTGCGTCGGCAAACGTCAGGACGCGGTCAGATCTACACGCTGGCCGGCCCGCTCGATCCTGCCGCCTGGCCGGCGCTGCGCGATCCGCAAGTGCCGCTGGCGCTGCTGAAATACCTGCGCCCCGCAGTATCGCCACCGGATCGCGTACCTGCGGCCAGCGTTGCGCCTGTGCGTTCGATGGCAGATTCGGAAGGTCCGGCGACGCCGCTCGCGCCCTGGCTGGTGCTGCTGATCGCGCTGCTGTGGCTGATCGAGCGCGGGCTGGCGACACGGCAGCGGAGCGCGGCCTCATGAGCATCGAAGCGGCTCTGACGCGCCTGCGCCGCAGCGCCAGTGCGCGCGCCGTGCTGATCGACGTGGCTGCCGTGCTGCCGCTGGCGGTCGGCTTCGCCGTGCTGGGCGATTCGCTGGCAGGCCCGCCGTCGGCCATCGCGGTGCTGATCGCCGCCCTCATCGGCGTGATCGCCGCTGCGATTCGCCACGCGCGGCGGCACGATCCGGGCTGGCTGCTGCGGCAACTGGACGCCACCTGTCCGGATTTCGAGGACAGCAGCGCGCTGGCCGTGCAGCCGGGTCTGCCTGCCAGCGCCTTGGCTGCCTTCCAGCAGGCGCGCATCCGCAGCCGCATGGCGTCCCGGCTGGCAAACGATGCCCCTGATCTGCGCGCACCGTGGCCGCGTCGCCGCTTGCAAAAGCTGTGGCTTGCCGGGCTTGCGCTGGTTGGCTTTGCGCAGTTGCTGCCCAGCCTGCGCGCCGTGCTGCCCGCGCCGGAAGCGATCACCGCCAGCGCGGCACGAGCAGATGCCTCGGGCACGCAAATCACGGCCGTCCGACTGGCGATCACGCCGCCGGCCTACACCGGTCTGCCGGAGTCCCGGCTGGACAGGCTCGATGCCAAGTTTGCCGCTGGCAGTACGGTGGAATGGCGGCTCAGGCTCGATCGCACGGCGGAAGCCGTCGAACTGCGCTTCCACGACGATGCCCGCCTTGCGCTGACCCGCAGCGGCGACGACTGGCGCGGCAGCCGGGTGATCGACACGGCAACGCTCTACCGCATCGAATTGCGTGGCGCGGCCGCACTGGCCGATGACCGCGCCAGCCGCCTTGATGTGATCGCCGATCAGCCGCCGGAAATCCTGGTCCGCGAGCCGGAGCAGACGCTGACCGTGATCCACGCCGCACAAGACCAGTGGAATCTGCGCTTCGAGGCCAGGGACGATTACGGCCTTGGCGAGGCCGAGCTGAGCATCGGCCTCGCGCAGGGCGCGGGTGACCAGGTCAAGCTCAGCGAGCAGCAGGTGAAGCTTGCCGGCGAGGGTGACGGCAAGGCGCGCCGCTATCGCACCGCGCTCGATCTGAAGGCGCTCGGTTTTGCGCAGGGCGACGACCTGATCGTGCGGCTGAGCGTTGCCGACCGCCGCGAACCGGCTGCGCAAAACAGCACAAGCCCGAGCCTGATCCTGCGCTGGCCGCCGGACAGCGGCCCGATCGGCGAAGGCCTTGAAGGCACGGTGCAGAAAGTGGCCCCGGCCTATTTCCGCAGCCAGCGGCAGATCATCATCGACACCGAAGCGCTGATCGCGGCGCGACCTTCGATCAGCGCCGACCAGCTTCAGGAAGACGCCGACACGCTGGGCGTCGACCAGAAGATCCTGCGCCTGCGCTACGGCGAATTCCTCGGCGAGGAGTTCGAGAACGGCGCGCCGCACGAAGGCGAAGCCGCAGCGGCCGCGCCCGCCGGCTTCGGCCGCGAAGAGAATGTGCTGGCCGAATTCGGCCACGAGCACAACGAATCCGAAGCCGCCACGCTCATGGACCCGGCGACCAAGGTGCTGCTGCGCGCCGCTCTCAACGAGATGTGGCAAGCGGAGCTGCAACTGCGTCAGGCGCAGCCCGATGCCGCGTTGCCCTACGAGTACAAGGCGCTCGACCTGATCAAGCAGGTGCAGCAGGCCGAGCGGATTTACCTGGCGCGCACCGGCCTGGAACTGCCGCCGTTCGATGCCACCCGTCGCCTGAGCGGCGAGCGCGACAGCTTGACCGATCGCAGCCGCCTGCTGGACCCGCGCATCGACGACAGCACGCCGTTCCCGCAACTGCTGCGGCAACTCGATGGCGATGGACGCGCCGATGTCGCGCCGTTGCTCGCCTGGGTGAAAACACATCCGGAGACAGCGGACGCGCTCGGCTTGCTCGCCGACGCCGACCGCGTGCAGCGCGAGGTGGATTGCGCGGCTTGCCGTCGCGCGCTCGCGGCGCGGCTGTGGCCGCTGCTGCCGGCGCCGCCGTCGGCCGTGAAGGCGCGTCGCTTGCCGGATGCGGCCGGGCAGGCCTGGCTGGATGGTCTGTCAGAGGCGGGGCGATGAACGCCGCCCTGCTGCTGATCGCGGCTGCGACCCTGATCGGCCTGTGGCGCGCGCGCCGTCGACCCTGGCGCGATCCGGCG
This sequence comes from Nevskia sp., assembly GCA_021732745.1. Classification (GTDB taxonomy): domain Bacteria; phylum Pseudomonadota; class Gammaproteobacteria; order Nevskiales; family Nevskiaceae; genus Nevskia. The sequence continues at coordinate 954,275 of JAKFUK010000001.1, read as the reverse complement.
TTCTGGTTGCAGCCGATCGCGGCCGCCTTGCTGGCCGCGACCCTGTTGCCGCCGTCGGTCCCGGTCGATGGCAGCACCCTCACCGTGCTGACGCCCGGAGCCAGCACCGAGCAAAGGCGCGCGCTGCCCTGGTTCGCGCCGCTGGTCGCCTTGCCCGGTGCCGATGCGCCGCTGCGCGCGGACGCCGTGCCGGACTTGGCGACCGCCTTGCGCCGTCATCCGCAGGCACGCGCGCTGCACATCGTCGGCAACGGTTTGCCGCTGCGCGATCAAGCTATGGTCGGCGAACGTGCGCTGCGCTTCGATGCAGCGGCTGAAAGCGGCATCGTGGCGCTTGATGCGCCTTCGACGGTGAAGCTCGGCAGCCAGATCGTCATTCGCGGCCGGGTGGCGACGCCTGCCGTCCGGGTCGCGCTGCACGACCCGAGCGGCGCGCAGGTCGAAGTCGCCGCCGTCGACGGTGAAGGCGGCTTCCAGTTGTCGATGATGGCCCGCGCCGCCGGTGCAACGGCCTTCGCGTTGCGCGCCTTCGATGCTGCCGATGCGCTGCTCGATGTTGCCGCCGTGCCGCTGATCGTCGAAGCCGGCGAGCGCCTGTCGCTGCGCTTCCTCGCCGGCACGCCGGATGCCGATGCCAAGTACTGGCGGCGCTGGGCGCAGGACGCCGGGCTGGCCGTGGCCTATCGCGCGGGCTTGAGCGAAGGTGTCGCGCTATCTGCCGACAACACGACGCTGACGCCGGAAACGCTCGCGGCCAGCGATCTGCTGGTCATCGACGAACGCGCCTGGGCGCTGCTCACAGCCGATGAAAAAGCCGCGCTGCTGGCCGCAGTCGACAGCGGCCTGGGCCTGATCCTGAAAGCGACCGGGCCGCTGGAACCGGCCGTCGCGGCCGATTGGGCGGCGCTCGGTTTCCCGACCACCGCTGCCGATGCGCCGCTGTCGCTGACGCTCGATCGCCGGCTGGCGATGCGCGAACGCGACGGTTTCACGGCCGCGCCGGTGGTGATCGCGGCGTCTTCGGACATCACGCCCTTGCTGCGTGCAGACGACGGCACCGTGCTCGCTGCCTGGCGCGCGCGCGGTGCGGGCCGGATCGCGATCTGGACCCTGCTCGACAGTTACCGGCTGGTGCTGGCCGGCGACGCGGCGCGTCACGGCGCGCTATGGGGCGATGCGCTGGCGGTGCTCAGCCGGCCGGTCCCGCCGCCTGAAGCCGGGCCGCAGTTGCCGGGCGAGGCCTGGGTCGATGAACGCGCGGTGCTGTGCGGATTGGGAGCAGCGGCCAGCCTGCTGTCGCCGGATGGTGTGGCACTGGCCCTGAGTGTTCGCGCCGATGGCTGCGCCGCCGTCTGGCCGGGAGAAGCCGGCTGGCATCGGCTGCAAACCGCTGCTGACACTTGGCCGATGTTCGTGCGCGCGGCCAACGATGCCCGCGGCCTGCATGCAGCGCGCGATCGTGAAGCGACGCGCAAGCTGCAACGCGAAGCGTCGACAAGCCTGCCGCAGACCCGCGTGCAAGTCCGCCTGCCGCGCTGGCCGTGGTTCCTCGCCTGGCTGATCGTCGCCGGCCTGCTCTGGTGGCGCGAACGCGCCGCGTAGGGCGGCCCGTGGCCGCCACATCGCGACGACCGATCGAGGTGCGCGGCGGGCACGGCCCGCCCTACGCGGAGAGGAAAAGACCCACCAGCAGCGCCACGATCAGGAGGATCCAGCCATCGCCGACTCGGCGCATCCAGCGCGGCGCGTGGCGGATTTCCATGAAATCGCGGATCACGAAGCGCACCTTGATGAAGGTGACGATCAGGATCGCCGCACCTGCGAGCCGGGCATCGTCGAAGCCGACGCCGTGGCCGAGCTGCCAGGACAGCAGGGTGGCCGCGATCAGCAGGCCCCAGACCACCGTGACGCGCGACAGCAGCAGCGCCTTCATCGCCCACCGACGAGATACAGCAGCGCGAACAGCACGATCCACAGCAGGTCGACCAGATGCCAGAAGCTGGCGCCGGATTCCAGGTGCTGCATTTTCGCGGCCGTGAACGCGCCCGAGCGGCTGTAGAGCATCAGGGTGGTTAGCACGCCCATGCCGATCAGCACATGGATCAGGTGGATGCCGGTGTAGCTGAAATACAGCATGAAGAAATCATTGGTGGTCAGCGTCAGGTCGGCGGCGATCTTTTCGCTGTACTCGAAGACCTTGACCACGATGAAGCCGGCCCCGCACATCAGCGCCAATCCGAAGCAGGCGACCACCACCTGCGTCATCTGCCGCCGCGCGGCCTGGATGGCGGTGGCCACCAGCCAGGAGCTGCTCAGCATCAGCATGGTATTGACCAGCCCCCAGGTCTGGTTGAGCTGCGCATGACCCGCCTGGAACAGCGCCAGATCGCCAGCGCGGTAGACCAGAAAGATCACGAACAGCAGCGAAAACATCAGCAGATCGCCGGCAATGAACAGCCAGATGCCTTCCTCGCCGGGCATGTGGCCGTCGGGCTTGTGCGTGGCTGGGTCGGTCATCGCCGCGCCCGTCACGATCAGGCGACGGCCTTGAGCGCCACTCGGTTAAGCGATTTCAGGGTTTCCACGCTCATCACCATGATCCAGCCGAAGAACACCAGGTAGATGAACCAGAACGAGATTGCGCCGTCGTAGGCGAACGGCCCGGTCTTGACGAATTCGATCAGGCCGGCTGGCGTGATCAGCACCGCGCACCACAGATTGAAGAAGGCCAGCCAGCGCGGGTAGATGGTGGGGAGGTTGTGATCACGAAAGATCGCGGTGGCGATCATGATCATGAACAGCGCGAACGGCGGCCAGCTCAGGATGAAGATGAACCAGACGTAGTCGTTCATGATCTGGATGAACTTCGGGTCCATGGTTTCCGGCCGGAACGCGATCATCGCCCAGGTGATCGGCATCATCATGAAGAACACGTAGGCACCGCCGGCATTGGCGATCGCGGCATAGCTCAGGATCGGGATACCGCGCTCCATGCGCCGCATGCAGGCGACGATCGAGATCGCCCAGGTGCCCCAGAACGAGTAGCAGATGCACTGGATCAGGGTGCCGACGCGGATGCCGATCTTGCGGTCGATGAAGATCTGCGCCAGTTCCTCGGCACTCAAGCTGGGCGAGGGCGGCGGGATGAAACCCATCATCAAGCCCTGGGTGATGCCCAGCGAGATCACCAGAATGATGCCCGACCAGGCCAGCAGCTTGGCCACCGCGACATCGCGGGCGAGGAAGTTGCCGGGTTTCGATGCGTCGCTCACCTGCTGCTCCCCTTGGTTCTTGTCATGGCCGATGCGCCCGGGTCGCTTTGCCCGGCTGGCTTGCGTGGATTCTGCCAGTTTGCACAGCGTGTGTATTTTTGGTCGACGGGGAGTAGAGGGTCGGTTCAGACAGCAGCAGCAAAGCAGGCACAGAGCCATCGAACGCGAGGAACGACAGCGTCGGACGACGTTCGATCGAAATTCGTTAGAAATCCGATGGGATTTCCTGACGGGCAGTCGCTAGCTTCCGGTGGGCCGGTGTTCATCCGGCATATCGCTCGAGCTGCCAAGAAGCCTGCCTCTCTCTCTCAGGAGTATTGCCGTGCCTATCTCAATGGATCTGCTGCGTCGTCGTTCGCTGGCCCCGGCTGCCCTGTCGGCCTTGCTGGTATGGCCGGTGTTTGCCGAAGCGTCTGTCGAAGTCCGTTACGCCGCCGAAGTCGTCCGATCCTCCGGTCGGCACGCGGGCGAGTTTCCCGCTGGAACGCCGCTGAGCATCGTTTACCGGCTCAACACCTCGGTTCCTGACAGCGAACCGGAAGGCGGGGCCGGCATTTTTTTCGGTGCCGTAGCGTCCATGATTGTCGAGATGCCGGCACTGGGGCTTCGCATTTCTGCCACGCCGAGTGGCAATGTCCAGACTTTCGACGACGCCGGAAATGTCGATGCCCCCGATCAGGTGTTTTTCTTTGGTGGACCGACGACCGCCAACCGCCTGCTCGGCGGTGACACCATCAACTCGGTTGAGGTCGACTTTCTCAGCATCGACGGCGACATGACGCTGATCAGAAGCGACGCGCTGCCGACCACAGCGCTGCGGATCGAGGATGCTTTCGTGATCATCGGCACGGGTGCCGACGGCACCTTTGTCAATTTCGCGGCGGTAGGCGGCACGCCGGTCTTTTCCTGCCAGGGATTGCCGGCAACGATCATCGGCAGCGAAGGCAATGATCGGCTCAATGGCACTGCCGGTGCCGATGTGATTACGGGCCTCGGCGGCAACGACGTCATTGATGGTCGCGGCGGTGATGACGTGATCTGCGGCGATGCCGGCCGCGATACCGTGCGCGGCGGCGGCGGCCGCGATCGCTTGTCCGGCGGTGTGGGCGACGACATGTTGTCTGGTGGCAGCGGCGATGACGATCTTGAGGGCGATGACGGCGGCGACGCGCTGATCGGCGGCCTCGGTGTCGATAACTGCGACGCAGGCGATGACGTGGGTGATCGCCGTAATGTCGGCTGCGAATGAGTAGGCGGCAGCCGCCAATTCCGGCATAAGCTATTGAGCAGTCAGGGGTTTTTCCCCTGGCTGCTCGTGTGACGCGTCGCGCACCCTTGATGCGGCAGACGCCACGGCGCAGACAACTACCGACGCCCGCGCCCGTTTTTTCCTACAGTGCACGACCGTACTCGCGCCACTTCGCCATGACTTCGCTCTACCCGCATCTGCTGGCCCCGCTGGATCTCGGCTTCACCACGCTGAAGAACCGGGTGCTGATGGGCTCGATGCATACCGGGCTGGAGGATGCGGCGCGGCACACGCCCCGGCTGGCGGCGTACTTCGCGGAACGGGCGCGGGGTGGGGTCGGCCTGATCGTCACCGGCGGTGTTGCGCCGAACATCGCTGGCTGGGCCAAGCCGCTGGCCGGTACTTTGGCCACGCATGCGGCGGCCAAGCGTCATCGGGTGGTGACCGATGCCGTGCACGCCGAGGGCGGCAAGATCGCCATGCAGATCCTGCACACCGGTCGCTATGGCTATCACCCGTTCGCGGTCGGCCCGAGCGCGATCAAGTCGCCGATCTCGCCGTTCAAACCCAGCGAACTGTCGGCGCGTGGTGTGGAAAGCCAGATCAAGGCCTTCGTCCGCTGCGCGGCACTGGCCCGCGAAGCCGGTTACGACGGTGTGGAAGTGATGGGCTCGGAAGGCTATTTCATCAACCAGTTCCTGAGCAGCCACACCAACAAGCGCAAGGATGGCTGGGGCGGCGATTACTCGAACCGCATGCGTCTGCCGGTGGAAATCATGAGCCGTACCCGTGAAGCGGTCGGCCGCGATTTCATCATCATTTACCGCCTGTCGATGCTCGACCTGATCCCGGATGGCTCGAACTGGGATGAAACCGTGCTGCTCGCCAAGGCCATCGAAGGCGCGGGTGCTTCGATCATCAACACCGGCATCGGCTGGCATGAAGCGCGAGTGCCGACGATTGCAACCTCCGTCCCGCGCGCGGCCTTCGCCTGGGTGACCAGGAAGATGAAGGGCGAGGTCGGCATTCCGCTGGTCACCACCAACCGCATCAACACGCCGGAAGTCGCTGAAGCCCTGCTGGCCGATGGCTGCGCCGACATGGTGTCGATGGCGCGACCGCTGCTCGCCGATCCGGACTTCGTCAACAAGGCCGCGCGCGGCCTGAATGCGGAGATCAACACCTGCATCGCCTGCAATCAGGCCTGTCTCGATCACGCGTTCAAGAACAAGGTGGCGAGCTGTCTGGTCAATCCGCGCGCCTGCCACGAAACCGAGCTGCATTACGACCGGACCTTGAAGCCGAAGCGGATCGCGGTGATCGGTGCTGGCCCGGCTGGTCTGGCCTGTGCAACAACCTTGGCGGGCAGAGGTCACAACGTCGAACTGTTTGAATCTGCGAGCGAAATCGGCGGCCAGTTCAACATGGCCAAGCGCATTCCCGGCAAGGAAGAATTCCACGAGACCTTGCGCTATTTCGGCAGCCAGATCACCCGCACCGGCGTACGCCTGCACCTGAACACGCGGGCGGACGCCGCCAGCCTGATCGCCCAGCAGTTCGACGACGTGGTGCTGGCCACCGGCGTCGTGCCGCGCGATCCGAAGATCAAGGGGCAGGATTCTGCGAACGTCGTGTCGTACATCGACGTGCTGCGCGGCAATGCCAAGGTCGGCGAGAAAGTGGCGGTGGTCGGGGCTGGCGGCATCGGCTTCGATGTCAGCGAATTCCTGGTCGGCGACGGCCATTCGGCAACCCTGGACCTCAAGGCCTGGAAAGCGGAATGGGGCGTCGGCGATCCGGCCGAATCACGCGGCGGGCTCAAGCGGCCGGAACTGTCACCGCCGACGCGCAAGGTCACGCTGTTGCAGCGCAAGGTCGGCAAGCCCGGCGCGGGCTTGGGCAAGACCACGGGCTGGATTCATCGCTCGGCATTGAAGATGAAGCAGGTCGAGATGCTGTCCGGTGTGAACTACGACGGCATCGACGCGCGCGGCCTGCACATCAGCTTCGGCGACAAGCACAAGAATCCGACGTGCATCGAAGCCGACACCATCGTGCTGTGCACCGGTCAGGAGCCGCTGCGCGAGCTGGAAGCGCCGCTCACGGCGGCCGGCGTCAAGGTGCATCGCATCGGCGGTGCCGACGTGGCCTCGGAACTCGATGCCAAGCGGGCGATCGACCAGGGTTCGCGGCTGGCGGCGCGGCTGTAAGGGCGGCTCAGCTTCCGCTTGCGCGCAGCGGGCAAGCCGCGATCACGAGGAGCAACTGACTTCGATATGTCGCGCTTCCGGCGGCGGTTCGGCGGCGTAGCGCTCGTGCTCCGGCTGCTCCGCGTACGGGTGTGACAGCAGCGCGAACAGGCGGTCGATTTCGTTGTAGTCGCCCGTTTCGGCGCGGGCGATTGCCGCTTGCGCCAGATGGTTGCGCAGCACGTACTTCGGGTTGGCGGCATTCATCCGGGCAGTGCGTTCGGCGTCGTCGCTTTGTTCGCTGCGCAGCCGGGCGCGGTAATCGGGCAGCCAGGCGTCGAAAGCGGCAAGGTCGAGGATTTCTTCGCGAACGCCGGTTCCAGGGCCGTCATCCAGCGCCTTGATCCGCGCCAGGTGCCGCCAGCTTCGCGTGAAGTCGGCCTTGCTGGATGCCAGCAGGGCCAGCCAGCGGTTGACCAGCGTTTCGTCGCCGTCGCGGAACGCGCGCAGGCCCAGCTTGGCGGCCCAGCGTGCCGTCATCGCGGCTGAATAAGTGGCGGGATAGCGATCGGCGATCGGCTGCGCGCGTGCCACCGCTGCCTCCGGCGTATCGCCCAGCAGCGGCAGGCAGGCTTGCAACAATTTCGTGCAGTTCCAGTGGCCGATCATCGGCTGGCGATCCCAGGCGTAGCGGCCGCCCTGATCGGTGTGATTGCAGATGTGATGCGGGTCGAAGGCATCGAGGAAGCCAAACGGGCCGTAGTCGATGGTCAGACCCAGGGCGGAAAAATTGTCGGTGTTCATCACGCCGTGGCAGAAGCCCACGGCTTGCCAGCCCGCCATGAGACGCGCCGTGCGCTCGACGACTTCGGTCAGCCACAGCGCGTGGCGGTCGGGGTGGCCGTCGAACTCAGGAAAATGCTGGGCGATCAGCTGATCGGCCAGCGGTGCCAGCCGCTCGTGCTCGCGCCGGTAGTACCAGAACTCGAAATGGCCGAAGCGGATGAAGCTTGGTGCCACCCGACAGACCACGGCCGCGGTCTCGATGGTTTCGCGGCGCACCGGCTGCGGCGAGCCGACCAGCGCCAGCGCCCGGGTGGTGGGAATGCCGAGTGCGTGCATCGCTTCCGAGCTCAGGTATTCGCGGATCGACGAGCGCAGCACGGCGCGGCCGTCGGAGCCGCGCGAATATGGCGTCGGCCCTGCGCCCTTCAGTTGCAGTTCCTGCGGCTGGCCGGCGGCGTCGAGGATTTCGGCGATCGACAGCGCCCGGCCATCGCCCAGTTGCGGCACGAACTGGCCGAACTGATGGCCGGCGTAGACCGAGGCTCGGGCTTCGTAGTCCAGCCACGGCGCGTTGCCGGCCATGATCGCGGCGAAGCTTGGCGAGGCGGTGTCAGCCGGGTCGACACCCAGTTCGCGCGCCAGGGCTGAATTGACGTGCAACAGCGTCGGCGTCGGCAGCGGACGAGCCGGAATCGGCAGCGAATACGGTTCGCCGAGGGCCGCGAAGCGCGGCGTGATGGCAGGCAGGGTCATCGGATCTCTTTGTAGTCCTCGTCGGTGCCGACGATCAGCCGCGCCGCGCGGCTATAGGACAGGTAATTGAAGAACCATTGTGTCGCGACCAAGCTACGGTTGCGCGCGCCGATCAGGAAATAGACGTGGGCGATGCCCCACAGCCACCAGGCGATCAGACCTTTCATGCGCAGGAAGCCGAAGTCGATCACCGCCGAATGGCGGCCGATGGTCGCCAGATTGCCGAAATCCCGGTACTTGAACGGCCCGGGTGACTTTTTTCCGGCCAGTGCTGCGCGAATGGTCTTCGCGACATGCTGGCCCTGCTGCTTGGCCGCCGGGGCCACGCCCGGCACCTGCTTGCCGTTCTGGACGATGGCGGCGGTGTCGCCGATCACGAACACCCGTTCGTGACCGGGCACGCCCAGGTCCGGCAGCACCTGCACGCGGCCGGCGCGGTCGGCGGGCACGTCGAGCCATCGTGCGGCGGGCGAGGCGGCAACACCGGCCGCCCAGAGCACCGTTGCCGCGTCTAGATTGCTGCCGTCGCCGAAGCTCAGGCCGTCGGCATCGCAGCCGGTGACCCGGGTGTTCAGCATCACATCCACGCCCTTCTTTTCCAGCTCCGCGAGCGCGAATGCCGACAGCGTCGGCGGGAACGACAGCAGCACCCTATCAGCGCCTTCGACCAGCACCACGCGGACATCGCGGGTATTGATTGCGCGGAAGTCGTGGATCAACACTTTCTTCGACAATTCGGCGATCGCGCCCGCCAGTTCGACGCCCGTCGGCCCGGCACCGACGATGGCGAAAGTCATCAGCTTTTTCTGCTCGGCAGGGTCGCCGCTGTTCTCGGCGCGTTCCAGCGCCAGCAACAGGCGGCGACGGATCAGTGTGGCGTCGTCGACACGCTTGAGTCCCGGAGCGTGACGCTCCCACTGATCGTTGCCGAAATAGGTGTGGGTCGCCCCGGTGGCCAGAATCAGCCAGTCGTAGGCCAGCTTGCGGCCGTCGGAGAGCAGCACTTCGCGCGTTGTGGCGTCGATCGAAGTGACTTCGCCGAGCAGCACGCGAGCGTTTTTCTGCCGGCTCAGAATGCCGCGCACCGGCCAGGCGACGTCCGAAGGATTCAGGCCGGCGGTCGCGACCTGATACAGAAGTGGTTGAAAAAGATGGAAATTCCGGCGGTCGACGACGGTGAGATCAACGGCCAGACCATCGAGCGCGCGGGCGGCGGTCAAGCCGCCGAAGCCGGCACCGACGATGACAATGCGGGGGAGCGGGGACATTTGCTGTCTCTTGAGAGCGAGGGTTGAAGGGCAGGGTGTCGCGGCGCTCCGGGGCATCGCGCACAATCGCGATTCCTCCAAAAGCCACCGCCACGACCATGGACCAGCAACTTCGGGACCGTCTCGACGCCGCCGTGCTGCAACGCCTGCTGAAGCACCTGGACAGCCGCAAGGACGTGCAGAACATCGAGCTGATGAACCTCGCCGGTTTCTGCCGCAACTGCCTGTCGAAGTGGTACGCGGCAGCAGCGAAAGACCTGGGTGCCGACGTCAGCGACGACGCGGCCCGCGAGCGCGTCTACGGCATGCCCTATGCCGATTGGAAGCGGCTGTACCAGACCGTTGCCACACCGGCGCAGGCGGCGGCGTTCGAGCAGGCGAAGCCGAAGGATTGAGATTTGCGGAAAAGCTTGCTCACGCAGAGAACGCGGAGCACGCGGAGAAAAGCCAATGCGAGATAAAACCGTAGGGCGGCAATCCCTTGCCGCCTTGAACGCTTGACCTAAAAGCGCGGCGGCAAGGGATTGCCGCCCTACGGTCGAGGGCTTTTCTCCGCGTCTTCGCGAGAGATCCGCTTTTGGCAACCCGCGTCGCGATAGTCTTGAGGTCAGGGTTTCGGGGACGTTCATGAAGGCAAGACGATGGCTGTACGCGGCGCTGATCGCGGTGGCCGGCACGGTGCAAGCCGATGATGCAACGCGGAAAGTGCTCGATTGCATGCGGGCCAACGTGCCGCCGTCGCTGCAGATCAAGGAAGTCGAACTGACCGCCGTCGATCGCGGCGGAATGGAGCGGCTGCTCAAGGGCAAGGTCTACGCGACCCGGATCGACGGTCTGATCCGCGTGCTGCTGCGCATCGCCAAGCCGCGCGATCTCGACGGCGCGTCCTACCTGATGCGCGAAGGCGGGGCTGAAAAGAAGGACGAAATCTTTCTGTACCTGCCGGCGATCCAGCGGGTGCGCAAGATCAGCGGTGCCTCGATCGACGGCTCGCTGCTCGGCACCGACTTCAGCTACAACGACATGAAGCAGCTGCAGGCCGCTTTCGGTGATGCGCAGGCGGCGCTGGAAAAGCCGTCGATGCTCGGCGACCGGCCGGTCGACGTGCTGCGCCTGCTGCCGGCGGCCGGCGGTTCGACGCGCTACAGCCGGGTGCTCGCCTATGTCGACCGCAAGTCCTGCGTGGCGCTGAAAGCCGAGTTCTACGAAGGCAAGACCCTGCGCAAGGAACTCAGCGCGACGGCGGAAAGCCTCAAGCGCGCCGATGGCTACTGGTATCTGTCAGATCTGACCATGCGCGACTTGAAGGAAGGCACCAGCACGCGGCTCAAGGTGACCGGGGTCAGCGGCACCTCGGATGAATTGCCGGCGCGGTTGTTCAATCCCACCTCGTTTTATCGCGGCAACTGATGAATACCGTCGCCTGGCTCGGCGTCGTCGCCAAGCGGCCGCGCAGCGTGCTGGCGGCGGTGGCTGTCGCGACCGTGATCGCGCTGCTGCTGTGCGTGAATCCGCTGACTCGCGAAGTGCGCTTCTCGATCGACCCCAGCGCCGAAGCCCTGCTGCCGGAGCACGATCCCGGACGCGCGGTGCTCGAACAGGTGCGCAAGACCTTCGGCATCGACGATCCGCTGATCGTCGCCGTGCGCTTCGAGCCGACCGTCTACACGGCCGACAACATGGCGCGCATCGCGAAGATCGCGGAGGCCTTCAAGCAGTTGCCGGAAGTCACCGAAGTCCATTCGCTGGCCAGTGCTCCGAACTTGCTGGCCAAGGAAGACGAGATCGACGTCACCTCGTTCACCGACCAGGCGGCGCGCGATCCGGCGGTGGTCGACAGTTTTGCGGCCCAGATCGAGGCCAATCCGATCTATCGCAGCGCGCTGGTATCGGCCGATGGCAGCACGGCGGCGTTCGCGCTGACTTTGGGCGCGCTGTCGCCGAAGGAATACGTCCGGGTGGGCTTTGATGCCCAGGCGCGGGCAATCGTCGACGACATCGGCGGAGCCTCAGCCATGTACCTCACCGGCACCCTGCCGGTACGCGCGGCGACCAGCCAAGCACTCGATCGCACCTTGAAACTGACCGTTCCTGCGGTGTTCGGAGTGATCGCCCTGCTGCTGCTGGCAACCTTCCGCAGCATGGTTGCCGCAGGCTCCGCGCTGCTGGCGGTGGCCATCGCCCTGGTCTGGACGGTGGCGACGGCGGTGCTGCTGGGCATCGAATTCAACCTGGTCAGCGCCATCGTGCCGCCGCTGGTGATCACGATTGGGCTTTCTTACACCATTCATCTGCTGGCCGCGCATTTCCTGTCGCGCAGCGTGCTGCCGAACGCCCGCGACAGCCAGCGCGCCGACTGGGTGATGCGCCGTATCTCCACCGGCCTGACCTTGTCGGCGACGACGACCGTCATCGGTTTCCTGAGCCTGCTGCTCAATCCGTTGCCGGCGGTGCGCGGTTTCGCGGTGCTGGCCAGCCTCGGCACCCTGTATGTCGGCGCGCTGACCCACCTGTTCCTGCCGGCGCTGCTCAATGCCCTGCGCTGCACCCGGGAAACGCCGCCGATCGCCAACTGGTTCTTCGGACGCTTCTCGGCCGCACTCGCCGTGTTCGACCTGCGCTACCGGCGCTGGATCATCGCGGCTTCCGCGCTGCTGATCGTGGCGGGCTTCGGTGCGGCCACCCGCATTCGCGGCGGGGCCGATTTCGTCGCCAGCTTCGGTGCCGAAACGACCGTGCGCCGCGATTTCGAGGCGATCAGCAGCGCTTTCAACGGTGCCAACTTCCTGACCGTGCTGGTCGATGCCCGCGCCCCGGACGCGCTGACCGACCCGCGCCTGATCGACGCCATCGACAGCTACCAGGACTGGCTGCGCGCCCAGCCGGAAGTCGGTTCGGCAGTGTCCTATGTCGATCAACTGAAGCTGACCAATCTGGCGCTCAACAACAACGAGCCGCTGTATTTCGGCATTCCCGGCGACGCCTCGGCGGTCAAGCAGATCCTGCTGTTTGCCAGTTCCGATGCCCTGAACCGGCTGATAGACCCGCAGTATCGAAGCGCGGTGATCTCGGTGCGGATCAATGTCGACGGCTCGCAGGCGATCGGTGATTTCCTGAAGCGTGCGGAAACCCGCGCCGCCGAACTGCCGTCGCCGCTCGAAGCCCGTTTCACCGGCAGCGCCGTGCTGGCGACGCGCGCCGTCGAAGCCTTGGCCGGCGGCCATCTGGCGTCGATCGCCATTGCCGTGATCGCCATCGCCTGCCTGCTGTCGCTGATGTTCACCTCGGTCAAGGCCGGGCTGGTCGCCACGGTGCCGAATCTGGTGCCGATCGCGGTCTACTTCGGCACCCTCGGCGCGCTCGACATCCCGCTCAATCCGACCACCAGCCTGATCGCCTGCATCGTGCTCGGCATCGCGGTCAACGACACCGTGCATTTCCTTGCCCGCTTCAATGCCGACGCCCGCGAGCAGGGCACGGAAGCGGGGGCGGTGCGCTCCGCACTGGGCAGCGTGCTGCGCCCGATCACTTTGGCAACCGTTTGTCTTTGCTTGGGTTTTCTGGTGTTCACGGCGTCGGAGCTGAACAACCAGGTGCAGTTCGGCCTGCTCGGGGCCTGGACCATGTTCGTCGCCTGGATCGCCGACATGACCTTGACCCCGGCGCTCGGCTCTCGCTTGCGCATCGTCACGCTCTGGGACCTGCTGCGGCTCGATCTCGGCCGCAGCCCGCAGCACACCATTCCGCTGCTGTCGGGCTTGAGCACGCGGCAGGCGCGGCTGTTCGCGCTGATGTCGCGGCTGGAAAAGCATGCTGTTGGTGTGCGGATCATTCAGGAAGGTGATTTGTCGCGCGATATCTATGTGGTGGTCGACGGCACGGTGGAAGCCACGGTCGAGCGCCACGACGAGCGGCTGGTGCTGTCGACCATGAGCCGCGGCGCGGTGATGGGCGAGGCCGGCTATTTCGGCCAGCGGCGCACCGCGAGTGTCGACACCGTAAGCCCGGTGCGCCTGCTGCGCTTCAATTCGCAGGATCTGGAACGGCTGCGCGAACGCTATCCGTCGATCGCCGCCACCGTGTTCCGCAACCTGAACCGCATCCAGGCCGAGCGCATCGCGCGTATGACGGCTCTCATCAAATAAAGACCATCGGAGGAGATTCGATGTCGATCAGAAGCCTCGTCGGCTGCGGCCTGCTGGCCGTCATGGCGGCTGCGCAGGCGCTGCCCGATGGCCTGAGCGTGATCAGCGCGGCCGGCGGCAATGTGACGCTTTCGCAGGGGCCGGACGGCCTGCTGGTGGTCGGCAGTTTCGACGGCGCGCTCGATGCCGACACCTTGACGGCGATTGGCGAAACCCTGCCGCGCCTGGTCATCGACAGCGATCCCGATGACGCCGCGCTGTCCGCCACCGGCGACGGTGCCGCCGCGCTGCGCCGCGAGAGCGGAGCGGTGCGCACCACGATCGCCGCCCTGTTCAAGCGCGAGGCGCGCAAGCCGTTCAAGACCGAAGCGGCCTCAGCGCGGCCGATTGTCGCCTTCGCAGCCGGCGACAGCTTCCTGTTCAATGGCGACGAAGTCGGCATTTTCTGGATTCCCAGCGGTATCGTCTCCGGGGCCAGCGCCGTGCTGTTTCCAGCCGCGAAAACCGTGCACCTCGGCAGCTTGCTGACACCCGGGCAGTACCCGGACATCGACGTCAGCCAGGGCGGTTCGATCGCCGGGCTGATTTCGGCGATCGGCCGGCTGATCAATGTCGCCGGGCCGGATGCGCGCTACATCCCGCAGCACGGCCCGGCGGTCGATCGCGATGCCCTGATCGCCTATCGCGACATGCTGGCGAGCATCCGCAATGCCGTGCGGCTGTCAGCACTCAGGGGCGATTCGCTGGAAAAGATCATCGCCGACGCCCCGCCGACCGCCGCCTACGACGCCGAATGGGGCCAGGGCGCGGTCAGCGGCACGCAGTTTCTGGCAATCGTCTTTGAAAGCCTGCAAAACCCGCCGGAAGACGACTGAAACCTTGAGCCGTTATCGCGAACCGCCGCCCAAGAGCGCGCCGTACATCACGCTTGAAGGCGCGGAACGGCTGCGGGCCGAATATGACCAACTCTGGCGCGTGCGTCGTCCCGAGGTGGTGAGGGCGCTGTCGGCCGCCGCAGCGGAGGGCGATCGCTCGGAAAACGCCGAATACATATATCGCAAGAAGGAGTTGCGCGAAATCGACCGGCGCGTTCATTACCTGCAATTGCGGCTGCCGGAGCTGAAGGTGGTGGACTCGACTCCCAGCGACCCGAGCCGGGTGTACTTCGGGGCCTGGATCGACGTTGCCGATGCGCAAGGCGATGAAAAGCACTACCGCATCGTCGGGCCGGATGAGATCGACCCGGCGCGCGGCTATATCTCCATCGACTCGCCGCTCGCCAAGGCGCTGTTGAAGCGCGGCGAGGGCGAGGTGGTGAAAGTCATGCTGCCGGGCGGGGAAGCGGAGCTGGAACTGGTCGCGGTCCGCTATTCGCCGGCTTGAACGGACTCAGGCAACGCCCTTGAACTGCTTGGTGATCTGGGCAATCCGCTCGCCGTAAAGACGCGCGGTTTCCAGATCGCCCGGCAGCGGGCCGCCTTCCGGGCCGAGATCGCTCGGCGACTGGGCCAGTGCCCCGGAGAAGCCGCCGACGTAGTTCACATCATTGCGCTGCGCGGTGCTGGAATTGGCCGGCATCAGGCCGGTGCCGACCCAGATCATGCCGTGCTGCATCGACAGGGTCATCAGGTACTGGATCGTCGAGCCCTTGTCGCCGTTCATGGTGGCGGAATTGGTGAAGCCGCCGGCGATCTTGTTCTTCCATTTCTGGCCGAACCAGGGCTTGGAGCTGGCATCGGCGAACTTCTTGAAGTCCGCCGACACGCCGCCCATGTAGGTCGGCGAGCCGAAGACGATGGCGTCGGCTTCTTCGAGCGCCGCCCAGACGTGGTCGTTCAGATCGGCAACGCTGATCAGTTGCACGCCCACGCCACCCGCGCCAGCGATGCCGGCCATGATGCTTTCCGCCTGCTTTTTCGTGTGTCCGTAGCCGCTGTGATAGGCGACCACTGCCTTGACCTTGTTCATTGCTCAAGCTCCTCGTTCGATGCTGCTGTTTTCGTGCTGGAAGGGTGCACGCCCGCGCCTTGCGCCGTGCCGGGCGACACCTTAGCGCGACGCCTGTTGCAATGGGGAGTCCGACTACAATCTCGTCATGCCACGCAAGCCGCCTGAATTCACTGACGAAACCCCTGCCGACCGCCTGATCTCGGCCGGTGCCCGCACGGACGAAGACCGCGTCGACCGCGCGATCCGCCCGCAGCGGCTGGCCGATTACGTGGGCCAGCCGGCGGTGCGCGAGCAGATGAGCATTGCCATCGCCGCCACCCGGGCACGCGCGGAAGCGCTCGACCATGTGCTCATCTTCGGCCCGCCGGGCCTCGGCAAGACCACATTGGCGCACATCCTGGCGGCCGAACTGGGTGTGAACCTGCGCCAGACCTCCGGCCCGGTGCTGGAAAAGGCCGGTGATCTGGCCGCCCTGCTGACCAATCTGGAACCGCGCGACATCCTGTTCGTCGACGAAATCCACCGCCTGAGCCCGGTGGTCGAGGAAGTGCTGTATCCGGCGATGGAGGACTACCAGCTCGACATCATGATCGGCGAGGGGCCGGCGGCGCGTTCGATCCGGCTCGATTTGCCGCCGTTCACGCTGATCGGCGCCACCACCCGCGCCGGCAGCCTGACCGGACCGCTGCGCGATCGTTTCGGCATCACCCAGCGGCTGGAGTTCTATTCGGTGGCCGACCTGACCACCATCGTCAAGCGCTCGGCGTCGATCCTCAAGGTGCCGGTCGAAGAGGAAGGCGCCTTCGAGATCGCCCGCCGCTCGCGCGGCACACCGCGCATCGCCAACCGCATGCTGCGCCGGGTGCGCGACTACGCCGAAGTGCGCGGCACCGGCGTGATCAGCGCCGAGATCGCGGCGGCGGCACTGAAGATGCTCGATGTCGACGCTCAGGGCTTCGATCTCATGGACCGCAAGCTGATGATGGCGCTGATCGAGCGCTTCGACGGCGGCCCGGCCGGGCTCGACAACCTGGCAGCGGCGATCGGCGAGGCGCGCGACACCATCGAGGATGTCATCGAGCCCTACCTGATCCAGCAGGGCTATCTGCTGCGCACGCCGCGCGGCCGGATGGTCGGCAAGCTGGCCTACCAGCATTACGGCATCGCGCTGCCGAAGCGCAGCGAGCCCGATCTCTTCACAGATGGCGCAGGTGATTGATCGCGCAATGTTGTTGCGCTGCGGCATCGGCTAAACTGTGAAACAAATGTCGACTCCGAAACCGGTTTTCTCCTGGCCCCTCAGGGTCTACTACGAGGACACCGACTTGAGCGGCGTGGTCTACCACGCCAACTACCTGAAGTTCTTCGAGCGCGCCCGCACCGAATGGCTGCGCGCGCTCGGTTGCTCGCAGGAACGCTTGCGACACGAGGTTCAGGTGGTGTTCACGGTCAGCCAGATAGAAGTGGCGTTTCGTGCCCCGGCCCGGCTCGATGATGAACTCGACGCCTCCGTCGTGGTCACCGAATTGAAGCGGGCCAGTCTGGTGCTGCGTCAGGAACTGCGGATACAGGGTGACGCGGGGCGTTTGCTGGCAACAGCGGACGTTCGGGTTGCCAGTGTCGACGCCGCGACGTTCCGGCCCACCGCGCTGCCGCCGCTGTTCCGCAAGCTGATGAGTGATGGCGTTGCAATTGCACCCAAATTGACTAGGGAAGAAACCGAATGAGTGGCACGATTTCGCTGACACAGCTGGTCCTGCAGGCCAGCATCCCGGTCCAGCTGGTGATGGGCTCGCTGATCGCCGCGTCGCTGGCGTCCTGGGCGGTGATTCTCGCCAAGCGCGGCCTCTTGTCGCGCATCCAGAACCAGGCGGTGGCCTTCGAGCAGCGCTTCTGGTCCGGCGGTTCGCTGCCGGAACTCTACGAAGCCATGCGTCGCGGCCGCGAGCCGGAAGAAGGCCTGCCGCAGATTTTCCGTGCCGGTTACGAGGAATACGCCCGCCAGCAGGGCGCCAAGATTCCGCCCGACGACGCGCTCGCCGCCGTGCAGCGCCAGATGCGCGTGGCCATGGCCCGCGAAACCGAAAAGCTTGAAGGCGGCCTGAGCCTCTTGGCGACGATCGGTTCGACCAGCCCCTATGTCGGCCTGTTCGGCACCGTCTGGGGCATCGTCAATGCGTTTGTGGCGATCGGCAACGTCAAGCAGGCGACGCTCGCATCGGTCGCGCCCGGCATCGCCGAAGCGCTGATTGCCACCGCCATCGGCCTGTTCGCGGCGATTCCGGCGGTCATCGCATACAATTTCTTCGTCGCCCGCGTCGATCGCCTTGAAAGCCGCTTCTCGACCTTCGCCGAAGAGCTGACCGGCATCGTCGATCGCGGCCTGCGCGGCGGCACGAGGGTCGGCTGATGGCAGGCGGCGGGTTTGCACCAAAAAAGAGCAAGCGGCGGCTGACCGCCGAGATGAACGTCGTGCCGTACATCGACGTCATGCTGGTGCTGCTGGTGATCTTCATGGTCACTGCACCGCTGCTGACTCAGGGCATCGACGTCGAACTGCCGCAGGCCAGCGCCGAAACCTTGAGCGCGGACGACGAGCCGCTGACCCTGTTCGTCGATGCCAAGGGCGACTACTTCCTCGATGCCGGTGGCGACGCCAAGAAGCCGCTGGCTGACCAGATCGTCATCGACCGGGTCAGTGCCATCCTGCGCAACAAGCCGGAAACCCTGGTGCTGATCCGCGCCGACAAGGCGGTGAAGTACGACCGCGTTGCCAACGGCATGTCGCTGTTGCAGGCGGCCGGTGCGGCCAAGATCGGTTTCGTCACCGATGCGCCGACCACGCCGCGCCCGGGCAACGCGAGCAAGCGCGAGCGCGGATGATTCTGAAGACGCGCCATATCGTTGCAGCCATTGCGCTGCATCTCGCCGTGTTCGGCCTGCTGTTCAGCGGCGTGCAATGCGGCCGCGTGCCCAAGCCGGTCAGCGTGATCCAGGGGCGGCTGATCGCGGCGAACGAGATTCCCAAGGCGCAGGCCACACCGAAAGCGCAGCCCACGCCAGAGCCGCCGACGCCGGAAGCCGTCGAGCCGCCGCCTGCCCCGGAACCGCCGAAGCCGGACCCGCTGGAAGCAAAGCGCAAGGCCAAGGCCGAAGAAGCGAAGCAGGAACAGAAAGCCGCCGAGCAGAAAGCGGTTCAGGACGCGCTGCTGAAAAAGAAGGCGGAAGAAATCGCCGATCAGAAGCGGCTGGCCGAGGACGCGAAGAAAAAGAAGGAAGCCGAAGACCGCGAGCGCAACGAGCAATTGTCCAAAGATGCGATTGCCGAAGAGGAAAAGCGTCTGGCGGCCGAAAAGGCCGATAAAAAGAAGAAAGCCGAGCAGGCGCGGCGTGAAGCCGAGGCGCGCCGCGAGCGCGAAGCGGAACTCGCTGAAGCCCTCGGTGCCGAAAGTGCCGAGCGTTCGGCAGCGGAGCAGAACATCTGGGGCACGCAGCTGGTGGCGGCGATCCAGCGGGTCTGGACTCGTCCGCCGGGCGTGTCGGATCAGAAATACAGTTGTGTGGTCAACATGCAGTTGTCGGCGACCGGCGAAGTGCTGTCCGCCCGCATCCAGAAATCCAGCGGCAATCCGCAGATCGACGAATCGGTGCTGCGGGCGGTCTACAAGGCCAGCCCGATGCCGCTGCCGCGCGACCCGACGGTATTCCAGCCGGGCATCAACATCACCTTCATTCCGCGCTGAACGGAGTTCGACGACATGTTCAAAGCCATGCTTGCCGCTTGCCTGATGCTCTCAGGCTTCGCCGCCCACGCCGATCTCGACATCACCGTCGTCGGTGGCGCCAAGCGCGCCCAGCCGATCGCGGTAGTGCCGTTCCAGCAGGGGCCGGGACAGCCTGCCGATGTCGCCGCCATCGTCGCTGCCGATCTCGACCGCAGCGGCCAGTTCCTGGCGCTGGCGCGCAACGACATGAAAGGCTTCGATCCGCTGCCGACCACGGAAGCGCAGGTCGATTACCGCACCTGGCGGGCGCTCGGTCAGGAAGCGCTGGTGATCGGCAACGTGCAGGCCTTGCCGGGCGGCGGCGCGAAAGCGGTGGCTGAGCTTTACGACGTGTTTCGCACCCAGAAGATCCTGACCGTGGAGGCCACCGCCACCCGGGCCAGCGAATGGCGCTCGATGTCGCACAAGATCGCCGACCAGATCTACGAAAAACTCACCGGCACGCGCGGCGTGTTCGACACCCGCATTGCCTACATCACGTCGACGATGGCCAGCGGCCGTCGCCAGTTCAAGCTGATCTGGGCCGATGCCGACGGTGAAAACCCGCGCGAAATCGCTCGCAGCTTCGAGCCACTGCTGTCGCCGAGTTGGTCACCGGACGGCAAGCGTATTGCTTATGTGACGTTCGAAGGCGGCCGCTCGAAAATCATCATCCAGACGCCGGCCACCGGCGATTACGTGACCTTTCTCGGCGAAAAAGGCATCAACAGCGCCCCGGCGTGGACGCCGGATGGCAACCGGCTGGTGGTGACGCTGTCGTTCCAGAAGAACTCGGACCTCTATGTCATTGATCTGGCGAGCAAATCGCGCCGTCGACTGACCGACAGCTTCGCCATCGACACCTCGCCGACGGTGTCGGCCGACGGCCGCACCGTGGCCTTCCTGTCCGACCGCAGCGGTTCGGCGCAGGTCTACACCATGAGCATCGACGGCGGCGACGCCAAGCGCGTCAGTTTTGAAGGCCGGCGCAACGAACAACCGCGTTTTTCGCCGGATGGCAAGACTCTTGCACTGGTCAACTATGATGGTTCCGGTTATCGTATTGGGCTTGTGGATGTCGCGACCGGTGCCTTGCGTCTGGTCAGCAGCGGACCGCTCGATGAAGGCCCGAGTTTTGCTCCGAACAGCGCCGTCGTGATCTACACGCGACAGGGCGCGGCGGGTGCCGAACTGGCCACGGTTTCAACCGACGGCTCGGTCCGTCAACGATTGCGGCACACCGGCGACGTCCGGGAACCGGCCTGGGCGCCGTTTGCCAAGCCCTGAATGTCTCAAGCCTGTCACCCGAAAGGGTTCATCATCGCTACTTATCATCAGTCGTCACGGAGTTTCGAAAAATGCTGAACAACAAGTGGTTTGCCTGCGCCACCCTCGCCCTCGCTGCCGTCGCCACCGGTTGCTCCAGCACCGGCGACAAGAACGCCAATGCCCCGGCTGAAGCGGTACGTCCGACCACCACGTCGCAGGGCAATGTCGCCGCCGCACCGGCCGCAACCAACACCGGCGGCACCCCGGCCGCGACCCAGTCGATCGTCTATTTCGATTTCGACTCGAGCGAGCTGAAGGCCGAATCGCAGGTGGTGGTTGCCGCCTGGGCGAAGTACCTGACCGCCAACCCGACCGCCAAGGCCCAGCTGCAGGGCAATACCGACGAGCGCGGCACCCGCGAGTACAACCTCGCCCTCGGCGAGCGCCGCTCGGCCACCGTCAGCTCGGCCCTGCAGTCGGCCGGCGTCGCTGCTTCGCAGGTCGAACTGACCTCGAACGGCGAAGAAAAGCCGGTTGCCCTCGGCCACGACGAAGCCTCGTGGTCGCAGAACCGTCGCGTCGAAATCGTCGGTCAGTAAGACGATGACGGCCGCCGTAGTGGTGCAGCGCGGGTCCATGTCCATCCTTCGCAAGGTCGCGCCGATGTGCGCGGCCCTGTGGCTGGCAGGCTGTGCAGGGCAAAACTACGGCGGTCCGATCAACAGCGAGCAGGCGCTCAGCCCGGAAGAGCGGCGTCTGCAAGCGGTCGAGACCAAGCTGGCGGAAGTGTCACGCCGTCTGAACGCGACCGATGCCGGTCGCGAACAGAAAACCAGTCAGGAAATCGGCCAGTTGCGCGGTTTGATCGAGCAACTGCGCTACGACTTCGATCAGTCGCAGCGCCGCCAGCAGGAAGCGATCACGTCGTTCGATGCCCGCATCAAGGGGCTCGAAGCAGAAGCGCTGGCACCGCCGCCGGGTAGCCTGCCGGTTGATGGTGATGTGGGCCTCGGCGCTCCGGTTGGTACGGTGCCGAATGCAGTACCGGCGCTCAGTTCGGCAGCCGATGAAGAAGCGCTGTACCTGAAGAGCTTCGACCAGTTGAAAGGTGGGAAGTACGACGACGCAATCGGCGGCTTCAAGACCATGCTGGCCAAGTATCCGCAGGGCAATTACTCCGACAACGCCTGGTATTGGACCGGCGAGTCGTACTACATCAAGAAGGACTTCCCGAACGCGTTGTCGAGCTACCGCTCGCTGCTCGAAAAATTCGGCAGCAGTCCGAAAGTGCCGGATGCGCTCCTGAAAACCGGGATCATCCAGCAGGAACAGAAGAAGAATGACGCGGCGAAAGCGGCTTACAACCGCGTCATCAAGGAATTCCCGAATTCCAGCGCGGCCATCCAGGCCCGCACCCGAGTCGCTCAGCTACGCTGATTGCTCATGATTTCGCTCGCAACGGTTACCGAGCGCGTCGCGCCTCGGACACCGGCGGCGACTGCGACGCGGCTCAAGCTCACTGAAGTTTTCCTGTCGCTGCAAGGCGAGTCGACCTTTGTCGGCTGCCCCACCGTGTTTGTCCGCCTAACCGGCTGTCCGCTGCGCTGCGGCTACTGCGACACCGAATACGCCTTCCACGGCGGTCAATGGCACGAGCAGTCCAGCGTGCTGGGGATGGTCGCCGACTTCGGCGTGCGCCACGTCTGCGTCACCGGCGGCGAGCCGCTGGCCCAGAAAGCCTGCATTCCGCTGCTGGCGGCCCTCTGCGATGCCGGCTACACGGTGTCGCTGGAAACCAGCGGCGCGATCGACGTGTCGGCGGTCGACCCGCGCGTGGTCAAGATTCTCGACATCAAGACCCCGGCCTCGAAAGAGGAAGCGCGCAACCGCTGGGCAAACCTGACGCTGTTGCAGCCGCACGATCAGATCAAGTTCGTGATCTGTGATCGCGCCGATTACGACTGGGCGAAGGGCATCGTCGCCGAGCATGGCCTGACCGATTGCCACACCGTGCTGTTCTCGCCGAGCGCAACCCAGTTGCCCGCTCGCGAACTGGCCGACTGGATCGTCGCCGACCGCCTGAACGTCCGCTTCCAGATGCAGTTGCACAAGATTCTTTGGGGCGGGGAGGCTGGGCGCTAGCAATCGCTTGCGGAGCACTGCTCCGCGATTGCTGGCGCGCCCGGCCACGGATGGCCGGGCCGGGGCTGATCGAGGAGGGCGCTATCGCGCCAGGGATGGCAGGGAACATCAAAACCGGAGTTGCAAATGCTCAAACACCGTTCCGCCGTCGTCCTGCTCAGCGGTGGTCTGGACTCCGCGACCGCGCTCGCGATCGCCCGCGCGGAAGGCTACGTCTGCCATGCGCTGAGCGTTGCTTACGGCCAGCGCCACAGCGCCGAGCTGGATGCCTCGGTGAAGGTTGCGAAGCGCCTCGGTGCGGCCTCGCACCGGCTGATCCAGGTCAATCTCGATCTGATCGGCGGCTCCGCACTCACCGACCGCTCGATCGCCGTGCCGGAGGGCGAAACCCCCGGTATCCCCGTCACTTACGTCCCGGCGCGCAACACGCTGTTCCTGTCGCTGGCGATGGGACTGGCGGAAGTGCAGAGTGCGGAAGCGCTGTACATCGGCGTCAACGCTGTCGACTACAGCGGCTATCCGGACTGTCGGCCGGAGTTCATCGCCGCGTTCGAGCGCGTCGCACAACTGGCGACCCGGTCCGGCGTTGAAGGCACGGCACTGAAGATCGAAACGCCGCTGATCGCACTGAGCAAGGCCGAGATCATTCGTTGTGGTACCGCGCTCGGTGTCGACTTCGCCGAAACCGTGTCCTGCTATCAGGCTGACGCGCAAGGCCGCGCCTGTGGCCGCTGCGATTCCTGCCGTTTGCGCCGCGAAGGTTTCGAAGCCGCTGGCATCGCCGATCCCACACGTTACGTGGCCGTTTGAACAAGCCACCGATGGCACGCCCGTTGCCGCTATAATCCGCGTCCCGCGAATTGGGGTCGTTAGCTCAGTCGGTAGAGCATCGGACTTTTAATCCGTTGGTCCTGGGTTCGAGTCCCAGACGACCCACCAATTCGGGGAAAAACGATGTCCAAGTAGGTCCAAGGAAATACCAAAAAGCCGCTACCGAACAAGGGTTTGCGGCTTTTTTTATGCCCGCGATGTCCATCTACGTCCGGGGGTATCCTTTGACAGCCGGTTCTCTGTGGGGGTATCTCTGGGGGTATCAGCAGGGGTATGGGGGTATCGGCATGGCATTCACGGACACAACGGCTCGCAATGCGAAGCCGGGCGACAAGGCTCAGAAACTGACTGTCGGGGGCGGGCTTTACCTGCTGGTTCAGCCGAACGGCGCGAAGCTGTGGCGGTACAAGTACCGTTTCGACGGCAAGGAAAAGCTGCTGGCGCTAGGCGGATACCCCGATGTGACGCTTGCGAACGCCACGAAGCGGCACCGGGAAGCCCGCAGCTTGCTGGCGGAAGGCGTCGACCCGTCGGCGGCAAGGGCGCAGGGCAGGGCGGAGCGGCGGGCTTTGGAAGAAAACAGCTTCGAGGCAGTAGCGCGCGAATGGCTGGCGCAAAAGGAAATCGTGCCGAGCTACCTGACCAAGATCGTGGCCCGGATGGAAGCCGACGTGTTCCCCTACATCGGGCAGCGGCCGATCAGCCTGATTACGCGCGCCGAACTGCTGGCTGTGCTGCGGCGCATACAGGATCGCAGCGCCATCGAAACGGCGCATCGGGCGCGCGGCGAGATCGGGCAGGTATTCCGGTTCGCGATGCAGGACGACCGCGCCACCGTAGACCCGACCACCGCGCTGCGCGGCAGCCTGAAGGCGGCGGAGACCGAGCACTTCCCCGCAATCCTCGATCCGAAGCCCCTGGGGGAGCTGCTGCGGGCCATGGACGGCTATCAGGGCGATCAGGTGACCCGTACGGCGCTGCGGCTTGCCCCGCTGCTATTCGTGCGCCCCGGCGAGCTGCGGACAGCCGAGTGGAAGGACTTCGACCTGGACGCTGCGGAATGGCGCTACATCGCCAGCAAGATGGGCAACCATCATCTGGTCCCGCTTGCGTCGCAGGCGGTCGACGCGCTGCGCGAATTGCAGGCGCTGACTGGCACCGGCCGTTATGTGTTCCCCGGCGCGCGAAGCAAGGCGCGGCCGATGTCCGAGAACACCGTCAACGCGGCACTACGGCGGCTTGGCTTCCCCGTCGGCACCGTCACCGGCCACGGCTTCCGGGCGACTGCGCGCACGCTGCTTGCAGAAACCGGCTGGCGTACCGATGCCATCGAACGGCAATTGGCCCACAAGGCCAGCGGGCCGCTGCGAGGAGCCTATGACCGCGCGCAGTTCCTTGTTGAGCGTCGGAAGATGATGCAAGCGTGGGCCGACTATTTGGACGTGCTGCGCGAAGATCGGAAGGTGATTGCAGGCAATTTTGGGCGCGTAGCGTGACGGTGTTGACCGCAGAACAACGTCCAAAGTAATCCGATTAAGTCCAACTTGGCCTGACGGTAGTTCGTTGTCCCGAACAATCAAACTGTTTCTATTGCTGTTTCGACGTTGATTGTCAAAAGCGCCTCAAAGAGCGCCGGAAAAAGCTGTATAGAATCTCGAACCATGTTCAACAACGATCGCTAAGCGATCAAGGAGTGCGAACGTGGTTAGTGACAACCCAAGGCTTCTACGGTTGCGTCAAGTAATCAACCTGACTGCCATTTCGCGAAGTTCCATCTATCAGTTGGAGCGTGACGGAAAGTTTCCAAGCCGGGTAGCGATTGGCCCGAGAAGTGTTGCTTGGCGCGAGTCAGAAATTGCGGCTTGGATCGCCGCACGGCAGTGCAAGGTTGCTGCTTGAGCGGCTCGCAGTGGCGGCGACTGTGCGGGCTTGCGGAGCAGCACTGCCCAAAGGTGCTGCTGGACATTCCAACCATGACCAGCGCCGACCGCTTTGGCGGACTAGTGTGGCTATGGGAATCGCTGCATCGCGCTGGCTGTGCTGCGCTGGCACAAGGCACTTTCCATGGCGAAACTTAAGAGCCTGACCCGTCAAAAGGGCCGCAAGGAGTCACCGCCGTTCCTGAGCCTGCCAAGCCATATGCTGCATTCCAGCGAATGGGCGGCGCTGACGCCTTTCGAGATCAAACTTTTGATCGATCTTGGCGCGCAGTACAACGGCAGGAACAACGGCAATCTCTGCGCGGCCTGGACCTTGATGAAGCCCCGGGGCTGGCGCAGTCCGGGGACACTCAGCAAGGCGCTACGCGGGCTTAAGGCAAACGGCTTTATCGAACAGACTAGGCAGGGTGGCTTGCATCAATGCAGCTTGTACGCTTTGACGTGGCGCGGCATTGATGAATGCGATGGCAAGCACGACGCCAAGGCGTGGCCAGTACCAACCAACCGATGGAAGCGTGAAAACAGATTGGCCAGTCGCGAGACGTATCACAGTAGTCGTGTGGTGTATCTACCGAACGGAAATCAGGCTGAAAAGGCGGCTTAGTAGTCGCGAGGCGTACCTAAAACAGCGGGGACGCGGCACTTTGGTAGTCGTGACGTGTACACCCTTCTAGATATCTACCATGGGGAGCGCAGCGAACCGCTGTTCGCTTCCCGCTTTCGAGGGTTTATGGGCAAGTCGGCAGCGGCAAAACCGAAAACGGTCATTCGCACGACCAACGATCCGGGCAAGTCGCCTCAGCGGCAAAAGGCGGACACCCTGCTGTCATCGGCGCTGCAATCCGCCATCGTCGTGGAAGGCTATTCAAAGCACCTGATCGGCGAGCTGGATATTGCCGATCTGTACGAGGCGATCAAGGACAAAGGCGACACCCTGCACAGCGGCAACCTGACTGCCGTGGAAATGATGCTGTTCAATCAGGCGCAGGCGCTGCAAGGGATCTTCACCAGCATGGCGCGGCGCGCGGCAATGAACGCTGGCGAGTATCTGGGGGCAACCGATACCTATCTGCGGCTGGCGCTCAAGGCGCAGGCACAGTGCCGGGCGACCCTGGAAACATTGGCCGATATCAAAAACCCGCAACCGACCGCTTTCATCCGTCAGCAGAACATTGCGGCGAATCAGCAGGTGAACAACGGCAAGGCGGCAGGGGCGGCTAGCCTCGCTCCAAATGCGCGCGTGCGCGCGGAAGATTCTGCCGATCCGGCGAACGAACTAAAGGCGGTCACCGATGAACAAAGTCAAAGGATGGACAGCGGAGCGGCGACAGCGGCAGGCGGACGCGATCCGGCGATGGCAACCTTGGACGCAGGCCACCGGGCCTAGGTCGGCGGCGGGCAAGGCGAGGGCTGCGCAGAACGCCCAAAAGCATGGGGCGAGATCACGCGAAACAGTCGAGGCGTTAGTTGCACTGCGGGCGCTGCTGCACTCGACAGTCCGTCAGCGATGCAAAACTTTATCGCAAGCCAAGGTGGCATCTCAAGAATGAAGCTTTTAGGATG
Source organism: Nevskia sp. (assembly GCA_021732745.1). Classification (GTDB taxonomy): domain Bacteria; phylum Pseudomonadota; class Gammaproteobacteria; order Nevskiales; family Nevskiaceae; genus Nevskia. Next base: position 927,154 of record JAKFUK010000001.1, on the reverse strand, counting down.
TTCAAGGATTAAGCGAGTGCCTGCACGATTAGGAGATGACCGTGAAGAAGGCTGTTTTAGCTGCGATCCTTGTCATCGGCGGTTGTGCCAATCATCCGCTTGACTGTGCAACAGGATTGGTCGCTTGGGATGACTGCCTGCCCGGAACTGCGGGTTACAACATTCGGCAGCGTGGGCAAGCCAATTTGCAGTTAGTTAGGCAGTCTCAGGAACAGGAAGACGACCGGCTGTGTCAATCGTTCGGTGCGCAACCTGGATCAGAGACTTACGTAAATTGCCGCGTCCAGCTTTACCAAACGGCTGCGCAAAATAGTCAGGCTACAGCTGCTCAGCGAGCCGCTGCTTTGCAGGCGTGGATCGCGTCACAGCCTCGTCAGCCGTCTGCACTGGTGCCGTACGTGGTGCCAAATCCGACACCGCTTCCGTCTCCAAAGGTCTGTAATTCTCAAAGTTTCGACGGAGGACGGTCGGTTACGACGACTTGTAACTAAGTAACGGAAGTACAGCTTTGGCAGCGTGGGGGTATTTTTGGGGGTATCGCAAAAATAGCGATTGCAGAAAGGGCCGTATTTACTGCGTTTCAGCGCGCAGTTCGAGTGACAGACGACCACCAATTCGCCACGGCTCAGATCGCCGGAAACTTCAGTTTCGCCGCCGCCAGCAACTCCGGCGCTCTCGCGGCAATCGCACCCCAGAACAGCAGCAGGATGAAGCGCTCGGCTTCGCGCTTGATTTCAGCGTGGCGCGACGGCTGTTCCAGATAGTCCATCGAGAAGAACACCATCTGGCGCACGATCACCCGTGCTACCGCCAGCAGTTCCTCGTGCGATACCGCCGGCAGCATCAGCACGCCGAGCAGGTCTTCGGTCATGTCGACAGCAACGCCGTCGAGCAGCGCCTGCATCGCTTTGCGCATCACCGGGCTGGTGCCGTGCAGTTCGCGGATGCCAACGGTGTAGGCCTCGCGGTGATCCATCACGAAGTCCAGCACCAGGCCGACCGATTCGCGCGCCAGTGCCTGCGCCTGCGCCAGGCCTTCGGCGGGGTTCGAGAAGTCCGACAGCCTGAAGCCCTTCTTGGCCGGTCGCATCCGCGCTTCGCGCAGGCCGGCCCGGAGTTCGGTGCCCAGTTCATCGAGCATCGCCACACCCAGATCGTCGAAATCCTTGAAGTGGCGATAGAAGGTATTGGGGTTCAGGCCGGCATGGCGGGCGACCTCGCGCAAACCGAGTGAAGCGAGGCTGCGGGTGGTCGCGGCCAGCTCCAGAGCCGCTTCCATCAGCTTCTGACGACCGCTCGTCGTCCGCTCGACCGGCTTGTCCTTGCCCCCTCGATCGTCTGAATTTTTCGCCATTTCAGTGATTTACGTCGTTGCCATCAAATAATGTCACAGACAGCGTTGACGGCATTGTCTACAGTCGTCTACTGTTTCGGTAGACGATTGTATACCCGATGAAGGCCCGCCTTCCCGGACCCCGCAAGAGGAGCTTGAAGATGAGCACGAAGACGTCCACGAAGCCCGCCCGCAACGCCAAGTCGCAATCCGTGATGCCGGTCCGCCGCGACGCGCAGTTTCCGCTGCCCGCCGATCGCGCGCATGACTGGGTCGGCGACGGCAGTGTGCATTTCACCCATCTGATGAACACCATGTCGCTGGTGATTCCGGTCGGCGAGCGCTTTTTCATCGACGCCGTCCGTCATTACCGCGACCAGATCACCGATCCGGACCTCAAGAAGGCCGCGACCGCCTTCATCGGCCAGGAAGCGATGCACGGCCGCGAGCACGACGAGTACAACGCCCGGATCATCGAGCGCCTGCCGTCCGCCGCCGTGTTCGAAAAGCGCGTCAAGGCGCTGCTCGACTGGTTCGCCAGCAGCACGCCTTCGTCGATGCGCCTGTCGACGACGATCGCGCTGGAGCATCTGACCGCGATCATGGCCGATGGCCTGTTGCAGGAGCCGAGAGTCAGCGAGAAGGCCGAGAAGGGCTACGCCGCGCTGTGGCGCTGGCATGCGCTGGAAGAAACCGAGCACAAGGGTGTGGCCTACGACGTCTGGGAAGCGACCCAGGGTCGCGATGCTGCGGCCTACGCAAACCGCGCTTTCGGCCTGCTCGCCGCAACGGCGATTTTCTGGGGCATGGTGATTCCGCATTTCCTGAACTTCGTCCGTCAGGAAGGCAAGCTGACCGATCTCAAGGGCTGGAAGTCGTTCTACCGCATGGCCTTCGGCGAAGTCGGCTTCCTGCGCAAGATGGCGCGCCCCTGGTTCGACTACTTCCGCCCGGGCTTCCACCCCTGGGACGACGACAACAGCCACTTCCTGGCCGAAGTCGACAGCTTCACCGAAGCCTTCCGCACGCCGCGCGCGGCCTACGCGAAAGCGGCTTAAGCCCTTCGGCGAGGCGCATCGCGATGCGCCTCGCCTTTCCAGACCTCAAGCACTGAACGGGCTGCCTCCACAGTCCGCAGGGCTTCTGCGTTCGTCGCACCTCACCGGAAGCTCCTCATGGCCAGAAAGAAGATCACTCGCGATGCCGCCGCCGTCGTTACCGGTGCCGGCAGCGGCATTGGCCGCGCGTTTGCGCTGGAACTGGCCCGTCGCGGCAGCCGCGTGGTTTGCGCGGACATCAATCTCGCGGCAGCCAAAGAGACGGTGAAGTTGATCGAGGAGCTGGGTTCCACCGGCACCGCACTTCGCTGCGATGTCACCAAGATCGAGGAAGTCGAAGCGCTGGCCGCCAAGGCCGAGGCCTGGTTCAAGGGGCCGACGACGGTAGTCATCAACAACGCTGGCGTTGGTGCTGGCGGCAAGCCAGTCGGCGTCACTTCGATGGAAGACTGGAACTGGGTGCTGGGCGTCAATCTCTGGGGCGTGATCCACGGCTGCCATGTATTCGCGCCGAAGCTGCGTGCGGCCGGGCGGGGCGGGATCATCAATGTCGGCTCCACCGCCAGCTTTGCGGCGGCACCGATGATGGGGCCGTACAACGTCAGCAAGGCCGCAGTGCTCGCGCTCAGCGAGACGATGGCGGCCGAGCTGCAGGGCAGCGGCGTGCACATCACCGCCCTGTGTCCGACCTTCGTCAAGACCAACATTGTGAAGGATGGCCGAATCGACGCCGGCACCTCCGGCTTCGCCGAGAAGGTCATGCGCTGGACCGGCGTCGAAGCCGATGGTGTGGCGAAGCAGACCCTCGACGCGCTCGACCGCAACCAGCTCTACGTGCTGCCGCAGCTCGAAGCGCGCGCCATCTGGCGCATGAAGCGCCTGGCACCGGGGCTCTATGCCCGTGGTGCCGGCGTGCTGAATCGCTTCATGACGGCCAAAGCCTGATTCCTGCCTGAACCCGAACACTCATCAGAAAGAGGCGCACACCATGCAGCTCGACACCGAAAAGATGCTGGCCAAGATCAAGAACAGCCAGTGGGCGCTCGCCGACATCGACTGGGATGCCCCCGGCCGCGAACTGGTCACCGAAGATCCGGAGCTGTATCCCAAGCTCAAAATCTTCATGGCCGACCTGATGTGGATCGAGCACGTCGGCGCGCGCGCCTTCGCGGCGATGGCCAAGAAGGCGCCGGACGACACCTTGGCCGAGATCTACCGCTACTTTCATGCCGAGGAGCAGCGCCACGCCAATGTCGAGATGGCGCTGATGAAGCGCTGGGGCATGCTCGAAGGCGATGACGACAACCCGATCCTGCCGGAGCCGAACATCAACCTGCGGCTGGTCATCGACTGGCTCGACACCTACAGCGACGAGATGCCGCTGGAAGTGCTCGGCTCGGTGATCCCGAGCCTCGAAATCGCGCTCGACGGCGCGCTGTGCAAGTTCCTGCTCGACACCGTGCAGGATCCGGTCTGCCACGCCGCGTTCGAGAAGATCAACGAGGACGAGGCGCGCCACTTGGGTGTGGGCTTCCATGTGCTCGAAGTGATGGGCCACGGCAAGCTGCATCAACTGCTGGTCAAGGCCGCCGGCAACCTGCTGAATCCGAAGCTGATCATCGGAATCGCCGCGTACCTGCCGTTGCTGAATCGGATGCGCGACAACCTGGTGAAGCTGGGCCTCAAGGAAGAGCGGCTGTACGAAGCGATGAACAAGTACAAGCGCATCGGCGGCCGCACCGAGCAGGGCCGTCGCAATCCCTGGTTCCAGATCATCAGCCACCAGTCGGCAATGGTCGTCAACCGCAAGTCGCTGTACCACCTGCCGGTCGATGCGCTGGTGCGACTGACCGATTACTACCCGCGCAGCTGGCTGAAGACGACGCCGACCTGGGTCAAGGGTTTGACCTGGAAGACGGCAGCCTGAATTCGGTTCGCGCCTCGCAAAAGCAACGTCAACCGTTAAACGCAAAGGCGCAAAGGGAAAAGAAAGGACGCATAGAAAGGCGATCAGAAAAAGCAGCTTCTCTTTGCCTCAGCTTTTCCTTTGCGTCCTTTCTTTTGCTGTTCTTTGCGCCTTTGCGCTGAACTTTTGATTCAGCTTTTCCGCTCCACGCCAGACCATGTAAGAGCAAATACCCATGACCCAGTACCTCGACAAAGCCCCCACCGCCGGCCGCCGTTCGCGCAAGGCTGCCGATCCCGCCGCCGTGAAAGTGGTCGAAGTGCTGATCGTCGGTGCCGGATTCGCGGGACTGGGCAGCGCGATTCAGCTTCGCAAGGCGGGCATCACCGACATCGCCATCGTCGAGCGCGGCACCGAGGTCGGTGGCACCTGGCGCGATAACCAGTATCCCGGTGCTGCCTGCGATATTCCGTCGAACCTGTATTCGTTCTCGTTCGCCCAGAACCCGGCGTGGACCCGCGGCTACTCGGGCAGCCGGGAAATTCTCGAATACATCCGGGGGCTTGCACGCGACAACGCTCTGCTGCCGCTGATCAAGTTCGAGCACAACGTCGAAGCCCTGCGCTTCGATGGCGGCGAAGGCGTGTGGACCGTGACCCTGACCGGCCGCGAGCCGATCAAGGCGCGTTCGGTGGTGATGGCGCAGGGGCCGCTGTCGAACGCCGGCTTCCCGAACATGCGCGGTATCGAAAGCTTCGCGGGCAAGAAGATACACAGCGCCCGCTGGGATCATTCTTACGATTTCAGCGGCAAGCGAGTCGCCGTGATCGGCACCGGCGCCAGTGCGGTGCAGATCATCCCGGAACTCGTGAAAGTCGCCGACAAGGTCAAGGTGTTCCAGCGCACGCCGGGCTGGGTGCTGCCGCGCCTCGATTTCGCCTCGCCTGCGTGGACCAAGGCGTTGTTCGCGAAGCTGCCGGTATCGCAGACCGCGGTCCGCGAAGCGATGTACTGGATCCACGAGTCGATGGCCCTCGGCATGATCTGGAACACGCCGATGACCCGGGCGCTGGAAATCCTCGGCACCCGTTTCCGCAACGCGCAGGTCAAGGACGCCTGGCTGCGCCGCCAGCTGACGCCGGATTTCAAGATCGGCTGCAAGCGCGTGCTGATGACCAACGACTACTACCCCGCACTTCAGAAACCGAACTGCGAACTGATCTCCTGGCCGATCGCCAACATCTCGGAGAAGGGTATCCGCAGTGTCGAAGGCCTGGAGCATCAGGTCGACTGCATCGTCTTCGCGACCGGCTTCGAGGTGTCGAAGAACGGCACGCCGTTCCCGGTGCACGGCTTGGGCGGTCGCGACCTGAACGCCGAATGGTCGGGCGGTGCGCAGGCCTACAAGAGCGTGCAGGTGTCCGGCTATCCGAACCTGTACTTCACGTTCGGCCCGAACTCCGGCCCCGGCCACAACTCGGCACTGGTCTACATGGAATCGCAGATCGACTACATCGTCCGTTCGATCGGCAAGGTCGCCAGGGACAAGCTCAAGTACATCGACATCCGCGCCGACGCCCAGAAGACCTACAACGAAGGCATCCAGAAGCGGCTGGCGAAGACCAACTGGAACTCCGGCTGCAAGAGCTGGTACCTGTCGGCCGACGGCTTCAACTCGACAATGTATCCGGGCTTCGCGACCCAGTTCGCGCGCCAGATGGCGGACTTCCGCGAGCGCGATTACCGACTGGTCTGAGCGGCGCGCCCGAAAAGCGATTGCTCACGCGGAGAACGCTGAGAACGCAGAGAAAAGCGACAAGAAGAATCCGGAGCACAAAGGCACAAAGGACAGCCAAGGCAAGGACACAAAGGAAAAGCGTTTTGATGGGCTTTTCTTCGTGTCCTTGCTTTTCACCTTTGTGCCTTTGTGCACCGGAGCTTTTGGCTTTTCTCGCTTCTGGCTTTTCTCTGCGTCCTCCGCGTTCTCCGCGTGAGATAAGCTTTTGCCGCCGCTCCCACGCCCCACGAGTCAAGAACATGAGTCTTTCGCTGCGCGACCAGCTGCTGCAGGCGGGTCTGATTTCCAAGAAGCAGGCCGAGAAGGCGCAAGCCGCCACCGGCAAGGACAAGCCGCGTGGTCAGCACAATCATGGCAAGCCGGTCGTAGCACAAGCGCCGAATGCCGAAGCGCTGAAGGCTGCGGAAGCCGCTCGCCAGGCCAAGGCCGCGAAGGATCGCGAGCTGATGGAAAAGGCCAAGGAAAAGCAGGCGCTCAAGGCGCGCTACGCCGAGATCAAGCAGCTGGTCGAAGCCAACAAGCTGCCGCCGGTGGTCAGCGACATGCTGTACAACTTCGTCGACCACAAGAACAACATTCGCCGCATCCCGGTGACGCCGGAGTTGCGCGCTCAGATCATCGACGGCCGCATCGGCATCGCGCGCTCTGAAGGCCGCTATTCGTTGGTGCCGGGTGCGGTGGCCGACAAGATCCGCGAGCGCGATCCGCGCGCGGTGGCGACGATCAATCGCGAAGCCGACAAGGTTGACGAGAACGATCCGTACAAGGATTACAAGGTGCCGGACGATCTGATCTGGTGACGATGCCTTTGTAGGTCGGGTTTAAACCCGACGGTGCCGCCGCCTGCGGGCCAGAGCGCAGTCGGGTTGAAACCCGACCTACAAAAGCGGCCCTTTCAGAACAGCCCGGTGATGTTCCCCGCATCATCAACGTCGATCACTTCTGCCGCCGGCCGCACCGGCAGCCCCGGCATGGTCATGATTTCGCCGCAGATGGCGACGATGAAGCCGGCACCGGCCGACAGCCGCACCTCCCGCACCGGCAGCACATGGCCGTTGGGCGCGCCCTTGAGGCTCGGGTCGGTCGAGAACGAGTACTGGGTCTTGGCGATGCAGACCGGGAAGTGGCCGTAGCCGGCATCCGCCCATTCCTTGAGCTGCTTTTTCACCTTCGACTCGGCGCTGACGCCGGACGCGCCGTAAACCCGCGTCGCCACCGCTTCGATCTTGGCCAGCAGTGGTGTTTCATCGGCATAGACCGGCGTGGCACCCGGTGCGGCATTGCCTTCGCAAAGCCCGACCACCACCCGCGCAAGTGCTTCGGCACCCGCTGCACCCTCGGCCCAGTGGCGGGCTTCGACACAGGCCACGCCCATCGCCGCGCAAGCCTCGACGATCACTGCCAGCTCGGCAGCGGTATCGGCGGTGAAATGGTTGATCGACACGACACAAGGCAGGCCGTAGACCTCGCGGACGTTCTCGACGTGCTTCCGCAGGTTGGCAAGCCCGGCGCGCACAGCCTCGACGTTTTCGCGTCCCATGTCCGGCATCGCGACACCGCCGTGGAACTTGATCGCGCGTACCGTGGCGACGATCACTGCGCAGGCTGGTTTGAGCCCGGCCTGACGGCACTTGATGTCGATGAACTTCTCGGCCCCGAGATCAGCCCCGAAGCCGGCTTCGGTGACGACAAACTCGCCGAGTTTCAACGCGGTTTGCGTCGCGATCACCGAATTGCAGCCGTGGGCGATGTTGGCGAACGGGCCGCCGTGGATGATCGCCGGATTGCCGGCCAGGGTCTGGACCAGATTCGGCTTGATCGCGTCCTTCAAGAGTGCGGCCATCGCGCGATCGCACTTCAGATCCTTCGCGGTGACCGGCGCACCTTCCCGGGTCAAGGCGACGACGATGCGGCCCAGCCGCGCCTTCAGATCGGCCAGCGAGGTCGCCAGACACAAGATCGCCATCACTTCCGAGGCGACCACGATGTTGAAGCCGTCCTCGCGCGGGTAGCCGTTGGCTGGCCCACCGAGCGACACCACAATGTCGCGCAAGGCGCGGTCGTTCATGTCGACGACGCGCTTCCAGGTGATGCGCCGCACGTCGATGCCAAGGGCGTTGCCGTGGTGGATGTGGTTGTCCAGCATCGCTGCCAGCAGGTTGTTGGCGAGTGCGATGGCGTGGAAATCGCCGGTGAAGTGAAGGTTGATGTCCTCCATCGGCAGCACTTGGCTCATGCCGCCGCCGGTGGCGCCGCCCTTCATGCCGAAGCAGGGGCCGAGCGAGGGCTCGCGCACGCAGGTGATGGCGCGCTTGCCGATCAGGTTCAGGGCATCGCCCAGGCCGACGGTGGTCGTGGTCTTGCCTTCGCCGGGCGGCGTCGGGGTGATCGCGGTGACCAGCACTAGATGGCCGTCCGGGCGCGCTTTCAGCCCGGCGATGTAGTCGAGCGACAGCTTGGCCTTGTAGTGCCCGTACGGTTCCATCGCCTCCGCCGGAATGCCGAGGCGGTGGTGGATCAGGGGGATGATCGGCGCAAGCGTGGCGGCGCGGGCAATCTCGATATCGCTGGACATGGGGCCTATCGCAAGGTGAGCGCGAACACGCGCGGAACGGCCGAAATCATAAAGGAATCAGCCGGGTGCCTTGGCGTCAATGCGCGGCCTTGGCCTTGGCTCCGAACAGCTTGCCGCCGAGCATCACCGCCGCCAGCACGACCGCCCCGGCCACGACTCCGACCACGCCATTGGTGGCCATGCCGGCGATCGAACTCAGGACGCCGCCCAGCCCCTCGAACAGGTGATGCACGGCTTCTTCGCCACCCGGAATGCCGTGGACGAGGATGCCGCCGCCAACCAGGAACATCGCCGCCGTGCCGACCACCGACAAGGTCTTCATCAGCATCGGCGCTGCCACCACCAGGCCGCGACCGAAAGCCCGCTGGGCGCTGCCGCCCCGCGCGCTCAGGTACAGCCCGGCATCATCGAGCTTGACGATGCCCGCCACCAGACCATAGACGCCGACGGTCATGATGATCGAGATGCCAGCCAGCACCGCCAGTTGCTCGGTCAGCGTCGCAGCGGCCACGGTGCCGAGGCTGATGACGATGATCTCCGCCGACAGCACGAAATCGGTGCGGATCGCGCCCTTGATCTTGTCCTTTTCATAGGCGACGACGTCGATCTTCGGATCGGCCAGCGCCTTGACCAGCTCTTCGCGATGGGCGGCGTCTTCCTCGGCTGGATGCAGCCACTTGTGGGCCAGCTTCTCCACACCCTCGAAGCACAGATACAGGCCGCCGAGCATCAAGAGCGGCTTGATCAGCACCGGGGCGACGGCGCTGATTGCCAGCGCCGACGGCACCAGGATCAGCTTGTTGACGAACGAGCCCTTGGCCACTGCCCAGACCACCGGCAATTCGCGATCGGCGGCGACACCGCTGACCTGCTGCGCGTTCAGCGCCAGATCGTCACCGAGCACGCCGGCAGTCTTTTGTGCCGCGACCTTGGTCATCAGCGAGACATCGTCGAGCAGGGTCGCGATGTCGTCGATCAACAGGAACAGGCTGGAACCGGCCACGTGTCAGTCCTATGCAATGGGTGCGGTGGTTGCCGCGATGGGCGGCAGTATGCCGTGCGAAAAAGCGGGGCTCACGCGGAGAACGTGGAGGACGCGGAGAACAGCGGAGAAGCACAAGAAAATCCTGAGCACGAAGGCACAAAGGAAAGCCAAGGCAAGGACACAAAGGAACGGCGCAAATCAAGAATCTTCCTTGCCATTGATCGATTTGTTTTTATTGGCTTTTCTTCGTGCCCTTGCCGTTTACCTTTGTGCCTTTGTGCCTTTTGTGCTCGCGAGCTTTTCCCGCTTCTCGCTGTTCTCCGCGTCCTCCGCGTTCTCCGCGTGAGACATGGCTTGTCGCCCCCAGCTTGCCCAAGGGCCATCCCTCAGCCGATACTCTGCTGCGTTCTGGTGCCCCGGCTGTCTGTGATGGTCGGGGTTAAACGGGAATCCGGTGAGTCGCCGCAAGGCACGAAGCCGGAACTGCCCCCGCAACGGTAAGCGAGTTGTAGGACCGCACAACGCCACTGTGTCGCAAGACATGGGAAGGCGCGGTCCACGAAGGTCATCGAAAGCTGACTTTCGCCTCGCGAGTCCGGAGACCGGCCTGAACGCCAGAGTTTGTCGACGTCGTCGACAGACTTCAGACGATGGCTCGCGGTGGGCGAGGCCGGATGATTTCGGCCTGGCTGTCCGCCGTTGTCGTTCCGCGCTCCCTCATTCCCTCCCGCGATTCATCGCACCGACCAACAAGCCGGCGCGACGGGCGTCCGGCGGGAGAAGCAGTGGATGCGTATTGGCAAAGGTTTCATGGCCCTGTTCGGGCTCGTTTCAGCAACGACGGCGCTTGCAGAAGACACGGTCGTCGCACTCGACCCGGTGGTCGTCACCGCAACCCGCACCGTAGAAAAGCTCAGCGACACGCTGGCCCCGGTCACGGTCATCACCCGCGCCGACATCGAGCGCCTGCAGCCGCGCGACTTCCAGGACCTGCTGATCGGCCTGCCAGGCATCACCGTCAGCAACAGCGGCGGCTCCGGCAAGGCGACGACGATTTCCCTGCGCGGCACCAATTCCGACCACGTCATCGTGCTGCTCGACGGCATCAAGCTCGGATCGGCGACGCTCGGCACCACCAGCTTCGAGCAGATTCCGGTCGATCTGATCGACCACATCGAAATCGTCCGCGGCCCGCGTTCCAGCCTCTATGGCTCGGAAGCGATCGGCGGCGTGATCCAGGTCTTCACCAAGCGCGCCAAGCCTGGCGAAAGCTTGACGCCGTCGTTCGCGATCGGCGGCGGCAGCACGGGCAGCGCGCGTCAGGAACTGGGCCTGCGCGGCAGCCTTGGCTCCGCTTGGTACAGCGTCGGCCTGCTGGCGCAGACCACCGAAGGCTTCAATGCCCGTCCCAGCGTCAATGAAGGCGACGACGACGGCTACTGGAACCTCGCCGGCTCGCTGGCCACCGGCTGGCGCTTCGCGAATGGTGCTGAAATCTCCGCCAACTGGCTGCGCGCCAAAAGCCGCAACGAGTACGACGGCGGCTTCACCAACGAATCCGACAACACCCAGGAAGTGTTCGGCGGACAAGCCCGCTTCAAGCCGCTGTCGTTCTGGAACGTGGGCTTGACCGCCGGCCAGAGCCGCGACCTGTCGGTCAACTTCCACCGCCCGGAAATCCCCGCCAATCGCGGCGAGATCAATACCGCCCGCGACACCTACTCCTGGCAGAACGACCTGGCCTTCAGCGAGCTGCTGAATGTCAGCCTCGGCGTCGACCAGCAGCACGACCACGTCAGCGGTGACACCGACTACGAGGTGCGCTCGCGCGACAACACCGGCCTGTTCGTCCAGTACCAGGGCGGCTGGCGCGGTCACGAGTTGCAGTTGAGCCTTCGCCGCGACGACAACCAGCAGTTCGGCACCTATGAGACGGGTGGTGCGGCTTATGGCTACCGCTTCGCCAACGGCATCCGCATCGGTGCCTCGCACGGCACCGCGTTCAAGGCGCCGACCTTCAACCAGCTGTACTTCCCGAATTTCGGCGATCCCGACCTGCAGCCGGAAACCTCGCGCAGCAGCGAGCTGAACATCGCCGCCTCGCCGCGCATCGGCGAGGTCGCCACCCGCGTCTCGGTCAACGGCTACCGCACCCGGGTCACCAACCTGATCGACTTCGTGCCGCCGACCTTCGCGCCGATCAACATCGGTGTCGCCGAGATCTATGGTGTGGAAGTGCAGGCTGCGGCCCAGTGGCGCGCGCTGCGCGGCCAGGCGACGTTCAACTGGCTCGATCCGGAAAATCGTTCGGAAGGTGCCAACCGGGGCAATGACCTGCAACGCCGCGTGCGCCGCAACGCAAGGCTCGACATCGACTACGCCATCGCCCGCGCCACGCTCGGCACCACGATCTACGGCGCCAGCCAGCGTTACAACAACCCGGCCAACAGCAGCACCACGGGCGGCTACGCGACGGTCGACCTGCGGGCGACCTACAACGTGCTGCCGGCCTGGCAGCTGGCGCTGAACCTTCGCAACCTGCTCGACAAGCAGTACCAGACGGTCGCGACCTACGAGCAGCCCGGCATCAACCTGTTCGCCACCGTTCGCTACACGCCCACCCTGAAGTAAGGAGAAAAGCCTCATGGATCTCAGCAAAAAGCAGCAATACGGCGTTCTTGCCGGCCTCGCCGTGCTGATGGCGATCACTCGCTACCACCACTTCGTGCCGGTGCCGGACGCCTCCTGGGCGATCTACTTCATCGGCGGCTTCTATCTGAAGGGCCTTAGCCGCTGGGCTTTCCCGGCGCTGATGCTGGAAGCGGTGGCGATCGACTACATCAGCACCCAGCACCTCGGCGTCAGCAGCTACTGCCTGACCCCGGCCTATGCCTTCCTGGTGCCGACCCATGCCGTGCTCTGGCTCGGCGGCTACTGGCTGCAAGGCCGCGCCAGCATGAACGGCCGTGGCTTCGGCGCGCTGTGCGCCAGCGCCGTCGTGACGGTGAGCATCGCCTTCACGATTTCCAACGGCAGCTTCTACTGGCTCGGTGGCCGTTACGCCACGCCGAACATGGCCGAGTACCTCGATCGCTTTGCCGAGTACTACCCGCACTTTCTGGCCATGCCCTGCCTGTACATCGCGATTGCTGCTGCGACCCACGTGGCGCTGGTGATGGCGAAGCGCACGGCCGCCGAACGCGCGGTGCGTTCGTGAGCGATGCACAGGCAGGCGATGCCGCTCGCGCCGAGCGGCATCGCCTGCGCATGGTCCGCAAAAAGGCCGTGGTCGATGCCGGCATCGCCGCCGCCAACATCGACCGCGGCGTGCTGCTGGTGCTGACCGGCAACGGCAAGGGCAAAAGCTCCTCGGCGTTCGGCATGGTCGCGCGGATGCTCGGCCATGGGTGCAAGCCGGCGGTCGCGCAGTTCATCAAGGGCCGTTCGGATACCGGCGAGGAAGCCTTCTTCCGCCAGCACGGCGTGCCCTGGCTGGTCTTGGGCGAGGGCTTCACCTGGGAAACCCAGAATCTCGCTCGCGACATCGAGACCGCGCAGCGCGGCTGGGCGCAGGTGCGGGCCTTCCTGCGAGATCCGGCGATCGCGCTGGTAGTGCTCGACGAGCTGACCTATCCGCTCAAGTACGGCTGGCTTGATCTGGCCACCGTGCTCGACGATCTGGAAGCGCGGCCGCCGATGCAGCATGTCGTCATCACCGGCCGTGGTGCGCCAGCAGAGCTCTGCGAAGTGGCCGACACGGTCAGCGAACTGGCCGACTTGAAGCACGCCTACCGGGCCGGTGTGAAAGCCCAGAAAGGGCTGGACCTGTGACCACCTGTCGAGCCTTGCTGGTCTCGGCACCGGCCAGCGGGCAGGGCAAGACCACGGTCACGGCCGCACTCGCGCGCCGTGCTCGCCAGCAAGGCTTGCGCGTGCGGGTGTTCAAGACCGGCCCGGACTTCATCGACCCGATGCTGCTGGCCCGTGCCTGCGGCTCGGAGGTCCATCAGCTCGATCTGTGGATGGTCGGCGAGCCGCAGTGCCGGGCGCTGCTGCACGAAGCGGCGAGCAGCGCCGACCTGATCCTGATCGAAGGCGTGATGGGCCTGTACGACGGCAAGCCTTCGAGTGCCGATCTGGCGCGCTGCTTCGGCGTACCGGTGCTAGCGGTGATCGACGGCTCGGCGATGGCGCAAACCTTCGGCGCGCTGGCCGCTGGCCTGGCCGGCTACCAGGACGGCCTGCCGTTTCATGGCGTGATCGGCAATCGGGTCGGCAGTGCCGGTCATGCCGTGATGCTGAAAGACAGTCTCAAGCCACCGCTGCACTGGCTGGGCGCTTTGCCGCGTGACGAGCAGTACACGATGCCCGAGCGGCATCTTGGACTGGTGCAGGCGGCGGAGATCGCCGACATCGATGCGCGGATCGAAGCCGCCGCCAACGCGCTCGGCGAAGCGGTGGTGTTCGATGCGATTCCGCAGGTCGCGTTCGCCGCGCAGTCACTGCCTCCCACGCCGAAGCTGCTGGCGGGCAAGCGCATCGCCATCGGCCGCGATGTCGCGTTCTCGTTCCTGTATCCGGCCAATCTCGCGCTGCTGCGAGCGCTCGGTGCCGAGCTGGCGTTCTTCTCGCCGCTGGCCGATCCGGCGCTGCCGAACTGCGATGCGCTGTATCTGCCTGGCGGCTACCCGGAACTGCATGCTGCGCGCTTCGCCGCCAATACGGCGATGCATGAAGCCCTGCGGGCGCATCACGCGGAGGCCAAGCCGCTGCTCGCCGAATGCGGCGGCATGATGGCCTTGTTTGAAACGCTCACCGACAAGCAGGGCGCGACCCATCGCATGGCCGGTCTGCTCGCCGGCAGTAACGCGATGCAGCCACGGCTGCGGGCGCTGGGCATGCAGGCGGTCGATGCCGGTCATGGCGAGCTGCGCGGCCACAGCTTCCATTACTCGAAGCTCGATACGGCGCTGCTGCCGCGCCATCGCGCCGTGTATCAGAACGGCCGCGAAGGCGAAGCGCTGTATGTCGACGGCCGCCTGACGGCGAGCTATCTGCATCACTATTTCCCGTCGAATCCCTCGGCGGCCGCCCACTTTTTCCTGTGACTTTCACACCCGATTTCAGCGCCATTGAGCGCGCCGCCGTTCATCGTGCCATCTACGCCCGCCGCGACATGCGCCACTTCGCCGGTGGCGAAGTGGCCCCCGAGACCTTGCAGCGCCTGCTCGAAGCCGCGCATGCCGCGCCCAGCGTCGGCCTGAGCCAGCCCTGGCGTTTCCTGCGGATCACAGATCAAGGCTTGCGCGCCGCAATCCATGCCCAGGTTCAGGACGAGGTGCAGCGCACCGCCGTGGCGCTGGACACGCGGCAGGACGCCTTCCTGAAGCTGAAAGTGGAAGGCGTGCTCGACTGCGCCGAACTGCTGATCGCTTGCGTCCACGATGCCGGGCCGGAAACAGAAATCTTCGGCCGCCGCACCATGCCGGCGGCGATGTCGATCGCCTCGGTCGCCTGCGGGATCCAGAACCTGTGGCTGGCGGCGCGCGCCGAAGGTCTGGGGCTGGGCTGGGTGTCGATGTTCGAGCCGGCCGCACTGGCCGCGCTGCTGCGCTTGCCGGCCGACACCAGCCCGATCGCCGTGCTCTGCCTCGGCCCGGTCACGACCTTCTACCCGCTGCCGATGCTGCAACAGGAGCGCTGGCGCGAGCCGCGTCCGCTCGATCAACTGCTGCACGAGAATTTATGGCCCGCCTGAATCAATCGCGGTCGAATGCGGCGGCTGGTCTCCCCTCTCCCCCCGGGAGAGGGGCCGGGGGTGAGGGACGCTTCGGCAAGAGCGTCCTCCGCCTGAAGCTCCCTCATCCCCTGTTCGGCTTAACGGAAAGTGACAAAACGTCACTTCCCGCCGGGGCCAAACAGTCTCCCGAGGGGAGAAGGGCTTTTGGCGCATCAATTGGTCATGGCGTTCGCTCCAGATGAGCCCAATCCCGATCGGCCCGCAACGCATCGTCTGCCTGACCGAAGAAACCACCGAGACCCTTTACCTGCTCGGCGAGGACCAGCGCATCGTCGGCATTTCCGGCTTCACCGTGCGGCCGCCACAGGCGCGCAAGGAAAAGCCCAAGGTGTCGGCGTTCACCAGCGCCAAGACCGGGCGCATCGCCGACCTGAAGCCGGATCTGGTGCTCGGCTTCTCGGACCTGCAAGCCGACATCGCCGCCGAACTGATCCGCGCCGGCATCCCGGTGCATGTGTTCAACCAGCGCAGCGTCGGCGAAATCCTCGAATTCATCCGCATGCTCGGCGCGATGGTCGGCGCGCAGGCGCGCACCGTGCTGCTGATCGACGAACTGCAACGCGGCCTCGATGCGGTGCAGGCGGCAGCGGCGAAGCTGCCGTGCCGGCCACGGGTCTACTTCGAGGAATGGGACGAGCCGCCGATCTCGGCGATCCGCTGGGTGTCGGAACTGATCGGCATCGCCGGCGGCGACGACGTGTTTCCGGAACTGGCGCGCGAGCCTTCAGGCAAGGCGCGGATCATCGCCGACCCGAATGAGGTGATCCGTCGCGCGCCCGATCTGATCATCGGCTCCTGGTGCGGCAAGAAGTTCGCGCCCGATCGGGTTCGCGCCCGGCCGGGTTGGGACGTGATTCCAGCGATCCGCCACGACCAGCTTGGTGAAGTGAAGTCCTGCGACATCCTGCAACCCGGCCCGGCCGCACTCACCGATGGCCTCGCGCAACTGCATCGCCTGATCGCCGCGACTGCGCAGGCGATGGACCGCAGATGACCGCACTGCTGATGGCGGCAGCGGTGGCCATCGACTGGCTGCTCGGCGAGCCGCGCCGCTGGCATCCGCTGGTCGGCTTCGGGCGGATCACCCGTGCGCTCGAAGCGCGGCTGTACAAGGTCGATTCGCGGCTGCGCGGCGCGCTCGGTGTTGCGCTGCTGGTGCTGCCGATCACCGCAGCCTTCGCGCTGGCTCGCTGGCGGTTCGCGGCTGCTGCACCGGCGATCGACATCGCGCTGCTGTACTTCGCACTCGGCCATCGCAGCCTGCACGATCACGCACGGCCGATTGCCGCTGCGCTGAAAGCCGGGGATCAGGTGCTGGCGCAGCAGCTCACCGCGCGCATCGTCAGCCGCGATTCGGCGGCCATCGACCCGGCCCCGGCGGCGACCGAATCGGTGCTCGAAAACGGCAACGACGGCGTGTTCGGCGCGCTGTTCTGGTTCGCCATCCTCGGCGGCCCGGGTGCGCTGCTGTTCCGGCTCGCCAACACGCTGGACGCGATGTGGGGCTACAAGAACGCGCGCTTCATGCAGTTCGGCTGGGCTGCGGCGCGCTTCGATGACGGGCTTAACTGGCCGGCGGCAAGGCTCACGGCACTCAGCTACGCGCTGCTGGGCCAGACCCGGATCGCGCTGCATAGCTGGCGCACCCAGGCCCCGCTGTGGGACAGCCCGAACGCCGGGCCGGTGATGTCGGCCGGGGCCGGTGCGCTGGGCCTGCAACTGGGTGGGGCGGCACGCTACGAAGGCGAATGGCACCAGCGGCCAGCGCTGGGCGCGGGCACGGCTGCCGGGGCTGACGACATCGAGCGCGCGCTGCGGCTGGTCCGTCGCAGCGTGCTGCTGTGGCTGGCGGTGATCGCGCTGCTGGAGCTTGCGCTGCATGCTTGAGCACGGTGGCCGCCTGCGCGCCGCAGCCTTGCGCTGGGGCATTGCCCGCGAACAATGGCTGGACCTGTCGACCGGTATCAGCCCCTGGAGCTGGCTGGCCGAGCGCGCGCCGCCGATCAGCCTCGACGCCTGGCAGCGATTGCCCGAGGACGACGACGGTCTGGCGGAAGCCGCCGCCGCGTACTACGGCGCAGCCGCGCTGCCGGTCGCCGGTTCGCAGGCGGCGATCCAGGCGCTGCCGAGGCTGCGCGGCCTGAGTCGGGTCGGCGTGCTGGTCGGTTCCTACGCCGAGCACGCAGCGCGCTGGCAGCGTGCAGGGCACGCCGTGATCGCGCTCGATGCCGGTGGAATTGACGCAGCGGTCGATACGCTCGACGTGCTGCTGCTAGTGCATCCCGACAACCCCAGCGGCCTCGTGCACGCGCGCCGCCGGCTGCTCGACTGGCACACGAGGCTGGCGGCACGCGGCGGCTGGCTGATCGTCGATGAAGCCTTCGTCGATGCCACGCCGGCCTTGAGCCTCGCCGATCACAGCCATCGTCCGGGCCTGATTGTGCTGCGCTCGCTCGGCAAGTTCTTCGGGCTGGCTGGGGCACGCGTCGGCTTTGTGCTGGCGCAAGACGCACTACGCGAGGCGCTCGCCGAACAGCTCGGGCCATGGACGATCGCCGGGCCGGCGCGGCAGATCGCGATGCTGGCCTTGCGGGATTGCGGCTGGCAGCTACGGCAGCGCGAGCGTCTGCACCAAGCGAGCGAACGGCTGAGCACGATGCTGTCGCAGGCGGGCCTTGCGCCCGATGGCGGCTGCGCGCTGTTCCAGTGGCATCGCGGCGATCAGGCTGCCGCGCTGCATGAAGCGCTGGCCGTACGCGGCATCCTGACCCGGCTGTACGCAGAACCCACACCCAGCCTGCGCTTCGGCCTGCCGTCCAGCGAAGCCGAATGGCAGCGCCTCGCCGAAGCCTTGGTAGGGCGGGTCGCGACCCGCCGTTTTGACGGTTGCGCGAAGGTCATGGCGGGTCGTGACCCGCCCTACGACAGGATCACCCCATGAACCCCAACACCCTGATGGTCCAGGGCACGACTTCCGATGCCGGCAAGAGCACGCTGGTCGCCGGTCTGTGCCGCGTGCTGTTGCGCCGTGGCGTGAAGGTCGCGCCATTCAAGCCGCAGAACATGGCGCTGAACTCGGCGGTGACTGCCGATGGTGGCGAGATCGGCCGTGCTCAGGCCTTGCAGGCGCAGGCTGCCGGCGTGCTACCCACCACCGACATGAACCCGGTGCTGTTGAAGCCGAACAGCGACACCGGCGCGCAGGTGATCATTCACGGCCGCGCCGTCGGCAACATGGAAGCACTGGCCTATCACGGCTACAAGAAGGTCGCCCATCAAGCGGTGCTTGCCTCGCATGCGCGGCTGACGGCTGTCTACGAAGCGGTGATCGTCGAAGGTGCCGGCTCGCCGGCCGAGATCAATCTGCGTGAGGGCGACATCGCCAACATGGGATTTGCCGAAGCAGTCGACTGCCCGGTGATCCTGATCGCCGACATCGACCGCGGCGGCGTGTTCGCGCATCTGGTCGGCACCCTGGAACTGCTGTCGCCGAGCGAGCAGGCGAGAGTCACCGGCTTCGTCATCAATCGCTTCCGGGGCGACATCAAGCTGCTCGAATCCGGCCTGCGCTGGCTCGAAGCGCGCACCAGCAAACCGGTGTTCGGCGTGCTGCCCTACCTGCAAGGCCTGGCGCTCGATGCCGAGGACGCGATTGCCGGCAACGCCCAGAGCCAGCCGGGCGCGGCCTTGACCATCGTTGTTCCAGTGCTGCCGAGGATCAGCAATCACACCGATTTCGACGCGCTGCGCAGCCTGCCCCAGGTCAACCTGCATTTCGTCGGCCCGAACGAAACCCCGCCGCCTGCGGACCTCGTGATCCTGCCCGGCTCGAAATCGGTGCGCGCCGATCTCGCCCATCTGCGCGCCCAGGGCTGGGAGGTCTATCTCGCGAAGCATCTGCGCTACGGCGGCAAGCTGATCGGCATCTGCGGCGGCTTCCAGATGCTGGGTCAGCGCATCAGCGATCCGCTAGGCCTCGAAGGCCGGGCCGGGGACAGCGCCGGCTTTGGCTGGCTGGACTTCGAGACCCGGCTCGCTGCCGAGAAGCAGTTGCGCAATGTCTCCGGAACCCTGCTGCTCGACGGCGGCGTACCGCTGGCCGGCTACGAGATCCATGTCGGTGTCAGCGTCGGCCCGGCGCTGGCGTCTCCGAGTGCTGCGCTCGGCGAAGGCAGCGACGGCGCGATCAGCGCCGACGGCCAGATCCTCGGCAGCTACGTCCACGGCCTGTTCGATCAGCCGCAAGCCTGTGCGGCGCTGCTGCGCTGGGCCGGGCTGGCCAAGCCGGCGGTTCACGATCACGCAGCCAGGCGCGAAGCGGCGATCGAGCGCCTGGCAGATTCGATCGAGCAGAACCTCGATCTGGAGCGGCTGTTCGCGCCACTGGCGGTCAGCATGGCGGGTGGATGCGCAGGGCTTATCCACCCTGCGAGTGTGGCTTCATGAACAGCCTGATCCTCGGCGGTGTGCGCTCCGGCAAGACCCGCCACGCCCAGCAACTGGCGACCAATAGCGGCCTCGCCGTGACCTATCTCGCAACCGCGCAGGCCGGCGATGGCGAGATGGCCGATCGCATCGCCCATCACCGCGCATCGCGGCCCGCGCACTGGCAGCTGATCGAGGAGCCGCTGGCGCTGGCCTCGACCCTGCACGCGCTGGCCGCGCCGGGCCGCTGCATCCTGGTCGACTGCCTGACTCTGTGGCTGACCAATCTGCTGCTTCATGACGATGGTCGCCGCCTGCCGGCCGAGCGCGACGCGCTGCTGGCCACGCTGCCGACCCTGCCCGGCGAGATCATCCTGGTCAGCAACGAGACCGGCTTGGGCGTGGTGCCGCTCGGCGAGCTGACCCGGCGCTACTGCGACGAAGCCGGCTGGCTGCATCAGGCACTGGCCGCCGTCTGCGAGCGCGTGGTGTTCACCGTCGCCGGGCTGCCGATGGTGTTGAAAGGAGCCGCACGATGAGCGGCTGGTGGACGCAGGCCTGCCGCGAGCCGGATGCGTTGATCGAGCATCAGGCGCTGGCGCGGCAGGCGCAGCTGACCAAGCCGGCCGGCTCGCTCGGTCAGCTGGAAACGCTGGCCGTGCAACTCGCCGCGCTTCAGGGCCGGGAAACACCGAGCGCCGATCGCATCGCGATCACCGTGTTCGCGGCCGATCACGGCGTCGCGACGCGCGGCGTCTCGGCATTTCCGCAGACGGTCACCCAGCAGATGATTGCGAACTTTGCAGGCGGTGGAGCCGCGATCAGCGTGCTGGCGCGGGCGCTGGACGCGCGGCTGGAAGTGGTCGATGTCGGCAGCATCAACCCCGGTGCGGTGCCGGCCGGGGTGGTCGATGCGCGGATCGCGGCTGGCACGGCCGATCTGTCGCGCGGGCCGGCGATGACCGCTGCACAACTGGCGCAAGCGCTGGACGCCGGACGGGCGTCGGTTGCGCGGGCAGGGCAGGTCGACCTGTTCATCGCTGGCGACATGGGCATTGCCAACACCACGGTGGCGACCGCGCTGGCCTGCGCGCTGCTCGGTGCCGCGCCGCGCGAATTGGTCGGGCCGGGTACTGGACTCGATGCGGCCGGGGTGTCGCGCAAGGCCGAAGTGATTGCCGAAGCGCTGGCCCTGCACGCCGCGCATCTGCACGACCCGGAAAGCGTGCTGGCAAGGCTCGGCGGCTACGAGATCGCGGCGATCGCCGGCAGCTATCTGGCCTGCGCGCAGGCCGGCATTGCGGTGCTGGTCGATGGCTTCATCGCCGGCAGCGCGGCACTGGCGGCGATCCATCTGAACCCGGCGGTACGGCCCTGGCTGATCTTCGCCCATCGCTCGGCCGAACCCGGCCATGCGCGGATGCTGGCGGCGATGAATGCCGCGCCGCTGATCGACCTCGGCCTGCGCCTTGGTGAAGCGAGCGGTGCCGCTGTTGCCGTGCCGCTGCTGCGGCTGGCCTGCGCGCTGCACAAAGGCATGGCGACGTTTGCCAGCGCCGGTGTGGCCGGGAAGCACGCATGCTGAGCCTGACCCTGCTGCGCCACGGCGCGGTCGACGAGCGGCCGTTCGTGCTCTGGGGGCAGCTCGATCCGCCGGTCAGCGACGCGGGCTGGGCGGCGATGCAGCGGGCGGTCGACGGCCAGCGCTGGGACGGTGTCATCAGCTCGCCCTTGCAGCGTTGCCGCAACTTCGCGCAGGCCGTGCAGCCGGATTGCCGGGTGATCGACGCGTTGCGCGAGATGCACTTCGGCGGCTGGCAGGGCATGACGCCCGCCGAGGTCATGGCCAGTGACGGCGAGCGTTACGCGGCTTTCCAGCGCGATCCGGAAAATCTGGCACCACCCGATGGCGAAGCGCTACCGATGTTCCGCCGCCGCGTGCTTGGCGCGCTGGCCGATTGGCAGTCCAGTGGCGCGGACGGCGACTGGCTGTGCCTGACTCACGGCGGCGTGATCCGCGTGCTGCTGCAAGCCTGGCTGCGCATCGACGATCACTGGCGGATCGCGGTGCCGCCGGCAACGGCGATCACGTTCCTGCTGCCGGAAGGCGACGATCCGGTGCTGCTGGCGCTGCGGCCGCCACCATGACGACCCGTAGGTCCGGATTCATCCGGAGGCTATCCTTTCTCGACCGATGCGCCGTCCGGATGAATCCGGACCTACGGGAATCGCCATGCGCGGCCTGATCCTCGCCACCCAGTTCCTGACCCGCCTGCCGACGCCGCAGGTGGCCGACTTCGAGCCGGCTGACCTGACCCGCTGCGCGGTCTGGTTCCCGGCCGTGGGCCTGATCATCGGCGCGCTGCTGGTCGCCCTGGCCTTGGTCGCCAGCGGTCAGCCGCCGATGTTCGCTGCGATGCTGCTGCTTGGCCTCTGGACCTGGGTCACCGGCGGCCTGCATCTGGACGGACTGGCCGATCTGGCCGACGCGCTGGGCGCTGCACACAGCAGGCCCGAGCGCTTTCTGGAAGTGCTGAAAGACCCGCACCTCGGCAGCTTCGGGGTGATCGCGCTGGTGATGCTGCTGCTCGCCAAGTTCACGATGCTGGCGCTGCTGCCTGTGAGCTCGATCGCCGCGCTGCTGCTGATCCCGGCCTGGTCGCGGCTCGGGCCGCTGATCTGGGTCTGGTGGCTGCCGCCGCTGCATGGCGGCATGGGTGATCGCTTTGCCTGGCAGCGTCAGCCGGTGGCGATGCTGGTCTGGGCGGCAACACTGGTGGCGGCCAGCGTCTGGCTCAGTCCGAGATTGCTGATCGCGCCGATCCTGATCGCCGCCTGGGGACTGTTCCTGAAGCGCCGGCTCGGCGGCCAGTGCGGCGATGCGCTCGGTGCGGGTATCGAGCTGGTCGAACTCGGGCTCCTGGCCGCACTGGTGGTGAATCCGGCGCTCGGCTGATCGGCTGTCGGCGGCACGTTCGCTGCTACGGTCGACAAGGCGTCGTTACCGAACTTCACCTGCTGAACACTTGCCCGGAATGGGCTCGCTCAAGCAAGGTAGCGCAACAGTTTTTAACCGCGCCCGTGGAACGGATTTCCGCCACGGAGCGTCAAAGCGGCCACGGCGTTCTCCCGAACCCTGAGCGAAAACCGCTTTCCCTTTCGATACTTGGAGCAACAAAGCATGCGCAGAGTCGTCGCGATCGCGCTGGGTCTTGGCGTGATCGCCGTGCTCGGATGGTTCTTTTTCCTGAAGTCGCCGGCCGTTGACGCGGCCGCCGGCAAGGCGGTGGCAGGCGAGGGCGGCGGTGCCGGTGGCCCTGGCGGTCGGCGCGGCCGTCGCGGCGGCGGCGGCGATTTCGACGGCCCGATCCCGGTCGCCCTCGGCGACGTTACCCGCCGCGACGTGCCGATCTACCTCGACGGCCTTGGCACCGTGACTGCGTTCAACACCGTCACCGTGCGGCCGCAGGTCAGCGGGCAACTGCTGTCGGTGGCTTTCGACGAAGGTCAGGAAGTGAACAAGGGCGACCTGCTGGCGCAGATCGACTCGCGCAGCTTCGACGCCCAGTTGCAGCAGGCGCAGGCCCAGAAGGGGCAGAACGAAGCGCTGCTGAACACCGCGAAGCGCGACCTGCAACGCTTCAAGGAACTGGTCGGCGATGGCTATGTGTCGAAGCAGCAGCTCGACACCCAGGCGCAGACCGTCGCCCAGCTCGAAGCCACCGTGAAGGCCAACGAAGCGGCGGTGCAGAACGCGCGCATCTCGCAGGGCTTCGCGCGGGTCACGGCTCCGATCAGCGGCATCACCGGCTTGCGGCTGGTCGATGTCGGTAATCTGGTCGATGCCGGGACCACCGGCGGGCTGGTCGTGGTCACCCAGATCCGCCCGATTTCGGTGGTGTTCACGCTGCCCGAACAGAGCCTGAGCGACATCCGCGCCGCCGGCGGGCAGGGGCTGGAAGTGCTGGCCTACGATCGCGACAACGCGAAGAAGCTCGCCAAAGGCGAACTGACGGTGATCGATAACCAGATCGACCAGACCACCGGCACCATTCGCATGAAGGCGACGTTCGCCAACGACGACAAGGCGCTGTGGCCGGGCCAGTTCGTCAACATGCGGCTCTTGGTACGCACCGAAGCCAACGGCCTGGTGATCCCCGCCAACGCCGTGCAGCGCGGGCCTGATGGCGATTTCGTCTACGTGGTGGCCAAGGACGACAAGGGCGTAGCGATTGCCGAGAAGCGTGACATCAAGGTCGCCCGCAGCGAGAACGGCACGGCCTTGATTGCGAGCGGTTTGAACGACGGCGATCGCATCGTCACCGACGGCCAGTACCGCTTGCAGCCGGGCTCGAAGATTCGTGAGGCGAAGGATGAGCCGGTGGTGGCAGCCGATTCTGCAGCTGGCAAGAAGCTGAAGGGCAAGTGAGCGTGAGCGCGCTTATAAACAGCAATCTCACGCAGAGAACGCAAAGACGCATAGAACAGCGTGAAGCAAACACGCGCACTAGCCCTCTCCCCCCGGGAGAGGGTTGGGTGAGGGACTCCGCCCGAAGCGAGCACTCGGCTAGAACGGAGTCCCTCACCCCCAACCCCTCTCCCGAGGGGAGAGGAGAGACCAGCGAAGATTGCTTTTCGCGGTTCTCTGCGTCTCCGCGTTCTCTGCGTGAGGAAAGCCGCAAGTGAGCGTCTCCGAACCCTTCATCTCCCGCCCGATCGCCACCACGCTGTTGATGATCGCGGTGCTGCTGCTCGGTGCGCTGGGGTATCGCGGGCTGCCGATCTCGGCCCTGCCGAATGTCGATTTCCCGACCATCCAGGTCTCGACGCAATTGCCCGGCGCCAGCCCGCAGGTCATGGAATCGCTGGTGACGACACCGCTGGAGCGGCAGTTCGGCACCATCGCCGGGCTGGCCTCGATGAACTCGGATTCGTCCTACGGCCTGTCGACGATCACCTTGCAGTTCGTGCTCGATCGCGACATCGACAACGCCGCGCAGGACGTGCAGGCGGCGATCAATGCGGCGCGCGGCACGCTTCCGGCCGATCTGCCGTATCCGCCGGTCTACAACAAGGTCAACCCGGCCGATGCACCGATCCTGCAACTGGCGATTGCTTCCGAGGTTCTGCCACAGAACCAGGTCGCCGACTTCGCCGATTCGGTGCTGGCGCAGAAGCTGTCGCAGGTGTCCGGCGTCGGGCTAGTGTCGATCCAGGGCAACCAGCGGCCGGCGGTGCGCATCCAGGCCAATCCGACGGCGCTGGCCGGCTTGCAACTGGGCTTGGGCGATATCCGCGTCGCGCTGCGCGAAGCCAATGTCAACGCACCGAAAGGCACCTTCGACGGCCCGAAGCAGAGCTTCACCATCGGCTCGAACGACCAGATCGTCTCGGCAGACGAATACAAGCCGGTGATCATCGCTTACCGCAATGGCGCGCCGGTGCGGCTGAGCGATGTCGCCAATGTCATCGAAGGGGTCGAGAACGAGCAGTTGGCGGCCTGGGTCAATGCCAAGAGCGCCGTGCTGGTCGATGTCCGCCGTCAGCCGGGCGCCAACATCATCCAGACCGTCGAGCGCATCCAGAAATTGTTGCCGCAACTGACCGCCAGCTTCCCGGCCTCGGTCAAGGTGACGATCCTCGCCGACCGCACCGAAACCATCCGCGCCTCGGTGCACGACGTGCAGTTCACGATGCTCCTGACCATCGCCCTCGTGGTGATGGTGATCTTCGTGTTCCTGCGCAAGCTGTGGGCGACGGTGATCCCGAGCGTGGCACTGCCGATGTCGATCATCGGCACGTTTGGCGTGATGTCGCTGTGCGGCTTCTCGCTGGATAACTTAAGCCTGATGGCGCTGACCATCGCCACCGGCTTCGTCGTCGACGACGCGATCGTGATGATCGAGAACATCGTCCGCTACATCGAGGACGGCGAGGACCCGGAAACCGCAGCGCGCAAGGGTGCCAAGCAGATCGGCTTCACCGTGGTGTCGCTGACCGTGAGCCTGATCGCCGTGTTCATCCCGCTGCTGTTCATGAGCGGCGTGATCGGCCGGCTGTTCCGCGATTTCGCACTGGTGCTGACCATCGCGGTGACGATCTCGGCACTGGTATCGCTGACGCTGACACCGATGATGTGCGCCAAGCTGCTGAAGGCCGAAAAGCCCGGCGAGAAGCACGGTGCGCCCGGTCGACCGATCTTCGACTGGACCGAACGGCAGTTCGCCAATCTGCTGTCCGGCTACGAACGTAGCTTGCGCTGGGTGATGGCGCGCCCGAATCAGACGCTGACCGTGTTCGGCATCACCTTGGTGGCGACCGGCCTGCTGTTCGTCGCGATTCCCAAGGGCCTGCTGCCGCAGCAGGACACTGGCGTGATCGTCGGCGTGGCCGAAGCCGAAGCCAGCATCTCGTTTCCGGCGATGAAGGCGCGGACTTTCGCGCTGACCGAAGCGCTGCGCGGCGATCCGGATGTGCAGAGCATCGCCGCCTTCGTCGGCAGCGGCAGCATCAATCCGACCCTGAACACCGGCCGCATCAACATCGTGCTGAAGCCGCGCAGCGAGCGCGATGCTTCCGCCGACGAAGTGATCGAACGGCTCAAGGACCGCGCGGCGGGTGTCGAGGGCATCAGCCTGTTCATGCAGCCGGTGCAGGATCTGCAAATCGACAGCCGCATCGCCCGCACCCAGTACCAGTACGTGCTGCGCAGCCTCGATGCGGCAGAGCTGGCCGAATGGACGCCGAAGCTGATCGCGGCCCTGAAAGCGCGCCCGGAACTCGCCGATGTCACCACCGAGCAGCAGACCGATGGCCTGTATCTGAAACTGGATATCCAGCGTGATCGCGCGTCGCGGCTCGGCGTGCCGGTGCAGGCGATCGACGATGCGCTGTACGACGCCTTTGGCCAGCGTCAGGTGACGACGATCTTCACCCAGGTGACCCAGTACCGCGTGGTGCTCGAAGTACCGCCGGAATTCCGCAAGCGGCCGGATGCGCTTGATCAGCTCTATGTGAAGTCGAACACCGGCGCGCTGGTGCCGCTGTCGGCAGTCGCCACCGCCACCACGGCGCGCGGCCCGCTGGTGCTGAGCCATCAGGGACAGCTGCCGGCGGCGGTGCTGTCGTTCAATCTGGCACCCGGCACGTCCTTGAGCGAAGCGCTGCCGGCGATCGCGGCGGCAGAGGCCAGCATCGGCCTGCCCCCGTCCGTGCAGCGCAGCTTTTCCGGCACGGCTGCCGAATTCCAGACCTCGCTGGCCAGCATGCCCTGGCTGATCCTGGCGGCGATCCTGGTGATCTACATCGTGCTCGGCGTGCTCTACGAGAGCTACATCCACCCGATCACCATCTTGTCGACGCTGCCGTCGGCCGGCGTCGGCGCGCTGCTGGCGCTGCTGCTGACCGGACAGGACTTCTCGGTGGTGGCGCTGATCGGCGTGGTGCTCCTGATCGGCATCGTCAAGAAGAACGCGATCATGATGATCGACTTCGCGCTGGAGGCCGAACGCGATCACGGCAAGCCGCCCCATGAAGCGATCTTCGAAGCCGCACTGCTGCGCTTCCGGCCGATCATGATGACGACGATGGCGGCCCTGCTCGGCGCGCTGCCGCTGGCGCTGGAATCGGGTGCCGGCTCCGAACTGCGCAACCCGATGGGCATCGCCATCGTCGGCGGCCTGATCCTGTCGCAGATGCTGACGCTCTACACCACACCGGTGATCTATCTGGCGATGGACAAGCTGGCAAAGCGCTTCCGCGCGGTACCGGAGGCGGTGTCGGCATGAGCGCCCGAACAGCCTTGTCTCACGCAGAGAACGCAAAGAACGCGGAGAACGGCAAAAGCATTTTTCTCTTTCTTGGCTTTTCTCTGCGATCTCCGCGTTCTCCGCGTGAGATCGCTTTTGCTCTCAGGACGGCACCGTGAGCCTCAGCGGCCCATTCATCGCCCGGCCGATCGGCACCTCGCTGCTGGCGATCGGCATCTTCCTGATCGGCCTGCTGGCGTATTTCCGGCTGCCGGTGGCACCGCTGCCGCAAGTCGAATTCCCGATCATCTTCGTGTCGACCCAGCAGCCTGGGGCGTCGCCGGAGACGATGGCGCAGACGGTGGCCGCGCCGCTGGAACGCCGGCTCGGCCAGATTCCCGGCGTCAACGAGATGACCTCGTCGTCGGCGCTCGGCAGCGCGACGATCGTCTTGCAGTTCGATCTCTCACGCGACATCGACGGCGCTGCGCGCGATGTCCAGGCGGCCATCAATGCCTCGCTGGCCGATCTGCCGGCCGGGCTGCCGACGCCGCCGACCTGGCGCAAGGCCAATCCCAACGACGCGCCGGTGCTGATTCTGGCGATCACTTCGGACAATCTCGGCCTCGACCGTGTCTACGAGATCGCGGACACCCGCCTGAGCCCGACACTTTCCCAGGTCAAGGGCGTTGCCGAAGTGCAGATTTCCGGGGCCGCCAAGCCGGCGATCCGCATCCAGGCCAATCCGGCGGCGCTGTCGCGCATGGGCCTGTCGCTGGGCACCATCCGCACCGCGATCAACGGCCTGACTGTCAACCGCTCCAAGGGCAGCCTCGGCGACGAGCACCAGACCTGGGTGATCGAGGCCAACGACCAACTGGCGACGGTCGAGGACTTCCGCAATGCCATCGTCGCCATGCGCGATGGGGTGCCGATTCCGCTGTCGGCAGTCGCGACGGTCATCGACGGCCAGGAAAACAGCCGCCTGCTCGGCTGGTACAACGGCCGCCGCGCGGTGCTGATGTTCATCCGCAAGCAGGCCGATGCCAATGTCATCGAAACCGTCGATGCCATCCTGGCCCAGTTGCCAGGCATTCGCGCCAGCCTGCCGCCAGGCGTGGAAATCTCGATCCAGGCCAATCGCACGCAAACCATTCGCGCCTCCGTTCACGAGGTGCAGGTGGCGCTGGTGGTGTCCACCGCGCTGGTGATCCTGGTGATGTTCATGTTCCTGCGTCGCGGCGTGCCCACCGCGATCGCCGGCGTCACCGTGCCGCTGGCGCTGGCGGCGACTTGTGCCTGCATGTGGCTGCTCGACTACAGCCTCGACAACCTGTCGCTGATCGCGCTGACGGTGTCGGTGGGCTTCGTCGTGGATGACGCGATCGTGGTGATCGAGAACATCGTTCGCCATATCGAGCAGGGCATGAAGCCGCGCGAAGCGGCGATCAAGGGCGCGCGCGAAATCGGCTTCACGGTGCTGTCGATCACCGTGTCGCTGATCGCGGTCTTCATTCCGATCCTGTTTCTCGGCGGCATTCCGGGGCGGCTGTTCCGCGAGTTTTCGGTGACGCTGGCGATCGCCGTGGCGCTGTCCGGCTTCATTTCCTTGAGCCTGACGCCGAGCCTGTGCGCCCGCTTCCTGCGTGCCGAAAAGCACGATCGCCAGCCGGGCAGGCTGGAGCGCGGTCTTGAAGCCGGGCTCGACGCCATGCTGCGCGTCTACCGAACCGGGCTGGAATGGACGCTGCGCCACACCCGGATCATGGCGGTGTTCACGCTGGCCACGGTGTTCGTCACTGGCTGGCTCTATACCGTGGTGCCGAAGGGCTTTTTCCCGCAGCAGGACACCGGTTTCATTCAGGGCTCGATTGTCGGCGCTCAGGATTCCTCGTTCGAGTCGATCACCGCCAAGACCCTGCAACTCGCCGACATCGTGCTCGCCGATCCCGATGTCGCTTCGGCGGTGTACTTCGTTGGCGGCAATCGCGGTTCCTCGAATTCGGCGCGCATCTTCATCAACCTGAAGACACCGGAAGACGGCCGCCGGACCAATGTCGAGAAAGTCATCGAGCGGCTGCGGCCGAAGTCCCAGAAGGTGGAAGGGGTCGAGATGTACTTGCAGGCGCTGCAAGACCTGCGCGCCGGTGGCCGCGCCGGACGCTCGCAGTACCTGTTCGCGCTCAGCGCTTCGGAACCCGCCGATCTCTACGAATGGACGCCGAAGCTTGTCGAGCGCCTGAAGAAGCTGCCCGAGCTGCGCGATGTGTCGTCCGATCTCGAAACCGGCGCGCTGCAACTGAATGTGGTGGTCAACCGCGATGTCGCCTCACGGCTCGGCTTGCGCCCGGCGGACATCGACTCAGCTCTCTACGACGCCTTTGGCCAGCGCCAGATCGCGCTGCTCTACGACAAGACCGACCAGTACCGGGTGATCCTCGAAGCCACGCCCGACGAGCAGCGCGATCCTTCCGCGCTCGACCGCGTGCAGGTCATCGCCAGCAATGGCGCGGCAGTGCCGCTGTCGGCCGTCGCCCGCTACGAGTTCGGCACCGCGCCGCTGTCGATCAACCACGAAGGCCAGTTCACCGTGGTCAACCTGACCTTCAACCTGGCCCCCGGAATCACCCTGCCGATGGTCGAGCCGCTGATCCAGCGCGAAATGGCCGAAATGCAGATGCCGGGCAGCATTCGCGGAGCCTTCGGCGGCAGCGCCAAGCTGTTCGCCAGCGGGCTTGAAGCCTTCCCGATCCTGTTGCTGACCGCGCTGCTCGCCGTCTACATCGTGCTCGGCATGCTCTACGAAAGCTGGATCCACCCGCTGACCATCCTGTCGACGATTCCATCGGCCGGCATCGGCGCGCTGCTGGCGCTGCTGGCCTTCGACATGGAACTGTCGCTGGTGGCGATCATCGGCATCATCCTGCTGATCGGCATCGTCAAGAAGAACGCCATCCTGATGATCGACTTCGCGCTCGACGCCCAGCGCACGCGAAATCTGACGCCGCGCGAGGCGATCTTCGAAGCCTGCCTGACCCGCTTCCGGCCGATCACCATGACCACGATGGCGGCCGTGTTCGGTGCCGTGCCGCTGGCGATCGGCCTCGGCACCGGCTCCGAGCTGCGCCAGCCGCTCGGCATCGCCATCATCGGCGGCCTGCTGCTGAGCCAGTTGCTGACCCTGTTCACCACACCGGTGGTCTATCTCGGCTTTGAGAAGCTCGCCGCGTGGAAGCGGCGTAGGTCCGGATTCATCCGGACTTCTCACGCTGCCCCGGAGAACACGTCCGGATGAATCCGGACCTACGGATCGCACCGCAAGATCGCCAAACGAGTAAGATGCGCGCCTTCGGAGAGTAGCTCAGCTTGGTAGAGCACCTGCTTTGGGAGCAGGGGGTCGCAGGTTCGATTCCTGTCTCTCCGACCAATTCGCGTCATCGCCTGCAACGAAAAAGGCCGCTCATCGAGCGGCCTTTTTCGTTGCTGAAAGCGGCTGTCAGCCCCTGAACGCCTTGTCCGCCTCCACCGTATTCATGAAGTCGCGGAAGTGCAGCCACTTGCCGTCGCGCACGGTGATGACGTGGACGAAGTCGGATTCGATGCTGCCGCCGGTGGCGCGGGCGGTCAGGCGCAGGTGGCCGGTGACCACCACCTTGTCGCCGCTGGCGATGAATTCTTCGGCATCGAACTGGTGGATGTCGACCGAGGCCAGCACGGTTTCGAAGAAGCGGCGGGCGGCGCTGCCCGTCTCGTAGTGGCCGGCGTAGGGGATGGTCGACGGACCGTAGAAGTCGATCACCACGTCGTCGTCGAGCAGTTCGAGAATCGCCGGTACGTCTCCAGCGCCGAAGCGGACGAAGACTTCCTTGACCATCGCGATGTTGCGTTCTTCGAGTGTCATTTGGAGTGGCTCCAGGATCAGCGGAATGGATGTGCAACTGTGTTGCAGCAGGGTCGCGGTCTGCGGCACCGGCGGGGCGACACCCGGGCGCAGGCCGGCGTAGCCATCGAGCAGGCCCGAGATCAGGCATTCCACTTCCAGGCTCGCCAGCGGCGCGCCGAGGCAGTAGTGGATGCCCTGGCCGAAGCTCATGTGCTGGCCGGCGTTTTCGCGATCGAGGCGGAACGTGGCCGGCTCCGGGAACACCTCGGGATCGTGGTTGGCGGATGCGAAGAACAGCGCCACCCATTCGCCTTTCGTGATCGTACGGCCGCCGATCTCGACATCGCGCATCACCTGCCGGAACAAGCGCTGCGGCGGGCCGGTCAGGCGCAGGGTTTCGTTGAGGAAGCGGCCGATCTTCGTGCGGTCGGCTTTCAGTTCCGCCCAGACCTCGGGCCGCGCGGCCAGCGTTTGCAGGCAGTTGGCCGCGAAATACATGGTGGTCTCGCTGCCAGCGACGACCAGGGTGAAGCAGAAGCGCCAGACCTCGTCGGTGCTCAATTTCTGGCCTTCGGATTCGGCGATCAGCAGGGCGTCGATCAAGTCGTCGTTCGGGGCTTCGCCGCTCGCGAGCCGGGCGGCGCGCTCGGCAACCGTCTGCATGAAGTAGCCGACCATCTCGCGATTGCTGGTATCGCGGTCTTCGGCCGACAGGTCCGCACTGAGCATGAAAGCGTTGGACCAGCGCTGGAAACGCTCGGTGAGATCGGCCGGCAGGCCCAGCAGATGCACCATCAGCCGTGCCGGCAGGCCGGCGCAGAGGGCCGACACGCCGTCGAATTCACCGGCTGGCAGCTTGCTCAGCAGATCGCGCACCACCGCTTCGATCGCCGGCCGCAGCTCGCGTACCCGCTTCGGTGTGAACGCCTTGACCACGATGCGGCGCAGCTTGGCGTGCTCCGGATCGTCGTGATTGACCAGCATCAGGGTCGGCGCGCCGGTGCCCTGCTGGAAGTTGGCCGACGAGAACGTGGCCGGATCGCGCGCCGCCGCCTGCACATGCGCGTGCTTGAGCAGCGCCCAGGCTTTCAGCGGCGCATCGCGGCCGGGCACCGTGCCGGGCGGCCAGTCGGCATAGCCGGGCAGGGGCGATTGCGCACGCAGCGCTTCGTAGGCCGGGTAGGGGTTGGCGACGACTTCCGGGGTGGTGAGGTCACCGGCTGCAAATTGCTTGTGCATCGTTCTCTCCTCGCTGCTCGATAATGCGGATGTGCTGTTCTTATGGGTTCTTGTGGTTCGGCTTTTATGGCTACGTTCAACTATGTCCTCAAGACACAATAAGTCGCCAAGCGCGGCAAGGTCAAACCCCGCGTCTGCGAAGCAGGGCGCGGCGCGGCGCGTCGAGTTGCCGCAGCCAGCGGTTTCGGCAGCGGCGCGCGACTTTCTCGACCTGTTCTATCCGGTCCACTACAAGATCGGCATCGGCATCGAGGATGCGCTCCGAGGCGGCCGGCTGACCCGCCATCAGGTCGCGATCCTGTGGCTGATCCGCTCCGAGGGCGAGGGCGGCAAGCGCATCGCCCGCAAGGAGATCGAGCGTTCGATCACCCGCTGGTTCGAGATCGGCAACTCGGCGATTTCAAAGGCTTTGCGGGTGCTGGCCAAGCCGCCGTACGAACTGCTGGCGATCGTCGAAAACCCGCTGTCGGCGCGCGAGCGCTACGTGCTGCTGACCCCGGCCGGCGAGCAGCAGATCGAATGGATGGTCGGCCAGGGCCACCGCTTCCTGCAGCGCATGGTCGACCATCTGAACGCCGACGAGTCCGCCCAGGGCGTGCATTTCCTGACCCGGGTCAGCGCCATCATCGACATCGTCGAGCGCGAGAAGCCGGTGGCGCCGGCTGCGCTGGTGACGGATGGACTCAAGCCCAGGCGGGCGCGGCGCTGAAGCCTCAGCGCACCACGAACGCCCGCCGCGCAATCAGCTGCCCCTGCGGCGTGCGCAGGTCGACTCGCCATTGGCCTGTCGGTGATTCGCCGAAGTTCAGCTTGCGGCTGTAGGTGCGGAAGCCCATTTCGCGGCCGCCGTCGATCAGGGCCGGGATGCGGTCGACGATGGCGCCCTCGTGCCGCCATTCAAAGATCACCGCCTGCGACAAACCCTGCGGCGCGCGGACCGCGACGTAGGCGATCAGGCCGTTGGCCAGTTCCGCCTGGGTCAGGCTTTTCACTACCGGCCCGGGCGTATAGCCGTCGATGCTGGCGGCGATGCGGGCATCGCGCACCCACAGGCCCGCCGGTGGAATCGCCGCGCGCATCAGCCAGCCGATGCCGAGCAGCGCCATCACCAGGGTTGCGTAGACCAGCCGCCGCTTGCCGCTGCGCGGGTCGTCGGTGCTGCGGATCAATCGCGGCAGGCCGATGATCAAGGTGATACCGGTGATCGCGAACGCGATCGGCAGCGCGGTTTCCACCGGCACTTTCACGGCGATCGGCAAGATCACCAGTGCGGCGACGAAGGTGCAACCGGCGTGGAAGCCCATCGACAGCGCTGCATTCGGGGCGATGCGATGCCAGTAGACCGGATCGAGCGACGAAGCCACGGCCAGCAGCGCCGCCAGCGCCACGAACACCATCTGGCCGGGCACCCACTGCATCGCCGTGAACAGGAACGGCAGCGAGAAGAACAGCAATTCCTGCTGCGCCTGCTGGGTCATGAAGCGGGCGGTGGCGACTGGCAGCCGCCCACGCGAATGGCGGGCGATCCAGCGGCCGAGCGCGCCTTCGGCGAGCAGCCAGGGCCAGCCGAGCAGCGCGATGACTGCCATCACCTGTGCCAGATGCTCACCGCGCTGCACCAGCATGAAACTGCCGATACCGAAGCCGAAGCTGGCGGTCGGCAGCAGCAGCGGATGGCGGTTGAGGAAATTCAGCAGCCGATCGAAGCGGCGGCTGGCGGACGGCGGCAGCGGGTCCGGTGGGGTGATTTCAGGTGCGGCGGATTCGGACATGACAGCGGGATGGTTTCTGGGCGCAACGGCGCGCACCGTAACAGGCTGACGTGCGAAGGGTCAGCGACTGCCCGGGTCAACACCGTATCGCCGCGCCAGCCAGTTGCGCAGCGGCGCGTTCGGGCTCAAGTCGATGGCGCGTGCGGCAGCGGCTCTGGCGTCCGCCACGCGCCCGGCGACGGCCAGCAGATGGGCGCGGGCCGCCCAGTACGGCTGGTAGTCGGCACACGCGGGATGTTGCTTTCGCAGTGCATCGAGCAGTTCAAGACCGGCATCGGCACCGCTGGCCTCGCCCACCGCAACGGCGTGCGCGACACCTGCGCCCACCGTCGGCGCGACATGCAGCAGGCGCGCATACAGCGTGGCGATGGCGGCCCACGGCACCTGACCGGTCGCGGCGCGCTGGCAGTGGGCTGACTGGATCGCCGCCTCGAACTGGAACGCGCCCGGATGGCGCAGTGCCGAGGCCTGCCACAGATGCTGATCGGCCTCGGCGATCAAGGCGCGATCCCAGCGCTTCAGGTCCTGCTCGTGCAGCGGCACGAAGGCACCGGTGGCCGGATCGAAACGGGCCGCGCGCCGCGCTTCGCAGAACAGCAGCAAGGCCAGCAGCCCGCGTGCCTCGGCGCTGCCCGGCATCAGCCCGACGACCAGCCGCGCCAGGTAGATCGCTTCGCTGCCGAGATCGTCCGCCGCCGGCACTGTCGTATCCGGGCCGTTCGCATCCCAGCCCAGTCCGTAGGCGGCGTAGATCGCTTCGAGCACGGCTTCCAGCCGCGCGTCCAGCTCCGGGCCTTCCGGCTCCTCGAAGCGCAGGCCGGCATCGCGAATCTTCTTCTTGGCGCGCACCAGACGCTGCGCCAGCGTTGCCGCAGGCACCAGAAACGCCCGGGCGATCTGTCGCGCGTCGAGGCCGAGCACGGTTTGCAGCATCAGCGCGGCATGCACGGACGCATCGAGCGCCGGATGCGCGCAGACGAACATCAGCTTGAGCCGCGCATCCGGCAGCGACGGCAGGCTGACCTCCGGCGCGCTGTCGTCGCCCAGCAGCACGGTGACCGCTGGATCGCGGCTCAAGCGCTGGTGACGGGCGACCTGCAGCAGGTTCCGCCGGGCCGCCGTCATCAGCCAGGCTTCGGGTGACGCCGGCACGCCGTTCACCGGCCAGGTGCGGAGTGCCGCGACGAAGGCATCGGCCAGCGCGTCCTCGGCGGCGGCCACATCGCGCCACTGGAACGCCAGCCAGGCCAGCAGCCGCCCGTAGGCTTCCCGGGCGGCTGACTCGATCGCGGAGCGGACCGCGTCGCTCATCCGGCCGGCGCGGGCGGCGGCGGCAGCACCGGGCGGACTTCGGTCGAACCGCTCACGCTGGATGGGCTGCGCGCCGCCCAGTCCAGCGCCACATCGAGCGACGGCACCTCGATCACCACATAGCCGCCAAGGTGCTCCTTGCTGTCGGCGAACGGGCCGTCTTGCACCTGCCGGCGGCCATCGCGCACGCGCACCGTGGTCGCGGCATGCGGCGGTTGCAGCCCGTTGCCGCTGACCATGACGCCGGCCTGGGCGATGGAACCGATGTAGGCGCTCCAGGCGCCCCAGTACGCCGGGGCCTGTGCCGGGTCGTCGCGCAGCGCGAAGTCTTCGGCGGTTTCACTGTAGATGAGCATGTATTGCATCGCGGTTTTCCTGTGTTGCGGATGCGGCATGGGAGGGCGATTTCGTCGTCATAGACTGATCGCATGATCAGCGCGGCAGGGCCGGACCTGCTGACTGGATGCGCGGCGGGCCGTGAAATCGACAGGCGCGCGAAGATTTTTTGCGATCCATTCCAAGGATCAGGGATGCAGTACCGAACGGCCGCGGCCCGGTGGCCGCACAATTCGCGGCCCGCGCCGCCCGGCGTGGCGACCGACTGGTGCGAAATCCGTGGAAAACCTGCAAGCCTTCTCGTCACTCCCGCTCAATCCCCTGCTGCTGCAAGCGCTGGATTCGCTGGAATTCCGCAGCATGACGCCGATTCAGGCGCAAAGCCTGCCGGTGATCCTCGAAGGCCGCGACGTGATCGGCCAGGCGCGCACCGGCAGCGGCAAGACTGCCGCCTATGGCCTCAGCGTGCTGTCGAAGATCGACCCGACGATCATGAGCACCCAGGCGCTGATCCTGTGCCCGACCCGCGAACTGGCCGACCAGATCGCCAAGGAAATCAGACGTCTGGCGCGCTGCCTGCCGAACGTGAAGCTCACCGTGATCGGCGGCGGCATTTCCAAGCGGCCGCAGGTGGCGTCCCTTGAACACGATCCGCACATCGTCGTCGGCATGGCGGGCCGGGTGCAGGAACTGCTCGATGACGGCAACCTGAAGCTCGAATCCCTGCGGATGCTGGTGCTCGACGAGGCGGACCGCATGCTCGACGGCGATTTCGAAGCCGCCAGCCGCGCCATCGTCGAGCGCGCCCCGGCCGATCGCCAGACCTTGTTCTTCTCGGCGACTTTCCCGGACGCCGTGCGGGCGATCTCCAAGCGCATGCAGCGCGATCCTGTGACCATCACCGTCGACAACGAGGTTGTCACGGCACAGGTCGAGCAGACCTTCTTTGAAGTCGACCCGATGCGCCGCCTCGATGCGCTGGCCCATCTGCTGAGCACCCAGCGCCCGGAATCCGCACTGGTATTCGCCCACACCAAGAACGACGCCCAGGATCTGGAAGTGCAGCTCGCCAAGCGCGGCTTTTCGGTGCTGTCGCTGCACGGCGACATCGACCAGCGCGACCGCGACGAAGTGCTGGTGCGCTTCACCAACGGCTCGGCCCGTGTGCTGATCGCCACCGATGTCGCTGCCCGTGGTCTGGACATCAAGGACCTGGCGCTGGTGATCAGCTACGAACTGCCGCTGGAACCGGACCAGCACGTCCACCGAGTCGGCCGCACCGGCCGGGCCGGGAAGAGCGGCATCGCGCTGCATCTGTACAGCTCCCGCGAGCGCAGCCGCCTGACCGCGATCGAAGCCAAGCTCGGCTTCAAGGCGACGATCGGCAAGCTGCCGATGTCGGCCCTGTCACCGGACCGCCCGGTGCCGCCGGTGTTCGTCACGATCTGCATCGACGCCGGCCGCCGAGACAAGCTACGCCCGGGCGACCTGCTCGGTGCATTGACCGGTGCTGCAGGGCTGGCCAAGGAAGCGGTCGGCAAGATCAACACCTTCGATACCCGCACCTATGTCGCCATCGACCGACGCTTTGCCAAGGGCGCGATCGAAGGGCTGAAGGCCGGGAAGATCAAGGGGAAGAATTTTCGGGTGCGGCCGATTGATTGAGCGGCTTGCCCCATAGGTCCGGATTCATCAGGACGCTTCAGCTGCGGCTGTGTGGGTTGGGCTTCTGCCCGATGGTGCGGCGGCTGCCCTTTTCTGGCCACCGGGCGCTTATTGCTGCTGGTAGCTCGGCATCTGTCGACTGTGCGGACCCAGGTCCCGACCGATCCGAACAGGAACTGTGATGTACGTCACTGATTGTCCGATTTGAGGAGGCGAGAGCCGATTTTTGGGAGTGACTGCTGGGGTGGCTTGACGATACGTTTCGACTGTCGCGAACCAATTTCGCCGGTCATTCAAGGCTGGCTTCGAACCCAAGGAGAAATCAATGCCTTCAGAACCAGGAAACCTATCGGACCTTTCCGGCCCGGGGAAAGCCGAATGGGACAAGACGGTAATCGATTACGTTACCGGCTACACCGAGGAGTTCGGCTCGAAGCATTTTCGGCTTCTCGCTGATGCCGCATGGGACCCCACGGACATCGCTGTTGTTGACTGGGACGCCCATCCTCTGATTGCGAAGAACTGTTTGGGAGATCTGAAGTCAATGAAGTTTCTTGACTGGACTACTCCGAAAGGCGATCGAGGTCGCCTTTGGCAGGATGAGTACTTCGAGTGGAGAACTATTCGTGATGCTAGTGGCAAGCTCATTCGTTTCGAGGGAACCACCGAGTTCCTTGAGTACTGGGAGATCCTCGGCGCACATCACCCGGCAACAGCACTAAGTGTTATTGGCAGATTTGCCGGGGAGACTGCAGTAAGGTGGCAAGATGTGTATGGAACATACAACCCATTTGAAACAACTGCGACGCCGGAAGGCCGCAAGAATGCCTTTAGGAGGATGATGGTTTCGCTAGCTGGCGCGATCCCTAAGAGCCCGTACAACAACGGTCAGAAGGCGATCACATTTCTTTCGCTGCCCGTTAGTTCAATGAACGCTGCTGTCGCGCTCTTCGTTAGTGCAGCGCGACCGTTCGCCAAGGATGACACTACTGGTCAGCCAGTTCCGATGACCAGGAAGGAACTACTTGCCAGTGCGCCAGTTGCAGCAATTGACTGCCGGAACAGCGACCCGGCCATGGTGGCTGTGCAAAACGAGCTTGCATTGGCGGGCAAAGCCATGGCATTTAATGATCCTGTGGGCGTCTACATTAGAGGACTAAAACAAGAACTCCTTTCCGGGCCCCATGGTGAGACGTTTTCGCCTGATTGGGTGCTGCTTCAGCGCGGGTCGCGGAGCGATGTCGGCGATGGGATCGAGCGGTCGCAAAGAATCGTTCTCGAAGTGCCAAATGGCACCGGCTTCGTGCTTGGTGATCTCATTCGGACTGATACTGAGGAGCAGTTACAGTATGGTTATCAAATTGCCGAACTAATAAAACTTGCGATCTACATGAACACAAGTTCTAAGGGCCAAATTCCCGAGAATCCGATAGTACTCCCGGTCAATCCGACCGCAAAGTGCAGCACTACCAACAACTGCACCACGTTGAAGGCGCTATTCGAAGAGTTTGATCAGTCAGGAGTAAGCGGAGCTTCAGACTTTCAGGCACTTGGTTCAGTAAGGCGAAACTCTCAGTAATGGCACATCAGGGGGGCATGGAAATCAACGCACACTCGCTTCAGTCCGGGATACATTGGCTTGGTTCCTTACCCGGCCACTTTAGCCTGCTCAACCTTAACGTGCTGCCCGAAGCCACTCGCAGCCAGGTTCGAGAAGGACTTACCGAGATCTGGGCGATGCTGGCTGATCTACGGGTCGGGCGTCTGCAAGACTTTCAGCGAGAAGCTGAAGCTACCCGCGGCGCCCCGAAGATTGATCCGATGGACCTAAGTACAGTACTTCTGTACGGAAGACGGATTTTTGATTCGGATGTGCATCCGAACGTATTGGTTCCGCTCGAACTGAGGCCGCGCCTTCTTCGCTATCTTGGCGACGGACCCTTCAAAGCGCTTCGCTGGAAGTCGTCACACGATCCAAGGCACAACCACATTCATCCATTCTCCTTGCAGACGGACTTGGCTTTTCAGTTCACCGCCAATAGTTCACTGGCAGTAAGTCGAGCTATTGTTGAGCTAAAGAAAACAATCTTAGATAAAGACCTCCCATTTGTCCTCGTTCGATCTACAGCAGGATTCAAGAGAGAAGATCATAGAAGCTGGATTGATTTTCACGATGGCATCAACAACATGGATCATCAGGGACGCCGTCTAGCGATAGAAGTGCTGGAGGACGATCAAGAATGGATGCTGGGGGGTACATACATGGCGTTCCTGAAGATACCGATTGACCTCTCTGCTTGGCGGGTGCTGCCCCGAACCACGCAGGAACTTCTAGTCGGACGAGATAAGTTTTGGGGTTGCCCCATCGAAAGCGCCTCGGTTGACGGCAGCGGGAATGTTCGACCGGTGTTGGCAGCGGGATGCCCATTCACGGGAGAGTTCGGAAATTCAGTCCCGAGTACGGTTGTTGATCCCGGCCAAGCGACCAATCGACTGGTCGCTGCGAGCCATATACATCGAGCCAACTTGCTGCGGATTGACCCAATCCAAGACAATGACGCCGCGAACAGGGTCTACAGACAAGGGTTCGAATTCTTCGATCCAGTCACGGATGGCGCCACAAACATCGGCCTAAACTT
The DNA here is from genome assembly GCA_021732745.1 of Nevskia sp. Taxonomy (GTDB): domain Bacteria; phylum Pseudomonadota; class Gammaproteobacteria; order Nevskiales; family Nevskiaceae; genus Nevskia. The sequence goes on along the minus strand of JAKFUK010000001.1, from coordinate 886,681 downwards.
CGTCGGCTTCGTCCGCAGTCTACGTGTAATTAACGATATTCTTTCTTCGCCAGGCTGGATGGGAGACGTCAACTTCGGAGGCCCCAAGCCATTCATTGATGGTGATCCTCCGGATGTTCAACTTATGTCCATCGAGTACGGTCAGTATTTTTGTGCCCCTCCGGATCACCCGCCGTTCCCAGGTTCGCAACTCTTCCACGACTAGGTGGTGGGGGTTCTACTGGTTGAATAAAGGAGCCAATCTCACCAATCAAGGTGGCGAGACTCAAGTAATCTCGCAAAGCTACCTTTTATTCGCAGCTCAGTCCCCATCCTCATTCTCCTGCGCCAGCTGTGACTTGAGGACGTAAGCATCGACGTCGAAATCGGTGTCGTCCGAGACTGCGGCCAGCACCTGGGGCACAAGGCGCTGCCGCTCTTCCTCGGCTTCGAAGCTTGTGAAGCCGGCCTCTGTCGCCTCGGGGAACAGTTTCTCCGACAGCCGCTTCGCTCTCGCGTCGTGGCTTTCGAGGTCGGGGTTGGCGCCGGGCGGGATGTTGTCCTCGATCCATGTCTGGGCCCATCTCAGGAAGCGCTTGCTCATGACGGCTCACTCATTCAGTGTCGATTTCGGCACCGTTTTTTCCGGCCCACGGTGGCTCGGCTGGTATTTCGGTCCGAGCTTGCAAAATTTTACTGCATGGCATCGAGAGAGACGCGGTGATGGCTGACCTGACGATGTAGGGATGGTGCACGGACACCGAGAAGCGGTCCCCGGCTCACACCGATAACGAGACCGTCACCCGCGCCCCGTTCAACACGCCATCGGCCCGCGACAGCGCGATCGTGCCGTCGTAAACCTTGACCAGCTCCGCCACCGCACCGAGGCCAATGCCCTGACCGGGCGTGATGCTGTCGGCGCGGACGCCGCGGCTGAGCAGCTTGTCGGCGTCTTCCGGGAAGCCGGGGCCGTTATCGTCGATGGTCAGCATCAGCATCCGGGTGCGGATCTCGGCGCGGATGCGGACTTCGGAGCTTGCCCACTTGGCGGCGTTGTCGAGCAGGTTGCCGAGCAGTTCGTAGAGATCGCCTTCGTCGGCGCGCGGAATTAAAGGGGCCAGGCTCAACACGGAATTAAAGGGGCCAGGCTCGAATGGCACTTACTTAGCGCCAAGCGATTGATTATGTGAAAGAAGCTGACGGCCGGGCACACTATTGGTCCTACCCGAACAGTGGCCTTTGTCGGCCGTCAGCCCTTGAACAGTAAACGCGATGGCAGCGCCCATCAATCGGTCCGAGTCAGCCAGCATGTTCGCCGCCTCCATGCTCATGATTTCTTCAATGCACTGACCAGCCCGGCGCTGCTGGATCACGTCGACGAGCAGCTTCCTGCACATCGCGAGCGGCTGTATCCGCCGATCGATACCTTGTCGTTGTTCATGGCTCAGACTTTGAGAGCAGATCCCTCGTGCCAAGCGGTGGTGAATGGTCATAGCGTCGCCCGCCTGAGGGATGGACGATCGCCCTGCAGCACCGGAACCGGGGCTTACTGCCGCGCCCGGCAGCGTTTGCCGACGGGACTGGTTCAGTCGCTGACGCGCCTCACCGGCAACAGGATCGCGGCGCAGGCATCGCCGGCATGGCGATGGCAGGGGCGTCATGTGAAGCTCGTCGATGGCACGACGGTGACGATGCCGGACACGCCGGAAAATCAGGCTCGGTATCCGCAGCAGACGAATCAGAAGCCTGGCCTGGGCTTTCCGATCATGCGGGCGGTGGGCTTGCTGTGTCTGGCCACGGGTGCAGTGCTGGATACCGTGATGGGGCCATACGCTGGCAAAGGCAGCAGCGAGCAAGCCCTGTTTCAGAAACTGATGCCCGGTATCTCGGACGGCGATCTGATCGTTGCAGATGGCTACTACTGCACCTACTTCGTCATCGCGCTGCTACAGGCGCAAGGCGTGGACGTATTGATGCCGCAGCATCAGCGGCGGAAGACCGATTTCCGGACCGGCCAACGAATCGGCCACAAGGATCATCGCGTGACTTGGCACAAGCCGAAGATCCGTCCGCACTGGCTCAGTCAGGATCAGTACGAGGCTGCACCCGATACGCTGATCGTCCGGGAACTCAAGGTCCGATCGAAAATCCTGATCACGACGCTTGTGTCGACGGCACAGGCCAGCAGCCATGCACTGGCAGCCTTGTACCAGCAGCGCTGGAACATCGAACTCGATCTGCGCAACATCAAATCGACGCTCGGGCTTGCATCACTGACTTGCAAAACCCCGGACATGAACGAGAAGCAATGGTGGATCGGCATGCTGGCCTACAACCTCATCCGCCTGCTGATGATGGAATCCGCCAAGCTCGCAGACATCCTGCCTCGTCAAATCAGCTTCAAGCACGCTGTGCAGATGTGGGCTGCATGGACGCGGATCGCGTTACCAGGACACCCTTGTCCTGATGCGCTTTACGCGCTCGTCGCTCAGCAACGGGTCGGCACAAGACCCGGTCGAATCGAGCCACGCGCCATCAAACGACGCCCCAACTCCTTCCCGCTAATGACTGAATATCGAGGCCTCGCGCGCGAGAAAATAAGGCTTCATGGACATCCAAAAAAGCTTAAGTAAGTGCCATTCGGGCCAGGCTCAACATATCAAGCTGAATTAAAGGGGCCAGGTTCACCAAACAAATCGGCGAGGCCCAAGTAGCCCCATAAAGCAGCTCGACATCCAAAACTCAATCCCCATCCTCATTCTCCTGCGCCAACATCGACTTGAGACGATAGGCATCGACATCGAAATCGGTGTCATCCGAGACGGCAGCCAGTACCAGGGGCGCAACGCGCCCCCGTTCCTCTTCGGTCTCGAAGTTCGAGAAGCCGGCCTCGGCCGCTTCGGCGAACAGTTTTTCCGTCAGCCGTTTTGCCCTTGCAGCGTGGCTCTCCAGGTCGGGATTGGCGCCGGGAGGGATGTTGTCCTCGATCCATGTGCTGACCCACCTCAGGAAGCGATTGCTCATGACGGCTCACCCATTTTCTGTGTCGAGTTCGGCACCGGTTTTCCGGGCCCCGGTGACTCGGCCAGCACTGCTGGCCAGAGTCGATAAAAAGATTACTGCATGGCATCGACAGACGCCGTGATACTCAAGCCCTGGCCGACGGACGCGCTAGGCCTTCAAACCCGGACCTCAAGCCGCGCGCCGCACCGGCAATTCGTCATAGCGCTTGTAGCGGTAGATCGCGGCTGACAGCAGCCAGCTGGCGATGAACACGCCGATGACGATGAAGCCGACGTTTTCCAGCCCGGCGTCGAGCTGATCGACGATCGCGCCGATGCTGCCCTGAAGCTCCAGCTTGCGGGCCAGAAGGCCGATCACTTCGATGCCGCCGATGATCACCGCGACCAGGATCGAGACGCTGGTGATGGTCAGGTTGTACCAGAGCTTGCGGATCGGATGGTCGAAGGCCCAGCCGTAGGCACCGACCATCAGCACGCTGTCGGCGGTGTCGATCAGCACCATGCCGGCGGTGAACAGCGCTGGGAACAGCATCGCCGACCACAGCGGAATGCCGTCGGTGGCGTGGGTCGCGGCAATGCCGAACAGGGCGATTTCGGTGGCAGTATCAAACCCTAAGCCGAACAGGAAGCCGATCGCGGCCATGTGCCAGCTCTTGGTGACCAGGCGGAACAGCGGTCGGAAGATGCGCGCCAAGAAACCTCGACCGGCGAGCAGCAGGTCAAGATCGTCATCATTGATGGTGTCACCGGCCCGCACTCGTCGGAAGCTTTTCCAGACGCCCCTCAGGATCATGAAGTTGGTGACCGCGATCAGCAGCAGGAAGAAGCCGGAGATGCAGGTCGAGATGATGCCGCCGATCTCGCGATAGCCATCCATGCGCGCCTGCATCGCCGAGGCGGCGAGCACGATCACCGCCACGGCAATGACGATCAGCGACGAGTGGCCGAGCGAGAACCAGAAGCCGACGGTCAGCGGTCGCTTGCCTTCCTGCATCAGCTTGCGCACCACGTTGTCGATCGCCGCGATGTGATCTGCATCGACCGCATGGCGAAGGCCGAACACGTAGGCGAGCACGGCGGTTCCGAGCAGGGCGGTGTTGCCCCGGAACACGGCGAGGGTCAGCGCCCAGACCGCGATGTTGAGGCCGATCAGCAGCGCGAACAGCGCGACCAGCTTGTGGCGCTGGCCGTCCGAGGCATCGCTGAACGCGGCTTTCAGCAAACGATGACCGGCTCGCGCCGTGCCACGTGGCTGTGGCGGCCGGTCGGGCGTTCGGCGATCTCGTGTTCGAGCGCGTGCAGGCTGTCGGGATCGGTCAGGCCCTTGGCGATCAGCAGGGTTTCGAGGCTGTCGACCCAGTGCTGGTAGTAGGTATCGCCGAGATCGGCATCGCCTGCGGCTTGAGCCGCCTTGATCGTGGCGCCGAGGGTTTCCGCCCATTCGTTCCAGGTGAAGGCACCGCTCTGATGGCTGCGGATCACCAGCGCGAAGATCTGCGCTTCCCAGGGTTCGCGGAACACCGGGCCTTCGGCGTCGGCCGGAATGGCCGGCAGGTCGGCAGGCAGCGCCGGGACTGCGTGCGGGCTCACGAGGCCGGGTCCAGGTAGCTGTCGAACAGGTCGATGTAGACCGAGTCGATCGGCGAGGCATCCGGCCCCCACAAGTCCTGGGCGCTGAAGCGGACGCTGAACACATGCTGCGGCTGGTGGCCAAGGCCGTGGGCGACAGTGTCGTTGAACGAGAAGGTGCCGTTGTCGGCGCGCACGGTGCCGCGCTTGCCGCGGATGTAGCGCGGCAGCCGCGTGTGGTTGAGCGGGTTGATGTTCTTGGCGATCACCGGATCGCCGGGCTGGAAGCGGGCCGGCTCGGTGTTCGGCATCCGGGTCGAGGCACCGGTGGCGAGCAGCGGCGCGACCATCTCGACGGGTAGGGCGGGCATCAGTGCGGCTCCTTGCGGCTGGCTGCCGCGAGTTCGGCGATGCGGGCTTTCAGTTCGGCATCGGTGACCGCGCCGCCACGGATCAGCAGCGCTTCGATCGCGTGCAGCCAGTGCTCGTAGTAGCTGGAGCGCAGGTATTCGTGACCGGGCATCCGCTCGATCTCGGCACGCAGCATGTCGACATTGAAGAAGCCGCCGGTGAAGCCGCCGAAGAACAGCGCGAATACCCGCCGTTCCCAATCGGCGTGGAACACCGGTTCCTGCGCTTCGCGGTCGATCGGCCCGTAGGCCTGCATGCCGCCCATGTCGTGCACGCCGTTCATGCCGTTGCTCCCGGGTTTCCGGCCAGGCCGGTACCGATCATCGAATCGCGGGTGACCAGTTCTGTCAGCGCTGCTTCGCTCAAGCCTTCGGTGCCGGCAGGGCGCTCGGGCAGCACGAAGTAGCGCAGTTCGGCATTGGAATCCCAGACCCGGACTTCGGTGGTCGCCGGAATTTCCACACCGAATTCCCGGAGCACGCCGCGCGGGTCGATCACCGCCCGCGAACGGTACGGGGCGGACTTGTACCAGACCGGCGGCAGGCCGAGCGTGGGCCACGGATAGCAGCTGCACAGCGTGCAGACCACCATGTTGTGGACTTGCGCTGTGTTCTCGACCACCACCATGTCCTCGCCCTGAACGCCGGAATAGCCGAGTTCGGCGATGGCTTTCGAGCCGTCGGCAAGCAGGCGCGCCTTGTAGGCGGGATCGGTCCAGGCTTTCGCGACCACCTGCGCGCCGTTGCGCGGGCCGATCTTCTTTTCGTAGGTATCGACGATGGCGTCGAGGGCGGCGGTATCGACCAGGCCCTTCTCGGTCAGCAGCGCTTCGAGTGCCTTGACCCGCAGCACCACTTCGGGAAGCGGCGCGTCGTGGCCGTGCGCATGATCATGATCGTGGGACATGGCGAGCCTGATTTCGAGGAACGATGTTCCGGAAACTAGCCGCGCCGCCTGACCGTCGTCAATCGGGGGAAGGCACGCGCTTGCGCAGGGGCAGGGCAGCGGCGGAGGCTGCCGGTATCGCCCGTTCTTCGTCCATCGAAATCAGGAGTCGCCGACCTCATGAAGAAACCCACCCACGACGAGATGGCCGAGGTCGCACGCGAACTTGGCATGCACATGTCGGCTGCCGAGATCGACACCTTCCTCGGCTTGATGGATGGCGCCGTGGCTGCCTACACGGCACTCGAAGACATGGCGGACGAGCTGCCGATCGTCCGCTACCCGCGCACGCCGGGCTACCAGCCGTCGGCGGCCGAGAACCCCTACAACGCCTGGTACGTGAAGAGCCGCATCGACGGTGCGGCGAGCGGCCCCTTGAAGGGCAAGACCTTCGCAATCAAGGACAACATCTGCGTGGCCGGTGTGCCGATGATGAACGGCTCCTCGACCCTCCAGGGCTACATCCCCGATGTCGATGCCACGCTGGTCACCCGCATTCTCGATGCCGGCGGCACGGTGCTCGGCAAGTCGCATTGCGAGCATTTCTGCTTTTCGGGCGGCAGCCACACCGGCTCGCTCGGGCCGGTGATCAACCCGCACAAGGCCGGCCATTCCTCGGGCGGCTCGTCATCGGGCAGCGCGGTGCTGGTGGCGACCGGTGAAGTCGACATGGCGATCGGCAGCGATCAGGGCGGTTCGATCCGCATGCCCTCGTCGTGGTGCGGCATCGTCGGCATGAAGGCCACCCACGGTCTGGTGCCGTACAGCGGCATCATGGCCATCGAAGCCACGCTCGACCACATCGGGCCGATGACGGCGACGGTCGCCGACAACGCCCTGCTGCTCGACGTGATCGCCGGCTACGACGGCCTTGATCCGCGCCAGATCGACGTGCAGCGCGGCGACTACCTCGGCGCGCTGAACCAGTCGGTCAAGGGCATGCGCATCGGTGTCGTTCGCGAAGGCTTCGGCCATGCCAATTCGGAAGCTGATGTCGATGCCGCCGTGAAGAAGGCGGCCGCGCAGTTCGCCAAGCTGGGGGCGACGGTCGAGGACGTGTCGATCCCGATGCACACGGTCGGCATGATCATCTGGTCGGCGATCGCCCATGAAGGCGCGACCCAGCAGATGATGCATGGCAACGGTTTCGGCTTTAACTGGAAAGGCCTGTACGTGACCAGCCTGCAACGCGCTCATGATGCCTGGCGGCAGCGGGCGGACGAGTTGTCGGACACCGTCAAGGTAACCATCCTGTTCGGCCATCACGTGTTGAAGAAGTATCGCGGCCATCACTACGCCAAGGCCCAGAACCTCAATCGCCAGCTGCGCGCGGCCTATGACGACGCGCTGTCGAAATACGACCTGCTGCTGATGCCGACCATGCCGATGAAGGCGACCAAGCTGCCGCCAGCCGATTGCGGCCCGGCCGAAAGCTGCGCGCGCGGCTTCGAGATGATCGCCAACACCGCCCCCTTCGACGCCAGCGGCCATCCGGCGATCACGGTGCCCTGCGGCACGTCGAACGGTTTGCCGATCGGCATGATGCTGATCGGCCGTCACTGGCAGGAAGCCACGATCTACCGCGCGGCGCATGCCTACGAGCAGGGCGTGACGATTCCGCAGGCGTCGGGGAAAAAGAAGCGCCGGTAGGGTGGGCGGGCTTCACCTGCCCACCGATTCGCCGATGTCAGATTGCTACGCCCGCGTGGGCAGATGAAGCCTGCCCACCCTACGGATTTTCAACGCGACTGTGGCGGTGTTGCGTCTTGTGGGTCGTGCTTCTGGCCGGCAGCGCTGCCGCCCAGCGTAGGCCGGCAATCTCTTGCCGACGTTCTTACGTAGGGCGAGCCGTGCCCGCTTTCTGCGGCTAGCTTCGGCGCTGTTCTTTCGCGGCAACGCATTTTGGGATTGAGTGCGAGCACAAAATTCGTTCAGGCTGAGCTTGTCGAAGCCTTGCTGGTCGACGCATATCCGAATGCCCTTCGACAAGCTCAGGGCGAACGGGGTCGGGGTGATGTCGTCACTTGAACCCAAAATGCTCTGAACGCCCGGCCGCGATGTTTGGCCGGGCAGGGGGGGCAATCAGGAGTTCTCGCGAGTCGACGACATGCCGGGTGCCCTTCCTTTGGTTACTTTCCTTGGGCGACAAGGAAAGCGGGAAGCGGTTGAAGCTTCCCGCGCGCTATGGCGTGAAATAGTGCTGTGAGGTCAGCCAGTGAGAATAGCTTCCGCGAACGCTGCTTTCTCAATGAATTGGGGAATTAGTAAGGTGTCACTGTAATTCCCAGCAAAGCTTGACTACATTTTAATACTTGTCGCCTTATTTAGCGACTTCTGAGTAACTCAGTGTTATGCCTTGCTTATCAACCATGCGATACCACTCTGGGGTAATGCCCAAGACCCATAACCAAATTTTAGATACCCGGAATACATTGTAATCTGACTTACTACATCCTCGAGTACGAGCGTCTTGAATTGAATTTGGTAAGCGCTTGGATAAGTAATTGTGACTTCAAAGTTCTTCGTCGGATGGGCCATTTGCCAATACTGAAATTTTCCAAGCTTTACGACGTACTCGGACTCTGTAGTCACAACTAAAGAATCAATGTCCTGAAATTTGTCAAGCGGTATCTTGATGCCTGCTTCGAGATCATTATTTAGCACGCTCCCATCAATTGGATATATTACTACCTTCTGTCCAGCATTTTTGTGATGTGGCGGATATTGCACAGTAATCTTTAGTGAGAGAACTTCTTCGAATTCTCCCTCATCAGGTTTCCATCCAATATGTGCTTGAATTCGCCCGCCTGATGAGCGGCAGACATACCTGACCTTATCGGTAACTTGAAATAGACCTTCTTGGCTTGGATGCTCACGCATTAGTACTTCAGTGGAAACGTCTTCACGAAAAGGTTCTGATATGAATCTATGGAGGTGATGATGAAAATAATTAAGGAAGCTTCCTTCTTTATCTATCGCGGAATTTTTAAACTGTGCCTTCAATAGGCGAGTTTGAAGTTCTTTAAGAGTTTCAGGGTCTAGCGTATTTAAATAGTCGCTTTCAATTACGACCTCTTTGATTCTCTCCGCAAAGTAATCTTTCCAGTTTTTTGTGTCGACGGCGAAGCTGAATATACCGAAGCCAACTAAAGCCACGGAGATGGTTGTTAGGGCTGAAGCAAAAGCACTAGAAAATGTGCCAGATGCGGGCATGAAGGCCTCAGTAAAATACGCTGCAGCAAAGATACCAAGGCAGCCAGTGCCGATGACTATTACGGTCATCAACTTAATAATTGTCGTTGTCTTCGCTTTACTCATAGCCAAGTCACCAATGGGAAGAAAAAAGCGTGATTACGGGAACACCTTGACTAACCCACCAAAGGATAAAATCTAAGAATCTGACGCCGCCGAGCACTAAAAGCGCAGTCTTGAGTGCGGCTGAGCGATTATGCATCACAAAGGGTAGCAGTCCATCCGCCGTCATTCAGACATTTGCAACGGAGCATTCTTTAGCGCGGGGAATGAGTAAAGTGTCACCGCAATTCTCGGTAATTCCCGGAGCAAAGTGGAGATGGGGCGACTGGAGGGTCTGGTTGGGCATGATTTACGGCCTGCCAGTGGATAGACGCCTCAACGTTACCGCCGCTATCCCCCTGCGCTCGGAAATGCCGAGAGATTCAGCCGCTTCGGCGTTGAGCTGCCCTATAACTAATTCGCGCTCATTGATAATGGTGCCGCCAATCTCTATCGGAATTGCTTTACCTTGAAATGATATTTCAATTTGCTTTTCACTTTTGAAGCGACGCGCATCGCTATTGGTGTTCAAAAAAATTATCGCTTTACCTTTGGGTGATTTGCCAATTTCTCTTCCGATTTCTCCTCTAACGGGTGCCGCCAGAAGTTCTATTTTCTGGCGTTCAAGTTCGTCAATAGCTTTAGCGATACTAGCAAGTGCCTCCGCTGACACCTTCTTGTTTTCTTCTCCAATTGTTATTGCTTGTTTTGTTCTCTCTTCCTGCGTAGATACCGGAACATCGCTATCAACGTGAAGCCACACCATGCGGCCCTTGGAAAATACGAACCAAAAAAATGCAAGTAGTACCGGGATGAGGATTCCAAGAGCAATTTTCTGAACAGTGTCTCGCGTCATAGTCGCCTCGAGTTGTTCGGGTCAAGTTCTTTGTAATTTAAGGGGCTAGGCTCAAGTAACAATGGCCGAGCCAGCACAGCCAATGAAGCACTGCATCTCCCGTTCATGGCGTCGGTTCTCCCAGCGCTTTCCTTGCAGCCACTTCAACCCGACTAGCACTCCTCCAGGCTTTCAACTTATCCGGCAATCGGTTGAACCTGCCGCGCATGATGGCGTCAAGGTCCTGGATGTCGAGGGTGGTGGCGTGGAGCAGGGTGTTGATGCTGCTGGTGGTTTCGATGCCGCTCTGGGCCTTGATCTGGTTGAATTCGATGGCGTCGCGCAGTGCGTTGCGCTGCTTGCGCAGGGTTTCGACGAAGTCTGGCGCGAGTTCGAAGCTGGCGAGGCGGGAGCGGAGCTGTGACTTGGCTTGCTGGGCGTCGCTGTCATCATCCAGATGGAATTCGAGCTTGGCGAGCAGGGAGTCGGCGTGAGCGATCAGGCTTAAGTCGGTGATCGGCGTCGGCAGTTTGTAGCGGCCGACAAAGTTCTTGTCCCGGCGGATGATGGCGCGGGCAATGGTGGCGATCTGGCGGCAGCTGGCCGTGAGGTTGTTGATCGGTTGTCTCTTGTCGATGCGTTCTGGCTTCTGACGGGAGATGGCGGCTTCCAGTGCGTTGCGGTGCGTTTCCAGCGATGCGGTCAGCGTGCCGACATTGCCGGCAGTGGAGAAGTCCTCCGCATGTTCGTGAAGAAAGCTCAGCACGCGGATGACACGTTCGAAACGACGGCGGTCGCGGTGAGTCATGAGTACTGCTCCGTGTTGTGATGCTTGTGTACGTTCCTTGTTGCTTGAAGCCTTGCGCTTGGTTTCCTTGGCGTCAATGACGGAGTGCTGGGGTTTTGGGGGGGATTTGTGACGTACTTCTCGGTTTGATTAGTGTTGAAGGGTTTGGACTGGGCGGTCCTTATGCGGAAGCGTCCCTCACCCCGGCCCTCTCCCGGGGGGAGAGGGAGACCAGCGGTACTCGCTTGCTGGATTAGCCAAGCTTGCCGTGCTTGATTGCAACTCAAGTAAACCAGAGCAAGCTGGAAATGGCGTTTGAAGCGATTGCAGCAGCGTTCGGCGTAAAGGTCAGCGCTCGCAGATCGAACTGAACGGCATTTGGAATCGATGCGACGGTGTTCGGAACGACCACGACGACGTTTGGAATCAATGCGACGACATTTTTTCCCGACAGGATGGCGTTTGGCGGTGATGCGATGGCTGATTTTTGCGATGTGACGCCGTTCATCGGCGACTGGATGACGTGCGGAAGCGGCGCACAGCCGTTCATCCGGAACAGGATGGTGTTCTGAAGCGACGCGCAGCCGTTCATCGGCAACAGGATGGTCTGCGGATGCGGTGCGTAACCGTTCATCCGGAACAGGATGATGTTTTGAAGCGACGCACTACCGTTCATCCCCAACTGGAGGCGGTGCGGAAGCATCGCGCTGCCGTTCATCGGCAACTGGCGTGCTGTTTAGGATGATTCGACGGCGTTTTGAGGGGATTGGTCGTCGATCAGCAAGGCCGAAGCGGGGTTCATCGGCGTTGTGGTGATTTCGACTGGCAACAGTGCAAGGTCTGAGAACCGTAGGGTGGATAAGCGCAGCGCATCCACCTTCGGACTTTTGCGCATCGGCGGATGCGCTTCGCTTATCCGCCCTACGTTGTTGGCGGGAATTGGCGCTTACTTGGTGCCGAAGATGCGATCGCCGGCATCGCCTAGCCCCGGCACGATGTAGCCGTGATCGTTCAGGCCTTGGTCGATGGCGGCGGTGTAGACCGGCACGTCGGGGTGCTGGCTGTGGAAGTTGGCGAGGCCTTGCGCGCAGGTGAGCAGGCAGACGAAGCGGATCGAGCGCGGGTGGGTTTCCTTCAGGCGGTCGACGGCAGCGATGGCGGAATTGCCGGTGGCGAGCATCGGGTCGAGCACGATGGCGTCGCGGTTCTTCATGCCGGAGGGCATCTTGAAGTAGTACTCGATGGCGCCGAGGGTTTTCGGATCGCGATACAGACCGATGTGGCCGACTCTGGCGCCGGGAATCACGCTGCGCATGCCGGCCAGGATGCCGAGGCCGGCGCGCAGGATCGGCACCAGCACGATTTTTTTGCCGTCGATCAACTTCGAGGTCATCGAGCAGATCGGGGTTTCGATTTCGACTTCATGCATCGGCATGTCGCGGGTGACTTCGTAGGCCATGAGCGTCGACACTTCGTCGAGCAGACGGGTGAAGCTGTTGACGCTGGCGGATTTCTTTCGCATCAGCGTCAGTTTGTGCTGGACCAGCGGGTGGTCGATCAAGTGCACGGTGCCTGCGGTCATCGGTTCGCTTCCTGGAATGTGGAGTTCAAAAAACGGTGCCATCGCTGACGATGTCGAGCGGCGGGCGGCCGTCACGCAGTTCGGCGGCATAAACGCGGCCTGCCGCCCAGGTGCCGCCTTCGAGCACGCAGGCCAGCGGCAGTTCTTCTGCGCTGCGACCGAGCAGGCTGCGCACGCGGTCGGCGACGATGTCGATCAGATGCACGGTCAGCGCTCGCCACTCGATGATCAGGGCGTCGCTGGCCTGCCATTGTCGCGTCGCCACGGAAACGTCGCGAAAGCTCAGCACGCCGGCGTCGATCAACAAGCCGCCGTTGCGGTATTCGGGCAGGCCGGTCAGTGCGTTGCGGCCGTTGACGGCGATGCCGGCCCATTCAAACGGCTCGAACAGGGAGTAGACCAGCCACTGGCTGAGCTTGTGGAACGGCATCCAGCCAGCACTGGGGCCTTCGCCACCGGCAAGCGGGTGCGGCCAAGCGTCGCCGAGTGCCACGCCATCCAGTGTGTTGCCGGCAAGCCAGATGTCGCTGCTGTGATCGAGCAGGGCGCGCAGCAGCGTTGCCACGTCGATCTCGCGTTTCTCGCCGTGGTCGGTCAGCAGATCGAACAGGCCGCCGGGGCGGGCATCGGCGCCGAAGGCTTGGCGGTGTTCGACCAGCGTGCGGCCGAAGCGGCGCAGCAGTTCGGCGCGGCCTTCGAGGCCAACCAGCAGATTGTCGCCGCTGACCTGGAAAAGTGCGGCCAGCCGGTTGGCTGTCAGCGTTTGCAGCGCTGGGCCGTCGACACGCAGCGGCTGTGAGGAATCGGACGAAAACGCCCCGGCCATGAAGGCGCGGAAGCTGGCCACGCCGAGCCCTTCCGAGCGCGTGCAAACCTGGGCGCCATCGCGATACGACCACTGTGCGCCGGCCCCGGCATCGAGCAGCACGGCGACGATGGCCAGATCAATCCTTGCGCGGGCCTGTGCAGCCGTGTCGAGCCCGGCCATTGCTACCGTCAGTTGCGCTGCGCGATCGACACCGCCCGCCTCGAAGTGCCGCCAGCGGCTGTGATAGGGAATATCCAGGCTTGGATAGCGGGCGAGGGTGACCTCGGCGACTTTCTGCGCAGCGGCGTCGATGCGCGACATATCCAGCCGCCAGTGCGGGGACTGATCCGCCGCCACGGCCGCCGCGATGTTGGCGGCACGCGCGCGGATGGTGGCGGGATCGCGAAGAGTGGCAATCGCTGCCTTCACAGGGTTCGCCCTTTCACGTCGCCGAGCTGGGTGCTGTCCATCACTGCGCCGTCGGTGAAGTAGCCGGCCGCCATCTTGGCTTCCATTTCGACGCGGGCATCGGCCGGAATCAGCTCGTCCGGCAGCTTGACGCGCTCGTCGACGACGATACCGGCACCGGTGATGGCATCGAACTTCATGTTGCTCATCGACACCAGACGGTGGATGCGGCGGATGCCGAACCAGTGCAGCACGTCGGGCATCAGCTCCTGGAAGCGCATGTCCTGGACGCCGGCCACGCATTCGGTGCGCAGGAAGTATTTGTCGGCACTGTCGCCGCCGACCTGCCGCTTGCGCGCGTTGTAGACCAGGAACTTGGTGACTTCGCCGAGCGCGCGGCCTTCCTTGCGCGAATAGACGATGAGGCCGACGCCGTTGAGCCCGCCGTGCGAAACCGGCTGTGCGCCCTTGATGCACTCCTCGATGGCGTGGGTCAGATACGGCCGGCAGGTGCAGATGTCGGAGCCGAACACGTCGGAGCCGTTGCATTCGTCGTGAACGCGGCAGGACAGGTTGACGTCCGGGTTCGCCAGCGCAGTAGGATCGCCGAAGATGTAGGCGGTTTGGCCGCCGATTGGTGGCAGAAACACTTCCAGATCGCTGCGCGTGACCAGCTCCGGGTACATGCCGCCGGTTTCCTCGAACAAGGCGCGGCGCAAGGCGTTTTCCTCGACGCCAAAGCGTTTGGCGACACCCGGCAGCCACCACACCGGTTCCAGTGCCACCTTGGTGACCACGGCCGAGCCATCTTCCAGCAGCAGCTTGCCGTCTGGCTTCAAGCGCCCGGCGGCGATGGCTTCGCGAATCTCGGGCAAGTCGATATGCGCCTTGGTCACGGCGATGGTGGGCCGCAAGTCAAAGCCGGCCTCGATCTGCGCGCGATAGACGTCGGCCACGATGGCACCGAAGGGATCCAGCGACACGATCCTTTCCGCGCCGAACCAGGCCGGATGCGGGCCGATGGTGTCGGTCGGCAGGGTGTTGGTGAGATCCGCACGATGGCCCTTGGGCAACGCCTTGGCGGCGACCGCCAGCGCACGATAAACGCCGTAGGAACCCGAATGGGTGCCGATGACGTTGCGTTGCAGGCGATTGGTGGTGGTGCCGACCAGCGGGCCGCGGGTGAGCGGATCGGCCGCGCCCCAGTGGATGGTCAGCAATTCGGTGTCCGCCACCGGCGGGTGCGAGGTCAGGCGGATGTGGCGGGCTTTCTGCTCTTCTTTCTGCACTTCTTTCGGCAACCCCGGTTCAGCGGACATCGGCAACTCCTGTCATGACGCGGCAGCCGCGATCATCAACGAATCGCAGCCCGGCTGTCGCGGTGAGCAGCTTTTATGCCGTCGCGGTGATCGGCGAGCGACTGTGGGTCAGGTCTCCTTTCGCGGCGTGATCTTCGGGAAAGTACGTTTTTCCCGGTCGCGGTGCGAGTGATAGCCAGCGAAGGTAGGACACGGGTGCTGTTAGAGCCCGACCCCTGCCTTCCCGCATCGTCTTTCCGAGGATAAACCCCATGCATCTTTTCCCGAATCGCGAACCCAAGGTGCCGCGCGCCGTCCGGCTGGCTGCCGTCGGCTTGCTGGCCCTGTCGCTGCCGGCGCTGGCCAGCACGCCATGGAACGACGGCGACCTGTTCATCGGCGCACCGAACGGCAGCTACGTGGTTTACGCGCCAGACGGCACGTTCAAGGAAACCATCAGCGATGGCCAGGGCGGCACCGCCACCACCTGCGCCTTCGACACGCAGGACAACCTCTACACCGCGAACTACGAGTCGAACCGGGTCATCCGCTTCAACGGTGAAGTGCCGCACGACATCGTGCAGACCATCCAGACTGCCAACGGCGGCCTGGAAACGATTGGTTTTTCCGACAATGGCGATCTTCTGGCTGGCCACAATTTCGCCAACATCGAACGACTTGATGCGGCTGGCAATTCCTTGCAAGTCACGCCGGTGCCGCGCGTCGATCACATCGATCTCGCCAACGACCAGACCACGGTCTATTTCACGCAAGGCGCTTTCGGCCAGCCGCCGACCATCTTCCGGCTCGACACCACGAGCGGCCAGTTGCTGTCGAACTTCGCGACTGTGCCCGGCAACAACCGCGTTCACTCGCTGAAACTGCTGGCTCCGGGCGACGGCAGCGGCGGCCTGCTGGTGGCCAACGAAACGGCAGTGCTGCGCCTGGATGGCAGCGGCAATGTCATCCAGACCTACACCACGCCATCGGCGGGCGGCTTTTTCTACCAGATGGCGCTGGACCCGAACGGCACTTCGTTCTGGGTCAACGATTACGTCACCAGCAATGTCTACCGCTTCAACATCAACAGCGGCGCACTCGAAGCGGGGCCGATCAATCCGGGCTTCGGCGGCTTCATCAGCAACGGCCTGTGCGTGAAAGGCCAGTTGACGGCGGCCCGTGATTTCCGTCCGCCGCCGGTGCCGCTGAACACCAAGACCACCGCGCTGCCGGTGATTTCGACGCCGCTGTCGGGTGGTCAACTGCGGGTGACGGTATCGGCGCGGCTGGAGATTGTCAGCGCCAATCCGGGCGATCCGCTGGCACCTCTGGCCGGGCAGCAGATCAGCTTTTTCACCCGTCTCAGCGGCAACCTGATCTGCACCGCGACCACCAACAGCGCTGGTGTCGCGACCTGCACCGGCGTGATTTCCTCGGCGCGCGCGCTGCTCAACCTCGGTTTCACGGCGAGCTACGCCGGGACTGCGCAGTACAACGCTTCGGGCGATTACGGTTCGCTGTTGCGGCTGCTCGGTGCCTTGGGTTTCTGAACGCGGGCGCTTGTGGCTGAGTGGTGACTGAAGTTGTGGCTGAAAGGGGAACGGGCACCGATGGGTGCCCGTTCTTGTTTCAGCGGTCGGTGGTGCTGCGGATCTGCTGCGCTTCAGTGAAGGGTCGGCCATACAATCGCGCTCCGCTTTTTTGAACGACCGATGCCGACGATGGACGCCGATTCCCAGATCACTTCGATTGCCCACGTCATCCAGCTCGCGGTGGCGCCGGTGTTCCTGCTGGCGGGTGTCGGTGCCTTTACCGGCGTGATCTCGAATCGCCTGGGTCGCATCGTCGATCGCGCGCGCGATCTGGAGCGTCTGCTGCTGTCGGCATCGCCGATGCGCAAGCAGGCGCTGATGGTGTCGCTGCGCAATCTGGCCAAGCGGGCGCGGGTGGCCAATCGGGCCTTGAGTCTGTGCGTGGGCTGCGCGGTGCTGATCAGTGCCGACATCGTGGTGCTGTTCGTCGGCACGTTGGCTGGCGAGCGCTTTGGCGGCGTGGTGGCAACCGTATTCGTGATGGCGATGCTGGCGCTGATCGCGGCCTTGCTGATGTTCCTGCGCGAGGTCTATCTGGCCACACGCTTCCTGCGCATTGGTGCAGCGGACACAGCTGAGGAAGCCGCACCGCCGTCTGATCCGCCGCGCTGAAACTTGCTTTATGCCGCTAGTCGGGAACGGCTTTCGTGCTGGTCTCCCCTCTCCCTTCTGGGGCCAGCGCATGCCTCTGGCGGCTGGGGGTGAGGGACGCTGCCCGATAAGGATTCCTTCGCCTGAAACGCCCTCATCCCAACCCTTCTCCCGGGGGGAGAAGGGCTTGCCCTGCGCGACCGAATTTCAAAGCGAATAATTCGAAGGCGCTAATCAGAGATCGCGCAGCAGCGCATTGATGCCGACCTTGGAGCGCGTCTGCGCATCCACGGTCTTGACGATCACTGCGCAGTTGATGCTGTAGCGGCCGTTATCGCGCGGCAGCGAGCCGGCCACCACCACCGAGCCGGCCGGCACGCGGCCGTAGCTCACGGTGTCCTTCTCGCGGTCGTAGATCGGCGTCGACTGGCCGATGAAGACACCCATCGACAGCACCGAACCCTTTTCGACGACGACACCTTCGACGACTTCCGAACGCGCGCCGATGAAGCAGTCGTCCTCGATGATCGTGGGGCTGGCCTGCAAGGGTTCGAGCACGCCGCCAATGCCGACACCGCCGGACAGATGGACGTTGGCACCGATCTGCGCGCAGGAGCCGACCGTGGCCCAGGTATCGACCATGGTGCCGCGGCCCACATAGCCGCCGATGTTGACGAAGCTCGGCATCAGGATCGCACCCGGGGCGATATAGGCCCCGCGGCGGACGGACGCGGCCGGCACGATGCGCGCACCCTGCGCCTTGAAGCGCGTGGCATCCCAGCCATCGAACTTCAGCGGCACCTTGTCGTAGCCCTGGAGCGGACCCATCGCCATCGGCAGGTTGTCGTGCAGGCGGAAGTACAGCAGCACGGCCTTCTTCAGCCAGTCGTTGACTTGCCAGCCGTCAGCGGTGGGTTCGGCGACGCGGGCAGCGCCCGAGTCGAGCAGTTCGATGACTGCTTCGACGGCGGCACGGACTTCCGCGTTCGAGGAATCGAGTGTGGCGCGGTCATCCCAGGCGCTGGCGATGACGGCCTGCAATTCGGTGTTGTTCAAGCGGTGCGTCCTTCTCTGAATGAGCGTTGTTTTATTTGTGCGCGTTTTCGGCGTTCGACAGCGTGCGGGTCAGCACTTCGCGCAGTTCGTCGAGTGCCTTGTCGCTGGTGATCGGCTGGTGCTGGCGATCGGTGATGTAGAACACGTCCTCGGCGCGCTCGCCGATGGTGGCGATCTTCGCGGCATCAAGCAGGATGCCGCGCTTGTGGAACACCCGGCCCACCAGGCTCAGCAGGCCCGGCTGATCGGCGCAGACCAGTTCCAGCATCGTCCGGTTGCGCATGGTGTCCTGGCTGATCGACACCGTGGTCGGCGTGTCGAAGTGGCGCAGGCGGGTCGGGCGGCGGCGGTTGACATCGACCACCGAGATCGCCGGATCGGCCAGCACCTTGCGCAGCGCGGTGCCGATTTCCTCGAAGCGATGCGTGTTCTCGATCGGCGAGCCGTCGCTTTCCATGACCACGAAGGAGTCGAGCGCGTAACCGTCGGCCGAGGTGTTGATGCGGGCGTCGAGAATGTTCAGGCCGAGCTTGGCCAGCACGCCGGTCGACAGGCCGAACAGGTGGTCGCGGTCGCGCATGTAGACGAACACCGTGGTACCACGGCCATCGAGCGTGTTGACCAGCACCAGCGGCAGGCCGTCCTCGCTGCTGTGGGCGATGGCATCGAGATGCCAGACCAGTTCCGCGGGCGAGTGACGCAGGAAATAGTCGGCGTCGAAACGACCCCAGATGCGGTCGGTCAGCGCGCCGTCGATGTGGCGGGCGGTCGGTAGCGCGTAGGCGGCGCGGCGTTGTTCGGCAACGCGCTCGGCAAGCGTGTAGGGATTGTCGAGGCCGCGATCGAAGGCGCGCTTGGTCGAGTGATAAAGCTCGCGCAGCAAGCTTTCGCGCCAGGAATTCCACAGCGCCGGATTGGTGGCGCGGATGTCGGAGACCGTCAGGATCAGCAGGTAATCCAGACGCGACCGATCGCCAACCTTCTGCGCGAAGGCGGTGACGATGTCCGGATTGGAGATGTCCTGACGCTGTGCGGTCAGCGACATCAGCAGGTGGTTGCGCACCAGCCAGGACACCAGATCGGCATCGGCATGGCTCAAGCCGTGGTCGAGGCAGAACTTCTCGGCTTCCTTGGCACCGACTTCCGAGTGATCGCCGCCGGAACCCTTGCCAAGATCGTGAAACAGGCCGGCGACGAACAGCAGATCCGGACGCGGCACTTTCGCCATCACGTCGCTGAAGAACGGCAGCTCGTGCTTGAACCGCTCCATGCCGAGGCGGCGCAGGTTGCGGACCAGGCGCAGCGTGTGTTCGTCGACGGTCAGGGTGTGGAACAGGTCGTACTGCATGTGGCCGATGATCTGGCCGAACACGGGCAGGTAGCGGCCGAGCACGCCGTAGCGGTTCATGCGGCGCAGCGCGCGGGTCAGGCCGTCGCCGTGCTGGAACATGCCGATGAAGCGCTCGCGGGTGCCGACATCGCTGCGCACGGTCTCGATCAGCCGGCGGTCGCGGCGAATCAGGCGCAGCGTGCCGGTGGATATGCCTTCGAGCTTCGGGTGCTGCTGCATCAGCGCAAACACTTCGATCAGCGCCCAGGGCGCCTTCTGGAAGATGTCGTCGGCGCGCGCTTCGATGTAGTTGTTGCGAGTCTGGAAGCGCGAATTCAGCGGCTTCACTTCGGCATCCTGGCCACGGCCGAGGATGGCTTCCTCGAACAGTTGCAACAGCATGTCGTTGAGGCAGCTCAGGGACTTGATGGTCCGGTAGTAGAGCTGCATGAACTGCTCGACCGCGCGATTGCGATCCTGATCCTCGTAGCCGAACAGGGTGGCGATCTTGTTCTGGTGATCGAACAGCAGCCGGTCTTCATGGCGGCCGGTGATCATGTGCAGCGCAAAGCGCACGCGCCACAGGAAGTCCTGGCCTGCGAACAGTTCGTCGCACTCGGTCTTGGTCAGGAAGCCGCGCTCGCGCAGTTCCGTCAGGGACGACGCACCGAAGTGGCGCTTCGCGACCCAGGCCACGGTATGGATGTCGCGCAGGCCGCCGGGGCTTTCCTTGACGTTCGGTTCGAGCTTGTAGGCGCTGTCGTCGTACTTGGCGTGGCGGGTCTGCTGCTCGGCGACCTTGGCGCGGAAGAAAGCATCGACCGGCCACATGTGTTCCGGGCGCATCGCATCGGTGAGTGCGGTGAACAGCGACAGGTCGCCGATCAGCGGCCGCGCTTCGGTGAGATTGGTGATCACCGTGACATCGGTCGCGGCCAGTTCCGCGCACTGCTGCACGCTGCGTACCGCCGAGCCGACATCGAGGCCGATGTCCCAGAGGAAAGCGAAGAAATTTTCCAGACGCGACTTGGCGGCATCGAGTGCCGCTTCGTCGAACAGCACCAGCAGGTCGATGTCGGAATGCGGCAGCAGCTCGCCTCGGCCGTAACCGCCGACCGCGATCAGCGCCAGGCCGCCATCGGCCTGCGGCAGGAATTGAGTCCAGGCTTCGCGCAGCACTTCGTCGACCAGATGGGCGCGGGCGTGGACCAGGGAATCGGCCGGCGTGCCTTCGTGGAACAGGCCGACCAGACGTTCGCGGCCCCAGGCCAGGGTTTCGCGGAAAGCGGCGACCGGCTTGCCGCCGTCGGCGCGCAGGCGGGAGCGCACGCGGCGCGCGGAAAAGACGGCGATGCTGTCGTCTTCGCTGAGCTCGATCTCGGCGGCCACGTCAGACGGTCTCGCCGTCACGCAAGGTCAGGATTTCGTAGCCCGTTTCGGTCACCAGCACCGTGTGCTCCCATTGCGCAGACAGCGAGTGATCCTTGGTGACCACCGTCCAGCCGTCCGGAAGCAGTTTCACTTCGCAGCGGCCGGCATTGAGCATCGGTTCGATCGTGAAGGTCATTCCCGGAACAAGTTCCATGCCGGTGCCGGGGCGGCCATAGTGGACGACCTGCGGATCTTCATGGAAAACCCGGCCGATGCCGTGGCCGCAGTAGTCGCGGACAATCGAATAACCGCGCGCTTCGGCCACCGTCTGGACCGCTGCTCCGATGTCGCCAAGTCGGGCACCGGGGCGAACCTTGCGGATGCCGGCGAGCATTGCTTCGCGGGTGGTTTCAGTCAGGCGCTTGGCCAGAATCGTCGGTTCGCCGATGTAGAACATCTGGCTGGTATCGCCGTGCCAGCCGTCCTTGATCACGGTGACATCGATGTTGACGACATCGCCGCGCTTGAGCTGCTTGTTGGCCGGAATGCCGTGGCAGACCACATGATTGACCGAGGTGCACACCGATTTCGGGAACGGTGCCCGGCCATTGCCGCCGCCATAGCCCAGCGGGGCAGGGATGCCCTTCAATTCATTGACGATGTAGTCGTGGCAGATGCGGTCGAGTTCTTCGGTGGTGACCCCGAGCTTGACCTGCGGTGCGATCATGGTCAGCACCGATGCTGCGGCGCGGCCGGCGGCGCGCATGCCGTCGCGCTCTTCCGGGTTCTTGATGGTTACCGACATGTTTTCTGGCGTGCCTGCTGCGTGAGGGGCGGGAGAATACTGCGCCCTAAGCAGAAAGGGGCCGGGGTGCGAGTGGTCAGCCGTCAGCCCGCTATGGTATAAAGCGCGCCGCCGCAAGGCAACGACGCGAATTCCGGGCAGATTTTGCCGGGAATCGCGATCCCACCCGCGCACGTCCCTGGGTGTCCCGACAGCAACACGCTCGACGGATTCCACGATGCGCGGTCAGCCCAACCCAAGGAGACTGCACCCATGTCATCAATCACGATGCGTCAGCTGCTGGAAGCCGGCGTCCATTTCGGACACCGCACCCGCTACTGGAACCCGAAGATGGAGTCCTACATCTTCGGCGACCGCAACAAGATCCACATCATCAACCTTGAAAGCACGCTGCCGCTGCTCAAGGACGCCTGCAACTTCGCCGGCAAGCTGGCCGCCAACGGGGGCCGCATCCTGTTCGTCGGCACCAAGCGCGCCGCCCGCGACGCGATCCGCGACGAAGCCGTGCGTTCGGGCATGCCGCACGTCAGCCAGCGCTGGCTCGGCGGCACGCTGACCAACTTCAAGACCATCAAGGGTTCGATCAAGCGCCTGCATGAGATGGAGAAGCAGGTCACCGACGGCACCATCGGCCGCCTGTCGAAGAAGGAACAGCTGCTGTTCACTCGCGAACTGGAAAAGCTCCAGCGCTCGCTGGGCGGCATCAAGGACATGCCGGCGCTGCCGGATGCCCTGTTCATCATCGACACCGGCTACGAAAAGATCGCCGTGTCGGAAGCCAAGAAGCTCGGCATTCCGATCATTGCCGTCGTCGACACCAACAACAACCCGGACGGCATCGACTGCGTGATCCCGGGCAACGATGACGCCATCCGCGCCATCAAGGTGTACTCGCAGTGCATCGCCGACAGCATCATCGAAGGCCGCGGCACCAACACCGTCAACGTGCGTGCCGAAGAATTCGCCACCGCCGGTGATGACGAAGCCGCCCCGGCCCGTCCGCGCCGTCCGCGTTCGGCCAAGCCGGCCGGCCGTGGCGAGCGTGCTGACGCCTAAAGCGCTAGCCGTCTTAGAAAAAGCGCTTCCTCACGCAGAGAACGCGGAGGACGCAGAGAAAAAATGACGGCAAAAGTATCGGTATGACGCTTTTGCTGTTCTCTGCGATCTCCGCGTTCGCTGCGTGAAACTCGTTTTTCGAACTCACACCTGCCTCACAACGCAACAGGTTTAATTCCATGAGCACTCCCGTCACTGCTGCCCTCGTCAAGGAACTGCGCGACCGTACCGGCGCCGGCATGAGCGACTGCAAGAAGGCGCTTGAAGCCACCGGCGGCAATGTCGATGCCGCAGCCGAAAAGCTGCGTGTCGATGGCATGGCCAAGGCCGACAAGAAGGGCAGCCGCACCGCGGCCGAAGGCGTGATCTCGATCGCCGTCGGTGCCGACGCCATCGCGCTGGTCGAAACCAACAGCGAAACCGATTTCGTGTCGAAGGGCGATGACTTCAAGGCGCTCGGCGAAGCCGCTGCCAAGGCTGCACTCGCCGCCCGTCCGGCGACGATGGCCGAGCTGCTGGCGCTGAAGAACGACGCCGGTCAGACGATCGAAGAAATGCGCCGCGCGATGGTCGCCACCATCGGCGAGAACATCACCGTGCGTCGCTTCGACGTCGTCGCCAAGGCCGGTGGTGCGATCAGCTACTACATGCACGGCACCAAGATCGGTGTTGTGGTGGCGCTCAACGCCGGTGACGAAGAACTGGCACGCGACATCGCGATGCACGTTGCCGCCAGCGCGCCGCGCTACCTCGACACCACGCAGATTCCGGCCGAAGCGATCGAAGCCGAAAAGCGCGTGATCGAAGCGACGATGGCGCAGGAACAGGCCGAGGCACAGGCCGATTCCGACCGCTTCGGCGGCTTCCTCAAGGAAATGGACGCCGAGCGCACCAACGGCCACTACGAAGGTCTCGACGCCGAAGGCAAGAAGGCCTGGGATGACGAGTACGCGGGCGTCAAGAAGAAGTTCGGCGGCGGCTACCGCGCGAAGCCGGCCGAGATTCTGGCCAAGATGACCGCGGGCAAGATTGCCAAGTTCGTCAACGACATCACCCTCGTCGGCCAGCCGTTCGTCAAGGACCCGGACCAGACGGTCGAGAAGCTGCTGAAGTCGAAGAACGCCAGCGTCGCTGCGTTCGTGCGTCTTGCCGTCGGTGAAGGCATCGAGAAGAAGGCGACTGATTTTGCCGCCGAAGTGGCTGCAGCCACGCAGATCTGAGCCCCGCGTAGGACCCTGATTTTCAGGTAAAGTGCGGTGATTCGAGGCCCCGGAAACGGGGCCTTTTGGTAACTGCACTCATCCAGCGTCGCGAGTTGTCTGTTCAACGCAAGTGTCTGATTTTCTGATCGGCATGAGGTCAGACCGGCCGCGGCGATTCGCAAAGCTGATTGACTCGGAGTCTCTTCATTGAATCAACAGCCCGCCGCTGAACTCGGCAAACCCGCCCCCAAGCCAGCGTACAAACGCATCCTGCTGAAGATCTCCGGCGAAGCCCTGATGGGCGATCTCGGCTTCGGCATTTCGCCGACGGTGATGAACTTCCTCGCTCATGAGCTGAAGGAGATCGTCGATCTTGGCGTGCAGGTGGCACTGGTGGTCGGTGCCGGCAACATTTTCCGTGGCGAAGGTCTGGCCCGCGGCGGCATGGACCGCGTCACCGGCGACCAGATGGGCATGCTCGCCACCGTGATCAACGCGCTCGCCATTCAGGACGCGATCGAAAGGATTGGTCTGGAAGCGCGCGTGCAGTCGGCGATCCGGATCAACGAGGTCTGCGAGGACTTCATCCGTCGCAAGGCAGTCCGCCATCTGGAGAAGGGCCGGGTGTTGGTGTTTGCTGCCGGCACCGGCAATCCGTTCTTCACCACCGATTCGGCCGCAGCACTCCGCGCCATCGAGATTTCCGCCGACCTGATGCTGAAGGCGACCAAGGTCGACGGCGTCTACACCGCCGACCCGAAGAAGGACCCGACCGCCACCCGCTTTGAGGAGCTGACCTACGACGAGGCGCTGGATCGGCGTCTGGGCGTGATGGATCAGACCGCGCTGGTGCTATGCCGCGATCACAAGATTCGCCTCAAGGTCTATGACATGGACCGGCCCCAGGCGCTGATGCGGATCGTCTGCGGTGATAACTCGCTGGGCACCCTGGTTCGGGTCTGAAAAAGCCGCCGGGCATGCTTGCAAGCGCTTTCTCCTTCGCAATTGCACGGCATTTGCACCCTTGCGGCGCTGCGGCGTGCGAATCTGTAGCGGTATTGAACCTGTTGCTTTCGGAATGGAACCGATGATCGAAGACATCAAGAAAGACGCGACGGCACGCATGCAGAAGACCGTCGATGGCCTCAAGGCCTCGTTTTCCAAGCTGCGCACCGGCCGTGCCTCGACGGCGATCCTCGAACACGTCCGCGTCGACTATTACGGCTCGGAATCGCCGCTGTCGCAGGTCGCCAGCGTGGTGGTTGAAGACGCCCGCACGATCTCGATCGCCCCCTGGGATCGCAACATGATCGGGGCAATCGAAAAAGCCATCCTCGGCTCCGATCTGGGCATCACGCCGAACACTGCGGGCACCACCATCCGCATCAACATGCCGCCCTTGACCGAGCAACGCCGCAAGGATCTGGTCAAGGTGGTGAAGGGCGAAACCGAGAACGCGCGGGTGGCGATCCGCAACGTGCGCCGCGATGCCAACCAGTCGATCAAGGAACTGGCCAAGGAAAAAATCATCACGGCGGATGAGGAAAAGGGTGCCGAAGCGGCGATCCAGAAACTCACCGACCAGTTCGTCGCCAAGGCCGACGAAACCATGAACGCGAAAGAAAAAGAACTGATGTCGGTCGGATGACGAAAGACCTGCCGAATCTGCCGGATTTGCGGATTCCGGCCCACGTGGCCGTCATCATGGACGGCAACGGCCGCTGGGCGAAGCAACGCCTGCGGCCCCGCGCTTTCGGCCATCAGGCCGGCGTGAAATCGGCGCGGCGCATCGTTCGCGCTTCGCACAAGGCCGGCGTCAAGGCGCTGACCCTGTTCGCCTTCAGTCAGGAAAACTGGCAGCGGCCACCCACCGAAGTGTCGCTGCTGATGGGTCTGTTCGTGCGCACCCTGTCGCGCGAGATCGCCAGCCTGCACAAGAACGGCGTGCGCATTCGTTTCATCGGCGATCACGGCGATTTCCCGGCCGGACTTCAGACGCTGATGCGCGATGCCGAAGCGCTGACCCTGGCCAACACCGGCCTGCATCTGGTGATTGCCGTGGGCTACGGCGGCCAGTGGGACATCGCCCAGGCCGCCAGCAGCCTGTGCCGCGATGGCTTGCCGATCACCCCTGCGGCAATCGAATCGCGTCTGGTGGTGGCCGATCTGCCGCACCCGGATCTGCTGATCCGCACCGGCGGCGAAAAGCGCCTGTCGAACTTCCTGATCTGGCAACTGGCGTACACCGAGTTGCATCTGGTCGACACCCTGTGGCCGGATTTCGATGACAGCGCATTTGCCGCAGCGCTGTCCTGGTACGCCTCGCGTGATCGTCGCTACGGCCGCGTGCCGGAAGCCAGCTGAGTATCACGCCATGCTGAAGCAGCGGGTCATCACCGCCCTGATCCTGCTGCCGCTGATCCTCGGGCCGATCGTGTATTTCCCGACGCTGTGGTTGTACGTCTTCCTGTGCGCGGTCGGCATGATCGCGGCCTGGGAATGGACGGCGTTGATGGGGCTGACATCGGCGACCGCGCGTTACGCCTATCTGGCGTTGGTGGCGGTGCTGCTGACCGGCGCCTGGTTTGCCGGCGTGATCGGTCTTGGCGTCTGGGTGGTGATGTTCGGGGCCATCTGGTGGGGCAATGCCCTGAGCATGATCGCCGGCTACCCGGTGAATTTCCGGCTGTCGCCGCCCGGTCATTTCGCGATGTCGGCCTACGGCCTGCTGATGCTGGTGCCGGCGCTGCTGGGCCTCGCGATGCTCCACAGCGCCAATCACGGCGTGCTGCGGCTGTTTTTCCTGTTCGCGCTGGTCTGGATGGCCGATATCGGGGCCTATTTCGCGGGCCGGCGCTTCGGCAAGCGCAAGTTGGCGATTGAAGTCAGCCCGGGCAAATCGGTTGAAGGGGCGATCGGCGGTTTCATTGCCTCGATGCTGGTCGGCATGGTTTCCGCGCCCTGGGTGTTCGGTTTCGGCCGCTTCGACTGGTTGCCGATGCTGCTGCTGTGCGCAGCGGTGATCGGCGTGTCGATCATTGGCGATTTGACCGAAAGCCTGTTCAAGCGCCATCGCGGCGTCAAGGACAGCGGCACCCTGCTGCCCGGCCACGGCGGCGTGCTGGACCGGGTCGACAGCCTGCTGGCCGCAGCTCCGGTGCTGGCGCTCGGCCTGTCCCTGCTCGGCATCTGACCGTGGTCGGCACCGGCGCGGTGAACGCAATCCGCTCGCCGGTGGTCGAAGCGCCGCGTCCGCACTTTTCGCGATCCTGATCCATGCTCAATACCCTGCATTCGGCCGCCTCCTTCATCGTTGCCATCGGCGTGCTGGTGGCGTTTCACGAGTTCGGCCATTTCTGGGTGGCGCGGCGCTTCGGCATCAAGGTGCTGAAATTTTCGATCGGCTTCGGTCGGCCGCTGTGGTCGCGTCGCGGCGCTGACGGCGTCGAGTACATCGTCGCCATGATTCCGCTTGGCGGCTACGTGAAACTGCTCGACGAGCGCGAAGCGGACGTGGTCATCCCGCCGCAGGATTTGCCGCGCGCCTTCAATCGCCAGCCGGTCTGGAAGCGCATTGCCGTGTTTGCGGCCGGGCCGGTGTTCAATTTCCTGCTGGCGATCGCCTTCTACTGGGTGCTGTACATGGTCGGCGTGCCGGGCGTGAAGCCGGTGATCGACGAGCCGCCGCCGGGTTCGGTGGCGGCGAAAGCAGGCTTCAAGGCGGGCGAGCAGATCGTTGCGCTCGACGGCGACACGGTCGCCACCTGGTCGGTGCTGAATGGCGAACTGGTGGCCCACGTCCTGGACCGCGGGGTCACTTCGTTCCGGATTCGCTCAGCGGATGGCAGCGAGCGCAACGTCGAAGTCGACCTGTCGGCCGTTCACGTCGACCCGGCGCTGCTGTTCGATGAACTGGGCCTATCGCCGTTCGAGCCACCGGTAGCGCCCGTGATCGGCGAAGTGATTGCCGGCGGTGCGGCGGCGCAGGCGGGATTCCAGCCCGATGACCGGGTGCTGACGGTCGACGGTGAAACCGTCGCCTCGTTCAAGACCCTGCGCCGCATCATTTCGGCGCGTCCCGGTCAGGTGGCGAAGTTCGGCATCGAGCGTGCCGGCCAGACGCTGGAGCTGAGCGCGATCATCGGCTCGGAGACGGTTGGCGGCAAAGCCATCGGGCGCATGGGATTCACCGGCAAGCCTGCGGATGCAAGCGTGGCAGGGCAGGGCGATTTGTGGCAGGATTTGCGCGCCGAACTGCGGCTTGATCCTCTGGCTGCGGCCTCGGCGGCGTTGCACCAGACTTGGCAGGTCTCCGAACTGACGCTCCGCTTGCTGCACCGGATGGTCATCGGCGAAGTCTCGGTCAAGAACGTCAGCGGACCGATCCAGATCGCGCAAGCGGCGGGCTTTTCGGCCAGCGTCGGCGTTGTTGCGTTCCTGTCCTTCGTGGCCTTGATCAGTATCAGCATCGGCGTCTTCAATCTGCTGCCGATACCGATGCTGGACGGCGGACAGATCCTGTTCGGCCTGATCGAGGCGGTGAAGGGTTCGCCGCTGTCCGATCGCCTGCAGATGGCGGGGCAGCAAGTGGGTTTGACGTTGTTGCTGCTGCTGATGGGGCTGGCTCTTTATAACGATGTGGCCAGCGTGATCGGCTGACAACGACAATGGATTTATCGAGGGGAAGCGTTCTGAAACGTCTACGCAACACGGCACGCGGCGCGCTGCTGAGCTTGATCGCGATCCTCGTGACGGCACCCGCTGCGTGGGCTTTCGAGCCTTTCGTCATCAAGCAGGTGCGCGCCGAAGGCCTTCAGCGCCTCGAACTCGGCACCGTGCTGACTTATTTTCCGTTGTCGGTCGGCGACGAAATGACCGAGACGGCGTCGCGCACCGCGATCCGCAGCCTGTACAGCTCCGGTCTGTTCCTCGATGTGCAACTCGCCCGCGATGGCGACGATCTGGTCATCAAGGTTCAGGAACGCCCGGCAATCGCCACCTTCAAGCTCGAAGGCAATGAAAAGGTCGGCGGCGATGACCTGGACAAGTCGCTGAAGGATGCCGGCCTCGCCGAAGGCGAATTGTTCAAGCGCGCGCTGCTCGATTCGGTCGAACAGGAACTGCGCCGCCAGTACTACGCCAACGGCTACTACGACGTCGCCATCGAAGCGAAAGTCACTGACCTTCCCAACAATCGCGTCGACATCAACATCAAGGTCACCGAAGGCAAGGTGACCAAGATCAAGGAAATCAACATCATCGGGAACAAGGCCTTCCCGAAGGATGTGCTGCTGTCGCAGCTCAAGCTGGAAAAGACCCACTGGATTCCGTTCCAGAAGACCGACCGCTACTCCAAGCAGCAGCTCGGCGGCGATCTCGAAGCGATCAGCTCGTTCTATCAGGATCGCGGCTACCTGCAGTTCAATGTTTCGTCGGTGCAGGTGGCGCTGTCGCCGGACAAGCAGGACATCTACATCACCATGACGGTCGATGAAGGTGCGGTTTACAAGGTTGCCAGCCACCGGTTTTCCGGCGAGATCGTGCTCAACGAGAAATTTCTCGATGCCCTGACCTCGACCAAGACCGGCACCATCTTTTCGCGCAAGGAAGCCACCGAAACCGGTACCCGCATCGAAGGCTCGTTGTCGGACATCGGCTACGCCTTCGCCAAGGTCACGCCGCTGCCGGAAGTGGACGAGCCGAAGCGCGAAGTGGCGCTCAACTACTTCGTCGAGCCGGGCAAGCGCGCCTATATCCGGCGCATCAATTTCCAGGGCCATACCGGCACCAACGACGAAACGCTGCGCCGCGAAATGCGCCAGCTGGAAGCGGCACCGTTCTCGAAGACGGCCGTCGAGCGCTCGCGCGTGCGTCTGGCGCGCTTGCCGTTCATCGAGGAAGCGGAAGTCGAAACCAAGCCGGTGCCGGGCACCGACGATCTCGTCGACATCGAATTCAAGGTCAAGGAACGCGCGCCGGGTTCGATCCAGTTCGGCGTCGGCTTCTCCGGTGCCCAGGGCTTCTTGATCAACGCCAGCATCACCAACACCAACTTCCTCGGTACCGGCAACCGCGTGCAGCTGTCGGCCGATACCAGCACCTTCAACCGGTCGCTGTCGGTGAGTCTGACCGATCCCTACTTCACCCAGGACGGCATCAGTCAGACGGTGTCGGCGTTCTTCCGCAAGTCGCAGTCGGTCATTCGTTTCTCCTCCGGTTTCGATACCAATGTTGTCGGCGGTGACCTGACCTACGGCATTCCGCTGTCGGAATTCACGTCCTTGCGCTTCGGCGGCGGCGTCAGCCAGACGGCGGTGAAGACCTTCCCGAATGCGTCGAGCAACGAAATTCTCGATTTCGTGATCCAGAACGGCACGTCGTTCACCGAATTCGAGCTTCGCACCGGTATCGCCCGCGATACCCGAAACCGCACTTTCTTCGCATCTGCCGGTGCGCTGTCGCGCGCCAATATCGACATCGCCCTGCCGTTCAGCGATCTCGCCTATTACAACGCCAGCATCTCGCACGAGCAGTATTTCCAGCTGCCGTTCAAGTTCTTCGTCGAATTCAACGCCACCGTCGGTTATGTCGGGGCCTATGGCAAGGACAACGACGTGCCGCCGTACGAGCTGTACTTCGCCGGTGGTGCCAACACCGTGCGCGGCTACCGCGACGGCTCGCTCGGCCCGCGCGACTTCCCGAACAACAACCCGTTCGGCGGCCGCCTGCGCAGCACCAGCCAGAGCGATCTGGTGTTGCCGATTCCGGTGGTCAGCGACAACAAGACCACGCGCGCCAGCGTCTTTTTCGACATCGGCAACGTCTATGAGAAGCCGGGCGATTTCAGTGTGTCGAGCCTGCGCTCGTCGTATGGGCTGAGCTTCAGCTTCTTCACGCCGATTCTCGGCCTGCTCTCCTTGAGCTACGCCTTCCCGATGAACGATCAGGTCGGCGATTTCACCGACGCCTTCCAGATCAACTTCGGCACCGGCTTCTGAGCGCGCTGCCGACGCTCTGGCCTTTCCCTTTTGCTGCACATTGTGAAACCACACGAGAGACCGACATGATTCAACCCCGCATCCTTGCCGCCATCGCCACCTGTGCCACGCTGGCGCTGTTCGCCGCACCGACGACGGCGCAGGCCCAGTCCAGGGTCGCCGCTGTTCGTTTTGACGATGCCGTGCGCGCCTCGCCGCAGTACAAGCAGGCCGACGCCAAGATGACTTCCGAGTTCTCGAAGCGGAAGACCGATCTGGAAACCTCGTCGAAGCAGTTCGAGGCCGACGTCGAAAAGTTCAAGCGCGACCGCGTCACCATCAGCCCGGATGCCCAGGCCAAGACCGAAAAGGATCTGGCTGCCCGCCAGGTCGACCTGACCCAGGCCGGCCGCAAGTTCCAGGAAGACGCCCAGACCCGGCAGCGCGAGCTGACCAACGACGTCGTCGGCAAGGTCCGTGACGCCGTGGTCGCCGTGGCCAAGGAAAAGGGCTACGACATGGTCATCGCCGATCCGGTCTACGCCACCACCACGCTCGACATCACCGACGACGTGGTCAAGAAGCTCGGCGGCACCGGCGCCGGCGCGCCGGGCAAGTAAGGCGTTTCTGCTTCCAACCGATGCCTGCATCGCTTGCGTCCACCACGCTCGGCGCGCTCGCCGAGCGCCATGGGCTGGAGTTGCGCGGTAATGCAGCCACGGTGATCGAAGGCGTCTGTGCGCTGGCCCCCGGCCAGCCCGGACGCCTTGGTTTTTGTGCCGACCCTAGGCTGCGCCCGCAACTGGTCGGCAGTAGCGCCGCCGCCGTGATCATCACGGCGCAGGATGCCGCTGTGTTCGGCGGCAATGCCCTGATCGCCGCCAATCCCGCCGTCGCCTTTGCCGGCATTGCCCGGGAATTCGATCGTGCCGAGGAATTTCCGGCCCTGATCCACGCCCGCGCCTGCATCGACGCGACTGCGATGATCGGCGACGGCTGCGGCATCGGCCCCGGTGCCGTGATCGAAGCCGATGCCGTGATCGGGGCCGGCAGCTACATCGGCCCGAACTGCGTGATTCGCCGGGCAGCGGTGATCGGTGCTGGCTCGCGGCTGGAAGCGAATGTCTATGTCGGCCCGGATTGCCGGATCGGCGCGCGTGCGCGCGTGCTGCCGGGTGCGGTGATCGGTGGCCGCGGCTTCGGGCTGGCCCGGGACCGCAGCGGCTGGGTCGAAGTGCCGCAACTCGGGCGAGTGCTGATCGGCGACGACGTCGAGATCGGTGCCAACACCACCATCGACCGCGGCGCGCTCGATGACACGGTGATCGAAGACGGTGTGAAGATCGACAATCTGGTCCAGATCGCGCACAACTGCCATGTCGGCAGCGGTACCGCGATTGCCGCCTGCACCGGTCTGGCGGGATCGACCCGGATCGGCCGCCACTGCATGATCGGCGGCGGTGTCGGCATCAGCGGGCATTTGCAGATCTGCGATCAGGTGGTGGTGCTGGGCATGACGCTGGTTACCAAGTCGATCACCGAGCCTGGCATCTACAGCTCGGGTCTGCCGGCTGAACCGGCGCGCCAATGGCGGCGCGATGTCGGCCGGATCCGGCGGCTGGGGAAAGTCGACGCGCGTCTGGCCGCCATCGAACAGTTACTGAAAATGACGCCGTCAACGGCAGGGGAGCAAGGTGAGCAAGGCGATTTTTGACATCCGCGACATCATGGCGATGCTGCCGCATCGTCAGCCGTTCCTGCTGATCGACAAGGTCATCGAGCACGATCCGGGCAAGTCGCTGGTGGCGATCAAGAATGTTACCTACAACGAGCCGTTCTTCCTCGGTCACTTTCCCAACGTGCCAACCATGCCGGGCGTGCTGATCATCGAGGCGCTGGCCCAGGCCTGCGGTCTGCTGACAGCGATCGAGACCGGCATCAAGCCGGAGTCGGGCATGATTTTCTACTTTGCCGGCATCGAGGACGCGCGCTTCAAGCGCATCGTCGAACCGGGTGACCAGCTACGCTTCGAGGTCAGTCTCGACAAGGCCAAGCGCAATCTGCGCCGGTTCAAGGCACGCGCAACGGTTGATGGCGAACTGGCCTGCGAAGCCACGCTGATGTGCGTGCTGAAGGACGCCTCGCGCGCAGCGGCCCCCGACGCCGAACCGGCGGCCTGAGGCTTGGCGATGACTGACGTTCTGATTCACCCGACGGCGATCGTCGACGCGGGCGCGAGCCTGCACCCGACGGTGTCGGTCGGTGCGTATTCGATCATCGGTGCGGATGTCGAAGTGGGCGCCGGCACGGTGATCGGCCCGCATGTGGTGCTGAAAGGCCCGATGCGGATCGGCCGCGACAATACGATCTTTCAGTTCGCAAGCCTCGGCGAATTGAGCCAGGACAAGACCGCGAAGCTTGATGATGCGACGCGGGTCGAAATCGGCGACGGCAACACCATCCGCGAGTACGTGACCATCCAGCGCGGCACCCTGAAGACGCTGGAAGGCCTGACTCGGGTCGGCGATCGCAACTGGATCATGGCCAATGTCCACATCGCCCACGACTGCATGGTCGGCAGCGACAACATCTTGGCCAACGGCACGACCTTGGCCGGCCACGTCACCATCGAAGACTGGACCGGCATCGGCGGCTACACCTTGATCCACCAGTACTGCCGGATCGGCGGCCACGCCTTCACCGGCGGCGGCAGCGTCATCTTGAAGGACGTGCCGCCGTTCATGATGATCGAAGGCCAGCCGGCCAAGGCCCGCGGCATCAACAGCGAAGGCCTCAAGCGGCGCGGTTTCACGCCGGAGGAAATCGCAGCGGTCAAGGACGCCTACAAGCTGATCTACATGTCGGAGATGCTGATGGCCGAGGTGAAAGTGAAGCTGGCGGAAATGGCGATCGACTCGACGCATTGCGCACGCCTGCTGGCGTTCATTGAGAGTTCGACGCGGTCGATTGTTCGGTAGTGCGTGGGCGTAGGTCCTAAGCGAGTTTTCAACTGGAGATTAATGATGGATGACAATCTTAAAACTGCTTTGCTCAAGTCAATAAATGCGGTTACTGCTTCCAGCCAAACCGGGCCGACCGAGGAAAATCTGAACCTGACTGCCGTTTCTTTTCATCAAGCATTCGAGGCACTTATCAAAGAAGTTGAGTCTCTAAGAATGCAGCTATCAGAGCTAAGCAAGCAGTAAGAAACCAAATAGGCGACTAATGCACTTCGCCCTGATCGCGGGCGAAGCCTCCGGCGACCTGCTCGGCGGCGCGCTGATCCCCGCATTGCGTGCTCGCTTCCCCGGCGCCCGCTTCAGCGGCGTCACCGGCCCCCGGATGCGGGCTGCGGGCTGCGAAACCATTGCCAGCATCGACCGTTTGTCGGTGATGGGCATCGCCGAAGTGCTGCCGAAGCTCCCCGATCTGTTCCGGCTGCGCGCCGAGCTGGTCGATAGGCTGTCGGCGGATCGCCCGGACGTGGTGATCGGCATCGACGCCCCTGATTTCAATCTGGGCCTGGAACGCGGGCTGCGCGAGCGCGGGCTCGCCACCGTGCATCTGGTCAGCCCGACGGTCTGGGCCTGGCGACAGGGGCGGGTGAAGACCATCGCCCGGTCGGCCGATCTGGTGCTTTGCCTGTTCCCGTTCGAGCCAAAGTTTTACGAAGGACACGGCGTGCGCGCCGAGTATGTGGGCCATCCGCTGGCCGAGGAACTGGCCGAGCCGCTGTCACAGGCGGAGGCGCGACGGGCGCTGGGCGTTCTGGCGAACGGGCCTTGCCTGGCGGTGCTGCCGGGCAGTCGCGGCGGCGAACTGGCCAAGCTCGCAGTGCCGTTCGCGCAGACGGCGGCGCTGCTCGCTGCCCGCCTGCCGGGCTTGTCGATCGTCACGCCGATCGCCAAGCCGGGTTTGCGGCCGGCCATGGAACGCGCGATCGCCGAATGCGCGCCGGGGCTCGACTGGAAGCTCGTCGACGGCCATTCGCGCGAGGCCATGCGCGCGGCGGATGTCGTGCTGCTGGCCTCCGGCACGGCGACGCTCGAATGCCTGCTGCTCGATCGGCCGATGGTGGTCGGCTATCGCCTGGCGGGGTTCACGGCATTCCTGCTTCAGACCCTCGGGATGCTCAAGATTCGCAACGTCAGCCTGCCGAATCTGCTCGCCGCCGAAGCGGTGGTGCCGGAATTCCTTCAGCAGCACTTGCAACCCTCGGCGATGGCCGATGCATTACAAGCGCTGCTGACTGATGCTGCGGCGCGCGATCGTCAGTTGTCCCGCTTCGCGGCAGTGCGCAGCGAGTTGCGTCGCAACGCCGCGCAGGCCTCGGCCCAGGCGATTGCCGAATTGATCGCGGCGCGATGATTGCCGGCATCGACGAAGTCGGCCGGGGCTGTCTGGCTGGACCGGTGTATGCGGCGGCGGTCGTGCTGCCTGCGGGGCACGGTCTGATCGGACTCAAGGATTCCAAGGCGCTGTCGGCGCGGCAGCGCGAACGGCTGGTGCCGCTGATCGAAGTGGCGGCCATCGACTGGGCGATCGGCATCGCCACCGCGCAGGAAATCGACGCCATCAACATTCTGCAAGCGACGTTTCTGGCCATGCAGCGCGCCGTGGCGGCGCTGAAAACGCCGCCGGAGCTGTGCCTGATCGACGGCAGCCAGGCACCGAAGCTGCCTGTGCCGATCCGCATGGTCATCGGTGGTGATCGAAGCGAGGACGCGATCATGGCGGCGGCGATCATCGCCAAGGTCGCCCGCGATGCCGAGATGGATCGGCTCGATGCGCAGTTCCCCGGTTATGGGCTGGCCAGGCACAAGGGTTATGGCACGCCGGTGCACCTGAAAGCCCTGAGCGAACAAGGGGCTAGCGCGATCCACCGGATGAGCTTCGCGCCCTGTGCTGCTGCTGGTTTCCAGTTGCCCGTTGCCAGTTGCCAGAGAAGCGAAGCGCAGAGCCCGTAAACTTCACGTCCGCCGTTGGCAGCGTTCCGCTTCTCTGGCAACCAACAACTGGAAACTGGCAACTGCCGTGTTCGTCCACCTCCACCTGCACACCGAATTCTCGCTGGTCGACAGCCTGATTCGCGTCGAGCCGCCCGCGCGCAAGAGCGCGGGGGCCAACGTGCAGACCTTGACCGGTTTCGCCGCTCGCTTAAGCTTGCCGGCGATCGCGGTCACCGATCGCGACAACCTGTTCGCGATGGTGAAGTTCTACAAGGCGGCCGAAGGTGCGGGCATCAAGCCGATCATCGGGGCCGATGTCGCGGTGCAGGAATCGGGCGATGTCGACGCGGCAGAAAGCATCACCCTGCTGGTCCAGAACCAGACCGGCTATCGCAACCTGACCCGGCTGGTGTCGCGCGCCTATGGCGAAGGGCAGTCGCGCGGCCGGCCGCGCATTCATCGCGACTGGCTGGCGGAGGCCAGCGACGGCCTGATCGCCCTCAGCGGCCGTGATGGCGAAATCGGCAGGGCCTTGCTGGCCGGAAGGCTCGACCACGCAAGAACGGTGGCCGACTGGTGGGCGCGGCATTTCCCCGATCGCCTGTACCTGGAAATCACCCGCTGCGGCCGGCCGAACGACGAGGATCATCTGGCGGCGGCGGTTGCCTTCGCTCGCGAAAGCGGCCTGCCGGTGGTGGCCAGCAACGATGTGCGCTTTCTCGAACGCAGCGATTACGACGCCCACGAAGCCCGCGCCTGCATCAATCAGGGCCGGGTGATCAATGACGAACGCCGGCCGCGCGACTACACACCCGAGCAATACCTCAAGTCGGCGGCGGAAATGGCGGCGCTGTTCGCCGATCTGCCGGAAGCGATCGACAACAGCCTGCACATCGCTCGCCGCTGCACCCTGAACCTCAAGTTCGGCGACAACCATCTGCCCGATTACCCGGTGCCGGCCGGCGTCACGGTCACTGAGCATCTGAAGCGCGAGGCGCAAGCCGGCCTCCAGTTCCGCTTCGAGACGCAAGGCGCGACGCAGCCGGTCGAGACCTACCAGCAGCGGCTGGATTTCGAGCTGGGTGTCATCGAACGCATGGGTTTCGGCGGCTATTTCCTGGTGGTGGCCGACTTCATTCGCTGGGGCAAGAACAACGGCGTGCCGGTGGGCCCCGGTCGCGGGTCCGGCGCTGGCAGTCTGGTGGCCTATGCGCTCGGCATCACCGATCTCGATCCGCTGCCTTACAACCTGCTGTTCGAGCGCTTCCTGAACCCGGAGCGCGTGTCGCTGCCGGACTTCGATGTCGATTTCTGCATCGAAGGCCGCGACCGGGTGATCGCCTACGTCGCCGAGAAATACGGCCGCGATCGGGTCAGCCAGATCATCACCTACGGTTCGATGGCGGCCCGCGCCGTGGTTCGCGACGTCACCCGGGTGATGGGCCAGCCGTACGGCATGGGCGACCGGATCGCCAAGCTCATCCCCGGCGCACCAGCCTTCAAGGCCGATGCCGAAAAGGCCGGGCGCTCGTCGCTGGAGCACGCGCTGGTCGAAGTGCCGGAGCTGAAAGCGGCCTACGACAGCGAGGAAGACCTGCGCGAGATCATCGACCTCGGCATGGCGCTGGAAGACCTGACCCGAGGCGTCGGCATCCACGCCGGTGGCGTGGTGATCGCGCCGCTGCCCTTGACCGAATACTCGCCGATGTTCTGCGAAGCCGGCGGGGCCGGCTTGCGCACGCAGTTCGACATGAAAGACTGCGAGACCGTTGGTCTGGTCAAGTTCGACTTCCTGGGCCTGCGCACGCTGACCATCATCGAAGCCGCCGTGCAGCAAATCAACGCCCGCTGGCCCGAGCTGAACCTTGATGTGCTGAAGCTGCCGCTGAACGACAAGGATGCCTACAAGCTTTACGCCGATGGCCAGACGACAGCCGTGTTCCAGATGGAATCGCAGGGCATGCAGCGCGCTTCGGTGGATCTGAAGCCGGACTGCTTCGAGGACATCATCGCGCTGATCTCGCTGTACCGGCCCGGTCCGATGGACCTGATTCCGCAGTATTGCCGGCGCAAGCACGGGCTGGAGCCGGTCAGCTACCTGCATCCGGACATGGAAGGGGTGCTGAAGCCCACTTACGGCAACTTCGTCTACCAGGAACAGGTGATGCAGATGGCGCAGGTGCTGGCCGGCTACACGCTGGGCGGTGCCGACCTGCTGCGTCGCGCGATGGGCAAGAAGAAGCCCGAGGAGATGGCCAAGGAGCGCGGCAAGTTCGAAAGCGGGGCCGAAGCGCGCGGCATCGACCCGGCCACCGCTTCGTCGGTCTTCGATCTGATGGAGAAGTTCGCCGGCTACGGCTTCAACAAGTCGCATGCGGCCGCCTACGCGCTGGTCTCGTACCAGACCGCCTGGCTGAAGGCGCATTACCCGGCGCAGTTCATGGCGGCGGTGATGTCGGCGGAAATGAGCCACACCGACACCGTCGTTGTGATGCTCGAAGAATGCCGGCGGCTCGCGCTTCCCGTGCTGCCGCCGGACGTGAACTCCTCCGAATACCGCTTCACGGTGAATCTCAAGGGTGAAATCCTGTACGGCCTCGGTGCGGTGAAAGGCGCGGGCGAGGGTGCGATCGAAGGGATCATTCAGGAACGGCGCGCCAATGGTGCTTTCGCCGATCTGTTCGACTTCTGTCGCCGCATCGACACCAAAAAGGCCAATCGCCGGGTGCTCGAAGCCTTGATCGGGGCCGGCGCGATGGATGCTTTCCAGCTCAATCGCCCGAGCCTGATGAAAACCCTGCCGAAAGCCCTGCAACTGGCCGAGCAGACGGCCGCCAGCGCCGGTGCCGGCATTGCCGACCTGTTCGGCCTTGGTGGTGGCGGCGATGCCGCGAGCATGCCGAGCGTGTCCGCGGAGATCGAAGCCGATTGGGAGCCGAACGAGCGGCTGGCGATCGAGAAAAAAGTGCTGGGGCTGTACCTGTCCGGCCATCCGGTGACCGCGTTCAAGACCATCATCGACCAGGTGTGCAGCGGCACCATCAAGGCGCTGATCGACGAGAACGCCGTGCCACCGGAGTTCGCCGGCAGCAACACCGGCGGCGATGACGAGGAAACCCCGGCCGCGCCGCGCCGCCGCGGCTCGCGCAAGCAGGTGATGCTGGCCGGCTGGCTGACCGATATTCGGACCATCATGGGCGATCGTCCGGGAAAGATCCTGATCCTTGACGATCGCACGGCACAATTGGTCTGCTGGCTCGATTTCCAGGATTGGCAGCGCTTCCAGACCCTGCTCAAGCCGGACACGCTGATTTTTGCGACCGGTTCGATCAGCGCCTCGCAGCGTGAAGGTCGGGAACTCGAATACCGCTTGCAGGCACGGAGTTTTTACGATCTGGACGCATTGATGCGCGAGCGCACCGAGCGGCTGACGCTGGCCTGGAAGAAGCCGCCGGTCGCCGTTCCTGCGTTCGCGCAGCGGCTGACACCGTTTCGCAGCGCCAATGGCGCGAGTGTTGCGGTGGAATACTGGAACGGGGTCGCTAAA
This sequence comes from Nevskia sp., assembly GCA_021732745.1. Taxonomy (GTDB): domain Bacteria; phylum Pseudomonadota; class Gammaproteobacteria; order Nevskiales; family Nevskiaceae; genus Nevskia. Next base: position 847,266 of record JAKFUK010000001.1, on the reverse strand, counting down.
GCAGTGCTGGACTGGGGTGCGAGTTGGCGTCTGAAGTTCGATACCGCAGCGGAGGCAGAGCTGAAACGCCTGCTCGGTGCGGACAGCTTGAAAGTCGAATATCGGCGCTGGGTCGCGCCGGTTTCTTCCAACCAGAGGTCTAGGGCAGAATACGACGATGGCGAATAACATGACGTATCTGGATTTCGAGCAGCCGATTGCCGACCTCCAGAAAAAGATCGAAGAGCTGCGCTTCATGACCGGCGGCTCGGAGCTGAATCTCACTGACGAGATTTCCCGGCTCGAATCGAAGATTGGCGAGGCGACCAAGTCGATCTTCGCCAACCTCACGCCCTGGCAGATCGCCCAGCTCGCCCGTCATCCGCAGCGGCCGTACGCGCTCGATTACGTGCACGGCGTCTTCACCGAGTGGGAAGAACTGCACGGCGACCGTCACTACGCCGACGATCCGGCGATGGTCTGCGGCGTCGCCCGGCTGGAAGGCCGTGCGGTGGTGGTGATCGGCGAGCAAAAGGGCCGCGACGCCAAGGAGCGGGTCTACCGAAACTTCGGCATGCCACGTCCGGAAGGCTACAGAAAAGCCTTGCGAATCATGAAGATGGCGGAGAAATTCAATCTGCCGATCGTCACTTTCATCGACACTCCGGGTGCCTATCCGGGTATCGGTGCCGAAGAACGCAACCAGTCGGAAGCGATCGCCCGCAACCTGTTCGAGCTGTCCAAGATGCGCGCGCCAATCGTTGCCACGGTGACCGGCGAAGGCGGCTCCGGTGGTGCGCTGGCGATCGGTGTTGCCGATCACGTCATGATGCTTCAGTACGGCATCTACTCGGTGATTTCGCCGGAAGGCTGTGCTTCGATCCTGTTCAAGAAAGCCGAGCGTGCCAAGGAAGCCGCTGAAGCGATGCGCGTCACCGCCAAGGATCTGATCGACTTCAAGCTGATCGACGAGATCGTGCCGGAACCGCACGGCGGCGCTCACCGCGATCCGGCGCTGATGATGGCGACACTCAAGGAGCGCATCGTTCATCACGTCGAGCGCCTGTGTCGCGTGCCGATGACCAAGCTGCTGTCGGATCGCTACGGTCGCCTGATGACCTACGGCACCTACGACGAGCCGAGCGAGATGCCGGCGACCAACGTCGCCGCTGCCTGATTCGCGGCGATGTCATTGGAAAAGCCCGCCACGGCGGGCTTTTTCGTTTCCGGCGGCGGGCCTCCTTACACTCTGGCGATGCCTTCCGAACTGATCCCGCCGCTGCCGCCATCGCCTGAAGGCGCGCGGGTGCTGGTCGGCTACAGCGGCGGACTCGATTCGACCGTGCTGCTGCATGCGCTGGCGGCGCGCGACACGCCGGGCTTGATCGCGGTCCACGTCCATCACGGCTTGCAGGCAGCGGCCGATGACTGGGCGGAAGCGTGCTTCGCGTTCTGCAAATCGCTCGCGGTGCCGATGATCCTGTGCCGCGCCCGCATCGCGGCCGATGACGAAGCCGGCCCCGAAGCCGCCGCCCGCGAAGCCCGTTATGCGCTGCTGCGCGGCCAGATGCGCGCTGGCGATCTGCTGGTCACCGCCCATCATCGCGACGATCAGGTCGAAACCCTGCTGCTGCGACTGCTGCGCGGCGTCGGCGTCCACGGTCTGGCGGCGATGCGGCCGCTGACCGACTTCGCGCCGGGCCAGCTATGGCGACCGCTGCTCGACCAGCCACGCGCCGCGCTGCGCGAGTACGCGCAGCAGCACGCCCTGCGCTGGATCGACGATCCGCAGAATGATGACCCGCGTTACGCCCGAAGCTGGCTGCGCCAGAGCTGGCTGCCGGGCTTGCGGGCGCGCTTTCCCCATGCAGATCAAAGCCTTGCACGCACTGCGCGACTGGCGGACGAAGCGGCTGTGCTGCTCGACGAGCTGGCGGCGCAGGATCACGCGGCGCAGTCGCGCGGCGCAGCGCTTTCGGTCGGCGGCCTGCTCGGCTTGTCAGCGGTGCGCCGTCACAACCTGATCCGCTGGTGGCTGACGCAGCAGCAGTTCCGTGCGCCATTCGCGGTGACGCTGGACCGGGTCGATCGTGAGTTGCTGGCCGTTGGAGCGGACGCTGAGCCCTTGATCCGCTGGCCGGGCTGCGAGCTGCGCCGCCATCGTGACCTGCTGTTCGCGATGCTGCCGCTGGCGTCGGCCCCGTCATCCGGCGACTGGGGTGTCTGGCAGTCGACCACGGCCTTCGCGCTGCCGGAAGGCTGCGGCGTGTTGCTCGGCCGCGATGCGCCGCCGCAACCGATCCGCATCCGCAGCCTGCAAGCGGGCGAGGCGATCCGGCTGGCTGGCAGCACGCAGCGGAAAACCTGTCGCAACCTGTTTCAGGAACGCGGCATCCCGCGCTGGGTTCGGGCACGGCTGCCGGTGCTCGACGCAGGCGAGGGCGCGACTTGCATCGCCGGGCTGGGTTCGACCGATGGCTGGCGCGAATTGGTCGAGTCGACCGGCTGGCGCGGGCACTGGCAGCATGGCCTGGCGGGCATCCCGTCGCCGCTGGCGTTCGGAAACCGGGCGGAGCTTGTGGGTCGGCCTTCAGGCCGACGGCGTCGTAGCTGATCGGCGCCACCGCCGTCGGCCTGAAGGCCGACCCACAACCGCTTTTCTCTGCGTACTCCGCGTTCTCTGCGTGAGATTGCTTGGCGTCCCCGTCACCATCCCGCCGCTCGACCCCGATTGCCCGTAAAATCCGCACTTCTTCGCACCCTGAACCGCTCATGCCCGACGTCTCCCAGGCCCCTGCCCTCGTGGCCGGCCAGACCCGCTTCATTTTCGTCACCGGCGGCGTGGTGTCCTCCCTCGGCAAGGGCATCGCGGCGGCCAGCCTCGGCGCGATCCTCGAATCGCGCGGTCTGACGGTGTCGATGATCAAGCTCGATCCGTACATCAATGTCGATGCCGGCACCATGAGCCCGTTCCAGCACGGCGAAGTGTTCGTCACCCAAGACGGTGCCGAAACCGATCTCGACCTCGGCCATTACGAGCGCTTCCTCAGAGGCAAAACCAGCCGCCTGTCGAACGTCACCACCGGCCAGATCTATCGTCACGTTCTGGAAAAGGAGCGTCGCGGCGACTACCTCGGCCGCACCGTGCAGGTGATTCCGCACATCACCGACGAGATCCAGAACCGCATCCGTGACGGTGCCCGCGGTGCCGATATCTGCCTGGTCGAGATCGGCGGCACGGTCGGCGACATCGAATCGCTGCCGTTTCTCGAAGCCATTCGCCAGATGGGTGCTGAGCTGGGCCACAAGCACGCGATGTTCGTGCACCTGACCCTGCTGCCGTTCGTGAAGTCCTCGGGCGAGCTGAAGACCAAGCCGACCCAGCATTCGATCAAGGAACTGCGTTCGATCGGCATCCAGGCCGACGTGCTGCTGTGCCGCTCGGAAAAGCCGATGCCGGAAGGCGAGAAGCGCAAGATCGCGCTGTTCACCAACGTGCCGTATCGCGCCGTGATCTCGGCGGTCGATCTCGACGACATCTACAAGATTCCGGGCTGGCTGCACCAGCAGGGCTTCGACGATCTGGTGGTCGAGCATTTCGGACTGCAATGCCGCCCTGCCGACCTGTCGGCCTGGGAGCGCGTCGTCGATGCCCGCGCCGAGCAGGATGTAGAAGTGCAAGTGGCGATGGTCGGCAAGTACGTTGATCTGGCCGATGCCTACAAGTCGCTGAACGAGGCGCTTTACCATGCCGGTCTGCACACCAAGACCCGGGTCAAGATTCGCTTCATCGAATCGGAAACCGTGGAAAGTCAAGGGCTTAGCGTGCTTCAGGGGGCGGACGCCATCCTCGTCCCCGGCGGTTTCGGCGAGCGCGGCATCGAAGGCAAGATCGAAGCGGCGCGCCATGCCCGCGAGAATCGCATCCCGTATCTGGGCATCTGCCTGGGCATGCAGGTGGCGGCGATCGAATACGCGCGCAACGTCTGCGGCCTTGAAGGCGCGCATTCGACCGAGTTCCAGCCGATGTCGCCGCATCCGGTGATCGCGCTGGTCACCGAATGGAAGGACGCCACCGGCCGCGTCGAGACGCGCAGCGAGAACTCCAACCTCGGCGGCACCATGCGCCTCGGCATCCAGACCTGCCGTCTGGTGGCGGGTTCCAAGTCACGGGCGCTGTACAACGCCGAGCTGATCGGCGAACGCCATCGCCACCGCTTCGAGTTCAACAACAACTATCGCGATGCCCTGTCCGCGCGCGGCATGAAGATCGCGGGTACTTCGGAAGACGGCGAGCTGGTCGAAATCCTCGAACTGCCCGATCACCCCTGGTTCATCGGCTGCCAGTTCCACCCGGAATTCACCTCGACGCCGCGCGACGGCCATCCGCTGTTCGAAGGCTTCGTTCGCGCGGCGCGCGAGCAGCGGCTGGCGCATCAGGCTTCCGAACCGATGAAGGTGACGGCATGAATCTCTGCGGACGCGATATCGGCATCGACCAGCCGCTGTTCCTGATCGCCGGGCCCGACACGCTGGAATCGCTGGATCTGGCGCTGGAAGTCGCGTCCACGATCAAGGCGATCACCGATCGCCTCGGCATCCTGTACGTGTTCAAGGGCTCGTTCGACAAGGCCAATCGCAGTTCCGGCAAGAGCTATCGCGGCCCGGGTCTGAATGAGGGCCTGAAGATCATGGAAACGGTGAAAGCCAAGGTCGGCGTGCCGGTGCTGACCGATGTCCATGAAGACACGCCGCTCGGCGAACTGGCCACGGTCATCGACGTGATCCAGACGCCGGCCTTTCTGTGCCGGCAGACCAATTTCATGCAGAGCGTGGCGCGGACCGGGCGTCCGATCAACGTCAAGAAAGGCCAGTTCATGTCGCCCTGGGAAATGGGCAACGTCATTGACAAGATGACCGACGTGGCGCCTCACCAATTCATGTTGTGCGAGCGCGGCTTCAGCTTCGGCTACAACAACCTGGTCGCCGATATGCGCGGTCTGGCGATCATGCGCAAGTTTGCACCCGTGGTGTTCGACTCGACCCACACCGTGCAGTTGCCGGGCGGGCAGGGCAATGCTTCGGGCGGCATGCGCGAAATGATTCCGGTGCTGGCGCGGGCGGCAGTCGGTGCCGGTGTTGCCGGCATCTTCATGGAAACCCATCCCAAGCCCGAGGAAGCGCTTTGCGATGGCCCGAATTCGCTACCGCTGTCGGAAATCGGCGATCTGCTCGAAACCCTGGTCGCGCTGGATCGGCTGGTGAAGGGCAAGCCGCTGCTGGAATCGCGGCTCAAGTCGTAAGGAAATCTTCCTCACGCTGCACTGCGACAATCCAATGGCGGCGGGGACTTGCGCGACGTAGAATCCTGGAACTTCCCCAAAGACAAGAGGTTTGCTGATGTCCGAGATTGTCCGCGTCCTGGCCCGTGAAATCATCGACTCACGCGGCAATCCGACGGTGGAAGCCGAAGTCTTCCTCGAAAGCGGATTTTCCGGTCGCGCGGCCTCTCCGAGCGGTGCTTCAACCGGCAGCCGCGAAGCCGTCGAACTGCGCGATGGCGACAAGAAGCGCTATTTCGGCAAGGGCGTGCTGAAGGCGGTCAAGAATGCCGAAGGCGAAATCGCCAAGTGCGTGCTCGGCCGCGATGCCCAGGACCAGACCGGGATCGACGAAGCGCTGATCAAGCTCGACGGCACCGAAAACAAGGCGCGCCTTGGTGCCAACGCGATTCTCGCGGTGTCGCTGGCCACGGCTCATGCCGCCGCTGCCGAGAACGACCAGCCGCTGTTCCGTCATCTGGGCGGCCTGCAGGCCGATACGCTGCCGGTGCCGATGATGAACGTCATCAACGGCGGTGCCCACGCCGACAACAACATCGACATCCAGGAATTCATGATCCTGCCGGTCGGTGCCACCAGCTTTTCGGAAGCGATGCGCACCGGCGCGGAAATCTTCCACACGCTGAAAAAGCTGCTGCACGGGCGCCGCTTGAGCACCGCCGTCGGTGACGAAGGCGGCTTCGCGCCGAACCTGGAATCCAACGAAGCGGCGCTGGCGATGCTGATGGAAGCGATCAGTGAAGCCGGTTACAAGCCGGGCGTCGATGTCTTCCTTGGTCTCGATGTCGCCTCGACGGAGTTCTTCAAGAAGGGCAAATACCATCTGGAAGGCGAGGGCAAGCAGTTCTCGGCCGACCAATTCACCGACTACCTCGCGGGCCTGTGCGACCGCTATCCGATCATCTCGGTCGAAGACGGCTGTGCCGAAGGCGACTGGAAGGGCTGGGCCATGCTCACCGAAAAGCTCGGCAGCAAGGTGCAACTGGTCGGCGACGACCTGTTCGTCACCAATACCAAGATCCTCGCCGAAGGCATCATCCGCGGCATCGCCAACTCGATCCTGATCAAGCCGAACCAGATCGGCACCCTGACCGAAACCCTGGCCGCGATCCGCATGGCCACCGATGCCGGCTATTCGGCCGTGGTCTCGCACCGCTCGGGCGAAACCGAGGACGCGACCATCGCCGACATCGCCGTCGGCACTGCCGCCACCCAGATCAAGACCGGCTCGCTGTGCCGTTCGGACCGCATGGCCAAGTACAACCAGTTGCTGCGCATCGAGCGCATGCTCGGCAAGCGCGCCAACTATCCCGGCCCCGATGCCTTCCTGTTCGGCAAGTAAGCAGAGCGTCATGCCATGAATCGCCGCGTCGCCGTCGTCATCCTGGGCTTCATGCTCGCCGGGCTTCAATACCGGTTCTGGATCGGCGACGGCGGTGTCTACGAAACCGGCAAGCAGCGCATGGCAGTCGCTGCGCGCGAGGCCGACAACGCCAAGCTGCAACTGCGCAACGCCGCACTTCAGGCCGAGGTAGAAGACCTGCGCAACGGCGGTGCCGCCATCGAAACCCATGCCCGCAAGTCGCTGGGCATGGTCAAGCGGGAAGAAACCTTCTTCCTGGTGGTGAACGCCACCGATGGCAGTGTCGGCAGGCCTTGATCAGCGCTCACGGCGCTTCCAGCCAGATTCGCCAGGTTTCGCTGCCATTGACCTGTAGCGAGTAAGTTCCCGGTTTGCCGATCAGGTAGCTGTCCTCGCCGCCGCCGTGCAGCACGAGGTTCTGGGCGACCTCGCCGCTGGCGTCGCGCAGGTACATGACGAAGATCGCGCCGTCGCTCTGGTAGCGCAGGCGCTGCGCGGTGGCGATGGTGAAAGCCTCGGTCGTTGCTCCATGACGTCCGGCAAAGCGCGGCGGTGAATGACGGGCGGCCAGACCATCGAAGCAGGCAAGCCGCTGATGGTGATCGACGACGCTGAGGCAGTGCTGAAGCTCGTTGGGGATGTCGATGCTGCTGGCAGCCAGCTTGCCGGCTGCGCTCAAGGCCAGCACTGCGACAAGCGAATGCGGCCTCACTTCGCGGCGTTCCCCTGGCCTTCCTCCCAGGCCTTGGTGCCGGTTTGCCAGGTGTGCGGGCAGCCCGTGCAGCCTTCCATCAAGGCGTCCTGAAAGATCGCGAAGCGGATCAGCGCGCCGTCCATCACCGCATTGCTCAGGTTGGCTTCGTAGAACTTGGTTTCCTGCAGATCGGTGTTGATGAACTGCGCGCCGTCGAAGTTGGCACCCTTGGCCATCGCCTTTTCCAGCGTGGCGGCGGTGAGGTCGGCGCGTGTCAGATCGGCCTTGGCCATGCGCACGAAGCGCAGATCGGTGCCGCGCAAACTGGCGCCGCGCAGCCTGGCACCGCCCATGAAGGCGATTTCCAGCCGGGCGCCGTCGAGATTCGCGCCGTTGAGCCGGGCACCGTTCAGATTGGCGTGGCGGAGGTCGGCCCGCGCGAGTTTCGCGCCGTCCAGATTGGCCCCTTCGAGATTGGCGTGGCGCAGGTCGGCATGACGCAGGTCGACACCCGGGCACTCGCTTTTCGGGGCGATCAGACAGCCGTTGACGATCCAGGGATCGGGGCGTTCGATGTCGTTGACGATCACCTCGAGCGCCAGCGCCGGCAGCGCGAAGACGGTCGCCAACAGTGCAGGGACAAGGATTTTCATTGCGGAACCCGGTGAATGGAGGGTGCAAAAAAAAAGTCAGCCGACAACCCGCATGACGGGTTGCCGGCCGAATCTAGTGCAGGTCGAAACCTTGCCTAGAGGAGCTGTTGCAGGCCGGGCGAACGGTGTCCGGCCTGTGGTGCGGAATCAGTTCGCCGCTGCGACCGCCTTGGTGTTTTCTGCGTCAGCCACCGCCTGCGGCAGCTCGAACACCCAGAACGAGCCGCCCTGCGAAACCGGCTTGGTCAGGTCGGCCATGTCGCCGCCCCAGAGCGGCACCGCGCCGCCGTAGCCGGAGGCAACGCCGATGTACTGGCGGCCGCCGTCTTCCCAGGTGACCGGGCAGGACACCACACCCGAGCCGGTCTGGAACTTCCACAGTTCCTTGCCGTTTTTGGCATCGAAAGCCTTGAAGTAGCCGTCGCTGGTGCCGGTGAACACCAGATTGCCCTTGGTGGCCAGCGTTCCCGACCACAAGGGCAGCGTTTCCTTCGCTTCCCAGGCGATCTTGCCGGTCTTCGGGTCCATCGCCCGCAGCACGCCGACGTGGTCATCGAACTTGCGCTTGATGCGGAAGCCCTGCCCCAGATAGGCCGCCCCTTTCTTGTAGGTGACGTTCTCGGTCCAGTAGTCCTCGCTCCAGTCGTTGGAGCCGATGTAGAACAGGCCGGTATCCGGGCTGTAGGACATCGGATTCCAGTTCTTGCCGCCGAGGAAATTCGGGGTGACCTGGATGGTCTTGCCTTTCGATTCGCCTTCCGCCGGCTGCGGCGGACGCTGCCCGGCCACTTCGATCGGCCGGCCGGTCTTCAGGTCGAAGCCCTTGGCCCAGCTGATGTCCGGCACGAACGGCCAGGCACCGAGCAGCGAGGTCGGCCGGTTGATCGTGCCGCCGCGCTGGCTGAGCTTGTCGGTATCGGTGACGAAGAAGAAGCCGTTGCGATCGGCGTGGGCACCGGCGCGAATGGTCTTGCCGTCCTTTTCCAGGTCGAACAGGATGATTTCGTTGTTGCCGGAGAAGTCCCAGGCATCGTTCGGCGTGTGCTGGAAAAAGCCCACCGGCTCGCCGTTCGACGGGTCGATGTAGACCTGACCGGAGGTGTACAGCGAGTCGCCCGGCGTGCGCTTCCAGGTGTTCCACGGTGCCGGGTTGCCGGTGCCGATGACGATGGTATTGGTCTTCACATCGAACGCCGCCGACTGCCAAGGCGCACCGCCACCGTGATGCCAGGCCTCCACTTTCGTTTTGCCGTCCTTCTCATTCGGCCAGCTCGGGGCTTTCGGATCGCCGGTCACGCTTGAATCCTTGCCGTCGAGGCGGCCCCTGTGGCCTTCGACCAGCGGCCGCATCCAGATTTCCTTGCCGGTTTCCGGATCGCGTGCGTAGAGGCGGCCGACAACGCCGAATTCATCGCCGGAGCTGCCGTGGATCAGCAGCATCTTGCCGGTCTTCTGATCCTTGATGATGGTCGGCGCGCCGGTCATCGTGTAGCCGGCGGTGTGGTCTTCGAACTTCTCGTTCCACACCACCTTGCCGGTCTTGGCATTGAGCGCGACCAGTCCGGCGTCCAACGTGCCGAAATAGACCTTGTCGCCGTAGATCGCGGCACCGCGATTGACCACGTCGCAGCAGGGGCGGATGTCGTCCGGCAGGCGGTGCGAGTAGGACCAGACTTTCTTGCCGGTCTTCATGTCCAGCGCGAACAGGCGCGAGTAGGAACCGGTGACATAGATCATGCCGTCGTGGACCAGCGCCTGGCTTTCCTGGCCGCGCTGCTTTTCGTCGCCGAAGGAGAACGACCATTTCGGCACCATCGCCGCGACGTTGGCGGCATTGATCTTTTCAGCCGGGCTGTAGCGCTGCGCTTTCGGGCCGAAGCCGTACATCAGCACGTTGTCGGTGCTGGCCTGATCGTTCTGGATGTCGTCCCAGCTCACCAGCTTGTCGGCGTCAGCCGGACCGGCGGCGGCCATCGCGATCACGCCGGCGGATGCAGCCGTGGCGAGCCTGCCCAGGCGGCGGCTCTTGATTCTGTCTGTCATGTCAGTCCTCCTCGATGTTCCTGTCGTGGTGCCGGGCAGCGATTGCCAGCCGGCGCGGCGACTGTAGGGAGGGCTGCATGAGCGCAGCTTGAGAAGCGGCTGAGAGCGTTCTCAGGGCGCGGCCGTGCCGCTGTCGGGAGCCAGGCCGATCCGGCAGCCGATGCCGCGCACGGTGGCGATTTCGGTTTCGCTGCCGTGCGCTTTCAGCTTGCGACGCAGGTAGCCGAGATAGACATCGACGGTGTTGGTGCTCAGTTCGTTGTTGTTGCCCCAGGCCCCGGCCAGCAGGCGTTCGCGGCTGACCACCTCGCCAGCGTTGCGGGCCAGATAGAGCAGCAGATCGAATTCGCGCCGGGTCAGGCTGATGAGCTGACCGTTGCAGCTCACTTCGCGGGCACGCACGTCGATCGACAGATCGGCAACCTGCAGATGGCTGCGCTCCGGCCCGGCCGAGCCGCGCCGCGCCAGCACCTTGACCCGAGCCAGCAGCTCGTCGAAGGCGAACGGTTTGGTCAGGTAATCGTCGGCACCGTTCCGGAAGCCATCGAGCTTTTCGTCCAGCGAATCGCGTGCGGTCAGCATCAGGATCGGGATCATCTCGCCGGATTCGCGCAGGTAGCGGGCCAGCGAGCAGCCGTCGCCATCGGGCAGCATCAGATCGAGGATCAGCACCGCGTAATCGGCACCAGTGAGCTGGCGCGGCACGCCGCTGATGCCGCGCAGCCATTGCACGCTGAAGCCTTCGGCGGCCAGACCACGGGTGACGAAGCGGCCGATGCCGGGGTCATCTTCCACCAGCAACACACTGTTATTGTTCACTTTTCAAGTCTCGACCGGAAATTCCATGCGCACCACCAGCCCGCCGTCGTAGGCGTTGCGGGCGGAGATACGCCCGCCGTGCTGTTCGGCCACCCAGCGAGCCACGGCGAGCCCCAGACCGGCACCGCCGCGCTCGCGGCCGTCGACGGTCTGGTAGTAGGGATCGAAGATCTTCGGCAGCATTTCCGCCGAGATGCCCGGCCCCTGATCGGCGATTTCGATGGCGTGGTGATGGACGCCCGCTTCCAGCCGCGCGATCACCTGACCGTCCGGCGGCGAAAACTTCACGGCGTTGTCGATCAGCGCCAGCGTGGCTTGCCGTATCCAGCTGGCATCGCCGTGGATCGGCGCGCTGTCGCGCCCGGCTTCGGCCATCAGCACGACGCTGCTGGAGCGGGCATAGGCTTCGGCAACCGTCGCGGCTTCGCGCAGGCAATCGCGCAGGCTCATGCGCTCACGCTCGATCTGCACGCGGCCGTCTTCGGAGCGGGCCAGGCCGATCAGGTCGCTGAGCCGGCGGCGCAGGTAGCCGCCGGTCGCCAGAATGTGTTCGAGCGCGCTGCGGTAGCTGTCGGCGTCTTCGTCGCGGCTGCGCAGCGCCACTTCCGCTTCGCCGATCAGCACCGTCACCGGCGTGCGCAGTTCGTGGCTGATCTTGCCGAAGAACAGCCGCCGGCTGGCGTCGATGGCGCGCAGCCGCTCGCCGGATTCCTCCAGCTGCCGGGTGCGCTGCCGCACCGTGTCTTCGAGCGCTTCGTTGACGCCGGTCAGATGCGCCTGCTGCTCGGCCAGACGGCGGGCCATGGCATTGCACTGGCGCGCGAGATCGGCGATTTCCACCGGCCGCTGAACGTCGATGCGATGCCCCAGATCGCCGTCGGCGAAGCGCTGCACGCCCAGATGCAGGCGCTGCACCGGGCGCATCACCAGGGCGTGGATCAGCAGCATCGACAGCACCGCGCCGAGGGCGGCGATCAGCGCGGCCAGCGGCGTGCCCCATTCCAGACGCTTGCGCAGCCGCTGCATCTGGACGAGCGTCTGATCGACTTCCTCGGCTTCGTCCGCCGATACCGAACGCACCAGCCGGTCGATGCGCGCGGTATCGCCACGGACGGTCTGCTCGAAAAAGGCGCGTACGGCGGCGGCCGGGTCGTCGCGGCGGCTGGCCGAAGCGGGCTGATCGAGGCGCAGGTGCAGTTGCGCGAACAGGGTCCGCATCGCCTCGGCATTGCGGATTTCGCGGGTCCGATCGTCACGCGTTGCGCCGTGGCGCTCGAATTCCTCGTCGATCAGCACCAGCAGGCGGCGAAACAGCGGATCGACCGAGGCCAGATCCGGCCTTGGCAGCTCCTGCGCGCTGCCCGGACTGGCCAGGGTTTCCATTTCGGCCAGCAGCAGGCGTCCGAACTCGGCCTCCAGGCGGTTGATGATCGCCAGTTGCTCGTAGGAATTGCGGGCATCGCCCAGATGTTCGCTGGCGCGTTCGACACTCAAGGATGCGAGCGCGGCCATCAGCCAGATCAGCAGCACGGCACCGGCCGCAGCGGCGACCAGCACGGCGCGCACCGAGATCGCCGATGCAGAACGGACAGGAGGGAGGGGCGGGTCGGCGGCAGTCATCGGCATTCCGGTGTTCGGCCGGGCCCTGCAGGCAGCGATCGCCCGAGCGAGCAGGGGTTATAAGAGGTCGATGCCGAAGCCGGAATGGGAAAAGCTCACGGTGCCGGGAGAACGCGCGAAAAGCCAAAGCGTGAAAGCGTTCCGGGGCACAAAGGCACAGAGAACAGCGAAAGCAAGGACACCGAGGAAAAGCCATCAAGCTTTCTTTGTGTCCTTGCTTTTTCCCTTTGTGCCTTCGTGCCTGGAGCTTTTGATTTTCCTCGTGGTGGCTTTTCTCTGCGATCTCCCCGTTCTCCGCGTGAGCCACGCCTCCGCCGCAGCCAAATCGCTAGACTCCGCCGCGTCATGAATGCTCCAGCCGAATTGCCGCCCGTGGTCGCCATCTCCGGGCCGACTGCGGCCGGCAAGAGCGGCTTCGCGCTGGCGCTGTATGAGCGGCTGGGCGGGGCAGCGGAGATCGTCAGCGTCGATTCCGCCCAGATCTATCGCGGCATGGATATCGGCAGCGCCAAGCCGGATGCCGCGACACTGGCGCGCGTGCCGCATCACCTGATCGACATTCTCGATCCCGCCGAGCCGTATTCAGCCGCCCGCTTTGCCGATGACGCCGCCAAGGCGATTGCCGCGATTCGCAGCCGTGGCCGGGTGCCGGTGCTGGTCGGCGGCACGCTCTTGTACTTCCGGGCCTTGTTCGATGGCCTGAGCGAACTGCCGTCGGCCGATCCGGCCCTGCGCCTGGAACTGGAAGCAGAGCGCGAGCGAATCGGACCCGAAGCCCAGCACGCGCGGCTGGCGGCCGTCGATCCGGTGACGGCCTTGCGCCTGCATGCCAACGATGCCCAGCGCGTGCAGCGGGCACTGGAAATCCACCAGCTCAGCGGCCGCGCGGCCTCCGCTTGGCATGCCGATCCGAAAGCCGAGCCGCGCGTCCCCGGCACCGTGCTGCGTTTTGCCGTGGCACCGCCGCCGAAAGCGCGGTTCGACGAACGCATCGCGGCTCGCTTCGGGCAGATGATCGACGCCGGTCTGGTCGAGGAAGTGGCGCGCCTGCGGGCGCGCGGCGATTTGCATCTGGACCTGCCGTCGATGCGTGCGGTTGGCTACCGACAGATCTGGCAGCACCTCGATGGCCACTATGGGCTGGCCGAAGCGGTTCGGCGCGGAGTGATCGCCACCCGGCAGTACGCCAAGCGGCAGATGACCTGGCTCAGAGGCGAAGGCCGCTGGTCCTGGATCGACGCTGCGGAACCAGAAACGCTGGCAAGGGTCTTGAATGCAGTTGATCCGCGCCCAACACTCGCTGAGTAGCCAGGTTACGCCACGACAGCCGGATCGACCTTGATTCGGTGCTAGACTTTTTCGTCGCTGGTGCGTTATCCCACGCCCTCAAAAAACTCAAATAAAGGTAGCTGACATGTCAAAAGGACAGACTCTGCAGGAGCCATTTCTCAACGCCCTGCGCAAAGAGCGCATTCCGGTTTCGATCTATCTGGTCAACGGCATCAAATTGCAGGGCCAGATCGAATCCTTCGACCAGTTCGTGGTGCTGCTGAAGAATACGGTCAGCCAGATGGTCTACAAGCACGCGATTTCAACCATTGTGCCGGCGCGCTCGGTGCGCCTCTCGGACGGTGAAGGCGACGACGCCCCACCGGCAGGCGTTTGACGAACAATCCACCGCCGTACGCGACTGCCGACCAGACGGCGGCAGGCGCGCAAGCCACGCTCCAGAAGACGGTCCTGGTGCACCTGGAATTCTCCGGAACCGATTTCGAAGCCGATCGCATCGAATTCATCGAGTTGGCGCGCTCCGCCGGGCTTGAAGTCGTCGGCGTGATCGGCGGCAAGCGCGAGCGTCCCGATGCCGGCACCTACGCCGGCAGCGGCAAGGTCGACGAGATCGCGATGGCGGCCAAGGCAGCCGGCGCGGAGCTGGTGATCTTCAATCACGACCTGAGCCCCAGCCAGGAGCGCAATCTGGAAAAGCGCTTCGAATGCCGGGTGATCAACCGTGCCGGTCTGATTCTCGACATCTTCGCGCGCCGCGCGCGTTCGCACGAAGGCAAGCTGCAGGTCGAACTGGCGCGTCTGAATCACATGGCCACCCGCCTGGTTCGCGGCTGGACCCATCTTGAACGCCAGAAGGGCGGTATCGGCCTTCGTGGCGGCATGGGTGAGACCCAGCTGGAAATCGACCGCCGCCTGCTGCGCGGCCGCATGGACACGCTCAAGAAGCAGTTGGAGACGGTCAAGAGTCGTCGTGCCCAGAACCGCCACGGCCGCGCCAAGTCGGACATCCCGACGGTGTCGCTGGTCGGCTATACCAACGCCGGAAAGTCCACCCTTTTCAATGCCTTGACGGGTGACGCAACCTTCGCCTCGAACCAGTTGTTCGCCACCCTCGACACCACGATCCGCAAGGTCGAGCTGAAGAGCGGCGAAACCGTGGTGCTGGCCGATACCGTCGGCTTCATTCGCGATCTGCCGCATGACCTGATCGCGGCGTTTCGCGCCACGCTCGAAGAATCGCGCGAAGCCGACCTGCTGCTGCACATCGTCGATGCGGGCGATCCGGAGCGCGGTGCGCGCATCGAGCAGGTCGAAGCGGTGCTGAAAGAAATCGACGCGGACGAAGTGCCGCGCTTGCAGGTGTTCAACAAGATCGACCTGCGCGAAGGTGAAACCGCGCGCGTCGAAACCGATGCCGAGGGCTTGCCGCTCAGGGTGTTCGTGTCGGCGCGCAACGGCGAAGGTCTGGATGCGCTGCGCAATGCCATCGCCATGCGCCTGTACCCGGATCTGGCCGATGAAACCCTGGTACTGCCGCCGATCGCCGCCCGGCTTCGCGCGCAGTTGTACACGCTGCATGCTGTGAAATCGGAAACCGTCGACGAGGAAGGCAACTGCCATCTGGTGGTGCGGCTGCCGTCATCGCGTCTGGACCGGCTCTGTCGCGAGGCCGGCATTGCACCGCCGATCCGCACCACCACCCCGGCAGTGCACTAAAATCAACGATTCACGGAATTCCTCTTCCCCTTGTGGGCATCGTCGCCGCGCCAGTCGCGGTGCAACTGATGCACGCCAACACTGGAGTAGTCACCTGATGGCTTGGAACGAGCCCGGCCCCGGCCGCGATCCGTGGAACTCGAATTCCGGCGGCAAGCGTGGCAAGGAAGGCCCGCCTGATCTGGATGCGATGCTGAAAAAACTGAAAGAGCGCTGGTTCGGCAAGGGCGGCGGTCGCGGCCCGGCGGGCGGCGGCGCACCCGGCGTGCCGAAAGGCGTGTTCGGCATGGCCCTGATCGCTTTCGCAGCGCTCTGGCTGTACATGAGCTTCTACACGGTCGAAGAACAGCAGCGCGCCGTGATCACCCGCTTCGGTGCTTACGCCGGCACCACCGGCCCGGGCCTGCATTGGGCAACTTGGCCGATCGAGCGGGTCGAAACCGTCGGCTTCACGCAGGTGCGTCAAGCCAACGAGAAGGCGACGATGCTGACCCAGGACGAGAACATCGTCGACGTCGATCTGTCGGTGCAGTTCCGCGTTTCCTCGGCGGAAGAATTTGTCTTCAACATCAGGAAGCCCGAGGACACGCTGCGTCAGGCCACCCAGGCGGCGATGCGTGAAGTCGTGGGCCGTTCGACGATGGATTTCATCCTCACCGATGGCCGTCAGGCGGTGGCTGACCAGATCAAGCTCAGCCTTCAGGAACGCCTGAACGACTACAAGGCCGGCATGATCGTCACCGAAGTGAACTTGCAGCAGGCGCAGCCGCCGGATCAGGTGCTCGACGCGTTCGCCGATGCCATCAAGGCTCGCGAAGACAAGGAACGCCTGCAAAGCGAAGCCGAAGCCTATGCCAACGATCGCCTGCCGCGCGCCCGTGGCGAAGCGGCGCGTCGCATTGCCGAAGCCACCGCCTACCGCGACCAGACCGTGGCCCGCGCCCAGGGCGACGCCGCGCGCTACACCGCGCTCTACGACGAGTACAAGAAAGCGCCTCAGATCACCCGCAAGCGCATGTACTACGACGCCATGACCGAGGTCTACGGCGGCAGCAGCAAGGTGCTGATCGACGTCGACAAGAGCAATCCGGCGTTCTATCTGCCGCTGGAGCAATTGCTGCGCAACGCCCAGAAGTCGGTCGGCGACCCCGGTGCCGATTTCAGCAGCGGTTCGCCGCGCACTTCGCCGACGCGCAACAGCGCCGATGATGCAGCGCGCTCGCGCGACCGCAGCCGCTGAAGGAATCCGAAAACCATGAACCCTTCCAACAAGCAAACCTTCATCCTCGCCGTCGTCATCGCGGGCCTGCTGCTGCTGGTCAACAGCGTGTTCGTCGTCGATCAGCGCGAAAAGGCACTGCTGTTCAAGTTCGGCGAAGTGCAGCGGTCCGACTACACGGCCGGCGTGCACTTCAAGCTGCCGATGATCGAATCGGTAAAAAAGTTCGACGGCCGCCTGCTGACGCTCGACAACAAGACTGAAACCTTCCTGACCGTCGAAAAGAAGAACGTCGAGGTCGATTTCTTCGTCAAGTGGCGGATCAAGGACGTTGGCAACTATTACCGCGCCACCGGCGGTGATGATGCCGTTGCCGAGAACCGTCTGGCCGCGATCATCAACCCGGGTCTGCGCGCCGAATTCGGCAGCCGCACCATCCAGCAAGCGATCAGCGGCGAGCGCGACGAGATCATGTCGGCGCTGGAAAAGACCGCAACGGCCAAGGTCAGCGAACTCGGCATCGAGCTGGTCGATGTCCGCATCAAGAGCATCAACCTGCCGCGCGCAGTCAGCGAATCGGTCTACCAGCGCATGCGCGCCGAGCGCACCCGGGTGGCCTCCGACCTGCGCGCCCGCGGTTTTGAAGAAGCTGAAAAGATCAAGGCGGAAGCCGATCGCAGCGCCCAGACGTCCATCGCCGATGCCTATCGCGATTCGGAAAAACTGCGTGGCGAAGGCGATGCCAAGACCGCCGACATCTCAGCCAAGGCTTACGGCAGCGATCAGGAGTTCTACGCCTTCTATCGAGCGCTGAACGGCTATCGCGATGCCTTCCGCGACCAGAAGGACGTGATGGTGCTGGAACCGGACGGCGAGTTCTTCAAGTACCTGAAGCAAAGCGGCGAGGGCGGCGGTCGTTGATGGTGGCCCTGTCCTGACTGCCCGCAGATGCGGGTCGACGTGCTGCCTGCGATCGGCCCGCCCATGATTTCCTGGAACGCTTGATCGTGACGCGACTCTGGATGCTCCCCGACGGCGTTGAAGAAGCGCTGCCCACGACCGCCTGGCGTGTCGAAGGCCTGCGCCGCGCGCTGCTCGATCATTACCGCGCGCACTCGTACGAATTGATCCTGCCGCCGCTGATCGAACATCTCGACACCTTGCTCAGCGGTGCCGGCAGCGATCTCGAAGAGCAGACCTTCAAGCTGACCGACCCGGTCGGCGGCCGACTGCTGGGCCTGCGCTCGGACATGACCCCGCAGGCCGCGCGCATCGCGGCTCGCCATTTCGCCGATGTGCCGGTGGTGCGTCTCTGCTACCTCGGCACCGTGCTGCGCACTCGCCCGGACAGCCTCGGCGGTTCGCGCGCGCCGCGTCAGGTCGGCTGCGAAGTGTTCGGCGAGCGTGGCCTGAGCGCCGATCTGGAAATCCTCAAGCTGATGCTCGACACCCTGCGCCTCGCCGGCATCCGCGACGCGCACATCGACCTGGGCCACGTCGGCATCTATCGGGCGCTGGCCTCGCAGCTTGCGCTCGACGAAGACGACGAAACCGCCGTCTTCGACATCCTGCAACGCAAGTCCCAGCCTGATTTGCGCGATTTCGCCGCCGCCCGGAGGCTCCCGATCAAGGCCGCGAACGGCCTGTCGGCGCTGATGGAGCTGAACGGCGATGTCAGCGTGCTGCAACGCGCGCGCCTGACACTGGACATCAGCGAGCCGGCGATTGCCGAAGCGCTGGCGGCGCTGGACGAAGCGGCTACTTACCTTGTCAAGCTCGATAATCCGGCACCGCTGCACATCGACCTGGCCGAACTGCGTGGCTACCGCTACCAGACCGGCCTCGTCTTCGCCGCCTTCGTCCCTGGCCACGGCCGCGAAGTGGCGCGCGGCGGGCGTTTTGATGGGGCCGGGTCGGCTCGGCCGGCGACTGGTTTTTCGGCTGACGTCAACGAGCTATTGAGATTGGGGAACAGTTGATCTCACGCAGAGAACGCTGAGGACGCAGAGAAAAGCAATGACTGAGAACGAAACAGGGACAGTCATTCTCGATGCGGCGTTCACGGTTTTCAGGGAGTTGGGCTCAAGTTTGCTGGAATCGGTTTATGAGGCTGCACTCGCGCATGAACTGAGGGATACAGGGTTGTTTGTCGTTCGTCAGGCTGTGATTCCGGTGATCTACCGTGGAATCACGCTTGAGGAAGGTTTCAGGGCTGATCTGGTTGTCGAGAAGAAGGTTCTTGTCGAGTTGAAGTCTGTTGAGCGGTTGCTTCCGGTCCATGGAAAGCAGGTTTTGACCTACCTGCGTCTTTCCGGTTTCTCGCTCGGCTACCTGATCAATTTCGGGGCGCCGGTGTTGAAGGACGGAATTCAGCGCGTCGTTAACAAGCTCCAGCCTTGAAGGCTTTTCTCAGCGTTCTTTGCGTTCTCTGCGTGAGATAAAAAATGGGTAAATCTGTAGTCGTGATCGGCGCCCAATGGGGCGACGAAGGCAAGGGCAAGATCGTCGACCTCTTGACCGACAAGGTCGAGGCGGTGGTTCGCTTCCAGGGTGGCCACAATGCCGGCCATACCTTGGTGATCAACGGTGTGAAGACAGCACTCAACCTGATCCCCAGCGGCATCATGCGGCCCGGTGTCGCCTGCCTGATCGGCAATGGCGTGGTGCTGTCGCTGCCGGATCTGATCAAGGAAATCGAGAAGCTGGAGGCGATCAACTGCGAAGTTAGAGGTCGCCTGAAGATTTCCGAGGCCGCGCCATTGGTGCTGCCAGTGCACGCCAAGCTCGATCAGGCGCGCGAGCGCGCCAGGGGTGAGGCCAAGATCGGCACCACCGGCAAGGGCATCGGCCCGGCTTACGAGGACAAGGTCGCGCGCCGCGCGATCCGGGTCAGCGACCTGTTCCATCGCGAAGTGCTGGCCGCCAAGCTCGGCGAGCTGATGGCGTATCACAACTTCGTGCTGGTCAATTACTACAAGGAAGCGCCGGTCGATTTCCAGACCACGCTTGACGATCTGCTGCGCTACGCCGAGATCATCCGGCCGATGGTGGCCGATGTCACCGAGCTGCTGCGCCTGCAACTCGGTGCGGGTGCCAACGTGCTGTTCGAGGGCGCACAGGGTGCGCTGCTCGACATCGACCACGGCACCTATCCCTACGTCACGTCGAGCAACACCACGGCGGGCGGTGCGGCGACCGGCTCCGGCGTCGGCCCGCGCAACCTCGATTACGTGCTCGGCATCGTCAAGGCCTACGCCACGCGCGTCGGCTCGGGCCCGTTCCCGACCGAACTCGAGGACGAGACCGGTGCCATGATCCGCGAGAAGGGCAAGGAGTTCGGCACTGTCACCGGCCGTCCGCGTCGCTGCGGCTGGTTCGATGCCGTGGCGGCCCGCCGCTCGATCTTCAACAACAGCGTGTCGGGTCTGTGCGTGACCAAGCTCGACGTGCTCGACGGCATGGAAACGGTGCGCATCTGCACCGGCTACACCGCCAACGGCCGCGCGATCGAAACCCTGCCGATCGGTGCCGAAGGCTTCATCGACGTCAAACCGGTGTTTGAAGACCTGCCGGGCTGGTCGGAGACCACCTACGGCGTCACCCGCTACGACGATCTGCCCGCCAACGCGCGGGCCTATTTGAAGCGGATGGAAGAAGTATCCGGAGCCGAGGTCGCGATCATCTCGACCGGCCCCGACCGCGATCATACGATCGTGCTGCGCAACCCCTTCGGGTGAAGCAGTTTCCAGTTTCCAGTGGTTGGTTTCCAGGGAAGCAACGGCAAAGCCAGCCGCCGTTGCTTCTCTGGAAACTGGAAACCAACAACCAACAACTGAGGTACACAACGAAGTGACAAAAGAAAAAGGCCACCGCGAGGATGGCCTTGAGCGTCAGCAGCAATATTCCTGGATGCAAGGCCTTCGATCGACGGCGATCGTCATGCCGCGTCCCCGCCGCCAGCCGGAATCGATGTTTCCGGCTTTTGCGAGACCCACAAAAAAGGCCGCCATCGGCGACCTTTTTCTTGCAACCCTGCGTGTACATCTGGTGCCGAAGAGAGGACTCGAACCTCCACGGTTTTACCCGCTAGTACCTGAAACTAGTGCGTCTACCAATTCCGCCACCTCGGCTCAGGGCGCGCAATGTAATCGGACCTTGGGGGTCTGTCAATGAAGAAAACGAAAAATACCGGAAGCCGTCGCGACCAGCCCGATGACAAGGCCGTCGTCGCGCCGAAGAAGGCCAAGGCCGGTGGCTTCAACTGGGGTCGCAAGGCGGCTCCGGAGAAGACAGACTGGAAGACCGCCGATGCCGAATTCGCTGCCGAATCGACCCGCTACGCGAGCCCGCTGCCGAGCCGCAACCACGTCCTGAAGACGCTGGTCGAGTCGGCCGAGCCGATGACGCTCGACGAGCTGATCGCCCATTTCGGCCTGAAGAAGCTCAACGAGCAGGAAGCCTTCGCCAAGCGTCTGGTGGCGATGGCCCGCGAAGGCCAGCTCACGGCCGCTGATCGTCGCGGTGCCTACCGCGCCGTGCTGACCGAAGACGGCGACACCATCGAGGCCAAGCCGCGTTCCGGCGTCACGGTCGACGGCAAGGTACTCGCCCATCGCGATGGCTACGGCTTCGTGCAGCCGGACAACGCCGCAGCCGGCGACAAGTCGGGCGACGTGTTCCTGTCGCCGCGCCAGATGAATTCCTTGATGAACGGCGACCGGGTCCGCGTGCGCGTGATCGGCACCGATGCCCGGGGCCGCCGCGAAGGTGCCTTGGTCGATGTCCTCGAACGCGGCACGACACAAGTGGTGGGCCGCTTGCATGCGTCGAGCATCGGCGGTGGCGGCATCTTCACGGTGATCCCGAGCAATCCGAAGAACCCGGAAACCATCGTCCCGGCCAGCGAGTTGGGCGGTGCCAAGCCCGGCCAGATGGTGGTGGCGGAGCTGACCGCACCTCCGGGCGACCGCACCATGCCGGTCGGCCGGATCATCGAAATTCTCGGCGACCACATGGCGCCGGGCATGGAGATCGCCGCCGCAATTCGCGCCCACAAGCTGCCGTTCGAGTGGCCGGAAGGGGTTGAAGCGGAAGCCGAGGCCTTTGGTCCGATCGTCACCCCGGCGCACTGGGGCGAGGATCGCGAAGACCTGCGCGAACTGGGCTTGATGACCATCGACGGCGCCGACGCCCGCGACTTCGATGACGCCGTCTATGCCGAAGCGATCAAGGGCTGGCGCGGCGGTGGCTGGAAGCTGTGGGTGGCAATCGCCGATGTCTCGGCCTATGTCACGCCGGGCTCCGCACTCGATGCCGAAGCCACCGAGCGTGGCACTTCGGTCTACTTCCCGAACAACGTCATTCCGATGCTGCCGGAGGCGCTGTCGAACGGCCTGTGCTCGCTGAATCCGAACGTCGACCGCCTGTGCATGGTCTGCGAGATGCGGGTTTCGAAGGATGGCGAAGTCTCGAAGTCGAAGTTCTTCAAGGCGGTCATGCGCTCCAAGGCACGGCTGATCTATGACGATGTCGCGGCGATGCTGGCCGATCCTGACTGCGAGCAGGCGCAACGGCAGCCGGAACTGCTGAAGCCGCTGAACACGCTGAAGGATTGCTTCGAAGCGCTGTTCGCGGCTCGCGAGGCGCGCGGTGCCATCGACTTTGAAGGTACGGAAACCAAGATCGTGTTCGGCGAAGGCCGCAAGATCGAAAAGATCGTGCCGGTGCAGCGCAACGTCGCGCATCGCCTGATCGAGGAATGCATGATCGCGGCGAACGTGCAGGGCGCCTTGCTCGTCGACAAGCACAAGATGCCGGCGCTGTTCCGCGTCCATCAGGTGCCGGACGGCGACAAGGTGGCGATCCTG
Organism: Nevskia sp.; assembly: GCA_021732745.1. Classification (GTDB taxonomy): domain Bacteria; phylum Pseudomonadota; class Gammaproteobacteria; order Nevskiales; family Nevskiaceae; genus Nevskia. Next base: position 824,661 of record JAKFUK010000001.1, on the reverse strand, counting down.
CGCGAGTTCCTCGCCGGCCGCGGCCTGCGCCTTGGCGGCGGCGACACGCCGGTGGCCATGGACTACGCAACGCTGCTGGCCAGCGTCAAGGGCCGCGAGGATGCCAGCCTGATCCAGACGGTGATGCTGCGGTCGCTGATGCAGGCCCGCTACCAGCCTGCCAACGACGGTCACTTCGGTCTGGCGCTCACGCATTACGCGCACTTCACCAGCCCGATCCGCCGCTATCCGGATCTGCTGCTGCACCGGGCGATCAAGCACGCGATCGTCAAGGGCAAGCCGAAGACCTTCACCTACACCCTGCCGCAGATGGAAGCGCTCGGTGCCCATTGCTCGATGGCCGAGCGCCGGGCCGATGACGCCACCCGCGACGTCAACACCTGGCTCAAGTGCGAGTTCATGCGCCACCGGGTGGGCGAGGACTTCGACGGCATCGTCGCCAGCGTCGCCCCGTTCGGTCTGTTCGTCGAACTGGTCGGCCTGTACATCGAGGGCATGCTGCATGTCTCGCAGTTGAAGGGTGATTTCTACGAGTTCGAGGCCAAGCACCAGCGTCTGGTCGGCAGCCGCTCGAAGATGGTCTACGCGCTGGGCCAGAAGATCCGGGTCAAGGTGGTCCGGGTCAGCCTTGATGAACGCAAGATCGACCTCGAAATCGTCGACAAGGGCGGTGCCCGTCAGGACGACGACGGCCGCAGCGGCCGCGACAATGGCAAGCCGGGCGGCCGCCAACCGACTGCGATCAAGCCGGGCAGCCGACGCGGGTCGCGGCGGTGAGGGCGCGGCTCGGCGGGCTTGCGGCACTGCTGGCGCTGGCCGGCTGCACGGCGGAAGCGCCGACATCGGCACCGGCGGCGCTGCCGCAAGCGCCGCCCGTGGCTGCGGTCGCGCCGCCGCCACCGGTATCAAGCGCGCCGGCACTGGCATTCGCCGTCGCCGATGCGATTCCCGAAGCGCAGGCCGCAGCGGTGGTGGCCGACTTCGATGCGGCGCTGAAAGCGAAGCTGTCGGCCCTGCCGCTGTCGTCGGCCTACCGCGTGGTCAGCGGTGGCGGTCAGGCGGCGCGGATGATTCTCGATGCCGATCGCGCCTTCGAAGCCGACAACGCACAACTGAAGGCCGAATTGCTGCTGCCGCTGGCCGATGCCGTGGCTGCCAGCCGCAGCGGCGGTGCCTGGGTGGTGCATGTGATCGGCCGCGCGCCGACCGCTGCCGACAGCGATCTGGCCGAGCGTCGTGCGGTGTCGGTGCTGGCTTATCTGGGCGGGCAGGGCGTCGCCGGGGGGCGTCTGCGTTCGGAAACCCGCAGCGGCGGCAGCACGCGCAGCCTTGAATTGCTGTTCGTGCCGATCATCCAGAACCGCGAAGCCCGCGCCTGGATGGCGCCGGAGTCGGCCGCCGCCGCGCGCTGAGCGCGGCTATTTTCATGCAGACACCCGACGCGCCGCGCCCCGGCTTTCCGATCCTCTGGATTCTGCTGTTCGGCGTGCTCGCGGCGGGCGCGCTCGAGGAACCGGCGTCGTTCTTCATCGGCGGCTTCTGCGGCTATCTGTTCGGACGCCTGCGCATCGTCGATCACGATCTGCGGCTGCTGAACGCACGGCTCGATGCTGCGCTGCGGGCAGCGGTCAGTCCTGTCGCCGATCCGAAGCCAGCGTCCACAACGGTTGCGCCGCCAGCACCGCCGCCACCGATCGCGACACCCGTCGCCAAGCCGGCAACGAAAGCGCCGCCGATGATGGTCGACGCGCCTCCGCGTCCGCCCTCGGCATTCGACAGCGCACTGGCGCAGGCGCTCGACTGGGCGCGCGGCGGCAATCCGCTGGCCCGGCTCGGCGTGCTGATCACCTTCATCGGGGCCGTCTACCTGATCCGCTATGCCGCCGAGGAAGGCTGGCTGCCGGTCGAACTGCGGCTGGCGGGTTTGTCGTTCGCGGCCCTGACGATGGTGGCTACCGGCTGGCGCTTGCGTGACAAGGTCAGCGGCTATGCACTGACCCTGCAAGGCGGCGGCCTGGCGCTGCTGTATCTGACGGTGCTGGCGGCCTTGCGCCTGTACCAGCTATTGCCGCCGACGTTTGCCTTCGCGCTGCTGGTGCTGGTGGCGGCTGCCTCGGCCGGGCTGGCGGTGCGCCAGAACGCGCTGCCGCTGGCGATCATCGGCTTTGCCGGCGGCTTCGTCGCGCCGATGATGATCGGCGGCGACGGCAGTCATCTGCTGCTGTTCGGCTACTACACGGTGCTCAATCTCGGCGTGTTCGCGATCGCCGCCGCGCGCGGCTGGGGCCTGCTGAACCTGCTCGGCTTCACCTTCACCTTCGTGATCACCTCGCTGTGGCGCGCCACCGCCTACAAGCCCGAGTGGTTCGCCAGTTTCGAGTTCTTCCTGCTGCTGTTCTTCGCGATGTATGTCGCGGTGACCGTGCTGTCGGCGCGCAGCAGCGAACGGCGCGGCGTGGTGTCCGGAACCTTGAGTTTCGGCCTGCCGGCCATCGTGCTGTCGCTGCAAGCCAGTCTGGTCGTCGACTTCCCGCACGGGCTGGCCATCAGTGCCGCTGGCTTCGGCAGTTTCTATCTGCTCGTGGCAGCGGCCTTGCTGCGCAGCGCCCGCGAGCATTGGCGGACCACGGCACTGGCGTTCATAGCGATCGGCGTGGTGCTGCTGAGTCTCGCGGTGCCGCTGTACTGGGACGATCAGGCCACCGCCGCCACCTGGGCGCTCGAAGGGGCGGGTGCGGTCTGGCTCGGGGTGCGGCAGAACAGCCGCTGGACGCGCGGCTTTGGTGTCGCGATCCAGCTTCTGGCCGGGGCGTCGCTGCTGATCGCGATCGACAAGGCCGGTGTCGCCAACGGCATGCTCGCGACCGGCGTGCCCGGTGCGTGGCTCTTGGCCGCCGCCGGGTTTGCCAGCGCCTGCTGGCTCCGCGCGGCCGAGCTGCAAGCCCACGCGCGCTGGCTGCCGACGCTGGCCCCGATCTGGGCGCTCGTCTGGTGGCTTTTTGCGGGGCTGGCGCAGATCGACCACGCGAACACTGCCTGGGGTACCGGCCTGACTTTAAGTTTCGGCGCGCTGACCAGTGCCCTGCTCGCCGCCGCCTCCCAGCGTCTGCCCTGGCCCTGGCTCGGGCGACTGGCGCAGGCCAGCAGCCTGCTGTTCGTGCTGGGCGGCCTGGTCGCCGCGATCGACCATCGGCCATCGCACGAAGGCGGCGTCATCGGCTGGCTGGCGCTGTTCATCGTCCATTACGGGGCGCTGTGGCGTGTGGAACGTGATGCGGACGCGAAGCCGGAACCGGCTGCCCACGTCATTCCGGCGCTGCTGAAAACGGGGCTCGGCAGTCTCGAAATGGCCTGGCATCTGCGCGATCAGCTCGGCGGCGACTGGCCGTTCATCGCCTGGGGGCTGGTGCCGGCGTTCGCGATCGGCCTGATCGCGGCGTTTCCGCGCAGTTGGCCGGTGGCGCGCCACACGCGGCTTTACGCGCAAGCGGTGGTCGCCCCGATCGCCCTCTGGCTGCTGGTCTGGATCGGCTACGGCAGCCTGTACGCCAACGGCAATGCCGCACCGCTGCCGACCTGGCCGCTGCTCAATCCGCTCGATCTGAGCGTGCTCGCCGTGGCCGCGACCCTGTGGATGGTCTGGCAACGGCGCGAGATTTCCGACTGGCAGTGGCTCGATCGCCTGCCGATGCCGCGCGCCGCAACAGTGCTGGTGCCGGCGCTGGCCGCCATCGCCGCCTTCGCCTGGCTGAACGGTGCCCTCGTGCGCGGCCTGCATTACAGCTTCGACACGCCGCTTAAAGGGCACGCGCTGCTCGATTCAGCCTTGTTGCAGGCCAGCTTCTCGGTGGTCTGGAGCCTGCTCGGTTGCGGCGCAATGTGGATTGCCGCGCGCCGTGCTTCTCGGGAAATCTGGCTGGTGGGTGCCGCGCTGATGGTGGTCGTCGCGATCAAGCTGTTCGCCGTCGACACCGCCGGCACCGGGACCCTGGCGCGCATCGCGGCCTTCCTGTTCGTCGGCGCGATCCTGCTGGCGGCGGGCTATTTCGCGCCGTTGCCGGCGGGCGTCAGGCGCTCGTCGTGAAAAGCGATCTCACGCAGAGAACGCGGAGAACGCAGAGAAAAGCCATGTAGGTCGGGATTCATGGCGACCTGCAGGGCTTTATCGCTTTTGCCTTTCTCTGCGTCCTTGGCGTTCTCTGCGTGAGGATCGCCGTGGCTTTTGCATCACGCCGACAGCGACAGACGTAAACTGCGCGCCGCAATCCACTCGGCACCGTTCTCATGGCTGAAACCTATATCGGCGGCTTTCATGCCGTCATCGCGGCAATCGAGGACGGTGGCGTCAAGCCGCGCGAAATCCTGCTCGCTGAGACCCGCCGCGACGCGCGTGCCGAAAAGCTCATCGACATCGCCGCCAAGCGCAACATCACGGTGCGCAAGGTCGCCCGCGACATTCTCGACATCCGCGCTCCCGGCCTGCGCCATCAGGGCGTGCTGGCAGCGATCGAAGCCTCCGACCTTGGCGGCGAGGAGATCATCGACCTGCCAGCGACCCCCGAACGCCTGATCCTGGCGCTCGATGGCGTGCAGGACCCGCACAACCTCGGCGCCTGCATCCGCACCTCGGATGCGGTCGGCGTCGATGCCGTGGTGATTCCGAAGGATCGCGCCGTTGGCCTGACGCCTGCGGTGCGCTCGGCGGCAGCCGGTTCGGCAGAGCGGGTGCCGGTGGTCGCGGTGACCAATCTGGTCAGGAAGCTTGAGCAGCTGAAGCAGCTCGGCTACTGGGTGGTTGGTCTGGCCGGCGAGGGTGATGAATCGCTTTACGACGTCGACCTGACCGGGCCGCTGGTGCTGGTCATGGGCGGCGAAGCCGAAGGCCTGCGCCGTCTGACCCGCGAGTGCTGCGACCGCGTGGTGCGCATCCCGATGAAGGGCGATCGCATCGAAAGCCTGAATGTGTCGGTGGCAGCCGCCGTCTGCCTGTACGAGGCCTATCGCCAGCGCAACCACAAGCCGGCCAAGGTCGCGCGCAAGAAGTGATCTGACGTGAAGCGCGGGCTCAAGTGGGGACTGCTGATCGCGGCAATGCTGGTCATCGCCGTGTTCGTCTACCGGTCGCAGGAGCCGGATGCGCCGGTGCTGGCTGAACTGCCGGTCGATGCCGCACCGGTCGAAGTGCCGGCCGAACTCTCAGCACCGCCGGCCCCGGCAGCGCCCGCGTCACCGCGCCAGACGGTGCAGAGCGCGGTGGTCGAATCGGGCATCGCCGTCCGACTGGTGCGTCGGCCGAGAGTCGCGCTGCCGCCGGGCCGCTACGCCGATGCCTACGCCAAGCTGCTGCCGGAAGCGGAGAGCGGCAATGCGCTGTCGCAGTATCGGCTCGGCAGCCTGCTGTACGAGTGTCGCGAAGTGCCAGCCAATGCCGATGCGCTGGAAGCCGAGGTCGAAGCGATTCATCAGACCGGCCGTCGCGGCCGCTGGGAAGTCGACTCGCCAAAGGCGGAAATCGCGACGATGCGCCACCAGTTCGCGCAGTGCGACGGCGTTCCCGCCGAAGCGCGGCTGGCGTTCCGCGACTGGCTGAAGAAATCCGCCGATGCCGGGGTGATCGAAGCGCAGCTCAACCTGCCGATGCGCCTGCCGCCGGACGACTACTGCCAGTTCCTCGCCGAATGCACGCCGGACATCCGCGCCCGGCAGGAAGCGCTGCAAGCCGAGGCGATCGACTACACCAGCCGCGCCCGGGATGCCGGCTCGGTGGCTGCGCTCTGGACCTACGCCGGCTGGTACGCCAGCGGCGAAGTGCTGCCGCAGAACGACATCGAGGCCTACGCCCACTTCCGCGCGCTGGACCAGATTCACGGGGCCGCGAAGCTCACGCCGCGCTTCGGCAAGCTGCTGAGCGGCATGAAGAAGCGCCTGCGGCCGGTCGATGTCGATGCCGGCGAAGCCCGGGCGCGCGAGCTGCTGTCGAACCCGCGCTGCTGCGTGATCACACCGTAGCCGTTGGCGGCGCGCAGATTGCGCCATACCCGCCAAACCCTTAAACTCCGCGACCTTTCCGGCGGGCCGTCTGCTGTTGCGGCCGGAAAACCTTGTCCCACCGCCTGCTGCCAGTGCGTCGATTTGCGGGGGACTGCCAGGTCCGGCACACGCCGGACCGCATCCACGAGGCTGTATTCAGGAGTTGCCGATGCGTCATTACGAAGTCGTAGTCATGGTCCACCCGGACCAGAGCGATCAGGTTCCGGCCATGATCGAGCGTTACAAGAGCATGGTCGAGGCCGACGGCGGTGCCGTGCACCGCATGGAAGATTGGGGCCGCCGCCAGCTGGCCTATCCGGTCGCCAAGCTGCACAAGGCGCACTACGTGCTGATGAACATCGAGTGCTCCGACGCCGTGCTGAAGGAGCTGGAAAGCGCCTTCCGCTTCAACGATGCCGTCATCCGCAAGCTGGTCATCCGCATGGACAAGGCGGAAACCGAGCAGTCGCCGCTGTTCAAGGCGCCGGAAGAAGACAAGAAGCCGGAATACAAGCGCAATGCCGAGGGCGAGGCCGCTGCTGCCGACGCCGCCGCTGCCAACTCGACCGAAGAGGCCGTCTAAGCCATGTCCCGTTTTTTCCGCAAGAAGAAGAGCTGCAAGTTCACTGCCGAAGGCACCGTCCGGATCGACTACAAGGATCTGGCCACGCTGAAGCAGTACGTTTCGGAGAACGGCAAGATCGTTCCCAGCCGCATCACCGGCACCAAGGCGCGCTACCAGCGCCAGCTCGGTTCGGCGATCAAGAACGCGCGTTACCTCGCGCTGCTGCCGTACACCGACGCCCACGAATAAGGAGAAGAACCCATGGAACTGATCCTGCTCGAAAAAGTAAACAACCTCGGCGACCTCGGTGATGTCGTCAAGGTCAAGTCCGGCTACGGCCGCAACTACCTGCTGCCGAAGGGCAAGGCGCTGACCGCGACTTCCGGCAACAAGGAAGTCTTCGAAGTTCGCAAGGCCGAACTGATGAAGAAGTACGCCGAGACGCTGGCCGCCGCGAAGATGCGCGCAGCGGCCCTCGCCGGCAAGCACGTCACCATCAAGGCGCTGGCCGCCGACGAAGGCAAGCTGTACGGCTCGGTTGGCCCGGCGGAAATCGCCCGTGCCACCACCGGCACTGCGTTCGTGCTTGAAAAGAGCGAAATCGACATGCCGGAAGGCGCGCTGCGCGTGGTTGGTACCTACACGGTCGCCGTCCGCCTGCACTCGGAAGTCGAGTCGTCGATCATCGTCGTGATCGAGGAAACGAAGGGCTGATTGCCGGCCTCTTCGTGACACGATCGGCCCGCCTTGTGCGGGCCGATTTGTTTTTGGCCTTCCAAAAGCGGTTCTCACCTGGAGAACGCAGAGAAAAATGAAAGGCGGTTTCGCACGAAGTACACGAAGACCACAAAGGTAATGATGTTGCCGCTCAGCGTCCGCCTTTGCTTTCTTCGTGTTCTTTGTGTTCTTCGTGCGAAATACTGTTCTCGCTTTTGTCTGTTCTCTGCGATCTCCGCGTTCTCTGCGTGAGCCCGCTTCTGCCGGAAAGGCTTTTGCAACACTTGTCCACAGCTTGTTCCATCGCAGCCGCAAGCGATTGCGCGCAGGATTTGCGGTCACCCGAGGGATCACGATGGCCACTCCGTTTCCAAGCTCGAATGCCGCGCCGTCGCCGCGTCTGGCCGCCAGCCCCAAGCATCCGCCGCATTCGATCGAGGCTGAGCAGTCGGTGCTCGGCGGCCTGCTGCTGAACAATCGCGCCTGGTACGAGCTGGTCGATCAGGTCAGCGAAGAGGATTTCTACACCCAGGACCATCGCCAGATCTTCAAGGCGATTGCCGAACTGCTCAACGCCGGTCGGCCCTGCGATTTCGTCACGCTTTCCGAGCATCTGCGCCATCAGGGCAAGCTCGAGGACGCCGGCGGCATCAGCTATCTCGGCACCCTGGCGGCGGATACGCCGTCGGCCGCCAACATCAAGGCCTACGCGGAGATCGTTCGCGAGCGTTCGGTGCTGCGCAGCTTGATCGCGGTCGGTCAGGACATCGCCGAGCTTGGCTACCAGCCGGATGGACGGCCACCGGGCACCTTGATCGACGTTGCCGAGCAGGGCGTGTTCGCGATCCGCGCCCGTGGCTCGAAGGCGGCCAGTCAGGCCAAGGGCATGCCGGCCTTGATGGACGCCATCGAAGCGCGACTGGAGATGCTGCGCACCAATCCGGACGGCCTGGCCGGCTGTCCGACCGGCTTCACCGACCTCGACAAGATGACCCAGGGCATGCACCCGGGCGATCTGATCATCGTCGGTGGCCGTCCGGGCATGGGCAAGACCAGCTTCGCGATGAACATCGCCGAGCATGTGGCGATCGAGCAGAAGCTGCCGACGGCCGTGTTTTCGATGGAAATGTCGGCCGAACAGCTGGCGCTGCGCGTGCTGTCCTCGTTCGGCCGCATCGACCAGCAGGCGCTGCGCTCCGGCGACATGGAAGACGGCGACTGGAGCCGGCTCGTGTCGGCGAGCGGCCTGCTCCGTGAAGCGCCGCTGTTCATCGACGAAACCGGCTCGCTGTCGCCGCAGGAACTGTCCGGACGCGCCCGCCGCATTGCCGCCAAGCACCCGGATCTGGCGCTGATCGTGGTCGATTACATCCAGCTCATGCAGGTGCCGTCGAGCCGCGAGAACCGCACCAACGAGATTTCCGAAATCTCCCGCTCCCTCAAGGCCTTGGCCAAGGAACTGAAGGTGCCGATCATCGCCCTGTCGCAGCTGTCGCGATCGCTCGAAGCGCGTCAGGACAAGCGGCCGATCATGTCCGACTTGCGCGAATCCGGCTCCATCGAACAGGACGCCGACGTCGTGCTGTTCGTCTACCGCGACGACTACCACAACAAGGAATCGCCGAATCAGGGCACCGCCGAGATCATCATCGCCAAGCAGCGTTCGGGCCCCACCGGCAAGGTCAAGACCGCCTTCCTCGGCAAGTACACGCGCTTCGACAACCTGGCACCCGAGTACATGTACAACGGGTGAGGCAGTTGCCAGTAGTCGGTTTCCAGTTTCCAGAGAAGCGGGGCCGATACGTTGTTGCTTCTCCGGAAACGAACAACTGGCAACTGGAAACTGCTTCACCGCTTCTCTGGAAACCAACAACTGGTAACTGGAAACTGCTGCACATGCCCATTCCCCGCGTCACCGCGACGGTCGATCTGTCGGCCGTCCGTCACAATCTGAGCCGCGTTCGCGCGCTGGCGCCGACCTCGAAAGTCATGGCTGCGATCAAGGCTGATGGTTATGGCCACGGCGCGGTGCCGGTGGCGCAGGCGCTGGCGGCGGCTGGTGTCGATGCCTTCGCCGTTGCCTGTCTCGAAGAAGCGGTCACGCTTCGCGATGCCGGCGTCACGACGCGGATCGCGCTGCTGGAAGGCGTGTTGTCGCGCGACGAAGCGGTCGAAGCGGCCGCACTGGGCCTGGAAATCGTCATCCACGACCGCTGGCAGCTCGAACTGCTGGCGTCCTTGCCGATCGACGCGCCGCTCGCCGTCTGGTTCAAGCTCGATAGCGGCATGCATCGGCTCGGCTTCCCGCTGACGGAAGCGCGCGCGCTCAACGAAGCGCTGCTGGCGCATCCGAACTGGCAACTGCAAGGCTGGATCACTCACCTGGCCTGTGCCGACGATCTGACCAGCTCGATGACGCAGACGCAGATCGCCGCCTTCGAGACAGCGATGCAGGGCATTCCCGGAGAACGCTCGATCGGCAATTCCGCCGGCCTGATCGCCTGGCCGCAGGCGCGGGTCGACTGGGTACGCCCGGGCCTGATGCTCTACGGCGCCAGCCCGATGCCGGGCCAGACCGCTGCCGATCTCGGCCTCAAGCCGGCCATGAACGTGGTCAGCCGCCTGATTGCCGTGCATGAAGTATCAGCAGGCGAATCAATCGGTTACGGCGCTACCTTCGTGTGCCCGGTAGCGATGCGGGTAGGGGTCGTCGCGGTCGGCTACGCCGATGGCGTGCACCGCATCCTGCCGACCGGCGCGCCGGTGCTGATCCACGCCACCCGGGTGCCGATCATCGGCCGGGTGTCGATGGACATGATTACCGTCGACCTGCGCGCCTTGCCGCAGGCGGCGGTCGGCGATCCGGTGACCTTGTGGGGGGCGGGGCTGCCGGTCGAGGAAGTCGCGACCTGGGCCGGCACCCTGGCCTATGAGCTGCTTTGCGGGCTGACCAACCGGGTGCATTACCGCTATCTGTGAAGACGAGTCCGGGTTCAGCGAAGCAACGTCAAAAAAAGACGGGCGCTGCGCGCAAGGCGCAAAGGGAAAAGAAAGGGAACAGAAAGGAAAGCAACGGCTGAAAGGCTTTTATCAAAACAGCCGATCGGGCTCTTTTGTGGTGTTCGTGGCCTTTGTGCGAAACGCTTTTCTCGTGGTTGCTGTTCTCTGCGTCTTTGCGTTCTCTGCGTGAGACCCGCTTTTCGCGTCAGCCCTCGCGCGCCGGCCCCGCCGCCAGGCTGCTGCTGGCATCGCGGGTGCGCACGATCTGCACGGCGTCGCCGTCGCGCAAGGATTCCGCGCCGCGCACGATTACCTGCTCGCCCACTTTCAGCCCACCTTCGACGACCACCCATTCGCCTTCGGCGACCCCGGTTACGACCGGTACGCGAGCGACGGTCTTGCCGTCGGCGGCGATGCGGAACACGGCCATGCCGTCCTGACGGATGACCACGGCGTCTCGCGGCACCGCCAGCGCCTGCTGCGGAGTGCCGAGCGGCACTTCAACCTGCACGCTGCGGCCGACGGCGATAGCGGGGGTGACATCCGGCACGTCGATCAGCGCCTCGAAGCTTTGTGACCGTGCATCGCCGACCGGCACCACGGCGCGCACCTTCGCCGGGGTCGCCTTGCCATCGCCGAGCCGCAGGCGCACTTCGCTGCCGGCGCTGATCGCCGAAACATGGCGCAGCGGCAGGAACAGGCGGATTTCGGCACTGCCGGCGTCCTGAAGCCGGGCCAGCACATCGCCGCGTGCCACTTCCTCGCCGACCCGGCGACGACGCTCGGCAACCACGCCGGCAAACGGCGCGCGCAGCTCCGAGCGGCTGATGCGCTCGTCGGTCTGGCTGAGCGTTGCCTTGGCGATGCGCAGGTCGGCTTCGGCGAGATCGCGGATGTTTTCAGCCTGATCGAGCTGCACGCGGCTGATGGCGTCGCCGCTGGCTTTCAGCCGCTCGAACTCGCGCTGGGCCTGACGCAGGGCGACTTCGCCGCGGGTTCCGCGTGCTGCCTGCTCGGCGCGCTGCAAGCGGATTTCGTCGATGTCGATCCTCGCGATCACCGCGCCTTTCGCCACCGCCGTGCCCGGCTCGGCGATGAAGGCGAGCTGACCACCGATCGCGGCGGCCATGTCGGCCCCACTTTTCGACTGCACCTGACCGGTGGCGACGATCTGCGGCGTCATCGCCTTCATCTGCGCGGTGCTCACCTCGACCGCTGCCGGCGGGCGGCCCTGAGCGCGCACCGACAGCAGCGCCGGCAGCAGGCCGATCAGGCTGCCGGCGACCAGATTGCGGACCAGGGGGGAAGACAGGTTCAGTGACATCGGCTTGCGTCTCAGGATTGAACAGTGGAGGCAGCAGCAACCGGGCTGGCGACTCGTGCGGCGAGCACGCTGCGTTCGCGCAGGCGCAGCAGGGCCGGCATCAAAAACCAGGTAAAGGCAGTGCCGACGGTCATGCCGCCCGCGACCACGGCGGCGAGGCCGCGATAGATTTCGGCACCGACGCCGGGCATGAAGATCAGCGGCAGCATGCCGAGCACGGCGGTCAGGGTGGACAGCACGATCGGCCGGGCGCGGGTGGTCAGGGCCTCGTACACCGCGTCGCGCGGGCTCGCCCCTTCATGCAGCCGGGCGCGGGCCTGATCAACCAGCAGGATCGCCGCGTTGACCACCAGCCCCAGCAGAATGATGAAGCCGATCATGGTCAAGAGGTCCAGCGCCTGGAAGCCGAACAGGCCGAGCAGGCGCAGCGTGGCGATGCCGCCGGCCATCGACACCGGAATCACCAGCATCACCAGGAGCGAATCCCAGAGCGAGCGGAACAGGGCGGCCATGAGTGCCGTGAGGATCAAAAGCGCGAGCGCGAAGTTGGAGGCCATCGCCGCCAGCGCTTGCTGAAGGTCGTTCGCGGAGCCGTTGTAGGACAACTGCACGTTGCTGGCCATCACCGCGCGCACCTGCGGCTCGACCTTGTCCTTCATGAGATCCAGTGCGGTATCGAGGCTCATGGTGTCCGGCGGCTCGAAGCTGATCGACACCGTGCGCCGGCCGTTGACGCGGATGAGCTGCGACGGCCCGACCGTCTGGCTGATGGTGGCCAGCTCGCCGACCGTCTGCACACCGGCGTTGGGTGTGGCGATCGGCATCTCGGTCAGCGCTTCCGGCGTGTGCCAGTCGTGGCTCTTGACGATGATGTCCAGGCGCTCGTTGCCGTCGAAATACTCGCCGGCCCACAGGCCGCCGGTGAAGGCGCGCAAGCTGCTGCCGACGGTGTTGCGATCAAGCCCGGCGCGGGAAATCCGCCACTCATCCGGCTGTAGCTGGATCTCCGGCTGGTTCAGTTCCAGCGATGGCTGCACCTGCGGGAAAGCACCGGGGATGGCGTCCGGAATGAGCTTTTCGGCGACCGTCGCGGCGCGCATCAGCGCATCGAGATCAGGGCCTTGCAGCAGCAGTTCGATGTTGCGGGCGTTGTTGCCATCCAGGCTGAACAGCGAGCCCTGATTGGCGAAGGCGCGCACGTCCGGCAGCCCGGCCAGCACCTTGTCGCGCAACAGTTCCACCACGTCCTGGGTCTTGCGCGGATCGGCGGCATAGGCCACCACCACGCCACCGCCCCAGCCGCTGGCGGCGGAAAAATTGTAGTAGCGGATCGCCGGCTCGGCCGTGCCTTCCAGATGCGGCTTCAGGCGTTCGATCACCAGCGGGGCGACTTCGCGCTCGAAGGTTTCGATGTTGCCGCCCGGCGGCGTGCGGAAATTGCCCCAGACGTTGTCGGTCTGCGCCACCGGCAGATAGTCCGGCTTCGGCGCCGCCAGCCAGACGAAGGCCAGCGAACCGGGCACCAGGACGGCGATCCACAGCGCCCGCGCCAGCGGCCGGTCGGTGGCCCGCATCGCCACCCGCGCCATCGCCCGCCACCAATGCTGGTGCTGGTCTTCGTCGATCTTTTTCGCCAGCGCCCAGCGGTTGGCGGCCGGAATCAGCGTCATCGCCACCAGGAGCGAGGCCGCATGGCTGACGCTCATGGTGATCGCCAGATCCTTGAACAACTGGCCTTCCAGCCCTTCCATGAACAGCACCGGCAGGAAGATCGCGACACTGGTCAGCATCGAGGCGAGCAGGGCAGGAATCACTTCCGCGGCACCTTCCAGCGTCGCATCGAGCGCCGAACGGCCGAGCTGCACATAGCGCAGCACATTGCCCTGCACGATCAGTGCGGCATCGATGACGATGCCGGTGGAAAAGGCCAGCCCGGCCAGAGAAATCACGTTCAGGCTGCGGCCGAGCAGTTGCAGGGTCAGGATCGCGAAGGCCAGCGACAGCGGAATGCTCATCGCGATCACCAGCAGCGCCCTCGGGCCGCGCAGGAAATACCACAGGCCGCCGACCACCAGCAGCACGCCGACCACCAGGCTTTCCTGCACGAAACCGATCGCCCGGCGCACGTAGAGGCTGGCGTCCCAGGACAGGTCGGCGAGCAGCTTTTCCTTGGCCAGCGGGCCGGCGTTGAGTTCGGCGAGCGCCAGCTTCACGCCTTCGAGCACCGCCACGATGTTGGCCTGGGAGGTGCGCTGCACGGTCATGTAGTAGCCGGGCACGCCGTTGCGATAGCTGAACGCCTGCTGCTCCTGCAGGCCGATGCCGATGTCGGCGACATCGCGCAAGTACAGTGGCCGCTCATTGCTCCAGCCGACGATCAGGCCGCCCAGATCCTTGACCGGCTCGCGCCCGGTGAAGCGCACCGTGAACTGCCGGCGGCCGATGTTGACGAAGCCGGCCGAGGCATCGCGGGCCCCGGCCACCGCCTGCGCCAGCTGCTGCGGCGTCAGGCCTTGGGCGGCGAGGCGGTGCGGATCGAAACGGATCTGCACTTCGCTCGGCCGGCCGCCTTCAAGACGAATCTGAGCCACGCCTTCGACTCTCGACAGACGCGGCTCGACCACTTCCTCCATCAGCTTCTGGTAGGTCGCGACGAGATCGGTGGTGGTGTTGCCGGGCAGCGGCCGAACCAGGATCGAAGCCGCGTTCTCGCGCTGCCAAGGCGCGCCGTCGAAGACCTGCGGCTCGTCGGCGTCCGGCGGCAGCGGCGGCAGGCGGTTGATCCGCGACAGCACGTCGAGCATCACCCGGGTCATGTCGGTGCCGATCTCGAAGTTCAGGCCGACACCGCCGCCACCACGGCCGGTCTGCGAGCGCATGCGGGTCATGCCGGCGAGGCCCTTCATCGCCTCCTCGACCGGCTCGACCAGCGCTTCCTCGACCTCGTTGGGCGCCGCCTCGCGCCAGTTGACCTGAATCCAGATCTGCGGCTCGGAGGTATCCGGCAGCAACTGCGCCGGCAGGCGGATCAGCGCCAGCGTGCCGAACAGCAGCACCACGAGTGCGGCCGCTGCGATGGCGGCCGGATTGGCTGCCGAGTAATGAGTGATGCGCATGGACGCCCCCAAGCGTTGCGATGTGTTTGGACTCGCGGCGGGGCTTCAGGGTTTGAGGCCGGGCGAAGGGAATTTCACCGCCCTGCACGCAACGACAAAAGCGATCTCACGCGGAGAACGCAAAGACGCAGAGAAAAGCCGAGAAAAGATGAAGCGCGCTTGTTCGAGAAAATGGCTTTCTGGCTTTACCTTGTTCTCTGCGTCTTTGCGTTGTCTGCATGAAACGGGCTTTTGAGCTGCCCGATCCAGCGCGCATGTCGGCAAAGGATTGCCGACCTACGATTTCTGGTGAGAAAAGCTTTTCTCGCTTCAGCTTTCTCTGCGTCCTCCGCGTTCTCCGCGTGACGACAGGCTTGGGCTGCTCAGCCTCTGCGCGGCCGCTTCAGCCCCAGTTCGTAGATCTTCAGGCTGGCGTAAGCCGCCTTCAGCAGCGGCGAAGTCAGTCCCTTGGCCGCGCCGCGCGTGATCAGGTCACCGAGGATGTGGTCCGCTTCCACCTTGCCGCCGCCTTCCAGATCGCGAAGCATCGACGCTTTTGCGCGCGAGCCGGTTTCGGTGAGGATGGCTCGCACGCCGTCTGCGACAGGCGGACGCGGCGCATGGCCGTGGACACTGGCGATGGCGATGCACTCTTCGAGCGTGTCGAGCATCAGCTGACGGCCTTCGGCAGCGGCCACGATGTCGCCGACATTGGCGCGCAGCAGGCAGGTCATCGCGGCGAGGCTGGCCAGCATTACCCATTTCTCCCACAGCGCCTGCTGGATGCCGGCGCTCGACCGGCCGTCGAACTTGCAGCCGGTCATCAGGGCGTCGATGGCGTCGACTCGGGGCGTGCGCCGCTCATCGGCCTCGCCGAAGCGCAGCGCATGCATGCCGGACATGTGTTCGATCGCACCGTCCTTGCCGAGTTGGACGGCAATCGAGCAAAGACCGCGCAACACGCGATCAGCGCCGAAGCGGGCATCGAGTGCTTCGAAATGCTGGAGGCCGTTGAGCAGCGGCAGCACGGCAGTTTCAGGGCCGACGGCCGGGGTGATCGCGGCGATCGCCGATTCCAGGTCGTAGGCCTTGCAGGACAGGATCACCAGATCGAAGGTTTCGTGGACATGGCCGCTGATCAGCACGCGCGGCTTCAGCCGCAGATCGCCCTGCGGACTGCGAATCACCAGCCCGTTGCCACGCAACTGCGCCGCACGATGCTCGCGGACCAGAAAACTGACATTGCGACCCGCTTCCAGCATTCGCCCGCCGAAATACCCGCCGGTGGCCCCGGCGCCCAGCATCAGCACGTTCATCATTTTCCTTGACTGGCCTGAATTGAAAAAGCGGCTCGATTCATACCGTCGCATATCCGCGATGACGATAGCGCGATGATCTTCAGCAAGGGCTGTGCCGAGGGCGGGCATGAGGCTCGTCGGGTCGCGAAAAGCGGGGTCACGCGGAGAACGCAAAGGACGCTGAGAACAGAAAACGGAAAGGTAGTCTTTCGCGGCTTTTTTCTTCTTGCGTTCGTCACCTGTGAATTGCCGTTGATTTTATTGGCAATTACGGTGGCGAGACTAGCCGAGCATGGTCAATACCAATGCCCCTTCTGGATCGACGCGCGCTTGATCAAGGTATCCCGGCCGACGGCAGCAACGCCGAAACCGAAACTATTTCGCTGACTCGCCATTTGCAGGCGGCGTTGATTCAGGCCAATGAATGGTCGCGCTAGACGAAACTGGCCTCTGCACTTTGCGGATGCTCAGGACTACCAGCGAAGCTTGGGGAATAGGTGAGGGGGTACCGCAATTCCGGACGCGACGTTTACCCTAAAAACGCGGACAAGTCAGGTGACTCTTTCTTGAACTTCGCACGAAAGCTGAGCTGCTTCCGTGAAGATCGAGTTCTGACCATCCTTTTTGACACGAACACCCGGATGCTATTAAGTATCTATGCAGGACAAAAATTTCTGCAAAGCAGGCAGTTCGATAGAAGAATATCGGCGGAGAGTTCGCGAATTTCACGGAGGATTTATGTCGGCTCCAATTATTGCTTCAGTTGGCGAGAATGGCACAAACATCAAAGCTGACGTCATCGTTGTTCAGACCTTGTTGAACTCGGCGGGAGCGAAGCTAAAGGCAGACGGGGATTGCGGGTCAAAAACGATTCAGGCGATCCAGTTATTTCAGAAAGTTTTTATGGCGATGCCTGATGGTAGAGTGGATGTAAATGGAAGTACATGGACGAAGTTGCTCGAAGGCAAGCTCAAGATCAAGAATTTAGTTATTACTCCTAAACCGCTTATCTTGCTTCCACAGGTTTGTGGACTTGGTTACTACACATACTCACCGACCAAAAATCAGTACGGTACAAAAGATACCATCAACGCTATTCAGCAAGTTTGTTTGCAATTCAAGATTAAATGGCCGGGTGTGGAAGTTGGAATTGGTGATATTAGTTTCCAAAGCGGTGCTCTAATGCCACCCCACAAAAGTCATCGTGCAGGAATTCACGTAGATGTCCGTCCGCTGAGGACAGACAAGAAGAACAAGCCGATCACGATTACTGATACTGCGTACAGCCGTGCAATGACAAAGGCGTTGGTTGAATGTTTTCAATCGCACGCGAATTACAAGAGCGTTTTGTTTAATGATAAAGAAATAAAAGGAACCAAGTTTTATTCTGGACATCATAATCATCTGCATGTGAGCTTCAAAGCATGATCTGTCTCTGCCGTTGTGGATTTTTCTTGTTCTCGGCTTCGCTCATGGTGGCGACGGTGGCCTGCGAAAAGCCGTCCCCTGCGAGGAAGCCCGAACCGATATCAGCGGCGGATGCTGCTTATCTAGCTATGAACGCAGAGGCAGCCGTCGTCGCTAAAATCAGGTTTGAGTGCTTTTGGTGGTCTGACGTCCAGATGGAAGGATTGGATCCCAATAATCCGCCTCCGAAGCTGACGTCGGTAACGATTGATAAATGGGAGTACTCGGATCCGATCGGTGTTCCTCATCCCGATACGATAGATGCCATCGTCGATGTCAGTAGCATTTCCGCCGCCACCATTCCGGCTTTCAAGCTGCTGGCGCGCGAACAATGGCTCGTGGGCTCTCGCGGCGACAGTGAAGGGGCTCGGTGGGAAGACTGGAAAACCGTTGAGTCGTCGTCGGCCGTGGACGCGTCATCGACAGTGGCAGGTCAGCTTCGATTTCCGATCGATGTCGCGAAGAAGATGGCCAGCCTCGCCGAGCGTGATCAATGGCCGTCGACTTATCGGATCGAGGTCCGGGTGATAAAGGCATCGCCTACCAACGACAGCGCAGTCGCATCAGAAATGACCTCAGTGGTCGCCGAGTTGCCATTTTCAGGCGGAGATTAATTGCAGAATTGCAGTACATGTTGTCAATTCTTCATGGTCGTTACTGGCAGAAAAGATTAGGCGATGAGTAACACGTCACTGTGACTTTTTTGATGCCACCAAGCTCGATGTCAAAGTAACTCCTCTTGTTGCAGAATCCATTTCTCATTTAACCAACATGTCTTTACTCGGTGCAGTTGAGAAACTGTTGAACGGGAGCGGACAAAAAATTCAACACATTTCAAGCCCCCATTGACCGTAAACGATATTTTACCAGGCGCCAAGTAAAACTCAGTCCGGGTTTGTGTTTGATGGATACTTTGAGCGTTCAGACCTGCGATTGCCGCTTCCAATGGGCCGCCATGTTTGACATACATGTAGGTTCCCATCCAAATTGCAGCAAGAAGACCGAATGCCGACAAGAAGAGTCGGCTTCTGGAAATTTTCCAGTTACTAACGCTCATGAATGGTCGCGTCGATACTGTCTGCCAAGCTCAACCCAGACTTGAACAGCGTGTTTTTTGGAGGAACATCTTTTCACTTCACAATTTTCCTCTTTTCAGGGGATGGTAAAAAAGCTGGATGCCACTGCAATTCGATGTCATCGCAGTCGCGCGCTATTACTCAATTCGGCGGTTCTACAGGCAATTACAGTGACACCTTATCAATTCCCCAACGTCCCGCGTTCGGAAAAATGAGCAGCCAGCCGTCCTGTTCCGCACCATCAATAGGCGGTCTTTTTCGAGCCCTACGCAATCAATCGAAGTCCCCACTCACCAACCTACCGCTGCCGCAGCGCAGCAACCTCTCCGACATCGAGATCGCGCCAGGCGCCTTTGGCCAGGTTGCCGAGTGCCAGCGGGCCGATCGATACGCGGAGCAGGCGCAGGGTGTCGTAGCCAAGGGCGTCGAGCAGTCGTCGGATATGGCGGTTGCGGCCTTCGTCGAGCACGATTTCGAGCCAGGCGTTTTTTTCGCCTGTGCGCAGCAGGCTGGCGCGGCGGGCGGACAGGTGCTCGCCGCCGTCGTCGATGCCGGCTTCCATGGCCGCGAGGGCGGCGGCGTCCGGCAGGCCGGCGATCTGGACGTGATAGGTCTTCTCGAGCTGACCAGTGGGTTCGGTGATGCCGGCCGCCCAGAGGGTGTCGTTCGATAGCAGCAACAAGCCCTCGCTGGCCTTGTCGAGGCGGCCGACGGGGCCGATCCACGGCAGGCCGGCGCTGCTGAGCAGGGCGTAGATGGTGTCGCGGCCGCGCTCGTCGGCGGCGCTGACGACGATGCCGCGCGGTTTGTTGATCGCGATGTAGCGCTTGGCGGCGGCGGCGATCGGCTGGCCGTCCAGGCTGATCTTGTCGCGCGTGGCGTCGCTCGGCCGTTCCGGGTTGCGCTCGACGCGGCCGTCGACCATCACCCGGCCGTCGCGGATCGCGATCTCGGCCTGGCTGCGCGAGCAGACGCCGAGCTTCGACAACACCCGCGCCAGACCGTGACGAGGCGGGGTGGCGGGGCGCATGGGCGTTTTCATCGTGGCGCTTGAAAGCAGGGTGGTCCGGAAACGAACAAAGCCGCTGGCAGGCGGCTTTGGGGCATCGACACCCGCCGGCGAGCGGCTGGCGGGTGTCTTTCAGTGCGTTCGGTATCGCAGCGATGCAATTCGAGGCTTGAGGATCAGCCTTTCTTGTCGGACTTGCCTGAATCGTCCTTCTTCTGGTCACCAAGCACACCGGTGGCCGGACAAATCTTGAATGCAGGGCATTTCTTGCAGCCAACAGCGAGGGCAATCGGGCATAGCGTCATCTGGCTTCTCCAACGAATGAAGTGGCTGGGACGGGGGTTTACGGCTTTCGGAGCGTAACTGCACTGCGTTGCGGCCGCCATCGCGGCGCGCGGTCAATCGCGGAAATTCTCGAATTGCAGCGGTACTTCCAGATCGGCTTTCCGGAGAAAGGCGATGGTCGTTTGCAGGTCGTCGCGCTTCTTGGAGTTGATGCGCAGCTTTTCGCCGTTGATCTGGCAGTCGACCTTGAGCTTGGCTTCCTTGATCCTGGCGATGATCTTCTTGGCCTGCGCCTGTTCCAGCCCCTGCTTGATGGTGATCGCGCGGCGCGCGCCGGCAAGATTGGTCAGCACATCGCCGGACTCGATTGCCCGCAGGTCGATGTGACGGCCGGCGAGCCGGATCTTGAGCATTTCCAGCAACTGGTCGAGTTGGTGTTCAGTCGGCGCGTACTGGGTGATGACGTTGTCCTCGAGCTCGAAACGGGCGTCGGTGCCGCGCAGGTCGTAGCGGTTGCCGAGATCGCGGCTGGCCTGATCGACGGCATTGGTCAGTTCGTGCTTGTCGACTTCGGAAACGACATCGAAGGAGGGCATGGGAGTTCCGGTGGCGGCTTTGGGTGGCGCGATTTTGCCGCGTTTCGGGCGTCGAAGGCTTGGCTCGCGCAGCGAAAGGCGCTGGTCGCGATGGCATCGGAGGACGCTCGGCGAGTGCTGCTTCGAGCGCCCGACTGATTTGACGAAGCGACCGATTGTTCAACAAAAAGCCCCGCAGCTTCCGGGCAACCGGAACCTGCGGGGCCAGACTTCTAGTTCGCAGGGTAGGCAGGCTTCACCTGCCCACGTCTTGCGCGACGCTTTTACGGTTGCGCATCGGTGGGCAGATGAAGCCTGCCCACCCTACGGCCTACGGGCTTACGGCGCGATGTAGCTTTCGACCACGCCGACATGGTCGGTCGAATTGCGTGCCGGGCCGACGGCGCCGACACCGGCACCGCGCTTGGCAAAGCCGCGGATCAGGTCGAGGTAGTCGGCCTGCGAGCTGGCCATCGCGGCCGCCAGCACGGCATCACGGGCTTCGAGGATGGTCGGCGCGTTCGGGGTCATCTTCAGGCCGCCGATCACGTAGTCCATCATCCGGCTGCGGGCCTCGGGCAGGCTGTAGCGGCCGCTGTTGAGCATGTTGGAGTAACCCTCCCACAGCATGTTCGACCAGATCTCGCCGGTGGAGTGGACGGCGGCGTTGGTCGCGCCGTCGGCACCGAAGGCGACCGGTGCCGTGTTCGGCAGCGGCACGCCATTCTGGATGTGCTGGAAGGTCAGCGAGTTGAACGCGAAGCTGCGCGAATACGGCTGACGACGAATGCCGAAATACTGGTAGGCGGCGTTGAAGCTGGCAGTGGAGTAATAGGCCAGCGGATAAGCGCCGCTGTAGCTGGCATTGCCGGGCACGGCGAGATCGTCCGGACGCACGGTGAGCATCAGGGCAGCGAAATCGCTCCAGCCTTCGCCCATGCCGCGACCCTGCGAGTTCGACAGGCCGCTGGCATCGCCGACCAGACGGTTCGACACGTAATGGAAGAACTCGTGGACGATGATCTGGTTATCCAGGGTGCCGTCGTAGTCGATCGACGGCGCGCGGTTCAAGCGCATGCTCACGGCATTGCCAGCGGCAAGCTGGGCGCGCAGCGCCACGCCGGCATCGTTGCGGATCATCACCGCCGGCAGGCGGTAGAGGCCATCGGTCGACGAAGGCAGCGGCAGGTTGATCGGCAACTGCGGCAGATCGGCATTGCCCATCGGCGTCGGATCGGCGACCGGATCGTTGTTGATGACGATCATGCCGACCGCGCCGCTCGCCATCGCGAACTGTTCCTTGGTGGTGAACGAGCAGTTGCCGCGGTCGATCAGGGCGATGCGGCCGCGCAGATTGCGGTCCGGCAGCGCCGGCAAGGTGGTGCCGGTGATCGGCAGTGCCTGGCCGCCCGCGCAGCCGTCGGTTGGCGACACGCCGGCCCGCTCGCTGGCAGCAGCGATCGGTGCGGTGACATCGAACACTTGCGGGCCGAAGCTGGCGGTGCTGAACACGAGGCCCGGACCAGCGGCGGGTGCGGTGACATTGACGCTGCCGGTGATCGGCCCGTCGAACAGATACATCTGCATGCGCGGGCTGCCACCGTCCGCCGGCGTCAGCATGTTGGCGTTGTTGCGGCCGGAGGCATCCTGGCCTTCGGCAAGAATGGCGTCGCCTTCTTCGCCGCCACGACCGTAATTCACGGTCTGAGCATTGCCGGCGGCTTCGTTCAGGCCGCGGTCGTAATAGATGTCATGCAGCCAGTTGTTGACATAAAACAGGTTGACGATCGCCGCCTGGCGCGTCGTGGCACCGGCCGGATCGGCGTCGGCCACGATGGCGTGGTCGAAGGTTCCCGGGGCGGTAAGCGTGGCGCGCACATCGTTGGTGCGCGGCTGGTAGCCGTCGGTGATGGCGGCGGTGATCGGCGCGCCGAACAGCAGACCGTTGTCGAGATAGGCGTCGGTGTTGTTGCCGGTGGTGGTGGTGGCACCGGCCGGCAGCCAGGGATCGTTGGTCGAAATCGGGCCGGAACTCAGGGTCACCAGATTGGCGACCGCACTCGTGCGCGGCTGAACGACGGCTGGTGTCGCACCGGGGAACGGCGCGTAGCCGTTGCCGATCGGGGCGTCGAAGGGCTGCTGGATGCCGGTGGCATCGGCGAATACGCGGTAGCTGTACGCGGCCTGCTCGATGAGGCTCTTGCGGAACAGCACCGCACCGTTTTCTGCCGAGATCACCGTGCTGTAAGCGGAGGTTTCGCCGTCGCCGCCGGCACCGATCACTTCGACATACCAGCCGGCGACCAGACGATCCGCCATCGGGAACCAGACTTTCTTGGCGCGCGGGTCGCGAGTCAGGGACAGCGCTCCTGCGGCCGGGCGGTTGAACAGCTCGTAAGCGCCTTCGCGACGCGACAGGCTCAGGGCCGCTGGCAGCACGCTGCCGCCGACATCGGCCACGGCTGCGGCAATCGCCTGCGCAGCGCCGAGGCGATGGGTCGAGGCAGTCGCTGTCTGCGGTGCGAAATAGCCGGAGGTCGCGATGTGCTCGCCCTTGCTGCCGATCATCACATTGAGCTGGCGGTTGAAGACATCGACACCGGCGATCGACTGCTGCAAACGGACGATGCTGGCGCCGCCGGCCGCGTCATGCACCAGCCGTGCGCTCGCCTGTTCGATGGCCTTGCCTCCGATGCCGAGCAGTGCTGCCTGTCGACCGGCGTAGTCGCGCGCGCGGGCCATGGCCAGCGCCGGACGCGACAGCGCGCCGACGGCGGCCGGTGTCGAGCCTGCCGCGCCCCACAGGAAGCTGGCGGCACCGAGAGTGGCATCGACCGTCGACGCCAGACCCGCGCGGCGCGGCGCGGCGCGGGCGATTTCTGCCGCGCGCAAGCCCCGGTCGGACAAGCTGTTCGGGGCGGCAAAGGAGGCGTCATGGTTGGCCAGCGGCGACAGCGCACCAGCGGCGGCGGCACTGCCGACCACTGCAAACGCACCGGCCGCAGCCACGATCAATCGGATCATCGGTCAATCTCCGTTCGGGAACCGCTGCGGCATCTGCCGGGCGAATCCAGGTCACTCGATAAGGGAACGCACGCGCGAAAATCCTCGCGAACGTGAAACTTGTGTCAGGAATGTAACCGAGTGTTCACTGAACGGGTGTTGAGTTCGATCAGTTGATGCTGGTTGAGATTGCCCAGCAGGCTTGCCCTTGCTGATTCCGGGTTGTCGGCTGCTGGCACCGGATCGTCAGGTACACGGAGCGGCTGAACATCGAGGCTGCAACGCAGCGGTTTGCCGTTAATATGCAAGCTGCACATATCCGCGATTGACCTGCCGATGACCGCCGCTTTCCGCGACCCCGCCTGCTCCCGCACGGCCAACCTGCTCGGCGCGCTTGCGCTGTCGCTGAACGACGAGATGCGCGAGGCCACGGAAGCGGTGACCGGCGGCGGCGGCGAAACCTCGGCGGCGCTGGTGTCGATCGGCCACGCGCCCGCTTGCAGCATCGACTTTCTGGCGCGCCTGCTGCATCGCTCGCATCCGGGCACGGTGCGGCTGGTCGATCGGCTGGCGGCGGCGTCCCTGGTCGAGCGCCGCGCCGGGGCCGACGGCCGAACGGTGGCCCTGCATCTGACCCCGGTCGGCGAGCAGTTGCGCCGCCAGGTGCTTGCGGCGCGTCAGCAGGTGCTCGAACGGGTGGTCGCCGTCGTGCCGGCGGAGCAGCAGGCGGCGTTCGCAGGTGTTGTGGAATCCCTGTTGAAAACGATGCGCGGATCTGATTTCGATCGCAGTTACACCATCTGTCGGCTCTGCGACGAACGCACTTGCGGCGATTGCCCGATGGGCGATTGAGGCGGCCGACCGATGCCTTCGCTGGACGTTCGCCTTTACAAATGCATGCGGCATGCATATATTGAATGAAGACCGCCGCCATCCGGTGCGATCAACGAACAAATCCTTAAGTCCGGAGACAAGAAATGAAGAAATGGCTGTTACGCGGTGCCCTTGGCATCACCGTCCTTCTGTTCGGAGGTTTCATGCTTCTGAAGTCGATCGGCATGTTTGCGACCCGTGCGGTGTATGTCAGCGACGGCGCTGCCATCGGCGGTTACGACCCGGTGGCGTATTTCGTCGACAGCAAGCCGGTGAAGGGCTCGAAGGAGATTTTCGAGGACTGGAATGGCGCGCGCTGGCTGTTCGTGTCCACCGAGAACCGCGACCGCTTCCGCAACGCGCCCGAGCAGTACGCGCCGCAATTCGGCGGCTATTGCGCCTACGCCGTGTCGCACGAATACACCGCGAAGACGGATCCTGCGGCCTTCACCATCGTCGATGACAAGCTGTACCTGAACTACGATCTGGACACCCAGAAAGAGTGGCTCGCGCAGCGCGACACCTTCATTACCGATGGTCACCGCAACTGGCCGAAGGTGCTCTGGTAGTTCGACAGCCGCGCGGCGAGCCGGTGAGGTCACCGACATCAACGACGATGGACGGTGACTTTGCGGCTCCCGGTCGGTGCGCTGGAACACCGTCATCAGGCCCGCGTCTGGTGCATGATCGTGCAAGGTTCGGGTCAGGAGATGGCCATGAAAGCACGCACATCGGCACGGCAGACAATCTGGATTCTGGCGATCGTCCTTTTCGGCTATCCGCTCGCCGGAATTCGGGCTGAAACCCCGCCTGCCGCAGCTTCTGCCGACGCCCGGCCAGCGCCGAAGGCCGATGCCAGATCGCGCAAGGCGGCGAAGGCGAAACCGGCACCGCCGACCAAGCCTGCATCAAAGCTCAATCTGAGCGTGCCGGATCAGCCGTCGACAACGCGGAAAAACCCCAATCACACCGCGTCGGTGCTACGCGACAGCGAATCCGGGTTGAGTCCGCGTGCCGCATCGAACAGCGGCGAGATCCCCTACAAGACCGAGCCGCTGTTTCAGTCAGAGCAGCGGCTGCAAATACTCGACACGGAAGTGCCAGTGTCGGTGAAGCTCGGCAAGTGGAAGACGTCCGAGGAATCGAAGGCACTCGGCTTGTCGGCGACCGTACCTTTGAAGGTCGAGTAGGGTGGGCAGGCTGCATCTGCCCACGCGGTGTGCGGTCATCAAACTTCGGCGAATCGGTGGGCAGGTGAAGCCTGCCCACCCTACGTGGCTGGGCTAGCGCTCGTAAGACAGCAACTCCATCGTCACGTCGCCACCAACGATCTGCGTGGTTTCCAGCGGTTCCTCGCGATGCAGCTTGATCAGGCCGACACCCGGGGCGTACCACTCGGTGTGCTTGACCACCACTTCCGAACCGCCGAGCCGGGGATCGGCGAGCACGTGGATCAGGGCGTCGCCTTCGGCCTTGATGCAGTGCTTGAAAGTGCCGGCCGGCACGGTCACGTCTTCGTCGACGGCGGTGATCTTCATGGCCAGCGTGAAGCGCACCGAATCGTGATGCAGGAAGCGTTCGCGGAACGGCACGGCGCGTTCCATGATGAACGGCTGGCTTGGCTGCTCCCAGGCGTCGCCGAGCTTCGGCGCGATCGGCAGCACGGTGCGCGGCACGGCGTCGTCGCGCGGGTCGACTTCCACCGTGGTGCGCAGGCCGGTGCGGACGATGTTGCCGCCGTCCAGCTTCAGCCAGTATTCGGTGCCGAGGCTGTTGCGGCGCAGGTAATAGGTGCTGCCGTCGCGCTCGCGCGGACCGGCGCTGGTGATCTCGAAGGTTTCGGTCTTTTCGCCAAGCGGATTGGCTTCGTGCAGTTCGTAGGTCCAATGGCGACCGGATTCGAGCGGGAAGTACGGCGTGTCCGGGGCGCTGCCGCAGGCTGAGATCAGCAGTGCGGCGCTGGCGGTCAGCAGACGCAGGACCATGGGCGTGGGCATGGCGCGCCTCACTTTTCCGGCAGCGCCGGATCGGGCAGGTCGGCCAGCGAGAAGTTCGCCGAACCGGCGCTGCGCTTGACGTCCGACACCACGTTCGACTTGTTGCGCGGCCCGCCCTTGCGGCCGATCTGCGGCAGGCCCTGCTGGCGGGCGCGTTCGCGGGCGTCCTGGATCTGCTTGTGATCCTCGGGGCTGTACGGCAACTCGTAGCCGCGCGGCTCGGCGGCCGGGCCGTCCGGCGTCAGTTCGGTGGCCCAGAGATGGATCAGGCCGGCATCGCCGGTCGCCACATTCGGCTCGCGCACGCTGGCCGCGTGATACAGGAAGCGATCGGGGAGTTCGGCGCGCGTCGGCCATCCGGCCATCCGCTTCCAGCCCTGCTGGCTCAGGATCGCAGCGCCGACGACAGCGACGATCAGCAGGCTTTTCAGCCGCGCCGACAACTGCGTGCGGACCAGCAGCGTCAGCACCAGCATCGCCAGCAGGAAGTACAGCAGGGACAGCAGCACGAGGCCTTGTGACATGGTTTGGGCGAGTTCGGGGTGGGGATCAGTCGCGCGACTTGACCAGTGATTTCTGCAGCGTGTTGACGTTGAGGATGTTGCCGTCCTCGGTCACGGTGAAGCGCACGGCGGTCTTTTCCTCGCCCTGGCGGGTCAGCATGATGGTGTCGTAGTAGATGACGGTCAGCACCGGATTGACCTTGACGACGTTGACCTGCACCGGCACCGGGCCGGTCGACGTCGACTTGTAGTTATTGATGTTCACCGTGTATTCGCCCGGTGCCTTGCCGCGCAGGGTCACCACTTCCTGGTTCAGCGGGTTGATGATCTTCTGACCGTTGACGGTGATGGTGTCGTTGGCGATGCCGCGATCGTCACGGTCCAGATGCATCTGCCCGGAGTCCGGATGGCGGAACCAGACCACGTCGCCATCGCCGCCTTCGACCCAGGTGTCGATGTCGTCTTCCGAGCCGTCCGGCCAGGTGGTCGTCACGATGAACTCGGCCTTGGTGTCGATCAGCCCGGTCTTCTTCGACGGCGGATTGAGGAACAAGAGCGTCAGGAACAGCAGCATCGTGAAGCCCATCAAGGCATTGAACAGCAGATCCGTGAACGGATCTTCCTCGTAGTGCTTGCGATTGCTGCTGCGGCGAGCGGCCATTGGATCAGTTCGCGCCGTCGCGATCGGGCAGGGTGACGATCAGCGCGAACAACCGGTCCGCCGCGCGATCGACCACCAGCATCTGGATGCCGATCATCATCGAGCCGACCAGCCCGACGATGGTCGTGTACAGCGACACCTTCATGCCGATGCCCATGCCGCGGATCAGCGTGTCCAGCCCCTGCGATTGCAGGTCGTTGGCGCTGCCGATCGAGGCCAGCATGATCACGAAGCCGATCACCGTGCCGAGCAGGCCGAGCTTGATCTGCAAGCCGGCCGAGAACCAGCCCAGCTCGGTACGGCCCTTGATCCGCTCGTGGAGCAGATCGCCAAGGGCAGTGGCATCGGCACCCTTGAGATCGCGGCGTTCGGCGAGGTAGTCGCCGGCCCAGCTGGCGCCTTGATGCGCCAGCCCTTCGTAAAGGCGTTTCCAGACCGTGTGCTGGCGCGCCATCTCGAACGCCAGCGCGCCGCAGTACAGCGACGACAGCCCGAACAGCACGATGATGCCGAAGGTCAGCCAGGTCGGATCGCCGAAGGCCAGCAGTTGCAGCCAGCCAAGATCGTGGCTGACATACAGGCCGTAGACGATGCCGCCGAACACCAGCAACCAGCGATGCCAGGCGGCACCGCTCGGATCATCGCTGCGCAGCGCTTCCGCGCGATCAGGCGCGCTGGCCGAAGCTGTCCGTCGAAATACTTTCATACCAATCATGGGCTTGGGCCGCTTCGCGGGCGCGCAGACCATCCGGTGCGCTCAGCGGACTGACGCCCTCCGAAACGATGGCAATGCGGCCGCTGGCGGCGGAATAGAAACCGGAAACCGAGATCGCGGCGTCGTGTGCGACCAGGGAATAACAGGTGTTGATCATGCGGGCATCGGGTGCGGCCCGACCAGCGAGGGCGGCCGCTATCGCGCTGGCGCAGAGCTTGGCTTGCGAGTTGGCAGCGAACGCGGACTTCGGCATCGGCGTGGCGATGGCCGCATCGCCGATCACATGGATGCCGGCGTGGCGCGTCGATTCAAAGTTCTGCGGGTTGACCGGGCACCAGCCGGATTCGTCAGTCAGATCGGCGGCCTTTGAAATCGTCGCCGCCTGCTGCGGCGGCACGATCGAAGCCAGATGCGTGCCGATGGAGCGGGTCTGGTCGCGTAGCCAGACTTCGCCGGTGGCGGCGTCGACGCGCGTCACTTCGCCGCCTTTCGCGCGCGGAATCCATTCAATCAAGCCGCCGTAGCGCTCGTCCCATTCGGCCAGAAACAACGGCCGCTTGGTGAAATCGTCTTTGGCATCGGCGATCAGGATCTTGCAATGCTTGCGGTCGGTGTTGAGCAGGTGCTCGGCGATCAGGCTGGCGCGCTCGTAAGGCCCGGGCGGGCAGCGATAAGGGTTGGGCGGCGCGCTGATCAGGATGGTGCCGCCGTCCGGCACGGCGTCGAGCCGGTCGCGCAGCGCCTGCACTTGGGCATCGCCGGTCCAGGCGTGCGGCATCGCGCCTGAAACCTCGGCGCTCAGCCCTTCGATCAAGCCCCAGCGCATGGCAATGCCGGGCGACAGCACGATGCGGTCGGCCCGCAGGCGCTTGCCGCCGGCCACGCGCACGGTTTTCGTGATCGGGTCGATCGCCGTCACTTCGTCGACCAGCGTCCGCACACCGTTGGCGCGGCCGATGTCCGCCGTGCTGCGGGTGATGCTGTCGACGCTGGCCAAGCCGGTGATCGCCAGATTGCTGAACGGCCCGGTGCACCAGCGGGCGCGGGCGTCGATCAGCAGCACGTCGGTGTCCGGTGCGAGCCGCCGCAGATATTTCGCGCAGGTCGCGCCGCCGAAACCGGCCCCGATGACGATCACCCGGGCTTTGGCCTTCGCCTGAGCCGGCAGGCTCAGGCCGACGCTGGCGGCGGTCAGCCCTTGCAGCACGGCGCGGCGCGACAGGCTCATGGCGGGGCCGGCGCGCCGAGTTCGGCGGCGAGAGCGGCGATTTCGGCGTCGGTCAGGTACTGCGCGAAGCGGGCCATGATCGAACCGGGCTGTGGTTCGTCGCGGGCGGCCTTGAGGCTGGCGGCGATCTTTTCCGCCGGGTAGCGGTTCAGTGCCGGCATCGTTCCGGCATTGACTGCGGGCTGATGGCAGCCCTGACAGGACAACGCCAGCGGCGATAGCGCTTGCGCCGCCACGGCATTGCCCGCCGCCAGCAACGAGGCCGTCAGCAAGGCAGCGAGATCAGGGCGGAGCGGCAGCATGGTCGGCGCGGGCAGCAGGAAGCATGCCGTCAGGCGAGGCTTGCAGGATAGCGAGCAAGCCTTTGTTTGTGTGGGCTTATTCAGGAATGACGGGCAAGCCCTCGTGATCGGCTGTCACGGAAGCGGGACAGTGATTGTTGCGCCTCGCTTGCATCGGCAAGCCGGGCCCTTCGTGCCGTGCAATGCCATGCAGTAAGCTTTCGCGGACCTCTCCCCCGGCATCGGGAGAGCGAAATGCGCCGGGAAAACGGTGCCGAATTCGACGCAGGAGAAGGGTGTCAGTCATGAGCAATCGTTTCCTGAGGTGGGCCAGTACGTGGATCGAGGACAACATTCCGCCCGGCGCCAATCCCGACATCGAAAGCCACGAAGCCAGGGCCAAGCGGCTGACCGGAAAACTGTTCGCCGATGCCGCAGAAGCGGGCTTCACAAGCGCCGAGGCCGAGGAGGAACGGGCTCGCATCGCGCCACAGATCCTGACCGCAGTCGCGGATGACACCGACTTCGACGTCAATGCCTACCAGCTCAAATCGCTGCTGGCGCAGGAGAATGAAGATGGCGATTGAGGCAGCCGCTGACTGCGGCGATCAGCAGGTCTGCAATCCTTTGCCGACATCTGGCCAAGTAGGGCCGGCCGCGCCCGCCTTCTGCGGCTAGCTTCGGCGCGGATTTTTCGCGCGATCGCGATAGCGCGATGAAGTCCGTTGTCGAGAGCTGAGCGGTAATTTAATTGAGCCTGGCCCCTTTAATTCATTATCAGCGCTGCGCTGCGCTTCACCGGCCGCACGGCCGCGACTGCGGCTGACCTGACCACGACCTTCCTTCGTTGGACGCTGAACCTGCTGTGGTCGTCGATGTCGATCATCGCGACCCGAGCGCTGAACGCGGTTGGCGTGCTCTAGGGGGGAAAGCCCAGAGCCTGGCCCCTTTTAAGCCCATGACCCCTTTTAAGCCCACGGGTAGGACCAATAGTGTGCCCGGCCGTCAGCTTCTTTCACATAATCAATCGCTTGGCGCTAAGTAAGTGCCATTCGACCCTGGCCCCTTTATTTACTCAGTAAGACTAGCACCCATTACACGAATTGCATGGTGCTCGCTTCTCTGCATCGAGTTTTGTCTAAGGGCGAGCGCGGCCGACGTTCCTATCTTCGACAATGCGTCCAAGAGATAAAATGTGGTCTCCAAAGTTGGATTTTTAGCCAGGCATCCTTCAATAACTGGCAATGAGGCCTCACCGATCTTGGCAGCACTAAGCGACGCCCAAAGTGTCACCGCACGTTCGTTTCTGGCGATTAACCGCGACAGTAATTCGAGCCCACGCGGCTCGCCCAGTTCCCCAATAAGATCCGCTACGTCTTCTGCGAAAGCAGACTTATCTAGCCGGGAATCATGTTCAATCAATGGAAAAATGGTATCAAAACCAAATCTTGCCAACGCCCAGACCGCGACTCGTCGTTGATTGGCGTCGCCCAAGTCCGGAGCATCAGTTCCCAAGAAGCCCAACAACTTTTCAACAGATTGGGTGTCCCGAGCTTCGCCACACCCTTTTATGCCAGCCCATCTTATATAGGGATCTGTGCTGGACAGCCCTGCACGAAAAATATCGATCTCGCCCACTACGTTCCCTTGGTCGATCAGCGCCAGCATGTACCTGTAAAGTTGATCACTAGTCATTTTATTATTCCGACTCGGATAAGATGCTGAGCCGCAAGGTGAAGCCTCATAGTGACATCCGCTGTACAGTTATCCTGCATAGACGCAGGCTGTAAACCTTGGTTAGCGCGCCATGCGTCTATTGTCTTAATTGTGGCGTTCTTCGCCGAGTCGTGCGAAGAGAAGCAGTCGGAAATCGGGATCAATATCCGGTCACTATTTCCATATTTGGCTAGTCTACTGGTCTGTTGGTCGGTGGAGATCAGAATGTAAACAAAGTCAAGATGAATCCTGTGAAACTTGCCGCAAAACCCTTGGAGATCTTCTCGTAATAAGAAAGCCGGTGGCGTGTGCCACGTACACAGATCAGTCCTGCGGCCTATCACGGGGGGAAGCATCATCGAATTAACCTCAACAACAGTAGAGTTGAGACCAGTCTCAAGCAGGATTTTTTCAACGACGCGGTCCTCTGGTCGCTCAGAGAACACGTCTATGTGACCCCCCGGAGGAACCCACAACCCCTTACCATTTCGTAGATTCTTATTCAGAACAAGCAGAAAATTGCCGCTGCCATCCGTGGTTTGAACAGCTAAAACTCCTGTTGTCGCGAAACCGAAATTGTGACGAACGCGCTTTGCTTGATCACGAACACCTAACTGCCAAAGAAGCGCAAATAGGATCGCGCCTGACGGGAAAAGTAAAAGCACCTGCGTACCCACATTTGGCCTTGCGGTCGCGCTAAGTTGAGGCGATGCGCCGGGAATAAGTGCAAGCGAAGGATCGCCACGCACTGACACATCTGATAATTGCGGATCGGGCCTGGGAAGCGAAAAACTAATATTGACAAAGCTGATGAGGGCTAGCCAGCAGATAAAAATTCCGAAAATAATTATAAGCGCCTCACCTTTTGATCTGCCATGAGAATCGGCTGACAAGATCAAGACAAATGATCCCGCAACAAATAGAATTGCACCGGCGCAAAGAGCTGCTAAATTAAAGACGGATAATTGTTTGAAAAGAAAAGAATAAGTGATGCCGAGAATAGTGCCGACTACCGTAATGAATACAGTAGAGATAACATTGGAAGAGAACGGGTCATCAGGAAGCTTTATTTTTATCATTGCCGTTATCTACTCAGGTAAATTTGAATATCCAAAACTACCAGGTTAAGTTTGCTTTTTAGCTCGTCTAAAGTCGATTCGTTAACAATATGATAATCCGCAATGGCGATCGCACCTCCTTTCTCAAGATGCTTAATCTCGGATAGGTCACGATTATCGACCTCGCGGGGGGTCAGAGGGCGAACCTTTCGACTTGCCATTCTTATGTATCTTAAGTGGCGATTTGTGTGAATGGCGATCAAGATTAGATCGGCGTTATATAGATTTTTTAAATGTTCATACTCAGAAAAACTATACAGCCCATCAACTATCGCGATCCCTGACTGCTCCAGCGCCGATGAAATCTGAGTTTGGGCAGCGATTGAAATCGCAGCCATCCCGTGCTCTTGCCGCAGTTGTTCGCGAACTACTCGCTCATTTTCAGCATTTATTATGAGCCCCCGGCGTTCGACCTCGGCTAAGACGACGCCACCAAAGTATATTATCGGCGATGAAAAAACTGCGTGAAGATGAGCGACCGCCGCTGATTTTCCTGTTCCGCAGAGACCTACAATGGCAATGATCATCTTTACGGTATTCCTTCGATATTTTTTGATTGCGACATTATTCCACAATCACAGAGTTTTCTAATAGTTCTTTGTAAGTCAATCGTTAAAAGAGCCTTTGTGGCTGCTGCAGAGTCGATCCACCGAATTCGTGGTCTCTCTGACTGCAAGGCAAGTGAATATGGCTTCTCGGCATAAAATACGAATCGGAAGTCAATATGAAAATGAGGTCGATGTCTATGTTCATTATGAATAAAATGAACGTCTACATCAAATGGGCAGTCGCGAGTGAACGGGAAGACGAGGAATGACGGCTCTATGCTGGTTTCTTCAAGAAGTTCGCGCTTTGCCGCATCGATTAGGCTAAGGTCAGCGGATTCGACGTGGCCGCCTGGCTGTAACCACTGGCCGAGAGTGTCGTGCCAAACAAGAAGAAGACTCCGTGACCTCGGATCCACAACTAGAGCGCTAGCCGTAATGTGGTCTGGTGATTTCCCTGCGGCCAACTCCTTTACGCGGCGTTCAGCACCATCGAGATCGATGCGGTCTGCATCGGACGGAAAGTGTGTCTTAAACCGGTCGATTGCGTCGAGTGCGAGGCTGATGTGCATATGCCTAAAGTTAGCAATTATAAGATCCTCGTTCTGCGTTAACGAATTCAGCAAGCCATGCGTAGGCGAGATTTTCTCGCACTGAGTCCGGAACAGAATGTATTCCACATTGAATGATCTGATTTATTATCATTGAAACGGCTGAAATTATTTCCGCTTGTATTAAGTAAAGGACTGGGCCGATTACTGCGCCATCTCTGAAGTTAATTGGTTGTCCAGCATAGGTTATATATAGTCTCTTGGAGTCGTAGTCAAGCCTCTCCAAGTCCACGCTGGAAGTGCTTTTTTTTGACATCGCGCGAAGCGATGTCAAATCAAATTCTTGCGTTTTGGAACTGCAACTAACTAAAAATGTGCCATCGCGCATCAGGTTCACATCACTGCCGCTGAGGCTTAAATTTCCTGTTGCTCCAAATATTATGTCTGCTCTTGATATAGATGAATCTCTATCAGGAACGAAAAATCCGTCCGAGATAGCGCATATGCGGCTGACGGGGTTCGTATCGTATACAGCCACAGGTAGCCCTCGGTCGCGAACATGCTTGGCCAAACTGCGACCGATTTTTCCGTATCCCAATACTGTACAGCTCTTTGCGTCAAATATTGTACCTAAATCTCGCATAATTCTCTCCACTGAAAAAATACATGAAGCTCCGACAAGGGAGTCTTCGGGCTCTTTCAATGGACTTCTAGCGACGCTTATTACACCACATTTCAATGCTTTATTTACCGCTAAGTATCGACGGTGACCTGCTTCGGTGTCTTCAACTACACCTTTAATTCGACCTTGGAGGACTACTGGGATATTCGACATCAGCGATGCAAAATATCCTCCTATTTCTACAATAATTATCGAAGCGTTATCTGGAAATTCTTCCAACAGTTTTAGCAAAAAATCTGGGTTGTGTAAATCATCCAATGTTGGCGTTGACACGGCGAAGCGATCGCGAAGAGAGTTCATGGTCGGCTCATGAATTGAGTATGGAATCGCGACTATTCTCACTGACACAACTAGGCGCGATAGTCCATCTATGAACTCAGGCCGATCCGATAGGCAATGTGTAATAAGAAGAAGATGCACATCGCTTTGAATAAGTCCGTCAGTTATGCGGGCAAAGAAGCGGGTTCTTTGTTGTGCGAGTATCTCCGACATTTGTTGATCGTCCGGGTAAAGTTTTGCCCGTAGCTGGGTCGCAAGCTGCTATCTGGGGCGGATTCCGATAAAAGGGGCCAAAGTTTGAGCCTTCCCATAAACTTCTGGCCTCGAAAAAAACAGCCCCAAGGCCTTAGTTTTGCGCTTAAAGCTCGAATAGCGTCGTTCTGCAATTGCGCGGCCGTGAGCAGAACCAGATGTACCGGGGCCTCGCGGTTGCCAGCGAAGCTTTCTCGGTCACGGGATCAAGAGCAGCATTAGCGTAAGTCATTGGTTTATCAGAATTCTCTTTCAAAATTTGGATCAAAGGGGCCAGGTTGAATTTAATCGGTTCTGAGGCTGTAGAAGCCCTGCATTTAAGCGGATCGTTTCCATCCAAACATCATCCAACGCGCCGCTCGGCACCCTCTGCGAGCAAAGCGACCACCAGCGTATTCATGCTAACGCCCTCCGTGCGGGCGCGAGAGGCGAGTCGGGCATGCAAGCTTTTGGGCACTCGGGCCATGAATTTTCCGGATTCGCCACCGCCGGCAGGAGTGGGCACGGGATCGCCCGCTTCTTCCGCCACGGCCAGCCAGGCATTAGCGGCTGCGTAACCATCCATAACCGCCGCTTCCGGCGTTTCTCCGTCGCCAATGCAGCAGGGGAGGTCGGCAAAAGTGGCGAGCCAGCCGCCACCGTCTTCGGAAGGTAGCGGACGCACCTCGATGGGGTATTGCGTGGCATCGATCATGGGGTGTTGTCTCCTCGTCCGGTTTTGACTAAACGTACGAACTGTCGGATGTAAACAGGCTTGATTGGGCGATGAGCAGGAACACTGATTTTGCTGCCGCTGGGATGGCGGACGATGCAATGACTGCCGCCGGGTCGGTGCAAGCTCAGGCCGTAGGCTGCGACAACGGTTTCGATCTGCTCGATGGTCCAGTCGAGCGGATTGTTTTCCATGGCAGCCAGCAACTTCTGAGCTTTGCTCGTGTCCGTATGATACTAGCGGCGATATCAGGCGTCCATGTTCTTTCGAGAGGCTGAAAGCGAGTTTCTCCTTCCCGGCAACGCTGGATCAAAGGGGCTTGCTCGAATAGTTCTGCAAGAGGGATTAAAAGACCAGGTTCGAGGATGGGGTTGCGATTCGACGAGATCCCGTCCCCATCGACACGCCTCCAACAAAAAAGCCACCCAATCTCCCAACTAGGTGGCTTCTCAAAACCAGTGGTGAGCGAAGCGCTCAATGAACGACCGCGTTCAACTCCCCCTTCGCATATCGCGCCGCCATCTTCTCAAGGTGAACGACCTTGATCTTGGAAGCCTTGCCCGAACTCTGGAACGAGTCAAATCGCAGCTTGACGATACCGCGCGCAGCGGCGGTCGCTGCCTTGAGGAAAGCACGCGGATCGAACTCGTCCGGCTTGTCGCCCATGACCTTGCGCATGGCGCCGGTCATTGCCAGGCGGATGTCGGTGTCGATGTTGATCTTGCGGACGCCGTGCTTGATGCCTTCGCAGATTTCCTCGACCGGCACGCCGTAGGTTTCCTTGATGTCGCCGCCGTACTGGCGAATGATCGTCAGCCATTCCTGCGGCACGCTGGATGAGCCGTGCATCACCAGATGGGTGTTCGGGATGCGGGCGTGGATCGCCTTGACCTGGCCAATGGCGAGGATGTCGCCGGTCGGCGGACGGGTGAACTTGTAGGCGCCGTGGCTGGTGCCGATGGCGATCGCCAGCGCGTCGACCTGGGTTGACGCGACGAACTGCGCGGCCTCATTCGGATCGGTCAAGAGCTGCGAGTGATCGAGCACGCCTTCCGCGCCGACGCCGTCTTCTTCACCGGCGGTGCCGGTTTCCAGCGAGCCGAGGCAGCCGAGTTCGCCTTCGACCGACACGCCGACCGAATGCGCCATCTCGACGACCTTGGCGGTGACGCGGACGTTGTAGTCGTAGTCGGCCGGGGTCTTCTGATCTTCCTTCAGCGAGCCGTCCATCATCACGGACGAGAAACCCGAGCGGATCGAGGCCTGGCAGGATGCCGGGCTGGCGCCGTGGTCCTGGTGCATGCAGACCGGGATGTGCGGGTAGGACTCGATCGCGGCTTCGATCAGGTGACGCAGGAACGGTTCGCCAGCGTACTTGCGGGCACCGGCGGAGGCCTGGAGGATCACCGGGCTGTCGCATTCGTCAGCCGCCTGCATGATGGCGATGACCTGTTCCATGTTGTTGACGTTGAACGCGGGCAGGCCGTAGCTGTGCTCGGCGGCGTGGTCCAGCAATTGGCGCAGGGAAATCAGTGCCATGAATTCAGTCTCGTTGTGGTTTATCGGGAGTGGTCTGCAAGGGTAACCGACGCGGACGCGGTACCGGTACAGGCAAGAACTACCTCGGTCAGGCTGGCGATGACCCGGTCGGCTCCGGCGCTTTCCGCCGGATGCCCGCCGTTGTAACCGTACGGCACCATCCAGACCGGCACGCCGGCATTGCGTGCGCAGGCCACGTCGATCGAGGAATCGCCGACCATCAGCGTCCGTGATGCGGCGGTGCCGAATTTTTCCAGCGCGTGGAGGATGGGGGCGGCGTCCGGCTTTTTCTTCGCCAGGGTGTCGCCGCAGACCAGCAGGTCGATCAGGCCCGGCAGCGGGCCGTTTTCGAGCAACTGCTCGACGAAGCGCGTCTCCTTGTTCGACACGATCGCGCACTGGATGCCGAGCGCGCGCAGGCTGGTGAGCGTGGACACCGTGTCGGCGAATGGCTGGCTCAGCGGAGCGAGCTTTTCGTAGTGATGCTCGAAGCGGGCGAGGGCGGCGTCGATGTCGGCCTCGCGCTTGCTGGCGGTCGTGCCGGCTGCGGCCACCGTGTCATAGGCCTGCGCGATGGTTTGCCGCACGCCGTGACCGATGAAGAAGCGCACCCCGGCGATGTCGACCGGCGGCAAGCCCTGCTCGATGATCGCCAGATTCACCGCCGCGCCGATCTCCGGCGCGGTTTCGAGCAGGGTGCCGTCGAGGTCGAACAGTATGGCGTCGAAAGGACGCATCAGTTGATCGACAGTTCGATGGCCGGCACGCTGGCGCTGGCTTCGACGACGTGCTGTGCGGCCTTCACTACCGCAGCCGCGGTGATGCAGAAGTACTCGTACAGCGCCGGGGCCGGGGCCGACTCGCCGAAGCTCGACATGCCGACGAAGGCACCATCGAGGCCGATGTACTTGAACCAGGAATCCGCGATGCCGGCTTCCACCGCCACTCTTGGGGTACTGCGCGGCAACACGCTGGCCTTGTACATGGCGTCCTGACGATCGAACACGTCGCTCGACGGCATCGACACCACGCGGGCGCCGATGCCGAGCGCGGCGAGGCTGGTCTGGGCGGCCATCGCCAGCGACACTTCCGAGCCGGTGGCGATCAGGATCACGTTCAGGCTCAAGGTCGATTCGCTGAGGATGTAGCCCCCTTTTTCGATCAGCGCGGCGGCGTCATCGCCATGTTTCTGCTGCGCCAGGTTCTGGCGCGACAGCAGCAGCGAGGCCGGGCCATCGTGACGCTCGATCGCGGCTTTCCAGGCGACCGCCGTTTCCAGCGCATCGCAGGGACGCCAGACGTCCATGTTCGGGATCGCCCGCAAGGACGCGGCGTGTTCGACCGGCTGATGCGTCGGCCCATCTTCGCCGAGGCCGATCGAGTCGTGGGTCAGCACGTAGATGACCCGCTGCTTCATCAGCGCACTCATGCGCATGCCGTTGCGCATGTAGTCCGAGAACACGGCGAAGGTGCCGCCGTAGGGAATGAAGCCGCCGTGCAGCGCGACGCCGTTCATGATCGCCGCCATGCCGAATTCGCGGACGCCGTAGCTGACGTAGTTGCCCGCCGCGCCGACGTTGTGGAAAGCGGCACTGGCCTTGGCAGCCGTGAGGTTGGAGCCAGTGAGATCGGCCGAGCCGCCGAGCAGTTCCGGCACCGCCGGCACCAGCGCTTCGAGCGCGACCTGCGAGGACTTGCGGGTGGCGACCGGCGCGGTGACCGCAGCGGCAGAGGCCAGCAGCGCGGTCGCGGTTTCGAGCCAGTTCTTCGGCAGCAGGCTGTGCTGGGTGCGCAGGAATTCGTCGGCTTCCCTTGGGTACGCGGCCTTGTAGGCGGCGAACGCTGTGTTCCAGGCCGCTTCCTTTGCGGCACCGGACTCGCGGGCGTCCCAGGCGGCGCGGATGTCGTCGGGAATCTCGAATGGACCGTGCGGCCATTCCAGTGCCGCACGGGTGGCGGCGACTTCGGCGGCACCGAGTGCCGCACCGTGGACTTCTTCGGTGCCGACCTTGTTCGGCGAGCCCCAGCCGATCTGGGTGCGGGCGATGATCATCGTCGGCTTGGCGGTCTGGGCCAGCGCTTCCTGGGTTGCAGCGTCGATCGCGGCGACGTCATGGCCGTCGATCGGGCCGACCACGTGCCAGCCGTAGGCGCGGAAGCGGGCGGCGGTGTCGTCGCGGAACCAGCCTTCGACATGGCCGTCGATCGAGATGCCGTTGTCGTCGTAGTAGCAGACCAGCTTGTTGAGGCCGAACACGCCAGCCAGCGAGCAGACTTCGTGGCTGATGCCTTCCATCAGGCAGCCGTCGCCAAGAAAGACGTAGGTGCGGTGGTCGACGATCGTGTGGCCGGGCTTGTTGTAGCGGGCAGCAAGCAGCTTTTCGGCCAGCGCCATGCCGACACCGTTGGCGATGCCCTGACCGAGCGGGCCGGTGGTGGTTTCGACACCCGGCGTGATCGCGTATTCCGGATGGCCGGCGGTCTTCGAATGCAGCTGGCGGAACTTCTTCAGTTCTTCGATCGGCAGGTCATAGCCGGCGAGATTCAAGGCTGCGTAATGCAGCATCGAGCCGTGGCCGTTGGAAATCAGGAAGCGGTCGCGGTCGGCCCACTTCGGGTTGTTCGGCGAATGCTTGAGGTAATCGCGCCACAGCACCTCGGTAAGGTCCGCCATGCCCATCGGCATGCCGGGATGGCCGGACTTCGCGGCTTCCACACCGTCGATGGCGAGGAAGCGGATGGCATTGGCCAGGCGGCGACGGGCAACGGCGTTCAGGGGGGCGGTCATGGGTCGGGTCTTGAAAGATTTTTTCTCACGCAGAGAACGCGGAGCACGCAGAGAAAAGCCAAAGCGATATTGCCTTTGCCGTTCTCTGCGTCACTTTGCGTTCTCTGCGTGAGCCAGGCTGTTGTTGTCGGCTGCGCCAGACTCAGGCGCGGCGCTTCTTGTCCATGAGACGCAGGATCATCGGCGTGAAGATCATCTGCATCGCAAGGCTCATTTTGCCACCCGGGCAGACGATGTTGTTCGGCCGGGTCATCATCGAGCCGTGCAGCATGCTCAGCAGGTACTGGAAGTCGATGCCTTTCGGGTCGGCGAAGCGGATCACCAGCATCGACTCATCGGCGGTCGGAATATCCCGCGCAATGAAGGGGTTGGAGGTGTCCACCGTCGGCACGCGCTGGAAATTCACGTGGGTCCGCGAGAACTGCGGACACAGGTGGTTGATGTAGTCCGGCATGCGTCTGAGGATGGTGTCGACCACCGCTTCCTGGCTGTAACCGCGCATGTTCTGGTCGCGATGCAGCTTCTGGATCCACTCGAGGTTGATGATCGGCACCACGCCGACCAAGAGATCCACCGCTGCCGCCACGTTGACCTTTTCGTCGGCATAGCCGCCGTGCAGGCCTTCGTAGAACATCAGATCGGTGTTTTCCGGCAGGTCGTGCCAGTCGGTGAAGGTGCCCGGGTCCTGCTTGTACGGCGCGGCTTCGTCAGCATCGTGCAGGTAGCGACGGACCTTGCCGCCGCCGGTCTTGCCGTAGCCGCGGAACAGGCTTTCCAGCTCGGGGATCAGGTTGGCTTCCGGCCCGAAATGGCTGAAATGGGTGTTGCCGCCGGCTTCTTCTTCCTTGAGCTTGGCGCGCATCGACAGGCGGTCGTAGCGATGGAAGGAATCGCCTTCGACCACGGCCGGCTTCAGTTTTTCGCGGCGGAAAATATGCTGGAACGCCTTCATCACCGTGGTGGTGCCGGCGCCCGACGAGCCGGTCACCGCGATGACCGGATGCTTGATCGACATGGCTGCTCTCCTCGTGCCGGTCGGCCCTTGTGTTCAGGGCTCGCCGGTGTGCGTTACAGGGCTTCGGAACGGTACAGCGAGCGATTGCTGAACAGTGGCGAGATGTAGGGCTGGTCGATGCCGGCGTCGAACTCGGCGTGATAGCGCTCGATGCGCTCGACCTCGTTCTTCGAGCCGAAGATCACCGCGATCCGCTGGTGCGGTGCATCGGCCGGGTGGTCGAGGATCGGACCCCGGCCGTGGCTGGCGGCACCACCGGCCTGCTCGATCAGGAAGCTGACCGGATTGGCTTCGTAGAGCAGGCGCAGGCGGCCCGGCTTTTTCGGGTCCTTGGTGTCGCGCGGGTACATGAAGACGCCGCCGCGCATCAGGATGCGATGCACTTCGGCGACCATCGAGGCGATCCAGCGCATGTTGAAATCGCGGCCGCGGATGCCGGTCTTGCCGGCCTTGCACTCTTCCACGTAGCGCGACACCGGCGGCTCCCAGAAGCGCTCGTTCGAAGTGTTGATCGCGAATTCGCTGGTATCCGGCGGAATCACCAGGTTTTCGTGAGTGAGAATGAAATTGCCGATCTCGCGATCGAGCGTGAAGGCGTGCGTGCCCTTGCCAACGGTGATCACCAGCATCGTCGCCGGGCCGTAGATGGCGTAGCCAGCAGCCACCTGCTGGCGGCCGACTTGCAGGAAATCTGCCGCCGTCGGCTCGGTTTCCTTTTCATGGACGAGCACCGAGAAGATGGTGCCGACCGAGACATTGACGTCGATGTTCGAGGAGCCGTCGAGCGGGTCGAAGTTCAGCAGGTAGCGGCCGCGTTTGAACTCCGGCGGAATGCGGATCGGCTCTTCGTTTTCCTCGGAAATCATGCCGGCGAGGGTGCCGCCCCATTCGCAGGCGTCGATCAGCGCGTCGTTGGACAGTACGTCGAGCTTCTTTTGCACCTCGCCCTGGATGTTGGTGGCTTCGATGTTGCCGTGGAAGCCGCCGAGCGCGCCCTTGGCGGTCATGGCAGCGATCGACTTCATGGCGGCGGCAACGTCGATCAGCAGGCCAGCGAGCTGGCCGTTGTCGTCGACTTCATGCAATTGCTCGATCAGAAACTTCGAGAGCGTGGTTCTTCCGAGTTGCATGGCGGGCCTTTCAGGTTCTTTCGGCGGAATCGGGTGCGTCGAACACGCGGGACGCGAGGATATCGGACGCAGAAAGCGTGCTCAGGTCTTCCGCCGTGACATTCAGCGCGCCTTCGCCGACACCGGCGAACAGACGGTTGGCCTGGCGCAGGCGGGCGCGGTCCAGCGCATTGCGCACCGAGCGGGCATTGGCGAAGTTGGGCTGGGTGAGGCGGCGGCCGATGTAGTCGCCCATCGCGGTCTCGGCTTCGGCATCGAAACGGTAATTCATCGCGCCGACCATCTTGCCGGCGATCGACAGCAGTTCCGGCTGCGAGTAATCCGGGAAGTCGATGTGATGAGCGATGCGCGAGGACATGCCGGGATTGCTGCTGAAAAAGGTATCCATCCGGTTCTTGTAGCCGGCCAAGATCACCACGAGGTCGTCGCGGTTGTTTTCCATGATCTGCAACAGGATTTCGATCGACTCCTGACCGTAGTCGCGCTCGTTCTCC
Source organism: Nevskia sp. (assembly GCA_021732745.1). Lineage (GTDB taxonomy): Bacteria > Pseudomonadota > Gammaproteobacteria > Nevskiales > Nevskiaceae > Nevskia. Next base: position 782,138 of record JAKFUK010000001.1, on the reverse strand, counting down.
GGCCGGTAGAGGTAGTAGGCCTCGTCGATGAACAGCACGCCGCCCATCGCCTTCTTCAGCACTTCCTTGGTTTTCGGTGCCGTGTGGCCGATGTACTGGCCGACTAGATCGTCGCGGGTCACCGACACCACATGGCCTTTGCGCACGTAGCCCAGGCGATGAAGGATTTCCGCCATCCGCAGCGCCACCGTGGTCTTGCCGGTGCCGGGATTGCCGGTGAAACACATGTGCAGGCTCGGTGCCGCAGCTTCCAGCCCGAGCTGCTTGCGGGCGCGGGTCACCGCCAGATAGGCGGCGATCTCGCGAATGCGCCGCTTCACGGGCGCAAGCCCCACCAGCTCGCGGTCGAGCTGGTCGAGCACTTCGGTGACGTTCGAGTCCCGAACGATCGCCTGGAGGTCAACGGTTTTCACTGCGTCCACGTTCGCCTCCGGTTTGAATGTCACAGCAGCGTTTCGCACGAAGAACACAAAGGCCACGAAGTAGAAGCAACGGCAGGTTCAACGCTTTTCCTTTGTGTTCTTCGTGTGCTTCGTGCGAAACGCTTTCGCTACCTGTTCGAGCCGAAGCGCGAGCTCAAGTGGCTTCAATATCGCTCGCCTTCCGGCTTGTCGGTGGCGTAGGAGTGGATCGTGTAACGAATCGCACGGTTGTCTACTTCCTGACGAACGAGGCCGAAGCCCGGCTCCTTCGCAGGACGGTTGACGAGGTAGGACATGGTCGGCGATTCGACGCCGCGCGTGGCATCGAAGGCGGTGACCCGGATGTAGTGGCTCGGGAAGGTCTTGCGGCAGCTGTTGATTTCCATCAGCGCGCCGGCCGCGTCCTTCAGATCGAACATCGGGTTGCCGAACATTTCCCAGTAGGTGTTGCGCGGGTGCGGATCGTCGGTGTACTCCACGCCGATCGCCCAGCCCTTCTTCAGCGCATATTCGAGCTGGGCGGTGATCTGGGTATCGGTCAGGTCGGGCAGGAACGAAAACTGACCCTGGGTCAGCCGCTGGTTGGAATTGGTCATCATGATCGTGATCTCTCTGTTCAGACGCTGGCGGTCGGGGTCGGCGCGTAGTCGGCGGTGTCGGTCGACTCGTAGTTGAAGGTCACATCGCCCCAGATATCGAGCGCCTGCTTGAGCGGCGTGCACCACTTGCCGGCGTCGCGAAGAATCTGCGGGCCTTCGTTCCAGATATCCCGGCCTTCGTTGCGGGCCATGACCATCGCTTCGAGCGCCACGCGGTTCGCCGTGGCACCGGCCTGGATGCCCTGAGGGTGACCAATGGTGCCGCCACCGAACTGCAACACCACGTCGTCACCCAGATAGGTCAGCAGCTGGTGCATCTGGCCGGCATGAATGCCGCCGGAGGCGACCGGCATCACCTTGTTCAGGCTCGCCCAGTTCTGTTCGAAGAACAGGCCCTTTTCGAGCTGCTGCGGCGTGTGCGTGTCGAGCAGGGTGTCGTAGAAGCCGCGGATCATCAGCGGGTCGCCTTCCAGCTTGCCGACCACCGTACCGGCGTGGATGTGATCAACACCCGCCATGCGCATCCACTTGCAGATGACGCGGAAATTCATGCCGTGGTTCTTCTGGCGCGAATAGGTGCTGTTACCGGCGCGGTGCAAGTGCAGGATCATGTCGTTCTTGCGCGCCCAGATCGCCATGCTCTGGATCGCGGTGTAGCCGATCACGAGGTCGATCATGATGATGACTGACCCTAAGCTCTTGGCGAACTCGGCGCGCGCGTACATTTCTTCCATCGTGCCGGCGGTCACGTTCAGGTAGTGACCCTTGACTTCGCCGGTGGCGGCCGACGCCCGGTTCACGGCTTCCATGCAGTACAGGAAGCGGTCACGCCAGTGCATGAACGGCTGGCTGTTGATGTTCTCGTCGTCCTTCATGAAGTCCAGACCGCCCTTCAGGCCTTCATAGACCACACGGCCGTAGTTGCGGCCGGACAGGCCCAGCTTCGGCTTGGTGGTTGCCCCCAGCAACGGGCGGCCAAACTTGTCGAGACGTTCGCGCTCGACCACGACACCCGTGGCCGGGCCCTGGAAGGTCTTCAGGTAGGCAACCGGAATGCGCATGTCTTCCAGACGCAGCGCCTTCACGGCCTTGAAGCCGAACACGTTGCCGATGATCGAGGCCGTCATGTTGGCGATCGAGCCCGGCTCGAACAGGTCGAGGTCATAGGCGATGTAGGCGAAGTACTGCTGCTCGGTCTTGGTGCCGTGGCCGGTGTTCGGCACCGGGTCGACCCGGTAGGCCTTGGCCCGGTACAGCTCGCAGGCGGTCAGGCGATCGGTCCAGACCACGGTCCAGGTCGCGGTCGACGATTCACCGGCGACGGCGGCAGCGCATTCATCGGCCGGCACGCCTTCCTGCGGCGTGATGCGGAACAGCGCGATCAGATCGGTTTCCTTCGGCACATAGTCGGGCTGCCAGTAGCCCATCTGCTTGTACTTCAGCACGCCCGAGGCGTAGCGCTTCTTGCCATCGGTGATCGGGGCATCGCTCATGTCGTTGCTCATCGCACTCTTCCTCGTGGTGGGGCCGTAATCTCAGTGGCGCTACCGTAGTCAGTTCATGAGATAAGGTAAATTCACGATATCTGCATCGTCGAATAAGGTTTTCTGATGCTTAACCTCAGTCTTCGCCAGTTGCGCACCTTCGTGGCTGCCGCTCGTCACCTGAACTTCGCCCGTGCGGCGGACGAGCTGCATCTGACGGCGCCTGCCGTGTCGATGCAGATCCGCGATCTGGAAACCGCCGTCGGCCTGCCGGTGTTCGAGCGCAGCGGCCGAACCATGAGCCTGACCACTACCGGCGAATACCTGCTGGTCTATGCCCGGCGGGTGATCGCCACGCTCAAGGAAGCCGAAGACACCATCGCCCGCCTGCGCGGCGTGCAGGCCGGGCGGATCACCGTCGGCATGGTCGGCACTGCGCAGTACTTCGTGCCGCGGTTGCTGGCGCAGTTCCGGCTCGACTATCCGGGTGTCGAGGTGCGGCTGACGGTCGGCAATCGCGACCTGCTCGACCGCCAGCTGCACGATCGCGAGATTGATCTGGCGATCATGGGCCGCCCGCCGCGCGAACTGGACGTGCGCGCCGAAGCCTTCGCGGCCAATCCGCTGGCGGTGATCGCGGCGACCTCGCATCCGCTGGTCGGCGAGAAGCTGATCCTGCCGGCGCGGCTCGACCGCGAGTTGTTCATCGTTCGCGAAAGCGGCTCGGGAACGCGCTCAGCAATGGAAGCCTGGTTCAAGGAAGTGCGCATCGCGCCGTCGACGATCATGGAGATGAGCAGCAACGAGACCATCAAGCAGGCGGTGATCGCCAACATGGGCGTCACGCTGCTGTCGCTGCATACGCTGGGGCTGGAGCTGCAAGCCGGTCAGCTGGCGATGCTCGATGTCGTCGGTCTGCCGCTGAAGCGCGCCTGGCACGTGGTCAGCATCGGTTCTTTGAGCTTGTCGCCGGCGGCCGAGGCGTTTCGCTATTTCGTGCTGGAACGGGGCGAGACGATGCTGGACAAATTATTCTCGATCGCCCCGTAGGTCCGGATTCATCCGGATTGCGCTGTCGATCGGGTGGGGTGTCCGGATGAATCCGGACCTACGGTTGGGCGTCGCAGTCCGGATGAATCCGGACCTACGGTTGTTGGAACTCGGCGTCTTCGAGCTGGCGGTAGAGGTACTGGACGTTCTGCGGGTGCAGCACGGCGTATTCCTTCCACGATGCGAACTCGGGGACCTGCACGGCGGCTACCGCTTCCAGCAGGCTGGCACCGCGCTGGTATTCGGCGCGAACGGCGGCGTCGATCCGTCGCAGATAACGCTGCATGTCCTTGATCTGGCTTGTGTTTCCTACAGGCCCGAAACCCGGCACGAGGCGCTTGATCGGCAGATCTTTCAGCTGATCCAGAGCCGCAAGCCACTGCGGAATCCTTGCATCGCGCAGGCTCGGAATGCGCTGGTGGGCGATCAAGCCACCGGCGAACAGGGTGCCGCTGGCTGGGTCGAATACCGCCAGCGTGCCGGGCGTGGTGGCCTTGCCGGCGTCGATCAATTGCACTTCGCGATCACCGAGATCGAACGGTGTTGCGGCATCCAGCAGCCGATCCGGCGCGATCAGCGCGGTGCCCTTCATCAAGCCGCCGGGCAGCAGTTCGCGCAGATGGGTCAGGCAGTTTTCGCAGCGCTGGCGCATCAGCAGTGCGGCGTCGCGATGGGCGATGACGGTGACGCCGTGCCCGCGAAACGCTCCGGCTCCGAATAGGAATTCCTGGATCGGCTGGGTCAGCAGCAAGGCTTCGAAAGGCCGCTCGCTGCGTGCTTTCCAGGCCTGATACAGCCGCTCGCCGTGGGCTTGCGAGACGCCGCTGTCGATCACCAGCGCGCTGCGCGTACCGACGATCAGCCCGCTGTTGGCAATCTCGCCGCGATTGGCCGGCGTGATCGCGCTGTAGTCGCCGAGATCGGCATGGACGCCGTCGGCCAGGGTGACGACGTCCGCCTGCGCAGGCAGCGCGATGGCGAGCAGCAGGGGAGTCAGCCAGCGAATCATGCTGACCAGACCGGCCGCTGCCGCAATCGTTCGCTGATCGCCGTGCCGATCAGCAGCAGCGCGCCCGCCAGCGCGTAGCCGGCGATCACGTCGCTGAGGAAATGCACATGCAGGATCACCCGGCTGGCACCGATCAGCAGCACCAGCGCGCCCGTGCCCAGCAGCAGCGGTCGCCGCGCGCCGGGTGCCAAGTGCGGCAGCAGCAACAGGCTCAAAAGGCCGTAGACGGCGAGCGAGCCGGAGGCGTGGCCGCTGGGGAAGCTGTACGCCGGCTCGATCACCAGACCGTGCTCGTGCAGCGGCCGGACCCGCGCAAAAGCCAGCTTCAGCGTGCGGTTCAGCAGGCCCGTGCCCACCGTGATCGCCAGCCACAGGATCAACTCGAACCCGTGCCGGCGGATCGCCAGTCCTAGCGCGACGACCACCACGATGCCGGCCAGAGTCGCGAAATTGCCGAGCTGGGTGATGGCGAAGGCCGCTTGCAGCAGCCATTGCGGCGCGCGGCTGCGCATCAGGTCAGCCAGTTGCTGATCGACATCGACGACAGCGGCCGGCATCGTCGCCAGCAGCGCGAAGATCAGGATCGCGGCGGTGGCCAGCAGCGGCCGCATTCAGCGATCCAGCGCCACGTCGGTGCTGTCACCGAGCTGGAAAGCTTCGCGGTCGGCAGCGAAATCCCAGCGTTCGATGGTGCAGTGCCCCGCACCGGGCGCGTGGCGGATCAGGTTCACCGAATTCGGCACGCCGGGGCGCGTGCGGCGGGACACTGCCGTGCCGGCCTGCACGGCCCAGACTTCGCGCGGCAGGCCGTGGGCTTCGCGCAGCGGCGCCACGAACGGCAGGTGGATGTGGCCGCCGAGGATCAGGTCTGCCCCGGCCTGCGACCAGCCGCGCAGCGCCGCTGCCCGGCCACGCAGCAGGTTGTGGGCGTCTTCGTCGCGCTGCACATGCACCGGCTGATGGGTGACCACCAGCTTCAGCCGCGTGCCGCCGTCGCGCAGGCGGGCGCTGGTCCTAGCCACCTGACGCGCCGACACCGTGCCGTCGACATGCCGGTAACGCCGCGTGGTGCGGACCCCGACGATCAGCAGCGCCTCGTCCTCGTATTCCGGTTCCAGCGTGCTGCCGAAAGCGCGGCGATGGTTCAGGTAGGGCGCGAACACGCGCCGCCAGAGGTCGAACAGCGGAATGTCGTGATTGCCCGGCAGCACCAGCTTGGTCCGCGCGCTCAGCGCATCGACGAAGCGCTTGGCGGCAGCGAATTCATCGCTACGGCCGCGCTGGGTGACGTCGCCGGACAGCACTGCGACATCCGGCTGCTGCTGCACAGACAAGTGCAGAAGTGCGGCGACCACTTCGGCGCGCTCGGTACCGAAGTGGGTATCCGACAGATGCAGCACCACGCTCACGGCGCGGCACCCTCGACGACCGGTGCCAGCGGCACCATCAGTAGCAGCGGCTCGGGCGACACCTGGAATACCAGCGGCGAAGTCAGATGCGTCACTTCGCCGTCCATCGCCACCTTGTAGCGGCGCACGCGCTTCTGACGCGGCGGCCGGATGGTGAGCTTGCGCAGCGGAAAGCTGACCACCTGATCGGCCTCGCCGAGCTTGCCGAAGGCACCACGCAGCAGCAGGCCGATCATGGTCAAGGTGCCGACCGGCTTCATGGCGATCGCCACCAGCCGGCCGCGACTCAAGGCTTCCGCTTCGGCAATGCCGATCTGGGTCAGTTGCAGTGCGTTGTTGCCGACGAAAAGCGTCGGCGTGCGGATGCTGCGGGTTTCGCCTTCGATCTCGATGTCCAGATCCAGCTGGCGGCGCTCGCGCAGGAAGCTCAGCAGGCCGGACACCATCGCCACCAGCCGGCTGCGGCCGAAGCGCTTCTTGAACGCTTCGCGGTCTTCGAGCAGTTGCGGGTATAGCCCCAGGCTGGCGTTGACCAGGAAGATGCGGTCGTTGATGAGCCCTACCTGCACCGGCTGCGCGCTGGCGGTCAGCAGCGCTTCGGTGGCGATGCGGGTGTCCTGCGACACGCCGTGGGCGCGGCCGAAGTAGTTGAAGGTGCCCTGCGGAAGGACTGCGAACGGCTGGCCACAACCGAGTGCCGCCTGCGCCACGGCGTTGATGGTGCCGTCGCCACCGGCGGCAACCACGATGCCGTCCTGCGCTTTCGCCAGTTCCACCGCTTTGCGCGCCAGCTTGGGGATGTCGCGGCCCTGCTCGGCGAGCAGCAGTTCATGCGGCCGGCCGGCAGCCGTCAGCACTTCGCGAATGATGTCGGCAGTTTCATTCGTGTCGTTGTGGCCGGAACTGGCGTTCAGGACGATGAAGCAGGGTTGCTGCGAATTTGCTGAGGCACTCATCCAGACAGGGGGTTCTCGTCGCGATCGAAGGCGAGAATGCCGGTTTCCAACGCGGGGTGCCGCGATGCCGACTGATCCGACGGCCTGTACCCGTCTTGCCGCTTACTGGATCGCGCTGGCGACACCGCCGAGCTTGACCACTACTTGGCTATCAAAACTCAGATCCTTGGTGTCGACCACTTCGGCGCGCAGTTCGCCGTCGCCAGTGGGAACGAAATAAAAGCGGAAGTTCGGGTTTTCGCTGATCGAGAAGTCGATATCGGCACTCAGCACCGGGCGGCCGGCATAGCTGACATTGAGCTTGCGCACGTAATAGGCCGGCTCGTACAGGCGCGTGACCTGGTCGAGCACCAGCCCGGAGGCGTTGGGATGGCTGATCGCGAGCTGGGCGATGGTCGGCTTGCCGGCCACCACCGGGCCATCGACGCGGAACTTGATCCGGCCGGCGTTGCGCAGCGCCTCCACCGGATCCTTGCCGGCTGGGGCCGAGCAGCCGCCGGAGGCTTTCACGAAGCGGCTTGCCATGTACAGCGAGCCGTCGTTGAGTTCGGCGATGGCGCGAACATCGGTGTACTGCTCGACCCGGATCCGGGTTTCGATGTCGGCACGGCCGCTGTCCGGCGTCAGCTCGAACACGGCGGCGATCGGGGAGGGATTGTTGTCGACCAGCAGGTAGAGCTTCCGGACGTAGCGGTCCGGGGTCTGGGCAAGCTGGGTGCGGATCGCGATCGGCACCGTCGACGCGTCCTCGGCGCGGCTCGGGGCATCGAGCTGCACGATGTCGGCCGCGTTCTCGTTGATCGTCCGGCCGGCGAACAGGCTACCGCGTACTTTCGACCAGATGCTGACTTCGGAAGCCTGCGGCGCTTCGGCGACGGCGGCGGCGGTGAACGGCAGCAGCGCAGCAGCGCTTGAAAAGGTGACGAGCAGCAGCCTGCCGACGATGCGTTTCATGTTCACTCCTCCCACTCCAGCTCGGTATAGACCGCCGTGACATTGCGGCGGTGGTATTCGTCGAACAGCAACCAGTGCTTGTTCTCGTCGAAACCGATGGTTTCAACGGCACCACTGAGTGTAATCCCGTTGCCGAGTGCGCTTCGACATTCGGTTATGAGCTTATGCAAATAATTTCGCTGGGCCGTGAAAGCGACCTCGGCCGACCGGCTCGGCGGCCCGTGTCCGGGAATCAGATGCGCCGGTTTCATCGCGATGAGCGCGTCGATCGCCATCATCCAGCCCAGCGCCTTGCCGTCGACCACCGGAATGCGGTCGACGAACAGCAGGTCGCCGGTCCACAGGGTTTGCGTGCGCAGGTCGAAGACCGTCAGATCGGTGTTGCTGTGTGCGGTGGGCCAGGCGCGCAGCACCAAGGTCCGATCGCCGATATCCAGCGTCTGCTCGCCGCTGATCAGCCGTGTCGGCACGGCGATTTCGCTGCCGCTGGCGGCATCGCCCAGGGTCTGCCGGAGCGCGGCGCGGTAATGATCGCGCCGTGCGGCGAGCGCGGCCGGGAATTCCGCATGGGCGACGAACACGGTGTCGCTGCCGGCGAATGCGGAATCGCCGAAGCCGTGATCGGGGTGAACGTGGGTGTGGATGAGGTAGCAGACCGGCTTGTCGGTCAGCTTGCGGATCGCCGCCAGCAGGGCGCTGCCGATCGCCGCCGTGCCGCCGCTGTCGATCACCGCGACGCAGCGGCTGCCGATGATGAAGCCGATGTTGGCGATGTCGCCGCCATTGGCGGGGCTGGCATCGGCCTGCGCGCCCCGGTGCAGGTAGACGCCTTCGGCCGGGCTTTCCAGGGTGAAGCGGTCGGCCGTGGCCTCGGTGGACAGCGTAGCGGCGATGGCGGCGAGCAGCAGGCCGATCCCGCTTCGATTCACGTCATCCGCTCAGTTGATGAAGCAGCCCTTGCGGGCCTTGCCGAGCTGTTCGCGGAAGGTGTCGGCCAGCGCCTTGGCAACGCGCTCGTTGCGGATGACCTGGCCGCGTTCACCGGCGATGGACGAGGCGTAGAACGCCGTCGAGCTTTCCACGAACTCCTCGTACGGCAGTTCCACCGCCAGCTTGTCGATCACGCAAGAACATTTGTAGAGCATCTCGTGCGGCGGCTTGTCCGGGTACTCGCGTTGGCACATGTGGACGAATTCGATGCGATCGACCGTCGGGTAGTCGTGGGCGCTGGCTGACAGCGGCGCGCTGGCGGCAAGCGCCAGCAGTGCCGCGATCAAGCCCGGTGCAGCTTTGCGAAGGTTCATGTTCAAGCCTGAATGAGAGTTTGGGAGCGGAGCCGGGCCGATTTCAATCGTCGTCGCTGGCCGCAGCCGGCGGCAGCGCTTCGAGCAGCGGCACGCGGTAATCGGCCAGGATCGCGTCGATCTTCGTCTTGTTGCGTTCGATCAGGCCGTCGACGGTCTTGAGCCAGGCCTTGTCGGCGATGCGCACCGCCATCGCGATCTCGTAATCGAAGCGGATGTTGCGCTCCGACTGCATCGGAATGACCAGCAGATCGGCTTCCGGATGATGGCGGGCGTAGTAGCCGGCAATCGGTCCCCAGACGATGGCAGCATCGAGCTTGCCGGCGATCAGATCGGCTTCGACGATGCCGCCGGAGGTCTGTTCCGGGTCGGCGACCAGCACCCGATACGGCACGCCGATGTCGAGCAGGCCGCGCTTGGCCAGCCAGTCGGAGGCCGGCGACTTGTCGATCACGCCGATCTTGAGCTTGGCGAGTTTTTCCTGCGGCAACGCCAGGAACTGCTCGACGGTGGTGACACCGGCCAGCGTCTTGCCGCGCGGCACGACCAGCGCGTAGGTGGAGCGGTAATAGGGTTTTGTCGAAGCGGTGCCCTGGCTGAAGCCGGCCGGCACGTCCATGACGATGTCGCAGGGGAAATCATCGCCCGGCAGCTTGAATCGCAGGGTGTTGCGGATGAAATTGAAGCGGGCGGGGTAGTCGAAAGCTTCGACTTTGACGCCAAGATCGGCAGCGAACAGTTCGGCGATCCGATCCTCGAAACCTTCGCCTTTCGCGTTCTGGAACGGCAGGTTGTTGGGATCGCGGCAGACGCGGAAGGCCTTGCGTCCGTCATCCGCCTGCTGAGCCGACACCGGTAGCAGCGGAGTGACGGCCGCCAGCGACAGCAGTGCCGTCATCAGCGTGCTGGCCACGCGCCGGAAGCCGTGAATGCTGTCTGCGAAACCGGTGCTCGAGACATTTCCGACGCGTGGCGAGCCCATCATTCGATGCCCGAGACCTTCGCCTGGGTGATCTTGCCGTCGGAACGGCCCTTCAGGTAGGCGTAGAGCTGGTTGATGTTTTCCATCACTTTCGGGCTATTGCCGAAGCTCTGCATGCCCTTGGCAAGCCGACCGTCACGGACCGTGACGATGAACTCTTCCTTGGTCAGCACCTTGAGACTTTCGACCAGAGATGGACCGACCAGACCTTCCTGGTTGGCACCGTGGCAGCGATCGCAGGCTGCCGCACGCCAGGTCTTGAAACCCTTGAGCGTTTCGGCGTCGACCTTGGTGCCGTCGACAACGGTGTACAGCGGGGCATCGGCAGCCGATGCAGTGACTGACACACCGGCGGCCAGCGCGGCCGCGGCAATCAGGGACAAAAGGACACGATGCTGCATTTCTAACTCCTCCACATGGTGATGTCGCGTGACCGGTTTGCACGTCTTGCACTGAACCGATCCTGAATCTGCCCTTGGGTGCCTGCCGACGCCGCTGGACGGTCGTCGGCAGGCTGCCGGTGGCTTGTTGGTCAAACGCCCAGCTGGGTTGCGTGATGCTTGAGGTGGTCGGCGATGAAGCTCTGGATGAACCAGTAGGAATGGTCGTAGTCGGCGTGCAGACGCAGGCTCAGACGCTGTCCCGAGGCGCGTGCCGCCGCGTCGAGATTTTCCGGCTTCAGTTCGCGATTCAGGAAATTGTCGGCCAGTCCCTGATCGACCAACAGCAGGCCGGGGTAGGGATTCTTCCTGATCAGCAGCGTTGCGTCGTACTGCTCCCAAGTCGACTGATCGGCACCGAGATAGTTCCCGAACGCTTTCTGTCCCCAGGGCACGGCGACGGGATTCGAGATCGGCGCGAAGGCCGATACCGACTGCCAGCGCGTCGGACTGCGCAGTGCCGTCACCAGCGCACCGTGACCGCCCATCGAGTGGCCGAAGATGCCGCGTTGGCCGGCGATCACCGGGAAGTTCGCTTCGATCAACGCGGGCAGTTCCTCGTTGATGTAGGAACCCATCCTGTAGTTGGCCTTCCACGGATCCTGTGTTGCGTCCAGATAGAAGCCGGCGGCGAGGCCGAAATCCCAGCTATCCGCTTCGCCCGGCAGATTCAGGCCGCGCGGGCTGGTGTCGCAGGCCACCAACGCGATGCCGAGTTCAGCCGCCACCCGCTGCGCACCCGCCTTGATCAGAAAGGTTTCTTCCGTGCAGGTCAGGCCGGCGAGGTAGTAAAGCGCCGGCACGCGGCGAGTAGCGGCCTGTGGCGGCAGGTAGACGCCGAACTTCATCGCCGTGCCAGTTTCCCGCGACGCATGGGTGTAGAAACCCATGCGGCCGCCGTAGCAGGCCTGGTCGCTGCGTTTTTCGATCGCTCCCGACATCAGTAGAGCACCACGCCGCGAATGGACTCACCGCGAGTCATCAGATCGAAGCCTTCGTTGATCTTTTCCAGCGGCATGGTGTGGGTGATGAGGTCGTCGATGTTCAGCTTGCCGTCCATGTACCAGTCAACAATCTTCGGCACGTCGGTACGACCCTTGGCACCGCCGAACGCGGAGCCGATCCAGCGCCGGCCGGTGACCAGCTGGAACGGACGGGTGCTGATCTCGGCACCGGCCGGTGCCACGCCGATGATCGTCGACATGCCCCAGCCCTTGTGGCAGCACTCCAGCGCCTGGCGCATCAGCTTGACGTTGCCGGTGCACTCGAAGGTGTGGTCGGCGCCGCCCTTGGTCAGTTCGACGAGATGGGCGACGAGGTCGCCCTGTACTTCCTTGGGGTTGACGAAGTGGGTCATGCCGAACTTGCGGGCCATCGCTTCGCGGCCCGGGTTGATGTCGATGCCGACGATCATGTTGGCGCCGACCATCTTCAGGCCCTGGATCACGTTCAGGCCGATGCCGCCGAGGCCGAACACCACACAGTTGGTGCCGTACTCGACCTTGGCCGTGAACAGCACCGCGCCGATGCCGGTGGTCACGCCGCAGCCGATGTAGCAGATCTTGTCGAACGGGGCGTCTTCGCGAACCTTGGCGACGGCGATTTCCGGCAGCACCGTGTAGTTGGCGAACGTCGAGCAGCCCATGTAGTGCAGCACCGGCTTGCCCTGGAAGCTGAAGCGGCTGTTGCCGTCCGGCATCAGGCCACGGCCCTGGGTGGCGCGGATCTTCTGGCAGAGATTGGTCTTGCCGGACAGGCAGTAGTCGCACTCGCGGCATTCCGGCGTGTACAGCGGAATGACGTGATCGCCCTTCTTCACCGAGGTGACGCCGGGGCCGACGTCGACGACGATGCCAGCACCCTCGTGGCCGAGGATCACCGGGAACATGCCTTCCGGGTCATCGCCGGACAGGGTGAATTTGTCGGTATGGCACAGGCCGGTGGCTTTGATTTCGACCAGCACTTCGCCAGCGCGCGGGCCATCGAGCTGCACGGTTTCGATCGACAGCGGCTTGCCGGCTTCAAAGGCTACGGCGGCGCGTACATCCATGGTCTTGCTCCTGATTTTGGGGTGAGTTGGGGCTGAAACCCCGATTGCGGGTGACAACTCGAATGGCGTGAACCGCAAATCGGCGACCACCTCAAGGCGCTGTCGCGATCCGGATGTGATCGAAACAGCCGACAGAGATGAACGATTCCCGACCTGCGGGGCTTGGCAATGCGCCTTGTGATTCTCCAGGCGCTAGTTGATGACGGCGTGCCGGCTGCTGCCGTTGGCGCGCTGAATGCCGGTGCCCGAGGATGCGGGCTCGACAGAACCCGGCGCGTGGCCGGAATCGGCCAGGCTGCCTTCGCGGCGCGTGATGCCGTGCCGGAACATCTTGCGATACAAGGTCTTGCGGCTGACATGCAACTGCACGGCAGCGGCACTGACATTCCAGCGGCAGCTTTCCAGCACCCGGCGCAGTGCTTCGCGTTCGGCCTCTCCCAGCACGTCGTCGCTTTCCAGATCGAGCGCGATCGCGTCGCTTTGCGTGGTCGGTGTGCTGGCGGTACCGGCCGACAGCCATTCGTCATTGAAATCGGCGAGGGTCAGGCAGTCGTTTTCCGACATCGCGATCATGGTGCGCAGCACATTGCGCAACTGGCGGATGTTGCCCGGCCAGGGCGACTGCATCAGGCGGCGCATCGCCGCGTCATCGATGTCGATCAGGCCGCCGCGATCGCGCGATTCCTCGCGGATCAGGTTCAGGATCAAGTCGCGGGCATCGCCGCGGTCACGCAGCGCCGGCATCCGCAGCGACAGGCCATTCAAACGGTAATAGAGGTCTTCGCGGAAACGCCGCTCGCGCACCTGACTGAGCAGATCGCAGTGGGTGGCGCTGACGATGCGGATGTCGACCGGAATGGCTTTCGAGCCACCGAGCGGAATCACTTCGCGGTCTTCGATCACCGACAGCAGGCGCACTTGCAGCGGCAGCGGCATGTCGCCGATTTCGTCGAGGAACAAGGTGCCGCCATTGGCCTGCACCACCCGCCCGGAATGGCCTTCGCGAGTGGCACCGGTGAAGGCACCGGCCTTGTAGCCGAACAGCTCGGATTCGATCAGGGTTTCCGGGATCGCTGCGCAATTCACCGTCACGAAGGGCTTGTCGGAGCGCCGGCTGGCAGCGTGGATCGCTTTCGCGAAGCAGCCCTTGCCGGTGCCGGTTTCACCGAGCAGCAGCACCGGAATGTCGCGATCGAGCACGCGGCGGACGATGCGGATGTTGTTGGCCATCTGCGGATCGCCATATTCCATCGTCGCCAGCGGACCGCAAGGCGAGGCGGCCAGCACTTCAACGACATCGCGACGGCCGCCGTCGCGGGCATCGCGCTCTGGCGGCTGGATCGCACTCCACAGCTTGCTCTGGCTGGCGCGGCTCATCAGCGGCGCAGCACGGAAAGCGCGGCGGGCGGCGAGCTGCATCTGGGTGGACAGCGTGGTGTCGAACACCGATTCCAGCGCCTGACCGCACAGCGAACGGTGATCCGGCGCGCCGAGCAGTTCCAGCGCGCTGCGGTTGGCACCGACGATCATGCCGTTGTCGTCGAACACGACGATGCCTTCGCCGGGTGTGGAAATGAATTCCGGCTGGCGATGGAAGCGCAGCAGGTAGTGACGCTTGCAGCTTTCCAGCAGCGCCCGGTTCTCGATGTTCTGGGCGGCGATCTCGACCAGCGCCAAGGTGTGGGTCTGGGCGCGGTTGAAGCTGCCGGAGATGTCGAGCGCGGCAACAACCTTGCCCTGCGGATCGAAGATCGGCGTTGCCGAGCAGGTCAACTCGGTGTTCTGGGCCAGGAAGTGCTCGTTCTGGTGGATCACCACCGAGCGCTGCTCGACGATGCAGGTGCCCATGCCATTGGTGCCGAGTTCCCGCTCGCTCCATACCGCGCCTTCGCGCAGGCCGCTGCGCTTGGCCGTGGAGGCAAAACCGGGATCGCCGACGTAATGCAGGATCACGCCGTCGGCATCGGTCAGCATGATGCCGAAATCGTTCTGGTGCAGGCGTTTGCGCAGGTTCAGCAGTTCGACCCGGGCGATCGACAGCAGCAGGCTGTGCTGCTCGCGCCGCGCCTGAAGCTCGGGGCGATCGACGACGGTCGCTTTCTTCGGGGTTTGCGGGTCGAGTGCGTAGGTTTCGATGCACCGCGCCCAGGAATGCCGCACTCGGTGGTCGATGTCGGCCGCAGGCACCAGTCCCTGCACAGCCGATTCGACCAGGCTGGCGTGACGCGCCGCTTTCTGCGTGGTCAACATGCTCTCCTCCATCCGCGCTGACGGGCTCGCAAGCCCGCAGTCATTATCGTCATGGCGTTCGGCCATCACGCGCGGATCGTCAGGCTGGAAACGGCCGTGACGGAAGGGCTGGGATGCACCGGACGGCGGAAGACTACCGCCGTCAGGTGCGCGGTACAACAATAGGTTTCCGGGTGCCGGAATGACGGAAGAATCAGGCCTGGAGCGGCTTTCGGAGGGGTCGACCGGGGTGCCGGGAAGGGCCGTCCAGTAGTCCGCTGCCTGGGTCCGGATCGGGCTGCCGTCACGGCGCGCCGCTGCGGCCGGTCGCGATGAGCCCGGCGCGCTTTCGGGCTTCGCCGGCCCAGGGTCGACGATGCCGGGTGGCAGCTTGCCGCGCTTCATGCGCGCACTCGAAGTTGCTGCCGGACAGCCGATGCCATCGGCGGTCGCAGCGGCATTTCATGGCGCGGATGGGGGGCGGGAAACGGCATGCGCGGCCTGCTTTCAAAAGTCCTGAAGGCTGACGTCCGGCGTCAGCGTCAGGACCCTCCTTTGCAGATCGCGTGCCAGCCTGACAGGCGTAATAAGCGATTCAGGATCAATAACTTGCGATCGACTGCTCGCCTGTTTCAAGGATCCTTGAAAGCGGCTGTTTCGATATTGACCCAGTGTGACGCCAGGGCGCGCGGCCGGGTTTCAGCCCTTGCCGTCGACCAGCATCATCACCGTGTCGAGCGCCGGTTCGGCAGCGCCGCCGGTGTCGACATGGGTACGCAACTGGTAGACACCGCCGGGCACGGCCTCGGACAGGGTGAAGACGTAGGTTTTGGACACGAACTGGCGGAGCCGATCCTTGAGCGGATCGTCGACGTAAGGACTGATCGTCACTTCGTTGCCGTCAACGGTCTTGCCGCCGAACTTGAGCTTCACCGGCTTCACCGTGGCCTTGTCGGCCAGCGCCAGCCGGATACGCTTGCGGAAGAAGGCTTCTTGACCGCCGAGGCGGTCGTGCATGTCGCGGATGTCGTGTTCGAGGAAGTACAGGATCACCGGATTGCCGGTGCCGCCTTCCACGGTCGCCAGTTCCATCTTGCGGCTGCCGCTCAGGAAATCGACCTTGAGTTCACGCTGCTCGGGTGCGCCAGCACCGACGTTCAAGGTGACCCGGTCGCTGTAGCTGTCCTTTTCGGCCCCTTTCTGGGTGAACACATAGCTGAGGGCCGCCGCCGCGCGGACATTCTGCAGATGCAGATCGAGAAACACTCTTTGCTCGGCTGCCGATATTTCATCGCCGGCCGTGGCAGCAGGTGCCAGCGCCATGACCGGGACGATAGCGGCGGCAAGGAACAGGGCTTTCAGTCGCGTGTGCATGGAAACTCCAGGGGTTTTCAAAAAATCTTGCGTGGCGCGGTCACGGCTGGATGCTGCTGCGCAGGCGCAGATCGGCGGCCAGTTCGGGATCGAGGGCTTCAAGTTGTTTGACGCTCCGGCGTACCGCGTCGAGCTTGCCCAGTTGGAACTGCGCCTCGCCCAGCTGGAACCACGCGGGTGCCAGACGGGGATTCAGCGCGACCGCGTGTTCGTAGGCGTCGACCGCTGCCGATCGCTGGTCCAGCTTGACCAGCGCCTGACCGCGGATGAACCAGGGTTCGGCATTGTCCGCCTCGGCCTGCGTCCAGGTTTCGGTCAGGGACACCACTTCCGGCCATTGATTGCGCGCCTGAAGCGTCGCTGCACGCATGAAGAACGGCAGTCGCTCGGGCGGCTGCGCCCAGAACGGCGGCGTGGCGGCCAGCGGCGCAATCGGCTGGAAGCCATCGGTACGCGCCAGTTCGGCGTCGATCCAGTCCACCGGGATCGAGAAGTAATAGGCTTCCGCGCCCTTGAGCCGGAACGTGAGGATGCCGACCAGACGGCCGTCGAGTGTGAACAGACCGCCGCCGCTGGCCCCGGAATTGAAGTAGGTGGCGCTCTGGATCACCGTGCCGCCGCCGACCGGGTGCAAGGCGCGCACGGTGCCAACCTGGGTCGCAAGGCCAGCGCCGAAGGTGTAGCCGATCGCCGCCAGGCCATCGCCAACCCGCAAGTCGCTGGAGCGACCGCGCTGCACCGGCACCACGTCGGATAGTCGCGGCGCTTCGAGCAGGCACAGATCGCGTTCGAGATTCGCCCGCTGTCCGGTCACCGCCCAGCGCAGGCCCTGGTACTGGATCGAGATCGACACCGCCTTGGCCGTGACATGGCAGCTGCTGACGAAAAGTCCCGGCTTTACTGCCACCGCACTGCCCAGTGAATAGCCGCCGGCTTCGGTGACCGCTTCGATCTTGACGATGCTGGCGAGGATCGGATTGAACAGCGCCCGATCAAGGTCCTGCGAACTGACCTGCGCATGAGCCTGCGCGCTGCCGAACAGCGTCAGCAAGGCCAGACAGGGCAGGGCGCGGGCGATGGTCATGGGACGAAAGAAAACCAGTGATGAAGCGCTGCGGGGGCGGAAACAGCGCATCCGGAAGACCGCGGAAATCGCGCTTTGGTTTCCTGAAATTCCGCAATTCGATATAAAAAACAGAGGCTTGCAAAACAACAAGAACAAAAAAAGTGGCGCCACCGAGGTCATCGGCGGCGCCACCCTGATGCTTCAGTTGCCGCTTAGTTGCCGAGGGCGAAAACCGTCAGCGAGCCGCCCAGTTCCGTGTACTGGTTCAGTTCGCGATAGCCGCCGACCGCACCCAGGCCATCGGTGTCCTTCTCAAGGCCCGCTGCCATGCCGATACCGGCCCAGCCGCCAATGCCCGAGAACACGCCGACATACTGCTTGCCCTTGTGCTGGTACGAGAAGACGTTGCCGATGATGCCCGACGGCGTCTTGAACTTCCAAAGCTCCTTGCCGTCCTTCAGGCTGACAGCCTTCAGGTAGCCTTCCAGCGTGCCGTAGAACAGCACGTCGCCAGCGGTGGTCAGCGCACCCGACCAGACCGAGAACTTCTCCGGCTTGGACCAGACGATCTTGCCTGCGCCTGCATCCCAGACGGTGAAGTTGCCCATGCCGCCATGGCTGTTCGGCGCCGGGAACATCGACAGGGTCGCGCCGACATACGGCTGACCTGCGGTGTAATCGACGGCGAACGGCTCATAGTCCATGCAGACGTGGTTGGTCGGGATGTAGAACAGGCCGGTCTTCGGGTTGAACGCCGCCGGCTGCTGATCCTTCGAGCCCAACGCCGCCGGGCAGACGCCCTTGGTGTTGACGTCCGGACCGTTCTGCGCGGTGGAGTACTTGGAGACGACCTGCGGACGACCCGACTTCATGTCGACGTGGGTGGCCCAGTTCACAACCGGATCGAACTTTTCGGCAACCAGCAGCGCGCCGTTGGTACGGTCCAGCGTGTAGCCGAAGCCATTGCGGTCGAAATGCACGAGCGCCTTGGTCGGCTTGCCCTTGACCGGGATGTCCGCAAGGATCATCTCGTTGATGCCGTCGAAATCCCACTCGTCGAACGGGGTCATCTGGTAGACCCACTTGACCTTGCCGGTGTCGACATCACGCGACCAGATCGACATCGTCCACTTGTTGTCGCCCGGACGCTGCGACGGATTCCAGGTTGACGGGTTGCCGGTGCCGTAGAACACCTGGTTCAGGGCGCGATCGAAGCTGAACCAGCCCCAGGTCGTGCCGCCGCCGATCTTCCACTGATCGCCCTTCCAGGTCTTCAAGGACGAATCCTTGCCGACCGGCGTGACCTTGCCGTCTGCCCAGGTGGTGGTCTTGGCCGGATCGATCAGCATTTCGGCGTCCGGACCGACGCTGTAGCCCTTCCAGGCCGGCGTGCCGTCCTTCAGGTTGTACGCGGCCAGGAAGCCGCGAACGCCCCATTCGCCACCGGAAATGCCGGTGATGACCTTGTCCTTGAAGACGTGCGGTGCGTTGGTGTTGACGGCGCCCAGCTTCGGATCGCCGTTCTTCACCGACCACACGAGCTTGCCGGACTTGGCGTCGAGCGCGATCAGGTTGGAGTCAGCCTGCTGGAGCAGGATCTTGCCGTCGCCGAAGGCCAAGCCACGGTTGACCGTGTCGCAGCACATCTGCGGGATGACCGCCGGGTCCTGCTTCGGCTCGTACTTCCAGAGGATCTTCTGGGTGTCGAGGTCGACCGCGAAGACCTTGTTGGGGAACGGCGAATGCAGGTACATCGTGCCGTCGATGACCAGCGGGGAGCCTTCGTGACCGCGCAGCACGCCAGTCGAGAAAGTCCACGCCACCTGAAGTTTGTTGACGTTCTTGTCGGTGATCTGGGTCAGCTTGCTGTAGCGCTGGTTGTATTCGTCACCAGCCTGTGCCGCCCAGTTTTCGGGATTGGCCAGCGCCTTGTCGAGATCGGCAGCGGCATGTGACATGCCGGGAGCCGCGACGAGGGCGAAAGCCGCCATTGCCATACTTGCCTTGTAGCGAAAATTCATCTGTTTCTCCTCCGCTTGGAAATTACGGTTGTATCTGTTCGATCACACTCGGACTGAACAACGTCACGACATCCGGCGCATCTTAGTTTTGACTCCACCTGCCACTGAATCCGGTGGAATGGCGCAGCTTGAATCGGCCCACGAGACCGCGTGCCGTGGTGCCCTCGATAACCGAACCCGGAGGCGTTTCAGCAACAGCCGTGCCACTCTGGGCAGGCTTCCCGGTTGGTCAATAAATTCAATAAAAACAATACATTGAACGATGTCGATATTGTGCGAATGCACAATCCTGGCGGATCGAAAGTGGCGCTGGCGCAGATTTGACCCACCTGTTTCGATCTGTGCAGACGACCTGAGTCCCCGCTCCCCGGCTGGCCTCCCGGTCAGCCTGTTGATACCGACGGTCCGGCGCTTGATCGAAAACCCGAATTCGGCGACGGTTTTGAACCATTGCAACACTGCGCGCATCCTTGCTGCATCTGTTGTCACGATCCCTGAACGCCAGCGGATCGACTCCCCACTCATCTCGATCGAAAAGCCACCATGCCCAGACTGCTGCTGCGCGTCCTCCTTGTCATTCTTGCCCTTGGCGCCGCAAGCGCGCAGGCCGCCGAAGGCATGTGGACGATGGACAACCTGCCGAAGCGCCAGATGCAGGCCCGTTATGGGTTCAGTCCCGACCCGACCTGGGTCAGCCATATCCAGAAGTCAGCGGTTCGACTGGCCGGCGGCTGTTCCGGTTCCTTCGTGTCGCCAGACGGCCTGGTGCTGACCAACCATCACTGCGTCAACGACTGCGTCCAGCAGTTGTCGACCGCCAACCGCGACTACATCAAGGACGGCTTCATCGCCAAGACCCGGCCCGAAGAACAGCGCTGCCCGGACATCGAGCTGAACCGGCTCGATGCCATCACCGATGTCAGCGCCCGCATCCGCAAGGCGACCGCCGGCCTGCAGGGCGAGGCCTTTGCCAAGGCGCGCAAGGCCGAGCAGTCGCGGATCGAAGGGGAATGCACCGGCAAGAATTCCGAAACCAGCCGCTGTGATGTCGTCGAGCTGTATCACGGCGGTCTGTATCACCTGTATCAGTACCGGCGTTACCGCGATGTGCGCCTGGCCTTCGCGCCGGAACTGGCGGCCGCGTTCTTCGGCGGCGATCCCGACAACTTCAATTTCCCGCGTTATGCGCTCGACATGAGCCTGCTGCGCGCCTACGAGAACAACAAGCCGGCCAAGGTTGCCGATTTCCTGCGCTTTGATCCGAAAGGTGCCGCACCGGGCGAACTGGTGATGACCGTCGGCCATCCCGGCTCCACCCAGCGCGGCCTGACCGTGGCCCAGCTGGAAACCCTGCGCGATCTGGTGCTGCCGCAGCGGCTGTTCCTGTCGTCCGAATTTCGCGGCCTGCTGACCCAGTACCGTTCAGCGGGCGGGGAAGCGGAGCGGGTCGCGCAGTCCGACCTGTTCTCGGTGGAAAACGGCTTGAAGGCGCGCAAGGGCCAGCTCGAAGCGCTGCTGGACCCGGCGGTATTCCAGTTCAAGCAGTCACAGGAAACCGCGCTGCGCGCCTTTGTTGCCAAGGATCCGAAGCTCGCAGCCGACGTCGGCGATGCCTGGGACGCCATCGCCAAGGCCGATGCGACCTGGCGCATCCTGTTCCAGCCGCATCGGCTGCTCGAACAAAGCGCGGGTTTCGACAGCGAAATGTACGGCCACGCGCGTCGCCTGGTTCGCGCGGCAGCGGAGCGCGCCAAGCCGAATGCCGAGCGCCTGCGCGAATACACCGATGGCGCGCTGCCCCGCGTCGAGCAGGCGCTGCTGTCGACCGCGCCGATCAATGCCGACTACGAGCGGGTCAAGCTCGGCTGGTCGCTGACCAAGCTGCGCGAATTGCTCGGTGCCGATGATCCCTTCGTGCGCCGCCTGTTCGCGACCGAATCCCCGGAACAGCTCGCCGCCCGGGTGGTGAAGGACAGCGCGCTCGCCGATCCGGCGGTCCGCAAGCAGTTGTGGACCGGTGGTGCTGCCGCAGTCGCTGCCAGCGGCGATCCGATGATCGCGCTGGCGATGCTCGTCGACCCCGAAGCGCGAGCCCTGCGCACCCGTTTCGACAACGAAGTGCAGGCCGTCAACGCCCGCAATGCCGAGCGGATCGCCACGGCGACCTTCGCCAAGGACGGCACTGACGCCTATCCGGACGCCACTTTCAGCCTGCGCCTGTCGTATGGCGAAGTCGGCGGCTGGGTCGAGAACGGCAAGATCGTGCCGCCGTACACCGAGGCCTCGGGTGCCTGGCAGCGCCACACCGGCTACGAGCCGTTCAAGCTGCCGGACAGCCTGCTGGCCGCGAAGGACCGCCTGAAGCCGACACAGCGCTACAACTTCGTCAGCAGCAACGACATCATCGGCGGCAATTCCGGCTCGCCGGTGATCAATCGGCGCGGCGACATCGTCGGTCTGGCCTTTGACGGCAATATCCGCTCGCTTGGCGGTGCCTACTGGTTCGACGAACGCAACAACCGCACGGTGTCGGTACACAGCGGCCTGATCGTGGAAGCGCTCGGCACCATCTACGACGCCAAGCACCTGCGCGATGAGCTGAGCATCGCGCAGTAATCAAAAAAGCCGGCGAATCTCGCGATTCGCCGGCTTTTTCAGGCAACAGGCGGGCGTTTCACAGCATCTCGATTGCCACTGCCACCGCTTCGCCGCCGCCGATGCACAGGCTGGCGATGCCGCGTCGGCCGCCGGTTTTCCTCAAGGCACCGATCAAGGTGGCGAGGATGCGCGCGCCGCTGGCGCCGATCGGATGGCCTAGCGCACAGGCACCGCCGTGGATGTTGACCCGGTTGTGCGGCAGGCCGTGGTCCTTCATCGCCGCCATGGTCACTACCGCAAA
Source organism: Nevskia sp. (assembly GCA_021732745.1). Taxonomy (GTDB): domain Bacteria; phylum Pseudomonadota; class Gammaproteobacteria; order Nevskiales; family Nevskiaceae; genus Nevskia. Next base: position 759,890 of record JAKFUK010000001.1, on the reverse strand, counting down.
CGCTTCGTTGATCTCCCAGAGATCGACGTCGGCGGCGGTCCACGACAGCTTGTCGAGCAGGCTCTGGATAGCAAATACCGGGGCGATCGCGAACTCGCCCGGCAGGCGCGCGTGCGAAGCGTGACCGAGGATGCGCGCCAGCGGCTTGAGGCCGCGCCGGCTGCTTTCGGCTTCCGACATCACCACGACAGCGGCAGCACCATCGGAAATGCTCGACGAGGTCGCGGCGGTGATGGTGCCGTCCTTGGCGAACGCGGCTTTCAGGGTCGGAATCTTGTCCGGACGGCCCTTGGCCGGCTGTTCGTCGTGGCGGATCACCTCGACGCCGTTCTTGCCGGGCAGCTCGACCGGCGTGATCTCGAAATCGAAGGTGCCGTCTTCGTTGGCCAGCTTGGCGCGGGCCAGCGAGGCGACGGCGAAAGCGTCCTGCGCTTCGCGCGTGAAGCTGTAGTGGCTGGCGCAGGTCTCGGCGAACTGGCCCATCGACTTGCCGCGCTCGTAGGCGTCTTCCAGGCCATCAACTGCCATGTGGTCGAGGATGGTCGCTGCGCCGTAGCGGATGCCGGTGCGGCCCTTGGCCAGCAGGTGCGGTGCATTGGTCATCGACTCGAAACCGCCGGCGACCATCACCGTATTGCTGCCGGCCTTGATCAGGTCGTGCGCCAGCATCACCGCTTTCAAGCCGGAGCCGCACATCTTGGAAATCTGGGTCGCGCCGACCGAATCCGGCAGCCCGGCACCGCGTACGGCCTGCCGCGCCGGTGCCTGGCCTTGCCCTGCGATCAGGCAGCAGCCGAGGATGGCTTCCTCGATATCGGAAGGCGCGATACCCGCACGTTCGACGGCGGCTTTGACGGCGATCGCGCCCAACTGGGCACCGGACAGCGGCGACAGCATGCCGAGCAAGCCACCCATCGGGGTGCGGGCGACAGACACGATGACCACGGACGCGTGGTCGTTGGATGAGGACATCGGGAACTCCGGGTAGGCGGGATGATTGGCCGATCAATTATCGCCGATGGCGGAGCCGCGACTGCCCACCCGAAGGTCGTGCTTTTGGGGGGGGCGGTGGCTTTGAAAAGCGGGTCTCACGCAGAGAACGCAGAGTACGCGGAGAGAAACGTCAAGTAAGACGCTTTATCCCGTTACTGATTTTCTCTGCGTACTTCGCGTTTTCTGCGTGAAACAAGGCTTTTGCATCTCGCCGCATGCAAAGTCGCCGCCCGATACCGAAGTCCCGCGTTACTTCACTTCTTCTTCGATGGCGCTGACCTTGCCGGCCGTGAACACCACGCGGATGCGGTCGCGTTCGATGGTCGGGCCCGGGCCGGTGTAGATGCGTTGCACGCCGGCACCGTAGAAGCCGTTGTAGTACGGGAACGCGCTGCCGTAGCCGGCGAATCCCGGGCCACCGCCGTAGTAGCCCGTGAAAGCGACATCGGCATTGCTGTTTTCACGGTCCACGTAGCGCCAGACCAGTTTGTCGCCCTTGCCGGTGGTGCGCTTGGTGATCCGCTGCGGTTCGCCGAGCGCCAGTTTCACGGCCGCTTCGCTGAATCCGATGGCGATCTTGCCGGCCTTGACCAGCGCCTGCTGCTCCGCCGTCAGCGCCTGAAAACTGTCCGGATTGCGCTCGATGCGCGACTGCGGCGTTGCGCAGGCGCTCAGCAGCAAGGCGAGGGCAAGGGACGGCAGCAGCAAGCGGGGCGCGGTGGTCATGTCGGAAGTTCTCATGAAGGCGGGTAGCGTGGGCGGCCCTGCCTGAATGACGGCTGAAAGGCCGCGAAAGTTTCGATCGAAAGTGTGCGGCGGAGGGTTTACAAATACGAATGATTATCATTAAATAGCTCCATCACGCCGCAGCCATGCCCTTCAGAGCAAGCCAGCCGGAACGCGCAATCGCTGCGCTTCGCACTGATGGGAGGCATTCCGCCCATGACGCCGGTCGACAATTCCGCTGCAAGCCCGATGACCACGGCGTCGCCGCGTGCCCGGGCGTTACTCGATACCCGCTATTCCGGCGAACATCCGCGGCAGCGGCTGCTTCACTGGCTGGCGGCGTGCTGGCCGTCGGCGCGCGACGCGCGCGAGCCGCTGTCGGCGACGTCCGGGCAATGGTTGCAGCAACTGATCGTCGCGACGCGCGCCCAATTGGTGGTCACTCTCGGCACGGCTGACGGCATCGCCGCCGTCTGGCTTGCCGATGCACTGCGCAGCATTCCCGGCGGGCGCAGCGACCGCGCGCTGATCGGCTTCGAGCACAATCCAGCCTCGGCGCAGCGCGCCCGCGATGTGCTGCGCCGGGCGGGGGTGTCGCGCTATGTCGACATCATCAAGCCTCCGGCTGCCGATCGACGGCGGTCTCCAATGGTCGGTGAAGCGCTGATGCGCCGCGTGACCCTGGTCTCTCTCACTCGGCGTGCCTGTTCCCTCGGCACTCGCGGCCGCCGCGTGTTCCGTTTCGCGCTCACCCCGGGCGCGTTGACGGCTTCTTGTTCGGCGATGTTCGCCAAACCCTTGCTTGTGCGAGGAATTTCCTGATGTGCGGGCGCTGTCAGGCCTGTCCGAAACCGGCTTGCGAGCGACAGCCCAAGCCGGCGGAACCGGCACTGCGGCTTGCCACCTTGCTGGCGCGGACAGCATTGCCGCCGCCGGTCAAGCCCGTGGCGACGCCGCGATGACGGCCGCAGCACTGGCGGTCGCCGACGTGCCGCTGGCCATGATCGTGCTGGCCTGGTGGCAGGCCCGAGGCGCGGACGATGCGTCGAAGCGTCTTGAACGACTGATGGCCAGCCTGATGCTGGCGGCCGCCTCGGCAGCGCTGTGGAACAGCCTCGCCGGTGCCGACCTGCTCTGGCAGCGCTGGCCGGTGCATGCCTTTCTCGCGGTCATGGCGGCAGCCCTGCCGTATGCCCGCAGCGATGCGGCGATCGCCCTGCCGATGCCGACGCTGCTGAGCCGCGCCGCCGCCTACACCGGCGGCTTTGCGCTGGCAGCGGTATCGAGCGGCTGGAGCTTCGGCCAGAACGCGCTCAGCGCCTGATAGATCGCCAGGTTGTTGCGCAGCACCACCTCGAACGACGGCTTGAAGCCGTCGCGCACCCATTGGGTGGCGATATGGATGTTGGCGCCGAGCAGGCCGGTGGCGATCACGCCGATGTCGATGCCGCGCGCATCGGCATCCGGGAACAGTTGCTCGATGAACTGCTGCGTCAGCTCGGCATATTCGCGCGTGATTTGCCCGGAAATCTGGCCGACGCCATGGCTGATGCTGATCGCGTCGATCAGCATCACCCGGGCGCGGCGCGGGTCGTCGCGGATGAATTCCAGCAGCACCCGCAGGCCGGCACCGGCGAGGGCGTCGATGCGCTCGCGGTCCGGGCTGGCGGCGGTTTTCATCTGCGCCACCATCAGCGCGGTCAGGGTCGCGTGTTTGAGCTGGTCGTTGAGCATCAGGTACAGCGCGCTGAACAGCGCTTCGAGGCTCTTGAACGACTCGTAGAAGTAGCGCTCGGTCAACCGCGCGCCGGCACAGATTTCCCGCACCGTCACTGCGTGAAAGCCCCGGGTACCGAAGGCTTCCAGTGCGGCGTCGAGCAGCAGCGCGCGGCGTTGGGCCGCGCGTTCCTGCATCGGCACGCCTTTCATGCTTGGCACCGGGCGGGCGCCGCGGGTACCGGGGGGACTGAGTTGTTTTTCTTTCATGGCCGGATATTGACATCAATCGTTGTCAGAGTTTAGATTGACAACGTGCATTGTCAAACACGAGGGGAAAACGAGATGGCGTACGACGCGGGCAAACCGGCAGATACGAAGCAGGTCCTGATCATCGGCAGCGGCTTCGCCGGTCTGTGCATGGCGATCAAGTTGCGCGAGCAGGGCATCGAGGACTTCCAGATCCTGGAGCGCGGCACCGATGTCGGCGGCACCTGGCGCGACAACCACTATCCGGGTTGCGCCTGCGACGTGCAGTCGCACCTGTATTCGTTCTCGTTCGAGCCGAACCCGGACTGGACACGGATGTTCGCCCGCCAGCCGGAAATCCGCGCCTACCTCGAAAAGTGCGCCGACAAGTACGACCTGCGCCGCCATATCGTGTTCGGTGCCAACGTGCAGCAGGCCCGCTACGACGAGCGCGCCGCGACCTGGACCGTGACCACCGCCGACGGCCGCAGCTACAGCGCCAACGTGCTGGTGTCGGGCATGGGCGGTTTGTCGAACCCGGCGATGCCGAACGTCAAGGGTCTGGAGAAGTTCAAGGGCAAAGCCTTCCACTCCGCCCACTGGGATCACAGCTACGACCTCGCCGGCAAGAAGGTTGCCGTGATCGGTACCGGCGCCAGCGCCATCCAGTTCGTGCCGCAGATCCAGAAGGCCGCCGGCCGTGTCGATCTGTATCAGCGCACCGCGCCGTGGATCATGCCGAAGCCGGATCGCGAGATCGGGCCGACCGAACGCAAGCTCTACAAGACGCTGCCGGCGGTGCAGAACGCTTACCGCAAGGCGATCTACTGGGCGCTGGAATCGCGGGTGCTCGGCTTCGCGGTCAACCCCAAGCTGATGGGCCTTGTCGAAGGCATTGCCCGCGGCCACATCAGGAAGCAGATCAAGAACCCGGAACTGCGCGCCAAGGTCACGCCGGACTACACGATCGGCTGCAAGCGCATCCTGATCTCCAACGATTACTACCCGGCGCTGGCGCAGGACAACGTCGAGGTGATCACCGACAACATCGCGGAAGTGCGAGCGAATTCGATCGTCGATGCCAATGGTGTGGAACGTAAGGTCGACGCGATCATCTATGGCACCGGCTTCAAGGCCCAGGACCCGATGCCGCGCGGCACCGTGTTCGGCCGTGGTGGGGTAGACCTGCTCGACGCCTGGAAGAACGGGCCTGAGGCTTATCTGGGTCTGTCGGTCGCCGGCTTCCCGAACTTCTTCATGCTGGTCGGCCCGAACACCGGCCTGGGCCACAACTCGATGGTGTTCATGATCGAGTCGCAGGTCGCCTACGTGATGGACGCACTGAAGACCATGCGGGTGCAGAATCTGCGCGCCGTTGACGTCAAGCCGGACGCACAAGTGACGTTCAACAAGGGCATTCAGGGTCAGCTTTCGAAGACCGTCTGGACCTCGGGCTGCAAGAGCTGGTACGTCGACGCCAATGGCAAGAACACCACCCTCTGGCCGGGCTTCACCTTTGTATACCGGGGCAAGACGCGCCGCTTCAAGACCGATCAATACGCGCTGGAATCGGCATCTGCCGCTGTCGCTGCCTGAAGCAATTCACTCATCAAAATAACGAGATAGAACGATGAAATCATTCGCAAACAAGGTCGCCGCGATCACCGGTGCCTCGTCCGGCATGGGCCGCGAACTGGCCGTGGAACTGGCCTCGCGCGGCTGCGCGCTGAGCCTGTCCGATGTCAACGTCAAGGGTCTGGAAGAAACGGCTGCACTGGTCCGCGACAAGGGCGTCAAGGTCACCACCGCGAAGCTCGACGTGTCGAATCGCGACGCCTTCTACGCCTGGGCCGAGCAAACCGCACAGGATCACGGCGGCGCGAACCTGATCTTCAACAACGCCGGTGTCGCGCTCAACGCCCCGCTGGAAACGATCTCCCAGAAGGACTTCGAGTGGATCGTCGGCATCAATTTCTGGGGTGTTGTGTACGGCTCCCAGGCGTTCCTGCCGTATCTGAAAGCGAGTGGTGATGGCCACATCATCAACACTTCCAGCCTGTTCGGCCTGATCGGCACGCCGGGCACCGGTGCCTATTCGGCGACCAAGTTCGCGGTGCGCGGCTACACCGAAAGCTTGCGCATCGAACTCGACCTGATGAACTGCGGCGTTTCGGCCACCTGCGTGCATCCGGGCGGCATCCGGACGGCGATCAACAACAATGCGCGGATCGGCGAGGGCATCGAAAAGCTGATGGGCGTCAGTGCTGAAACCGCCCGCGACCGCTTCGACAAGATGCTCAACACCACCTCGGCGAACAAGGCGGCGCGGATCATCCTGCGTGCGGTCGAAAAGAACGCCCGCCGCGTAGTTGTCGGCCCCGACGCCAAGGGGATGGATATCGTGGTCCGCGTGCTCGGTTCGGCCTACCAGCCGCTGGTCAGCTCGAACATGAAGCGCATGCTGCGCTGATTGGCGCGCTGAAAAGCATTTCTCACGCGGAGAACGCGGAGAACGCGGAGGACGCGGAGAAAAGCCGAAGCGAGAACAGCGTTTTTCGAAATGCTTTTCTTGTTTTTGTCTTTCTCCGCGTCCTCTGCGTTCTCCGCGTGAGAATCGCCGTTGGTTAGACTGCCCGCCATGAGCACCAACAAGACACCGGACCGGTCGAAACTCGACCAGATCATCATCGACACCCGCCGCAACGCCGACGCCCGCGAGCTCGGCTATCGCGAGCAGGCGCTGAAGCTGTATCCCTGGGTCTGCGGCCGCTGCGCCCGGACCTTCGATCGCGCCAACTTGCGAGAACTGACCGTCCACCACCGCAACCACAACCACGACGACAACCCGTCCGACGGCAGCAACTGGGAACTGCTGTGCCTGTACTGCCACGACAACGAACACCAGCGCTACATCGACAAGACCACGGTCGGCAACGCCAAGGACAAGGTGTCGACCGGCAACCCGTTTGCCGATCTGAAGTCGCTGCTGAAGAAGTAGGGTGGATAAGCGAAGCGCATCCGCCGATTAGCGCGCCTCGTCAGGCTCGATCACCCGCGCCAGCGCCCGCACGAAATCGGACTGGGTGAGGATGCCGACCAGTTTCCCGTCGCCATCGACCACCGGCAGATGGTGGTGATCGTCTTCCGAGAACGCCGCCAGCAGATCGACCACCGGCCGGTCGTCGCGGGCCACGCGCACCCGACGGGTCATGATCTGGCCGACCACTTCCGGCTTCGATGAAACCAGGGTGCCGCTGCCACGCACCAGATCACGCACCCGTTCGCCGAGGCCGTCGCGGCGGTCGAGATCGGCGTGGCGCAGGAAATCGGCCTGCGTGACGATGCCGGCGACCCGCCCGGTGCGGTCGAGCACCGGCAGCGCCTTGATCTTGCGGCTGCGCATCAGGCTCCAGGCGTCTTGCAGGCTTTCGCCGAATTGCACGGTGACCGCATTACGGCTCATCACATCCGCGCAGCGCAGGCCGCCGAACAGGCGCTGGTAGGCGTTCAGCTCGGTCTGACGCAGCAGATTTTCGAGATCGTCGCGGCTGACATCGAGTACCTCGTTGTAGCGCGATAGCGCCTTGTCGAAGTCCGCCGAGCTGAAGCGTGATGGGATCTCGCCCACGGCTGGCCTGGCCGGCTGTTGCGAATGCGGATAGCGCCGGCCGTTGACGCGGTGCCAGGCCACACCGGCCAGCACCAGCAGCAGGGTATTCAGCGCAACCGGGAACAGCGCGAAGACGAAGTCATCGACACCCAGCAGCGCCACGGTCAGCGCCACCGCGCCACCCGGTGGATGCAGGCAGCGCAGCGCCAGCATCGTGGCGATTGCCAGACTGACCGCAGCCGCAGCCACCATTGGCAGCGGCTCGCCAATCACCAGCACGCAAGCGATGCCGACCAGTGCCGAGACCGTATTGCCGCCGACCGCCGCCCACGGCTGTGCCATCGGGCCGGCGGAGGCAGCGAACACGAGCACTGTCGTTGCTCCGAGCGGGGCGATCAGCCACGGACCGGCGATGGTCCAAGCGCCAGCCAACCATTGACTGAGTACCGCTGCGAACAGGATGCCGAGTGCTGCACCGGCGACGATGCGCAGCCGTTCGCGGGCATTGATCGTGACCGGCGCGGGCCAGAGCAGCGCTTGCAGGCGATCCGTCAGGAATGGGCCCTTGTCGGGCGGGGGCTTCGAAGACATCGCGCGATTTTATCGCCGCGATGTCGGCGGCATCTCAGGCGTCCGTGCTGCGCTCGTCCGGGGCGGGGGCCTCGTCGTCAAAGATCTCGGCCCAGTCGATGAGTACCTCGGTCAGGATGCCCAGCGCGGTGCTGCCGATCGCTTCGAGCACCTGCGGCCGGCCGTAGCGACCGTCGTCGATACGGGTGTAGATGGTCAGCACCCGCTCGATCGGGTGCAGCAGCCAGTACTCGCGGACGCCGGCGCGCTCGTAGAGATCGAGCTTCTTGATCTGATCCTTGCGCGAAGTGCTGGGGCTCAAGACTTCCAGCGCCCAGTCCGGTGGGCCTCGCATCGCCTTGTCGGTGACTTTCGAGCGGTCGCAGACGATCAGCACGTCCGGCTGGACGACGTTGCGGGCTTTGCCGTCGCCACCGCCTTCGTTCAGCAGCAGCACGTCCACCGGCGATATGTAGGGCTTGCAGGCCTTGCCGCGCAATTTCGTTCGCAACTGCGCGTAAACCCCGCCCGCCACATCCTGATGCCGGAAGCTCGGCGCCGGCGTCATGTCGTAGAACACGCCGTCGATCAACTCGCCGCGCACCTCGTCACCCCAGGTCAGGTAATCGGCGTAGGTGTAGGTCTCGGTCAGCTTGCGCAGGGCAGTCATGGCGGTCCCTCGGCGGTCGGAACGCGCCGATTAAAGCCCCACCGGCCGCCGCAAGTCCAGCGTGTGCGGATAGTCCGGATTCGGCTTTTCCTCGACCGGCCAGTAGCTGTTCGGCGTGTGGCCGAAGGGCACGAAGCGGCTCAGGAAACGGGCTTCGGCTTCATAGGCGTTGACCGGGAAGGTGTCGTAGTTGCGGCCGGCCGGATGGGCGACATGGTAGGTGCAGCCGGCCACCGGGCGCTTGTTCCAGGCGTCGTAGAGATCGAACACCACCGGCACCTGCAGGCCGATCGAGGGATGCAGGGCCGATGGCGGATGCCAGGCGCGATAGCGCAGGCCAGCGACGTATTCGCCCTTCACGCCGGTGTTCAAGAGCGGCAGGCGTCGACCGCCGGCAGTGACGAAGTGTCGGCCTTCGGTGAGCCCGGTGACCCGCACCTGCAAGCGTTCCATCGAGGAGTCGACATAGCGGGCGGTACCGCCGACTGCGTTTTCCTCGCCCAAAACCGGCCACGGCTCCAGCGCGTGACGAATCTCCATTTCGACGCTGCCGTGCCGGATCGCGCCATGGCGCGGGAAGCGGAACTCGAAGTGCGGCGCGAACCAGTCGAGCTTGAACGGGAAGTTGGCGCGATTGAGATCGGCGACCACATCGCCCAAGTCCTGCCAGACGTAGTGCGGCAGCATGAACTTGTCGTGCAGTTGCGTGCCCCAGCGCACCAGCGGCCGCTCGTAGGGCTGTTCCCAAAACCAGGCGATCAAGGACCGCAGCAGCAGTTGCTGGGTGAGGCTCATGCGCGCATGCGGCGGCATTTCGAAAGCGCGGAATTCGACCAGACCCAGACGCCCGGTCGGACCATCCGGCGAATACAGCTTGTCGATCGAGATTTCGGTGCGGTGAGTATTGCCGGTGAGGTCGGTCAGCAGGTTGCGCAGGGTGCGGTCGACCATCCACAGCGGCACGCTGTTGCCCTGTTGGGGCAACTGGCTCAAGGCGATTTCCAGTTCGTAGAGCGCGGAATCCTGGGCTTCGTCGATGCGCGGATGCTGCGAAGTCGAACCGATGAACAGGCCCGAGAAGAAGTAGCTGAGGGACGGATGGTTCTGCCAGTAGCGGATCAGCGAAGCGAGCACGTCCGGGCGACGCAGGAACGGTGAATCGGCCGGGGTGGCGCCACCGACCACGAAATGATTGCCGCCACCGGTGCCGACCGCACGCCCGTCGATCAGGAATTTCTCGGTGGCGAGCCTTGCCAGCCGCGCCTCCTCGTAAACCGTCAGGGTGGTTTCGCGCAGCTCTTCCCAGCTATGCGAAGGATGGATATTGACCTCGATGACACCCGGGTCCGGGGTGACCTTGAGGACGTTGATGCGATGGTCGTTGGGCGGCGAATAGCCTTCGATGCGCACCGGCGTGTCGAGTTCGGCCGATGCATCTTCGACCGCCGCGATCAGCTCCAGATAGTCCTCCATCGACTCGGTCGGCGGCAGGAACACGCACAAATGCCCTTCGCGCGGCTCCACGGTCAGCGCGGTACGGACGTTGCCGCCTTCCAGATAGGCGCCGCGCCGCGTCGGCTCCGGCTGGTCCTTTTCGGCGGTCAGCAACTGGCGACGCTCGCGCAGGCGCTTGACGACCTCGCTTTCCGCTTCCTCGCGCGGCTTGTCGCTGGACGCTTGCAGGAACGGCTGGCGACGGCCGTCGAACGCCGGCAAGGGCGTGGCCGTGCGGATGTCGACCGCCATCGGGTCATACGGAATCAGGGTTGGCATGCGCGAGGCCGGCAGCCAGGGCAGGGCATCGAGCGGCAGGCGGAAGCCGATCGGCGAATCGCCCGGAATCAGGAACATGCGCTTCTGGCGGAAGCTCCAGCGCTCGGAAATCCAGGCCTTCGACTGCCAGCGCTGCACCGGCAGCGCGTAGCCGCGCGGCACATCGAGCCCGCGCTCGAACACCTTGGCGATGCGGATGCGCTCTTCCGGGTCCTTCAGCTTGTTGTCTTCCGGCAGCACGTTGTCCGGCAACTGGCGCTCGCGGTGCAGGTAGTAGAAGGCGTCCTCGTAGCCGGGCACGGCGTTCTCGGGGCTCACTTCCAGCCGCTGGGCGATACCGCGCACCAGTTGGGCCGCGGCTTCGATGGTCGGCGCGGTCTTGCCGTCGGCAAGATCGGTGCGGACGATCGGCTTGCCGTCGCCGCGCCAGTAAAGTGCGTAGGCCCAACGCGGCAGCGATTCGCCCGGATACCACTTGCCCTGGCCGTAGGTCAGCAGGCCTTTGGGCGCAAAACGATCACGCAGGCGGCGAATCAGGATGTTGGCCAGACCCTGCTTGGTCGGGCCGACGGCGGCGATGTTCCACTCCGCGCCCTGCATGTCGTCGATCGAGATGAAGGTCGGCTCCCCACCCATGGTCAGGCGCACGTCGCCGGCCTTGAGCCGGGCATCGACGGCGATGCCCAGCGTGTCGATCGCTTGCCACTGTTCCTCGGTGTACGGCTTGGTGACTCGTGGCGACTCGAACAGCCGGGTCACGATCATCTGGTGACCGAACTCGGTGCCGAGTTCGCCCTTGCCCTCGAAGCTCATCGAGCCGGTGATCGGCGCGGCACTCGACGGCTCCGGCGTGGCGCACAGCGGAATATGGCCTTCGCCGGTCAGCAGGCCCGAAGTCGGATCGAGGCCGACCCAGCCAGCACCCGGCAGATAGACCTCGCACCAGGCGTGCAGGTCGGTGAAATCGTGATCGGTGCCGGACGGGCCGTCGAGCGACTTCACGTCCGGCGTCAGCTGGATCAGATAGCCGGACACGAAACGGGCCGCGAGCCCCAGCTGGCGGAACACCTGCACCAGCAGCCAGGCCGAATCGCGGCAGGAGCCGGAGGCCAGGGTCAGCGTGTCTTCCGGCGTCTGCACGCCCGGTTCCAGACGGATCAGATAGCGCACTGCTTCCTGAATGCGGCCGTTGAGGGCGACGATGAAGTCGATGGTGCGGATCTTTTCCTTCGAGATCGAACGCACGAACGCCGCCAGACGCGGCGTTGCCGAACCGTGGCGCAGGTAGGGCTTGAGGTCCTCCTTCAGTTCGTCCGAATAGGTGAACGGGAAAGTCTCGGCCTTTTCCTCGACGAAGAAATCGAAGGGGTTGTAGATCGACATGTCGGCGACGAGGTCGACCGTCACCTTGAATTCAGTGACTTTTTCCGGAAACACCACGCGCGCCTGCCAGTTCGCGAAGGCATCCTGCTGCCAGTTCAGGAAGTGCCCTTCGGGTTCGACCTTGATCGAGTACGACAGCACCTGCGTCCGGCCATGCGGCGCGGGCCGCAGACGGATGATCTGCGGCGACAGCGTCACCCGGCGGTCGTACTGGTAGGTCGTTTCGTGATGCAGGACGGCATGGATCGACATGAGGCGAGTCGGCGGTTCCAGGTGGGGTGACCCGATTGTGAAGCAAGAAGACTGCCGTCGGGCCGGGCTGGGCTGCACGGCAAATACTGGTCTCACGCTGAGAACGCGGAGAACGCAGAGAAAAGCCATAAGCCAAGCGCTTTTCTCGCTGTTCTTTCTCTGCGTTCTTCGCGTTCTCCGCGTGAGACTGCTACTTGCGCCTTAGACTTGCGCCATTCCCCTGCGGCCCATACCCATGTCCGTTTTTTCACACCCCGAGTTCGACGCTCACGAACACGTCGCTTTCCATCACGATGCCGGCTCCGGCCTGCGCGCGATCATCGCCGTCCACAACACCCGTCTCGGCTGCGGCCTCGGCGGCTGCCGGATGTTTCCCTACGCCTCCGATGCCGACGCCCTGACCGACGTCCTGCGCCTGAGCCGCGGCATGACTTACAAGGCCGCGCTGGCCGGATTGCCGCAGGGCGGCGGCAAGTCGGTGATCCTCGGCGATCCGCGCCGCGACAAGACACCCGCGCTGATCCGGGCGATGGGCCGCTTCGTCGAATCTCTGGGCGGGGCCTACGTGGTGGCCGAGGATTCCGGCACCAGCGTGCCGGACATCCGGCTGATGGCCGAGGAAACCCGGCATGTCGGCGGCCTGGCCGATGAAAAGTCGATTGCCGCCGGCCGCACCGGCGACCCCAGCCCGGCCACCGCGCTCGGTACTTTCATCGGCATCCAGGCGGCGGTGCGCTTCATCCTCGGCCATGACGAACTGCGCGGCCTGAATGTCGCGATCCAGGGCGTCGGCAATGTCGGCTACCGGCTGGCGAAGCATCTTCACGAAGCGGGCGCGAATCTCTGGGTGACCGATATCCACGCACCAGCCGTGGAACGCGCGGTGGCCGAATTCGGCGCCAAGCCGGTGGCGATGGACGACATTCATGCGCTCGATGTCGACGTCTTCGCGCCCTGCGCGCTCGGCGCCATCCTCAACGAGCGGACCATCCCGCAGATTCGCGCCCGGGTGATCGCCGGTGCTTCGAACAATCAGCTCGCGACCCCGGCCGACGGCCTGCGCGTGCTCGATCGCGGCCTGCTGTACGCGCCGGATTACGTGATCAATGCCGGCGGCATCATCGACATCCACTACGAAGGCCCGGGCTACGACGAGGCGAAAGTTCACGCCCACCTGCAGCGCATCGGCAGCACGCTGACCACGATCTTCGAGCGCTCGAAGGCGGAAAAGCGGCCGACCGGGGTGATCGCCGATGCCATGGCAGAGGCGATTTTCCGCGCATGAACACGATCCCTGATTACGCATCTCTTTCCGCACTGGCCGGCCATATCGCCAGTCGCCTGATCGCCCGTGGCGAACGCATGGCGACCGCCGAATCCTGCACCGGCGGCATGATCGCCAAGGTGCTGACCGATCTCTCCGGCAGCTCCGCCTGGTTCGAGCGCGGCATCGTCAGCTATTCCAACGAGGCCAAGGCCGAACTGCTGGGTGTGCCGGAGACGACGATCGCCAGCTTCGGCGCGGTCAGCAGCCCGACCGTGATCGCGATGGCCGATGGCCTGCGCGCTCGCGCGCCGGTGGCCTGGACCGTCTCGGTCAGCGGCATCGCCGGCCCCACCGGCGAGGTGCCCGGCAAGCCGGTCGGCACGGTGTTCATCGGCTGGTCAGGAGCCGGCATCGCCACCTCGGCCAGCCGCTTCCAGTTCGATGGCGATCGGGATGCGGTACGCCGCCGGACCGTCGAAGCTGCGCTGCAAGGGCTGATCGACCTGCTGGAGCTTCCGCGCCAGGCTGATCAAGGACGCTGAAAAAGCAACCGTTAAACGCAAAGGCGCAAAGTAAAAGATGAAGCAAAGGACGCAAGGAAAAGCATTTTCGTTGTTCTTTGCGTCCTTTCTTTTCCCTTCGCGCCTTTGCGTTTAACGGTTGCCTTTTGCCGTGATGGCGAAGTAAGCCACGCAAGAGCTGAGGGCCAGAAGGCCCCGTTTGGTAAACTCGCCAAACCATGAATACCAACGTCGATCACGACGAAATCAGCCGTTTCGAAGCGCTTGCCGCCCGCTGGTGGGACACCGATGGCGAAATGGGCGCGCTGCACGTCATCAATCCGCCGCGCCTGCGCTATATCCGCCAGAAGACGGGTGGGGTGACGGCCTCAATCAAGGGCAAACGCACGCTCGATGTCGGCTGCGGTGGCGGCATTCTCACGGAAGCGCTGGCCGAAGCCGGAGCCGATGCGCTCGGCATCGACCTGGCCACGGCCTCGATCGAAGTGGCCAAGCAGCACGCCGCCGCCAACGGCCTGAAGGTCGCGTACCGGGTGATCGGCGCCGAAGCCCTGGCCCGCGAGCAGCCGGCCAGCTTCGATCTGGTCTGCTGCCTGGAAATGCTCGAACATGTACCAGACCCGGCGGAAACCGTCGCCGCCATCGCCGAACTGGTCAAGCCGGGCGGCGATGTGGTGTTCTCGACCATCAATCGCAATCCGAAGTCCTACGCGCTGATGATCATCGGCGCTGAATACGTCGCGCGGATCGTTCCGCGCGGCACCCACGACTACGCCAAGTTCATTCGGCCGTCAGAGCTGGATCGCTGGTGTCGCGCCGCCGGGCTGGTGCCGCAGGATGTCACCGGCCTGCGCTACAACCCGCTGCTCAAGTCGGCCTCGCTGAATGTCAGCGATCTCGATGTGAACTACCTCATGCACTGCCGCAAGTCGGCCGAGGATTGAAGTCTTGACTCCCAACTCCCTGTGCGTGCTGTTCGATCTCGACGGCACGCTGGTCGACAGCGCGCCCGATCTTGGCTACGCCGCCAATCTGGTTCGCGAATCGCTGGGCATGACGCACTTGCCGCTCACCGACTACCGCCCGCAGGCCTCCAACGGTGCGCGCGGCCTGCTGAAAGTGGCGCTGAACATCGCGATGGATCATCCGGACTACGAGGCCCGCAAGGCCCTGTTCCTGAAGTTCTACGAAGCCAATCTGACCACCCACAGCCACCTGTTCGACGGCGTGGTCGAGATGCTGGCCGCGCTCGACGAGGCCGGCGTGCCCTGGGGCATCGTCACCAACAAGGCCGGCTGGCTGGCCCAGCCGGTGGTCGAGCAGCTGGGCTTCGCGGCCAACTGCAAGACGCTGATTTCCGGCGATTCGACGCCACACCCGAAGCCTGCCCCGGACGGCCTGCTGCTGGCCGCCCGCAAGATCGGTGTCGATCCGACCGCTTGCGTCTATGTCGGCGACGACGTTCGCGACGTGGTTGCCGGACGCGCCGCCGGCATGCGCACGGTGGCGGCCGGCTGGGGTTATCTCGGTGCCGAACCGGACCTGACCAAGTGGAAAGCCGATGACATCGTCGCCGCGCCTGGCGACCTGATTTCGCTGCTGAACCTTACGCCCGCTGCCTGATGAGCATCCCAGCCGCCTACACCCCCCGCGCCGACCTGCTGGCCGGCCGCACCATCCTGGTCACCGGTGCCGGCTCCGGTCTCGGCCGTGCCACGGCGCTAGCAGCCGCGAAATGTGGCGCGACCGTGATCCTGCTCGGCCGCACGACGAAAAAGCTCGAAGCGGTGTTCGACGAAATCGAAGCTGCCGGTGGTCCGCAGGCCGCGATCCTGCCGCTGAACCTGGTCAGCGCCACCTGGGCCGACCTGTTCGAGGTCGCCGAGATGATCGAGCGCGAGTTCGGCACGCTTCACGGCCTGGTTCACTGCGCCGCGCATTTCCCCGGTTTCACGCCGATGACCGAGGAAAAGCCCAAGGACTGGATGGACGGCTTGCAGGTCAATCTCACGGCGGCCTACTCGCTGACTCGCCACTGCCTGCCGCTGATGCAGCAGACCCGCGACGCCAGCATCGTGTTCGTCACCGATGCGGTGGCGCGGGAGCCGAAAGCGCTGCGCGGCAGCTACGGCGTCGCCAAATACGCGCTGGAAGGGCTGGTCAAGAGTTGGTCACAGGAACTGACTGTCAGCCCCGGCCTGCGCATGAACAGCTACGACCCGGGTGCCATGCAGACGCCGCTGCGTGCCAAGGGCTATGTGTCCGAGGAAGTGCAGAAGCTGCCGGAAGCGGCGATTGCAGCACCGGGGCTGATCTGGTTGCTGGGGCCGGACAGCGCTGGCGTCAACGGGCAGGCGCTCAGCCGTCCGTAGGATCGGGGACGACGTGGGCAGAGAAGCTGCCGCGCGCGAGGCGCACGCGCACCCGGTCGCCCGCCGCCACGGTTCCGCCATCGCGCAGCACGCGGCCATCGGCTGACATCGCCAGCGCGTAGCCGCGTTCCAGCACCGCCGCGGGATTCAGGCTGTTGAGCAGCGCTTCGGCCTGGCGCAGGCGCACGCTGCGCTCGATCAGGGTGCTGCGGCCACCGCGTTGCAGCCGGTCGGCAAGCAGCCTCAGCCGTTCGCGTAGCTGGATCAACCGGGACAGCGGGACTGCAGCCTCGAAGCGCTTGCTCCGGATGGTCAGCGCGTCACGCTTCGCTGCCAGCCGCATCTGCATCGCGTGGCGCAGGCGCTGGTCCAGTTCGTCGAGCCGCTGCGCCCGCTCCTGCAGCCGTCGGCCCGGATGCAGACGCTGCAAGCGCCCGCCCAGTTGCAGCGCCTGCTCGCGCCCCTGCTGGATGCGGCGCTGGATGTGGCCGATCAGGTTGATGTCGAGGGTGTCGACGCGCGAGTAGCGTTCGGCGATATCGGGTGTCGCCAGTTCGGCGGCAGCGGTGGGCGTGGCGGCGCGAACATCGGCCGCGAAATCGGCGATCGTGAAGTCGATTTCGTGGCCCACACCGCTGACCACCGGCACCAGACAGGCGCGGATCGCGCGGGCAACTGCTTCATCGTTGAACGCCCACAGGTCTTCCAGCGAACCGCCGCCGCGCGCCAGCAGGATCACATCGGCCGGTGCTCGTAGCGGCAATTCGCGCAGCGCGCGGACGATCGCCGGCGGCGCTTCCTTGCCCTGCACAGGCACGGGATACAGCGCGACTTCCGCCAGCGGCCAGCGGCGGGCGAGGGCGTTGAGGATGTCCTGAAGTGCCGCACCGGTGCCGGAAGTGATGACGCCGATCACGCGCGGTGTCTGCGGCAGCGGCCGTTTCAGGGCGGCGTCGAACAGGCCTTCGGCGGCGAGCTTTGCTTTCAACTGCTCGAAGGCGCGCAGCAGCGCACCGGTGCCGGCCGCTTCCAGGTGCTCGACGATCATCTGCAATTCGCCGCGCGCCGGATAAATGCCGACCTTGGCGCGCACCAGCACCGCGTCGCCATCCTTCGGCTGCGGGCGCACGTAGTAGTTCGTGTTCTTGAACATCGCGCAGCGCAACTGGGCGCGATCGTCCTTCAGGGTGAAGTACCAATGGCCGGAGGCCGGGCGCGAGAAGTTCGAGATTTCGCCGGACACCCAGACGCTCGGCAGGCTGTCTTCGAGCAGGCCGCGCAGGATGTCGGCGAGTTCGGAAACCGCGTAGACGGTGCGCGCGTTCAAGCGTCGAAACCGAGGCCGCGATAGATCTCGGCCAGCGTCAGTCGCTGTGTCTGGCCCGGCGGGCAGACGAGTTCGACCGCATCGTCCGGCCGGGTCAGTACCTGCGGTTGCCAGTTGTTGCTGCGAAGGTGGACGGTGACATGCATCGCCTGCTGGGCAACCAGCGCGTAGCAGGTCAGCGAGGCCAGCCCCTTGTAGTCGCGCAGCTTGTCGCCGCGGTCGATAGCTTGAGTGGTGTCGGACAGCACTTCGAACAGCGCGCAGGGCTTTTCGCTGTACGACTCGCGGGGCGCATCGTCGGGATCGCAGACCAGCATCACGTCGGGGTAGTAGCCGATGCCGTCGGCGAGATCCATGCGCAGCAGGATGTTCTCCTGATAGACCTTGCAGCCCAGCGGATCGTGATGCAGGCGCAGGCTCATGTAGATGTTGCCGGCAATCAAATTGTGATTCTTGCTGCCTCCCGCCATTGCATAGACCAGCCCATTGACGAACTCGTGGCGCTGTTCCTGACGTGATTCCCATTCGAGGAATTCGTCGAACGTCATCTTCGGCAGCGGCTGTGGGCGAGCCATGGTGCGGTCCGGGGCATGGGTGCGGCGTATAATAGGCCTTTGAAGGAGCCGTTCATGTCGCTCTCTGCTGCCTCCCGCATCGATCTTGAAGCCCTGACCTTCGACGATGTGCTGCTGCAACCCGCCTATTCCGAAGTCCTCCCGCGCCAGGTCGACTTGCGCACGCCGCTGACCGCCCGCATCACCCTGAACATTCCGCTGCTGTCGGCGGCGATGGACACGGTGACCGAGTCCGGTCTGGCGATCGCGCTGGCCCAGGAAGGCGGCATCGGCATCATCCACAAGAACATGACGCCGGCCCGCCAGGCCGCCGAAGTGCGCGCAGTGAAGAAATACGAGAGCGGCATCATCGCTGATCCGATCACCGTGCCGCCGGCCATGACCATCGCCGAAGTGCTGGCCCTGACCCGCGCCAATCACATCAGCGGCGTGCCGGTGGTCGACGGCGACCGGCTGGTCGGCATCGTCACCAGCCGCGATCTGCGCTTCGAAACGCGCATGGATCAGCCGGTGTCGAAGATCATGACGCCGCAGCCGCGTCTGGTGACGGTCAAGGAAGGCGCGCCGCGTTCGGAAGTGATCGAGCTGCTGCACGAGCACCGCATCGAGAAGGTGCTGGTGGTCAACGAAGCCTTCCAGCTCAGAGGCATGATCACGGTCAAGGACATCCAGAAGTCCACCGAACACCCGCTGGCCTGCAAGGACGAGCATGGCCGTCTGCGCGTGGGTGCGGCGGTCGGCACCGGGCAGGACACCGATGAAAGAGTCGCCGCGCTGGTCGAAGCGGGGGTTGATGTCATCGTCGTCGACACCGCCCACGGCCACTCGAAAGGTGTGCTCGACCGGGTTCGCCAGATCAAGCAGCAATATGGCGACCGCGTGCAGATCATCGGCGGCAACATCGCTACCGGCGAAGCCGCGCTGGCGCTGGTGGAAGCGGGTGCCGATGCGGTCAAGGTCGGCATCGGCCCGGGCTCGATCTGCACCACGCGCATCGTCGCCGGTGTCGGCGTGCCGCAGATCAGCGCCGTGATGGCGGTGGCTGCCGCGCTCAAAGACCGGGGCATTCCGCTGATCGCCGATGGCGGCGTGCGCTACTCGGGCGACTTCGCCAAGGCGCTAGCCGCCGGTGCCTACGCGGTGATGGTCGGCTCGATGCTCGCGGGTACGGAAGAAGCGCCGGGCGATGTCGAGCTGTACCAGGGCCGTTCGTACAAGAGCTATCGCGGCATGGGCTCGCTGGGCGCGATGGCGCAGGGTTCCAAGGATCGCTATTTCCAGGACACCACGGCCGAAGTCGAAAAGCTGGTGCCGGAAGGCATCGAAGGCCGCGTGCCGTACAAAGGCCCGATGGCGGCGATCGTCCATCAGCTGATCGGCGGCCTGCGCGCCAGCATGGGCTACACCGGCTGCCACAACACCGAAGAACTGCGCACTGTCACCCGCTTCGTCAAGATCACCTCGGCCGGCATGCGCGAATCGCACGTCCACGACGTGAGCATCACCAAGGAAGCGCCGAACTACCGGACGCAGAGCTGATTGCGAGCTTTGTAAAAAGGCGATCGCGCGCGGAGAACGCAGAGTTCGCAGAGAAAAGCGACGACAAGAAATTTTCTTTTGCTGTTCTCCGCGTCCTCTGCGTTCTCCGCGTGAGGAACAGCTTTTGATTCAGTGAACCAAGAGACCAGACCTTGACCAGCAGCACGCCTGACATCCACGCCGACCGGATCCTGATCCTCGATTTCGGCTCGCAGTACACCCAGCTGATCGCCCGCCGGGTGCGCGAACTCGGGGTCTACTGCGAACTGCATCCCTGGGACATGTCAGATGACGACATCCGCGCCTTTGCGCCGCGCGGCGTGATCCTGTCCGGCGGGCCGGAGTCGGTCACCCAGCTAAAAGCGCCGCGCGTTCGCGAAGCGGTCTGGGAATTGAAAGTGCCGGTGCTCGGCATCTGCTACGGCTTGCAGGCGATGGCGCACCAGCTCGGTGGCCGCGTCGACGAACATGATTCCAAGGAGTTCGGCTACGCCGAGATCCGTGCCCGCGGCCAGTCCGAACTGCTGCGCGGCATCGAGGACCGCGTCAACGAAGAAGGCCACGGCCTGCTTGATGTCTGGATGAGCCACGGCGACCGCGTCGTCGAGATCCCGCCCGGCTTCAAGCTGATCGCCAGCACTCGCGACGTGCCGATCGCCGGCATCGCCGACGAAGAACGCCGCTACTACGGCCTGCAGTTCCACCCGGAAGTCACCCACACCACGCAAGGCACGCGCATCTACTCGCGCTTCGTCCACGAGATTTGCGGGTGTAGCCGGGCGTGGACCGCCGACAACATCATCAGCAACGCCGTCGCCAAGGTGCGCGCGCAGGTCGGCTCCGGCCGGGTGCTGCTCGGCCTGTCCGGCGGCGTCGATTCATCGGTGGTCGCTGCACTCATGTACCGCGCGATCGGCGACCAGCTGACCTGCGTGTTCGTCGACCACGGCCTGATGCGCCATCACGAAGGCGATCAGGTGATGCAGATCTTCGCCATGAACCTTGGCGTCAAGGTCATTCGCGTCGATGCCGAAGCCCGTTTCCTGGATCAACTGCGTGGCGTCACCGACCCCGAGGCCAAGCGCAAGATCATCGGCCGGCTGTTCGTCGAGGTGTTCGACGAAGAGGCGCAGAAAATCTCGGGTGTCGACTTCCTTGCGCAAGGCACCATCTATCCGGACGTCATCGAGTCCGCCGGTGCCAAGTCCGGCAAGGCCCACCTGATCAAGAGCCACCACAACGTCGGCGGCCTGCCCGAGCACATGAAGCTCAAGCTGGTCGAGCCTTTGCGCGAGCTGTTCAAGGACGAGGTCCGGCAGATTGGCGTCGAGCTCGGCTTGCCACGCGAAATGGTCTACCGCCATCCGTTCCCGGGCCCCGGCCTCGGCGTCCGCATCCTTGGCGAAGTGACCAAGGAAGCCGCCGACATCCTGCGCAGCGCCGATCACATCTTCATCGAGGAACTGCGTGCCGCCGGCTGGTACGACAAGACCTCACAGGCCTTCGCGGTATTCCTGCCGGTGAAGAGCGTCGGTGTCACCGGCGACGGCCGCCGCTACGCGCCGGTGATCGCGATCCGCGCCGTGGAAACCATCGACTTCATGACCGCCCGCTGGGCGCGCCTGCCCTACGAGTTGCTGGAAAAGGTCAGCCTTCGCATCGTCAACGAGATCGATGGCGTGTCGCGCGTGGTCTACGACATCTCCGGCAAGCCGCCGGCGACGATCGAGTGGGAGTGATTGCCTGGATGTCGGGGCGTACTGCGACCTCGAACTGATTGGCTCCGCGTCTAAGGGTTTCTGGCAGTCGCCAGGATCCGAGCGCATTCTTTTCTGCTTCCGTTGACATCATTCGCACGCTGTTCGCCAGAAGGGCGACTGCACAGTGCTGGTTGAAAAATGCGCGGGGAAAGCCAAAATGACCTATTTGACGTACTAAAAAAATCCGATTACACTTTCTGAAGTTGATCGCCAAATCTCCAAATTCTTAAAACATCCGACAATCAAAGCAATGATCACTAACGCAATCCATGCGGGACTCGCCGTTTCGATCAGCGAACTCAAGAAAAATCCGTCGGGTGTAATGAAGGAAGCGGGGTCAAGAGTTGTGGCGGTTCTCAACCACAACAAGCCCCAGTCCTATCTTGTCCCAGCGGAACTTTTTGAACGGCTTGACTTGGCTGAAATGCTTGAAGACCTTGAATTGACGGCTGTCGTCACGTCTCGCATGCAATCCAGACAGCCGTCAATCAAGGTTCCATTAGATGAATTATGAATTGGAATGGCACCCCGCAGCTTTGAAAGAATGGAAGAAAATGGAAGAGAGCAACAAACTGCCACTGAAAGCGAAATTGATACGACGGCTTGAAGAACCTCGAATTCCGAAAGCCGCGCTACATAACATGCAGGATTGCTACAAGATCAAGCACGGCCCGTTTCGACTTGTTTATCAAGTGCTTGCCGGCGACAAGAGCATCAAGGTTCTGGCCGTCGGTCACCGCGAGAAGCTTGCGGCGTACAAGGCCGCTGATGCCAGGCACGAAGACGAAGAAGATTGATTTATTCGGTTGATGCGCATGGGCAGAGCAGAGGTTGGCTATGCCCTTTCTCGCTCGATTTTATGAAGCATCTATGCCCGCTACACGTAGCCCGGATGCAAGCCGGGATTGCGCGAGCTTCGCTCGCGGATTACATCCGAGCGACATCAGTTCCGATTGGGATCGTTGTGCGGATGAATCCAGACCTGCGACGGACAAAACTCCCTCACTCCTTCTTGAACCACGTCGCGCCCGACAACGACGCGATCGCTTCCAGCGCCAGCCCTGTGTGCAGATCGTGCGCCAGCGCTCGTTTCAGGGGCCGTGTCAGTACATGGCGGGTATTGCGCAGCAGCACTGGATTGCGGCTGGCGAGTTCGGCGGCGAGCGCCATCGCGCGCGGCATGAGGGCATCGGCTGTCAGGACTTCGCCAACCACGCCCAATTGCTTCGCTTCGTCGGCGAACAATTTCTGCCCGGTCAGCAGGAAATAGCGGCCGCGATTCGGGCCGAGCAGCAGCGGCCAGATCACCTGCATGCCATCGCCCGGTACCAGCCCGCCGGGGAAATGCGGGGCGTCCTGAAAGAACGTGGCGTCGGTCGCCAGCACGATGTCGCAGAGCACGGCGAGTTCGGAATGCACGGTGGCCGGGCCGTTGACGGCGGCGATCATCGGCACTTCGATGTCGAGCAACTGGTTCAGCAGCCGGTTGCCCTCGCGGATGATCCGGTCCCAGATTTCGGCGGGATATTCGCCGCGCGCGAGTGCGCCAGGGCCGTCGCCGGGCGGCAGCGACAGGAAAGCATCTCCGGTGCCGGTCAGCACCACCACGCGGTTGTCCCGATCCGAGGCGACTGCCGCGAACAACTCGCCGAGTTCCGCGTGTGGGATCGCGCCCCAGATCAGCGGGCCTCCGTTCGTATGCAGGCGGATAGACAGCACGCCAGCTTCGTCGCGCTGGACATCGGCGCAGCGGCATTGCGTACGGTAGTTGGCGAGTTGCATCGAACGTCTATTTGCGCTGATAGACGATCTTCTTGGTCCCGCCTTCGCAGCGACCGACTTCCTTCTGGTCGCTTTCCGCGTCCACCGGCAGGATGTCGAGTGTGTAGGCCTTGACGCCTTTGGCGTCAAGCTTGGCGGCGATCTCGGATTTCAGTTCTTCACAAGGTTTGCCGCCGGCCTGCGCCAGCGCGGTGATCAGCAGCAGCAGCGGAACGGCGAACAGGCGGTACGAATGGCGCATGACGGCAATCTCCCTGGTGGTTGGTAGTGTTGGCTCTTCCTTCGCTGTGCATGCTGCGCGGTCGCCGCCGATTCGCCAAGGGGTAGCGCCAAGCGCCACTTTGAAACGCCAGACCCCAATCGGCGAATTCGATCGCAAGCTTCGGAGTGCCGGCCTCGTTCGCGATGCCCAGACTGCCACCATCGCTCAAGATGAGCGCCGGAGAATCGCGATGAACAAGTCCAAGCTGCTGGAAACCCAGGCTGCTGCCACCTCGAATGATCCGCGCTGGGCGCGGGTGACGGCGCGCGATGCGAGCGCCGATGGCCAGTTCTTCTATTCGGTGCGAAGCACCGGCGTGTACTGCCGCCCGTCCTGCGGCGCGCGCCCGGCGCGGCCGGAGAATGTGGCTTTCCATCTGACGACGGCCGATGCCGAAGCCGCCGGTTTCCGGGCCTGCAAGCGCTGCAAGCCGGATCAGCCACCGCTGGCCGAGCAGCACGCCACCCTGGTGGCCCGGCTTTGCAAGCGGATCGAGCTTGCCGACATCGCCCCCACGCTCGACCAACTGGCGATAGAAGCCGGCATCAGCAGCTTTCATCTGCACCGCGTGTTCAAGGCGGTGACCGGCCTGACCCCGCTCGCCTACGCCGCCGCCCATCGCGGCAAACGCGTGCGCAGCGAACTGGATCGCGCCGGCACCGTGACCGATGCCATCTTTGAGGCCGGCTACAACTCCAACGGCCGCTTCTATGCCGAGGCCGACGGCCTGCTGGGCATGACGCCGACCGCCTTCCGCGCTGGCGGCCGCGACACCGAAATTCGTTTCGCGATCGGCCAATGCACGCTGGGCGCAATCCTGGTGGCGGCGAGCGCGCGCGGCATCTGCGCGATCCTGCTTGGCGACGATCCCGATGCGCTGGCCCGCGATCTTCAGGATCGCTTTCCGCAGGCCGCGCTGGTCGGCGCCGATGCCGATTTCGAGCGCACCGTGGCGCAGGTTGTCGGGCTGGTCGAAGCGCCGCGTCTGGGCCACGACCTGCCGCTGGATGTGCGCGGCACGGCCTTCCAGCAGCGGGTCTGGCAAGCCCTGCGGCAGATTCCGGCGGGCGAAACCGCGAGCTATGCCGAAGTCGCCAAACGCATTGGCGCGCCGACCTCGATGCGCGCCGTCGCGCAAGCCTGCGGTGCCAACGCGTTGGCGGTGGCGATTCCCTGCCATCGCGTGGTCCGGAGTGACGGTGCGCTTTCCGGTTACCGCTGGGGTGTCGAGCGCAAGCGCAGCCTGCTCGATCGCGAGGCGCAAGCATGAGCGGGCTGGCTGCCGTCGACTGGTCGGCAGTGCTCGCCGAGCTGGACGCGCACGGCGCGGCGCGCATCCCGGCCTTGCTCGATGCCGCCGAATGCCGGGCCATGGCCGCGCGCTATCTCGATGCTGAAGGCTTCCGCAGCCGCGTGGTCATGCAGCGCCACGGCTACGGGCAGGGCGAGTACCGCTATTTCGACTACCCGCTGCCGTCTCAGGTTGCCGAACTGCGCAGCGCGATCTATCCGCAACTGGTACCGCTGGCGCATCGCTGGTGCGAGCGAATGAACCTCGAAACCCGCTTCCCGGCCACCCATGCCGAGTACCTGGCGCGCTGCCACGCCGCCGGCCAGACCCGGCCGACGCCGCTGCTGCTGCAATACGGGGCCGGCGACTACAACTGCCTGCATCAGGATTTGTACGGCGACGAAGTATTCCCGTTGCAGGTCGCGGTGCTGCTGTCAGCGCCCGGCACCGACTTCACCGGCGGCGAATTCGTGCTGACCGAGCAGCGGCCGCGCATGCAGTCGCGACCCGAAGTGGTGTCGCTGGCCCAGGGCGATGCCGTCGTGTTCGCCGTCCATCACCGGCCGGTACTAGGCAGTCGCGGCAGTTACCGGGTCAATCTGCGGCATGGCGTCAGCCGTATCCGTTCCGGGCAGCGGCATACGCTCGGCATCATCTTTCACGACGCCACCTGAAGCCGGTGGCGACACTGGCGCTGTTCGACGGCCCGCGCACCCTTGCCGACGGCGCGGTCTGGCTGCCGGGTTTCGCGTTGCCTGATGACCGTGCGCTGCTGGCGGCGGTTGAGCAGATCGTGGCGATTGCTCCGTTCCGGCATCTGGAAACGCCGGGCGGCCTGCGCATGTCGGTGGCGATGAGCAATTGCGGCGCCTGCGGATGGGTGTCGGACCGCCGTGGCTATCGCTACGAAAACCGCGATCCGCTGAGCGGCAAGCCCTGGCCAGCGATGCCGCCGCTGTTTCGTTCACTGGCGACAAACGCCGCAGCGTCCGCCGGTTTCCCGGACTTCGCGCCCGATGCCTGCCTGATCAACCGCTATCTGCCGGGCGCGAAGCTGAGCCTGCATCAGGATCGCGACGAGCAAGACTTCACGCAGCCGATCGTCTCGGTTTCGCTCGGCCTGCCGGCGACATTCCAGTTCGGCGGTCTCAAGCGCCCCGACCCGGTGCAGCGCCTGCCGCTGATCCACGGCGATGTCGTGGTCTGGGGCGCAGCCGCCCGACTGCGCTTCCACGGCGTGCTGGCCATGAAGGCCGGCGTGCATCCGCTGCTCGGCGCGCAGCGGATCAATCTGACATTTCGCCGCGCCCGCTGATCAGGGCGTGCGCAAGTCCAGCACCGCCTGCGCCAGTGCCTCGATCGACAGCGGTGCCGACCCTTCCGCCTTGTTGTTCAGGGTCACGTAGGCGAGCACCCCGTGGGCCACCGTGCCTGCAATCACCCGCGCCAGTTGCTGACGGGTTTCCGGATCGGGATCGACCAGCCGGTTGAACGGAGCGTACTCTTCCCGCGCCGCTTCATAGCCGAACGCGCCGTGCTTCATGTGCAGGTTCCAGCGGCAGACCAGCGGGCTGGGCCACAGCGCGCGCAGGATCGGCAACTGCTCGGCGATCGGCGGCATCTTCGCGTGCAGGCCCAGGCAATAAGTGGCGCGATGGCGCTTGAGCACGGCAGTGAACGCCGGGCTCAGCCATTCGGGATTGCGCACCTCCACGGCAATGACGGCGTCCGGCGCAATCAAGCGCAAGTCCGGCAGCGCGGCCAGCAGCGCGTCGAGTTTCGCGATCTGCTGACCGATGGTCGCCAGCATCAAGCCAGGCAGCGGGCTGAGCTGAAACACCAGCGCCCCGAGCTTGTGGCCCAGCCCTTCGAGCGCTGGACGTACGAACTCCCGCAGGGCCGTGTCCGGATCGAGGAACAGCGCGTTGTGACTGAGGCTGCGACCATCATCCGAGCGGAGACTGGCATCGGCGATCAGGCTCGGCGCCTTGACCACGAAGCGGAAATCGTCCGGCACTTGAGCGGCGTAGTCCGCGTACTGGCTGACCGTCAGCGGCCGATAGAACGCGCGATCCAGGCTCACCGTGCGCAGCAGCGGATGCTGCGCGTAGGCGCTCAGGCCCTGCTTCGACAACTGCGCCTGCTCGTACTCGCCATCCCAGACCAGTCCGTCCCAGCCCGGGAAATACCAGGACGAGGTGCCGAGGCGCAGGTTGGGCGGCAATGCCGCCGCCAGCGCGAGGTGCGCCGGATCGGGCGGCGCGGGCTCGACCGCGGCGGATCGTTTGGCGCGCCTGGCGGGGCGCTCGTCGCGCGGCGCTTCGGCGTCCGGGAACAGGGAATCTTGCATGGCCGCAACGATACCCGAGCAACCCGTCGTCAGAGGGCTGCATCGCACTTGCGCCCGCCTTGCAACGCGTCCGATCAAGCTCCAGAAAGCGCTTCCTCGTACATCATTCGATACAGGTCGGCACTGGTCTGCGCCGCCCAGCCGAGCATGCCGTATTCCGTTTCGCTGGGTGCGGCGGCGGTGATGATCCGACGCAGATCGGCCGAGTGACCTTGATCCGATTCAGCATGCCCGACGAAGAACACCATCTGGTCGGCGGTCAAAGCAGCCTGCCGAGCCATGCGCCTCGCGGTATCGGGGCCGAGTCGGGCACTCATGGTTTCCAGGAAATACGCGGTGCCGATCCGCGCGAACGGGGCCTTGTGGGCGAGATGGAAATTGAACGCCACGAAGGCGGCGACGCTGGTCGGGGCAGCTTCGTCGGCAATGCCGCTGATGTCGTCACCGAGGGCGGCCAGATCATCCCGCGCCCACTTCCAATGATCCTTCTCCTCGACTGCATGGTCCAGCAGGTAGTCGCGGATTACAGCGTGCCGAGGCCCGCAGTTGGCCCCGGCCAGTGCAAAGGTCAGCGGTGCGCTGACCGTCTGGTGATAGATGAAGCGCATCAGGCGCTGGTAATGCGCGGCTCGGAAGGCTTCATCGTCCAACAGACGCCAAGCCAGCGTGGTGGTCATTCGCGATACGCAGTCGTCGACCAGCCGATCAAGGTCGGTGATCGTGCGTATCGTGGCGAGGCCGTTGATGACGGTCATGCAGCAAGCTCCTGAAGATGAGTGATTTCAAAGCGATGGCTGGCCGCCAGCGCCAGATTGAGGACCAGCCGGAACGCCAGCGCCGGATGCTTGCGCTGCAATTTTCCAAACGATTCTTGGCTGAGCGAGATCGCCGTGACCGCAGCGAGCGCCGTGACATTGGCACCGCAGGTGTTGCCACCCAGATAGGCGTACTCGCCGAAGCTGTCGCCGGGACCGATCACCGCTGCCGGTGAGTGGGTGGAAGAAGCATTCGCGCCGACGGTGACCTCACCCTGAAGGATCAGGAACAGGTCTCCGCCGCGGTCGCCGCGCTTCAACACGCGAAACTGCGGTTCGAATTGATGCAGGACAGCGCTTTCAAGCACGACGGCGAGTTCGTTGTCATCAAGTCCAGTGAGCGCGCGTGAGCGGTTCTGTCCGCCGCCTTCCGCGTTCAGTTCAACGAAGCGGGCGACGCCCAGGGTTCGCGCGGTCGACAACCCGCACCGCGTTCCGAAGCGCTGCATGAACCACGCGGCATTGCGTGGATCAGACGAATATTTGAGCGATAGCCCGGCGAACGGCGAGCGCTGTGATGACAGATAAGACCTGTCATCAGCGACCAGCACCATCGGAATGCGATAGCCCACTTCGGGGTCCCGAGCGCCATTCGTGTAGCGGCGGAAGCCCATCTGCTCGTGGATGGCTACCAGACCCGGCGCACAGTGCATGAAATTGAAGACGGTGCCGAGTTCGCGGCCGCGCTGGTATGCCATCGCCAGCAATTGCGCGGCGACCAGGGAGCCGCGCAGTTCGGGGAGCACCATCAGCCTGGAAGTCACCGAGCGCGCACTGTCGCCGTAGTCGCAGAACTCGTCGAACTGATAGAAGCGCCACCAGGCACTGTCGGGTGTGATGGCTGTTCCAGGAGTGAGACGCACGGTACCGACCGGTGCTTCGCCATCGAATGCCGCGAGCAGCACGCTGTCGAGGTCGTGCGCGTCGACCAGCATCTCGCGAACGTGGTCAGCTTCCGCAGACCGCTTGCCCAGCTCTGCGACATGGATGCGGTAGCGCAGGCGGGCCACCGCATCGCGTTCCTGCGCCTCCGTGACTTCCCGGAACACGAGGTTCATGGTCGTGCTCCGGCCGCGAGTTTCGGCACGAAGCGTCCGGTCGAGCCGATGTAGCGCCGGTAGGCGGCGGCGAAGCGATCGTCATCGAGAAAGCGCTGTTCCTCGTCGTTCGCCGCGATCCAGTAGATCGCCCCCATCGCAATCAACGGCACCACCATTGCCAGGTGCTGGAGCGCCACTACGCCCGCCAGCCAGGTCAACAGGTACGCGGTGTAGAACGGATGACGCAGGTGACGATACGGGCCTGTGATAACGAGGTGGGTCGGCCCCTCCCGGGTCAAGGCCAGCGCCAGACGTTGATTGCGGTTGGTCGTGGCAGCCCAGATGAACAACACGGCAGACCCGGCGTAGAGCGGCAAAGCAACCGCCGCAACTGCTGGCGAGTCAGGCACCCAAAGCCAGAACGCGATCGGCGTGAAGACGGTACAGGCGATGCCACAGACGACGGCGAACTTGAGCCGCTGGCCACCGTCCACGGCCGGACGAAAGTAGCCGCGGATCGCCCAGCTGAAGATCGCGAGATTGATGCTGGCAAGGGCGAAATTTCCGAGATGCAAGATCCCGGATTCCGCAGGGTTCAGGTGTTGAATCATCGCTTCACCAGTAGCGTTGGACGTCGGGATAGAAAATCGAATGTGTCCTATAAGATATAGATGTTTCTGGCGAAAAACTCAGGCTGTCGGCCATGTCCCGACGAGCCGATCCACAACGCCTGCGCCGGGCCTTTTCGCAAAATCTCAGGGCGGCCAGAGCCGCCAGAGGCTGGACCCAGGAAAAGCTCGCCGAGCACTCGGGCTTGTCGCTGGTTTTCATCAACCGAGTGGAAAACGGTGTGCAGGCGATCTCGATCGACAGCCTGCAGTTGGTCAGCGACGCGCTCGGGCTTGCGGCCGGTGCCTTGCTTGCGGAGTCGGACGCCGACTCCCCCTGACGCGGATTGGGAGCCACAGGCGTCTCATCCATTGCCGGTAAATAGGCCGGTCACGGGCCAGTTGCTGCGGTGCCGGTGACGGGTTTCGTGACTGCGGATTTGTCAGTTTTCGCCGAAGTTGCGTCCGCCTTTGCGGCCTTTTCAGTCGTCCTGGAGCCCTTGAGCTTGATTTCTTCGCCGATCAACGCGGACGTCTTGTCGAGCAAGACGACGTACTGCGACACATAGGTCGCGCCGTCGATGATGCCGTTCTGCCATGCAAGGCAGAGGTGGAAAGCACCATCACGAAACAGCTGCAAGCCTTGGGAGCGGTCGAGTAGCGCATTCACCGTGGTCGCGAGTTGGCGGTTCAGTTCTGCCTTTGCTTCGCCCTCGGCCTGCGCCGATTTCGCCTTCAGCCCGGCCGCGAAGGTCAGGCTGCTGATGAGGGCGTCGGCGGTATCAGGTGGTGCCTCGGCGCAGACTTTCCCAGCCACGGCACCTTTCGGGAATTGGACCAGTACGCTGCGGCGGGCAGCGGTCGTCGAGAACACGGCGACTTTTGCACCCTTGCCTGAGGCATGCGACTTGTCTTCGATGATCGGTTTCTCGATCGGTGGGGTAAATACGGCGCAGCCAGTCAGAAGCAGGCCGATGGCGGCAGGAAGAATGGAAGCTGCGACGACTCGAATCCTGTTCATGTCTTGTGTCTCCGATGGTTTGCCGCCACGAAGCACACGGTGCTGTCGGCGACAGCAGAACCCTCGCATCCACGCGTTAGCCAGTCCTCACGGATTTCCAACGAATTCGTCACGAAGTTGTATCGGTGTCCCAAGTCGTTGATGGAATTAGCGTTGGCTTTGCATCCTGATGACCCCGCCGCTGGCGGATGGCCTCAGTGAACGCGTTGAACCTGCGGTCTCTAAGGTGTTACTTTGGTGACACCCCGTTGCCAGCATCGACGCGCCCATGTCCACCACCTCGCTCAAGATTCCTGACGACCTCAAGCAACTGGCGGCCGGCGCGGCTCGTCGCGACGGGGTCAGCACGCATGCGTTCATGGTCGAGGCGATTCGCTCCGCGGTGCTGGCAGCCGAACTGCGTGCCGCGTTCGTTGCCGATGCCGTGGCGGCGCGGGCGGATGCCTTCGAAACCGGGCTGGGTGTCGACGCGGCGGCGGTGCATGACCACCTGCGCAGCCGCGCGCGTGGTCAGCCAACGCGCAAGCCGGAGGCTGGACGTTGGCGCGACTGATTTACGCAGTCAGAGCGATGGACGACCTGGAGCGGCTGACCGATTTCCTGATCGAGGCGAATCCGGCCGCCGCGCTCGCGACCATCGACCTGACCGCGGAAGCCGTCGACGTGCTCGCCAACCACCCCTTGATCGGGCGCAGTGCCGAGGCGGGTTTGCGGGAGCTGATCATCTCGCGCGGGCGCAGCGGCTATGTCGCGCTCTACAGCGACGAGCCTGCGCAAGACTGCGTGCTGATCCTCGCCGTACGCCATCAGCGGGAAACGGGGATTCGCATTCCCTGAACGCGCAGGAAAGCTGCCTCAGCTCGCCCCCAACCCCAGCGGCTCGCGCTGCACGGTCGCGGCATAGAAATCGGCCAGTGCGCCCAGATAGCGCAGATGCGCTTCGATCTCGCGGACGCGGGCGTTGGCCGCGGCTTCTTCGCGCAGGTTGACCAGGAAGAAGTCGCTGGCACCTTCGGCGAAGCGGTCGCGTTCGGCGCGCGACAGCACGTCGGCCTGTTCGACTTCCTGGGTCGCCAGTTCGACAAAACGGTAGGCGGCCGACAGGTCGTTGGCCAGCGTGCGGATTTCCACCGCGATGCGTTCTTCGAGCAGGCGGCGGTCGAGGTCCAGGCGCGACAGGTTGGCTTGCGCGGCGTCGATCTGGCCGCGCGCGGTGCGGGTTTCGATCGGGATCACCACATCGAGTCGGACGATGGCATCGGTGCCGACCCGGGTCGGGTCGCCGCTGCCGAAATCGCGCGCGGCTTCCAGATTGAGATCGACGCGCGGTTTCAGCAGGTTCCTGCCTAGCGCCAGGTTCAGGCGTTCGCGTTCCAGATCGGCTGCCAGCACGCCGATTTCGGGACGGGCGGCGAGCGCGGCACGGATCGCGGCATCGACGGTGGTCGGATCGACCAGCATCGGCGGGTTCGGCCAGTGGCCGGGCAATTCGGCTTCCTGCGGCAGGCGCGGCGTGCCGTCCGCATGGCGCAGGTACAGCGACAGCTTGTTCGCAGCCGCAATCAGCTTGCGTTCGGCTTCGACCACGAGCCCGCGCCTGCGCAGGATGTACTGGCGGTTCTCGTTCAGATAGACGCGCGCCAGATCGCCTTCCTGAACGCGGGTGTCGAGACCGTCGTCGCGCGCTTCGGCGAGTTGCAGCAGGCCGCGATAGACGGTCAGCGCCTCGCCGGCCGCCACCCAATCGACGTAGCTGACCATCGCGTCGTGCTGCACGCGAACGCGGGTCAGCATGGCGTCGAGCTCGGTCTGGTCCAGGGTGAGACGGCTGTCGCGAAGCTTGGCGCGGCGGTCGTCGATGTCGCGGTCGCGCAGCAGCGAGAACACCGCGCCGACCTTGAACTCGCCGGCATCGAGGGTGAAGGCCTCGTCCTCGTAGATCGGGAAGTCGCCGCCGGACACTTTGTAGCCGCCGTAGACGTCGGTGCTGAAACTGCTGAGCGGTTGAACAATCTTGGCGTTGGTGTAGCGGCCGTCGTAGTAGCCGCTGAGGCGGCTCTTGCTGGTCTGTTCGGCGTAGAGATCGAAAGCGCCTTCGCTCGACAGCAGCTTGCCGCCTTGTGCGCGGATCTTCTCCTGCGCGGCCAGCACTTGCGGATAGCGTTCGCGGCTGCTCGCCAGCACGGTGTCGAGATTCAGCGGCACCGCCGCCGGCGTCTGGGCGGTTGCCGTGAATGCCAGCACCAGGCTGGCAGCCGACATTGCTGCGCGCCGCATCATTTCGCGGCTCCGTTGCCGGCGGCGGTCACGGCCGGCGTCGGCTCGGGCGGGAAATAGTTGAGCTGCCGCCAGATTTCATAGCCGAGCTTCACTTCGTTGAGCAGCACCCAGCCCTGGGCGCGGCCACCAAGGCGCAGGAAGCGCTCGTCCGGCCAGGGTTCGCCCGGCTTTTCGCTGACCACCACGCGGTAGCGGCCGTTGATCGACACCGCCGGATCGACGAACTGCACCACGCCCGGAAAAGTGCCGACCGCCACCGACGGCCAGCCGCTGAACTGCACGGCCGGCCAGCCTTCAAAGCTCAGGCGCACCGCGCGACCCGGTGACACCAGCGCTGCGTCGAGGCCGGTGACGAACAGTTCGGTAGCGCGCGGGCCGACCTCGGGGGCGAAGCTGACCAGCACTTCGCCTTCCTTGACGAAGGTCGAGGTATCGCCGCCGAACACCTTGAGGATGATGCCGTCGCGCGGCGCAGTGATGAGCTGGGTCTGCTGGCGCGACACCGCCGTTTCGGCCTTGACCACTTCCGAGGTGGCGCTGGCTTCGGATGCCTTCAACTCGCGCCAGCGGATGTTGGCCGCTTCCAGATCGCGCTTGGCGGCCAGGCCCTTGTCGTACAGGCGCTGGCGGCGTTCGACATCCAGCAGCGCGATTTCGCTGGCGATGCGGGTGGCTTCAAGGCGCGCAAGGGCGGCGTCGAGTTCGGCCTTCAGGCGTTCGGCATAGCGCGGGTCGTTGTCGGTCAGCTCCACCAGCGGATCGCCCTGTTTCACCTTGGCACCTTCCTGCACATGCCATTGCTTGATCCGGCCGTTCAGGGCGGCGGTGACCGACTGCACGCGGTTGGTCGGGTCCAGGGCGATGATCTGGCCGGCGCCGGGCGCGGTCTGGATCCACGGCGTCACCGTCAGCACCACGGCCAGCAGCACGAGGATGACCAGGATCATCCGCGCGAAGCCGCGCGTCGGCTTCGGCGGCACCAGCGCTTCGACCGTGCGGAACGGGGCGCTGTACTCGGCGGCGAACTTCGGTGTCTGCCGGCTCATCGGGCGTCTCCGCGAACGGCGGACGGCAGCGCCGGGGTGGTGGGCGGCAGGCTGCGCACGTCGTCGAACCAGCGCTGCTCGGTGGCGGTGATGTCGAGCGCGGCATCGAAACCGACGATGTCGGCACGGCGGCTGAATTGCAGGAAGCTCAGCGACGGCTGACGGCGCACGGCGTCGAGCACGGCTTGCCGCTGCGCCAGCGATAGACGGTCGGCGATCGGGGTGAGGATCAGCAGGCGCGGCTGATCGAGCAGGGCGGAAGCGACGCGCAGCAGCAGCATCTGCTCCGGCGTCAGCGGATCGCCGCAACGGGCGAGCACGGTATCCAGCCCGTTCGGCAGGCGGTCGATGGCCGGCGACAGGCCGAGCACGTCGAGCACTTCGCGCATCGCCGTGCGGCTGATCGCCGGATCGCCGAGGCCCAGGTTTTCCGCGATCGTGCGTTCCAGCGGCTCGCTGGAATCGACCACCAGCACCGCTTCGCGCAGGCGATGCAGATTCAGGTCGCCGAGTTCGGCAGCACCGAGCTGCACGCGCCCCGATTGCAGCGGCTGATGGCGGCGCAGGATCGCCAGCAGGGTGTCGCGCAGCGCATCGTCGTCGCAGTTGACGAACACCTTGCGGCCGGCCGGCACGGTGAAGCTGAAACGCGCCGTGACCTCGCCGACGGCAACGGTCGCCGCGTCGAGTCGCAGGCTGGCAGCGCCGCTGGGCACTTCTTCCCCGGCCGTCGCTTCTTCCAGCTCCAGTTCCAGAAACTCGCCGAGCTTGTCGATCGCCGCGCACAGCTCGTAATAGCTGTCGAGCAGGGCCGGCAGCCGGGTCAGCGAAGCGAAAACGGCAGCGAAGATCAGTTCGGCGGCCACCAGCTGGCCCAAGGTCAGCTGGTTGGCGATCACCAGCCAGCCGCCGACACCGAGCAGGGCAGCACTGGCGACGGCGTAGAGGCCGAAATAACCGACGGTCTGCGCCAGCTTGTGGCCGAAATGGCCGCGATGGGCTTCGGCATAGCCGGCGATCAGATGTTCGGCCTCGCGGGTGGCGTAGCGGATGGTGCGCGTCGACTGGAACGAGGGATGGACTCGGGCCAGTTCCTCCAGCCAGCGGGCAACCTTGAACTTGGCTTTCGAGGCGTCGACCTTGCTGCGGATCGCGCGATCGGCCCAGACCTTCCAGATCAGCCAGGCCAGAAGCACCAGTACCAGACTGAACACCAGGAACGCCGGGTGGTAGGCCGACACCACGATGATGCCGACGATCGCCTGCATCAGGATTGCCGAGCCGTTCAGCACCAGGGTCGGCACATTGCGCTGCACGCTGACGATCTCGAAAAAGCGGTTGGCCAGCTCTTCGCGATTCATCCGCCGCGCGGCGGTCACGGCGCTGTGCACGCTGCGCAGCACGATTTCCTGCGTGTAGCGGGCGAAGAAGCGGCGCTCGAAGCGGTCCATCAGATGCGCCTGCACTGCGTACAGCGCGCCGTACATGCCGAGCAGGGCGAACAGGATCAGCGACAGCACCACCACCGGCTGCAGCAGCGCAGTGCTGGACACGGTGGCGATCAGCACCTGGACCGACAGCGGTACGGCGAGGGTCAGCACCGAGGTCGCGATGCTGTAGATCGCGGCCAGCCAGTAGAAGGAATTTTCGGGTCCGAGGATGGCCTTGAACAACGCGGATCGGCGCGCGTTGGCGGTCAGGGTATCGGTCACAGGGCAAAGTGATCAGTTGGTCTGGGGAAAAGCTGGGGTGCGGCGGCCAAGGCTCAAGAGGATGTGCTGCGCGTCGCGTCGTTCGAGCCGGTCGGACAGCAGCGGCGTATGACGGTTCACTCCAAAAACGCCGTAATCTGCGCGACCCCAGTCCCGACGCGCGTTCGACGATGCACTGCCCCCACCACGCCGCCGCCCGCTGCCACTCCTGCACCGAACTGGCGCGGCCCTACGCCGTGCAGCTCGCGGCCAAGCAGGCGCACTGCCAGTCGTTGCTTGCGATGCATGCGGGAATCGACTGGCTGCCGCCGGTGGAAAGTGCCGAATCCGGCTTTCGCAACAAGGCCAAGATGGTGGTCAGCGGCACGGCGGCGGCCCCCGTGCTCGGCATTCGCGACGAGGCTGGGCAGGGGGTGGATCTCACCGATTGCGGGCTCTACCCGCCGTCGCTGCAAGCCTGTTTTCCGGCGATTGCCGCCTTCATTCGCCAGGCGACCCTCGATCCCTATGATTTGGCGACCCGACGCGGCGAACTGAAATTCGTGCTGCTGACCGAAGCGCCGGATGGCGCGCTGATGCTTCGTTTCGTGCTCCGTTCGGAGGCAACGATCGCCCGCATCGTCAAGCATCTGCCGTCCTTGCGGGCCGCCCTTCCGAAGCTCGCCGTGGTGTCGGCGAACATCCAGCCCGAGCACAAGGCGGTGCTCGAAGGGCCGCGCGAAATCCTGCTCGGCGAGCAGACCCGGCTTGTGGTGCGTGTCAACGACATCAGCCTGCACCTGCGCCCGCAGAGCTTCTTCCAGACCAATACCGCTGTTGCCGCCGCACTTTATGCACAAGCCCGCGACTGGATTGCCGAATGCGCGCCGGCCGCCGTCTGGGACCTGTACTGCGGCGTCGGCGGCTTCGCGCTGCATGCCGCCGGTGCCGGTCGCGTGGTCACTGGCGTGGAACTGGAAGCCGAAGCGATCGCCAGCGCCCGTCAGGCCGCCGCCGATGCCGGCATCACGGCGATCGACTGGGTTGCCGCCGACGCAACGGCCTGGGCGCAGGCGCAAGCCACCAGCGCCGAACTGGTGATCGTCAACCCGCCGCGCCGTGGCATCGGCGCAATCCTGAGCCAGCGGCTGGAAGCGGCCACGACCACCCGCTGGCTGATCTATTCAAGCTGCAACGCCGAATCACTGGCCCGCGATCTGGCGCTGATGCCGTCGTTCCAGCCGCGCCGCGCCCGGCTGCTCGACATGTTTCCGCAGACCCGGCATTACGAGGTGATCGTGCTGCTGGAGCGCGTCTCATCGTCGAAAATGGCGTAATGAACGACCGCTCCGAAGCCGATGAGCACTGGATGCGCCACGCCCAGGCGCTGGCTGATCGCGCGGCGTCCGAAGGCGAGGTGCCGGTCGGCGCCGTGCTGATCAGCCCCGATGGCGCGCTGCTCGCCGAAGGCTGGAACCGGCCGATCGCGCTGCACGATCCCACCGCCCACGCCGAGATCATGGCCATGCGCGCCGGAGCCGCCGCCATTGGCAACTACCGGCTGACCGGCAGCACGCTCTACGTGACTCTGGAACCCTGCGCGATGTGCGCCGGAGCGATCATCCACGCCCGCATCGCGCGGCTGGTGTTCGGGGCGCGCGATCCGAAAGCCGGGGCGGTGGATTCGGTCTACGACCTGATCGCCCGGCCGCAGTTGAACCATGCCGTGGCCTGGTCGGGAGGGGTGCTGGAAGCCGAGTGCGCCGCGCAGTTGCGGGCCTTTTTCCGGGCCCGGCGCAAGCCCCCGACTGAGTGAAGTCAGACCATTGACGCTGACGGATGATTCAGCGATAACCCCTTGAATTTCATGCGACCCGTCACTCGAACGGGCGCGCCGCACAGGGGACCGCCGATGACCACCAGCAAGCCGCGCCGCACCGCCGTCAGCAGCCGTCGCCTCCGGGTCCGGGGCCTTGCTCGACCGGCCCAGATGGCCTTCGCCGCCATGACCGGCGTGCTGCTGATCTACGCACAGGCGGTGGCTGCGCTCGGCGTTGGCGAGCCGCGCTACCTGTCGCATCTGTTCGAGCCGCTGCGCGTCGATATCCCGGTCGATACCCGGGGTGTCGATCCGGCGGCGGTGCAGGTCGGGGTCAGCGTCAGCGGTGTCGATCCGGACACCGCTACAAGGCTTGGACGCCAGTTGCAGCGCGAATGGCGGGTCGACGATGGCGGCGGCTACGTGCTGCGGATCACCACCGATCAGGCGATCGACGAGCCGCTGATGCAGTTGCGCGTCGAAGTCGGCGATCAGCAGGTGCAGGCGGTCCGCGAACTGACCCTGCTGTTCGACCCGGCGCCGGTCGAAGCGCCGACAGTGACGCAGCTTGCCGAAGCGCCCGCATCCCTGCCTTTACCCGCGTCGGCACCGGTGGCGGCCAAGGCGGTGGCGCCGGTAGCCGTGGTCGAGCCCGTGTTGATCAGAAAAGTCGCGCCGATTCGCCTTCCGGCAACCACGGTCCCGGCCGTTGTTGCCCTGTCGTCGGCCGTGGTCGCCAAGCCGCTGGCGGCGGCACCGGTCACGCTGACGGTGAGCAACCGGCTCGGCAGCGGCGGTCTGAAAGCGCAGATCGCATCGACGCACCGCGCGCAGGCGCTGTCGAGCGTGGACCGCTGGCAGCGGATGCAGGTGGTCGAGGGAGACAGCATCGACAGCCTCGCCGAGCGCGTGCGCGGCAAGGAAACCACTTTGCCGCTGCCCTTGGTCACCATGCTGCTGCGCTGGCTCAATCCGCGTGCTTTTGATGGCGTCGGCAGCGTGCCGCTGGTCGGTGCCGAACTGCGCTTCCCGAAACCGGAAAGTCTGGCCGCGCAAATGGCGGTCAGCGGCGGCGTCTGGACGGTCGAGGACATCACCACGACGACGGCCGATGCGGCTGGTACCGCCGTGCCGCCGCCATCGTTCCAGCTGCTGACGCCGTCGTCGGCCGACGCGCTGGCGCAGGCGATGCACATCGACCCGGTCCCGGCACTTGTCCCGGCGCTGGCCCCGGCGCTGACGATCACCGCCGGTTCGGCCTTGTTCCCCGCGCGCTCTGCTGCTGCTCCTTCGGGCCTGCCGCCGGCGTTGACTGCGGGCCGCGCAGCCGGCAGTGCTTTCGCGGCATCGGGCGGACTGGTCGGCGGTGCCTTGCTGGCCGCTGTCCTCAGCATGGTGCTGATGCTGAAAATGGTGGTCACCACGCCAGTTCCGCAAGCCAGTCGCTATGTGCCGGCGGCTGTCGTGGCGCGCAGCGTTTCAACCTCCGTGGCGGCCCCGTCAGCGGCTTCGGCCCGCGTGCTGCCGGCTGAAAGCCTGGATCTGGCGGTGCTCGATCTTGGCCAGGTCCGGCAGACCGAAACGGTTCCTCGGCGCACGGAGAGCTGATGAAAGCAGTGGTCGAGCGCGCCGACGACCCGGTCTCGCCCGCGCCGCTCACCGATCCTGCTCCGCCGCCATCGCGGGCGCGCTTCGCCGCCTTCGCGATCCTGTTCGGGCTGCTGTCGGGCGCGGCCCTGTTCCTGATGCTGGCCGCTGACGATGGCTGGCCGGCTCTGCTGCTGTTCTGTTCGCTATGTTTGAGCCTGAGCTGCGTGGCCGCGATGCTCGTCTTCCGGCGCATGCAGTTACCGCTGGAAGCCGCGCATGGCCTGAACGCCGAGCAGGCGCTGCGGCTGCACGCCTACGAGGATTTGAGCCTGCAAGCACCGGCCGGCCCGGCGCACGAATCGGTGATCGAAGCGCCCGGGTCGGCGGTCGCGCAGGACGCCAGCTTCGATCTGCGGCAAGCGCAGATCGCCGCCGACCGGCAGCGTTGCCAGACTGATGCGCTGCTCGCGACCAGCCGCGATTGCCTGCTGATCGTCGATCGCGATGGCCGCATCGGTGCCGCCAGTCCGGCAGCGGCCCGTTTGATCGGCCGAACGCCTGCGGAACTGCTGGCTCAGCCGTTCGCCAGCCTGTATCCGCTGTTCGATGACAGCCGCCCCGAGCCCTTGCAGCATCCGCTCAACGCGGCCTTGCAGCGGCTGATCGACGACGGCGCATCGTCCGGTCCGCCGCTGGCGGCGCTGCTGGAACGGCGCGGGCTGACTTCGGTACGCCTGCGGCTGGAGCGCCAGCTCCTGCGCGACGAGGCGGATCGCGTGCACGGCCTGCTGCTGCGTCTCGATCCGCATGAAGCAGCTGCCGCGCCGCCCGTGACCGTCGACACCGAACCGCCGGACCCGCTGACCGGCGCCTTCGGCCGCCAGCATCTCGGCCGCCGGATCGAGCAATTGGCGCTGACCGCCCGAGGCGATGGCAGCCGCCACGGCCTGCTGCTGATCACGCCCGATCACTTCGACAGCTTGCACGACGCCTGCGGCATCGCCGCCGGCGAGCAGCAGCTTTGGCAGATCGCACAGGCGATCCGCGCTGCTGCTGCGGCACCCGAGGATTTCTGCCGCATCTCCGCCCGCCATTTCGCGCTGCTGCTGCCGTGCCAGCCCGAAGACGCCTGTTTCGAGCGCGCCAAGGCCTTGTCCGCCATCGTCGCCGCCCAGGTCTGGCGCGCGCCGGACGGCGAGGCGCGCCACCCGACCTTGAGCATCGGCGTGGCCGTGATCGACGCCGGCACCGCCGCCACCGATGCCCTGATCGCGGCGGCTGGCGAAGCGCTTCTGCGGGCGCGGGCACTCGGCGGCAGCAACGTGCAGCTCGCCGTGGCCGGCATGCTTGCGGCCGAGCAGATCGCAGCGGACTGGCTGCGGCAGAAGCTGGCCTCGAAGGCGCTGCGCCTCGCGGTACAAGCCATCCTGCCGACTGAACCGGCCCCCGGCCGCAGCGAGGGACCGTGGCGAGCGCTGCTGCTGCGCATCGAGGACGACGACGGCAGCTGGCTGCCGATCGAGCCGCATGCCGCGATGCTCGAACGGCTCGGCCTGACCGTGCAGGTCGACGATTGGCTGCTCGACACCGCCCTGCGCCACGATCCCGGAGCGGCACGGCTGTCGATCCCGCTGTCCAGCGCTTCGCTGCTGCGCGATGATTTTCTCGGCCGCCTGCGCGCACGCCTGCTGCTCAGCGCCGTGCCGACGCCGCAACTGTGTTTCGCGATCGACGAAGCCTTCATCCTGGCCCATCCGCAGCGCGCAGCCGCCGTGCGCACGCTGCTGTCGCCGTTCGGCTGCCTGCTCGCGATCGACGAGGTCCGGGGTGGCAACGGCCTGAGCACGCTGCGCAGCTTCCCGGCGCAGGTGTTCCAGCTGCACGAATCGCGGGTGAGCCGGCTCGGCAGTGATCGCGCGGACCGCGCGCAGCTCGAAGCGCTGGTGGCCGGCGCCCACGCGCTGGGCGCGAAAACCGTCGCCTGCGCGGTCCGCGATGCCGACACCCGGGAGCGCATGCGTCTGGCGAAAGTCGACTACGTGCAGGGCTACGCGGTCGCGCCGCCGACGCCGTTCAGTAGCTGAAATGGCGTCGGCGGCAAGCGAGGGTCTGCTGACATTACTTTGGTCGCTGCGGCGGAGGTCGTTTTCGCCCAGTGCAACTCGATCGGAGCGGCCAATGGTTGTTCCATTGGCGCGACGAGAGAGGCAGCAATGGGCAAAAACGATCCCGCCCCGAAGGGTTGCGGCCCCAAGTAATGTCTCTGGGCCGCCGGGACTTCGTTGCGAACCTTGGCCATAGGGTGGCTATGGCCTGCGGTTCGCGCCTCGCCCGGCGGCTTTTTGATCCGCAACGCAGCGATCAAAGTAATGTCAACAGACCCTGCTTCAGCCGCGGTTGAACAGCAGCCCGCCGTCGCCGGCTTCGACCTGTACCGTATCGCCAGCCGCGAACTTGCCATTGAGAATCAGGCTGGCCAGCGGGTTCTCGATCAGGGTCTGGATCGCCCGCTTCAAAGGCCGGGCGCCGTACACCGGGTCGTAGCCCGCTTCTGCCAGCTTCGCAAGGGCTGCATCGCTGAAGCTGATGCCGATCGAACGCTCGGCCAGCCGCTTGTGCAGGTAGGCGGTCTGGATGCCGGCGATGACGCGAATCTGCGCCGCCGCCAGCGGCCGGAACACCACCGCTTCATCAATCCGGTTGATGAACTCGGGCCGGAAATGCTGGCTGACCACGGTCATCACGCCTTCCTTGATGGCGGCGTAATCCTCGCGTGTCGCGCTGTTGCCCATCAGCTCCTGAATCAACTGCGAGCCGAGGTTCGAGGTCATCACCACGACCGTGTTGCGGAAATCGACGGTGCGGCCCTGACCATCGGTCAGGCGGCCGTCGTCGAGCACTTGCAGCAATACATTGAAGACATCGGCATGCGCCTTTTCCACTTCATCGAGCAAAATCAAGGAGTAAGGACGGCGGCGCACGGCTTCGGTCAGATAACCGCCTTCGTCATAGCCGACATACCCGGGAGGCGCGCCGATCAGCCGTGACACGGAATGCTTCTCCATGAACTCGCTCATGTCGATGCGGACCATCGCGTCTTCGGTGTCGAACAAAAAGCCAGCCAGCGACTTGCACAGCTCGGTCTTGCCGACACCGGTGGGCCCCAGGAACAGGAAGGAGCCGATCGGCCGATTCGGATCGGACAGGCCTGCACGCGAGCGGCGGATCGCATTGGCGACCGAAGTCAGCGCTTCTTCCTGACCGACCACGCGCTGGCGCAAGGTGTCTTCGAGGCGCAGCAGCTTGTCGCGTTCGCCTTCGAGCAGTTTCGATACCGGGATGCCGGTCCAGCGGCCGACCACTTCGGCAATCTCCTCTTCGGTCACCCGGGTGCGCAGGAGTTCGAATTTGGTCTGCGTGGTCGTGCTGGCGGCGGCGAGCTTCTTTTCCAGTTCGGGAATCCGGCCGTACTGAAGTTCCGCCATGCGCGCCAGATCGCCCGCGCGGCGCGCCGCTTCAAGTTCGACCTTGACCCGCTCCAGCGCCTCGCGAACCCCGGCGCTGCCGGCGACGCTGGCTTTTTCGCCCTTCCACTTTTCTTCCAGATCGGAATACTCGCGCTCCAGCTTGGCAATTTCGGCGTCGAGCGTTTCCAGCGAGCGCCGGGCCCCTTCGTCGGACTCGCGCTTCAGCGCCTCGCGCTGGATCTTCAGCGAGATCAGGCGGCGTTCCAGGCGATCCAGCGGCTCCGGCTTGGAATCGCTTTCGATGCGCACGCGACTGGCCGCTTCATCGACCAGATCAATCGCCTTGTCCGGCAGGTTGCGGTCGGTGATGTAGCGATTCGACAGCTTGGCGGCGGCGATCAGCGCGCCGTCGGTGATCTCGACGTTGTGATGGGTTTCGTAGCGATCCTTCAAGCCACGCAGGATGCCGACGGTGTCTTCCACGCTCGGCTCGCCGACCAGCACTTTCTGGAAGCGGCGCTCCAGGGCTGCGTCCTTCTCGACATACTTGCGGTATTCGTCGAGCGTGGTCGCGCCGATGCAGTGCAGTTCGCCACGCGCCAAGGCGGGTTTGAGCATGTTGCCGGCGTCCATCGAGCCTTCGGCCTTGCCGGCACCGACGAGCGTGTGAATCTCATCAATAAAGAGGATCACTGTGCCGTCGGTCTTGCCGAGGTCGTTGAGCAGGGCCTTGAGTCTTTCCTCGAACTCGCCGCGAAACTTGGCACCGGCGATCAAGGCACCCAGATCGAGCGACAGCAGGCGGCGGTTCTTGAGCCCTTCCGGCACCTCGCCATTGACGATGCGCTGGGCCAGCCCTTCGACGATCGCGGTCTTGCCGACACCGGGTTCGCCGATGATCACCGGGTTGTTCTTGGTGCGCCTGCTCAAGACCTGGATGACGCGGCGGATTTCCTCGTCGCGGCCGATCACCGGATCGAGCTTGCCGCTCAGGGCGCGCGCGGTGAGGTCGATGGTGTACTTCTCCAGCGCCTGGCGCTGGTCTTCGGCGTTCGCGGAATCCACCTTCTGGCCGCCGCGCATGGCGTCGATCGCGCGCTCGATGCCGTCCTTCTTCGCCCCCGAATCGCGCAGCGCCTTGCCGAGTGCGGACTTGTCGTCGACCACGGCAAGCACGAACAGCTCGGTGGAGATGAACTGATCCTTGCGCTGCTGGGCGAGCTTGTCGGTGAGATTCAGCAGGCGGGCGAGGTCGCTTCCGACATTCACCTCGCCGGTCGGGTTGCCGATCTTCGGCAGATTGTCGAGCAGGGCGGCGAGTTTCGCTTTGAAGGTGTCGACGTTGGCACCGCTTTGTGCCAGCAGGGGCAGGGTCGAGCCGCCGTCCTGCTCGATCAGCGCCTGAAGCAGATGCGCGGGGTCGATCTGGTTGTGATCGCGGCCGACCGCCAGACTCTGGGCATCGGCAAGCGCCTGCTGGAAACGGCTGGTGAACTTGTCCATCCGCATGGAAGAACCTCGCTGCAATCAATGGCGCCATCGCGCCGGGATGCAGGCAAGCTGCGGACGCGAGCCGGGCTTTCAAGCGCGTTCGTGCGGCGGGCCCGCCGGGAGACCGGGACGTCAAAAGCTTTTTCAGCGCGGAGGCGCGGAGAACAGCAACGAGGAGGACTTCAAAAGCGAACCGCTACAGGACTCGAAAAGCTTTTTTGACTGGAAGCGAATCTCCGCCGACCGAGAGCAAGCCCTTCTCCCCCCGGGAGAAGGGTTGGGATGAGGGACTTCCGGGCGGAGCGTTCCTTCGCCTGCGAGGCCCTCACCCCCGGCCCCTCTCCCGGGGGGAGAGGGGAGACCTGCGGTTTCGGGCTCGCTGCGTTCCATCGCTGATCAGGAAGCTTTTCGATTTCCTGTCTTTCGACGTTCTCCTCTTGGCTGTTCTCCGCGCCTCCGCGCTGAAACAGCTTTTCGCTTTTCGATCCGCCACCCCGCGCCGCCTCTACAATCCGAGCATCTCAAGCCCCGAATCACAGCGATGAACCTGACCCTCGATCCCAGTTTGCCTGATCCCGCACACCCGAAGCGCATCCCGGTGAGCCGCGACGCGATTGCGGCTTATGTCGCCGATTCGATCGCGGTGAAACAGGCGCTGCTGGCCGATGCAGCGCTGCTCGATGCAATCGGTGCCGTGGTCCGCATCTGCATCGACGCCTTCCGGCGCGGCAACAAGATTCTGGTCGGCGGCAATGGTGGCTCGGCGGCCGATGCCCAGCATCTGGCGGCCGAACTGGTGGCGCGCTTCGAGTACGACCGGCCGGGCCTGCCGGCGATTTCGCTGTCCACCGATACCTCAGCGCTCACTGCGATCGGCAACGATTACGGCTACGAATTCCTGTTCGCGCGCCAGCTTGAAGCGCTGGCGCTACCCGGCGACCTGTTCATCGGCATCACCACCTCCGGTAATTCGAAGAACGTGCTGCGGGCGTTCGAGTCGGCCGCGAAGTGTGGCGTCACCCGCATCGCGCTGTGCGGCGCGGGCGGCAAGGCGCGGGACATCGCCGAACACGC
Organism: Nevskia sp.; assembly: GCA_021732745.1. Lineage (GTDB taxonomy): Bacteria > Pseudomonadota > Gammaproteobacteria > Nevskiales > Nevskiaceae > Nevskia. The sequence continues at coordinate 714,960 of JAKFUK010000001.1, read as the reverse complement.
GCTCTGCGTGCCGTCCATGCACACACCGCGCATCCAGGAATGCCACATCCTGATCATCCACATCCTGTGCGCCTTGCTTGAGGAAAACCTGTTTCCCGAGCACAAGGCTCCGAAACCGGCGGTGCTCTGAGCCACGATTGGGCGGCGATGGCCTACGACGGCGAGCTTTTTGGATATCGTTACCGGTACTTCAACAACAACAAGAATCCGATCACGATGAAAATGACCAAGGCCTACAGCAATCAGGAATTCCTCATGGGCGAGGAAGCGCGCGGCGTGCGCATCCTTTGCGAGTACATGGAGCCGAAGGACCGGCTGGAACGCAGCGGCGTCAAGCGCGCCATCATCATGTTCGGCTCGGCGCGCACGCGTCGGCTGAAGCCGGCGCCGGGTGCGGAATCGGCACCGGATTACTACGCGATGGCTGCCGATCTGGCCGAGCGCTTCGCCCGCTGGACCATCGACACCCATGCGCCGGACGACCGCTATTTCCTTTGCACCGGCGGCGGCCCGGGCATCATGGAAGCGGCGCATGAGGGTGGCGCGCGGGTGGATCGCAACCTGAACGTCGGGTTCAACATTTCGCTGCCGTTTGAAACCCACATCAACCCGTTCGTGAATGCCGATCACGCCTTCGAGTTCCACTATTTCTTCATGCGCAAGTTCTGGTTCATGAACGTCGCCGAAGCTTTCGTGGTGTTCCCGGGCGGCTTCGGCACGCTGGATGAACTGTTCGAAGCGCTGACCCTGACCCAGACCGGCAAGGCGCGGCCGATGCCGGTGGTGCTGTTCGGCAAGGAGTTCTGGGACGGCCTGGTCAACTTCGATCGTCTGGTCGAGCGCGGGCTGATTTCCCGAGCCGATGTCGAAGCGCTGGTGATGGTCGAAACCGTCGACGAAGCCTTTGCGGCGATCACCACTGGCCTGGCCGCTCCGAAACGGCCCCGGCGCACCTGAAACGGCGGGCCGCTCAGACCGACAGGCTCACCGTCACCCGGGCACCGCTCAGCACGCCGTCGGCCCGCGACAGCGTGATGCTGCCGTCATAGACCTTGACCAGTTCGGCAACAGCCCCCAGGCCGATGCCCTGGCCGGGGGTGATGCTGTCGGCGCGGACGCCGCGGCTGAGCAGTTTGTCGGCGTCTTCGGGAAAGCCGGGGCCGTCGTCGTCGATGATCAGCACCAGCATCCGGGTGCGGATTTCGGCGCGCATCCGCACTTCGGACGTCGCCCACTTGGCGGCGTTGTCGAGCAGGTTGCCGAGCAATTCGTAGAGATCGCCTTCGTCGGCGCGGGCTTTCAGGCTGTCGGCGATCTCGAGGCCGAAGCGCAGCTGCTTGGCGGCGTAGACCTTGACCAGCGCGCCGACGATCTTGTCGGCCAGCGGCTTGAGCTTGACCGGCTCGGCCAAGGTGCGGCGGCCGGCGGCGGCGGCCTTGCGCAACTGGTGATGGGTGATCTGCTGCATGCGGTCGACCGGGTCGCGCATGCGTTCGCGTGCTTCGGCGGCCAGCGCATCGTCCTCGACCAGCCCCCGAAGCACCGCCAGCGGCGTTTTCAGCGAATGGGCGAGGTCGTCGAGCGCGTTGCGATAGCGCTGCTGCTGATTGCGCTCGGCGGTGATCATGGTGTTCAGGCCTTCGGCGAGCGGGGTGAGCTCGTCCGGATAACCGGCTTCGATGCGGGACTGCTGGCCGGATTCCACGCCGCGCAGCTCGCGCACCAGCTTGCGCAGCGGGGCCAGCCCCCAGCTCAGCACGGCGACCTGCACCGCGATCAAGGCGATGGCCGCACCGCCCAGCCAGGTCCAGAGCACGCGCCGGAAGGCCTTGAGCTGGGCGCGGTAGTCGGTCTTGTCCTCCATGACCGCGACCGTGTAGCGGGTCTGCTTCTTCTTGCCGCCGCCGAGCAGGCGCAGGGCACCGGTTTCGGTGACCCAGCGCACGCCATAGGTCATCGCGAAACGGTCTTCAAGATCGGTGAACAGGGTGCTGCCGACTTCAGGGGCCAGCAGTTCCGGCACTGCACCGGCGAAACTCTGACTGCGCCAGATGACCTTGCCGCGTTCGTTGAAGATCAGGGCTTCAAGGCCGGACTGCACGCGGCTGAGTCGAGGGTCGGGCAGGGCCCCGCCGTTGATGCGGACGCTGCCGCTGTCCTCGAAATCGGCCGCGCCCAGCAGCGCGAAGATCATGCCCTGCTGCTTGTCGCGCTGCGCCTGCATCGAGGTGCCGCGAAACGCCTGATCGAGACCCGCCCCGCACAACAGCATGAACACCACCAGCACCAGCGTGGCGACCACCAGCAGGCGGGTGCGCAGCGATTTCATCGCTGGAGTTTCCAGTTGTTGGTTGCCAGTTTCCAGAGAAGCGGGTCGGGCATGGCGCGTGCCGCTTCTCGGGGCTTCTCTGGAAACCAGGAACTGGCAACTGACAACTGCTTCAAGCTCGCGGCAAGGTCCAGCGGTAGCCCGAGCCGCGCTGGGTGGCGATCGGATTGAGCGTGCTTTCCGGGTCGAGCTTGGTGCGCAGGCGGCGGATGAATACTTCGATGACGTTGGAATCGCGTTCCTCGTCTTCGCTGTACAGGTGCTCGGTGAGGGTGGATTTCGACACCACTTCGCCGGCATGCATGACCAGATATTCGAGCAGGCGGTATTCGTAGGCGGTGAGGTCGACCGGCGCGCTGTGCAGGCTCACGGTCTTGGCGGCGGTGTTGAGGATGATCGGCCCGGATTCGAGCTGCGACGTGCTCCAGCCGCCGCTGCGGCGAACCAGTGCCCGGGCGCGGGCCAGCAGTTCTTCCTTGTGGAAGGGCTTGACCAGATAGTCGTCGGCGCCGGCTTCCAGGCCTTCGACCTTGCTTTGCCAGCCGTCGCGGGCGGTCAGGATCAGGATCGGATAATTGCGGCCGGCCTTGCGCACCGCCTTGATGATGGCGATGCCGGGCGTCTTCGGCAGGCCGAGGTCGATGATCGCGATATCGACCGGATATTCGACCGCCATGTACTGGCCCTGCTCGCCATCGGCTGCCTGGTCGACGATGTAACCCTCGTCGGTCAGATGGCGGCAGACCAGTTCGCGCAGGGCGGGATCATCTTCAACGACGAGTGCGCGCATCGACAGCTCCGGAACGGGGTGGTGCTACTGGACGTGGACGACGCGCACTTCACCATCGCGCAGCAGCTTGACCCGGTAGCCGTCGCCGCTGGGCTCGACCGACAGCACGCGGCCGCCGCCGTTTTCGCGCTGGGCGCGTTTGGCGGCTTCGTTCGGGCTCATGCCGCCGCGCGGCTGCTCGTCGCGGTCGCGGGCATCACGGCCCGGAGCGAGGAACGGCGTGTCGAGGCGCAGCGCGCTGCCGCGACGATCCGCCGTCGCCGGCTGGCTGGTCGCCAGCAGACTGATGGCGATGACGATCGTGGCCAGAATGGCGCGCATGGGCTTCTCGAATGGCTCTGGGTCGCAAGTGGCAGGGTTCAATAATCGGCCGGGCTGACGCTGACATTCACGGCCAGACGATCACCCGGGTCATACGGCAGATGGGTGTCGTACACCCGGCCGTTGTAACGATAACGCACGTCATAGCCATCGACACGCTGCTCGATGCGGCTTTCCTCGATCGTGCGGCAGCGCTGTTCGTAGCCGTAGGAAGGCTCACGATTGCCGCGGCTGTTGTTGCGGCCGATGCTGGCACCGGCGCTGGCGCCGACCACGGCACCGGCAGCGGTGGCGACCGCGCGGCCCTGACCCTGACCGAAGCGGTTGCCGACCACACCGCCGACCACGGCACCGAGCACGGCACCGATGCCGCCGTTGTCGCGGCCGCGATAACCGTCGTCGTAGACGACCTTTTCGTCGTAACACTCTTCGCGCGGCACGGTCACTCGCACGTCCTGGTAGATCGGACGGCTGCTGACCACTTCGGCGTATTCGGTGTTGTCGGCATGACGGCCAGCCTGCGCGGTGGCAGACGTGCCGAGCACGGCGACGGCGGTCAACAGGGATGTCAGCTGGGCGTTCATGTCGGGTGTTCCTCGGATGGACGTGCGTCGGGTTTGCACGTTGCGAGGGCAAGACTACGCAGGGTTCCTGAATTGATCCTGAACCCGGGAAGGGCCTGCGTCGGAAAATCAGCAAGAAGCAAAAAGCAGAAGTTCAACGCAAAGGACGCAAAGGAAAAGAATGAAGCAAAGCACGCAAAGAACAGCCTCAACGAAACAGCTTTTCTTTGCGTTCTTTCTTTTCCCTTCGCGCCTTTGCGTTTAACGGTTCGCTTGTGCTTTCCGCAGCCCGCGAAATCAAGGATTCAGGTTTTATTGCAAATGCGAATACCTATCATTTAGAATGCGCCTGTCTCGTCAGGCACAGCCGGGCAGCGTCGCTGCTTCGACACATACCGAAAAGACCCACGGCCCTGCAGCACGCCCGAAAGGCGGCGCGGGGCTTTTCGTCCCCATTCGGAGAGCCTGTCCATGTCGTCGTCATTGATGTTTCGCTTGAGCCCGATCGCCGCTGCCGTGCTGGCCTTTCATGCCGCCCCTGCCGTTGCCCAGGTTGCTGCCGCCGAGCCGGCGGCCACCTTGCCGACCGTGAAGGTCGAGGATTCGGCGGCCAGCGAGATCAAGGCCAATCAAGTGTCATCGCCGAAATTCACCCAGCCGCTGGTCGACACGCCGCAAACGATCACGGTGCTGAAGAAGGAATTGCTTCAGCAGCAGGGCGCGCTGAGCCTGTCCGATGCCCTGCGCCAGACGCCGGGCATCACTTTCCAGCAGGGCGAAAACGGCAATTCAACCAGCGGTGACTCGGTATTCCTGCGCGGTTTCGATACCCAGGGCAGCATCTTTCTCGACAACGTCCGCGATATTTCGCCCGCGGTGCGCGATCTGTTCAATGTCGAGCAGGTGGAAATCGTCAAGGGTCCGGCCGGTACCGACAACGGCCGCGGTGTGGCCGCCGGTTACATCAATCTGGTCACCAAGACACCGTTTGCCGACAATCTGGCAACCGGCTCCTTCAGCTACGGCACCCGCGATCGTCGCCGCCTGACCGCTGACGTCAACCGCAAGCTCACCGAGTCGATCGCCGTGCGCCTGAACGTCGTCGGTCAGGACGGCGGTGTTGCCGGCCGTGATGTCGTCGAGCGCCAGCAGTGGGGCATCGCACCGAGCGTCGCCTTCGGTCTCGGCACCAACACCCGCATCACCCTGTTCACCCAGCATCTGTTCCAGGACAACACGCCAGATGGCGGCGTCACCGCGATCGGCGTGTCCGGCTATCGCTCCGCCGATGCTGCCGCCGCCAATGCCGCGCGGGTGCCGATCTCGAATTTCTACGGCCTCGATGCCGATTTCGAGAAGGTTGACCTGAACATCTTCAGCGGCAAGATCGAACACGATCTGGCACCGGGCTACAAGATCACCAACCTGTCGCGCTACAGCCGCACCACGCAGGACCGCATCCTGACCGCGCCGCTGCAGGCCCCGACCACCACCGGCGATCCGTCGACCTGGACCGTGGGCCGTTCGCGGCAGGCCAGCTATCGCGACAACGACCTGCTGACCAACCAGACCAATCTGCGCGGCGCGTTCGCCACCGGCGTGCTCAAGCACGAGTTCAGCGCCGGCTTCGAGTTCATCCAGGAAGCGCAGTTCACGCCAACCTTCGCGGTGACCACGACCACTCCGGCGCAGGTGCAGACCCGCGCCAACGTCTACAACCCGAATGCCTCCGATCCGGCGGTGAGCCTGTCGCAGAATGGCGCGTTCGCCGATGGCGAAACCACCACCGGCGCCGTCTATTTCTTCGACACCCTGAAGTTTGGTGCCAGTGACGAGTTCCAGCTCAACGGCGGTGTCCGCATCGAGCGCTTCCGGACCGAAACCAGCGCGGTGGTGCTGTCGACGGCAGCCGCGCAGCCGACCCTGCCGGTCGGCACCCTGGTGCCGTCGCGGCTCAGCGATTCCGACGTGCTGGTCAGCTACAAGGTCGGCGGCATCTACAAGCCCCTGCCGAACGGCACGCTGTACGCCGCGTATGGCGTCAGCATGCGGCCGCCGGGCGGCGACAACTTCACCCTGTCGGCCACCACCACCAACATCAACTCGCCGGCGCTGGATCCTTCGGAAGCCGACAGCGTCGAAGTGGGCACCAAGTGGGATCTGCTCGATGGCCGGCTGGCCGCCAATGCCGCGCTGTTCCGCACCGTCAGCATCAATGATCTGGCCCGCCAGGTCGACGATTCCATCGTCCAGTACGGCGAACGCCGCGTGCAGGGCGTGGAACTGGGTCTGGTCGGCAACATCACCGCCGCCTGGCAGCTCAGCGCCGGCTACACCTACCAGAAGACCAAGGTGTCGGAAGGCGTGATCGCCACCGACGGCACGTCGACGCAAAGCGGCGCGCCGATCAACTTCTCGCCGGAAAACAGCGTCACCGTCTGGTCCAGCTACAAGGTTCCGGTGGCGCTCGGCACTTATCTGAACGGCCCGCTGACGCTGGGCGGCGGTATCCGCTACCTGTCGAGCCAGGCGCGAACCGTCAGCAACAACCCGAACACCATCACCACCGGCATCGTGTCGGTCGATGACTACGTGGTCGTCGATGCCGTGCTCGGCTACGAGTTCACCCCGAAGATCGGCGTGCAGGCCAACATCTACAACCTGCTCGACGAGCGCTACGTCGCCAGCGTCAACAACTCCGGCCAGCGCTATTCGCCGGGCGTGCCGCGCTCGTTCCTTGCCACTTTGAACATTCGCTACTGATCGTCCATCCAAGGCCGTGATCGTCCGCATTCCCGCCCTGCTCGAAGCCCGCCCGCTCGCGTTCATCCGCGAGCGGCTGGCTTTGGTCAACTGGGAAGACGGACGAATCACGGCCGGGCCGGAAGCGGCGAAGGTCAAGCACAATGACCAGCTCACCGAAGATCACCCGCTGGCCAAGGAACTCGGCGATGTGGTGCTGGCAGCACTTGCACGATCGAGCCTGTTCACATCCGCTGCGCTGCCGCTGAAAGTGTTCCCGCCACTGTTCAACCGCTACACCGGCGGCGGCCATTTCGGGGCTCATATCGACACCGCCGTGCGGCTGACCCGGCAAGCACCGTTCCGGGTCCGCACCGATCTGTCGGCCACCCTGTTTCTGGCCGATCCGGACAGCTACGACGGCGGCGAACTGGTCATCGAAGACACGTACGGTGAACAGGCCGTGAAGCTTGCGGCAGGCGATCTGCTGCTGTACCCGGCAACCAGCCTGCACGAGGTGCGTCCCGTGACCCGGGGCGGGCGGCTGGCGTCGTTCTTCTGGGTGCAAAGCATGGTTCGCGATGACGACAACCGCCGCCTGCTCTACGAGATGGACCGGGCCTTGATGCAACTGCGCGAACTGCATCCGGAAGGTCATCCGGCGCTGATCCGGCTGACCGGCAGCTATCACAACCTGCTGCGCAAGTGGTCGGATCTGTGAGCGCGATGGCGGTGACAGCCAGCGCGTACGAAGCCGGGCAGCGGATGTCCAGGCGCGGCCGGCTGATCGCGGCGTTCGCGGTGATCGGCCTGCATGTCGGCGGGCTGGCGGCCTTGCTGGTCGCGAAAGCGCCTGCGCCACCGCCGGAACCGGTGGTGATGCAGGTGCGGATGATTGCCGAAGCGCCGGTGGTGCTGGTCGAGCCGCCACCACCGCCGCCGGAACCGGTGAAGCCGAAACCGCAGCCGCGTCTGGTGTCGACGCCGAAACCGACGCCGTCGGCCATCGTCACGCCACCGCCGGACCCGGAACCGGTGACCGAACCCGTGGCCGAAGCGCCAACCCCGCCTGCGCCGCCGGCGGCACCGGCCCCTGCGGCGGAGCCTGCGATCGTGCCGCCGAACTTCGTCGCCGCCTACCTGAACAACCCGCCGCCGGTCTATCCGTACGCGGCCAAGCTGCGCCGCGAAACCGGCGAAGTGCGGCTGCGCGTGCTGGTGCTGGCCGACGGCACGGCTGGCGACGTGAGAATCGAGAAATCCAGCGGCTCGACCAGCCTGGACACCGCCGCCCGCGATGTGGTGTTCCGCAAATGGCGCTTCGTGCCGGCCAAACGCGGCGATGAAGCTGTTGACGCCTGGGTGATCGTGCCGGTGTTGTTCGAGTTGAGGCGTTGAGCTTGCCTGGAAGACGGTTGTTCTCCCTCTCCCCCCGGGAGAGGGTCGGGGTGAGGGCGCGTCGTCCGATCAGTGCGCAACGGTCGGGCCGAGTCCCTCACCCAACCCTCTCCCAGGGGGAGAGGGCTTTCAGTTTCGTATTGGTTTCAGAGAGATAGGCAATGGATCCAGCAAGCAGCAGCATCGGCTTTGGAAGGCGGTTGTTCTCCCTCTCCCCCCGGGAGAGGGTCGGGGTGAGGGCGCGTCGTCTGATCAGTGCGCAACGGTCGGGCCGAGTCCCTCACCCAACCCTCTCCCAGGGGGAGAGGGCTTTCAGTTTCGTATTGGTTTCAGAGAGATAGGCAATGGATCCAGCAAGCAGCAGCATCGGCTTTGGAAGGCGGTTGTACTCCCTCTCCCCCCGGGAGAGGGCCGGGGTGAGGGCGCGTCGTCCGATCAGTGCGCAACGGTCGGGCCGAGTCCCTCACCCAACCCTCTCCCGGGGGGAGAGGGCTTTCAGTTTCGTATTGGTTTCAGAGAGATAGGCAATGGATCCAGCAAGCAGCAGCATCGGCTTCGGCCACTTTCTCGCCCAGGCCGACGGCGTGGCGAAATTCATCCTTGTGCTGATGGCGCTCGCCTCGGCGACGAGCTGGTATCTGATCGTCACCAAGCTGGTCAGCTATTCGCGCGCCAAGCGGCGCAGCGAGAAATTCCTCGATTTCTTCTGGAATGCGCCGTCGCTGGACGTGGTGGCTGCCCGAGTCGAGGAACAGCATCCGGACGAGCCGTTCTCGCATCTGGTGCACCACGCGATTGCCGCCAGCCGCCATCATGAGCGCCACGGCATCAATCGCTTGAACGAAGCCGGCTCGGCCTCCGATTTCGTCACCCGCACCATGCGCAAGACGATAGATGAGGAAACCGCCAGCCTCGAATCGGGCCTGACGGTGCTGGCCTCGGTCGGTGCCACGGCACCCTTCGTGGGCCTGCTCGGCACGGTCTGGGGCATCTACCACGCGCTGGTGGCGATCGGCGTGTCGGGTGCTGGCACGCTCGACAAGGTCGCCGGCCCGGTTGGCGAGGCGCTGATCATGACCGCGATTGGCCTTGCAGTCGCGATTCCGGCGGTGCTCGGCTACAACCTGATCGTCCGCGCCAATCGCCTGACGCTGGCGCAGCTCGATGCCTTTGCTCACGACCTGTTCGCCTTCCTCGGCACCGGCTGCAAGATCGACGCGGCGAGCGGCGGCAATGTCACGCCGCTGAAGACCGGCAGCGGAGCGCGCTGACATGGCCTTCGGCAGCTTTGGCGGCGGTGCCCGCAATTCGGCACCGATGGCGGAAATCAACGTCATTCCGCTGGTGGACATCATGCTGGTGCTGCTGGTGATCTTCATCATCACGGCACCCCTGCTGACCCACGCGGTGAAGATCGACCTGCCGAAGGCGGATTCGGCGAGCAACGTCCAGCAGGCCGACGCCGTGCAGTTCGCGATCGACGGCAGCAACCAGCGTTTCTGGAACGGCGAGGCTGTGGATGAAGCGCAGACCATCGAACGCCTGCGCGCCGCTGGCCAGAAGCAGCCGACGCCGGAACTGCATCTGCGCATCGACCGCGATGCCCGCTACGAAATCATCGCCACCGTGATGAGCCAAGCGGCCAAGGCCGGCGTCACCAAGGTCGCCTTCGTCACCGATCCGGGTGGTGCGCCGCTGCCGGACGTGGTGCCGGTGGGGAGCGCACCCGCACCGTGAGAAGCGCTGCCGTCACCTCAGCGCCGCAGGCAAAAGACCCGGCGCGCGCCAAGCAGAAACGCCGCGCCTGGTGGCTCAAGCAGTTGCACACCTGGCACTGGATTTCCGCGGCGATCAGCCTGATCGGCATGCTGCTGTTCTCGGTCACCGGCATCACCCTGAATCACGCTGCCGATATCCCGACCAAGCCGGTCGTCGCTCGCACGCAGGCCGTGGTGCCGGCGCCGCTGCTGGCGGAACTGCAAGCCACCGCGAAGCGTGCGGTCGATGACGGTGCCGCCGCCGCGATGCCGGATGTTGCAGCCGCCTGGCTCGCGGAAACGCTGGATGTCCGCGTCGCCGGTCAGGCCGTCGAATGGTCGGCCGACGAGGTTTACGTGTCGCTGCCACGGCCGGGCGGCGATGCCTGGATCAATGTCGATCTCGCCAGCGGCACGGTGGAGCGCGAAACCACCGATCGCGGCGTCATCAGCTATCTGAACGACCTGCACAAGGGCCGTCACGCCGGTTTCGCCTGGAGCGTTTTTCTGGATGTGTTCGCGGTGGCCTGCCTGCTGTTTTCGCTGACCGGCCTGTGGCTGCTGCACCTGCATTCCAAGGGCCGGCGGCTGACCTGGCCGCTGGTGGGTTTCGGGATGCTGGTGCCGATGCTGGTGGCGATCATTTTCATTCACTGAGCAACGCCTTGCTTTTGTAGGTCGGGTTTCAACCCGACGGTGCGCCTGCCGATCAACCGTGGCGCAGTCGGGTTGAAACCCGACCTACGGGTTTCGTTTCATCCACGGATCACGAGGATTCCATGAACAAGCGTCATCTGATTCCCCTGCTCGCCGCCCTCGGCGCGCTTCCGGCGCAGGCCGCCCAGCTCGATCTCAGCGTGCAGATTCCGCAGCTCGACGTCGCCGAGTACCACCGCCCGTATGTCGCGGTCTGGGTCGAGCGCGAGGACCGCAGCGTCGCGGCCAATCTGAGCGTCTGGTACCAGGTCAAGCGCAATGCGCCGCCGGCTGCACCGGGTGCAGCCAAGCCGCCGGCCAGCAGCGAATCCGGCACCAAGTGGCTGCCCGATCTGCGCCAATGGTGGCGTCGCGGCGGACGCGATCTGTCGATGCCGGCCGATGGCCTGAGCAGCGCCACCAAGCCGGTCGGCACCCACGAACAGAACTTCGGCGACAAGAGCCCGCTGGCCAGCCTGCCACCCGGCCGCTACAAGCTGGTGGTGGAAGCGGCCCGCGAAGACGGCGGCCGCGAACTCATCGATGTGGCGTTCGACTGGCCAGCCAAGGCTGCGACCACGCTGGAAGCGCAAGGCAAATCCGAACTCGGCGCGATCCGCGTCGCCGTCAAACCCTGAGGCCTCTTCGATGACTCCGATGCCGAAAATCCTGCTGATCGCCGCCGCCCTGCTGCCTTTTGCGGCGCAGGCCCATAAAGGCTGGCTCGCCCCGTCGAAAACCGTGCTCAATGTCGATCAATGGATCACCGTCGATGCCGGCGCTTCCACCGATCCCTTCGTGCGCGATCACAACGCCATGCGCCTCGACAATCTGCTGATCACAGCACCCGATGGCGCGACCGTGGCCCCCGAGAACGCCTCCACCGGCAAGCTGCGCTCGACCTTCGACCTCCAGCTCAAGCAGGCCGGCACCTACCGTATCGCCGTGCTCAACGCCGGTCTGATGGCGAGCTGGGATGAGGACGGCAAGCCCAAGCGCTGGCGTGGCACTGCGGCCACCTTTGCGGCCGAAGTGCCGGCCAAGGCCCGTGATCTGAAGGTCAGCGAATCGCAGGGCCGGCTGGAAACTTTTGCCACCGCCGGCAAGCCCAACGACGGTGCCCTGAAGCCGACCGGCAAGGGCCTGGAACTGGTGCCGGTATCGGGCATTGCCGATCTGTTCGTCGGCGAAGACGCCACTTTCCGCTTCCTGCTCGACGGCGCACCCGCCGCCAATCTCGACATCGAAGTGATCCGCGACGGCACCCGCTACCGCAACGCTGTCGGCGAAGCGCACTTCAAGACCGATGCCGCCGGGCAGGTCACCCTGCGCTGGACCGAACCCGGCCTGCACTGGATCGGTGCCAGCGTTCAGGACAGCAAGACCAGCGTGCCGCAGGCCACGGTGCGCCGCGCCAGCTACACCGGCATCGTCGAAGTGCTGTCGCCCTGATGACGGCAGCGCAGGTCCTGATCCCCGCGCAGTTCAGCGCCGCGACCCATGCTGGACCGGAGCGCGCCGGGCAGATCCTGTATCTGGCCGGCGACACCATGGGCACCGGCTGGTCGGTGCAGTTCGTGGCCCGCTCGGCGGAGCAGCTCGGCGCGATCCGCTGCGGCATCGAAGCGGTGCTGGCCGATCTCGTCGACCAGCTCAGCCACTGGCAGCCGCATTCGGCGCTGTGCCGCTACAACCGCGCACCGGCCGGCAGCCGCCATCCGCTGCCGCCGGACTTCGCCCGCGTGCTTGATGCAGCGCTGGCCATCGCCGAGGCCAGCGACGGCGCGCTCGATCCGACCATCGGCCCGCTGGTCGATCTCTGGGGCTTCGGCCCGCCGGGGCCGCGTCACGGCGTGCCGAGCGCCGAAGCGATCGCGGCGACACAGGCGCGGGTCGGCTGGCGGCGCTTGCATCGCGATGCCGGCGGGCTGTTGCAGGCCGGTGGCGTGCAGCTCGATTTCTCCGCGATCGCCAAGGGTCACGCAGTCGATCGGGTCGCGATCTGGCTTGAACGTGCCGGCATCGTCCACCATCTGGTCGAGATCGGCGGCGAACTGCGCGGGCAGGGCGTCAAGCCCGACGGCATGCCCTGGTGGGTGGAGATCGAAGCGCCGCCCGGCGTCGATGCCGCGCTGCCGACCCGGATCGCCCTTGACGGCCTGAGCATCGCCACCTCTGGCGACGCGATCCGCCGCTTCGAGCACGGCGGCCGACACTACGCGCACAGCCTCGATCCGAGGACCGGCGCGCCGCTGCTCGATGCCCCGGCCACCGTCACCGTCATCCACCCGCTGTGCCGCGAGGCCGACGGCTGGGCCACGGCGCTGACCGTGCTCGGGCCGGATGTCGGGCTGGCGCTGGCCGATCGGCTCGGGCTGGCAGCGCGCTGGCAGCTTGCCGAAGCTGTGGTGACCCGTAGCCGAGCCTGGCAGGCGATGGTCGACGACAGCGCTGGAGATCACGGCCACACCAACGGCTGATGCGGCCAGTTGTCGACTTCCGCGACTTGCAGGCACAGTCTGAGGCTTAGTTCACCGGCGGCGAGTGGCCGCCCGGGGCTGACTTCCACGCCCCGAATTTTTTACCTCGGGTCTCGAATCGAGAATCTGCCAATGTTGACGCCGGACTTTCCTGCCATGCGCCTTGCCCGCCTTCTGCTGTCGCTTTGCTATCTGCTCCCGCCGGTGCTGCACGCGGCTGCGCCCGACGCGCCTGCCTACCCGGTCACCGACGGCAGCGCGGTGAGTCCCCGATCTCCGAGCGTGGCCAGACAGCCGGACGGCACCACGTTGGTGGTCTGGCTCGAACAGGTATCGACCTTCGGCAACCGGGTGATGGCGCGCGCGTTCACGGCGGCCGGCAGTCCGCTGGGCAGCGTCCAGCGCGTCGACGACGGCAGCAGCAATGGCCGCAGCGCCCCGGATGTCGCCGCCTTGCCCGACGGCGGATTCGTGCTGACCTGGGTCGAAGGCAACGGTGCCATCGTCACGCGCCCCTTGAGCGCGACGGCAACGCCGACTGCCCCGGCGTCGGAAGTCGAGGTGCCGGCCGCGATGAACCCGGTCGGACCTGCCGATGCCCCGCTGCGCGACCTGTTCCCAGCGGTCGCCGTCAATGCCAATGGCGATCAGGCGCTGGCCTGGCAGCGCTGCCGCGTCATCAACAGTGTCCGCTTCCTGCCGATCTTCGCGCTGTCCTCGACCGCGCTGTCGGCGCGCTGCTCGGTCCTGCTGCGCTTGCAGCGCGCGGACGGTACCGCCACGGTTCGCTCGGTGACGCAGGGTGAAGCGCGCTACAGCGATCTGTTCCTGTTTGCAGGCGGTGCCGTGCGTGATCGTCGGGCCCCGTCGCGGGTCGATGTCGGGATTGCTGGCAACGGGACCGCGTCGGTGGTCTGGCATACCGACCTGTCGACCCTGGTGATTGCCGGCCTGCCCAACCCCGAAGTGACGGCGAACTTCGTCGAATCCCTGCACCTGGCTCGATTCACGGTGGCGGGCCTGCCGTACGGCCTGCAGCGCGTCGTTGCCGAAAACCGCGATCCTCAAGTTCTCTACGGTGCCGTGCGGATTGCCGTCGACACCGAGGGCACGACCGCGGTGGCCTGGGGATCCGGCGGTGGCAACAGCAATGCCCTGCTCGACCTCGCGTTCATCGACCGTGCGCCGCTGGCCGCGACACGGCGCGTGCCCGGCATCGAGCCTGCCGGTGCCTTCGATGTCGATTTCGCGGCGTCCGGCCGTCTGGCGGTCGCGCGTGCAGCCGCCTTGGTCGACACGCTGCTGATCGATGCCGCGACCGGCAGTCGCTCGGCAACCATCGTCGACACGGCTCCTGCGGCTGACGAATCCGCGGTCGGCGGTGACGGCAGTGGCGGCTACATCCAGGTCTGGCGCGCCAACGATCGGCTGTTCGCGCGCGGCTACCGGCAGCCTTGAAGCCTCGTGCGGATCAGCTCAGCACACTGATCCGCACTTCGTCGCCGCCATCGACATCCAGCGCCCGCGCCATGTCCGGCGGCAGGGTGATGTGGCCGTTGCGAACCGCGAAATCGGCGTAGGCGCAGCGGAAATTGCCGAGCTGGGTGTTGGCGATCATGCACGGCGTGCCCGGCGAAGGCTTGCCGACGAACACGGTCACCACCTGGGCGCGGCGGATGCTGCGGATTTCGTTCAGCGGCGCTTCCACGCTGGGGCCGCCGTCGAAGATGTCGATGTAGCCCTGATAGCGAAAACCTTCCTGTTCCAGCAGATGCAGCGCCGGTGCGGTCTGCGGATGGACCTTGCCCATCACCGCGCGCGCGGCGTCCGGCAGCAGCACGGTGTAGATCGGATGCGGCGGCATCAGTTCGGCGATGAAGGCCTTGTTGCCGGTGCCGACGATGTGCTCGGCGCGTTCGTAATCGACCGTGAAGAAATGCCGGCCCAGCCCTTCCCAGAACGGCGAGTGGCCTTGCTCATCCGACACCCCGCGCATCTCCGCGATCACCTTTTGCGCGAAGCGCTGCGGATGGTTGGCCATGAACAGGAAGCGGCATTTCGACAGCAGCTTGCCGGCCCCGGCACCGCGAAAGTCGGGCTTCATGTATAGCGAGCAGAGCACGCTGGTGCCGGTCAGATCATTGGACAGATACAGGGTCGGCACACTGTTGTAGATGCCCAGTTCGCGCGAGGCATGAACGGCGAGGCCAACCCGATAGTTGTAGAACGCCTCGTCCAGCCCGCAGGCCGCTTCGATCGCGCAACAAGCCCCGATTTCGCCGGTCTCGGTCTCCTCCATGACGAACATGTAGCGTTGATGGCCGGGCGCATCGACCTCCGCCGCGAACGAAGCTTCCGAAAGCGCGATCTTGGCCGCCAGAAACTCTGGCACCGGCGGCAGCGATGTGAAGCCGGCACCGGCGGTCTCGGCCATGTGCAGCAGGGAGGGCAGGTCGTCGCTGCGGATCGGGCGGATGATCTTCATGGGCGTGGAGCTTACGCGACTCGAAAGGCCTGGCTTTCGGGTTGCAAGCCCGGTGCCGGGCGCAGTTCGTGCGCCTGAAATTTGCGGCCGGCGGCTTGCGTCGGATCATGGTAAAGCCCGCGCGGGCTGCGTTATAAGCGGGTGCGCAAAGGATCGACGCAGCCCGTGGCCGAGGTCGATCAAACCTGAAATCACCTGATCGCCTCGGAGGCTTCGCCATGATTCGACCGTTCCCGCCTGCGGTTTTCTCGTCGGCCGTTGCCGCACCCCGCATCTGGCGTCAGCGGCCCCTGGTAGCGGCGATCACGCTGCTGTCGGCAGTGGCGATGCCGGTGCAGGTCATGGCTGCCGATCCGGTCGGACCTCCGCTGGCCGTGTTTCCGCAAACCGGCATGACCACCCAGAACGCCCCGGCCGTGGCGCGCGCGCCGGACGGCAGCTTCGTCGTGGTCTGGACCGACCGGCTCGCTGGCTCGGTGCTCGGCCGCCGCTTCGCCGAAAACGGCAGCCCGCTCGATGGTGGCTTCGTGATCAGCGCTGCCGTCAGCGGCATCGACGTGGCCGTCGACGACACCGGCCGCTTCCTGGTGGCATTCAGTGCCGACAGCGGCCGCAGCGTCATCGCCCGGCGCTATGGTGCCGACGGCGTGCCGATCGGCGTCGACCTGCTCGTCGACGAAGCGGCGGAAGGCGAATTGCTCGGCCCGCCGGCCGTGGCGGTCGATGACGATGGCGATGCCGTGATCGCCTGGCGACGCAGCAGCCAGACGGCGAGCGGCGGCAACGCCGGCCAGCGGATCGAAGCGCGCCGGCTCGGTGCCGACGATCAATTGCAGGGCGACCGGATCGTGGTCGCCCACCAGCCCGGCGACACGGCGGTGAGCGAGCGCGACCTGTTTCCCAATGTCGCAGTGGCCATGGACAGCGACGGCGATTTCGCGCTGTCCTGGCTGTCGCGCGGCGAAACCCAGATCGGCATTCCGCTGCCGATCGGCTATTCCTCGCCGATCTACCTCGGTTTCAGCCTGGCGCCGCAGTTCATCCGCTTCCGGCGCTACGACCGGCTGGGCCGGGCGGTCGGCATCCTGCGCACCGTCGACGGCGGTCCTGGCTTGAACGCCGGGCCGATCCGCCGCCTGTCGGAGCCGGCGCTGACGCTGTCACCGGCCGGCGACGCCGTGGTCAGCTGGCAGCGTGGCGAAGCCGGCAACACGCCGTCGATGGTCTTGAACCGCCGCTACGACGCGCAGGCGCGGCCGGTCGGTGGCGAGATCGTCAGTGGCACCGGGCAGGGCGTCGACGTGCCGGCGGTGGCCGCACTCGGCGGCGGCTTCGTCACCAGCTGGACCGGTGTCAACAGCGATCTGTTCCTGCGCCTGCACGGCGCAAACGGTGCCGCACAGGGACCGGCAGTGCTGGTATCGGGCGAGCCTTCCGCCCGCCTGCGACTGCCCGACCTCGCCGCCGACGGCGGACGCTTCGCCATCGTCTGGGAACGCAACGACAGCCGGCTGGTGACGCCGGTGAACTTTGCCGAAACCATCCAGTTACAGTTGTACTCGACGCCCTGATTGCTTCCGCAGACCGCTAGCCCAGCAACTCCATCGGGGCGGCACCTGGTCCGTCGGCGATCGCCTGAACCTGCCACGTCGCCGAGGGCATCACCAACTGGCTGTCACGATCGAGCGCTTCGGCCAACGGCACCCATTGCGGGTCGTCCATGAAGATTTCGATGCGGCTGCCATCCGCGAAGGCCAGCGCCATCAGGATGGCATCGTGCGAATGGACATCGCGGTGCAGCAAGGTGGCGCGGGTCAGCAATGCCAGTGGCAAGGTCCGCGCTTCGCCACCGGGTTCCGTGATGGTGAGCGCATCGCCCGCGACAGTGAATTGCGGTGCCTTGCGATGAACATGCGCTGCGACCTTGCGGTTGATCCCGTCGATCCAGCTGATGGTCGGAACCGCCGCCGCTCAGCCCCAGCTACGCGAACCATCAGCCAGCCCGAGCAACAACCGCGCCGACAGCTTGGCGCGCTCGGCGAGGCTGGAAAAGCGCATCCACTCGCGATCGGAATGGATGTCGCCGCCGACCACGCCGAGGTTGTCGACATTGGCCAGACCGGCTGCGGCCAGGTTGTTGCCATCGCAGCAGCCGCCGGTCGGGCGGAATTGCAGGTCCAGACCGAGTTCGCGGCCGCAGTCGCCGAGCAGGGATTGCAGCCTTGCCGTGCCGGCGCTGACGATCTTCGGCGGCCGGGTGAAGCCTCCGAAGCGGCTGAGCTTGAAGCCTTCGCGGTCGTTGGCGCGGGTCAGCAGCAGGTCGAGCTGTTCTTCGAGCCAGCATTCGTCTTCCGGTACCGAGGTGCGCACGTTGAACTTGAGCACGGCGCGGTCGGGGACGATGTTCAGTGCACCACCGCCGTGCGTGTAGCCAAGATTGAGCGTCAATCCGGGGCGCTGGCCGTTCAGGCGGTGCAGGGCCAGCGCCAGTTCCGAGGCCAGGGCGATGGCGTTGCGGCCGTCTTCGGGGTTGCGGCCGGCATGGGCGGCGCGGCCTTCGATGACCAGATCGAAATTGCCGCTGCCCTTGCGTGCCGAGGCCAGCCCGCCGTCCGGGTAGGCTGGCTCGAAGATCAGCCCGAGGTGATTGCGGCTGGCGGCTTCGCGCAACAACGGTGCGGACGCCTGGCTGCCGATTTCCTCGTCCGGATTCATCAGCACTTCCCAGCCGATGCGGTCGCGATGCGGGCTGCGTTCCAGCGCGGCGAGCGCCAGCGTCATCACCAGCAAGCCGCCTTTCAGATCGGCGACGCCGGGGCCGTTGAGAACATCATCGGAAAGATGGCGCGCTTCTTGAAACGGATGCTGGATTGCGAACACGGTGTCGAGGTGGCCGCCGAGAAATATCTGCAGCGGCGCATCCGGACGCTGGCGCAGCCGTACTGCTTGTCCGAGCGGGCGGCTGCCGCGTTCGCCGCGGTCGCCGGTGCTGACGTAGTCGGGCAGGGTGATTTTTTCGACAGTGGCAGCGAACGGTATCAAGAGCGCACTCAGCCGCGCACCCGTAGCATTGACGCCATCGGGGTTGAAGCTGCCGGAATTCTGGTTCGATAGTGCGATCAGTTCGTCGCGCAGACTGGAGGCGGCGCTGTCGATCCAGACATCGACGTCCGCAACGGAGTCGAAGTCGGGGTTTCCGGTAGCCAGCAGCTTGGAAATCGTGGTCATGATCCGAGTGTAGTCGCCGACCGCCGGTCGGGACACACGCGAGTTTGCTTGTTGTCCTGTGAACCGTCTGACAGTGCTGTCGCGTGGTGGTCATGCGCGGCTGCGATCATCGGTCGTTCGCAGCAGTCATTTTTTCTTATTTTTTTGGGGAGTGGGCATGTCCAACAATCTGATCAGGGGCCTGATCGCGGCAACGGCAATGGCAGCAGCCGGGTCGGCGTTCGCGCAGGCCGCCAGCGGTGTGGTGATCTCGCAATTCGCCGTGCGCGGTCCGGCCGGCGGCAATGACGAGTTCGTCGAAATCTTCAACACCAGCGCGTCCCCGATCGCCATCGGCGGCTGGACCCTGCAAGGCTGTGCCAACGGCACGCCGGGCAATCCGTCGGTGCGGACCACGGTGCCCGCCGGCACCGTCCTGCTCGCCGGTCAGTACTACCTGTTCGCGAACACGGCTGCGGCCGGTTACTCGCTGGGTGTTGCGCCTGACGCCACCTACGCGACCGGTTTCACCGATTTCACGGCCGCCGGCTTCTCCGGTATCCGCCTGGTGGCCGGCAATTCGGTTGTCGCCACTGCGCCGTTCGTCGATGCCGTGGGTGGCAACGTCAGCCCTTGCCACGAAGGCACCGGCATCGTCACCCCGGCCGCCACCGGTCCGAACACCGCTTTCCTGCGCCGCCTGGTTGCCGGTGTCGTGCAGGACGCCAACAACAACGTCGTCGATTTCCCCGGCCCGGCTGCCCCCGGCACGCCGCGCAACACCGCGACCATCGTCGGCGGCCCGGGCGGCAATCTGCCGACCGTCGCCCTGAGCCTCGACACCACCGCGTTCAGCGAACTGGGCGGCTCGGCCGTGGTCACCGCCACGCTGTCGGCGGCCTACACCACCAACGTCTCGGTGAGCTTGAGCTTCGGCGGCATGGCCACGCTGGGCACCGATTACTCGTCTTCGGCCACCGTGCTCGTCATCCCGGCCGGCAGCCTCAGCGCCTCGACCACGCTCAGCGCCATCGACGATCTCGTCTTCGAAGGCAACGAAAGCGTCATCGTGTCGATCGCCAGCCTCGACAACGCCACGGCCGGCTCGCCGGACAATGTCACCGCCACGATCGTCGAGAACGATCCTTCGCCGCCGCCCGTCGTCGGTGCCCGCATCTACCAGATCCAGGCCGCGCAGCACCGCTCGCCGATGGTCGGCATGACCGTGACCAACGTCCCGGGTGTCGTCACCGCCCGCGCCGCGAATGGTTTCTACATGCAGGACGGCGACGGTGACGGCATCGACGCCACCTCCGACGGCATCTTCGTGTTCACCGGCGCTGCTCCGCCGGCCGCAGCCGCTGTCGGTGGGCAGGTGCTGGTTTCCGGCACCGTGCAGGAATTCCGTCCGGGCAACGATGCCGACAACCTGACCATCACCCAGATCGGCCTGCCGACGGTGAGCCAGTACGTGGGCAACGAGCTGTTCGTCAACACCGTCATTTCGCCGACCATCCTCGGCAACGGCGGTCGCGTTCCGCCGGCCGACATCATCGACAACGACTCGCTCGGCAACGTCGAAACCAGCCTGACCACGCAGTTCGATCCGGAACAGGACGGCCTCGATTTCCACGAGTCGCTCGAAGGCATGCTGGTGCGCATCAACGGCACCCGCGCCACCGGCCCGCGCAACAGCTTCGGCGAAGTCTGGGTGGTTGGCGATCTCGGTGCCAACGCCACCGGTGCCAATGCCCGCGGCGGCATCACCCTGGTCGAGCGTTCCACCGGTGTCGACTACAACCCGGAGCGCATCCAGCTCGACGACGGCCTGAACGGCGTGGTCATGCCGCTGGGTATCAACACCGGCGACAACCTCGGTGATGTCACCGGCGTTGCCACCTACTCGTTCGGCAACTACGAAGTGCTGCTGACCGCCGCGCCGACCCTGACCGCCAATCCGCTGCCGACTGGCGTGCGCACCATCGCTTTCGGCGGTGATCGCCTGAGCGTGGGTGCCTACAACGTCGAAAACCTCGATCCGAGCGATTCCACGTTCACGGCGTTCGGCGTGCAGATCGTCAACGCCCTGGGCGCGCCGGACATCCTGGCCCTGAGCGAAATCCAGGACAACAACGGTGCGACCAACAACGGTGTGGTGTCGGCCAGCCAGTCGATCCAGCTGCTGATCAACGCCATCGTGGCGGCCGGCGGCCCGCAGTACAGCTTCGTGACGGTCGATCCGACCAACAACTCGGATGGTGGCGAACCCGGCGGCAACATCCGTCTGGTGCAGTTCTACAATCCGGCGCGGGTCAGTTTCGTGCCGGGCACCGCCGGTTCCGGCGGTGCGCTGGATGCCACGGCACCGGTGCTGGTCGACGGCCGCGTGGCCCTGACCCTGTCGCCGGGCCGCATCGAGCCGACCAACACGGCCTTCAACTCCAGCCGCAAGCCGCTGGCCGCGACGTACGACTTCAACGGCCGCCGTCTGGTCATCGTCAACAACCACTTCAACTCGAAGGGTGGCGACGAGCCGCTGCTGGGGGTCAACCAGCCGCCGATCCTGAACAGCGAAGCCCAGCGCATCGGGCAGGCCACGCTGGTCAACAGCTTCGTCAGCAACATCCAGTCGCTGGATCCGGCGGCCCGCGTCATCGTCCTGGGCGATCTGAACGATTTCGACTTCAGCCCGCCGCTGGCGATCCTGCGCACCGGTGTCGACGGCACGCAGAACTCGCTGCGCAACCTCGGCACCGACCTGATCGCCGATCCGGCCGAGCGTTACAGCTACACCTTTGAAGGCAACGCTCAGGAGCTGGATCACATCCTGGCCACGCCGTCGCTGCTGGCGGCTGATGCCCAGTACGAAGCGGTGCGCCTGAACGCCGAGTACGCCGTGCAGCTCAGCGATCACGAGCCGCTGTTGTCGTCCTACCTGTTGCCGGCCAATGTCGCCCCGGTTGCCGTTGCCATCGCCACGCCGAACCCGGCGCTCAGCGATCAGACCGTGACGCTGGACGGCAGCGGCAGCACCGACAGCGACGGCAGCATCGTGTCCTACGCCTGGGTGCAGACCGCCGGTCCGGCCGCCACGCTGGCCACGCCGAATGCCGCCAGCACCACTTTCGTCGCGCCGTTCGTGGCGTCGCCGGCAACGGTGAGCTTCCTGCTCACCGTGGTGGATGACGAAGGTGCCAGCGACACCGAAACGGTGACCGTGACGATCAACCCGAACGTCGACACCACGCCGTTGCAGTTCAACTTCGATGCCCAGATCAACGTGCCGTTCGGCACCCAGATCGTGTCGAACTCGATCGTCGTGCTGGGCATCAACGCCCCGGCGGCGATCACCGTGACCGGTGGTCAGTATTCGATCAACGGTGGCGCCTTCACCAATCTGGTTGGAGCCGTGGTCAACAACGGCGATGCGGTGCGGGTCCGCGTGCTGTCGTCGCTGGCAGCATCGACCACCACCAGCGCGACCCTGACCATCGACACGGTGAGTGCGGTGTTCAGCGTCACCACGGTGGCGGCTGACACCACGCCGAATGCCTTCAGCTTCGGCTCGGCAGACACGGTGCTGCGCAACACGGTGCAGACCTCGGCTCCGGTGACCATCACCGGCATCAACGTGGCAACGCCGATCAGCGTTGTCGGCGGCGAGTACAGCATCAACGGCAGCGCCTTTACCTCGGCACCGGGTCAGGTGCTGAACGGCGACTCGGTCCGCCTGCGCGGCCGTGCCGCCAACACCTTCCGGACCACGACGACGGTCACCGCGACCATCGGCGATGTGTCCGGCAGCTACACCATCACCACGCGCCGCCTGCTGGAACCGCTGTTCCCGCGCTGATGCGCTAGTCGCAGCACGCAGCACGCAAACAGCAGCACGATCCCGGAGCCGGAAACGGCTCCGGGATTTTTTTGTTCGGCGCTTTGCCGGCGAGGTCTTGCGCGGGCGCGGTGTCCGGATGAATCCGGACCTACGGTTTTCGGGCTTGCGCCGTTGCTCGGTCAAGACCGACCGTCTGTCCCCATACCCCTGACGGCCATCAAGTTTTTCCTGACCGGACCGCTAAGTCCTTCAACGGCTCACCCGCCGGAACGAAGCACGACAACTGCGGTACCGCAGCATCCTCGACACGGTCAAGAAGCCTGCCGAGAGCCACCCACTTAGGAGAATTGACCATGGCCGCAATCATCAACACCAACGTGGCGTCTCTGAACGCGCAGCGCAACCTGACGTCGTCCCAGAGCACGCTCAACACTTCCCTGCAGCGCCTGTCGTCGGGCCTGCGCATCAACAGCGCCAAGGACGATGCCGCCGGCCTTGCGATTTCGGAGCGCTTCACGGCGCAGATTCGCGGTCTGGATGTCGCGTCCCGCAACGCCAACGACGGCATCTCGCTCGCCCAGACGGCGGAAGGCGCCCTCGGCGAAGTCACCAACAACCTTCAGCGCGTTCGTGAACTGGCGGTGCAGTCGGCCAATGCCTCGAACAGCGCCACCGACCGTGCCGCGCTCCAGACGGAAGCCGCGCAGTTGCTGTCGGAAGTCGATCGCGTGTCGAACCAGACCAAGTTCAACGGCGTTGCCCTGATCGACGGCAGCTTCACCTCGGCCGTGTTCCAGGTCGGTGCCAATTCCGGCGAAACCATCACCATCGCTTCGCTGGTCGATGCCAACACCGCCGCTCTCGGCTCGGTGACGGCGGCTACCGGTCAGGGTTCGGCCGTGACCTCGATCACCGGCCTCGGTGCGGTGGGTGCCGGTGCCCTGCTGATCAACGGCACTGATGTCGGGGCCGGGATCGGTGCCGCCGGCACCGCCCAGCAGCGCGTCGGCCAGGTGGTGGATGCGATCAACAATTCCTCGACCACCACCGGCGTCAATGCCGCCTACGACACGGCGACCAACCGCATCGTGCTCAGCTCGGAAGCCGATATCGTCGCCACCGGCACCGATGACGGCACGCTGACCAGCTTCGATGTCACCGCCACCGATGGCGATGCCACCGCCGCGACCACCACCGGCCTGACCTCGCTGGACTTGTCGAGCTACGCCGGTGCCTCGCTGGCGATCAAGCAGATCGACTCGGCCCTGGGCCAGGTCAACTCGGCGCGTGCCACGCTGGGTGCGATCCAGAATCGCTTCAGCTCGGTGGTGTCGAACATCGCATCGACTTCCGAGAACCTGTCGGCTTCGCGCAGCCGCATCCAGGACGCTGATTTCGCGAAGGAAACCGCTGCGCTGACGCGCGGCCAGATCCTTCAGCAGGCGGGTACCGCGATCCTGTCGCAGGCCAATTCGGCACCGCAGAGCGTGCTGAGCCTGCTGCGCTAAGCGGCGAAAGAGTAGGGCGGGGCCCGCATCTGCGGTGCAGACCTGATCGGGGAATGCATCGCAGGTGTCGGGCTTTACAACGAGGACCAGCCCATGTCCCTGAATACCAGCAATACCGTCAATGCGATCCAGGCCACGGTGGCCGTGGATCGTTTTGGCATTTCCGCGGCCGTGCCGAATACCGGTGCAGGAGTCGCGGTTTCCCCGGTTGCCAGGCCGCCGGAACGGGCCGCCACCGAACGTGCGCCGGAGCCCGTGCAGCTCGCCCAGGCAGTCGATGATCTCAACCAGCGCTTCCGTGACAGCCGCACTGATCTGCGCTTCAGCGTGGATGACGACAGCGGCCGCACCGTGGTGTCGGTGGTCGATGCCGAAGACGGCAGGGTGCTGCGCCAGATGCCGACGGTGGAAGCGCTGCGGGTGTCGAAGGCGCTCGATCAGGCGCTGGGCAACTTGATCCAGCGGCTGGCCTGAGCGCCGGTTCAACAGGAGAACTTTCATGGCTGCCATTTCTTCCGCCGGCATCGGATCAGGACTCGACGTTGCCAGCATCGTTTCGCAACTGGTCGCCGCCGAACGCGGCCCGGCCGATCAGCGGATTTCGATCGCGACGACCCGCGCCAACACCACCGTTTCCGCGCTCGGCAACTTCCGCTCGCTGCTGGCCAGCCTGCAAACGGCGTCGAAAGCCCTGCTGCCGGGTACCGGCGGCACTGCCAGCGGCTTGGGCAAACTGACGGCAACGCCGGTCAACAGCACGTATTACACGGCAACAGCCGAGAACAAGGCCGTGGCCGGCAATTACGCGGTGGAAGTGGTGTCGCTGGCGGCGGCGTCGAAACGGGCCAGCGACCTGTATGCATCGAGTGCCGCGATCGTCGGCAACGGCGATGTCACCGTCGCCGTCGGCGGCAATGCCTTCACTGTTTCGCTTGCCGACGGTGCCAACACGCTGGCCGACCTGCGCGACAAGATCAATGCTGCCAGCGACAACAGCGGCGTCGGTGCCGCGATCGTCTCCGACACCGGCGGCGCGCGCCTGCTGCTGACCAGCCGCAGTACCGGCACCGCCAACGCGGTGACCGTGACGACCTCGCTGTTCAATACCACGGTGTCCCAGCCGGCGGCCGATGCCGTGGTCCGGGTCGACGGCTTCCAGACCACCAGCAGCAGCAACACGGTGACCACGGCGGTCGACGGCCTGAGCCTGAATCTGATCAAGGCCGAGCCGGGCACCAGCACGGCGCTCAATGTGACGCTGGACCAGAAAGCCTCCGAACAGGCGGTGGCGACCTTCGTCAACGCCTACAACAACGTCGTCAAGTTCGTGGCGTCCCAGACCAAATTCGACCCGGTGGCCCAGACCGCCGGCATCCTGCTCGGCGATTCCACGGTGCTGTCGGCCACCCAGGCGCTGCGCGGCGTGATCGGCGGCACCACCGATTCGGCCGGTGCCTACAAGACGCTGTCGGCACTCGGCATCACCACTTCCAGTGACGGCACGCTGATCTCCGATCCCGCCAAGTTCAACAAGGCGATCGCCAGCGATTTCGCCTCGGTGCAGAAGCTGTTCTCGGCTGACGACGGCATCGCCAGAAAGCTCGAAGCGCTGAGCAAACGCCTGCTCGCCGATGACGGCCAGATCAAGGCCCGGACCGACGGCCTGAACGCCCGGGTCAAGGATCTGGGCAAGCAGCAGATCGCGGTCGACACCCGCATCCAGGCCTACGAAGCGCGCACCCGTGCGCAGTTCACGGCACTCGACAGCCTGCTGTCCAAACTCGGCACCACCAGCACCTATCTGAGCCAGCAGTTGGCCAATCTCTGATCGGCCAGTAGGGTGGGCGAGCTTCATCCGCCCACGCGGCGCAAACGCACGAACGGTTGCGAATCGGTGGGCAGATGAAGCCTGCCCACCCTCCTTGCAGCGGCGATTTGTAAATATTCCGTCGCATTTTTGAGCGGGTCTTGAAAACGCGGCGGTCTTTCACGAATTCATCGCCAATCCTTCGCCGCTTCGTCACGCCGCTGAAACAGGGCCCGCCTAGGTTTCGCCCCTCAAACGAAAGAGGGGCAGGGAATGAAAGGTCTGGCAGGCAGGTTCGGCGGCAGCGTTGTCGTGGCATTCATGGCGCTGGGCCTCGCGGCCTGCGACAACAGCAATGACGATGCGCCAGCACCCACGCCGGCACCGCCGCCTGCGCCCACCGTGCTGGCGGCACCGACGGTGGCCTTCACCGCGCCCGGTGAATCGCTGGACCTCGCCAATTACACGCTGATTGCGCAGTACGACCTGCCGGTCGGCAGCGGTGCCAATCTCCTGGCCGCAGAAGCCTCGGGTGTTGCCTACAACCGCGACACCGGCAGCCTGTTCGTGATCGCCGATCACGGCACCAGCGTGGTGCAGGTGTCGCGCAGCGGCGTGCTGATCAATTCGATGACCCTGCCGGCCGATGCCTCGATGCCGCAGGGCACCTTCCTGTATGACCCGGAAGGCATCACCTGGGTCGGCGGCAGCCAGTTCGTGGTGGCCGAGGAACGCTATCGCCAGCTCGCCCGGTTCGGCTACGCGCCGGATACCACGCTGGCCCCGGGTGCGATCCAGCAGGTGAAGCTCGGTACCACCATCGGCAACATCGGCCTTGAAGGCGTGGCTTTCGATCCGCAGACCGGCGGCTACATCCTGGTCAAGGAAAACACCCCGCTCGGCATCTTCCAGACCACGGTGGATTTCACGACCGGCGCGGCGTCCAACGGCTCGCCGACCATCGTTGATTCGGTGAATCTCTTCAATCCGGCGCTGACTGGTTTCAGCGATCTGGCCGATGTCGCCACCCTGTCCAGCGTTTATCCGAGCACGGCGGCGGATTACGGCGATCTGCTGATCCTGGGCCAGGAAAACGGCGCGATTCTCAAGATGACGCGCAGCGGCGTGATTCGCAGCCGGCTCGATGTCGGCCTGCCGCCGCAGCACGAAGGCATCGCCATCGACGAGAACGGCGTCATTTATCTGGTCAACGAACTCGGCGGCAGTTCCGGTCGCCCGCAGCTCTGGGTGTACCAGCCAACCACCGCCGCCAGCGCGGTCGGCACCGGCAGCAATGTCTATCTGAGCTTCACGGAAAACATCAGCGCCGGCACCGGCAGCTTCGCGATCAGCAACGGCGCGGGCGATACCCGCACGGTCGCCCTCACCGACGCCGAACAAGTCCGCATTTCCGGCCGCACGGTCAGCATTGATCTGGCCACCAATCTGGTTCCGGGCAGCACCTACACGGTTACCGCGCCGGCCGGTCTGGTGCGTGGTGCCAGCGGTGCCGCGTCCGCCGCACTCAGCACCGGTTTCACCGCACGCATGGAAACCGTGCCGCCGATGCTCACCGCCACCGCCCCGGCCGACAACGCCATCGCCGTCAACGGCAGCCGCGTGCTGCTGAGCTTCGACGAACCGGTGGTCGCCGGCACCGGCAGCATCATCCTCACCGGCACCCGCGCGGGCGCAGCGGACGATGTGCGCACGCTCGCCGTTGGCGACATCACCCAGGTGACGATCAGCGGCAACACCGTGGACATCAACCCCAGTGCCGATCTCAATCCGGGCACGTCGTACAGCGTGCAGATCGCGCGCGGCGTGATCAACGATCTGGCCGGCAACCCATTTGCCGGCCTGATCGGCACCACCGCCCTCAACTTCACCACGGCGGGTCAGGGCGGCAGCCTGCCGCCGACAGTGCTGAACGCCGGTGACCTTTTGTTCATGGGCATCAACGGCGACCAGACCGACGCCATCGCCTTCGTGCTGCTGCGCGCAGTCACCGCCGGCACCCAGGTGCAGTTCACCGACAAGGACTATGTCGCGGCCTCGCCAACCTTCCCGACCAACGAAGCCGCGTTCACCTGGACCAGCGCCGAAGCACTGCCGGCCGGCACCATCGTCACCATTCAGGTCGGCAGCCTGCTGACCGACATCGGCGTGTCCACCGGCGTCGAAGGCGGCATCAGCACGACCGGGGAAACCTACTACGCATTCCAGGGCCAGATCATCGACGCCGGCACCGGCCAGATCACCGTCGACCGCTTCCTGGCGGCGATCAACCTTGGCGATGCAGCCGGCGAGATTCCGGCCGTGATCAGCGACGCCAACGCCTTCATCCGCTTCGACGAAGACAACGCCCGCTACGCCGGCTCCCTGGACCAGACCGACCTCACCGCTTTCGCCACCCTGGTCCGCGACCCCGCGAACTGGGAGCGCAACGACGCCGCCGGCTATCCGCTGATCGAAGGCAGCCTGTTCGGCACCGCCGCACCGCCGCCGGCCCCGGGTTCGATGACCGAACTGGCCGCCGGTGAGGTGCTGTTCACCGCCATCAATGGTGACGCGCCGGACGCCATCGCCTTCGTGATCCTGCGCGACATCATTGCCGGCACCACCATCTCGTTCACCGACAAGGACTACACGGTCGGCGCGCCGAGGTTCCCGACCAACGAAGCCGCGTTCACCTGGACCGCCACCAGCGCCGTGCCGGCCGGCACCATCGTCACCATCGCCACCGACCCGCTGAGCACCGATCGCGGCACCGTGGCCGGTGTGGCCGGCGGCATCAGCACCGGTGCCGAAACCTACTACGCCTTCCAGGGCACGATCACCAATGCCGCCACCGGCGAGATCACCGTCGACCGCTTCCTGGCCGCGATCAACCTCGGCCTCGCCGCCGGTGACATTCCGGCGGAAGTGACGGCGGCGAACGCCTTCATCCGATTCGATCAGGACAACGCCCGCTACAACGGCGCCCTGAACCGCAGCGATCTCGCCGCGTTTGCCACGCTGGTTCGCAATCCGGCGAACTGGGCGGTCGACGATGCGGCGGCGTTCCTGTTGGTCAACGGTCGCCTGTTCGGCGGCACGCTGCTGACGGCGGGCGAGGTCCGCTTCGTCGCCGCCAATGCCGATGCGCCGGACGCCGTTGCCTTCACCGCACTGCGCAATCTGGCCCCGGGCACCGAAATCCTGTTCTTCGACAAGGATTACGTGGCCGCAGCCGCCTTCCCGATCAACGAAGCGGGCTTCACCTGGACCGCGACGACGATGGTGCCGGCCGGCACCCTGGTGACCATCAACGTCGATGCCCTGCTGACCGATTTCGGCACCGTGGTCGGCGAAGGCGGCGGCATCAGCCCGAACGCCGAAACCTATTACGCGGCCCAGGGGCTGATCCGCAATCCGGGTGCCGGCGAAGTGTTCGTCGACCGCTTCCTGGCCGCCATCAACCTCGGTGGCGCGGCGGGCGAAATCCCGCCGGAACTGATGCCGGCCGGCGGCTTCATCCGCTTCGACATCGACAACGTCCGCTACAACGGTTCGCGTGATGTCAGCGATATCGCGGTGTTCGGCACCCGCGTCGCCGACCCGGCGAACTACGAACTGAACGACGCCACGGCGTTCCCGATCGTCAACGGCAGCTTGTTCCCGGCACCGTAATCGCTTGTTTCGAGCCCGCGCGCCGCGATCCGGCGCGCGGGCTTTTTCATGGTCGTGGTTCAAGATTCCGCTGTCCGCGCCGTTAAGTGCAGGACCAGAAAACCGGAGCGCGACATGGCCCACTACATGAATTCGGCAATGAACCAGTACCGCCAGACCGGCATTGCTGCCGCGACGGTGGAAACCGACCCGCGCAAGCTGATCGAGATGCTGCTGGGTGGTGCCATCGAACGTCTGGCCCATGCGCGTGGCGCGATGCTGCGTCAGGAGCGCGAAGCCAAGCACCATTATCTGGGCTCGGCGATGTCGATCATCGAACACCTGCGCGTGGTGCTGGATCTGAAAGCTGGCGGCGTGCTGGCAGCCAACCTGATGCGCCTCTACGACTACATGCTCGGCCGCCTGCCAGCCGCGAATCTGGCTGATGACACAGCGGCCATCGACGAAGTGATCAGCCTGCTGCGCGAGCTGAAAAGTGGCTGGGACGCCATGCCGGGAACGTCAACCCGGCATTGACTGGCAGCGACAGACTCCATTCCACCGAAGGATTCTGGACTTGACAAATATCATTGAATCAGCTCGTTTCAGATTTGATCATTTTCTTCGACATCTCATGCTGCCTTGGGTCGTGACCGGCAACGGTCGCGATCGTGTGTGTGCACTTGGAGGAGTTGAAGAATGGCAAGACCCATCGCTTATTACGGAATCCCGATCCAGGCGGCGATCACCAAGGGTGATCTCGAGGAAATGAAGACACTGGCGGCGGCGGTCGACAAGCATCTGGCTGATCAGGCGGAAGTGGCCAGCGCGCTGAAAAGCCTGAAAGCAGAAATCAAGAAGCGGGAAAAGCCGAAGAAGTAGGGTGGAATCCACTGGCTTGCGCGTCGATCCCGGGGTGGTTCCCCGGGATCGGCACGAACGGGATTACCAGGAATCGGTGCCCGTCCATGTGGTCTGGGAACTGACACTCGCCTGCAATCTGAAGTGCTCGCATTGCGGCTCCCGCGCCGGCAAGCGTCGGCCGGATGAGTTGAATACGGACGAAGCGCTGGCGGTGGTCGATTCGCTGGCGCGTCTGGGTACACGCGAGCTGACCCTGATCGGCGGCGAAGCCTATCTGCGCCGCGACTGGACCGAGATCATTGCCCGCGCCGTCGGGCATGGCCTGTATGTCGGGATGCAGACCGGTGCCCGGGCGCTGACGGATCAACGACTGCAAGCGGGGATCGCCGCCGGCCTGCACGGCATCGGCGTGTCGATTGACGGCCTGGAACGCCTGCACGATCGCAATCGCGGTGTGAAAGGCTCGTTCGCAGCGGGCATTGACGCCCTGCGCCGGGCGCGGGCGGAAGGCTTGAAAACCAGTGCCAACACCTGCATCGGCCCCGAAACCATTGCCGAATTGCCGGAATTGCTCGATCTGCTGGTCGATACCGGCATCAGCCACTGGCTGGTGGCAATCACGGTGGCGATGGGCAATGCCGTCGAGCATCCCGAACTGCTGCTCCAGCCCTGGCAGATGGGCGAGTTGATGCCCCTGCTGGGAGAACTGTTCCACCGTGCGCGGGAAGCCGGCGTGGTGCTGTCGGTGGCCAACAACGTCGGTTATTTCGGACCTTACGAGTACCTCTGGCGCAGCGAGCGGATCGAGGAGCGTGATCATTTCGGCGGCTGTGCGGCCGGCCACAATCTGATCGGTCTGGAGGCTGACGGCACCGTGAAAGGCTGCCCGTCGCTGCCCACGGTCGCCTACGCGGGCGGCAATGTCCGGGATTTGTCGCTCGACGAGATCTGGCAGAAAGCCACGGAAACGGGCTCGCTGCGGCCCTCGAACGAACTCTGGGGTTACTGCGCCGACTGCTATTACGCAGATGTCTGCAACGCCGGCTGCACCTGGACCTCGCATTCGCTGCTCGGCAAGCCCGGCAACAACCCGTATTGCCACCACCGTGTGCTCAGTCTGGCAGCGGAAGGGCGGCGCGAGCGCATTGTCAAGATTGCCGAGGCCGGCACTGCGTCATTTGCCACCGGCCGTTTCGAGCTGATCGAGGAAGCGCTCGACGGCTCGCCGCTGCCACAGAAGGCGCGCGCGGCGGTGCGTATCGTGCCGCGCAGCAAGCGTCCGCCGTTGCTCGATTTCTGTCATGGCTGCGAGCAGTTCCTGCGGCCTGGCGAGGCTCGCTGCCCGTTCTGTGGCGGCGATGTGGCGGCGCTGCGCGAGGGCCACGAGGCGGCGCGCCGGGACCTGCGCCGGCTCATGGACGAAGTTCGCGCATTGCTGCCGACGACTGCCGCCACCGACACGCCGACGACAAACCCTTGACGCGGCCGCTGCGGTCCACGGCTTGCAGGGTTCGGGAGTCGCTTCGCCACCCGGGCCGCTGCAATGACCGTCAATCCGCTGTCGCTGGTCGCCGCCACCGCGCTGATCGGTGCTCCCAGCTATGAATCGGCGCTGCCGCTGGTATGGACGCCGTTGAGCGAGCTGCCCGGCGGCCTGCGCCGCGAGCAGTTGAACGACGACAACCTGCGAGTGCTGGCGGCGGTGGCGCTGCTCGATGAAACACGCGGGCCGACGGTGAACGACGAGGCGGGTGCCATCGACGCCGAAATCGGCCGCCTGAACCAGAAGCTGAATCTGGTCATCGACCTGCTCGGCTTCCTGATCGCCCAGCAGTCGGCGACCCAGCCGCCGGCGCGCGTACGCCTGTCCTGGCAGGGCGCGGTGTTCGCCGGCAGCCAGGCGCTCGGTGCCAGCGGTTTTCTGAGCCTGAACCTGCACCGCAGCGTGCCGCAGAGCTTCGTCTGGCCTGCCCGCATCAGCCATATCGACGGCGAGGAACGCCACGCCCGCTTCGCCCCGTTCAGCGACGCCCTGCAAACCGCGCTCGAACGGCATGTCTTCCTGCGTCATCGCCGGGCGATTGCCGGGACGCGGCGCAGCGGGGGAGTCTGAACCCTGCGTAGGTCCGGATTCATCCGGACGTTTTCATTGGCGGTCGGCGTGGTTGTCCGGATGAATCCGGACCTACGGTTAGACTTGAGCCATGCGCCTCGTCCTCGCCGATCCCCAGCCGCTGGTCCGCGCCGGCATCCGCCGCCTGTGCGAAGCGCTGGCCGGCACCGAAGTGGTTGGCGAGACCGGTGACGGCCAGCAGCTGCTGGAACTGGTGGCCCGGCAATCGCCGGACCTGGTGCTGCTGGAACTGCAACTGCCGAGCCTGAACGGCATCGACGCCATCCAGCAGATACGCCGTCATTACCCGGCGACGGCGGCGATGGTGCTGTCGGCGCGCGGTGAAAGCTCGCAGGTGCGGGCGTCGCTGAAGGCGGGGGCGGTCGGTTACCTGTCGAAGCAGGGCGAGGCGGTGGAACTGGAACTGGCGCTGAAAGCGGCGGCGAAGCATCAGATTTATCTGAGCCCCGGCATTGCCCACAGCGTGGTCGGACAACGCAAATCGGCGCGCGCAGAAGACAGCGTCACTCTGCCGCGCCGTCAGCAGCAGGTCTTGAGCCTGATCGCACGCGGCAAGTCGACCAAGGAAATCGCCAACCTGATGGGCATCAGCGCCAAGACCGTCGAAACCCATCGCGCGCGGATGATGGATGCGCTGGGGCTGTACGGCACCAATGCCTTGATGCGCTATGCCATCCGAACCGGCCTTGAGGGCGCGGAATCGTAGAGCCGTAGGGTGGGCAGGCTTCATCTGCCCACCGATTCGCAGACGTTCAACGGTTGCGCACCGCGTGGGCAGATGCTGCCTGCCTACCCTACGGCGCTCGTAGTAGGTCCGGATTCATCCGGACGTTTTCATTGGCGGTCGGCGTGGTTGTCCGGATGAATCCGGACCTACGATTTTTCTGCGCCAAGTTCGCGTTCCGGTCTAGCCCGGAACTTGCATTTCGACCGGCGCGGGCAATTCCCGGACCAGTGGCGAAGGTGCTGATCGGGAATTGACACTTGTAAGGTTTTTGCTGACATCAAGTCAGGAAAAAACTGATTGGGAGAAGTGGTTCATTCATCAAAGATGCTCCTACCGAACAACGCGCCACGCCAGCGCACCAGGGGAGCAGACATGAAAGCAACGACGCGGATGGGGATGTCGCAGAACGTCGCAATGACGCCGCAACTCCTTCAGTCGATTCGACTTTTGCAGCTTTCGGCGATCGAACTCGAGCAGGAAGTCGAGACCGCACTCGAAGGCAATGTACTGCTGGAACGCGATGAAAGCCTTACCCCCACGTCGGCCGGTGCCGAAGCCCCGACGCCTGTGCTGGCGGACACCGCCAAACTGGCCGCCGATTCCACCGAAGCGCCGGTTTCCGGCTGCGATGAGGCCGCCATCGAGCGGGTCGATGCCGACTTCGACTGGTCGAGTGCCGAATCCTGGTCCGGCGGCGAGCCGGGCGAAGAAGGCGAACCGCTGGAAGCGCGCCGTGCCGCCGCCCCGATCGAAGATGCCCGCGTCGCCGCCCTCGAACAGCTCGAACTGATGATCAGCAGCAAGCGCGAATGGCAGTTGGCCGTCGCGATCATCGAGGCGGTCGACGACAACGGTTATCTGGAAACCTCGCTCGACGAAATCCTCGCTACGCTGCCGGCCGAATGGCAGGTGTCGATGGCCGAACTCGAAGCCTCGCTGGCCACCGTGCAGAGCGTGGAGCCGACCGGCTTCGCCGCCCGCAATCTTCGCGAATGCCTGCTGCTGCAGCTCGACGCGATCAAGGCCGGCACGCCGGGCAAGAACCTCGCGGAAACCCTGGTCGCCGAACATCTGGACCGGGTCGCCGCTCGCGATTTCGTCAATCTGCGCAGCGAACTCGGTGCCACCGAGTCGAAAATGATCGCGGCGATGGACCTGATCCGCACGCTGGACCCGAAGCCGGGTGCCTCGCGCATCGAACCGGCCCAGGCCGTGGTGCCGGATCTGATCGTCAGCGGCGTCGCCGGTGCCTGGCGCGTGGAACTGAACCCGGCCAACCTGCCGAAGCTGCGCATCAACGGCCAGTACGAGCGGATGATGGCCGCCAATGCCGCCAACCACAAAGGCCTGAAGGACCAGCTTCAGCAGGCCCGCTGGCTGGTGCGCGGGCTGGAAATGCGCCACGAAACCCTGCTCAAGACGGCCCGCGTGGTGTTTGAACGGCAGCGCGATTTCCTGCGCCGTGGCGAGGAAGGCATGATGCCGCTGACCTTGCGCGAAGTCGCCGACTCGATCGCCATGCATGAGTCGACCGTCTGCCGCGTCACCTCCAACAAGTTCGTGGCCACGCCCTGGGGCGTGTATCCGATGAAGGCGTTTTTCCCCAGCCAGATCCAGGGTGCGGAAAGCGATACCTCGGGCATCGCGGTGCGCGCCATGATTCGCCGCATCGTCGATGGCGAGCGCGCCAGCGCGCCGCTGTGCGATGGCGCAATCGCCGCTATCCTCGCCCGCGGCGGGGTGCTGATCGCCCGCAGAACCATCGCCAAGTACCGCGAGGCGATGAAAATTGCACCGGCCAAGGAACGCAAGCTGCTCGCGCAGCGGGTTCCGGCAAGAATGGCGAGCTGAATCCAAAGCCGCCGATAACCATGCTCGGAATCGGGCTCAAGGGGCCGCGCAAGCGGTCGAGGGATGGGGACGCAATGAATACAGTTCGAACCTTGCTGGTCGATGACAACGAGGCTTTTCTGGTGCTGGCGCGGCATCTGCTGGCCTCCGTGCCGGAAATCAACGTCGTCGGCCTGGGCCACGACGGCTACGACGCCGTGCGTCTGGCCGAAGAACTGCGCCCCGACCTCATCCTCATGGATTTGTCGATGCCCGGCATGGGCGGCTTGCAGGCGACCCGGCTGATCAAGGCCCAGGACGCGCCGCCGCGCATCCTCATCGCCAGCCATTACGACGATGTCGAACACCGCGAGCACACCGCCCAGGCGGGTGCTGATGGCTTCATTTCCAAGCACGATTACGAACACCGCATCGCCGAGTACGTGCGCGCCAACATGGCTTTCGGCGACATTCCTGACGCGGAGGGTGCCCCGCATGGCTGAATCCCGCGTGCTGGTCATCGACAGCGACGAGCAGAGTGCTGCTTCGCTGGCCTCGATCCTCCAGTTCATCGACTTCATCCCGGTTTGCGTGGCCTCGGCGGCCGCGCTCAAGCTGGGCGAACGCAAGCCGCAGGAATGGCTGGCGGTGATCATCGGACAGGAAGCCGAGCCGACCGCGCTCGCGCGTTTCGTCGACTGGCTGAAGCGGGATCGCCACCATCCGCCGCTGCTGGTGTCGCCGCATCGGCAGGAAAGCCTGTGCGATCAGTTCGGCCTTGATCGCAGCGCCTGCTTCGCGCTGGAACAGCCGGTGCGTTACGCGCAGTTGAACGATCTGCTGCGCCGCGCCGGTCTGGTGCGCATGGATCAGGCTGCCGCCGCCAACCGCCTGATCGGTCCGACCGGCAATTCGGCCCCGATCCGCAAGGTTCGGCGAATGATCGAACAGGTGGCCGGCCACGACACCACGGTGCTGGTGACTGGCGAATCCGGCACCGGCAAGGAAGTGGTGGCGCGCGCCGTGCACGAGCAATCCCATCGCCGGGACAAGCCCTTCGTCGCCGTGAACTGCGGGGCGATTCCATCGGAACTGCTGGAATCCGAGCTGTTCGGCCACGAAAAGGGTGCTTTCACCGGTGCCATCACCTCGCGCAAGGGCCGCTTCGAGATGGCCGACGGCGGCACGCTGTTTCTCGATGAAATCGGCGACATGACGCTGCCGATGCAGGTGAAGATCCTGCGCGTCTTGCAGGAACGCACCTATGAGCGGGTGGGCTCCAATCGCAGCATGCGTTGCGAAGTGCGGATCATTGCCGCCACCCACCGCAATCTCGAAGAGAACATCGTCAAAGGCACGTTCCGCGAGGATCTTTTCTATCGCCTGAACGTGTTTCCGATCGAAATGCCCGGGCTGCGCGAGCGTCTGGAAGACCTTCCGCTGCTGATCGACGACCTGATCGACGCCATGCGTCGCAACGGTCACGGCTCCGTGCGTCTGGCACCGGACGCAGTACACGCGCTGCGCGCCTACCACTGGCCGGGCAATGTCCGCGAGCTGTCCAACCTGATCGAGCGTCTGGCGGTGCTGCATCCGCACGCCATGGTCGGCATCGCCGAACTGCCGGCGCGCTATCGCCAGAACATCCCGATTCCCGTCCCGACGCCGCAGCCGGTGTCGGTGCCGGCAGTTGCCGACGAGGAATTCGAGCCGATCGCGGTCAACGGCCGCGTCAATGTCGGCGGCGGACCATTGTCGTCGGCGTTCTCGCCGGGTTCGGCCGGCGGCTTCACCACGGTGTCAAACCTGCCGCCGCTGGCCTCGGCGTCATCAACCTATTTCCCGGCCAGCGCCACCCAGTTGCCACCGGATGGCGTGAACCTGAAGGATCACATCGAAACCATCGAACTGGCGCTGATCAAGCAGGCGCTGGCGCAGTCCTCGGGCGTCGTCGCCCACGCCGCCAAGCTGCTCAACACCCGGCGCACGACCCTGGTCGAAAAGCTGCGCAAGTACGGCTTGCAGCGTGACGACGGCAGCGATCCGGAGTCGGCCTCGCTGTAGGATCCGAACATTCAGGCGGGCCCGTGGGTGGGGCTTCAGGCCGACGGCGCTGCTGCCAATCGACTGCCGCGCCGTCCCCCCCCTTGCCTTCGCCGGGGCAGGCTCTGAAGGGTGATCATTGGGCGGCAGCCTCAGCCGCGCCTGCCTTGTTTCTCGAGATGCATCAGTAACGCGGCGTGCGCATTGCGCGCGATCTTCATTGCGCTGTGTCTCTACGACTATTTCGTACGCAGGGCGCACGCTACGTTACTTCGGCGGTAATTGTTAATTTGAACCTGGCCCTTTTAATTCCTCGGATTTCATCCAGGCTACGCTCTGATCCGATCGGTGTACGGGTTCGGCTATCGGTTTGATGTGCGGCCGGAGCGGAGCTGAATCGCGGACAGGTAGGGTGGGCAGGTTTCATCTGCCCACGTGGTTGCAGGCTGGAAACACGACGCGAGCGAGTTCTCGACGATTTCGAGTGTTGAACCTGGCCCTTTTAATTCATTTCCTACGCACCCAAATTGGAAGAAAGCCGAGCAGCAAAACGGTAGTGCAAAGAACTGCACCACCTGCAAGAACTGCTTGGCCGATGGCATACAGCCAAAGCGGACGCCACTCAGGGTTTGTGTGCGGACCGTACTCAAGCGTGAACCCAAATACCGCGAACCCGACGATGGCGCCGAATACGCCACCGGCTACCACAGGCCCGAGCAGCGACTCTTTGGATTGAGGCTTCATGCTTTTACGCCCAACGCAAAAATTAAGCCGCCGGTCATGGCTTCTTATGGCCGGTCGGCTTGAACGCTTGGTTGGGTGGCAGCTCGCATGGCACGCCAGCTTATTACGCGAATAGGCTCACCGAAAAATGCTCTTGCTTCATTTGCGACTTCGACTAACTGACCGAACTCGAGCGTCAGGGAAACTTGAACCACCCAAGTTGGCGTGGGCTCAGTTTTAATGGTGGCAATAATGAAAACGTGCCCTTGACTGTCAGAGGTGGCAACAAACGACAAAAATCCTTGATAGCTCTCAACACGCTTCTCGCCGCTCCAGCCATGCAAATTTTGCGAAATATCCTCAAAGTACGCGCCCCATGACTCTGCACCATAGTCTTCAACCGCACAAGCACCGGTAAGGCTCATGCTGCTGAATGATGCCGTGAGCCGGAAATGTCCTTCTGTATTCGGCGTTTCAACAAGATTAGTTAGCCGCAATGTACTGTCACTGTTCACATCCTTAAGTACGAATGTCTTCATGTCACCCAACTACAATTAGGCCGCATAAATGCTGGATAACGCACCGCGTTATCGGGACGAAACACACGATAATCCCGCGCTAATTGCACGATAATCTTGGCGTCGTGAATCAAGAGATTGATTCTCATGGGGAATTTCCAGCGCGGACGGGCGCAGGATAATCCGGCGTTGAAGTCCGGC
Source organism: Nevskia sp. (assembly GCA_021732745.1). Lineage (GTDB taxonomy): Bacteria > Pseudomonadota > Gammaproteobacteria > Nevskiales > Nevskiaceae > Nevskia. The sequence continues at coordinate 676,351 of JAKFUK010000001.1, read as the reverse complement.
ACAAGTTCCGCCGAATTAGAGTTCGTAGGGCGGGTCACGACCCGCCGCTTTCCGTGCCGCAATCGCCGCCGCTCGCCATCTCGCGCGGCCAAACAGCAAAGCCGCTGGCCGCATCGCAACGTCAATGGCAGGTCGCGACTCGCCCGGTTCAGGCTTCGCACCGCGCGCCGCGAGTCGGTGGGCAGGTGAAGCTTGCCCACCCTACAAAGCCACGGACGCTCAGCCGCGCTTGCCCTGCTTTTCGAGGTACATCAAGCCATCGGCTTCGGCGATCAGCGCGTCGAGCGTTTCCCGGCCTTCGGGCGGGCAGGGCCGCAGGCCGATGCTGAAGCCGAGCTGGGCTTCGAGGATCGGATTGGCGGACAGCTCGGCCACGGCCGACTTGAGCCGGCGGCGGATCGCGTCGACTTCGCCGCCGGTGTCGGGGGCGAACACGGCGAATTCGTCGCCACCGATGCGGGCGACGATGTCGGTGGTGCGGAACGCTTTCCGCAGCAGCATGCCGGCCAGCACGATGATGGCGTCGCCCGAGGCATGTCCGAGTCGGTCGTTGACGCCCTTCAGGCCGTCGAGATCGACGAAGGCCAGCACGCAGGACGCCCCGCGCCGCCGGGCGCGGCTCAGTTCCGGACCGGCCAGGGTGTCGAAGCCGCGCCGGTTCAGGAGGCCGGTCAGGCTGTCGGTGATCGACTGGCGACGGATGTCCTCGTGCGCGCGCACGCGTTCGGTGTCGTCATGGGCAATGCTGCCGATGTAGCGATTGCCGAGGCTGTCGTGGAACGGGAAGCGGGTGACCTGCCAGGAGCGCGCTTCGCCGAGCGCGTCCTGCACGATCTCGATGCTGCGCTGCGGTTCGTGACCGCCGAGGATTTCCAGATCCAGTGCGCGTACGCGGCTTGCATCGGCTTCACCGAACAGTTCGAAATCGGTCTTGTCGAGGGTGTCGATCTCGTGCAGCCCGAAGCGCTCGAACCAGTGGCGATTGGCCCAGACCAGCCGCCCGCGATCGTCCTTGAGCCAGGCGATGGTGTCGCTGCGATCCATGAACGCGCGCAGCAGCAGGCTGTCGCGGCGGATCACGTCGGATTCGGCGATCTGCACGTCGGCGGCCGACAGCGCCAGGCGCAGCCGTTCGACCTCGGCTTCGAGCGTGGCGATCTGCAGCCGCGTCGCGGCAGCGTCGTCAGTGGAGTCGATGGCGGTCAAGGCAATCTCGTGAGTCGTTGAATGAGGGAATGCAAGCAGTCTGAGTGACCGGGGCCGCAGTGCCGCATCATCAAGACCTCCCGAATGACCGGCGGCGGCGATGCCCGGAAATGCGGTGAACGGACGGCTGCGGTGACGTAATTCCGTCGCCGAATCGCCGTGAATCGCTGGTTTGACGGGCTTCGAGGCGTTTCGCCGACTGGAACAGGTCTTGCTCCCCCGTCTCCCGAACACCTCGGATTCGGCCATGAACTCCATCGACGTCAACCGCGTGCTGTCGCAGATTCGCGCGCTGCAAGGCCAAGCTGGCAATCGCCCGGCTGGCGCGGCACCCGCTGCCGACACCACGCCGTCGAATGGCTTCGGCGCACTGCTGAAGAACTCGATCGACTCGGTCGCCAAGGCGCAGAACAGCGCCGGCGACCTGCAGAAGAAATTCGAGTTGGGTGACCCGAACACCGACCTGGCCAGCGTGATGCTGGCGACCTCGAAGTCGCAGGTGTCGTTCAAGGCGATGGTCGAAGTGCGCAACCGGATGGTGTCCGCGTACCAGGACATCATGAACATGCCGCTGTGATCCGCAGGACCTGAACGACCATGTCTGATATCGCAGTGCCGGCGGGATTCGGCTCCCGCAAGCTCCAGGACCTTCCCGGCGTCCGCCAGCTCCTCGCCATTGCCGGCGTGGCGCTGGCGATCGCGGCTGGCATCACGCTGTTCTTCTGGGCGCAGAAGCCGAATCTGGCGCCGCTCTATCCGAACCTCGGCGAGAAGGATTCCGCGGAAGTGGCTGACGCGCTGCGCGCCTCGGGCATCGAATTCAAGCTCGATGGCGCAACAGGAATGGTCGCCGTGCCGGCCGACAAGGTTCACGAAGCGCGTTTGCGCCTGGCCTCGCAAGGCTTGCCGAGGGGCTCGTCGGTGGGCATGGAGATGATCCAGAAAGAACAGGGCTTCGGCACCAGCCAGTTCATCGAGACCGCGCGCTATCAGATGGCGCTGGAAACCGAGCTGTCGCGGACCATCAGCAGCCTGATGGCGGTGAAAGGGGCGCGCGTGCATCTGGCGCTGCCGAAGCCGTCGGCGTTTGCCCGCTCGCGCGAGCAGGCTAGCGCGTCGGTGCTGCTGGAACTGCATCCGGGCCGCCAGCTCGAAGCCGGGCAGGTGGCCTCCATTGTCCACATGGTCGCTTCCAGCGTGCCGAATCTGCTGCCGTCGGCGGTCACCGTGATCGACCAGTACGGCCATTTGTTGACTCGCGACGGTGCCGACAGCGATGCCGATGCCTCCTCCGAACAGTTCAGTTTTTCGCGCCGCGTCGAAGCCGACTACGTGCGCCGCATCGAGCAGTTGCTGGCGCCGATGATGGGTGCCGGCCGGGTCAGTGCCCAGGTCGCCGCCGATCTCGATTTCAGCGTGACCGAAGAGGCGCGCGAAGCCTACAACCCGAATCCCGCCGCGATCCGCAGCGAGCAGACCAATGAGGAAGCCAATCGCAGCGGCACGCCGAACGGCGCGCAGGGCATTCCCGGTGCAACCTCCAACCAGCCGCCCAGCCCGGCGCAGGCCGTGCCGCTGAACACCGTCAATGGCGCGCCGGTCGCGGGTGCTGAAGCCACTGCTGCCGCGACACCGCCGACCAGCGAAACGCGCTCCGCCACGCGCAATTTCGAGCTCGACAAGACCGTCAGCCATACCCGTCGCTCGCCGGGCAGCGTGCGGCGGCTGTCGATTGCCGTGCTGGTCGACAACCTGCCGAAGGCCAACGACAAGGGCGTGATGGTGCCGGCAGCACTCAGCGCCGAAGAACTGGCCAAGGTGCAGGCGCTGGTCAAGGAAGCGGTTGGTTTCGATGAAAAGCGCGGCGACACGGTGACCGTGCAGAACGCCGCGTTCATGCCCGCCGATGCGATGGCGGAAATCGCGCCGCTGCCGATCTGGCAGCAGCCGGAAATGCGCGACTACGCGCGTCAGGGTCTTGGCGCGCTGGTGGTGCTGCTGATCGCACTCCTCGTGGTGCGGCCGATGCTGAAAAGTCTGATGTCGCCGGCCGCTGCACCGCAGACCGTGGATGCCGTGCTCGAAACCATGGCCGAGCGGCGTGCGGTGATCGCCGGTAGCGAGCTGTCCGGGCAGGTTGGTGAAGACCGCCTGAGCCTGGGCACAAGTCCTGCACCCGAGGTGCCGAAGATCTACGAGCAGAAGCTGGTGCTGGCCAAGGCAGCGGTCGCCCAGGACCCGAAGCGCGTGGCGCAATTGGTCAAGAACTGGATCGGGAGCGAAGGATGAGTGCTGTCGCCAAACACGAGATTCCCGGGCCGGAGCGCGCAGCGATCCTGCTGATGTCGCTCGGCGAAGCCGAAGCCGCCGAAGTGCTGAAGCACATGGGTGCCAAAGACGTGCAGAAGGTCGGCCAGGCCATGGCCACGCTGACCAATGTCTCGCGCGAACGCGCCACCGATGTGCTGGAAAACTTCGTGCTGGAACTCGATACCCAGACCAGTCTCGGCGTCGGCGCCGATGACTACGTGCGCCGCGTGCTGGTGGGCGCGCTCGGCGAGGACAAGGCCAACGGCCTGATTGATCGCATTCTGCTGGGCCGCAATTCCAAGGGCCTGGAAGCGCTGAAGTGGATGGAAACCCGCGCGGTGGCCGATCTGGTGCGCAACGAGCACCCGCAGATCGTCGCCATCGTGCTTGCCTATCTCGATCCCGATCAGGCTGCCGAAGTGGTGCTGCTGCTGCCGGAGCGGATGCGCACGGATGTCTTGATGCGCATCGCCAAGCTCGACGGCATCCAGCCGGCCGCATTGAAGGAACTGGACGAAATCATGGAGCGCCAGTTCTCCGGCGGCTCGAATCTGAAATCGTCGAGCGTCGGCGGCGTCAAGGTGGCGGCGTCGATCCTGAACCTGATGGATTCGGCTTCGGAGTCGGCGATCACGTCCAGCATCAGCGCCACCGACGAAGACCTCGGCCAGCGGATTCAGGACTTGATGTTCGTGTTCGACAACCTCGCCGATGTCGACGATCGCGGCATCCAGACCCTGTTGCGCGAAATCCAGACCGACCAGCTTGGCCTGGCGCTGAAGGGTGCCGATCCGAAGATTCGCGACAAGTTCCTGAAGAACATGTCCAAGCGCGCCGCTGACATGATGGTCGAGGACATGGAGGCCAAGGGCCCGGTCCGTCTGGCCGATGTCGAAGCTGCACAGAAGGAAATCCTGGCCGTGGCGCGTCGTCTTGGCGAATCCGGCGAGATCATGCTGGGCGGCAAGGGAGAGTCCTTTGTCTAAGGCTCGCGCGCTGGCAAGCGGCGGAGCCCGCTGATGGCCGACAACGCCTCCGCCTACTGGAGTGCCGAAACGGTCGGCACCGTGCATCGCTGGGATCTGCCGGATTTCTCGCCGCCGCCCCCGCCAGTCATCCCGCCGCATACGGCGGAACATTTCGACGAACTCGAACGTACCGCCTACGAAGACGGCTACGCCCGCGGCCATGCCGATGGCAATGCCCAGGGCTATGGCGATGGTGCGGCGCGCGTCCGTGAACAGGCCGCAGCCTTGCGGACGATCTTCGAACACGCCGCCAAGCCGCTGAAAGCGCTCGATGCCGATGTCGAACGTGCCCTCGTGGCGCTGGCGCTGGAAGTCGGCCGCCGGCTGGCGCAAGCGACACTGCTGCAATCGCCGGAAGCGGTGGCTGGCGTGATCCAGGAATCTCTCAGCGCGCTGGCCCAGCCGGCGCGCGATGCCCGCATCCACCTGCATCCGGCCGATGTCGCGCTGGTCAAGGACACGCTCACGCTGCCCGAGGACTTCGCCGGCTGGCGTCTGGTCGCCGACAAGGAACTGATGCGCGGCGATGTGCTGATCGCCACCGATTCCGCCCGCGTCGATGCCCGGCTCGACACCCGCGAAGCCGCCGTCGCCCAGGCCGTGCTCGGAGACCGCCGGTGAGCCTCGCCGAAGCGCGCGACCTGCGTCTGGTTCGCACGTTGAGCGCGGCCGCCGATCGCGTCGCCAACGCTCGCAGCGTGATCGTCGAAGGTGTCTTGAAGCGCGTCGTCGGCCTGACCCTGGAAGCGGTCGGCCTGCAATCGCAGATCGGCAGCCGCTGCCGGGTGGTCAATGCCGATGGCGGCATGCTGGAAGCCGAAGTGGTCGGTTTCAGCGGTGATCGCACCTATCTGATGCCGACCGGCGAAATGGTCGGCCTCAAGCCCAATGCCCGGGTGATCCCGATGCAGCGGATGCCGCGGGTGCCGGTCGGCGATGGCCTGCTCGGCCGCGTGCTCGATTCCGAAGGCGAGCCGCTCGACGGCCTCGGCCATCTGGTCTGCGATCGCAAGCCCGCCATCAACACGCCGATCAATCCGCTGGCGCGGGCGCCGATCAAGGAACCGCTCGATGTCGGCGTGCGCGCGATCAACGCGCTGCTGACCGTCGGCCGCGGCCAGCGTCTGGGCCTGTTCGCCGGCACCGGCGTCGGCAAGTCGACCCTCCTCGGCATGATGACCCGCTATACGCAGGCCGATGTCATCGTCGTCGGGCTGGTCGGCGAACGCGGCCGTGAAGTCCGCGATTTCATCGACAACGCGCTGGGCCCGGAAGCGCTGAAGCGGGCCGTGGTCGTCGCGACCCCGGCCGATCGCTCGCCGCTGGCCCGCGTTCGCGGTGCCTGGCTGGCGACCAACATCGCCGAGGCCTTTCGCGATCAGGGCAAGAACGTCCTGCTGCTGATGGATTCCTTGAGCCGCTACGCGCAGGCGCTGCGCGAGATCGGGCTCGCGGTCGGCGAACCGCCGGCCACGCGCGGCTATCCGCCGAGCGTGTTTGCGCAGTTGCCGAAGCTGGTCGAGCGCGCCGGCAACGGCCTGCCCGGTGGCGGCTCGATCACCGCGTTCTATACGGTTCTGGCAGAGGGCGACGATCAGAACGATCCGATCGCCGACGCCGCGCGCGGCATCCTCGATGGTCACTTCGTGCTGAGCCGCGCAATCGCCGATTCCGGCATCTATCCGGCCATCGACATCGAACAGTCGATCTCGCGCGTCGCCCAAGAAGTCACGCCGCTCGACCACCAGAAGCGGGTGCGCGCCTTCAAGCAGATGGTGTCCAGCTACCAGCGCAATCGCGATCTGATCAACATCGGCGCCTACAAGCAGGGCAGCGATCCCAAGGTCGATCAGGCGCTGGCCATGTGGCCGCGTCTGGAAGCTTTCCTGCGTCAGGACGTGCACGAACCCTCGCTGTTCCCGGCCAGCCGTCAGGCGCTGGCTTCGCTGTTCCCGTAAGGATCGAACCGACTCATGAGCCTGTCCAAAGCCCGTCTGGATCTGCTGAGCCGCGTTGCCGAGCGCAACGAGGAAGAAGCGCTGACCGCGCTGCGCGCCGCCGAAGCACGGATGGCGGAAGCCGCCGCGCTGCACGGCGAGCTGGGCCGTTATCTCGACGATTACCAGGCGCGGCCGATCGCTTCACCCAATCCGATGCTGCTGGAAAACCAGCGCCAGTTCATCGCCAAGCTCGACGAGGCCTTGCAGTCCCAGGCCAAGACGGTCGAAGCCGCGAAGAGCCGGGTGGCGCAAGCCCGCGAAGCCTGGATGGGCACCCGCCGCGAACTGCGCATCAGCCTGCTGTTGCAGGAGCAGGGGGCCGCCGAAGACCGCCGCATCGACGATCGCCGCAGCCAGCGGGAAACCGACGAATTCGCCCTCAATCGCCATATCGCTGCCGGAGCGCGTTACTCATGACTGCTGCTGCCATTTCTGCCATCGCCCCGAACAACGCGCGCGCCGTCAGCCGCAGCAATGCCGCGAACGACGGCGATAGCTCGCCGTTCGCCAGCCTGCTGGCCGCCGAATCCGAGCCCGCAACCGACACAGCCGCCGCCAAGACCGCCAGCGAGGAAGCGGCCGACAAGCCCGCCGCGACCGAGGCGAAGGACGCGCCCGAAGCCGCAGCGCAGCTGCCGGCCTGGCTGCTGGCGCTGCGCGCACCTCCAGCTGCCGTGCCCGATGGCGCGGCGGTCGCCGCCGATCCACTGGCCGACGCGGTCGTGAAGGGCAGCACCTTGCTGCCGACGGCAGCACTGAGCCTGAACGAACTGCGCGCGCTCAAAGGCCGTCCTGGCGACACGCCGCCGACTCGACTGCCAGCGCCGCCATCCCCGGATGACCGTCTCGCTGATTCCGGTGCTGATGCCGCCACGCCGGTCATCGAACTGCTGCCAGGTGCCGAAGTGACACTCGACGCCAGCCAGACCGCCGCCCTCGATGCCGCCATCGGCAAGCTGGAGGCCACCAGCCATTCGCCGACCGCCCCAGTCACCGGCGCCGATCGCAGCACGCCGGTGACAGCTGGCAGCGCCACGATCAGCGATGCCGCAGCCGCCAGCGCGTTGAACGCCAGCTTGGTCAAGCAGACCGATGCCTTTGGCGAGCCGCTGTCGCTGCAAGGCCATGACGCGGCGCTGCGGCTCGGCGAGCGGCTGCGCTGGCTGACCGAATCCGGCGTCCAGGAAGCGCGCATGCAGCTGCATCCGCGCGAGCTGGGCAGCGTCGACATCCGCATCCGCATCGAAGGGCAGGGGGCATCCGTCTGGTTCGGGGCCGATCACCCCGGTGCCCGCGCCGCGCTCGAAGCCAGCTTGCCGCAGCTACGCGAACGGCTGGCCAGCGAAGGCCTGCAACTCTCGCAGACCGAGGTCGGCAGCCAGACGCAGCAGCAGCCGGGTCAGCAGCAGGCCCGGTCCGATCAGGGTGGGGGCGACAAGGCGGCTGCGAACAGCCGGTTCGACGATGCCGCAGGCCGCGAAATCGGCGCTGCGAGCACGACGGCAGCGACGGCGATCCGGCAGATGCGGGGGCTGGTCGACCGCTACGCCTGAACCTCGCGAGCCCGATCCCGGAAGTCACGATTTCGCAATGAATTCATGAAATTGGGCTTTTCGATGTGAAGGTTTTGTAACATCGCATCCGTCTCCATTTCCGGCTCGTAGGGGTAAATGTGAACGTCAGCTCAGGCTGGCGTCGCAGTCGTCCCCTCAAACCAGAAACTGGAGAAACACCGCATGTTCAAGAAGACCCTTCTTGCTGCCGTTGTCACGTCCGCTGCCGCCCTTAGCTTCGCGCCGGCCGCGATGGCCCAAAGCTCCACCGCCAACCTGCGCGTGTTCGGCATCACCGCCGACAACACCCTGATCAGCTTCACCACCGCTGCCCCGCGCCTGACCAGCCGCGTCGTTGGCACGATCACCGGCACCCTGGCTGCCGACAGCGAAATCGTCGGCATCGACTTCCGCGTGCAGGACGGCGGTCTGTACGCCGTCGGCCGTGGCGGTGGCGTGTACCTGATCAGCACCGAAGACGCGACGGCCACCTTTGTCAACCAGTTGAATGTCGGCGGCGTGGCGTTGGCGCTGGACGGCGGCCGTTTCGGCGTTGATTTCAACCCGGCGGCGGATCGCCTGCGCATCGTCAGCGATACCGGCCAGAACCTGCGCCATAACGTCAATGTCGGCGGCGTGACCATCGTCGACGGCCTGCTCAACAACGGTGCGGTGCCGCCGGTGACGGTGACCGGCGTCGCTTCGGCCGCTTACACCAACAACGACAACGCCGTCGCTTCGACCGGCACCGTGCTGTTCGATCTGAACGCCGCTGGCAACCTGCTGGTGCAGATTCCGCCGAACTCGGGCGGCACCTCGCTGGTCGGCGCGCTGGGCGTCACCGACATCGTCGGCCGCATCGGCTTTGACATCTACACGGTCACCGACCGCGACGGCGCCACGGTCTCGAATCGCGGCTATGCCTCGCTGTCGAACGCGGCCGGTGCCTCGCAGTTGTACGCGGTGGACCTGAGCAGCGGTGTTGCCACGGCGCTTGGTCAGATGCGCACCGCCGCGCCGGTGGTCGACATCGCCCTGCCGATCGCGCAGTAAGCCTCAAGGCAAAGCCTGCCCACCGGTTCGCATCCGTTCAATGGCGGCGAACCGCGTGGGCAGGTGAAGCCTGCTCACCCCACGGATGGGGTGATTTACGGCAGTAGCACCGAAGCACCCCGGGTCTGCCGCGATTCCAGCGCGATATGCGCAGCGGCAGCGTCGCGCAGCGGCCAGCGCTGAAGAACCTGCGGTTCGATGATGCCGCTGGCGATGGCGTCGAACACGGCCTTGGCGGCGGCATTGAGTTCGGCGCGCGTTGCGGTGTAGTGGGCGAGCGTCGGGCGAGTAAAGAACAGCGAACCCTTTTCAGCCAGCAACACCGGCTCGAACGGGGCGGCCTTGCCCGAGGCATTGCCGTAGGACACGAACAGCCCGCGCGGCCTTAAACAATCCAGCGAGCCGGCGAAGGTGTCGCGGCCCACCGAGTCGTAGACCACGTCGACGCCGCGCCCAGCGGTGAGTCGGCGCACTTCGGTCGCCACATCCTGCTCGCGATACAGGATCACGTCGTCGCAACCGGCGGCGGTCGCCAAAGCAGCTTTTTCTGCCGAACCGACGGTGCCGATCACCCGCGCCCCGAGCCGCTTGGCCCAGGGCACGAGGGCGGAGCCGACACCGCCCGCCGCCGCATGCACCAGCAAGGTTTCGCCGGGCTGCACGGCATGGGTCTGGTGCAGCAGGTAGTACGCGGTCATGCCTTTGAGCATCAGCGCGGCGGCGGCCTCATCCGATACCGAATCCGGCAGCTTGACCAGTCGGCTGGCTGCGAAGTTGCGGTACTCGGCATAGGCACCGAGCGGGCCGGTGCCGTAGGCGACGCGGTCGCCGATCGCGAAGTCGGTCACGCCTTCGCCGAGCGCTTCGACCACGCCAGCCGCTTCCTGCCCGAGCCCGTGCGGGAACGGCGACTTGTAGACGCCGGCACGGAAGTAGGTGTCGATGAAGTTCAGGCCGATCGCCGTCTGGCGCAGCCGCACTTCGCCGGCAGCAGGCGGCGCAAGCGTTTCATCGGCGAGTTCGAGAACTTCTGGGCCGCCGTGGCGGGTGACGCGGATGCTCAGGGACATCGGGCTAGAATGCTCGCGGTTTGGCGGGATGCCGAAGCTTCAAGTTTACGGGGCTCGATCCGGCCCGCCTGCGTCGATTTGCCTTGCTGTCGGCATCTCGTCTGCGTCAACCCGCGAACGTCCGCGCCGCAAGACGGTCCCAAACTTTCATTCCTGCCTTTCCGCCGCCATGACCCGTCTGACCTATCGCAGCCTGAGTTTCATCGGCTTTGCAGCCTGCGTCGCGGGTTTGCTGTTCGCGCTGGTGTTGCAGCACGGCTTCGGGCTGGAACCCTGCCCGATGTGCATCTTCCAGCGCGTGGCGATGGCCTTTGCCGGACTGGGCTTCCTTGGCGGTGCCGCGCTGGCGCCGAAGGCCGGCGGACGCTGGTTCTGGGTGCTGATCGCCGTGCTCGGGGCTGTTGGCGGCGCGGCGATTGCCGGCCGTCACGTCTGGCTGCAAGGCCTGCCGCCGGATCAGGTACCGGCCTGCGGACCGACGCTCGACTACCTGCTGGGCCTGCTGCCGGTCGGCGAAGTCATCACCCTGGTGCTCAAGGGCGACGGCAACTGCGCCAAGATCGACGCCGCTTTCCTTGGCATCAGCCTGCCGGGCTGGACGCTGATTGCCTTCATCGGATTGAGTCTGTACGCGCTGCTGATTCCCGCACTCGCGCGCCGCTACTCGATCTTTTCCTGAACTCGACGAACACACAGACGCACGACCATGCCCGCTCCGAAAGCCATCGCCACCACCGATATCTCCGACGCCCATCCGGACGCCCAGGTCGCCGAGCCAATCTTCAACGACTTCGGCGGCCGCTTCAGCTTCCACGGGCCGATCAAGACCCTGAAGGTGTTCGAGGACAACACGCAGGTCCGGGCGCTGCTGGAAACCAAGGGCGCGGGCCAGATTCTGGTGGTTGACGGCGGTGGCTCGCCGCGCTGCGCGCTGGTCGGCGGCAATCTCGGTGTGCTCGGTGTGAAGAACGGCTGGGCCGGCATCGTCGTCTACGGCTATGTCCGTGATTCCGAAGAGCTTTCCGAGCAGGACATCGGCATCAAGGCGCTCGGCACCCATCCCCGCAAGAGCGAGAAGGGCCTGCATTCGGCGGTGGCCGACAAGACGCTGGACTTCGGCGGCGTCCGTTTCAAGCCGGGCGCGTATCTGTATGCGGACGTCGACGGCATCGTCGTCACCGATGCGCCGGTGCACGGCAAGTAAGCCTGTCGTCGGAACGGCCGGGGTCCGGTCCGTTCCAGGCAGCCGTTCGGCAGCCGCCCCCTCCTGATGTTCACGAACCGTCGCCACAGTGATGTGGCCAGCGTCGGCGGCTTCACCTCCAGCGAGATGCACAGTGCGTGATTTCCGCGGTTCCTTCCTGATCAGCGCGGTTTGCCTGATCGTTGCCGGTATCTGGGGCTACCAGACCGAACTCGGCCTGCTGCCCGCCCTGTGGCTGACGACGGTGCTGGCGGTACTCGAAGTGTCGCTGTCCTTCGACAACGCGGTGGTCAATGCCGGCGTGCTCAAGGACATGAGCGTCTACTGGCGGCGGCTGTTCCTGACCGTCGGCATCCTGATCGCGGTATTCGGCATGCGGCTGGTGTTTCCGATCGTCATCGTCGCCGTGGCGGCCGATCTCGGACCGATGCCGGTCATCGAGATGGCGCTCCAGCATCCCGACCAATACAGCGCGGTGCTGACCCATGCCTATCCGGCGATCGCGGCCTTCGGCGGCATGTTCCTGCTGCTGGTGTTCCTGAACTTCCTGTTCAACGACAAGCGTCAGCTGCACTGGCTGGGCCGCAGCGAACGCTGGCTGGCCAGCCTCGGACGCATCGAAAGCGTGGCGGTGCTGGTGTCCCTGGTCACCCTGTTCGGCACTCGCTGGTTCCTGCCGGACATTCTGGAGGAGCGGGTGATGGTCGCCGGGCTGGCCGGCGTGATCCTGTACATCGCCGTCGATGCCCTCGGCAGCATGTTCGGCGAATCGGGCGAGGCCGCTGCCAATGGCGTCAAGCGCAGCGGTTTTGCCGCTTTCATGTACCTGGAAGTGCTCGATGCCTCGTTCTCCTTCGACGGCGTGATCGGTGCCTTCGCGATCACCCGCGACGTGGTGATCATCATGCTGGGCCTGGCCATTGGCGCGATGTTCGTCCGTTCGATGACCGTCTACCTGGTCAACAAGGGCACGCTCGACGAGTACGTGTTCCTGGAGCACGGAGCCCATTACGCGATCGGCATGCTCGCCGTGATCATGATCGCCGGTACCGTGGTGCATGTGCCGGAAGTGCTGACCGGCCTGCTCGGCGTGGCCTTCATCGCCGCGTCGATCTGGAGTTCGATCCGCTACAACCGCAAGCAGCGGCGCGCGTAGGGCGGATAAGCGCAGCGCATCCGCCATCCGGACGCGGCGCAAGGCGGATGCGCTGCGCTTATCCGCCCTGCGGTGCTGCAAGCTGGGCTTAGCGAGCCCAGCCTTACTTGCCGGTGAGGATTCGCAAAGCCTGCTCGACGCGCTTGAGGTGGTTTTCGGTCACCACGCAGAGCTTTTCCATGAAGCGCCTGTTCGAGATGGCGCGAACCTGATCCACCATCAGATCCGTGTCATGGGCCAGCCCGCCGGTTTTCTGTACCCGGACGCGCAGCGGGAAATGGTCCGCCGGTGCCATGCCGTCCTGCTGGCTGGTGCCGGGAATCACGATCGTGGTCGCGTGGCCGTCCTTGTTCAGGATGTCGGTCTGGATGACCAGTACCGGTCGGCGGAGTTTGGCCGGCTCGGCCTTGTGGGTCTGCGGCTCCAGGTCGGCTGACCAGATTTCCCCGCGAAGGAAGGGCATCAGCTACCGGCCAGGCCGTCAGCGACCGCACCATCCAGGGATTCGGCTGCGGCTGCGGTCTGCGCGCGCAGCGCACGCGAGGCGGCGACGATCCGCTCCGCCATCATGCGTTCGTTCTTTTCCTCGATGGCGCGACGCATGTACTCGGACGGATCGACGCCGAGAAAGCCAGCGAATTCAGTGACTTCGGCGGCCAGCAAGGCCGGAGCACGGACGGAAAGTGTGCGGGTCTTGGTGCTGTCTGCGATATTGGCGTGCATCAGCAGTCTCAGTAAATGTAAGACGTAATCGTAATACGCTAAAGCGTGACGTGCCAGTTCCGACTTCGCGCTGGTGCAGCCGCCCAACAAAAAACGGGACCGCTTGCGCGGCCCCGTCTCAATCCAGCGGGACTTCTTCCAGCAGGCGCTTACGGAGCCGGCGGGGTCTCGTCGTTCTGGCGGAAGTTCACGGCCGTGCAGTCCGCAATCATGTTGCGGAACAGCAGGTGCGGACCGCCGGTGGTCGACGAACCGCCGGCTTCGTTGGCACGGTCGAAGGTGTTCGACACCGTGGCGTTGCCGTCGTTGTCGTCGATGTCGATGCAGCCGAACGGGAAGTCGCCGGTGATGATGGTGTTGTTGAACGAGAAGCGCATGCCTTCACGCGCCAGCATGCCGAGACGGTCGCCAGCGGCCGGCAGCGGACGGGCGGACGGGCCGAGCACGGTGATGTTGGCGAACAGCGGGAAGGTCGTCGGGGTGCGGGCGAAACGGCCGTCAAGCTCGAAACCGGAGTTCGGCAGGTCGTTTTCCTGAATCACGAGGGCGAACTGGATGCCGCCGGTCCAGCCGTTGTCGATGTCGATCGAATCGTCCTGGGCACCGGTGAACACCATGTGCGTGGCGAAGGCGTTGCCGCCGAAGAACTCGATGCCGTCATCGTTGGAGCGATGCACCTGCACGTAGTCCATCGTGGTGCCGCGACCGACGCCGCCCGCCGTGATGCCCTGAAGTTCGTTGCCTTCGGCGATGATCGAACCGGTGGAACGGACGATCACGTAGCGAAGCGAACCCGAGCTGTCGTTCGACGAATTGCCGCCGTAACGGCCGACATTGCCTTCGATCAGCACGTCGCAGGTGTCGAAGTTGGTCGGCGGGTTGCCGGCGCACTGGCTGTCCGGCGCACGGCCGAGCAGGGCGAGACCGGCCCAGCCACCGGCCGGTGCATCGACCGGCGTGGCGGCATTGCCGTCGAAGCGATTGACCAGCTGGGTGCGCGAGGTCAGCACGATGGGTGCCGCAGCAGTGCCGTTGGCGATGATCTGCGCGCCGCGGCCGATGACCAGCGCCGAGCGGCCCGAGGCGTAGACGATGGTGCCCGGCTGAATGGCCAGGGTCGACGCGGTTTCGGCATAGCCGACACCGGTGCGCGACAGGTCGCCGTTGCCGATGACGGCACCCGGGAAGGTGTCGGCTTCGATTTCGTAGACGTTGTCGTTGGTCAGGGTCAGCGTGCCGGCGGTGCCGAAGCGGGCCGGCAGGCGGCAGACGTCATAGTTGCCGGTGGCGGCGGTGCCAGTGAACAGGCCGGCTTCGTCACGCGACAGCGGGCCAAACAGCGCCACGAAATCACCCGCCAGCGTGGTGCCGGCCGGGCAGGTGCCATTGGCCTGGGCCACCGAAGCGCCGGCCAGCGCCGTGCCAGCGGTGCCGCCGAAGAAGCGCCAGACATCCTGGTTGCCGTTGACTCTCACGGTCCAGCCGGCGGTCCAGGCGTTCGGACGGGTCACGGCCGGGTCGAAGGCACCGATGTAGTTGGTGCTGATCACGGTGCTCGGCACCGGCAGCGACACGGCGTCGGTGGCGGTGGCCGGCGGCCAGACCAGCGGTGCGGCGAAGGCAGCGGTCAGGCCGGTGGTGCCGGTGACCGGGTAGCCGGTGTTGTCGATGCGGCCGGCAACCACCGTCGTGTTGTTGAAGCCCGACAGCGCGAAGTAGCTGGCGATCGAGAACGGATCGACGAGGCCGGTGCCGGCGAAGGTGGTGCCGGTGCCGGCGCCGAGGGTGCCGGTCAGCGAGCCCGGAGGCGGCGTGTTCGGATCAACGCTGCCGCCGGTGGTGCCGCCGGTGGTGCCACCACCGGTGCCGCCGCCGGTCGTGCCGCCACCCGTTCCGCCCGTGGTGCCGATGTTGATGATGGTGCTGTTGGGGTTCAGATCGGTGCCGTCGCAGGCAACGAGAAATCCGCTGCCGATCAGGGTCGCCGCGATGACGGCGGTTTTCTTGAAATGCATCTTTAATCTCCGAAAAGGTTGGTGTTGCTCTAGTCGCAAGGCTGCTGGCTGCTGCGGCCGCCGAAGAGAACCGGCGACGCTCTCTTCAACTCAGAACTGGTACTGCAGGCTGATCTGACCCGACCGGCCGAGCTTGTAGCTGCGCTGCAACGCGGCCTGACCGTTGAACTGGCCCTGCTCGATGTTGATGCGCGGATTGAGGATGTTTCGGGCCTTGATGCCCACCTGCCAGTGCTGGCCGATGCCCTGGCGGATGTTGAAATCCAGCACCGGGTAGGATTTTTCAGTGGAGTTCGGCAGGTCGTTGATGCCGACTTCCGCCAGGCGATCGCCAAAGATGTTGAACAGCAGGGTGGCGTCGGTACGGCTGGCCGGATTGGAGTAGCCGAGCGTTGCATTGACCAGATAGTTCGACTGGCCTTGCAACTGGCGCTTGCCGCCGTTCGGGAGGCTCACTTCCGATTCGATGCGCGAGAAATTGCCGGCCACATAGGCGAATTGCAGCAGCGGCGTGATGCCTTTGAGGATGCCGAGGTCGTAGCGGGCATCGAGTTCGATGCCGTAATCCTTGGCGCTGTTGGCGTTCTGGAACGAGCGCACCACCTGGTTGCCCGAGGAAGCGTCGATGTTGAATTCGATCGGGTCCCTGATGTCCTTGTAGAACACGCCGATCGACGCCGCCTTGGTATTGCTCCAGTACTGTTCGAAGCGCAGGTCGTAATTGGTGAGCTTGGCGCTGACGAGCTGCGAGTTGCCGACGGTCAGAAAGCGCGTTTCCGGATCAAGGAAATCCACTTCCGCCAGTTCGCGGAACTGCGGACGATTCAGCGATTGCGACAGACCGAGGCGCACCTGCGTCTGGCGGCTGATGAACCAGGTCGCGTTCAGGCTGGGCAGGATGTCGCTGTCGGCCAGACGCGAGTTCACCGTGGCGCCACCGGCCGGATCGCCGGTTTCCACGGCGATCGTCGAGTTTTCGATGCGGGCACCGGCCTGAATCTCGAACTGGTCGCCGACAAACACGTCGGACAGCACATAGAACGCGTTGATGTCCTGCGAGCCGTCGTAGACGTTGGCGTTGCCGCCGCCGCGAATCGACACGTTGAGATCGGTCAGATCGAAGCCGCCGGGGCCGAAGAAGGTCGGCGTCAGCACGTTTTCGAGGGACGGCACGAATTGCAGGGTGCGGAACAGCTCGCTGCGCTGGGTGGCTGGCGAGGAGTAGGCGAAGCGCACCGATTCAAAATCGCGGTCGCGACGGGTGCCGCGCACGCCCCACTTGAGATCGCCGCGCAGGTCGTCGGAAAACTCGAACGGCAGGCTCAGGTCAACACCGAGATCCAGCGTCTTGTCCTGCAGGAATTCCCAGGTGCGGCGCGGTTCCGAGGCTTCACCGGACTGGCCGAAGCCGATCAGGAAGGGCTCGTCGGTGCCCACAGCGCGGAAGCGGCCGTAGGTGCGGCGATCCAGCACATCGCGATCGGCGATCGAATAACCGGCCTGCCATTTCACTTTCAGCCCGCCGACATCGACAAGATTGTGCTTGCCGGTCAACTGGTTGGTCAGCAACTGGCCTTCGACGTAATCGAGCGTGATGCGCTCCTGATCGGTCGAAAAACCGGCATCGCTGGCCACCGCGCGGCCGAAGAACGCACCTTTCTGGGTCTGACGCGACAGCAGGGTGACGAAATCGACCTTGTGCTGCTTCGAGTATTCGTACCCCAGGCCCAAGGTGCCGCCGGTCTCGAAGGTCTGCTCGGAACGCTGAAGTTCCTCGACATCCTGACGCGACACGTCCTGACCGCCACCACCGCCGGCCGTGAACGAGCCGCGCTGCTCGCGGCGGAAGCGGAAGTTGGTGTCGTACAGGCCGGTGAGCTGGAAGCCGAACTTCTGGGTGCCACCCAGCTTGAAGACGTTGCCGTAGGTCAAGCTGCCGCCGAAATCGGCCGGTGCCTTGTCGATGCGCTGCAAGTCGAACAGATTCGGCAGCGACTGCAACAGGCTCAGGCGATCGGCAGGCGTCGCGCCGTTCAAGCCGTTGGCACCGTTGTTGGTGGCATCGCGATAGGCAGCCGGCAGATCACGTTGACCGCCATCGGCACCCAGATAATCGAAATCCGAACCCTGATAGGTAAGTACCGGTGCCAGGGTGGTCTGGGTGTTGCCGCCCGCGTTGACGCGGATCGAGGCCGTCTGGAAATCCGGCGTCGGCCGGGTTTCGATCAGCGCCACACCGCCCGAGAACTCGCCCGGCAGATCGGCGGAATAGGTTTTCTGCACCGTCAGCCCACCGAGGAATTCGCTCGGGAAGGCATCGACAGCCACCACGCGGCGGCTGGGATTGAAGCTCGGAATTTCCGCGCCGTTGACCAGGGTCGTCGAATAACGATCGCCCAGGCCACGCACCACCACCACATTGTTCTGCACGCTGACACCGGTCACGCGGCGGATCGCTTCTCCGGCGTTGGAGTCACCGGCAGCGGCGATTTCTTCCTGCGAAATCGAGTCGATGACCGAGGTCGCAACACGCTCCTTGGTGACCGTCGACTGCCGCTTGACCACGCCTTTCACGGTAACCGTGCCGAGTGCCGCAGCGCCGCCCGCCTTGGTGCCGGCCGTGGTCGTTTCCGGCGCAGCGGCAGCGGCAATGCTCACCGCCAGCGGGCCGCCCAGCAGCGGCGAAGCGCGCACGCCGGTGATGTCCTGCGCCGTGCCGCCGGTGGGTGCCACTTTCACCGTGTATTCGCCGCGCGGCACGCGCAGATTGAAGGCACCGCTGGCGTCGGTGGCGGTGGATGCCGACGTACCGGCAGCGGAAACACTCACGCCCGCGAGCGGCCGGCCCGCCGTATCGGCGACCGTGCCCTTGATTTCGGCCAGAGCGGCAGCGCGGGTATCAAAGATGTCGCGCTCGACCTTCGCGTCGCCGACATCCGCCGGCAAGGTCACCGCGATTTCGGCGGCATCGGCATCGCCCAGACGGAACTCGCTGAAGGCCACCGCCTTGTCGCCGCGATTCAGCACCACGCGGTGCAGACCGCCAACCGCCATGAAATTGAGACGACCGTTCGCATCGGTCACCCCGACCGGCTTGCCGTCGACCACCACATTCAATCCGGCAACCGCCTCTGAATTGCGGATCACCGCGATCGACACCTCGCCAGGTGCGACCTGGGCGGCATCAACCTGACTGACAACAGCAATGGCAAGCAGTGACGTGGCAAGACGAGCACGCGTCATGAGTGGAATTCCCCGGTAGTTGAACGGCACCCGGAGCAAGAGGCTCCAGAGACCGGCGAACGGTACCGGCGGGATATGACGGATTCGTGAATTTAGATGGAATTTTCTAATGCGCCCAGGGAATGACAGAAAAGCCCGGAAGCATCGTTATGAGTGTCTTCATGAAATCCTTCAAATAATTGATTTATATTATTTTTACAATTCTGACGACGATGCTTTCCGCTCTCTGCAACAGGGCTTCCAAAGCAATGTTCGACGTATCGCATGCGGGGTTTCTGTCATTTTACTGTCACAAAACTGACCCAATTCCAGGCCGAATGCCGATTTCGCCGTGTTCTCTGGAGATTCAGGCCGAGGGGCGGCCGACTGATCAAGCAATCGTGGCAGCGCGGCTCCCGGAAGCCCTCGACAGGCGTTCGAGGTTTGAGCGCTGTGCCTGCGTCGGCGTGGAAGTCTGACGAAAGGCCGGTGTCTCGGGCACCGTCCCGAAGATGGTATGGAATGTCCCGCATTTGTTGCATTGCGGCGAAACCCCCCGTTCGCTAGAATGCGCGACCTTCGCGGCCTGGTTCGGTTGCGGACATCCTTGGAACAGGCAGGCCCGCCTGAACGGAGTTACGGATGAGCGTTGTGGAAGGCGTTGAAATCACGGGCGACATGCGCCCTGCTTACAAGAAGATCCTGACTCCGGCGGCTGTGGAGTTCGTCGCCAAGCTGGTGCGCAAGCACCGCAAGCGCCGCAATGAATTGCTGGAGCTGCGCAAGGAACGCCAAGTCGCGATCGACGCCGGCAAGCTGCCGAAGTTCCTCGCCGAGACCAAGGACATCCGCAATGGCGACTGGCAGATCGCCGGCATCCCGGCCGATCTCCAGGATCGCCGGGTCGAGATCACCGGTCCGGTCGACCGCAAGATGGTCATCAATGCTCTGAACGCCGGTGCGAAGTGCTTCATGGCCGACTTCGAGGATTCGGCGTCGCCGACCTGGGACCTGATGTGTGAGGGCCAGATCAACCTGCGCGATGCGGTCAACCGTACCATCAGCTACACCTCGCCGGAAGGCAAGGAATACAAGCTGAACAAGGAAGTCGCCGTGCTGATCGTGCGTCCGCGCGGCTGGCATCTCGATGAAAAGCATTTCCTCGTCGATGGCGAACCGGCTCCCGGCGGCATCGTCGATTTCGGCCTGTACTTCTTCCACAACGCCGAAACCCTGCTGAAGAAGGGCTCGGGCCCGTACTTTTACCTTCCGAAGATGCAGTCGCATCTCGAAGCGCGGCTGTGGAACTCGGTGTTCGTCGACGCCCAGAAGGCGCTCGGCATTCCGAAGAAGACCATCAAGGTCACCGTGCTGATCGAAACGCTGTGGGCCGCGTTCGAGATGGACGAGATTCTCTATGAGCTGCGCGATCACATCGTGGCGCTGAACTGCGGCCGCTGGGACTACATCTTCAGCTGCATCAAGACGCTCAACGCGCACGGCGACTGGATGGTGCCGGACCGTCACACGGTCGGCATGGATCGCCATTTCCTCGACAGCTACTCGAAGCTGCTGTGCGAGACCACGCACAAGCGCGGCGCCTTCGCGATGGGCGGCATGGCCGCTTTCATCCCGACCAAGGACAAGGCGAAGAACGAGGAAGTGTTCGCCAAGGTTCGCGCCGACAAGCTGCGCGAAGTGAAGAACGGCCACGACGGCACCTGGGTCGCGCATCCGGGCCTCGTGCCGGTCGCGATGGCGGTGTTCGACGAACACATGCCGGAGCCGAATCAGCTTGCCAAGCAGTTCAACTACAAGATCAAGGCTGCCGATCTGCTCAAGCAGCCGGAAGGCGCGATCACCGAAGGCGGCCTGCGCAACAACATCAATGTCGGCATCGGCTATGTCGAAGCCTGGATTCGCGGCATCGGCTGCGTGCCGCTGCACAACCTGATGGAAGACGCGGCCACCGCCGAAATCTCCCGCACCCAGGTCTGGCAGTGGCTGAAGTACGGCGCGACGATGGCTGACGGCCGCAAGGTCACCAAGGAATTGGTGCTGAAGATCCTCGACGAGGAAGTGGCGGCCTACAAGGCGCAACTCGGCGACGAGCGCTTCTACCAGGGCCGTTTCGCGGAAGCCGCCGGCATCATGGCGCGCATGTCCACTGCCGATAAGTGCGCGGACTTCCTGACCCTGGCCAGCTACGACTATCTCGACTGATTCTCCGTGAGGTGTTGGGCGTGAGGCGTGAGGCGTGAATGCCTCCGTTTCTTCGCCTCACGCCTCACGCCTTTCGCCTCACGTTTATTGACCCCCAGAGGAAAAGCAGCAATGACGAGCCGTGAAGACCAGATCAAGGCCCTTGAGCACGATTGGGCGACCAACCCCCGCTGGAAGCTGGTCAAGCGCGGGTACTCCGCTGCTGACGTAGTCCGCCTGCGCGGCAGCGTTGCCATCGACCACACGCTGGCCAAGCGCGGTGCCGAAAAGCTGTGGAAGCTCGTCAATGGCGAGGCCAAGAAGGGCTATGTCAACGCCTTCGGCGCGATCACCGCCGGTCAGGCCATGCAGCAGGCGAAGGCCGGCCTCGAAGCCGTGTATCTGTCCGGCTGGCAGGTTGCCGCCGACGGCAACACCAGCGAAACCATGTACCCGGACCAGTCGCTGTATGCGTACGACTCCGTGCCGACCATGGTTCGCCGCATCAACAACACCTTCACCCGCGCCGATGAAATCCAGTGGTCGCGTGGCATCGGCCCGAACGACAAGGGCTTCATCGACTACTTCCTGCCGGTCGTTGCTGACGCGGAAGCCGGTTTCGGTGGCGTGCTGAACGCCTTCGAACTGATGAAGAACATGATCGTTTCCGGCGCTGCCGGCGTTCACTTCGAAGATCAGCTCGCCGCTGCCAAGAAGTGCGGCCACATGGGCGGCAAGGTGCTGGTGCCGACCCGTGAAGCCGTCGAGAAGCTGATCGCCGCGCGCTTCGCCGCTGACGTGCTGGGCGTGCCGACCATCGTGCTGGCCCGTACCGATGCCGAAGCCGCCAACCTGATCACCTCCGATTACGACGCCAACGACAAGCCGTTCCTCACCGGCGAGCGCACGCAGGAAGGCTTCTACCGCGTCAAGAACGGTCTGGAACAGGCCATCTCGCGTGGTGTTGCCTACGCGCCGTACGCCGATCTGGTCTGGTGCGAAACCGGCGTGCCGGACATCGGCTTCGCCCGCGAATTCGCGCAGGCCGTGCACGCTGCCTGCCCGGGCAAGCTGCTGTCGTACAACTGCTCGCCATCGTTCAACTGGAAGAAGAATCTGGACGACAAGCAGATCGCCAAGTTCCAGCAGGACCTGTCGGACCTCGGCTACAAGTACCAGTTCATAACCCTGGCTGGCATCCACATCAACTGGTACAACACCTTCCAGTTCGCCCAGGCCTACGCCAAGGGCGAGGGCATGAAGCACTACGTGAACATGGTGCAGGAGCCGGAATTCGCCGCGCGCGAGCAGGGCTACACCTTCGTGTCGCATCAGCAGGAAGTCGGCACCGGCTACTTCGACGACGTGACCACCGTGATCCAGGGCGGCACCTCGTCGGTCAAGGCCCTTACCGGCTCGACTGAAGAAGAACAGTTCCACTAAGCAGCACGCTTGGCAGAACAAGAGGCCCGGCCTTGCGCCGGGCTTTTTTGTGGCCGCCGCCTAACGGTGCCCGGCTACGGCATCGTATAGTCGCCCGAGGCGCAGCCAGCGCCCGATCGGGCCACCAGAGCCCCGTGCGCAATGAGGAGGAGAACCGCAATGCGTTTGCTGATTCGCGTGGTCGTGTTTGTCGCCGTGTTGATCGTGGGGCTGATCGGGATCGCATTTCTGCTGCCTAGCAAGGTGCACGTCGAGCGGAGCGAGTTCATTGCCGCCTCACCGGCGACCCTGCACGCGGTTCTCAACGGTTTCGGCAAATTCGACCAATGGTCGCCGTGGGCGGGTCTGGACCCGGACATGAAGGTCGAAATTGGGGGGCCGGCCGTCGGCATCGGCGCGCGTTACGCCTGGCGTGGCAATGCCGAGGTCGGGATGGGGGTCCAGGAAATCGTCGCATTTGTCCCCGACCGGTCGGTGACGCTCAAACTCGATTTCGAGGGCTTTGGGCATCCTGCAACCATCATGTTCACAATCGAGCCCAAGGACGATGGCAGCGTGGTGACCTGGTCGATGGACGCCGACCTCGGCAGCGATCCGATGATCCGGTATGTCGGCCTGATGATGAACAAGGAAGTGGAGGCCGACTACGAAAAAGGCCTTGCCAAACTCAAGACGTACGCAGAGCGCCTGCCGCCGGTGACTCCCGCAGAACCAGAGCCCACGCTCGACGACGTGCTGCCTGCCGAAGAACCGGCGGCAGCCCCGGAAACCGCACCGGAAGCAGCCCCCGCAAGCTGATTCTGCAACGCCGGACGGCATTGACGCCGTCCGGCGTGTCGCCGTGCCGGTAGCACCGGTATCCTTCGCGCGATGAGCGATCCGGCACCGGTTTTCGATTCCAAGGCTTTCCTGTCGCAGCTGACCAGCTCGCCCGGCGTCTACCGCATGTACGACGCGGGCGACGAGCTGCTTTACGTCGGCAAGGCGCGCAATCTCAGGAAGCGCGTCGGCAGCTACTTCCTGCGGGCCAGCGGCAATCCGCGCATCGAGTCGATGGTCGACCAGATCGCGCGCATCGCGGTGTCGCTGACACACACCGAAGACGAAGCGCTGCTGCTTGAAGCCACCCTCATCAAGGAGCAGAACCCGCGCTACAACGTCAGCTTGCGGGATGACAAGAGCTACCCGTACGTGAAGATTACGAACGGGCATGACTACCCCCGCATCGGCTTTCATCGCGGCGGCAAGGACAACGAGGCGCGCTACTTCGGGCCGTTCCCGAGTGCCACCGCCGTGCGCGAGACGCTGTACACGCTGCAGAAGCTGTTCAAGCTTCGGCCCTGCAACGACACCTTCTTCAGCAACCGTCGTCGACCCTGCCTGCAACACCAGATTCGCCGCTGCTCGGCCCCCTGCGTGCAGATGATTTCCCCGGCCGACTACGCGGTCGATGTCGGCCGTGCCGTGCGCCTGCTCGAAGGCCGCGGCGACGAGCTGGCCAAGGAAATCGGCACCGAGATGGAAGCCGCCGCCGAAGCTCTGGAATTCGAGCGCGCGGCCAAGCTGCGCGATCAGATCGCCGCCCTTGCCCGCGTCCGCGAGAACCGCGCGATCACCGGCGGTGCCGACGAGATCGATGTGATCGCCGTGGCCCAGCATCCGTCGGCGAGCTGCATCGTCGTCACCTCGGTGCGCGATGGCCTGAATCTCGGCCACGGCAGCTTTTTCCCCAAGCATCCGCACGGCATCGAGATTCCCGAGCTGCTCGGCGCCTTCCTCGCCCAGTACTACCTGAGCCGGCCGGTGCCGCCGGAAGTGCTGATCAGCCACCAGCCGGACGATCTCGAATGGATCGAGGCGACACTGGCGGCGACCGCCGGCCGCAAGGTCAAGATCAACGAGCCGCAGCGCGGGCCCAAGCAGCGGTTGATGGAAATGGCGATCAATACCGCCAACCAGGCGCTGTCGACCAAGCTGGTCGAGGCCGCGAGCATGGACAAGCGGCTGATCGAATTGCAGCAGGCGCTGGAGCTGGATGCGCCGCCGAAGCGGCTCGAATGTTTCGACATCAGCCATTCGATGGGCGAGCTGCCGGTGGCGTCCTGCGTGGTGTTCAACGAGGAAGGGCCGCTGAAGATCGCCTACCGCAAGTTCAACATCGAAGGCATCACCCCCGGTGACGATTACGCGGCGATCAAGCAGGCGGTGTCGCGGCGTTTCGCGCGCGTGAAGGCGGGCGAAGTGCAGGTGCCCGACGTGCTGTTCATCGACGGCGGGGCGGGGCAGCTGGCGTCTGCGGTCGCAGCGCTCGCCGAACTGGATTTCGACGGCGTGCGCATCGTCGCCATCGCCAAGGGTCCGACTCGCAAGCCGGGGCTGGAGCAACTGATCCTGCCCGAGCGCGATCAGCCGATCATGCTGCCGCCGGATTCGCCAGCGTTGCATCTGATCCAGCGCATTCGCGACGAGGCGCATCGTTTCGCGATCACCGGTCACCGTGCCCGCCGCGACAAGGCGCGGGTGACCTCGGGGCTGGAAGCCATCGAAGGCCTGGGGCCGACGCGCCGCCGCGCGCTGCTCAATGCGCTGGGCGGGCTCGGCCAGATCAAGCGCGCTGGCATCGACGAGCTGGCCAAGGTCGATGGCATCAACCGGCGGCTGGCCGAGCGCATCTACGCGCACTTCCACTGAGACGCGGTTTCCAGTTGCTGGTTTCCAGTTGCCAGAGAAGAAAAAGCAGGACATCGCGCTGGTTTCTCTGGAAACTACCAACCAACAACCGGAAACAGCTTCAAGACATGCGGATTAACCTCCCCACAGCACTCACCCTGGGCCGCGTCGCGGTCATTCCGGTGGTGCTGATCCTGTTTTACATCGACTGGCAGCACGCCCGGCAGGCGGCGGCCCTGCTGTTCATCGCCGCTGCGATCACCGACTGGTTCGATGGCTGGCTGGCCCGGCGCTGGAACCAGACGTCCAACTTCGGGGCCTTTCTCGATCCGGTGGCCGACAAGTTGCTGGTCGCGGTGGCGCTGGTGATGCTGCTCAGGGACGATCCGCGCAGCGTCATGGGCGTGCTGGTGGCGATCATCATCGGTCGCGAGATCACGATTTCCGCGCTGCGCGAATGGCTGGCCGAACTCGGGCAGCGCAAGCGGGTGGCGGTGAGCATGGTCGGCAAGGTCAAGACCGCGTTCCAGATGATCGCGATCAGCCTGATGCTGTGGGAGCTGCCGATCAGCGGCATCCCGGTTTACAAGGTGGGTTACGGCCTGTTGTTCGCGGCGGCAGCGCTCACCCTGTGGTCGATGGTGGTCTACCTGCGGGCTGCCTGGCCGGTGATGCGCGAGGAGTTCTGAGCGCGGCGGCGAAGTCTGGCAACTTAATCGCCGGAATCGCTTGACAGGCCGGGCTCAGACACTAGAATACGCGCCTCGGAACACGGTGCGGGAATAGCTCAGCTGGTAGAGCGCAACCTTGCCAAGGTTGAGGTCGCGAGTTCGAATCTCGTTTCCCGCTCCATCGTGACGACCGACAAAACCTCGTGATGCGACGAGGTTTTTTTGTCTCAGGACCTCGAAAATCCTGAATCGCAGCAAGCGGCTCGCGCAATGCGGCCGACGATGGCTCGATGGCAGAGTGGTGATGCAGGGGACTGCAAATCCCCGTACGTCGGTTCAATTCCGGCTCGAGCCTCCACCTCTGGAATCCTTTTCGCGCAAGGCTTTCAGCATTTTCATCGCGACCGCTACGGCACTGCCGACCGGCGCGCGTTCAAGGCCACCGCAGCTCCGGATGCCGCCACGATCACCATGCCGACGATGCTGATGGCATCGGAAACATGGCCGAACACCAGCCAGCCCAGGGCTGCGGCCCACACCAGTTGCAAGTACATCACCGGTGCCAGCACCGAGGCCGGCGCGTGCCGGTGGGCAGCGGTGAACAGGAAATGCCCGAGTCCACCGGCCACGCCGGTGCAGACGAACAGCAGCGCCTGCGACGCGCTCGGCACCTGGCCTTCCCAGAACCAGGGTGCCGGCAGGCCGTAGATCAGTGAGCCGAGCAGGGCGCTGTAGATCAGCATGGGCACCGTGCCTTCGGTACTTGCCAGCAGCCGCGACAGCAACTGGTAAGTCGCGATCAGGCCGGCACCGCACAGCGCGCAGGCCACGCCGACCGGATCGAGGCCGGCACCCGGACGCGCGATCAGCAGCACGCCGACAAAGCCGGCGATGGCAGCGACCACGCCGACAACGCCTACTTTCTCGCGCAGCACCAAGCCGCTGATCAGTGCCACCAGCAGGGGCGACAGGAAGACGATCGCGGTTGCTTCCGCCACCGGCAGGCGATGAAAGGCGATGGCCATGATCAGCGAGGCGATGGCCAGGCAGGCAGCGCGCACCAACACCAGCCCAGTGCGCTGCGTGCGGAGCAGCCGCCGGCCATGGCTGGGCGCGAACACCGCCAGCATCAACAGCAGTTGCACCATGAAGCGCACGGCGATGACGATCGGCGGCGGATAGCTGGCGGTCAGGTACTTGGTGATCGTGTCCATGCAGGCGAACAGGAACACCGCCGCCATCACCAGCAGCACGGCGCGCAGCGGCTCGGCCTTCAATTCCGGGCCGCCAGTGCCCGCAAGCGGTTGCGCAGACGCATGATCCGCGGCTCCTGGTGCAGCAGCCGCAGCCGTCGCAGCAGCACCCGAAGCAGATAGCGGAAGCGGGTCGGGGCGTGCACGCGGTCAGGCCCGATTGCCCCCGGAACGCGGACGTAATACTGGCTGCCGACCGGCTCCAGCAGCGGCGTCATCGCGGCGACGAAGTTCTGGCGATGCTGCTCGGCGGCGCGTTTCCAGTCGGCGCGCAGACTCGCGACGGTAGCAATGGTCGGGTTGCTGTTGATCTCGAAGACTTGCAGCGCGCCATTCGAGAAGGCGTAGTCGATGCGGCCGTAGTCGATGCCGGCCAGTTCGAAGATCGGGCGGATCAGCTCGGCATGCGGCGAACTGCGCTGGAAGGCCAGATCCTTCTCGACCCAGGCCTCGGACGAGTATTCGTCGTTCTCGCCCTTGCAGATCCAGCCGGTATTGACGCAGAGATCCGAGCCGTACAGCGCGTCGCCGACGCGCAGCATTCCATATTTCTCGTACAGCCCCTCGTCGTTGCGCACGTCGACGAATTCCACCACCAGACACTCCGCCAGCGGCACGCCGCGCGCGGCGAGTTCGGCGAGTGCGGCGTCAAGGCTGGCCGGGTCGTCGAGCAGCGGTGTCAGCGAACCGCCGTGTTCGACTTCGGTGCGTACGAACAGCGGGTAATGCAGCACCGACAAGTCCTCCGTCGCCCGGCGCGAACGGAAACGGTTGATGCCGGCCGCTTCCAGCGCGGTCAGTAGCGCCTGGCGGCCAAGGCTGCGCAGCGGGTGATTGAGCAGCCGGGCGTTGGGCAGCAGGCGTTGCAGCTCGGCCATGCGCGCCGCCACCGCAAGTCGTTCATCCGGCTTCAAACGATCGACATCGGCAAAGATGTAGTGGCCGGCGGGCAGTTGCCGCCAGCTCAGGAATTCTTCGAAGTTGAGGTTGATGACGCGGCCGGTGAGCGGCGAGGCTTCGGTTTCGAGAAAACCCTTGATCGTGTAATCGTGCCGCGCGCTGGTCAGGAAGATGAGCATCGGGAAGCGAAGTTCGGAGGTCCGGCGGGTAGTGACCGAAGTTGCGATGGTCGCAGGTCAGCCCTTTGTCCGCTGCTGATTCACGACGTTCAGTTGCAGGGAGCTTGCAGATGGTTCTGCGATTATGGTGAGTCGTTGACGCTCACCGCTCCCCGGCTGCCTGCGCCCAAGACCTGAATCCCACGATCCGGACATGTCGTCTGCCTCGCCCCTGCTGAAATGGCTGATGTCGTCCAGTGTCGATGTCGTCGGCCGGGTGTCGCTGCAGATCGTCGGCACCGTGCTGTTCACCCGCCTGCTGCCGCCGGAAACCTTCGGGCTGGCGGCGCTGACCATGGTCTATGTCGGCCTGTTGTCGATGGTCACTTCGGCGCTGTTCGAGGAAGCGCTGACCCAGCGACGCATCGTTCGCAAGGCGCATTTCAACGGCGCGCTGGCGGCGGTGCTGAGCTTGTCGCTGTCGCTCTGGGGATTGGCGCTGCTGATCGCGCCGAAGGTGCTGCCGGACGGCGCAGCGATGGAGGTTGCCGCGCTGTTTCCGGCGTCGTCGTATGCGGTGATCCTGCTCGCCGACGGACCGCTGTCGATCTACACCGCCGTGGCCCGGCGGCAGCAGCGTTTCCAGGACATCGCCCTCGGCAATCTGGTCGGCCTCATTGCCGGTACCGCCACCGGGCTGGCACTGGCCACGGCGGGCGCGGGCGTGTGGGCGCTGCTGTCGGTGCAACTGGTCGCACGCTTCGTGAACCTGGGCGTGATGGTGCTGCGCTGCAAGATTCGGCTGTGGCCGCGCTGGCATCCGGCGGAAGTGCGGCAGTTGACTGGCTTCGGCGGCTGGAATCTGGCCGGGCGGCTGTTCGAAGGCATCAACGACACGGTGTTCCAGAGCCTGGTCACACGCCATTTCGGCCTCGAAGGCAATGGCTTCCTGAACATGGCGATGCGCATCATCGAGCCGATCCGCGGTGCCACCGGGGCCATCGGCCACAACATCGCGATGACCTATTTCTCCCGCGTTCAGGCCGATCCGCTGAAGCTGCGCTCGGCCGTCGAGCAGACCATCACCCAGACCTCGCTGCTGTTGCAGCCGGTGTTCATCGGGCTGGCGGTCACCGCCCCGGCCATCATCCTGGTGATTGCGGGTCCAGGCTGGTCGATGTCCGGGCCGGTGGCGACAGCGCTGGCACTGGCCGGTGCCGTCGCCAGCGCCACCAACTTCATCCACAGCGGCCTGTCGGCCTCCGGCCGCGCCGATCTGGGTTTCGTGTCGAACGTGCTCGAACTGGTGGTGACGACGGCCGCACTCGTGCTGCTGGCTCCGCTCGGGCTGGTGGCCACTGGGCTGGCGCGGCTGATCGCCTGGCTGGTCGACGGCCTTTACGCGCTACTCGCCGCGCGGCGGGTGTTCGACTTGCAGGCGATCGCGGTGCTGAAACCGCTGTTGACGGTGTCCTTGAGCGCCAACGTCATGGCCGGCTGCGTCTTGCTGGTGCAACTGCCGCTGCATCAGGTATCGCCGTTGTTGCGGCTGCTGGCGGCGATCGCCACCGGCGGCGTGATCTATGGTCTGCTGGCCGCGCATTTCCACCGCGATGCCTTGAAGGCGATCCTGCGCGGCTTGCGCCGTTCGCCGCCGCCGGAGCATGCAGCGGGCGACGAGACGGAGCCCTGATGCTCTGCCCGGGCATCGCCCCGACAAAAGCGGTCTGCTAGCATCCGCGACCTGATTTTTGTCGCTGCCCACGAGATTTCACGATGAACGCATCCGCCCAGAACCTGACGCGCCCGGCCACCGAAGACCTGCGCATCAAGTCGATCCGTCCGGTATCCGCACCTTCCGTGGTCCAGCAGGAACTGCCGATCAGCGAAGCGGCAACCCGTACCGTTGAAGCCACGCGCCGCGAAATCCAGGATGTGCTGGCCGGCCGTGACGATCGCCTGCTGGTGATCGTCGGGCCCTGCTCGATCCACGATCCGAAAGCCGCGCTCGAGTACGCCGACAAGCTCAAGGCGCTGCGGCCGCAGTTGGCCAAGCACCTGCTGATCGTGATGCGCGTCTATTTCGAGAAGCCGCGCACCACCGTGGGCTGGAAAGGCCTGATCAACGATCCCGGCCTCGACGATTCCTACGACATCGACCGCGGCCTGCGCGTTGCCCGCGAGCTGCTGCTCAAGCTCAACGACGAAGGCATGCCGGCCGGTGTCGAATTCCTCGACATTCTCACGCCGCAATATCTCGCCGACCTGGTGTCCTGGGGCGCGATCGGCGCACGCACCACGGAATCGCAGTTGCATCGCGAAATGGCGAGTGGTTTGTCCTGCGCCGTCGGCTTCAAGAACGGCACCGATGGTTCGGTGAAGGTCGCGGTCGATGCCGTGCAGTCGGCGCGCGCGCCGCATCGGTTCCTGTCGGCGACCCAGGAAGGCCAGATCTCGATTTTCGAGACGGCCGGCAATCCGGACAGCCACATCATCCTGCGCGGTGGCTCCACCGGCACCAATTTTGACGCTGCCAGTGTCGATGCCGCTGCCGCCGCGATGACCAAGGCCGGCTTGAAGCCTGCCGTGATGGTCGACTTCAGCCATGCCAACAGCCGCAAGCAGCATCGTTTGCAGATGGAAGTCGGCCGCGATGTCGCCCAGCAGCTCGCCAACGGTTCGGACAAGGTCATCGGCGTGATGATCGAAAGCCATCTGGTCGAAGGCCGTCAGGAAATCGGCCCGCGCGAACAGATGGTCTACGGCCAGAGCGTGACCGACGCCTGTCTGGCCTGGGACGACACCGCCGAGGTCTTGCGCACCCTGGCCGGGGGCGTGGCCGCGCGCCGCGAACGGCTCGAACAGAGCGCCTGAGCGCAGCGCCGGTCGCGCGGAAATCGACACCGCAAGGCGTCGGCGATCTGCAATAGTTTGACGCGACACTCCAATCAGTTTCCGGCGCGCTTCGTGCTTGGAACTGTCACAAGAACAAGCTCTGAACACGCTCGGGAAAGCCGTATCCATGAACCACGTTTCGATCGCCCGCCGCCTGTGTGCGGTGACGGTGCCGCTGCTTCTTGCGTCCAACCTGCTGACCGCGACCGCAGGCCCGTTTCAGACTTCGACGCAGTCGCAGTCGCAGTCGCAGTCGCAGTCGCAGCCAGCGTCAAGCAGCCGGACTGATCGCAGCGGCAGCGAGCGGCTGGGCATCTTCGTCAACATCGGCATCGTGCTTGATCGTCTGGGCCGGGAGTTCGTCAATCCCACCGCCGGCACGGTCAGCTACGACGGTTACCTGGCCCACGGGGGCTTCGGCCGCCGCTATCTGGCGATTCGCCCGGCAACCGCCGTGCCGGGAGCACCGGTGTTGCTGCTATTGCATCCGCGCGACGAATCGCCGGAGCGCATGGCCAACCTCACTGCGGCCGGCCGTCTGGCTGCCCAGCAGGGTGCCTGGGTGTTCATGCCCGAAGCAATCAATGGCGACTGGAACGACACGCCCGGCCTGAGCGGTACCGATGATGTGGGCTTCATCAGCACGCTGCTCGACACC
Organism: Nevskia sp.; assembly: GCA_021732745.1. Lineage (GTDB taxonomy): Bacteria > Pseudomonadota > Gammaproteobacteria > Nevskiales > Nevskiaceae > Nevskia. Next base: position 644,961 of record JAKFUK010000001.1, on the reverse strand, counting down.
GTGATTCCCATCAACCAGCTCGACGCCACCCGCGTCTACGTCGCCGGCTATTCCAACGGCGGCTACATGGCAGAGCGTCTCGCCTGCGAACGGGCAGACCGCATCGCCGGCGTGGCAACCGTCGGCGCACCGCTGAGAGCGGCGGCCGAAAATTTCTGTCCCCTGACCAGGCCGATGCCGGTGGTGCAATTCCACGGTACGGCCGACGTGATCGTGCCTTATGCCGGTGGCGAAGGCCGTCCGGGCGCGGTCGAAGCCTCGAACTACTGGGCCGGCCGTGCTGGCTGTGCGGCGGGCGCGATCCAGATCACGGCGCTGCCGAACCGCGAACGCAACGACCAGACGCGCGCCGTGCTGAGGCGTCACGCCGGCTGCCCGAGCGGCGTCGATGTGCGCCTGTACACCATCGACAATGGCGGCCACACCTGGCCGGGATCGACCTACTCGACCTACACCGCCCTGCTCGGTCGCACCTCGGGCGATATCGATGCCACGCTGGAACTGTGGAGCGCGCTGATTCCTTACTCGCGGACGCCGCGCTGACCCTCTCCGGGTCAGCTGCTGCCTGACCGCAGAAGCGTTCGTCGTGGGGACGCCTCCTGCCATGAAGTGCAGCGGGGCTGGCAAGGTTGGACGGCTGTCACGGAGCATTGCAACCGGAATCAGCGACGTTCATCCGGGTGCGGAAGCCGGGCTCGCGGGAAGTAACAGACGCGCGAGGCCAGCCCTTCTGGCGAGCAGCCGATGTAGACGAAATCGAACTCGCGCACTCGCCACACTAGATCGCGGATGGCGCGGTCGATCTTGGGGTTCTGCATTTCCAGCCAGACGCCGCAGGGGGCATCGCTTGCGTGGAGCCGACTACGGGGAGCCAGTATGCGTACCGATTCCGCCAGCAGTTCACGGGCGACTTCGGGGTGTCGGTGGCGCGGTGCAATGAACATCCGCAGGTAGTACATCGGGACACCCAATGGCGGACAGTCCGCCACGATCGCGGTGCTGATCCCGATCGCTGCCGCTTCGTTGTCGGCCGTGTTTGATTGCCGCGCCAGCGCCACCAGTTCGGACGTGCGCCGCCAGGCTTCGTTGGACGGCAGCGCGCCGTGGCGTAGCCAGAAGGCGACGGCGTCCATCGACTGCGCATGATCGCTACGCTGCCATGCGCGTTGCAGCGTCAAGCCTTCCATGGCCGATCAATCGACAGCCGACGCGAATGCCACGGGCTTGCCGACGGCAATGGCGACTCTGGCCAGGCGCTCGACGGCTTCGAGGCCGTCGCCGAGGTAATCCATCAGCGATTCGACTTTCGGCAGGGTGCGTCGGCAGGCCAGCACGCCGAAATCCAGGGCATCGGCACGGCTGGACGCGGTGATGTTGAGCGCCATGCCGTCCGCCAGCACCGAAACCGGGAACATGCCTTCGACCGCACAACCCTGCCAGTAGACCGGCGAGCGCGGGCCGGGGACGTTGGAGATCACCAGATTGAAGGCCAGATGCCCGCGCTTCGGCGCGAACAGCATGTTGGCGAGGCCTGGGGCCATCTGCGCGGCCGCGTAGCCGAGGATCGCGCCCGGCTTCATGGTCGCGAACCGCGCCTTGCTGTGTTCCACCGAAGCCTTGATCACGCGCAGACGCTCGGCCGGATCGGCCAGATGCGTGCCGAGATTGGCGAGCAGGAAGCTGATCTGGTTGCCGACATCGCTCTTGTCGCGGCGGGTCGACATCGGCACGCCGACGATCAGCGGCTCGGCGGGCAGGGCGCGCTGGTCGAGCAGGTACTGGCGCAGCGCGTGGCTGCACATCGCCAGCATGATGTCGTTGACCGTGCAGCCCAGCGTTCGCCCGGCGGCCTTGATCCGCGCCAGCGGATAGCTGCGCGCCAGATAGCGGCGCGAGGCGCTGATCGGCCGATTGAGGATGGTGGCGGGCGCGCAGGTGCCGTTGAGTGCGTCGGGATGCCCTTCGCGGCGTTCCTTCGCGGTCTGCCGCAGTTCGCGCCAGATCGCCGGCACGTTGTCGAAGGCACCGCCGAAGCGGCTGGCGAGCTTGACCACGCCATCCACCGGTGCGGCCAGCAGATTGCTCGGCCGCGGACGACGGCCCAGCGGCGGCGACGCCCAGGGCGGCGGCAGGATTTCGCTGGCATCGGCGGACATCGAACGCAGGAACAGCCGGGTGCCGGCGACGCCATCGGCCACCGCGTGGTGAACCTTGGAATAGATCGCGACCTGGCCGCCTTCCACGCCTTCGATGATGTAGGTGCGCCACAGCGGGTAGGCGCGGTCGAGATGGCTGGCGTGCATGCGCGACACCATCGCCAGCAGTTGCGCCATCGTGCCCGGCTTCGGCAGCGCCAGATGGATGACGTGCTGCTCGATGTCGAACTCCGGGTCTTCGACCCAGAAGCCCTTGCCGAGCCGGCTTTCCAGCCGCTGGTTGAACGGCGGCAGCGGCGTGGCGTAGGAGCGCAGGCGGGCGACCAGGGTCTGCACGAAATCGGCTGGCGCATCGGCCGGCGGCCGCACCAGGGTGAGATAGGCGACATGCAGCGGCTGATTGCGTCGCTCCAGATGGATGAAGCCGAGGTCCAGCGCCGTTAGACGTTTCATCGAAGCTCGCTCCTGTCGTTGGCGCGGGCCGATCCACTTCGATCGGATGCCGCACAGCGGATCGCCTGTTGCGCAATGTAATGCACGTTACCTGCCGGGTATGACCGGCGTGCGGCGGTTACCATTCCGGCCCATCAGATTTCCACCAGATGCCCGCTCCGATGACCGACGATCTGCCGCCGCTGCCGAGCCTGCCCACCGGCCGTTACCGCCACTACAAGGGCGGCGAGTACGAGGTGATCGGCGTGGCCCGGCACAGCGAAACGCTGGAGCCGCTGGTCGTTTACCGGCCGCTGTACAACCAGACCGGGCTTTGGGTGCGTCCGTTCCCGATGTTTCTAGGTGCCGTGGTGGTGGATGGCGTGGAGCGCGGGCGTTTCGAGCCTGTTTGAGATGTCATCCCGGCGAAGGCCGGGTTGACGATGATCCGTCTCGCGTCTCTCAGCGCGGCGGCCGCTTCGCCATCATCTTTGCCATCTGCCGGCGCATTGCACCTGCGTAGACCGAGAACGGCACGGCGCGCTTGAACAGCCAGATGCGCTTTTCGCGCGGATGGGTCAGCACGTGGAAGTCGCCCTTCGCGACGCTGGCCTTGACCAAGGCGGCGATCTCGTCGGCACCGATTTTCGATTTGTTGACCAGCTTCTTGGTCAGATTGGCCATCTCGGCGTTGGACGTGCGCACCGATTCCGCGAGATTGGTGCGGAAGAACGCCGGACAGACCACGCTGACCCGGATGCCGTGCGGATACAACTCCGCTTGCAGGGTTTCGCTGAGCGCGACGACCGCCGCCTTGGTCGCGTTGTAGGCAGACATCATCGGTGGGTGGATCAGGCCGGCCATCGAGGCGGTGTTGATCAGATGGCCCGAGCCCTGCGCTTTCATCATCGGCACGAAGGCCTTGCAGCCGCGCACCACGCCGAGCAGGTTGATGTCGACCATCCATTGCCAGTCGGTGAGCGGCATTTCGTCGATGCCGCCGGCATCGGCGACGCCGGCGTTGTTGAACACCAGATCGACCCCGCCCCAGTTCGCCTGCAACCACGCCGCCGCCGCTTCCAGATCGGCTTCGCGAGTGACATCGCAGGTAAGCGCATGGGCGTTTGGGCCGAGCGCGGCCAGTGTTTCGGCGCAGCGTTCGAGGTTGATGTCGCCGATGCACACCCGCGCGCCATCGCGGGCGTAGGCCTCGGCGAGCGCGCGGCCAAGGCCGGAAGCGCCGCCGGTGATGAAGACGCGCGTCATGCCTGCGATTCCTTGAGCTTGGCCAGACGGCTGCCGTACTTGGCCAGTTCGACCTTGGCGATCATGCCGCGATGGACTTCGTCTGGGCCGTCGGCCAGGCGCAGCACGCGGGCCTGGGCGTAGAGCATCGGCAGCACGGTGTCGTAGGAGACGCCAGCCCCGCCGTGAATCTGGATCGCGGCGTCAACCACCTGCTGCAAGACGTTCGGGGCAACCACCTTGATCGCCGAAATCTCGGTGAGTGCTGCCAGCGCGCCGACCTTGTCGATCTTCCAGGCGGCGTACAGCGTCAACAGACGCGCCTGGTCGATGGCAATGCGCAGGTCGGCGATCCGTTCGCGATTGCCGCCGAGATTGATCAGCGGCTTGCCGAAGGCGACGCGATCGAGCCCGCGCTCGATCATCAACTGCAAGGCGCGCTCTGCCGCACCGAGGCAGCGCATGCAGTGATGGATGCGGCCCGGCCCGAGCCGCCCTTGCGCGATCTCGAAACCCTTGCCGACGCCCTTGATGATCGCCGACACCGGCAGGCGGACATTGTCGAACCAGACTTCGCCGTGGCCGGCTGGCGGATCGTATTCGCCGAACACGGGGAGCATCCGCTTGATGGTGATGCCGGGCGTGTCCATCGGCACCAGCACCATCGAATGCTGGCTGTGGCGCGCCGAATCCGGCTGCGACAGGCCCATGAAGATGACGACCTTGCAATGCGGATGGCCGATGCCGGACGACCACCACTTCTTGCCGTTGAGCACCACCTCATTGCCTTCGACGATCGCCGTGGCGCGCATGTTGGTGGCATCTGACGATGCGACATCCGGCTCGGTCATGCAGAACGCGGAGCGGATTTCGCCATTCAGCAAGGGTTTCAGCCAGGTTTCCTTCTGCTCCGGGCTGCCGTACTTGTAGAGCACCTCCATGTTGCCGGTGTCGGGGGCCGAGCAGTTGAAGACTTCCGGGCCCATGAAGCTCTTGCCCATTTCTTCGGCGAGCGCGGCGTATTCGACATGGTTCAGGCCGGCGCCGAGTTCCTCGTCAGGCAGGAACAGGTTCCACAGGCCTTGCGCCCTCGCGTCCGCCTTCAGCGCCTCGAACGCGGGGCTGATCGTCCACTGGGTCCAGTCGCCACCGACTTTTCGCTCGGCGATGTCGCGCAGATGCTGTGCTTCGACCGGCAGCACGCGGTCTTTGATGAAGGCGCGGATGCGACGCAGGTAATCCTGCGCGCGCGGGCTGTGAGCGAAATCCATGGTCGGCTCCGGTTGTGAGGGCGACACGATAGCGCCTCGTCGACGGTACGTCGGCTTACCCGTTTCGTAGGGCCCGATTCATCCGGACATCGGGCGGCCGTGCCGTCCGGATGAATCCGGACCTACGGTGACTGTTTGTTCGCATCGCCTGCTTCATGCGACGCTGAACCCCTCACTCGGACGAGCCCGCGCATGCACGACGCCCCCCGCGAAAACCTCCTCGGTACCCGCCGCTTCAGCCCGTTCTTCTGGACCCAGACCTTGGGTGCCTTCAACGACAACGTGTTCAAGAACGCGCTGGTGATCCTGGTGACGTTCCAGATCGCAGGTTTGAGTCAGGAACAGATCAATCTGTACGTGAATCTGGCCGCCGGCCTGTTCATCCTGCCGTTCTTCCTGTTTTCGGCCACCGCCGGGCAACTCGCCGAGAAGTACGAGAAATCGCGGCTGATCCGCTGGATCAAGCTGGCGGAGATCGGAATCATGGCGCTCGGCGTTGTCGGCCTGTACCTCGGCAGCGTGCCGTTCCTGCTGGGCGTGCTGTTCCTGATGGGCGCGCAGTCGGCACTCTTCGGGCCGGTGAAGTATTCGATCCTGCCGCAGGCGCTGCATCCGTCCGAACTGATCACCGGCAATGCCTGGGTGGAGGCGGCAACCTTCCTCGCGATCCTGCTCGGGACCATGCTCGGCGGCTGGCTGATCGCGCAGAGTGACGGCGTGCCGGGTGTCGGTGCGGTGATCGTTGCCGTGGCTATCCTCGGCTATCTGACTTCGCGAGCGATTCCGCCGGCTCCGGCGGCGGCACCTGAGCTGAAGATCAACTGGAACGCGATCACCGAAACCGGGCGCAACATCGCGTTCATGCGCGGCAACCGCACGGTGTTCCTGTCGGTGCTCGGCATTTCCTGGTTCTGGTTCTACGGCGCGACCTTTCTGGCGCAGTTGCCGAACTGGACCAAGCTGAATCTGGGCGGCAACGAGGAAGTGGTGACCTTGCTGCTGACCGTGTTTTCGCTCGGTATCGGTCTGGGATCGCTGCTCTGCGAAAAGCTGTCCGGCCACAAGGTGGAGATCGGGCTGGTGCCGCTTGGTTCGATCGGCCTCAGCCTGTTCGGCGTCGATATCTATTTCGCCGCACCTGGTGAGGCGCTGATCACCGGTCTCGGCGCGGCAGCCTGGCTCGCAAAGGCTGGAAGCACGCGGGTCCTGATCGATCTGGCGCTGATCGGCATCAGCGGTGGCCTGTTCATCGTGCCGCTGTACGCGCTGATCCAGACTCGTTCTGAAGCCAGTCACCGTTCGCGGATCATCGCCGGCAACAACATTCTCAATGCAGCGTTCATGGTGGTGTCGGCGGTGCTGGCCATCGTGCTGCTCGGTGCCGGTCTGAACATTCCACAACTGTTCCTGGCAGCGGCCATCCTCAACGCCGGCGTGGCGATCTTCATCTACACCCTTGTGCCGGAATTCCTGATGCGCTTCCTGGCCTGGATGATGATCCGGGTGCTGTACCGGATTCGGGTGTCGGGGCTGGAACAGCACATTCCGGAGGAAGGTGCGGCGATCGTGGTCTGCAACCATGTGTCCTTCGTCGATGCGCTGATCGTCGGCGGCAGCGTGCGCCGGCCGCTGCGCTTTGTGATGTACCACAAGATCTTCAAGATTCCGGGCATGAATTTCCTGTTCCGCACCGCGCGGGCAATCCCGATCGCCCCGTTCAAGGAAGACCCGATGATGCTCGAAGCGGCCTACGCCGAGATTGATCGTGCGCTGAAGAATGGCGAAATCGTCGGCCTGTTCCCGGAAGGCGGGCTGACGCCGGACGGCAGCGTCCAGAGCTTCAAGCCGGGCATCGAAAAGATTCTGGCCGCGACCCCGGTGCCGGTGATTCCGCTGGCGGTACGCGGCCTTTGGGGCAGCATGTGGTCGCGCATCAATTCCAAGATGCGCCGCGCTCGCCTGCCGCGCCGCTTCCGGGCCGAGATCGAATTGCTGGCCGAGGCACAGATCGCGCCTGAAGGACTGACCGCCGCGATGCTCGAAGCCAGGGTCCGCGAGATGCGTGGCGACCGTGCCTGAGCGGGCCGCGAACCGTTGGCGGTGTGCCGGGGTCGAATCGCCATGAGCCTGCGATCCTTGAGCTGCTTCATGCTGTTGCTGGCTGGCATCGCCGAAGCGCAGCTGCTGCCACCCTCGGCTTCCGGCGCGGTCTACCGCTGCCGTGCGCTCGATGGCTCGACCTTGTTCCAGGATCGCCCCTGCAACCAGTCGGCTGCGACGCACGAGTCGCGCACCGGCGGAACGGGCACGCGCATCGAGGCCGATGCGCTGCCGCCGGCCGAGGATGGCGCAGCAGTCGCGGCGCGTTACCAGCGCTATCTCGATCAGGTCGATGCCGATCGCCGCATTGCAGCAGAAGCTGATACAGCACGGGCCGCAAGGCTGCGCGCCGAGGCTGACATCGAGTACGCGCGCCGCGAGCGCGAGCCGGAGCCGGTTCGCGAGGACGACGACTACGGTTTCGAGTCGAACCGCTGGCTGCCGGTCTATCTGCCGGGCGGTCGGCCGATTCGCCGCCCGCCGATCATCGTGCCGCCACCGGCAGCACCGCCGGGTCCACGGCCCACTCGCCCGCCGCCGCGCGAACCGCGCGACATCCGCTCGGAAATTCTCGATACCCGCCGCTGAGTCAGCGGCTGCGGAACAGCGTGGCGTAGCTGACCGGCCGAACCACGCTCGCCGTCATCGACGCGGCATCGGGATGCCCTGGATTGATCAGCGCCACCGATTCCTCCGGCACCATCACCGAGGGCAGCAGCAGGATCGCCGAGCCTTTCGAGCGCAGCCAGGCGCTGCCGATGCTGATTGACGCAGCACCGGCCGGAATCGCCGCCCAGGCCGTTGGCAGCGCCGTCGCCTCGCGGGCTTCCCGTCTGGCCCAGACCGCGTCGGGCACGTCGATGGCGATCAGGAAGCGGTTCAGCGGCAGGCCGCCATCGCGCAGATAGGCGGCGGTTTCGAGCACGGCGATGGCGATGGTCGGTGCCGCGTAAATCACCCGCTGGTCGTGATCGTTCCAGCGACCGGGGTTGATGGCGGCCCCGGTGCCGCTCAGATCGTCAGCGCGATACGCCCTGGTTTCGGCGGCGATCCGCCACAACCTCATTGATAGCTGCCGCTCTCGATCGCGCCGAGCACGCGGGCCACCATCGCGAGACCGGCCGGGGTGTCGATCAGATCGCCCGGGCGGCGACCACCCAGCGCAGGCTGCGGCAGTTCCAGCCAGCGGCCGAGCCAGGCGGCGGTGTCGAAGTTGGCGGCTTCGTCGGCGGTGGAGTCGGCCACCATCCGCTGCGCCTTGACCAGCAAGCCGATCAGGCCGACTGCGGCATGGCCGCTGCTGCCGGTCAGATGCTCGGTCGCGGCGATCTTGCGTGCGGCGGTGGCCTTCGGCAGGCCGAGCATCGCGTACAGGCGCATGGCCGGTAGTTGCAGGCGGATCGGCAGTTCCTTGAGGACATTGCCGGTGATGCCCTCGCGTTCGAGTTCGGCCCGTTCCATGGCGTCCGCAATGGCGACGCGCTGCACGCAGGCATCGAAGGCCCCGGCGGGCGTGATCCAGGGGCGGGGCTGAGGTTCGGCGACATGCAGGCTGGTGGGAAGCATTGAAACACCTCTCGACTTATTCGAGACAAAAAATAGCGCCGTTTGAGCCTTTTGTCATCTCCAGCGCTGCGGCACCCGCTTGACCTTGGCGATGTCGTAACCCATCGCCGCGATGCGGGCGAGGTGGCGGTCGTAGTCGGTCTGGGCCATGTCCGGCTTGCGGGCCAACAGCCAGACCAGATCGCGCTTCGTGCGGGCAATGACCACGGTCGAGTAGTCGTCGGCCAGTTCGCTGATCAGATACTCGCCCTTGAACGGCCAGATGAACTGCATGCCCCATTCAGCGTTATTGGTGCCTTCGACGACAAAACCTTTGGGCGTGTACTTCTTCGGCTTGCCGTCGTAGCCGCCGTCGCGAAAGGTGAAGGTGGTGGCGATGCTGCCGTCGTCGTTCAGTCGATATGACTCGATCTGGTTGTAGCCGTCCTCGTCGATGAAGGTCGGGATGTAGGCGATCACATACCAGTCGCCCATGAAACGCGGCAAATCGACCTTCGCGGCGCGTTCGATCGGCGGCAGTTTCGGGGATGAGGCGCAGGCGGCGAGGGTAGCGGCCAGCAACAGGGCAGCGATGCGGAGCAGAGAGTTCATGGTGGGCCTGAAGGTGGAAAAGGATCTGCCGATCAGACCGCCCGCTGCGCGCGACGTTCGCGCGGCACTCAGAGCCCGAAAGCCAGCGGCAGCAGGGCGCGGGCGGTGGTCGAGCGCACCCGCAGGCCGTCGCGGCTGAGCATCAGCACCTCGATGTCATGGCCGCAGATGCTCACCGCTTCGGCCAGCACCTGACGACAGCGACCGCAGGGGGCGATGAACTCGCCAGTGATTGCCGCAGCCAGTTCGCCTTCGGCAGCGATCGCGATGGCGACGAGGCCCTTCAGCCGTCCGGCCGCGCTGGCGCTGGCCATGGCCACCGTTTCGGCGCACAGGCTGAGTCCGTACGACACGTTCTCGAAATTGGCACCGCTGTGGCTGCTGCCGTCGGCGAACAGCAAGGTGGCGCCAACATGGAAGCGCGAGTACGGGGCGTAGGCAGTCTTTGTCGCGGCACTCGCCGACTCGACCAGCGCGCGATACGCCGGGGTCAGCTCGGTCAGCGGCTGAATGATGGTTTCGCTCACAGTTCGTCGTCCGGTTTCTTGGCGCGCAGGAACACCAGCGCGATCGCCGCATGGATCGGGATCAGCAGATAAGCCCAGTGCAGGTTCTGCTGCTTGAGACCGGGAATATCGCGGACCAGCAGCGACAGCGCCGCCAGCACCAGCACCGCCAGCGCCACGCGGCGGGTGAACAGCGACGGTCGCCAGCGCAGGCGTGGATACATGAGCAGCGCCGGCACCAGCAGCAGGCACAGCGGATCGACCAGCAGCAGATTCTCGTTGCGCCAGCCGGCCCAGTGCTCGCTCAGGCCCCAGAGTGCAGCGAGGATCAGCCCGCCAAGGCCGCACAGCAAGGCGATGGAGGTGGCGATCAGCATGAACAGCCATCGCACCGTGCCGACGGCGCGGAACTTCGCCAGCCCGAGGAGGATTGCGGCCATGGTGATGCCGGCGAGCAGGAATTGCAGGCGCAGGTCCGGAGCGCGATCGGGCGGATCGCCGCGCGCACCGGCCAGCAGGCGGTTCTCGTGTCCAACCAACGCAAGCGTGCGGCCACCGGCATCAGTGACGGTCGACGTGCGCAGCGCCTGCATCAGGGCGAGCGGCGCGAAGCTCTGCTGCCAGAGGTCGATCGGCAGGTCTGAAGTTGGCCCGAGCGCCAGATCCATGCCGGCCATCAGCAGGGAATCCGGGGAAATCAGCCGGGTTGCTTCCTTCCGATAGCTCATTGAGGTCAATCGCGCCTGCAACTGCGGCTTGAGCTGGCCGCCGATGGCGTAGTCGAGCGCATCGCGAACCCGGGTCGAGCAGTTCGACAGGAAGTAGTCGTAGCGGTAATCGGCGTTCTCGGGCTGCACGTTCCATTCGAGGAAATCGCGCAGCCGGCCGACCTGCCGGGCATCCAGATTCAGGTGCTGTTCCAGCGCCCAGCGATGCTCGGTCTGGTAATGACGCAGATCGTTTTCGAGCGTGTTCGGCACCACGCGGTAGGTCATATAGCCGCGCGCGAAGTTCAGGAAGAAGTCCGGCGCGCCGAAATCGAAGATGCCGTAGTTGAAGGTCACCGCACGGCCGCTGGACGCTTCGCGCAGCAGCAGTGCGTTGTGGCCGAAACGCTGCCAGTACAGGGTGCCGGGCTGGAAAGTGACGATGCTGGCCGTCAGGTTCTCGGCCGGCTGGCCGCTGGGCACGAACGGCGCGGCATCGGCGCGCGGCATCGCCAGCAGCAGGAAGGCGACGAGCAGGGCGAGGGCTGACTTCATCACGGAATCCGGTAACCGCGAGCGCATCAGGTCTGCGACAACATGACCTGCAGCAGATGCACACGACGGCTGTCGGCGCGCTGCACGTTGAACTGGAAACGGTCGATCTGGATGCTTTCGCCGCGACGCGGCATGTGTCCGAGTTCGTGCATGACCAGGCCGGCCACGGTGTCGAAATCCTCGTCGGAGAACTCGGCGCCGAAATACTGGTTGAAGTCGGCGATCGGCGTCAGGCCCTGCACCAGATAGCGACGGTCGTCCTGCTTGAGGATCTGCGCGCTTTCGGATTCATCGTGCTCGTCGTCGATCTCGCCGACGATCTGCTCCAGCACGTCCTCGATGGTCACCAGGCCGGCCACACCGCCGTACTCGTCGGCGACCAGCGCCATGTGATTTCGACTTTTACGGAAATCCTTCAGCAGCACGTTGACGCGCTTTGACTCCGGCACGAAGGCCGCCGGGCGCAGCCAGCGGGCGATGTCGAAATCCGGCGCTTCGCTGGAGGTGAAGCGCAACAGATCCTTGGCTAGCAGGATGCCGACGATCTCGTCACGCGAATCGCCGATCACCGGATAGCGCGAGTGGCCGGATTCGACGACTTCGGCCAGCAGTTGCTCCAGCGGCCAGTCGCGTTCGACGATCACCATCTGCGCGCGCGGCACCATGATGTCGCGCACCTGCAATTGCCCGGTCTCGAATACGCCGCGAATCATCGACGCGGCATCGGCATCGACCAGCCCGGACTCGTGGGCACCGTCGAGCAGTTCGTTCAGGTCTTCGCGGGTGCGGGGGCCACCGGCCAGCCGCTGCGTCAATCGCCGCCACCAGCTGGCGGGGCCGTTGTCGCTGTCGCGTTCGGATTGGGAACTGCCTGAGCCGTCGTTCATGAATCGGGAAAAGTACCAAGAACCATGCCGTGATTGCGGGGAGCGTGCAGTCCGGCGTCGTGTGCCAAAGCGCGGACCGGAAAGCGGCAGGTCGGGCTTCGATCAAATTTTCAGCAGTCTAGCGCAATCGCTCCGCGCTTCCGTGGCTTGTCGACAAGTCGTCAATACGGATCAGGAAAGCCCAGTCCAGCGAGGATCGCGCGTTCCTCGGCCTCCATTTCCTCGGCTTCGGCATCCTCGCCATGATCGCGGCCGAGCAGATGCAGCACGCCGTGCACCACCATGTGCGCCCAGTGGGCACGCACTTCCTTGCCCTGTTCCTCGGCTTCGCGCATCACCACCGGCGCGCAGATCGCCAGATCACCGAGCGGCGGGCCGTCGTCGGTTTCCTCGAAGCCTTCGCTGTCGTAAGGGAAGGACAGCACGTTGGTCGGGTAGTCCTTGCCGCGATAACGACTGTTGAGCTGCGCACTTTCCGCTTCGTCGACGATGCGGATGGTCAGCTCGCCGTGGGTGTGGCCTAGTGCGGCCAGTGCCCATTCACGCAGTGCGGCCGGTGCCGGCACGCCGGCCGGCGGCACCCGGCGCTGGATGGTGATGTTGTGGCTGACGCTCATCGAAAACCCGGCGCGACCTTTTCGCTGGCTTCATAAGCCTCATAGGCGCGGACGATGGTCTGCACCAGCGGATGACGCACGACATCGCTCGATCCGAAATGGGTGAAGCCGATTTCCTGCACGCCGCGCAACACGTTCATGGCGTGAGTCAGGCCACTCGCGACGTGCTTCGGCAGGTCGATCTGGGTGACATCGCCGGTGACCACCGCCACCGAGCCGAAGCCCAAGCGGGTCAGGAACATCTTCATCTGCTCGACCGTGGTGTTCTGCGCTTCGTCGAGAATCACGAAGGCTTCGTTGAGCGTGCGGCCGCGCATGAAGGCGAGTGGGGCCACTTCGATGACATTGCGCTCGATCAGCCGCGCCACTTTCTCGAAGCCGAGCATCTCGTACAGCGCGTCGTATAGCGGGCGCAGATAGGGGTCGATCTTCTGGGCCATGTCGCCGGGCAGGAAGCCGAGCTTCTCGCCGGCCTCGACCGCAGGACGCACCAGCACCAGCTTGCGGACGCGGTCCCGTTCCAGCGCTTCGACGGCACTGGCCACCGCCAGATAGGTCTTGCCGGTACCGGCCGGGCCGATGCCGAAGCTCAGCACGTTGTTGGCGATGTCTTCGAGGTAGGCCTTCTGCAGCGGCGAACGGCCGCGGACCACGCCGCGCTTGGTGCGGATCACCACGTCGTCACCGTTGCGGGCACCGGGGACCGCCGTCAGCTTCGAGCGCGGCGAGAACTCGCGCAGCGCCAGATGCACATGCTCGGCATCGACCGCGACGTCCTCGGTCAAGGCGTACAGCGATTGCAGCGCCGCTTCACCGGCTTCGGCTTCCTCGACCGGGCCGATCACCACATAGCGATTGCCGCGATTGCGGATCTCGATGCCGAGACCCACTTCGAGCGAGCGCAGATGCGAATCGAAGCTGCCGTTCAGGTTGGCGAGGCGGTGGGCATCGTCCGGTTCGAGCAGGAAATCGCGACGCGAGATGGCGATCGGATCGGCGGTGATCGCGGTAGTCGGGATGGTGGTGCTCACGAAACGGTTTCGGCAGTCATCAGTACTTCGCCCTGCAGCGAGTTGGTCAGCATGGAGGTGACGCGAACATCGACGAACTGGCCGATCAGCCGCGCGTCCCCCGCGAAGTTGAGCGAGCGATTGCACGGCGTCTTGCCGGTCAGCTGACCGTTGCCCTTGCGCGACGGACCGGTGACCAGCACCGATTGGATGCTGCCGATCAGGCCCCGCGCGTAACGCTCGCCCTGCTCGCGCACCAGCGCCTGCACCCGTTCGAGACGCGCCTGCTTCACGTCCAGCGGCACGCCGTCGCGCAGGTTCGCGGCCGGCGTGCCGGGGCGGGGGCTGTAGATGAACGAATAGGCGGCATCGAAACCGGCCGCTTCGATCAGCTTCAGGGTCTGCTCGAAATCCTCGTCGGTTTCCGACGGAAATCCGACGATGATGTCGGTCGACAGGCTGATACCCGGCCGATAGCGGCGCAGTTTGGCGATCTTCGCCAAGTATTCGGCCTGCGTGTAGCCGCGCTTCATCATCGCCAGGATGCGGTCGGAGCCGCTCTGCACCGGCAAGTGCAATTGATTGTCGAGCTTGGCAATAGCACCAAAAGCGTCGATCAGGCCATCGTTGAAGTGCGCCGGGTGCGAGGTGGTGTAGCGCAGCCGGCCCAGGCCATCGAAGCGCGCCAGGATGTGCAGCAGCAGCGCCAGATCGCAGCTCGAGCCATCGGCCATGCGGCCGGCGTAGGCGTTGACGTTCTGGCCGAGCAGGGTGATTTCGCGTACGCCCTGCGCCAGCAGCGCATCGACTTCGGCCAGCACGTCATCGAGCGGCCGGGAGATTTCCTCGCCACGGGTGTACGGCACGATGCAGAAGGTGCAGTACTTCGAGCAGCCTTCCATGATCGACACGAAGGCGGTCACGCCTTCGGCACGCGGCTCGGGCAGCTTGTCGAACTTCTCGATTTCCGGGAACCGCACGTCGATCGCAGGGCGCTGCGTGGCGCGGGTCTGGTCGATCAGTTCGGGCAGGCGGTGCAGGGTTTGCGGGCCGAACACCAGATCGACCGCCACCGCGCGCTTGGCGATCGCTTCGCCTTCCTGACTGGCGACACAGCCGCCGACGCCGACCAGCCGGCCCGGCTTCGCGGCCTTCCAGGCTTTCAGGCGACCGAGATCGGAGAACACTTTCTCGGACGCCTTTTCGCGCACCGAGCAGGTATTCAGCAGCACCAGATCGGCATCGTCGATATCGGTGGTCTGCTCGTAGCCGCGCGCCGCTTTCAGCACGTCGACCATCTTCGACGAGTCGTACTCGTTCATCTGGCAGCCGAAGGTCTTGATAAAAACTTTCGGCATCAGGGGCTTGGCGGGCTCGGACATGCGGGGCAGAACGGGGAGGGACGGGAAGTATAGCGGACGGGTTGTTGCTGTCCGGCGCGGACACTTCCGGCGTCCGCCGCCTGTCCGCGGACAGCTTCGCGCTTGCAAGTGCTTGTCAATGAAGAAAATTTTTTGCAATCCGTTTAATCCGGAAGGCAACCGTGCTGCATCTCAGGGGTGCCGGAAATGAATTCGGCCAAGCCGCAGCAAAGCGGCCAGCCACCCCGGCGCCATCCGGACGCCACCCTGAGAGCACGAGAGGAACACCATGACGACGATCACCCGCCACACTGCCCGCAGCACCGACAACAACACCGAAAGCCGCAGCCTGGTCATTACCGCAGCCGTCATGGCCGCAGTCGCCCTGCACCTGTCGTTCGCGGCCACGCTGATCAAGACCGGCACTGCCGGCGAGCGGGTTCATGCCCAGCGCGCGGTGGCAGCAACGCGCCTGGTCGCCGATCTCGGCACTTTGCCGATGATCAACGTCGTCGGTCGTCGCGCCAGCTAAGCAGCCGACAATAAAAAAACCCCGCATCGGTTGCCCGATGCGGGGTGGCATGCAAGCTTCGCGCTTTTAGCCTTCGACCGGTGCTTCCTCGGCCGGTGCCTCTTCAGCAGCGGCCGATTCTTCGGCCGGTGCTTCGCCTTCCGACGACTCCGCCGGTGCCTCTTCGGCAGGGGCTTCTTCGGCAGCCGGGGCTTCTTCTGCGGGAGCAGCTTCCTCGGCAGGCGCTGCCTCTTCAGCCGGAGCCGCTTCTTCGGCAGGTGCTGCTTCCGCAGCCGGGGCCTCTTCAGCGGCCGGCGCTGCTTCTTCGGCAGCCGGGGCTGCCTCTTCGGCTGGCGCGGCTTCTTCGGCTGGCGCGGCTTCTGCCGGGGCTGCTTCTTCGGCTGGAGCGGCTTCTTCAGCTGGAGGGGCCTCGGATTCCGGTACCGGATTCGCCGGTTCGGCGGTGACACCGCCGCCTGCGGACTCGGTGATCTTCAGCTCGACGCGACGGTTCAGCTCGCGGCCTTCATCGGTTGCGTTGTCGGCCACCGGAACGGTTTCGCCGAAGCCCTTGCTGGTCATGCGGCCGGCGTCGACGCCGCGGCTGGTCAGGTAGGCCATGACCGAAGCGGCGCGGGCGTCCGACAGCTTCAGGTTGTAGGCGTCGCTGCCACGCGAGTCGGTGTGACCGTCGACTTCGACCTTGATGTCCGGACGCGCCAGAAGTGCATCAGCAACCGGATCAAGCAGGGCCTTGGCGTTGACGGTCAGCTTCGACTTGTCGAACTCGAAGTTGACGCCACGCAGCACCAGGGTATCGCCTTCCTTGCAGCCTTCAAGGCTGATCGGCTGGCCCGGAACCGGCGGTTCGCAAGGCTTTTCGGCCGGCGGCGGCGTTTCTTCAACCGGCGCGGCTTCTTCAACCGGTACCACGGCAACCGGCTCGCTCGGCGCTTCAACCGCAGGGCCAGCGCGGCCACCCAGCGGAATGCGCAGGCCGACGCCGATCACGATGTCCTGGAAATACTGGTCAGGACCGGAATCGACACCCAGCTGGCCGCGACCGTGGGCGTCATGGCGGTACAGGGCTTCCAGGCGCAGCGACATGCCTGGGCCGAACGGGCCGAGCGCGTTTTTGGAAATCACCAGGTTGTAGCCGAGGCCGGCGTCGAACAGGGTGGAGGTGTAGTCGGCGATCGGGCCCTGCGCATCCTTGCCTTGGCCGCGCGACACGGCGAGGCGCACATAGGCACCGCCGAAGATCGGATTGGTCGGGAACGGATAGATGTTGGCACCGCCGCCTGCGCCGTACAGCTTGAAATCCTGGCCCGACTGGCCGTTCGGCAGGTTGTTGAAGTGGCCGAACACTTCGAGATCGAGGTTGGCCGTGAAGCGCTTGCCGATGGCGATGCTGCCGCCAGGACCGTTATCGCCCTGCGTCGATCGACCGTTGTCGAAGATCGTGTAGGTGGCGACGGGCGAGACATAGAACCGGCGGTCCTCGTCTTGCGCCTGAGCGGTGGTCGCCAAGCCCGAGCCGAGGGCGAGCAGCATGATTCCCTGTGGCCGGATGCGGAAGTTCTTCATCGATTTCCCCTGCGCTTTTGTTCGTGTGGTACTGCGGGTGGAAGAGACGGGTCATGCCGGTCCGAACATATGGTACCCGTCGATTGTGATTTTTATCACGGAGCCGACGGCTGCCACAACCGATGTTCACCCCTTGCCGGGCCGCGACTATACTGCGCGCCCTGACAAATTCCCCGCGCCGTGGAAATCAACCCGATCAAGAGCGAGATCACAGCCCTGCAGGCGCGTTTCGACGCCCTGCGGGGCTATCTTTGACTACGATGTGAAGTGCGAACGCCTTGACGAAGTGGTCAAGGAACTCGAGCAGAACGATGTCTGGGACAACCCGGAACGCGCCCAGGCCCTGGGCCGAGAGCGCGCGATGCTCGAAAACATCACCCAGCCGCTGAACAAGGTGCGTGCTGGTCTGGCCGATGCTGCCGAGCTGCTGCTGATGGCCGCCGAAGAAGGCGATGAAGCCTCGGTGGCCGCCATCGCCCGCGAAGTCGACGGTTTCCGCGCCATCGCCGAGGACATGGAATTCAAGCGGATGTTTGCCGGCGAAGCCGATGCCAACAACTGCTTCCTCGACATCCAGGCCGGTGCCGGCGGCACCGAAGCCCAGGACTGGGCCTCGATGCTGCTGCGCATGTACACGCGCTGGGCCGAAAGCAAGGGCTTCAAGGTCGAACTGCTCGAGCTCAGCGACGGCGATGTCGCCGGCATCAAGTCGGCGGCACTACAGATCGAGGGCGAATACGCCTATGGCTGGCTGCGCACCGAGACAGGTGTGCATCGCCTGGTCCGCAAGTCGCCGTTCGATTCCGGCAACCGCCGCCATACCAGCTTTGCCGGCGTTTATGTCTCGCCCGAGATCGACGACAAGATCGAGATCGACATCAACCCGGCGGATTTGAAGGTCGACACCTTCCGGTCGTCCGGTGCCGGCGGCCAGCACGTCAACAAGACCGAATCGGCCATCCGCATCACCCATGTGCCGACCGGCATCGTCGTCGCCTGCCAGACCCAGCGCAGCCAGCACAAGAATCGCGACGCCGCGATGAAGATGCTGCGCTCGCGGATGTTCGAGCAGGAGATGCAGAAGCGGAACGTCGAAAAGCAGAAGATCGAGGATTCCAAGAGCGACATCGAATGGGGTCACCAGATCCGTTCCTACGTGCTCGATCAGTCCAGAATCAAGGACTTGCGCACCGGTGTCGAAATCGCCGACACCCAGAAGGTGCTCGATGGCCATCTCGATCCCTACATCGAGGCGAGCCTGAAGTCGGGTTTGTAACGCTGAAAAGCAGTTCTCACGCGGAGAACGCAGAGGACGCAGAGAACAGCCAAAGCAAGAAAATCCTTGAACGCTGTTGATTTTCTCTGCGTCTCTCCGCGTTCTCTGCGTGAACCCAAGTTTTTGCTGTTGAGTTCCCAGACATGACTGACGAACAGAAGCCGCCGCAGGACGAAAATCACATCATTGCCACGCGGCGCGAGAAGCTTGAACGCTTGCGCGCGGCCGGTCAGGCGTTTCCGAACACCTGGCGGCGCGACACGCTGGCCGATGCGCTGCACGCCCGCTACGGCGCGCTCGAAACCAGCGAAGCGGTCGAAGCCGCCAGCGGCCGTCATGTGCTGGCCGGTCGTCTGATCGCCAAGCGGGTGATGGGCAAGGCCAGCTTCGCGCAGATCCAGGACATGTCCGGCCGCATTCAGAGCTTCGTGCAGAACGAGGCGGTCGGGCTCGATCGCTATGCCGAGTTCAAGACCTGGGATGTCGGCGACATCATCGGCGTGGCCGGAAAGATGTTCCGGACCAAGACCGGCGAGCTATCGATCAAGGCCGATCACGTCGAACTGCTGGTCAAGACCGTGCGGCCGCTGCCCGAGAAGTGGGCGGGGCTGACCGACACCGAGATCCGCTATCGCCAGCGCTATGTCGATCTGATCGTCAATCCGGACGTACGCCGCACCTTTCAGATTCGCGCCGGCACCGTGCGTTCGATCCGCCAGACGCTCGATGGCTTGGGCTTTGTCGAAGTCGAGACGCCGATGCTGCAACCGCTGGCCGGTGGCGCCACCGCCAAGCCGTTCGTGACCCATCACAACGCGCTCGACCGCGACCTGTTCCTGCGCATTGCGCCTGAGCTGTACCTGAAGCGCCTCGTGGTCGGCGGCTTCGAGCGGGTCTACGAGATCAACCGCAATTTCCGCAACGAAGGCCTCAGCACCCGCCACAACCCCGAATTCACCATGCTCGAGTTCTATCAGGCCTATGCCGATTACTGTGAGGCGATGGACCTGGTCGAAGCGCTGATCCGCAATGCGGCGCTGGCCACGCTCGGGACGACACAACTCATCTACCAGGAGATCGAGTTCGATCTGGCCCAGCCGTTCCGGCGGGTGTCGATGAAGGACGCCGTGGCCGAGCGCAATCCGGAGCTTGATCCGTCGAAGTTGTTTGACCGCGACTATCTGGCGGCGGCGGCCAAGGCGCTGCATATCCCGGTCAAGGCCGAGTACGGCCCGGGCAAGCTGCTGACCGAAATCTTCGAGAAGACGGTGGAAGCCAAACTGATCCAGCCGACCTTCATCATCGAATACCCGACCGAAGTCTCGCCGCTGGCGCGCCGTTCGGACCTGAATCCCGAAGTCACCGACCGCTTCGAGTTCTTCGTCGGTGGCCGCGAAGTCGCGAATGGTTTTTCAGAGCTGAACGATCCTGACGATCAGGCCGAGCGTTTCCGTCAGCAGGTGGCGGCCAAGGACGGCGGCGATGATGAAGCGATGCATTACGACGCCGACTACATCCGTGCGCTTGAATACGGCCTGCCGCCGACCGCGGGCGTGGGCATCGGCATCGACCGTCTGGTGATGTTCCTGACCGATTCGCCGTCGATCCGCGATGTGCTGCTCTTTCCGGCGATGCGGCCCGAAGTCTGAAGCACTGCCTCCGTCGCAGAAAAGCCCGGTCAAAATGACCGGGCTTTTTCATGCCCAGCAGGTTGTTGGATTCGGTTGCGTCCAGTTGGAAACGGTCGGACGCCAGCAATGGCGGGCTTTCCCGGCGCAGGCGAATTGATCCCGATGCAATTCCGTTGGAAGTTCGTTGGGAATCCGTGAGGACTTGCGCGGACGCCGGCGGCAGATTGGCTGCACGTCAGGACGAGGCCCTATCGGTCTCGCGGCGTGCAGACCAGCCTTCTGGCTGGCAGGAGCGCAGTCATGTTGCAGTCGCCTTCAGCCCCGGCCACTAATCCAGCCTTGAGTCCGACGGACTCGATCCACGCGGCCTTCACCGATGTCATGAAGGTGTTCAACGCCTCGCCAGCGATCCGCTTCCTGCAATCCGGCGAGTTTCGTCTCGATCATTACAAGAGCGTCCTCCGCGAGATCTACCACTACACCAAGGAAGACCCGCAGTTGCAGGCGCTCGCGGCGGTCTACTTTCGCGGCAGCGACCGACATAGCGTCAAGCTGTTTCTCCGCCACGCTATTGCTGAGGTTGGCCACGACCTGATGGCATTGGAGGACTTGAAGGTCATGGGCGAAAGCCCGGACCAGGTATTCACCCAGAACCCGCTGCCGGCCACCACCGCGCTGACCGCCTTCCCGTTCTACTGGGTCAACTTCCAGAATCCGATCGGTTACCTCGGCTACCTGTTCTT
This sequence comes from Nevskia sp., assembly GCA_021732745.1. Taxonomy (GTDB): domain Bacteria; phylum Pseudomonadota; class Gammaproteobacteria; order Nevskiales; family Nevskiaceae; genus Nevskia. The sequence continues at coordinate 624,209 of JAKFUK010000001.1, read as the reverse complement.
TCTCGAACACATGCCGACCCAGCACGGTGCGATCTATGCCACGGCCCTGATGCAAGCCGGTGTTCCCGAGGCGGCGATGGGCTTTCTCCAGGAGCACATGCACGTCGACGTCGGGCATAACAAGCTGATGCAGCAGTACCTTGATCGCCTGGTTCACGACCAGCGCGATGCCGATGCGGTGATTTACAGCATGCGGGTCACCGCCGAGCTGTACGCCAACATGCTGTGGTCGGCGATCCAGCGCGTCGGGCAGCCGGTGGACTTCGGCACTGCCTGGACGGAAATGGCGCGGTTGCGGCCTGCGGAGCAGATCACTCCGGTTCTGGTCGAGGAAGTCGTGTCGTGAGCGCCGCGCTCAAGCCGGAAGGCCAGCCCATTCGTGCGCGCCTGCGTATCGCGCAAGCAGAGATCGCCGAAGAACTGGAAGCGATCTACCGATTCCGCTATCGCATCTACGTTGACGAGATGGGCCGCGTGCAGCACGACGCCGATCACGAGGCACGCCGCATTCGCGATGCGCTGGATGACGGTGCGATCAATCTGGCGGCATGGCAGAGCGACGAAGTGGTGGGCGCCTTTCGCGTGAATCTGTCGGTGCGTGGATCGCTGGGGTACTACGAAGCGTTCTACGAGATGGGGCAGTCGGGCGACGACCATCCGCTGCGGACGTGCATCGTGACCCGGGCGATGGTTGCGAAGCGCTTGCGTTGCTCAGATGTAGCAGTCCGCCTTTGCGTTGCAGCCTTCGATGTGGCGGTCCGCCACGGCGTCCGTTGGAGCTTCATGGACTGCAATGACCATCTGGTCCGCTTCTTCACGGCGCTGGGCTTCGTCGAGTACACGAGCCCGAAGGTTCACAAGGAGTACGGCGAGGTCCATCTGATGCGCCTCGACCTTGAGGACCATGAGCATCTACGTCGGCTGAAAAGCCCGTTCTGCCGCGTTTTTGATGGCGCGGCCAATTCTGAACATCCCCGCAGGAGGAACCCATGAGCAGAACCACAAGCGAGCTGCGCGAACTCTGGAAGGCCTACGAGTGCGCGGCAAAGAAAATGATCCGGATTCCGTTCGGTTCTGACGAGATTCGGGTCGCACCACCGACTGCGGACGCCTGGAAAGCTCTGGCGATGGTCTTGAAGGTCCACGGCTACCTGATCCGGACGGAGGACACGGATAGTTACAACTGCCGCGAAATAACCGGCGGTGTTGGCAAGAGCCTGCATTCGTATGGCATCGCGCTCGACGTGAACTGGAAGACGAATCCGTATACCGACCATGCCGGCACCCGTAATGTCGTGTTCTCCGGCAAGGCGACTCAGGATGCGCGCGCGCTCGATGTCAAGCAGAAGCTTGCGGATACCGACATGCCATCGAGGATGATCGAGGCGGTACGAGCCATTGCGACGGTCGATGGCAAGCGAGTATTCGAATGGGGTGGCGATTGGCAAAGCGTCAAGGACTGCATGCACTTCGAAATAGACCTTGGCCCCGACGAGCTCGCGGTCGGCATCGACTGGAACACCGTGCCTGTTCAGGCTGCTGCGTCAGCGGGTTCGCATGCCGGTAACGCGGCTCTGCCCGCCCCAACAGCATTCACCCATCGCGTGATCGCGAGGCTCGGATTGCGCTTGCGATCCGGACCCGGGGTGGAATTTCAGTCGATTGTTACCTTGCCGTTCGAGACCCGCCTCGTGGTCATCGATCGATCAGGGAACTGGGCGCAAGTCGACCTTCAGGGGGACGGGGCGGCCGATGGTTTCATGCACGAGGATTTTCTGCGCGCGTTATAAGGCGAGACCGATCCGTGAGGCGTGACTTTGTCCGATGACGCGGCCGAAAAACTGACTCTCGCTTTTTGTAGGTCGCCATTCATTGCCCGCCCGACGGAAGCCGAGGGCGATAGCGATGCGGTCAATCGGCAAAAGCGCCGTCGGCTTGAAGCCCAGCCGACGAGCGACACTGTTTGTAGGGAGGGTAGGCTTTATTTGCTCGTGCGGATGCGACGGTCGAGCCGTCGCAAATCGGTGGGCAGATACAGCCTGCCCACCTTACGGATCAAGAAAAACGAATAAGCAATTAATTTTTGATATCAAATAGTGCTTATTTAATTATACAAAAACAGTATTTAAGTTTTGGTTTTTAGATCGTTATTGTCGCGTCCAGTCGGGCTTTGCCCCGACGTCCCTCCTGCGACGACGACGATGAAAAACCACAGCAAGCCGCTTTCTTCGGCAGCACCTGATGCTGCCCAGGCCGTTCTTCCTTTCCCCCGGAACCCGCGTCGCCGTCTGACGCTGGGCTCAGCCGCGTCGATCGCGCTGATCTATCTCGCGACGCCCGCGCAGGCCCAGACGGAGGCCCCGGCGCAAGCGCCCGCAGCGGCGACCGTCGAAATCGCCCAGACCGAAGTCGCACAGACGCAAATCGCCATCAACAGCGACGGCGCTGCCGTGCTCGACGAGGTGCAGGTCACCGCCCGCCGCAAGACCGAAAGCGTGCAGAAAGTGCCGATTGCGGTATCGGTGGTGAATGGCGATTTCCTCAACCAGACCGGTGCTTTCAACGTCAATCGTTTGAAGGAAGTGCTGCCGAGCGTGCAGTTCTATTCGACCAATCCGCGCAATTCGTCCTTGAACATCCGCGGTCTCGGCGCGCCGTATGGTCTGACCAATGACGGCATCGAGCAGGGTGTGGGCCTGTACATCGACGGCGTCTACTACGCCCGTCCGGCGGCGGCCACGCTGGATTTCGTCGATGTCGACCAGATCGAAGTGCTGCGTGGCCCGCAGGGCACGCTTTATGGCAAGAACACCACGGCCGGTGCCGTCAATGTGGTGACCAAGAAGCCGAGCTTCACGCCGGCCACGACGGTGGAGCTGTCGTACGGCAACTATGGCTACGTCCAGGGCAAGGCTTCGCTGACCGGGCCGCTCACCGACGACATCGCCGCCCGCATCTCGTTCTCCGGCACCCAGCGCGATGGCTTTGTCTACAACGTCGCCACCGAAGACGATATCAACGATATCAGTAACTTGGGCGTGCGCGGCCAGATTCTGTACAACGTCCTCGACAACTTGAGCGTAACTCTGGCGGGCGACTGGACGCGCCAGCGCCCCGAGGGCTACACCCAGCTGGTGGCGGGTGTCGCGCCGACCCTGCGCGCGGCCAATCGCCAGTACGCGGCCATTGCGGCGTCGCTGAACTACACGCCGCCGAGCTTCAACGCTTTCGATCGGGTGACCGACGTCGACTCGCCGGTGCGCTCGTATCAAGACCTGGGCGGCGGCTCGGTGACGGCGGACTGGAGCACCGGCGTCGGCAAGTTCACCTCGATCACCGCTTACCGGGTCTGGGACTGGAATCCGTCGAACGACCGCGATTTCGTCGGCCTGCCGGTCAACACGGTGTCCGCTGCTGCCTCGTACCAGAAGCAGTGGTCGCAGGAATTCCGCTTTGCTGCGGACATCACCGAGGACTTGAACTTCGTGGTCGGCCTGTTCGGCTTCCACCAGACGATCGAGTCGAATCCCACCCAGGACACCACACTGGGTTCGGCGGCATCGCGCTGGCTGCTGGCCGGTACCGCCAACGCCAACAACGCAGCCTTGCTCGATGGTCTGACTCAGCGGGTCACGGTGGATTCCCTGTTCGACAGCGCCGCGCTGTTCGGCCAGCTGGAATGGACGGTGACCGACCAGATTCGCGTGCTGCCCGGCATCCGCCTGAATTACGACCGCAAGAAGGTGGATTACGACGCGGCGGTCACCGGCGGTCAGGACACGTCGGCCAACCCCACCCTGCGCGCCGTGCAGCTCGCCCAGTTGCCGGAGCAGGCCTACGCCGCCGACATCGACGACACCAATGTTTCCGGCCAGATCACGCTGGCCTACACGCCGATCGGCAACGTCGATACCTACGCCACCTATTCGCGCAGCTTCAAGACCGTGGGCCTGAACACCGCCGGCCTGCCGACCGATGCCAACAACGCGCCGGTGCTGTCGCTGGCGACCGTTGAACCCGAGGAAGTGACGCATTACGAGATCGGCCTCAAGACCCAGCCGTACAAGCGCGTCACCCTCAATCTGTCCCTGTTCAACACCGACATCAAGAACTTCCAGGCCCAGGTCAACAACAACGCCGCAGGGGTTGCGCGCGGTTACCTTGCCAACGCCGACAAGGTGCGGGTGCGCGGCATCGAATTCGACAGCAACGCCCGTATCGGCGAGCACGCCAGCGTCTATGCATCGGCGGCCTATACCGATGCCAAGTACCGCCGCTTCACCGATGCGCCGGCCTCGCTGGAAGGCACCGGCGGCCCGGCAGCGGTCGACATTTCCGGACGCCGCTTGCCGGGCGTGTCGAAGTTCGCCACCAGTTTCGGCGGCGAATTGTTCACGGCGGGCAGCCTCTTGGGCCGCGAAGGCGATTTCTTCACCGGCATCGACTTCAGCTACCGGTCGAAGTTTTCGTCCTCGGCCACGCCATCGGCGTTCCTGAATGTCGACGGCTACGAACTGGTCAACGGCCGCATCGGCTTCCGCAGCACCCAGGGCTGGGACTTGTTCGTCTGGTCGCGCAATCTGTTCGACAAGAACTATTACGAGCTGCTGTCGCCGGGCTTTGCCGGCACCGGGCTGTTTGTGGGCCAGCCGGGCGATCCGCGTACCTTCGGCGTCACTTTCCGTTCGGAGTTCTGAAGCAGCGTCGGCGCGGCCGTTTTGCAACTGAAACCCCGGCATTGCTCACGCGATGCCGGGGTTTTTCACTGGTTGCGGGTGGCTTCAAGCGGGCATGACGCGAATCAATGTTCATACGTACGACATATCAGTAAGTTGTCATACATTCATCGCGAACACGAGGTCGACCGAAGTCGACGCCGGTTCGCGATGCCCGAACTCCCCGCCAGCCGCCGCCCCCAACGTGATCCTGACCATCGCCCGCAGAGAACTGCTCGACACCTGGCGTGACGGCCAGGTGCGCGTCGCCGCCGTCATCCTCGCCGCCTTGCTGCTGCTGGCATTGGCGGTCGGCATCGCCCATTCCGGCAGCCGCGAAGCGATTCGCAGCGCCGCCCAGGCCGAAGACGCGCGGGTCTGGGTGTCGCAGGGCAAGCTCAATCCGCACAGCGCGGCGCACTTCGGCCGCTACCTGTTCAAGCCGGTCGGCCCGCTGGCTTTCGTCGACGAAGGCATCAACCCCTACGCCGGCAGCTCGGTGTATCTGGAGGCCCATGTCCAGACCCCGGCGCGTTCGCGGCCAGCGGAGGACGCCACCTTCCTGTCGGTATTCGGCGAACTGACCGCCGCACTCACCCTGCAATTGCTGATTCCGCTCTTGATCATCCTGTGCGCCTTCGCGGCCTTCAGCGGCGAGCGCGAAAACGGCACTTTCCGGCAACTGCTGAGCCTCGGCGTGCCGCGCACGAAATTGCTGGCCGGCAAGGCGCTGGGGCTGACCGCTGCCATCGCCGCGATCCTGCTGCCGCTGCTGCCGATCGGAGCCGGCGCGGTCCTGCTCAACGGCCCGGAAGGCGGCGATGCGGGGGCCGATCTGCTGCGTCTGGCCCTGCTCTGCATCGGCTATCTGGCCTATTTCGCGGCTTTCATCGGCCTCACTCTGTCGGTGTCGGCGCTGGCCAGTTCCTCGCGTGCGGCGCTGGTGACCCTGCTCGGTTGCTGGCTGGCAATTGCGCTCCTGCTGCCGCGTTTCGCCGCCGATGCCGCCGAACGGCTGGCCCCGGTGCCGTCGATCACCGCGTTCAAGCAGGCGGTTTCCGACGACATCGCCAAGGGCGTCAGCGGCCATGACGCCTCGGATGTCCGGCTGGAAGCGGTCAAGCAGCAGCTGTTCCAGAAGTACGGCGTCAGCCGGGTGGAGGATCTGCCGATCAATTTCGATGGCGTGAGCCTCAGCGAAGGCGAGCGCTACGGCAACGAGGTGCTCGATGACCATTACGGCCGGCTCTGGAAGCAGTACGACCGCCAAGCCGCCGTGCAACGCCTGTTCGCGCTGGTTTCGCCGCTGATTGCGCTGCGGCCGCTGTCGATGGCGCTGTCGGGCACCGATCTGGCGCTGCACCGTGCGTTCACCGATCAGGCGGAAGCCTTCCGGCGCAGCTTTATCGCCCAGATCAACGATTACTACACGGCGAACGGCAAGTTCGACGACTGGCGCTACACCGCCGATCAAGCGCTGTGGAAGCAGATACGGCCGTTCAGCTACACGCCGCCGTCGATGGTGGCGACCCTGATGCCGCAAGGTCCGAACCTGCTGCTGCTGATCGGCTGGACCATTGCCATCTGGCTGTTCGCAGCCTGGGCCATCGGCCGCGCGAAGGTCGACGCATGAGCGCGCTGGCCACCGTGATCCGGCACGAAAACCGGGTGTTGTCGGCAGACCGCGCCAGCTGGATCGGCCTTGCCGTGTTTCTCGTCATCGCGATCTACGCCATCGCCTCCGGTGCCACCTGGATGCAGTTGCGGCAGGCGGAAGCGGCGACGTCGGTGCAGATATCGCAGGAACGCTCGGCCGAGTTCGACCGCAATCTGGCAGTGATCGAAGCCGGGCGGCTGGCCGAACTGGGCAAGCCGAACTGGTACAAGCGCTGGTCCGGCGCGCCGACCACGCCGGACAGCCGCGCCGTGCTGCCCTCGCGGCCGCTGCTGCTGATCGCCAGCAATGCTGGCGAATTGCAGCCGCATCTGGCCACCATGCGGCCTGCTTCCAGCCGCCATTCGCTGCTCGACGATCTGAAAGCCTCGACCCAGAACCCGGTGACCCTGGCCGTTGGCCGACTCGACATGGTGTTCCTGCTGACCGCAGCACTACCGCTGCTGCTGCTGGCGTTCAGCTTCAACCTGCTGTCGGTGGAGCGCGAGCAGGGCACGCTGGCGCTGGTGCTGGCGCAGCCGATCGCGCTGGCAACGCTCATCACCGGCAAGCTGCTGACCCGCTTCCTGCGCCTGCTGCTGCCGCTTGCCATCGCCGTGCCGCTGCTGCTGGCGCTGGCGGTTGATCCCGCCCAGCTTGGCCGCGCACCGCTGGACTACCTGCTGCTCGCCGTGCTGATCCTGGTCTACGGCGCGTTCTGGCTGCTGCTGGCGGGCTTGATCAACGCGCTTGGCGGCTCGTCGGCGCGCAATGCCTTGAGTCTGGGCGGCCTGTGGCTGCTGCTGGTGCTGGTGGTGCCGTCGCTGCTGAACATCGCCGCCGCCGCCCTGCATCCGCCGCCGGATCGTGCCGGGCTGACCAATGAACTGCGCGCCCGGCTGGTGGAAGCGCGCAATGGCGGTGACCAGCTTTATCAGGATCACGCGCTCGAACATCCCGACACCGTCGTTGCCGAAAGCACGGACCCGGCCGAAGCCTTCGACAGCGCCAAGGCCACCCTGACCACCTGGCTGGTCCGCGAACGCACCGATGCCCTGGTGGCACCGATCGCCGAGCGTTTCGAGCAGGACCTCGCGGCCCAGCAGGATCTGGCCGAAAGCGGGCGTTTCCTGTCGCCGGCCCTGCTGTTCCAGGCGGCATTGAACCGGCTGGCCGGTGTCGATGCCGCGCGCAGCCGCGCGTTTTCGGCGGCCGCGAAAGCCCATCTGGATGCCTTGCGCGCCCAATTGATCCCGAAAGTGCTGGCCGGCCAGATCCTGCGCGCAGGCGATTACGGCGGGCTGCCGCGCTTCGAGATGGTCGAGCCATCGGCCGCCGGGCCGCTCGGTCTTGATCTGCTGGGCCTGCTGCTCGCCGTGCTGCTGCCCGCCGTGCTGCTGATGGCGCGGCTGCGCAGCGCCCGCCCCGTCATTCGTTGACCCACCCGCGAAACCCCGAGAATCCGATGCTTGAAGCCCGTGGCCTCACCAAGCAGTACGGCAGCCAGATCGCGCTGCACCCGCTGGACCTGACCATCGCCCCCGGCGAGGTGTTCTGCCTGCTCGGTGCCAACGGCGCCGGCAAGACCACCACCATCAACCTGTTCCTCGATTTCATTGCCCCGACAGCCGGCACGGCGCTGATCGGCGGTGTCGAAGTGGCCTCGAATCCGCTGGCGACCAAGGCGCAGCTCGCCTACATCCCCGAGCAGGTGACCTTGTATCGCAACCTCACCGGGCTGGAAAACCTGCGCTTCTTTGCCGCCCTCGCCACTGGCGAAACCTTGCCTGACAGCCGCCTGCTGGAAATCCTCAAGGCCGCCGGCTTGCCCGACGGCGCTGCCGGAAAGCGCGTGGGCGGCTATTCCAAGGGCATGCGCCAGAAGGTCGGCATCGCCATCGCGATGGCCAAGAACGCTCGCGCCTTGCTGCTCGATGAGCCGACTTCGGGCCTTGATCCCAAAGCCTCCAACGAGTTCAGCGCGCTGCTGACGCGCCTGAGCGGCGAGGGCGTGGCGATCCTGATGGCGACCCACGACCTGTTCCGCGCCAAGGAATCCGGCACCCGCATCGGAATCATGCGCGAGGGCCGCATGCGCCATCAGGTCGCGACACGCGACATCGGCCACGCCGATCTCGAACAGCTTTATCTGGAACAGATGCGCGACTGAGCGCAGACCCCAAGAACTCACTTAAAGAAGGGAAAAACCATGAAGATCAAATGCTTGGCCAGGATCGGGGCCGGACCGCTTGCGGCCCTCGCAGCCTTGTCGACCCCGGTTCAGGTGGCGGCTGCGGCGGCGAGCGAAGCCACCCAGCTCCCCGAAGTGAAGGTGGCCGGCCTTCGCGACCCCGGCAAGATGGTGCTGACCGACAAGGTCGAAGGCCTGCCGGGGCAGACCTACGTGATCGGCCGCGAAACCCTGGATGCGCTGCCGTTTTCCGATGCCACCGACCTGCTGCGGCAGACGCCGGGCATCACCATCGGGCCGTCGAGCCCGACCGCCGACATCGGCGATGACATCTCGATTCGCGGCTTTTCGAGCTTTCACGGTGCCGATGCGGCAGTGTTCATCGACGGCGTGCCGGTCAATTCCCCGAACGGCCCGAACCGCCACGGCGCGGTCGATTTCAACTGGCTGACGCCGGATCTGATCGAGCGCATCGAAGTCATCAAGGGGCCGTTCTCGGCGCTTTACGGCAACTACAACCTGTCCGGCGCGATCAACATCGTCACCAAGTCGCGCGACAAGAGCAGCGCCACGGCGCGCGCCGGTTCCTACGGTAACTACAGCGGCGGCGCGGTCTACGGCCGCGATTTCCAGGGCGTGACGCCATTCATCGCCTTCGATTATCTGGACCGCGACGGCTACCGTGACCGCGCCCGTTACAAGCGCGTCAACAGCTTCAACAAGATCAGCTTTCCGGTGCTCGACGGTACCCTGGCGCTGCGCTTCAACGCCTCGTTCCGCGATTCCACCGGCAACGGCTTTCTGAGCGTTGACGATGTCGAAAGCGGTGCGGTCGACCGGCGCAGCGCCACCGCCGGCTCGATCTTCGATCGCAGCAGCAACGACTACTACACCTTCGTTGCCAACTACGTCCCGAAAGGCCTGACCGGCCTGAGCGCCACCGTTTACGCCGGCCGCGACGAGTTTTCGTTCTTCGATACCGCCTTCAACACGCCGACAGCCTCGCCGGACCCGGCCGATCCGAGCTTCGAGCCGACTTCGTTTTCGACTGCCGAGCGCAACTACGCCGGCTGGCGCGTGCAGCAGTCGTTGACACCGTTCTGGCCGGAGCGGGTTGTCCTCACCGTGGGCAGCGATGGCCAGTTCGATGACGGCACGGTGATCGCCGGCACCGCTGTTGAAGGCGAAGTCGACGACGTGGTCGCCAACCAGTCGCGCAACCAGCGTTCGGAGTCGATCCAGGCCGGTGTCTTCGCGCAGGGCCAGGTGTTGCTGCATTCGACTTTCAAGCTGGTTGGCGGATTACGCTGGGACTACATCGGCACCCGGGTAATCAACAACGTGTTTGCCGACAATTCCGGGCAGCACGATCAGAGCACCCTGACGCCGAAGATCGGTGCCGTGTTCACGCCGATCCGCCCGATCGAGCTGTTTGCCAATTACGGCGGCGGGTTCCGTTCGGCGGCGGCCACCGAGCTGTCGCAGAACCGGGCCGGTGCCACGTTCAACGATTCGCTGGGCGTTGCCAAGCTCGACAGCGCCGATGCCGGCGTGGTGCTGCGCCTGCCGCTGGGCCTGAAAGTGTCCGGCGACGTGTTCACCACTAACACCCGGCGCGAACTGCGCCGCGGTGCCAATGCCAACAATTCCTTCGAGGTGGTCAATGTCGGCGAAACCCGCCGCGATGGCTACGAACTGTCGATCGAATGGCAGGTGCTGGAAAGCCTGCGCCTGCAGGCCAGCCATGTCGGCGTCGAAGCCCAGCTCCGGAACGTGGCGGTGGCGGGTGCCGATCGGGTCATCACCGTGCCGGACGACACCCAGACGGTCAGTGCCTCGTGGTTTGGCACCGTGGGGGTGTACAAGCTGAACGCCGATTTCTTCGGCCAGCGGGTCGGCCGCCGGCCGCTGGCGGCTGATGGCAGCCTGTATGACGACGGCTACATCCGCTATGGGGCCAAGGGCCGGGCGACGCGCGGACGGATCAGCGCCACGCTCGGCGTCGACTACTTCCCGGAGCGGCTTGGCTCGGACTTCGTGTTCTTGAACGGCCCGGTCATCTTCGATCCGCAGCCGCGCCTGAATGTCAGCGGCAGCATCCGCTACAGCTTCGACTGAGCGTCCGCAAGATCAGGTTTACCGCAGCAGGGCCAGGGATGGCCCATCCGCTGCCGCGATCCGCAGATCAGTGCTGTCCGCGTGGCTCGTGTGCAGCACCACCAGCAGCGCTCGGCCGCTGTCCGGATGCAGGGCGTGGTCCAGCACTTCGCCCACCGCCTGGCCTTCGCTGCCGGCGAGGACGATGGCCTCACCGCGCGTCACCGTTTCCGCCGCTGTGCGGGCCACGAACATGCGCCGCTTGAGGTTGCCGAGGTAGTGCAGCCGAGCCACGATTTCCTGCCCCGGATAGCAGCCCTTGGTGAAGCTCACGCCTTCGAGCTTGTCCAGATTGATCATCTGCGCGACATGCTGCTCGGCCGTTTCCGGATGCAGCGCCGGGTAGCCGGCGAGGATGTCGGTCAGCCGCCAGGCTTCCGCACCGACCGGCCGCGCATGTGCCGCCAGCTTCGGCCACAGGGCTGACAGCCGCGCCGCCGGACCGTGAAGGGTATAGCGATTCTGCGGGCCGCGACGGCGCATCACCACGATGCCGTCGATCTCCGCGCACAGGCAGAGCACGCTCGGTACCAAGAGGCCGGCGGCTTCCATCACCCGGTCGGCATTGGGGCCGGCGACGCCGATCGAGATCACTTCGCTGCCGGCATCGTCGATCGTGACTTTCGAGCGCATCACGAACATTTTCAAGCGCTTGAGCGTGCTGGCGAGCAGGCTGCGGCTGGTTTCCAGCCAGATTTCGTCAGCCACGCGGATCGCCGCGAAAATCGCCAACACCCGGCCTTTCGGGTTGGAGTAGCTGGCCAACTGGCCGCGCGTGGGCGTCAGTTCGCGGATGTCGTTGCTGAGCTGGCCTTGCAGGAAGGCATCGGCGTCAGCCCCCTTGACGCGGATGGTGCCGCGATCGGCGAGGGGGGCGATCACGTCGCCGGAAAGTGCGGCTTCGGCTTCGCCGCGACGGTCGCCGAAGTCGGGCAGGCCGTCCGCTCCGCAGTGGGCGGCGACGGCGGACAGCCAGTCGAAGCCGGGGCCGAAAGGGCTGGAAACGGGGGGTGTCACGGGAGTCAATAGATCGTTCAAGTGACACACTTCGTTGCCATGAATGCGTGAATTTTGTCACACTAGCGGGGTTACGCAGACCCCATCGAACGTGATCCCCCCCAATCCTCCCGACGCATCCGCTGCAACCGGCCGCGCGCCGATTGCTGCACCGCAGTCAGCGCCTGAGCCGCCTGCCGATGCCTCGATCGCCCCGCCATCCGTGCCGACCGCCGTGCCGGAATTGGGTGGACGCCGGGATGGAACCGACCCGACCCGTTTCGGAGATTGGGAAAAGGGCGGCCGCTGCATTGATTTCTAGCCCGCTCGCCGTTCGAGCCCTGCACCAGACGCCACCCACCAGCCGGAAGTCCACTAGCCAATGTCCGTGAAGCCTGCGTCGTCGAACCGTCCGCTGTCGCCGTTCATGATCGGCCCGTATTACCGGGCACAGCTGACGTCGATGCTGTCGATCACCCATCGCCTGACCGGTCTGGCGCTCGCTTTCGGCACCGTGTTCCTCGCCGCCTGGGTCACTGCCGCTGCCGCCGGCCCGGATGCCTTCGCGGTGTTCGCGGATCTGGCCAACAGCATCGTCGGCAAGCTGCTGCTGGTCGCCTACACCTGGGCGATGCTTTACCACCTGTGCAACGGCATCCGCCATCTGTTCTGGGATACCGGCCGCGGCTTCGAGATGAAGACCGCCTACGCCAGCGGCTATGCGGTGATCGGCGCCTCGGTGGTGCTGACCGCTGCCGTCTGGGCCTTTGCCCTGCTGGTTTGAATTTTCCGTTGAAGATCCCGTCATTCGTGGCGCGGATCATTCAATAAAGATTTCCTTTATCTGGAGCATCAAATGAGTCTTCGATCACCGCTGTCACAGGCTCGCGGCCTGGGTTCGGCCAAGGAAGGCGTCGGTCACTGGTGGGTGCAGCGCCTGACCGCCATCGCGCTGGTGCCGCTGTCGCTGTGGTTCGTGGTCAGCGTCGCGCGTTTTTCGCTGTTCGACTACGCCACGATGGTCGCCTGGATCAAGGCCCCGCTGGTTGCCGTTGCGCTGGTGCTGTTCTTCGTCGCGATGATCCATCACGCAGCACTGGGCGTTCAGGTGGTGATCGAGGATTACGTCGGCAATGAGGGCACCAAGCTGGTTAGCATCGTGCTCGCCAAGTTCGCCTTGTACGCCGTCGCCGCCGCCAGCGTGTTCGCGGTGCTCAAGATCGCCTTCGGAGCCTGATTCGCCCATGTCTTACAACATCGTTCATCACGAATACGACGTCGTCGTCGTGGGTGCCGGCGGCGCCGGCCTGCGCGCCACCGTCGGCCTGTCCCAGGCTGGCCTGCGCACCGCCAACCTGACGAAAGTTTTCCCGACCCGTTCGCACACCGTCGCTGCCCAGGGCGGCATCTCGGCTGCGCTCGCCAACATGGGCGAGGACGACTGGCGCTGGCACATGTACGACACCATCAAGGGCTCCGACTGGCTCGGCGACCAGGATGCGATCCAGTACATGTGCCGCGAAGCGATTCCCGCGATCATCGAACTGGAGCACTGGGGCGTGCCGTTCTCGCGCACGCCGGAAGGCAAGATCTACCAGCGTCCGTTCGGTGGCATGACCACCAACTACGGCGAAGGCACTGCGCAGCGCACCTGCGCCGCCGCCGACCGTACCGGCCACGCGATGCTGCACTCGCTGTATCAGCAGAGCCTGAAGAACAAGGCCGAGTTCTTCATCGAGTACTTCGCGCTGGATCTGCTGACCGACGCCGACGGCTCGGTCCACGGCGTGCTGGCCTGGGATCTGGCCACCGGCAGCCTGCATCGCTTCCGCGCCAAGCAGGTGATTCTGGCCACCGGCGGCTACGGCCGCGCGTATTTCTCGGCGACTTCGGCGCACACCTGCACCGGCGACGGCAATGCCATGGCGCAGCGCGCCGGCATTCCGCTGCAGGACATGGAGTTCGTGCAGTTCCACCCGACCGGCATCTACGGTTCGGGCTGTCTGATCACCGAAGGCGCGCGTGGTGAAGGCGGTTACCTGACCAACTCGAAGGGCGAGCGCTTCATGGAGCGCTACGCGCCGAACCGCAAGGATCTCGCTTCGCGTGACGTCGTGTCGCGTTCGATGACCATCGAAATCCGCGAAGGCCGTGGCGTCGGTGCCGAATCGGACCACATCCATCTGCATCTCGAACACCTCGGTCCGGACGTTCTGCACAAGCGTCTGCCGGGCATCTCAGAGACGGCGAAGATCTTCGCCAATGTCGACGTCACCAAGGAGCCGATCCCGGTGCTGCCGACCGTCCACTACAACATGGGCGGCATCCCGGCCAACTTCCACGGCGAAGTGGTCACCAGCCTCGATGGCAAGACCGACACCGTGATCCCGGGCCTGATGGCTGTGGGTGAGGCGGCCTGCGTGTCGGTGCACGGTGCCAACCGTCTGGGCTCGAACTCGCTGCTCGATCTGGTCGTGTTCGGCCGTGCGGCAGCACTCCACGCCGCGACCATCGTCAAGCCGGGCTCCAAGCACGGCAAGATTTCGACCGAATCGGAAGACAAGGCGATCGCCCGGTTCGACAAGCTGCGTCATTCGACCAAGGGCACGCGCGGCACGGCGGAAATTCGTCTTGAGATGCAGAAGACGATGCAGAACCACGCCGCCGTGTTCCGCACCTCGACGTCGCTGACCGAAGGTGTCGCCAAGATGCAGAAGACCATCGGCACGTTTGCCGATGTGAAGGTGGCCGACAGCTCGCTGGTCTGGAACTCGGACCTGATGGAAACCCTGGAACTCGACAACCTGCTCGGTCAGGCCCTGGTCACCGTGGCTTCTGCCGAGAATCGTCACGAATCGCGCGGCGCGCATGCCCACGAGGATTTCCCGGATCGCAGCGACAGCGAGTGGACCAAGCACACCCTGGCCTGGCGCGAGAACAACACCAACGTGAAGTTCGGCTATCGCCCGGTACACATGACCGTGCTCGACGACGAAGCCAAGGTCATCCCGCCGCAGAAGCGCACCTACTGACGTGAAGCGCGGCCTTGCCACCGGAGTCGTCGTCGTGCTGCTGATCGCCGTCACGGCGACGCTCGCGCTGCCGCTGCTGGCCCTCCAGGGCTTGCGCGATGCGCTGACCGCACGCAATGCCGATGTGCTGGCACCGCTGGTCGATGCCGACCGACTGCGTACCAGCCTTGCAGCCCGCATCCGCGCCCGCTATGTCCAGGGGCCGGATCAGCGAGTGCCGATCGAGCCGATCGTCGAACGCCTGCTGACGCCGGCAGGCCTGATCGCCGCGATCTGCGACGGCGGTGCCTTGACCGTCGATGGTCGGGTGCCGACCGGCTGCGACATTCACGGCTCCTTGAGCGATCTGCGTTTCGAGTCGGCCAGCCGCTTCAGTGCGGCACTGAACCGCGACGGCGCGGTAGCGGCAACGGTGGTCATGGATCGCAGCGGCCTGCACTGGCGGCTGGTCGATCTGGTGCTGCCGCCCGCTGCCTATGACCAGTTCAAGGACTCGGTCCTGAACTGATCGCCCCCCTCATTCATTACCCCGGATTCAAATCCCCGGTTTCAAACTCTGGAGCAACCGCATGGCACAGCTCACGCTTCCCAAGAACTCGAAGATCGACCGCAACGCCGGCAAGCTGTTCAAGGCCCCTGCCGGCGCCAAGAACGTCCGCGCGTTCAAGATCTACCGCTACGATCCGGACACCCAGGCCAATCCCCGCGTCGATACCTATGAGATCGACATGGACAAGTGCGGTCCGATGGTGCTCGACGCCCTGATCAAGATCAAGAGCGAGATGGACGCCACGCTTACCTTCCGCCGCTCCTGCCGCGAAGGCATCTGCGGTTCCTGCGCGATGAACATCGACGGCACCAACACCTTGGCCTGCACCAAGGCCTGCGATGACGTGAAGGGCGAGGTCAAGATCTACCCGCTGCCGCACATGCCGGTAGTCAAGGACCTGATTCCGGACCTGACCCACTTCTACGCCCAGTACGCCTCGGTCGAGCCCTGGCTCAAGACCGACACGCCAGCCCCGACCCGCGAGCGCCTGCAGAGCGAGGAAGACCGCGCCAAGCTCGACGGCCTGTACGAGTGCATCCTCTGCGCCTGCTGCTCGACGTCCTGCCCGAGCTACTGGTGGAACGGCGATCGTTACCTCGGCCCGGCCGTGCTGATGGCCGCCTACCGCTGGCTGGTCGATTCGCGCGACGAAGCCACCGGCGAGCGTCTGGACCAGCTCGAAGACCCGTTCAAGCTGTACCGCTGCCACACGATCATGAACTGCTCGAAGACCTGCCCGAAGGGTCTGAACCCGGCGAAGGCGATTGCCGAAACCAAGAAGATGCTGGTCGAGCGCCGCGGCTGATCAGTTGTAGGGCGGATAAGCGCCAGCGCATCCGCCACGCGCAGCACCCGCGAACCGGTGGATGCGCTGCGCTTATCCACCCTACGGTGTGGGCGTTGAACTCGGGCCCGTAGGGTGGGTAGGGCTCATCTGCCCACCTATTCGCCGAGGCTGGACCGATGCGCACCGCGTGGGCAGATGCAGCTTGCCCACTCTGCGCAAGCGCCCCGATCCGCAGCCATCGGCGATAATCGGGGACCCTCTTCCCGCCCTCCCATCCATGAGCGACCTCGCCCGTCTCCGCTTCCTGTGCCGCCGCGGCATGAAGGAACTCGACGTGCTGTTTGGCGGCTTTCTCGCCCGACACTACGAAACCGCCACCTCGGAAGAAAAGTGGGTGTTCCTGCGCCTGCTCGAATGCGAGGATCCGGACCTCTGGGCCTGGATCGTCGGCCAGACCCCGCCACCGGCCGAGTACGCCCATGTCATCGAACGCCTTCAGCGCAACGCTTGACCTGCGGCCGCGTCCCAGCCTGCGCGGCATGCAATTGATCGTCGGTCTGCATGTGCTCGCGGCTTCGCTGGCGATGATCGCGCAGCCGCCGGATCACATGGGCCTGCTGCTGTCGGGTCTGCTGCTGATCTCCTGGTTCAGCCTGCGTCGGCATCCGGTGATCGGATTCGGCAAGAAAGCGCTCATCCGCCTGACCTGGCATGCCGACAGCCCGAAGTGGAGCCTTGAAACCGCAGCGGGAGAGGCCAGTGACGCGACCCTGCTGCCATCGACCCTGGTCACCCGGCATTTATTGGTACTGAACTTCAAGCTCGCCGACGGCCGCCGCCGCAGCCGCGCCCTGGTCGGCGACGAACTCGATCCCGAACTGCTGCGCCGCCTGCGCGCGCGGCTGAAGTCCGGCGAAGCGCTGGCCAAGCCTGGCGCATGAAGGCAACTGCCGACACCCTGCGGCTGACGCTGAACTACCAGCCGCCGCTGGCCTGGGATGCCTTGCTGAGCTTTCTCGGCGGACGCGGGGCGGCGGGGGTTGAAGCGGTGGTCGATGGTCGCTACCTGCGCACCGTGCGACTCGATGCTGCAGAAGGCTGGCTGGCGGTATCGGCGACGGCGAAGCGCGATCAGCTTGCTGTCGAGCTGTCGCCGTCGCTGGAAATGGTGGCCGACCGGCTCACCATCAAGCTGCGGCAGTTGCTCGATCTCGATGCCGATCCGATCGCCATCGCCCGCGTGTTGGGTGCTGATCCGATCCTGAAGCCGGTGGTCGCGGCGGTGCCGGGCCTGCGGGTGCCCGGCGGCTTCGATGGCTTCGAGCTGGTGCTGCGGGCGATCGTTGGCCAGCAGGTGACGGTGAAAGCGGCCACCACCTTGTTCAGCCGCTTTGCAGCGGCTTTCGGCGATGCCACCACCACGCCTTACGCGGAGCTGAAGTTCTTCACGCCGCGTGCCGAGCTGATCGCGGCGGCCGAGTTGCAGACGCTGATCAATCTGGGCCTGACCCAGCGCCGCGCGCAGACCATCCATTCGGTCGCCCAAGCCTATGTGGCCGGCGAGCTGCTGCTGGAACCGGGCTGCGATCAGGCGGCAGAACTGGAACGCTTCCGCAGCATCCCCGGCATCGGTCACTGGACCTCGAACTACGTGGCGATGCGCGCGCTCAGGGACGCCGACGCTTTCCCGACCGGCGATCTGGCGCTGTGCAACGCGCTCGGCGGCGTCAAGCCGAAGGAAGCCGACCGCGCCGCCGAAGCCTGGCGGCCGTATCGCGCCTATGCAGCGCTGTATCTGTGGCGGCTGCTGCGAATGGGCACCAGCACCGAAAGCGGCGGCTGAAGCGGCGATGACGCTCGGCAAGCGCGAACTGCGACAGGCGGTGGCAGCGTTCGCGGCCAGTGCCGCGAAGACGCAGACCTTCTACTGCATCGCGCCGAGCCCGATCGGCGAGCTGCTGCTGTTCGGCGATGGCATCGCCCTGCAAGGCCTGTACATGGAAAGTCACGAGGTCTGGCCGCAGAAGCAGCCGGATTGGGTCTGGGATGAAGCGCCGTTCAAGGCCGTCATCGTCCAGTTGCTCGAATACTTCGAGCGCAAGCGCGAGCATTTCGACCTGCCACTGGCGCCGCGCGGCACGCCATTCCAGCAGCGGGTCTGGGCGGCGCTGCTGGAAATCCCTTGCGGCGTGACCATCAGCTACGGCGAGCTAGCGACCCGTCTGGGCGATCCGAAGGCCTCCCGCGCCGTGGGCCTGGCCAATGGCCGCAATCCGATCTCGATCATCGTGCCATGCCATCGGGTGATCGGTGCCAACGGCAATCTCACCGGCTACGGCGGCGGGCTTGATCGCAAGGAATGGCTGCTGCGCCATGAAGGTGCGCTGCTGCTTTAGAGCCGGTGCGTTCACGGTCAGGGCATCGCGGACTTCATCCGTCGGGCCGCCGTGTGCGTATTCAGGATGCATATTTCCGATGAGATGTATTGACGAGTGGATCATCGGTACGGCAGGCGCGATTCCTGCTGCGTGCCAGTGCGAAAATCGCGACGTGCGGTGACTTTCAGGAGCGGACGATGGCGATACATGCGGGATTGCATCGCGGATGGCTGGCGCTGTTCGGTCTGGCGCTGTTCGCGCAGGCCGGTACTGCGGCCGCCCGCGATATCGGCAGCTACGAGAATGTGCAGCCGTACCAGCAGCAGTTGCTGGTCGACGGCCGCACCCGCGACGTGCTGTATCTGTCGCCGACCGACGCCCCGCCCGGGCCGGTGCTGGCACCGGCGGTGATCCTGCTCGAATACCTGCAGGGCTCGCCGGTGGACATGGCCGATCTGACCGAAGTCGCCGCCCTGGCGCGCGACCACGGCGTCCACGTCATCCTGCCGTCGTCGCTGAACGGCCGCTGGAACTACGGCGGCTCGTCGTTTGCTGTGACCGTCGACGATGTCGGCTTCCTGAACCAGGTCATCGATTCCGCGATTGCCCGTCTGCCGATCGACCCTAAGCGCATCTACATGGCCGGGTATTCCAACGGCGGCCAGATGACCCAGCGTTTCATCTGCGAGCAGGCTTCGCGCATTGCCGCTGGCGCGATCATTGCCGGCAGCATCCACAACGACGATCGCCTGGCTTGCGCGCCCGGCCTGCCGACGCCGATGGTGATCTTCCACGGCACCGACGACGAGCAGATCCGCTACGACGGCAACCTGCTGTTCTCGTCCTCGCTGCAAACCGCGCAGCACTGGGCCAATGCGGCGGGCTGCACCCTTGGGCCGACGCGGGTTGCCGATCTTGATCCGAACGATGACGGCACGGTGGTGCACTTGCAGCGTCACGACGGCTGCGCCGACGGTGCTCGCGTCGATCACTACATCATCGACAACGGCGGCCACACCTGGCCGGGCGCGCTCAGCGTGTCGGTGGCCCTGGGCCTGACCACCCAGGATGTCGACGCCACGCGTGCGATGTGGCAGTTCTTCCGCGCCTTTGCGCGGCGCTGACCGGGAAACCACCATGCTCCGTCTTCAACTGCTGTCCGCCGCTGCCGCGCTGGTTTTTGCGGCCTTCCAGCCCCAATTGCTGCGCGCCGCGCCGATTGCCGCCTGCGACACGCCAGCCACGCCGTTCCGCGTCAATGAGATTACCGCTGGCGAACAGCGCTACCCGGTGGTCGCCCGCGCGCCGGACGGCCGCTTCGTGATTGCCTGGGAAAGTGCGGTCGATGACAGGGGTGCCTCGGACATTTTCGCGCGGCGCTTTGCCGCCGACGGCACGCCGCTGGGGCCGCAGTTCCGCGTCAACCGCTTTCGCGCCAACCGTCAGGTGTTTCCGGCGATTGCGATCAATGCTTCCGGCGCCTTCGTGATCGCCTGGCAATCGAACGGTCAGGACAGCCTGGCGCTCAACGCCTACGCGCAGCGCTACGCGGCGGACGGCACGCCGGTGGGCAACGAGTTTCGCGTCAACAACGGCGTGCGCGACATCCTGGTGAAAGTCAGCGTGGCGCTGGATGACGCCGGCAACGCCATCTTCGTCTGGCCGGAACGCGATTCGCCGGTGCCGGTGTTCGGCTCGGTGCGCCGCGTCAACATCAGCGCCCGGGTATTCGATCCGACCAACGCGGTGAGGGTGGCGCAGTTCAGCGTGTTCGAGTCGACACCGACCAACCTGCGGCTGCCGACGGTGGGCGTTGATGCGCGCGGCGATTTCGTTGTCGTCTGGCAGGCCACGGTGCGACAAAGCGTGCCGCTCGACGGTCTGGACGGTACCGGCGTACAAAGCGGCGGCGGCATTTTTGGCCGTCGCTACACGGCCGATGGCAGGGCACGCGGTGCCGCCTTCCAGATCGACACGCCGCCGCCGACCTCGTCGGGTCTGCTGCGCTTGTTCGCGGTCGATCAAGCGCCGACCGAATTCTCGGACCGTCCGGCGCTGCTGGTTGCACCTGGTGGGGATTTCGTGGTCGCCTGGCAGCGCAACGGTTTCGATTTCGGCGCGCTCGGTGGACGGTTGCGCCGCTACGGGCCCGATGGCGCGCCACGCGCCGCAGAAACCTCGTTCGGTGCGCCGCTCACGAGCCTGCGCGCGCCGGTGCTGGCTGGCACGCCCGACGGCGGCTTCATCGTCGCCGCGCACGGGGCCGGCATCGTCGCGCAGCGCCACGGTGCTGGCGGCGCGGCCATCACGGCACCGCTGCGGGTCGATGTCGACGCGGCCGAAGCCGTGCTCTATCCCGGCATCGCCACCGATGCCGAGGGCGATGTCGCGCTGGTCTGGCAGGACTACGCGCAGGACGGCGAATCGCGCGGCATCGTCGCGCGCGTCTGCACGCTGCCCTGAGGCGCGTGCCGGTACAGCGCTTGCTTCATCATCGTCCGTACCCCATCCGGGGCCAGACAAGCGATGACCGGGAGTAGCACGACGATGCGCAATGAAGCACTGCGGCTGGGGGTGGGCGGGCCGGTGGGTTCGGGCAAGACGGCGCTGGTCGACAGCCTCTGCAAACGCATGCGCGACGACTACAACATCGCCGTCGTCACCAACGACATCTACACCCGCGAAGACCAGGAATTCCTGATCCGCAGCGCAGCCCTTGCCCCGGAGCGCATCCGCGGTGTGGAGACCGGCGGCTGCCCGCACACCGCGATCCGCGAAGACGCCTCGATGAATCTCGCGGCGATCGACGAACTGAACCGCGATTTCACCGACCTCGATCTCATCATCGTCGAGAGCGGTGGCGACAACCTGGCCGCCACTTTCAGCCCGGAACTGTCGGATCTCACGCTGTACGTGATCGACGTCGCCGCCGGCGACAAGATCCCGCGCAAGGGCGGGCCGGGCATCACCAAATCCGACCTGCTGATCATCAACAAGATCGACCTCGCACCCTATGTCGGCGCCTCGCTGGAAGTGATGGATCGCGACGCGAAAAAGATGCGCGGCGAGCGGCCTTATCAGTTCACCAACCTGAAGACCGGGCAGGGGCTGGACGAGGTGATCGCCTTCATCGTGCGGCAAGGGATGCTGGAAGCGGCTGCTTGAGCGAAGAAGCAACGTCAAAAAACAGCAGGGCGCTGCGCGCAAGGCGCAAAGGGAAAAGAAAGGGAACAGAAAGAGCGGCAACGGCAAAAGCAACAGCATTGATATTAAAAAAAGCGGATTTGGTTTCCCCGAACCTTGCCGAGCTTGATGCGGACTGCAACGGCCAAGGCGTTCGAGATTTTCGAGTTTTCAGCTTTTCTCTCTTTTCCTTTCTTTTTACCTTTCTTTTTCCTTTGCGCCTTGCGCGCAGCGCCCGGTCTTTTTGCCGTTGCTGTTGCTTTTGCTGAGCGCCCCTCGACCAGATCGTTTTACGGAACTTCCTCGCGGCTGCTGACCGCCGGAACTTGCCTCAGAAAAGTCTCGATCTCGTCGATCTGCCGGCCCGCGTCTTCGTAACCGATGCGGATCAGTTCGCGGGTGAACTGCGAGTCGAACAGCAGGTAGCTGGTCAGATCGGCGCTGCGGGCGTCCGGTCGGCCAAGGGCGTCGAGCAGGTAGCGCACGGTGCCGGGAATGCGGTGCTTCATGGTATTGGCGATCACCGCCAGATCCTCGGACGGCGAGATCGCCAGCGGCTCGACCACTTTGATCGGCTCGCGCATGCGGCCGTTGACGGCTTCGCGGCTCGCGTCCGGCATCGCCGCGATCAGCTCGTTCATCCGTTTCAGATGATCGAGATCGGCGTCGAGATGATCCAGAAACACCGCGTTCATGAATACGCCGCAGATCTGCGACAGCGGCGGTCGGCGCAGCGAATGGCCGACGTCGTCGACCATCGGCGCCAGCTCCGCACGCGTCAGGTGATTAGCCGAGTTGGCACAACGAATGCCGATCGCCAGCACCCGGCTGGCGCCGAGGCGGATCGCCGGGCTCATCGGCGTGGTCAGGCGCAGCGCGCCATCACCGAACCAGGCGGTGGCACCGTCGATCACGATCGGGGCCGGCGGGAACACGACCGGAATCGCCGCCGACGCACAGATATGGGAAATGCCGATTTTCGCCTTCAGCGCCACCCGGCGGCTCTTGAGCCACAGCGGATGTCCCGGCTGGCCTTCGATGAAGGTGTAGGACTTGCCGGAGTGGTAGCCGGTGGCAGTCACCGCCAGCGCGTACAGATGTCCGGCAGCGAGCGCACGCGCCGTGCCGTCCGGTGACAGATGTTCCTTGAGGAAGGCGGGGAGTGGGGAGGTATCGAGCAGCGATTCGACTCGTCCGGCACCGAACAGCGTGCCGGTCGCGGCATCGAGGCCCAGCTTCAGGCCATTGCGCAGCAGTGCCCGGATATCGGTGCGATAGACCTGCTTCGCCTGCAACTGCGACCACAGCTGCGCCAGCCGCCGCGTCGCGCCATGAAAGTCCTCGCTGCCGCCGGCGATCATCATGCCGTTGATCGCCCCTGCCGAAGCCCCGGTGACGATCGGGAACGGCGAGGGCTTGCCGCGCAAGCTCGGGATTTCGCCGATCCGCTTCAGCACGCCCGCCTGATAAGCCCCGCGCGAGCCACCGGCGGTCAGCACCAGACCGGTCTTGCGCCGGAAACGCCAGGCGGCGTCGATATGGCCGCTCATGAAGCGCTGCGCTGCGCGGACGTTTGCATGATCGCTGCTCCTCGATGGTGCGCCGTGGCGGCGACCTGCACGAAGGGCAGCAAAACAGGTGCCATCCCGCAGGTCCTGATTCATCCGGACACGGCCCTTGCCAGCCGGATGCACAGTCCGGATGAATCGGGACCTACGAGCGGAACAGCCGCGAGTACTGGGTTTCGTGCCGCGCGCTGGCAATGCCCTGCATCGGGCTGGCGATGCCGATGTCCTCGTCGTCGATGCCGGCAGCCGTCTCGACGATCTCCGGTATTCGCTGGATCAACTGGCCGAGCAGCCGCTGGCCGGCGCTCTGGCCGAGCGGCACCAGCTTGATCGCCGCCAGCACCTGGTTCTCGCACCAGCTCCACAGGTAACCGGTCGCGGCATCGGCCGCGCAGATATCCCAGCGCGCCGCCGCCAGCGCAAACAGGGCCGCGTGGCTGGCATCGACATGACTGACCCAGGGCTTGGCTTCGTTGATCCCGTGCTCGATCAGCACCCGGGCCAGCGCTGATCCGAGATGCCGGTCTTCTGCGCGCAGTTCTGCGGTCTCGCGCGACGCGATCAGCCGCGCGCTCAGGCGCCAGACGCGCATCGTGCTCCTGTCGGTCCAGGCCGAGTGCAGACGCAGCAGCAGCGGCAGGTCGAGCGTGCCGAGCGCGTGTTCGGCGAGGCCGGCGATCCAGTCGCCGGTGCTGGCGGCGTCATGGACCAGACCGCGTTCGACCGCGTCCTCCAGCCCCTGCGAAAAGTGGAAGCCGCCGATTGGCAGGGCCGGGCTGGTCAGGTTCAGCAATCGCAGCAATGCCGTGCCGCCGCCTGCGCCATGGCCGTACATCTCAGCTTCAGCCGTGCCCGTGGGCGTGACCGCCGCCATACGCACCGCCTTCCGGCTCGAACGGCGCTTCCTCGACGATCACGCTGAAACCCTGGCCGCGGAGCATTTCATCGAGCACATGGTCATGGCGGAAACGCAGCCAGCCAGCGCCGATCTGCACCGGCACGTGGCGATTGCCGAGGTGGTAGCTGGCGCGCGCCAGCCGCCAGGGGTCGTCGCAAGTCACCGTCGACACCACTTCATTCGCCGCGACGATCTCGACGATGCGGCCGTCATCCGCCTGCAGGCGATCGCCGCCACGCAACACCAGCCCGCGTTCGAGGCGCAGGCCGACTTCCTCGCCGGTGGACAGCTTCGCGAGCTGGCGGCTGCGGGTGCGGAGGTCGAAGGGGAGTTCGATGCGGACCGTGGCGGCGCTGTTGTTGCCGCCGAGATGTTTGGTGATGGTCAGCATGACGTCGCGGAACTAAAGCCCTCTCCCCCCGGGAGAGGGTTGGGTGAGGGGCGCTCTTGTCGAGGCGCGGGCAGCTCGCATCTGGCGGAGTCCCTCACCCGCTGGACGTGTACCTCCAGCCTCCCCCGGGGGGAGAGGGAGAACAGCGCTGCTGCGTCGGAATTGTTCATGTCAAAACAGAAAGTACCGCTGCGCCAACGGCAGCACCGCCGCCGGCTCGCAATGCAGGCGCACGCCATCGGCGCGCACTTCGTAGGTCTGCGCATCGACCTCGATGACCGGCTGATAGTCGTTGAGAATCAGGTCGCGCTTGCGGATCGCCCGGGTGTTCTTGCAGGCGACCAGCCGCTTGTTCAAAGAAAGCCGCTCGCGCAGCCCGCCATCGAGTGCTGCCTGCGACACGAAGCTCACCGAAGTTTCGGCCACGGCCTTGCCAAACGCACCGAACATCGGCCGGTAATGCACCGGCTGCGGCGTCGGGATCGACGCATTCGGATCGCCCATCGGCGCGGCGACGATCATGCCGCCCTTGATGATCATCGACGGCTTGGCACCGAAGAACGCCGGTCGCCACATCACCAGATCGGCGAGCTTGCCGACCTCGATCGAGCCGACTTCGTGCGCCACACCGTGGGTGATCGCCGGGTTGATCGTGTACTTGGCGATGTAGCGGCGGACACGGAAGTTGTCGTGACGATCCGCACCCTCACTCCCGGCCCCTCTCCCGGAGGGAGAGGGGAGAAAACCCCGCTGCACTTTCATCTTGTGCGCGGTCTGCCAGGTCCGAGTGATCACTTCGCCGATCCGTCCCATCGCCTGGGAATCCGAGGAGATCATCGAGAAGGCACCCAGGTCGTGCAGGATGTCCTCGGCGGCGATGGTTTCGCGGCGGATGCGCGATTCGGCGAAGGCCACATCCTCCGGAATGCCCGGGTCGAGGTGGTGGCAGACCATCAGCATGTCGAGGTGTTCGTCGACCGTGTTGACGGTGTACGGCCGGGTCGGATTGGTCGACGAGGGCAGCACGTTCGGCTCGCCGGCCGCCTTGATGATGTCCGGCGCGTGACCGCCGCCGGCACCCTCGGTGTGATAGGTGTGGATCGCCCGGCCCTTGAACGCGGCGAGCGTGGCTTCGACAAAGCCGGACTCGTTCAGCGTGTCGGTGTGGATCGCCACCTGCACGTCGTAGCGTTCGGCGACATCGAGGCAGTTGTCGATCGCTTTCGGTGTCGTGCCCCAGTCCTCGTGCAGCTTCAGGCCCATCGCACCCGCTTCGATCTGCTCGTCGAGTGCCGCCGGCAGTGAAGCATTGCCCTTGCCCAGAAATCCGAAGTTGATCGGCAGGCCTTCCACCGCTTGCAGCATCCGCGCGAGATGCCAGGGGCCGGGCGTGCAGGTGGTGGCATTGGTGCCGGTTGCGGGGCCGGTGCCGCCGCCGATCATGGTCGTGGTGCCGGACATCATCGCGTCCTCGACCTGCTGCGGGCAGATGAAGTGGATGTGCGAATCGATCGCCCCGGCGGTGATGATCTGGCCTTCGCCGGCGATGATCTCGGTGCCCGGGCCGATGACGATGTCGACACCTGGTTGCACGTCCGGATTGCCGGCCTTGCCGATGCCGCTGATCCGTCCATGCTTCAGGCCGATATCGGCCTTGACGATGCCCCAGTGATCGACGATCACGACATTGGTGATCACCGTGTCGGCGGTCATCGCGCTGATCCGCTGGCTCTGGCCCATGCCGTCGCGGATCACCTTGCCGCCGCCGAAGCTGACTTCGTCACCGTAGATGGTGTGATCGCGTTCGATCTCGATGATCAGCGCGGTATCGGCCAGCCGCAGGCGATCGCCAGTGGTCGGGCCGTAGAGGCTGGCGTAGTCGGCTCGGCTGATCTTCATGGCATCGCTCCCTGCCGACTGGAAAAAGCGATTCTCACGCAGAGAACGAGGAGATCGCAGAGAACAGCAACGATAACAAAGCCGTTCGGAAAAAGCTTTCGCTTTTCTCCGCGTCCTTTGCGTTCTCCGCGTGAGACTGCTTCTAGCCGGAAGCTCACAGCGCCCCCTCCACCTTGCCCTGGAAACCGTGGACGATGCGATCGCCCGCGTAGGCCACCAACTCGATATTGCGTTCCTGGCCCGGCTCGAAGCGCACGGCGGTGCCGGCCGGAATGTTGAGCCGGAAGCCGCGTGCGGCAGCGCGATCGAAGCTCAGCGCATCGTTGGTTTCGAAGAAGTGATAG
This sequence comes from Nevskia sp., assembly GCA_021732745.1. Lineage (GTDB taxonomy): Bacteria > Pseudomonadota > Gammaproteobacteria > Nevskiales > Nevskiaceae > Nevskia. Next base: position 597,466 of record JAKFUK010000001.1, on the reverse strand, counting down.
TGCGAGCCGACCTGGATCGGCCGGTCGCCGAGGTTGGCGACGCGCAAGGACACGGTCTCGCGGCCGGCGTTCAGTTCGATGTCGGGACCGGCTAGCGGCAGCAGTTCACCGGGGATCATGGGCGCGCTCAGGGAATCGGGTTGTGGACGGTGACCAGCTTGGTGCCGTCCGGGAAGGTCGCCTCGACCTGCACGTCCGGAATCATTTCAGGGATGCCGTCCATCACGTCGGCGCGGCTCAGCAGCGTGGTGCCGTAGCTCATCAGCTCGGCCACGCTGCGGCCGTCGCGCGCGCCTTCGAGGATCGCCGCCGAGATGTAGGCAACGGCCTCCGGGTAGTTCAGCTTCACGCCACGCGCCTTGCGCCGTTCGGCGACCAGGCCGGCGGTGAAGATCAGCATCTTGTCCTTCTCGCGGGGACTCAGTTCCATTTCGCACCGTTGCTCGAATTCATGTTTCTCGTAGGTCCGGATTCATCCGGACATCGCGCCGCCCGTCGTCCACCGTTGTCCGGATGAATCCGGACCTACGGGTTTTGATTCACGTTGCCCAGATGCGCGGCAGCACTGCATCGCGTTGCATCAAGCGTGGCCTCAGCGTTCGCCACAGTGCCAGCAGCGTTCGCATCGCCGCATCAGTCTGCCGGGCCAGCACCCGGCCGACCAGCACGCCGTCGACCAGACTCAAACCGACCGTCACTTCGCTGATCGACTCGACTGCGGCCCGCGCTGCGCTCACGTCATCAGCCGTTGCCGGGCATGCGACAAACGTGCCGAGTGCGGTTGCGCCATCGAGGCCCCAGCGGCCGGCGAAGGCGGCGCTGCCGCCGCGCAGTTGCAGATGATCAAGCAGCAACGGCCGCTCGCCGCGCCACAGCTCGAAGCCTTGGGCGATGCGGCCACTGTCGAAAGGCTCGTTGCGCGTGGCCAGTCCGTAAGCGGCCAGATCCCAGCCGATGAAGCGTGAACCGGCGTCGAGCTTGACGATGGTCTGCTGGCGCACCAACGCCCCGGGATAGTGGATGGTCTCCTGCGGCAGCCATTCGAGGCTGGATGCTTCGCTGATCCGCATCTCGATCCGTTGCCGCGCCTCGGCCCCGGCGCTGCGATAGAACTTGCCGGCTGCCGGCGTCGTCAGCAAAACCTGCGCGCCAGCGCTGGCGTTGAAGCGCAGGTCCAGCCGATCACCACCGACCACGCCACCCGGCGGATGGACGATATAGACGTTGCACACCGGGCCGTCCGGGTAGAACGGCCGCTGCACCCGCAGCGGACCGAGATGGCGACGATGGGCGAGGGTGGTGCGTGCTGCGCCACCGACGAAGCCAAGCTCAAGTTCGGCCTGCCAGCCGCGATTGGCCTGCGGCAGCGTCGATTCCGGAATCGCGGCCGTCATGGCAATTCGTAGGGTGGGCAAGCTTCACCTGCCCACCATGCAGAACTATCCCGCCTTGCCAATGCGCCAGCGCGACGGATGCCGCGCCTGATGCATGACCGCGATCGCGGACAGTCGATCGTGATGGCTGATGTAGAAGATCGAATAAGGGAAGCGCTGAAGAATCGCCCGACGCACCAGGCCGCGAATGCGAGCGTGCTGCTGCGGGTTTTGCTCGATGCGGGCGATCGCCTGTTCAACGGCAGCCATGAACGAGGCACCAAGGCCCGGCTGCTGGTCTTCATACAAGCGGTAAGCATGGTCGATGTCCGAAAGCGCACTGGCTCGGAAGACCAGCCGCTGGTTCACGGCGTGCCGAGAATCCGCCGTTTGACTTCATCCCAGGGCAGGCCTTCATCGGGGGTCGCCTCGAAATCAGCGATGCGGCGGTCCAATTCCTCGGCCTGCCAGGGTTCAAGGCCGACATGTGCCGGCTCCCGGGCGACGCTGTCCCAGATCGCTTCGACGATGCGAATGCGTTCGTCGACCGGCATTTGCAACACGGATTCGAGGTTGAGCGAGCTCATGGCGAAAGCATACGCCGACCTTTGCCTGATTGCCTTCGGCTGTTTTCACACCGTCAGATGCTTCTTCACCAGCTCATCGGTCAGCTCGCCGATCGCCCCTTTTGCAACCGCGCGGCCCTTGTCGAGGATCACGAAATCGCTGGCCACGCGGCGTGCGAACGGCAGCTTCTGTTCGACCAGCAGCACGGTCATGCCGAGGTCCTTGTTGAGCTTGAGGATCAGGTCGCCGATGTCGGCGACGATGTTCGGCTGGATGCCTTCGCAGGGCTCGTCGAGGATCAGCAGCTTCGGCTCCAGGGTCAGCGCGCGGCCGATCGCCAGCTGCTGCTGCTGGCCGCCGGACAAGTCACCGCCGCGCCGCGTGCTCATCTGTTTCAACACCGGAAACAGGCTGTGGACGTAGTCCATCAGCTCCTTCTTCCTCAATGATTTCAGACCGCGCGCTTCAAGGCCGACTCGCAGGTTTTCCTCGACGGTGAGCTGCGAAAAGATGTCGCGGCCCTGCGGCACATAGCCGATGCCCATGCCGGCGCGCTTGTCGGCGGCGACACCGCGCAGTTCCTTGCCGCCGTCGTATTCGATGCTTCCTGAAGCGGTCGGAATCAGGCCCATCAGGCACTTGAGCATCGTCGTCTTGCCCATGCCGTTGCGGCCCATCAGGCACATGCGGGAACCCTTGGGGACATCGACATCGAGATCCCACAGCGTGTGGCTGCCGCCGTAGAGCTGGTTGAGGCCGCTGATCTTCACCATCGAATCGCTCATCGTTCCGCCCTCATTCGCCGAGATACACGCGCTTCACCTGCGGATCGTTCTGCACCTCGTCCATCGAGCCTTCGGCGAGCACATGGCCTTCGTGCAGCACGGTCACCTTGCGGGCGATGGAACGGACGAAGTTCATGTCGTGTTCGACCACCACCACCGAATGCTTGCCGGCCAGGCTGACCAGCAACTCGGCGGTGCGCTCGGTTTCCTGCGGCGTCATGCCGGCCACCGGTTCGTCGACCAGCAGCACCAGCGGGTCCTGCATCAGCAGCATGCCGATCTCCAGCCACTGCTTCTGGCCGTGGGACAGCGCACCCGCCTTGCCGAAGCGCTGATCCTTGAGGCCGATGATGCCGAGCACCTCATCAATCCGTTCGCGCTGCAAGGCATTGAGCTTCGCAAACAAAATCTTCCACACCGACTTGTCGCAGGCCATCGCCAGTTCGAGGTTCTCGAACACGCTGTGCTCGGGAAACACGGTCGGCTTCTGGAACTTGCGGCCGATGCCGGCCTGGGCGATTTCCGGCTCGGTGAGGCCGAGCAGGTCAATGGTCTGGCCGAACCAGACCGAGCCAGTATCCGGCGTGGTCTTGCCGGTGATCACATCCATCATCGTGGTCTTGCCGGCACCGTTCGGGCCGATGATGCAGCGCAGCTCGCCGGTCTCGATGTAGATCGACAGATCGTTCAGCGCCTTGAAGCCGTCGAAGCTTTTGGTCACGCCTTCGACGTACAGGATGATGTTGTGGCTCAGGTCCGGGCTCGGCGCATTGGTGCTGCGCCGCTTGCCAGTGGGCTTGGTGCGCAGGCCGACCGGGCCTGTCGTTGCTGGCGAGGTGCTCATGCGGTTTTCACCTTGCGGGCAGGGATGAGGCCGACAACGCCCTTCGGCAGGAACAAGGTCGCGCCGACGAACAGCGCGCCCAGCGCATACAGCCAGATTTCCGGGAACGCGGCGGTGAACCAGGTCTTCGCGTAGTTGACCAGCACCGCGCCGGCCACTGCGCCGTAAAGCGTGCCGCGACCGCCGACCGCCACCCAGATCACCACTTCGATCGAGTTGATCGGCGCGAACTCGCCCGGGTTGATGATGCCGACCTGCGGCACATACAAAGCACCGGCGATACCGGCGAGCGCGGCCGAGAACACCCAGATCCACAGCTTGTAGGACTCCACTTTGTAGCCGATGAAGCGGGTGCGACCTTCGGCATCACGCACCGCCTGCACGACTCTTCCGAGTCGTGATGCGATCACGTAGCGGCAGCCGATGTAGCCCACCGCCAGCGCGATCACCGTGGTGATGAACAGCGCGACTCTCATCCCCGGCGTCTTCAGATCGAAGCCGAGCAGTTCCTTGAAATCGGTCAGGCCGTTGTTGCCGCCGAAGCCCATCTCGTTGCGGAAGAAGGCCAGCAGCAGCGCGAAGGTCAGCGCCTGGGTCATGATCGACAGGTAGACGCCGGTGACCCGCGAGCGGAACGCCAGCCAGCCGAAGCCGAGCGCCAGCAGGCCCGGCACCAGCACCACCATCAGCATCGCCACCGGAAAGTGGTTCATGCCCTCCCAGAACCACGGCAGTTCCTTCCAGTTCAGGAACACCATAAAGTCCGGCAGGATCGGGTCGCCGTAGACGCCGCGCGGGCCGATCTGGCGCATCAGATACATGCCGATCGCATAGCCGCCGAGCGCGAAGAACGCCGTGTGACCCAGGCTCAGAATCCCGCAATAGCCCCAGACCAGATCGACGGCGATCGCCAGCAGGCCGTAGCAGAGGTACTTGCCGAACAGGGTGACCGTGTAGGTCGACAGGTGGAAGAAGCTGCTTTCCGGCACCAGCAGGTTGAACACCGGCACGGCGACGGCGGCGATGGCGAGCAGGCCGAGCAGCACCTGGCCGCCGCGGTCGGCTTTCAGGGCCGATAACAAGAGAGACTGGTTTTTCATCAATGGCCCTCCGCCGCGCGGCCTTTCTGCGGGAACAGGCCCTGCTTGCGTCGCTGGATGAACAGGATGATGAACACCAGCATCGCGATCTTGGCCATCACGGCACCGACTGCCGGTTCGAGCAGCTTGCCGGCGACGCCCAAAGTCATGCCGCCGATCAGCGTGCCCCACAGGTTTCCGACGCCGCCGAAGACCACCACCATGAACGAATCGATGATGTAGCTCTGGCCGAGGTTCGGGCCGACATTGGTCAGCTGTGACAGCGCCACACCGGCGACACCGGCGATGCCGGAGCCGAGCCCGAAAGTGATGGCATCGACGCGATCCGAATTGATGCCCATCGAACGCGCCATTGCCCGGTTCTGCGACACGGCGCGGACGTTAAGCCCCAGCGAGGTGCGGCGCAGGATCAATTGCAGGGCGGCGAACACCACCAGCGTGAACAGCACGATGTAGATGCGGTTCCGGGTCAGCGACAGCGCGTCGTTGATCACCCACTGGCCGCTCATGAATTCCGGTGTCGCCACCGAGCGATTCAGCGGCGAGAAGATCGAGCGCACCACCTGCTGGAGGATCAGGCTGATTCCGAAGGTCGCCAGCAGCGTTTCCAGCGGCCGGCCGTACAGATGCTTGACCACGCCGCGTTCGATGGCGATGCCGACCAGCCCGGACACGACAAACGCCGCCGGAATCGAGATCAGGATCGACGCCGCGAGCTGATTCGGCATCAGCAGTTGCACGACGTAGGCGGTGTAGGCCCCGATCATCATCAGCTCGCCGTGCGCCATGTTGATCACGCCCATGACGCCGAAGGTGATCGCCAGACCAATGGCCGCCAGCACCAGCACCGAACCGAGGCTCAGGCCGAAGAACAGCGTTTCGATGCTCGAATACAGCGTGCGCTTGAAGCTGATCGACGAGATCGCGACCGATGCCGCCGAGCGCACCCGCTCGTCCGGCTCGTTGGCGGCATCGCGCAGCGCTTCGAGCTTGGCGATGGTTTCGCCGGCCAGCGAGCCGCTCAGCACCTTGACGGCGGCAAGCCGGGTATCGGCCTTGTCCGAGGTCAGATCGGCGTAGGCGAGGCCGGCGTCGATCGCGCTTTGCACGGCGGCGTCGGTCTCGGTGGCGCGGCGTTCGCGCAGCATGGCGAGCGTGGCTTCGTCCGGTGCGCGGAGCATTTCCTTGACTGCGCCCAGACGCACGTCGGCGTCCGGGCTGCCCAAGGTGAATGAGGCCAGGGCGCTGCGCAGCAGCTTGCGCAGTGAATTGTTGGAGCCGACCTTGCTGAAGCCTTCGGCCGGTTCGGGGCCGGATGCAGCGAGCGTCACCGGGTCGGTCAGGCCAAAGGTACTTTCATTGCCGGCGTCAGTTTCAGCCGTGATGAACACCGCACCGTCGGCATCGCGGACATGCAGGTGATCGTCGAGCCAGGCCTTGAGCACCGCGGCCGTGTTCGGATGCTTGGCGGCCAGCAGGGCATCGAGCAGGGCTGAGCGCTCGCTCAATGATGCGCCGCCGAGCGCGCGCAGCACATCGGGGAAGGTGGTGGGTGCAGCGGGAACGACTTCGGCGCTCGCCTCAGCCGTTGTTTCGGCTGCGGGTTCCTGTGCATGCAGCGGCAGGCTCGCTGCGATCAATGCCGCCAGCAGGCATCGTCGCGTTGATGCCATGAGATGAATCATCGCGAACGCCTCCGGGAATGGGGGGTGCAGTCGTAGGTTGCAAAGCAAGCTCCGGGCCGGGCCATTTCCGGCCCGGAGCATTGCCCCTGCTGCGGTGCTGCTTGCTCGGTAATGCAAAAAACGGTTCTCACGCGGAGAACGCTGAGATCGCAGAGAAAAGCCAAAGCGAGAAAAAGCGGATGCCCAGTAGGGCGGCAATCCCTTGCCGCCGACGCGGCCCCGGGGGAAGGGGCGCGTCGGCAAAGGATTGCCGACCTACGATCCAAGGCTTTTGCTGTTCTCTGCGTCTTTGCCCTCGCGGCATGCCACTCGATCCGCGTGAGCAAAGTTGTCGCTTCAGGCGCAAACGCTCAGTTCGAGCACTTCTTCGCCTTGGTGTTGTAGTTGCCGCACTTCAGCGTCACCCAGTCGGACTCCAGGTCCTTCGAGCCGTCGAGGAAGTCGGACCAGGCGTCGCCCGGCACCGTGCCCTTGGTCTGCCATACGGTTTCGAACTGGCCGTCTTCCTTGATTTCGCCGATGTAGACCGGCTTGGTGATGTGGTGATTCGGCAGCAGCTTGGCGGTGCCGCCGGTGAGGTTCGGCACTTCCAGACCGGGCAGGGCATCGATGACCTTGGCGGTGTCGGTGGTCTTGGCTTTCTCGACTGCCTTCACCCACAGGTTGAAGCCGATGTAGGTTGCTTCCATCGGATCGTTGGTGGTGCGCTTGTCGTTCTTGATGTAGCGCTTCCAGGCCTTGATGAACGCGGTGTTGGCCGGGGCCTTGACGCTCTCGAAGTAGTTCCAGGCGGCGAGATGGCCGACCAACGGCTTGGTATCGATGCCGGACAATTCCTCTTCGCCCACCGAGAACGCGATCACCGGAATGTCTTCGGCCGAAATCTTCTGGTTGCCGAGTTCCTTGTAGAACGGAACATTGGCGTCGCCGTTGATGGTGGAAACCACGGCCGTTTTCTTGCCCGCCGAACCGAAGGCCTTGATCTTCGACACTTCGCTGGTCCAGTCGCTGAAACCGAATGGCGTGTAGTTGACGAGAATATCGCTGGCCGCCACGCCCTTGGCTTTCAGGTAAGCCTCGAGAATCTTGTTGGTAGTGCGTGGATAGACGTAGTCCGTGCCTTCGAGCACCCAGCGCTTCACACCGAGATCCTTCATCAGGTAATCCACCGCCGGGATCGCCTGCTGGTTCGGGGCGGCACCGGTGTAGATCACGTTCTTCGACGACTCTTCGCCTTCGTACTGCACTGGATAGAAGAGCAGCGAATTGGATTTCTCGAACACCGGCAGCACCGATTTGCGCGACACCGAGGTCCAGCAGCCGAATACCACCGAGACCTTGTTCTTGTCGATCAGTTCGGAGGCTTTTTCCGCGAACAGCGGCCAGTTCGAGGCTGGATCGACCACAACGGCTTCGAGCTTCTTGCCGAGGATGCCGCCCTTCTTGTTCTGTTCCTCGATCAGCATCAGGACCGTGTCCTTCAGCGTCACTTCGGAAATCGCCAGCGTGCCGGACAGCGAATGCAGCACGCCGACCTTGATGGTGTCGTCGGCGGCCTGCGCGGAGAAACTCAGGGCTGCGGCAACGGCCAGCAGCGCGGTCTTCATCGGATTCATCTTCATCGGTTCATCCTCTTGTTGCGTGATGGAGCGTGACGTTGTGCGAAATGGAGTGGAGCATTGAAACTTCAGATCTGGAGCTGCAGGCCGAGGCCGATCTGGGTGGTGTCCGGCAGGCCGGCGTCGAGTTCCGTGCTCTTGAAGAACAGGCTCAGACGCGCGTCGAAGGTCTTGATCAGATAGTTGACATTGAATTCCAAGGTCGTCTGCTCGTATTCCGGCAGCGGGCCGGAAGTGTCGTTGAAGCGCGCGGCACCGTACTTGCCGAGCAGTTGCACCTTGCCGATGCCGAGCTTCTGCGGGAACAGATAGGCACCGAGTGCGTACCAGCCATTGGAGTCGATGTAGGTTCCGTCGATACCGCCGTAGCCGCCGAGTTCGTCGTAGCGCGACAGCTCGCCTTCCAGGGTCACCACACCGCCATTCGGCAGCTTCTTTTCCAGGAGCGTATCGAGCGTGTAGGCGTGCTGGCCTGCGGAGGTCTGGCCAGCGACACCGACCGACAACAGGTCCTTCTCGCCGTAATAGGTGCCGTTCAGGTAGTAGCCCGGTTCGGCGTCCCAGAAATTGAGCTGCACGCGGCCGCTGGTCAGCACTTCTCCTTCGCCGAGCGTGCCGGGTGCGTCGAACAAGCCGAAGGAAACCTTGGCAATGCCGAAGGTGCCGAAATAGGCCAGACCGTTCTGACGACCCTGGACGATGAAGGGATAGCCGTCCTGCACGCCGTCTTCGTACACGTTCCAGTTGCTGGCGTAGAACGGGCCGTAGAGGTTGGCGCGGTCCGACGGCGGCAGGAAGCGGCCGGCCCAGATGTTGAACTGGTCGCTGAACTCGAAGCGGGCAACGGCGTCGATCACCTGCAAGTCGCTGCTGGCACTGGAGTAGTCGGTGTTGAACATCAGCTTGATGTTCTCGGTCACCGAGCCGCCCAGATAGATTCGGGCGTTGTTCAGATTGAAGTCGTTGACGGTATTGCCGCCGCCGCTCGGATTGGTGCTTTCGAACTGCGTGCGGATGCCGGCACCGACCGAGACCGGCGGCAGCTTGATGTCGGCGGCCTTGGCCGGTGTCGACAGCAGTGCCGACACACAGGCCAGCGCGCCCAGCGCCAGCGTCGCCAGGTGCCCAGCCTGTTTGTCGCTATTCGTCGCCTGCGTGTTGCTGCTGTTGTTCATTGCGTGTTCCCCTGATGAGTTGATGAATCGAAGACAAAGCTCCGCCTGCACCGGGTCTCGTCGACCCAGCCTTGCTGCTGCCAGCCACTGGTTTGCTGCCGCTGTCCCGGCGCTTCCCCGCTTGCGCCGTGTTGTTTTGCCGCTGTCGTCGGTCGTGCTGGTGGGTGGAGTCCTCAGCTCGCGACGACGCCCAGCCGGCTGCGGTTCAGCGCCACGGTTGCTGCTGCCGTGCGCGTCTCCACACCGAGCTTGGTGAAGATGTGTTCGAGATGCTTGTTGACCGTGCGCGGGCTCATGTCGAGCACACCGGCGATCTCCGGATTGGTCTTGCCGAGCACCATCCAGTAAAGAACTTCCGCTTCGCGCGCCGTGATGTTCATCAGCCGCGCCAGGGTTTCCGGTTCCGGCACGGTTTCCACGCGCTGCACCAGCAGGCGGCGCGGGCCGAGCTTGGCGAAGCTCAGGCGCTGGCCTTGCGCGTGCAGGCTGAAGTTCGGAGAGCCGGCATCGCCGCAGTCGAGCCAGCGCAGCAGCGCGACCGGCAGGCGATGGCCGGCATCGCACAGCGGGGCCAGCCAGGTCTGCGCCAGCGGCGTCGCCCAGCTCAGGCGACCGCCGTCATCGACGGACACGATGGCATCACCGGCCGCATCGGCCGCCGCCTGGGTTTCGGCCACCATCCGCGCATTGCGCAGATGCGAAGCGATGCGGGCGATCACTTCGGTGGCGCGAATGGGTTTGGTCACGTAGTCGATGCCGCCGGCCTGGAAGCCGAGCACCACATGCTCGCTGTCGGTCAGTCCGGTCATGAACACCACCGGAATCTGCCGCGTTGCGAGGTCCGCCTTGAGCCGCTTGCAGGTCTCGAAACCGTCGATGCCGGGCATCACGGCATCGAGCAGGATCAGGTCCGGCGGCTGGCGGCGCGCCGATTCCAGCGCTGCAAGCCCGCTGGTGGCAACGCGCACCGTGTAGCCGGCGGCGTCGAGCGCATCGTGAGCCACGGCCAGGTTTTCCGGCACGTCGTCGACGATCAGGATGATGGCCTGCGCCTTGCTCATTTCGCCTCCGCGCCGAGCGCGCGCAGGTAATCGGCCAGCTGGAAAGCCTTGACCGAGGCGCGCAGGCGGCCAGTCTGGCGGTGATAGCGGCTGTCGATGCGGTCGATCTCGTCGAGCTTGTCGAGAATTCCGCGCACATGGCCTAGCGCACCGAGTTCACGCAGCGGCTGGGCCAGGTGGTCGGGCAGGGCTTCGTCGTCACCATCGTTGACGACGGGGCCGGCGATCCACACCAGCCCCAGCGCTACACGAATGCGGCCGAGCAAGGTCGCCACACCAACCGGCTTGACCAGATAGTCGCGCGGCGCGATGCCGGCAGCGGCAGTGCGGCCAGCCTCGAAGGCATCGGCGGAAATCACGATGATCGGCAGATGCGGATGGCCGTTCTGCTCCTGATTGACTCTCAGCAAGCGTGCGGTTTCCCAGCCGTCGATGCCGGGCATGCCGATGTCTAGCAGCACCAGATCCGGGTGTACATGCGGCACCAGGCGCAATGCTTCGATGCCGGACGCGGCCTCGAACATCTCGAAGCCGAGTGGCTCCAGCACATTGATCAGGAAGCGCCGGTCGACCGCTTCGTTGTCGACCACCAGAATCCGCCGACGCGGCCCGGCATAACCGCCGATGTCGGGCAGGGTGGTCGGCAGTGCGGCGCGTGGCTCGCGCACTTCGGGCAGGAACAGGCGGATCTCGAAGCGGCTGCCGGTGCCGGGGGTCGAGTCCACGGTCATTTCGCCGCCCATCAAGGACGTCAGCATCTTGGCGATGGTCAGGCCCAAGCCAGTGCCGGTTTCGCCGCTGGCCGAGGCCTGACTGCCGCGCTCGAACGGCTGGAAGATGCGGTCGATCTCGTCCGGCGGAATGCCGATGCCGGAGTCGCGCACTTCGAAGCTGGCGATGTCGCCGCGCCAGCGCAGGCGGAAGGTGACGCCACCGGCTTCGGTGAACTTCACCGCGTTGCCGACGATGTTGATCAGGATCTGGCCGAGGCGCTTCTTGTCGGCGCGGACCACGGCCGGCACTTTGCCCTGCTCGTCGTAGACGAACGCGATGCCCTTGTTGTGCGCGGCCAGACGGAACATGCCGACGGTCTGGGCGAGGAATTCCGGAAAGCGCAGTTCGTCGACTTCCAGCGCCAGCTTGCCGCTCTCGATCTTGGCGATGTCGAGCAGGCCATCGACCAGCGACAGCAGGTGATCGCCGCTGCGCCGGATCACCGCCACCGCGTCGCGGCGGGCGACCGGAATGCTGGGATCGTGCTGAAGCATTTCCGCATAGCCGAGGATCGAATTCAGCGGCGTGCGCAGTTCGTGGCTGATGCCGGTGACGTAGCGGCTCTTGGCCAGATTGGCGCGTTCGGCGGCGAGCTTCGCGGCTTGCAGTTCGATGTCGGTCTTGCGGTGGGCGTCGATTTCGCGCATCAGCAGACTGGTCTGGCGATTCGATTCCTCCTGCGCCACGCGGCGGCTTTCGCCGTTCAGCACCAGCCACCAGCAGAGCACGGCGGCGATCACGATCAGCACCGCGTAGAGCTTCAGGAAGCCGGAGCCGAGGGCGTCGATCAGCGCGGCATCGGTGACCACGGCCGCCGATTCCTGCATCCAGATCAGCGCCAGCGCGCCGGTGATCACGCTGGTGACGATGGTCAGCAGCAATAGATAGTGGCCGAGCCGCGAATCCAGCCGCGATGACAGTGCAGTCGGCAGCAGCTTGGCCAGCGCGGCATTGGTCTGCTCGCGCAGGCTCGCGCCGGGCTTGCAGGCATCGTGGCAGCGGGCGTCGAGGGAGCAGCACAGCGAGCAGATGTTGCCGCGATAGGCCGGGCACAGCGCCATGTCCTCGCGCTCGTAGCTCTTTTCGCAGATCACGCAGCGGTGTTCGGCGGCGGCGTTCAGCGAGGCGTCCGGCTTGCGGGCGAGGTAGTAGCGGCCCTTCGTCGCGTACGCAATTGCCGGGGCACAGATGAAGGCGGTGATCAGCGCGATGAACGAGGAGAAGGCCTGCGCCATCGGCCCGAACAGGCCGGTGAATGCGGTGATCGACAGGATCGAGGCGATCAGCATGCTGCCGACGCCGACCGGGTTGATGTCGTAGAGATGCGCGCGCTTGAACTCGATGCCCGGCGGGGAGAGGCCCAGCGGCTTGTTGATCACCAGATCGGCGACGATCGCGCCGACCCAGGCGATGGCGACGTTCGAGTACAGCCCGAGCACCTGTTCCAGCGCCTTGAACACGCCGAGCTGCATCAGCACCAGCGCGATGGCGACATTGAACACCACCCAGACCACGCGGCCCGGATGGCTGTGGGTGACGCGGGCAAAGAAGTTCGACTAGGCCAGCGAGCCGGCGTAGGCGTTGGTGACGTTGATCTTGAGCTGGCTCAGCACCACCAGCAGGGTCATCGCACCGAGAGCGACGGAGGGCGAGTCGAAGACATAGCCGAAGCCGATGCGGTACATCTCGGTCGGTTCCAGCGCGCTGGCCTGCGGCACACCGGCGCGCAGCGCGATGAAGGCGAGGAAGGCACCGCCGAGCAGGCGGATCGCGCCCATGCCGATCCAGCCCGGGCCGGCGACGATCAAGCTGGCCATCCAGCGCTTGCGGTTGTCCTTGGTCTTCTCGGGCAGGAAGCGCAGGAAATCCACCTGCTCGCCGATCTGCGTGACCATCGCCATCAGGACACTGGCCGCCGCACCAAACTGGATCAGCGAAAACGCGGTGCTGCCACCGGGGGCTGCGAAATCGGGCAACTCGCGGGCCAGTTCCGGCGCTTTCCAGATCACGAAAATAAAAGGCAGGACCAGCAGCACCAGCCACAGCGGCTGGGTCCAGGCCTGCAAGCGGGAGATCAGGGTGATGCCGTGGGTCACCAGTGGAATCACCACCAGCGCGCAGATCAGGTAAGCCGGCGTCAGCGGAATGCCGAAGCAGAGCTTCAGGGCCAGCGCCATGATCGTGGCTTCCAGCGCGAAGAACAGGAAGGTGAACGAGGCGTAGATCAGCGAGGTGATCGTCGAGCCGATGTAACCGAAGCCGGCACCGCGGGTCAGCAGATCCATGTCGACGCCGTACTTGGCGGCGTACCAGCCGATCGGCAGGCCGGTCAGGAAGATCACCAGGCTCACGGCGGCAATCGCCCAGGCGGCATTGGTGAAGCCGTAGGACACCAGCAGCGAGCCGCCGATCGCTTCCAGCAGCAGGAAGGAAATCGCCCCGAAGGCAGTATTGGCAACCCGGAACTCGCTCCACTTGCGTGCGGAGCGCGCGGTGAAGCGCAGCGCGTAGTCCTCCAGCGTCTCGTTGGCCACCCAAGTGTTGTAGTCGCGACGGATCTTGATGATCCGCTGCTCCTGCGGTGCGGCACTGGCGGTGGTGGGCGGGATGCTCATGTCGGTGGTCATGTGCGCAAGAAGCGAGCCCTGACAGGGCGGGGTGGGTACGTCAGATGACGTAGCCGCGACGCGCCGTGCCAAGCCCGTAGGTCCGGATTCATCCGGACAACCACGCCGACCGCTAATGAAAACGTCCGGATGAATCCGGACCTACATGGGGTTCTGGCACATCGCTTGCGATGCCATGTACGCTTACTTGTATACAACATTGACCGGCGAGCCACCCGTGGCACCAGACGCGGCATCAGACCTTCTGTCCCCGAAATCGCTGGCCATCGCCGACCTGCATGCGGCAATGCGCAATGGCGAGCTGACGCCGAGCCAGTTGCTACGCGGCCTGCTGGCGCAGCGCGATCGGCTCGATCGCCGGGAAATCTGGATCTCCCAGCCTTCGGACAGCGCCTTGCTGGCGCAGGCCGAGGGCTGCGACGCGCTGCTGATCAGCGAAGGCCCGGCGATCCTCGATCGCCTGCCGCTGTTCGGGCTGCCGTTCGCGGTCAAGGACAATATCGACGTCGCCGGCGAGCCGACCACGGCAGCCTGTCCGGCGTTCGCCTATGTGCCCGAACACACGGCAACCGCTGTGACCAGGCTGCTGGCGGCCGGCGCGCTTTATATCGGCAAGACCAATCTTGACCAGTTCGCGACCGGCCTGGTCGGCACCCGCTCGCCATATGGCGCGGTGCGCAATGCGGTCGATCCGGCCTATGTGTCCGGCGGTTCCAGTTCCGGCTCGGCAGTTGCGGTAGCGCTCGGCCTCGCCGTGTTCGCGCTCGGCACCGATACCGCGGGCTCGGGCCGGGTGCCGGCCGGCTTCAACGGCATCGTCGGCCTGAAACCGAGCATCGGGCTGGTGTCGACGACCGGCGTGGTCCCGGCCTGCCGCAGTCTGGATTGCGTATCGATCTTCGCCGGGAGCGTTTGCGACGCTTGGTCGGTGCTGAGCGTGATCAGCGGTGCCGATCCGGACGACAGCCGATCGAGAACGATGCCGATGCTGGCGCCGCTGCCGCGCGGGGCTCGCATCGGCATCGCAGGGCAGGCCGAATTTTTCGGTGACCAACTTGCCGAAGCCGCGTACGGCGGCACCATCAGCACGCTGCGCAGCGACAGCGCCATCGGCTTCATCGCCGTCGACCTGGCACCGCTGACCGCTGCCGCCGAACTGCTGTATGCCGGTCCGTGGATCGCCGAACGGAGGATCGCGGTGGGCGACATGCTCGACAACCAGCCGGATGCGATCGACCCGACGGTTCGCGCCGTGATTGCCGAAACGGCAGCGTTCAGCGCCGAAGACCTGTTCCGCGCCGAATACCGCCTGACTGGCTACCGCGCGCACGCCGTACGGCTGTTCGAGCAGATCGACGCGCTGCTGGTGCCGACGGCGCCCACCCATCCGCGCATCAGCGCGGTGCAGACCGAGCCGATCGCGCGTAATAGCGAACTCGGTCACTACACCAACTTCGTCAACCTGCTCGACCTCGCGGCGATTGCCATTCCCGGTCTGCCGCGTGACGATGGCCTGCCGTTCGGCATCACCCTGATCGGCCCTGCGGGCAGCGATCACCGGCTGGTCGTGCTGGCTTCGCGCTTGCAGCAGACGCTTGCCCGGACCAGCGTCGAAGCGAGCACCCGGCTGGCGGCGAGCCCGTTGCCGTTAGCGGAGCCGACGATCGCCGTCGCCGTGGTCGGTGCCCATCTGGCCGGGCAACCGCTGAACTGGCAGTTGCTCGAATGCGGTGCGCGCTGCACCGCGCTGACTCAGACCGCGCCACGCTACCGGCTGTACGCGCTCGCCAACACCACGCCGGCCAAGCCCGGGCTGGTACGGGTCGCCGAAGGTGGCGAGGCGATCGAAGTCGAAGTCTGGGAAATGCCGCAGCGCCAGTTCGGCCGGCTGATGGCCCAGGTTGGTGCGCCGCTGGGCATCGGCACGCTGGAACTGGCCGATGGCCGCTGGGTCAAGGGCTTCATCTGCGAGCCGATCGCCGTCGTCGGCGCGGTCGACATCACCCATCACGGCGGCTGGCGGCGGTATCTTGCGGCGAACCGGCCGGCCTGAATCTCATCCTCAAGGACGCATACGACATGACTTTTCCGATCGTCACCGCCGAACCCTACGCCTGGCCCTACGACGGCGGCTTCACGCCGGCCAACACGGCGCTGATCGTCATCGACATGCAGACCGATTTCTGCGGCGTCGGCGGCTATGTCGACAGCATGGGCTACGACATCGCGATGACCCGCGCGCCGATCGAACCGATCAAGCGCCTGCTCGGCCGGATGCGCGAACTGGGTTTCACGATCATCCACACCCGCGAAGGCCACCGGCCGGACCTGTCCGATCTGCCGGCCAACAAGCGCTGGCGTTCGCGGCAGATCGGCGCCGGCATCGGCGATCCAGGCCCTTGCGGCAAGATCCTGGTTCGCGGCGAGCCGGGCTGGGACATCATCCCGGAGCTGTATCCGATCGCAGGGGAGATCGTGCTCGACAAGCCGGGCAAGGGCAGTTTCTGCGCCACCGATCTCGAACTGATCCTGCGCACGAAGGGCATCACCCACATCGTGCTGACCGGCATCACCACCGATGTCTGCGTGCACACCACGATGCGCGAAGGCAACGACCGTGGTTTCGAGTGCGTGCTGATCGAGGACTGCTGCGCAGCCACCGATCACGGCAACCATCTGGCGGCGCTCAAGATGGTCAAGATGCAGGGCGGGGTGTTCGGCGCGGTGGCGACGTCGGAAGCCTTCCTCACCGCCCTCACGTAGGTCCGGATTCATCCGGACGCTTCCCTGGCCGGCTGACGCACAGTCCGGATGAATCCGGACCTACGCGTCGGCGCTTATCCTTGGCCTCATGACCCCTGACCCGATCAACCGCCCCGAGCCACTGGCTTCGCTGCGCGCCGCATTCGACGCCTACGAAGCCGCCCTGCTTCGCCATGACCTCGCGGCGCTGGATCGCCATTTCCATCATTCGCCGGACACCGTGCGCTACGGCGTCGCCGAACTCGGCTACGGCATCGACGCCATCCGCCGCTACCGGACGACGGCGGTGCCGGTGCATCCCGGTCGGCAACTGCGCAATCTCGTCATCCAGACCTTCGGCGAGGATTTCGGCAGTGCCGCCTGCGAATTCATCGCGCCCGATACCACGCTGATCGGCCGGCAAACCCAGACCTGGGTGCGCGTCGACGGTGCATGGCGCATCGTCGCGGCGCACGTCAGCCTGCTTGATCCCGCCGGGCTGCACGAGGGCGGATCGGCAGCGCTAGACTGATCGTACTTTCCCGAATTTCTTTTTCCAGCACGAACATGGCGCAGCAGCCTGCCAACCCGCTAGGCGAACAGGTTTATTTGCAGGTCAAGGACGAAATCTTCGATTTCCATCTGCTGCCGGGCGATCGCTTCACCGAAACCGAACTCGCTGCGCG
The DNA here is from genome assembly GCA_021732745.1 of Nevskia sp. Classification (GTDB taxonomy): domain Bacteria; phylum Pseudomonadota; class Gammaproteobacteria; order Nevskiales; family Nevskiaceae; genus Nevskia. Next base: position 580,428 of record JAKFUK010000001.1, on the reverse strand, counting down.
GCTCGGCGTATCGCGCACGCCGGTGCGCGATGCGCTGTATCGGCTACGTCGCGAGGGTTATCTGGAAGTGGGATTTCGCAGCGGCTGGAGCGTGACGCCGTTCGATTTCCTGCGTTTCGACGAACTCTACGACCTGCGCATCCTGCTTGAAGAACACGCGGTCCAGAAGCTGTGCGCGCTCGAAGGCGAGATGCCGCTGGCGAGCCTGAAAGCAACCTGGCTGGTACCGATGGAGCAACGCGAAAGCGAGCCACGCAAGATGGCCGCACTCGACGAAGCCTTCCACTGCGCGCTGGTCGAAGCCGCCGGCAATCGCGAAATGCTGCGCATGCATCAGGAGCTGACCGAGAAGATCCGGATCATCCGACGCCTTGATTTCCTGAAGGAAAACCGGATCACCGCGACCTACGACGAGCACGCCAAGATCCTGCGCCTGATCATGCGTCGCAAGAGCACCGAGGCGCTGATCCTGCTCCGTTCGCACATCACCCAGAGCAAGAACGAGGTGCGCAAGATCACCTTGCACATGCTCCACGACGCGCGCACCACGATGCGCGAAGCTGCCAAGTAGGGCGGGTCGCGACCCGCCTCGATCTCTGAGTCCTCGCTCTGAGTAGGTCGGCAATCCTTTGCCGACGTCACTTTCTCCGGAGTGACAGCGTCGGCAAGGGATTGCCGACCTACGGCTGGCTTCATCTGTTCGGCTGACTTGGCACGCCGTTTGCTCTTATGAAATCCAAACTTGTATACAAAAAGGAATTCATCATGGCGTCACTGCGTGCTCCGCCTGGGAAGGGAAGGCGAATAGCGGATGCAGGAAGCATCCGCAAACGAGCATCGCGGGACCTTCGTCACTCACCGATACCGGACGATCCGGGGAGCACGCGATGCGCAAGAACAGTTGGGGATTCGCTTCAATCCTGTTATCCAGCCTGCTGGCGCTGGCACCGTCCGCCGCCACGGCCGCCGATCCGGCACCCGGCTCGGCCATCCACGGCTTCGCCGATGTCGCCTTCAAGAACGACTACATCACGCCGCGCGGCCTGCTGGTGACCAATCAGGGCCTGACCACGCAGATCCTCGGCGGTATCGTGTTCCTGACGCCGGGCAACACCTCGATCGTCATCGGCACCTGGAACGACATCAATACCGATGGTGCCGACTACCAGCGTCCTTCGCCGGTCGGTGCCTGGAACGAGTTCGACTACTTCGCCGGCATCAACTGGCAGGCGACCGAGAGTCTCAAGGTCGGCGCGGCCTATGTGGTGTTCCTCAGCCCGCCCGGCAACTTCCAGACCGAACACAACATCGAGTTCACGGCGTACTACACCGATCCCTACAAGCTGAATCCCTATCTCAAGGTGTTCTGGGCGGTCGGCGGTGACTCCACCGTGGTGCTCGGCCGGCGTGGCGATACTTTCGATGTCGAGATCGGGGCCAACCCGAGCTACACCTTCAAGTCCATTGGCCTGACCGTGTCGGCACCGACCTGGATCACCGTCGGCCCGAAGAACTTCTGGTGCGATCCGAATTCCGGCGCGGCGCAGTTCGCGGCCAGCATCAAGGGCAGCAGTTGTCCGGGCGGCAACTTCGGCGTGTTCTCCACGGGCATCAAGGCGAGCCTGCCGATCACCGTCATCGGCCCGCAGTACGGCGGCTGGACCTTCAACACCGGCGTGCAGTACTACAACCTGCTGAACGGTGCGCTGGTCGACGCCCATGCGCTCACCGTCAACTCGCCGCGCGGCTACCGACACGTCATCGTGCCGTTCGCCGGTGTCGGTTTCGGCTTCTGAACCTGTCCCGCTACGCTGGCCTCGTTCCTGCCGGAAAAGAACCATGAACGCGAATCCCGTCGAAATCGCCGCCGAGCCTTACCCCTTCCTGTTCGATCCAGCGCACTGCGCGCTGCTGATCATCGACATGCAGCGGGATTTCCTCGAACCCGGCGGCTTCGGCGAAATGCTCGGCAACGATGTCTCTCAGCTGCGCCGGACCATCGCGCCGAACCAGCGGCTGCTCGCTGCCTGGCGCAAGGCTGGGCTGCTGGCGATGCATACCCGCGAAGGGCACCGCGCTGATCTCGCTGATCTTCCGCCGTGCAAGAAGATTCGCGGCCGTGCGGCGCAGAGCATCGGCGACCGCGGTCCGATGGGACGGATCCTGATCAGGGGCGAAGCGGGGCAGGACATCATCGAAGAGCTGTATCCCTTGCCCGGCGAACCGGTGATCGACAAGCCCGGCAAGGGCGCGTTCTGGGCCACCGACCTGCACGCGATTCTCCAGCACCAGGGAATCAAGCAACTGGTGGTCACCGGCGTGACCACCGAAGTCTGCGTCAACACCACTGTCCGCGAAGCCAATGATCGCGGCTACGACTGCTTCGTCCCCGAAGACTGCGTCGGCTCCTACTACCCGGAATTCCAGGACTACGGCCTGCGAATGATCAAGGCGCAGGGCGGCATCTTCGGCTGGGTCGGGCATTCGGCTGTTTTGATCGCGGCACTTGATCGTCCTGCGAATTGAGTTGTTGGAAAGACGTTTCGCACAAAGCACACGAAGGACACGAAGGGAAACGACGAATCTCGGTAAAGACCATTGTCCTTTGCGGTCTTCGTGTACTTCGTGTGAAACAGATTGCATGACATTCGGATCGAGAACTCAGCTGTCGTTCCACTCCATTTCCCGAATACAACCAGCAGCAAGAGGGCATCGACATGGCAAGCACCGCGACAACCTCCAGCTTCAAGCCCGCACTCTGGGTGCCCGGCGACTGGAACGCCTTCTTCGGCTTCGGCACCAACATCCTGGTCAACATGCTGACCTTGACGGCACTGCTGCGCTACGTGCTGAAGCTGCCGGATGAGCTGATCTTCGGCCGCATCCTGCCGGCCACCGGCCTGATGCTGTTCATGTCGACGGTCTATTACGCCTGGCTCGGCTACAAGCTGGCGAAAGCCGAAGGCCGCAACACGGTCTGTGCACTGCCATCCGGCATCAGCGTGCCGCACATGTTCGTGGTGGTGTTCGTGATCATGCTGCCGATCGCCTCAACCACCGGCGATCCGATCAAGGGCTGGGAAGCCGGGCTAACCTGGGTGTTCGTGCAGAGCTTCGTGCTGATGCTCGGTGGCTACATCGCGCCGTACATCAAAAAGATCACTCCGCGTGCCGCGCTGCTCGGCGCGCTGGCCGGTGTCTCGATCGCGTTCATCTCGATGCGCCCGGCGCTGGAGATGTACAGCGATCCGGTGATCGGCATCGTCTGCTTCGCGATCCTGCTGGCCAGCTGGTTCGGTGGCGTGCGCTACTTCAAGGGCCTGCCTGCGGGACTCGTCGCCATCGCGGTCGGCTCGCTGATCGCCTGGGGTGGTCTGGCCTTCGGTTTCAACTTCGGCGGCATGAGTGTCGCCAAGCTCGGCGATTCGTTTGCCAGCTTCGGCTTTTCGGTGCCGCTGCCGGTGTTCGGTCACATCTTCTCGGGCTTCGAGTTTCTGGCCGTGATTCTGGTCACCGCGATTCCGTTCGGCATCTACGATCTGGTGGAGGCCATGGACAACGTAGAGTCCGCTGAAGCCGGTGGCGACAAGTTCCCGACCACGCGGGTCATCACCGCCGATGGCGTGATCAGCCTGATCGGCTGCTGCCTCGGCAATCCGTTCATCAACGCGGTCTACATCGGCCATCCGGGCTGGAAGGCGATCGGCGGCCGGCTGGGCTATTCGGCAGCGACTGGCGTCATGGTGTTGCTGCTGTCCTGGTTCGGCATCCTGGCGCTGATGAGTGCGCTGATTCCGCTGGTCGCAATATCCCCGATCCTGCTCTACATCGGCATGCTGATCGGCGCGCAGGCCTTCCAGGAAACCCCGAAGGCGCATGCGCCAGCGGTGATCATCTCGCTGATTCCGCAGGTCGCCGGCTGGGGCAAGCTGATGATCGACAGCGCGTTGGGTGCCGCAGGGACCAATGTCGCCGCCGTCGGCCTCGACAAGCTGGCCGGTACCGGCGTGCTGTACCACGGCCTGGAAATCCTCGGCAGCGGTGCGATCCTGACCAGCCTGATCCTCGCCGGCATCACCGCCTGCATGATCGACCGCACCTTCGCCAAGGCCGCGATGTTCGCGCTGGCCGGTTCGGTGATGACCTTCTTCGGCTTCATGCACTCGGAGGCGATCGGCATCGCGAAAACCCCGGGTGTTGCCGTGGCCTACCTCGGGGTCGCCGCGATTCTTTATGGATGCGCGAAGTTTGGGAAGGTGTCGGTGCGCGAGCCGGAAGCTGAGGAGCTGCATGGCGGTGCGGTTGCGGCTGGGCACTGATTCATCAATTTGCTACGCAAGCGAACAGGTTTTATTGCGGAGGCGCGTTGACAACAGAAAGGGCGCGGAACGGCAAAACCCTCTCCCAAACAACCGCGCTGCACTACCCGCTGGTCTCCCTCTCCCCCCGGGAGAGGGCCGGGGTGAGGGACTCATCCACCAAGAGGTTCCTTCGCCGGAAAGCCCCTCATCCCAACCCTTCTCCCAGCGGGAGAAGGGCTTGCCCTTGATCAGCCGAGCTTCATTCCCGATCAACAAAACTTCGATCCCAGGTTTTGCCTTTCCGCGTCCTTTCTTTTACCTCCGCGCCTCCGCGCTGAAAGCTTTCGTCGCACAGCTCAAAGACCAGCACCCAAACCGTCACCGCCATCTGCCACGATGGCCGCATGACTGCTGAAACCGCTGCCCCAAGAATCGAGTCCGGCGCCATCGTCGCGCTGCGACTGTTCGACATCGCCTACGCCATCGACCTCGCCGCCGCCGAACGCCTGTGGGCGGCCCATGCCAGCGCGGGCAGCCGTCGCAGCCAGCTCAGCATGACCCCTGCCAAGGCCGTCACTTTCGACGTGCCGCCGGTGCTGCTGAACATGGATGCCATCACGATCGAAGTCGATGGCGTCATGGTCAATCTGGGCGTGACCGCGCGCCTCTACGATTTCGGCGTCGTCGCCTTCGCGTTGCGGCTGCCGGTGCGCGATCTGGAATGGTCGTCGTACTGCCGCCTGCTCAATGCGCTCGATGCCGCCGTCGGCCCAGAGGCGCAGTTCGCCATTGGCACGCAACTGGATCCCTGGGGCGAACTGCGCAATACGGTCACCACGGTGCTGGCCGCTGCACTGACCAAGCCCACGCACTCGACGATGCAGGAGGACTACCTGCTGGGCCTCGTCCACGGCTGGAGCGAGCCGATGACGGCGGCGGACGTGCAGGCCCGCGTCGATCTGGTGCCGCTGCTGTCCGGCGAGCGCCGAAGGCTGTCCGAAGGCTCGCGTCGCGATCTACTGCGCAACGCCTACTCCTATTACGAGGACGATCTCGTCGTGCTCACCTGGGACCGCGCGTTCATCTACGAACCGCGCGCGGATAACGACGTCGCCGACGTCATCGAAGTGGCCAACGCCCAGTTGCTGGAACTGCGCTACTACGACGAACTGCTCGACGACGAACTGCCGCGCATGTACGACCTCGTCGAAGCCGAACGCGGCAGCGGTCGCTTCATCAACCCGCTAGCCCCGCGCCGCTTCGCCGGCCTTGCCCGCCGCCTGCACACCCTGGTCGCCGAAGTCACCGAGATCACCGAACAGGTCGACAACGCCCTTCAAGTCACCGAAGACGTCTACCTGGCGCGCATCTACTCCACCGCGCTCGACCAGTTCCGCGTACCAGCTGTCGCGGCGGCTGTCGATCGCAAGCTCTCCATCATTCGCGACACCTACACTGCGCTTTACGAAGAAGCCTCCGGCGCGCGCGGGGCGCTGATGGAAGCGGCGATCGTGCTGCTGATCGTGTTCGAGATTGTGCTGGCCTTGATGGGGCATTGAGGCTGGCGGGAAGCGTCCAGCCACCGAGGAGAGGAAAAGGCGAAGACGCAGCTTCCGCCGTGGAACCCTTCTCCCCCCGGGAGAAGGGCAGGGATGAGGGAGCGCTGCAGGACACAGCAGCACGCTTGAATCCGTAGAGCGCAAGCCCAAAGCTCCGTCATTCCAGCGAAAGCCGGAATCCAGAACCCATCAAGCGACACGTCGCCCGCGTCAGCCGAACTCCAGCAACCCCGAATGCGCGCCCACCATCGAGCCCGCATCCTCAGCTGCCACCAACTTCCGCGGTCGCCCACGCGGCCGAGCCTCCCGCCGCACCCCCACCATCTGCTCGATCCGATCCAGAAACCGTGCATCCCCCAGCGGCTGAGACTGATTCAAGGCCAGCCGGATATGACTGATCGCCTCCCGATCCAGCTCACACCGGAACAAGGCCCGATACGCCGCCTGCCGTGATCCCGCATCCGCCCCCAACCCGAGATACAACGGATGCGGCGTGATCAAGGGCTGCGACAACGCAGCCACCGGATCGCCCACACCCAGCGCATGGCTGCGATAACTGCTCCACGGGTAATGTGCCGGATCATCGACCATCCCGGCGCGCACCGGATTCAGCTCGATGTAACGCTGGCAGCTCAGCAGGTAGGCCTCGCTCTGGATGCTCGACGATTTGTAGCGGCTATCCCACAAGGTGCCAGTCCGCCGATAAGCCTTGTTGATGTACTGCACATAACGTCGCCCGAGCATGATCAACAGCCGCGGCACGGACTCCACTTGTGCGGGCGGCGTCAGCAGCAGATGTACGTGATTGGTCATCAATACGTGGGCGTGCAACTGACAGCCGGTGTCGCGCAGTCCATCGGCCAACCAGGTCAGGTAGGCGCTGTAGTCCTCATCGCAGAAGAAACAGGAGTCGCGATTGTGGCCGCGCTGCACGATGTGCAGTGGCACTTCGGGGAGATGGATACGGGGGCGGCGGGGCATGGGTTGAAGCCTAGCACCGGGTTATGAGGGTGGCCCCTTTTATGGGCGGGTCGGAATGTGACCTCCGTCACGGATTTTCGGATTTTGGGGAGGGGTTGCTTGCTTTTGGGCAGTGACTTGCGTTGGTCTCTAACTGTACGGTCTCTTCGTGGTTGAGGGTTGAGGAAAGGAGCGACCAAATAAAATCGACCCTGGCCCCTTTAATTCCTATTAAGAGAAAATCCATGAACCAGAATAGTCCAGAAAACTTTAAGTCAAACAAAATCTGCATTCCAATCGTTATGGCGTCCCTGTACCTTGTCGGCTGCGCTCCGATCGTGTCTAAGCCGCTTTCCGCCACGGCAACCGATGAAGGACTGATCTACTACATGCCGAAGCGCGATGTTGTGGTAACCCTGACCACAAATATAGCAAGCAAGCTTCCGACAGTTTCAGTATCAGCGTCTACCCCTTACGCAGATGTATCGAAGCGGTTCGTGCTTATGGTCGAAGGCACACCAACCGGTAAGCGTTCGACCGACGTGATGGTCACTTCCAACGGTTTGCTGACATCTTCCAGTGCAAAGATCGAAAGCGAAGTCGGAGAGATCGTAGCAAATATTGCGACAACCGCAGGCTCGACTCCTAGCCTCGCAACGACACAAACAACAGATAATTGCGACGTGTTCCCAAACTACTCCACTTTAATACCAGTACCGAAGTCTAACTCGATTTCATCAATAGATTTTTGCGGCTTCACGGTAACGATAAAACCATTGCTAATTGCCAGCTTGGATGACATCGAGACTAGTAGAATTATCGAAAATAAACAAGTGGCGGGCTATTTTTATCGACAGGATTTGCCCTATCAAGTTAAGGTTATCTCTAAAATGGCAGCAGGAAATAATACAATTTTGGATGCTATTGTTAATTCTCCGTCTCATGCTCCAGTCCAATTCATTCCGGTCTCGAAAGCTTTCTTTGCCGACAATGATAATCTCGTGAAATTCGATAATGGAATTCTTACGCAATACAAAGAAGTCAAGACCAGTGAATTATTAGGGCTGACAAGTATTCCAGCAGATATCATTGCTAAGTATTTCGATGCAGCGGGAAAATTGTTTGGTTTCCGGAACATTGATAACACTAATAAGCTAAGTGAGATCAACTCTGAATTAAGGTTAGAAATTGCGCGACAGCGTTTCGACAGTTGTATTACAGCGATCCGAGCAAACGATACTGCGACCATCGAGAAATTAAATTGCGGCAAATAATTTATGAATAGTCCAAATTTAAGTAAACGTACTAACTGAATTAAAAAGAGCAGGCTTTGAGCTTTCTACAGGCTAATCAAGGACTTTGAGCTGCATTTCGCGTGGCCGGGAATTTGACGGAAAGTTTAGAGATCGGTCCTTTGGATTGCTTCGTTTTAAGTAGAGACGTGCCTGTCCAGTTCAAGCAAATCGTCCGTCGCAAGCACTGTGGCCTTCAGGAGCTGACGTGCCCCTTTATGCTCCATGTCGAAATATTCAGGGGCGAGGAATGAGCGAAATGTCTAAACATCGTGTCATTGTTGAAATAAAACCGGCGGCTGGCTCGCATGGCTTGTCGTTATCCTTGGGTTCGGGGCTTACCTTCGGCGCTGACGCCATGCCTCGAATTGCTGGGGTGAATTTTGACCTCGACTACGGAATCGTCCCGCTTCCTGGTCGTGATGTATCGCAGATCCCGCGTTCCGCGTTCGAGTCGCAAGCGTTTAGTTTGAGTGATGAGTTGGAGCGAGCCAGTTACCTAGTTCGCGCGGAGGTCGCCGAACGCAGCCTTGATCGCTTGAGCGAGCGTCCCGAAGTAATTGGTGTGTTCGCAGATGTAAAAATAGAACCGCAAGCGGTGTGCCCTAATGGACCAATTGGTGATACAACTGCCGTGCGCAACCGGCTTTGTACCAGCGCACTAAACAGCCAAGGTGCGGACGGCAGCGGTGTGCTTGTGGCGATTGTGGACACCGGTATCAACCTCGCGCACCTCAATGCGCGCGGCATGACTCCCGGCTTTGATGCAGCGCTGAGCTGGGTTCCGCGTGCCGGACTGACGCCGGGATCTCTGCCAGTCGGTCATGGCACCATGTGCGCCTACGATGTCTGCATCGCAGCGCCGCGATGCACTTTGCTGGACATCGCGTTACTCCAGTCTGACTTAGTTGGACCAACGCCGATATCCGGCGTGCTGTCCGACGCTGTACGCGCTTACGCCCACTTGCTAAACGTAATTCGCCGAGTGCGGCGACCCGGCGAGGCGCAATCACTTGTGGTCAACAATAGCTGGGGCATGTTTCATTCAAGCTGGGATTTCCCTGTCGGACACCCGGGCAACTATAGCCACAACCCGAACCATCCGTTCAACCGCATTGTCGGCGACCTTGCTAACGAAGGTGCAGACATCTTGTTCGCCGCCGGCAACTGCGGCACCGAGTGTCCGGATAGTCGCTGCCGAAATGTTACCGAAGGTGGTATCACCGGTGCTAACAGCCATCCGCTAGTGACCACGGTGGCCGGCGTCGATATAAATCACGAGCGCTTGGGGTACTCAAGCATTGGGCCGGGGCGGCTAACCCAGAACAAGCCTGACATCTCGGGCTATACCCACTTCAGCGGCTCTGGCGTATACGCGGCCGATGGCGGTACTTCTGCGGCCACGCCGGTCGTCTCGGGGGTAGTTGCGGCCATCCGTAGCAAACGCCCTTATGAAAGTGGAAATCCTAGCCGTTCGCCCGCAGCAATCCGCAATTTGATCACGAGCACGGCACTCGACTTGGATGTCAGGGGATATGATTTACGCACTGGTTTTGGCGTAGTCAATGGTTGCGCGATTGCTGATAGGCTTAGGCCTCTAGTAGCTCCACCGGTGGACATCTGCAAGAAACATCCGATGTTGTGCGGACGTCCGGTGCCAAATTGGCCGTTGAGGGATATCTGCAAGCGCTACCCTTTGCTCTGTGGCGGTATTCCGGCACCGGTGTTCCCGCCCATTCCGAGTCCGGGGCCAATTCCGCGTCCTCAGCCATTGCTCGGCGATCTCATGGCGGCTATCGACACGGGCTCAACGCTGCCCGAAGGCTTGTCGAACGGGGTAGCCGCAGCTGTAATCGATGCATTCCTACAGGGTCTGAACGCTTCACGGCAGAACGAAAGCGGTTTGCTTGGTGCAGGCGGATGCGGTTGCAGTACCGGATAGGTTGGCGGGAAGTTGTCGCAGCCCCCTTATGGACTGGAAACTGTGGGCGTATGGCGCGGTCGTATAGCGCCCTACGTCTCTCAGCACACACCAATTTCTGACGATTCGCGCTGTACACTACAGCCTTACTGTTCATCAAGATCCTGCCATGCATAAGGTTATGTATCAGTTCCGCAGCGATGCGGAACCAGATTTGGTTTCTGCCGCAAATATCATCGGGGTAACGCCATCGGACCTAGATGGAGATTTCGGGGTTATTCAGACCAGTCGTCTTGATCGACTCTACACTGTACTTGTACGCGAATCTGCGCTGCCGCAGCGTGAGCGCCACTCAGCGCATGAAGGCCCATTCTCTGATCCTGCGATTGCGCCCTTTGGTCCGGTACAAGTTACTGATTCAATTAAAGGGGCCAGGCTCAATTTATTTCGTAAAATCAATGACTAACGCCTGCACCAGCAGGCGTTAGTCGCTTCGATTTCAAGATACTGACCGCCCCTGCCAGCCTGCCTAAACCCAAAGCTCGATGGCCAGCAGCGGCACCTTCTGAAAGTGCTTCACGTTGTTCGTCACCAGCACGAGGTCGCGACTGATGGCGTGCGACGCGATCATCAAGTCCATCGCCCCGATGGGCGTGCCGGCGCGTTCGATGGCGGTGCGTGCTGCGGCGTAGGTCCAGGTCTCGTCGGCAGTCCAGTCAAGAACGACGACTCTTTCGAGAAATTGTTCCACCAGTGCCTCGGTCGGCTTGGAACCTGATTTGGTGTAGCCGTGGCGCAGTTCTGCGGCGGTGATGACGGAGATATTGATCTCGTGCGCGTGCCGCTCGAACTTGCCGAGCAGGGCTTCGGGCCTTCGGCGGATGATGTAGCTCGCGATATCGGTATCGAGCAGATAACCGTTCACAGCAAATCGCGTTCTTGCGGCGGCAGGTCGACGCGATCGGCCATGAAATCCTCGTCGACCTCTGCGGTCGAGGCGAAGAAGGTCCTCCAGTCCGGCTGGGTAGGCGACAGGATCAAGTTGTTGCCATCCCTGCGGATGAGAACTTCGGTCACGCCTTCAGGGAATCGCAGCTCCTGCGGAAGTCTCACGGCCTGATTGCTGCCGTTCCTGAACAGCGAGGCCTTTCGCGCAGGCTGTTCGCCGCGCTGTGATGCGTTTGCTGCGACCTTGGGTTGTTTGGGCATCGGGTTCACTCCGCATTTAGCCTATGCGTCAGCCTATGCGTGCCTCCCCGCTAACGCAAATAAACCGTTTCGAGCAGTTCGCGCGGCCGGTCACGGCTTGGCATTGTCGTCAGCCTGTCGATCCGCGATCAGCCGTGCCGTGGCACCACCTTTGCCTTTGCTGCGGAAAGCAGCAATGGCATCGAAGTAGGCGGCGACGGCGTCGCCGCTCATTTCGTCCGATTCCTTCGCGGTGTCCTCAGTCACGACATGAACTCAACCCGCACATCCTCCTGAGAAAGCAACGGCACCGGCACTGCCTTTGCCCTCCAAATCTCCGTGCAGTACTCGCCAATGGTCCGATCCGACGAGAACATGCCGGATCGGGCGCTGTTCAGGATCGACATGCGGGTCCAGTCGTCAGAGTCAAGGTAGGCGGTGCTGGCGCGGATGTGGGCGTCCGAGTAAGACGCGAAGTCGGCGAACAGGCAGTACGGATCGTGGTGGACCAGGCTGTCGATCAGCGGGCGGAACAGTTCGCCGTCGCCGCGACTGAAGTAGCCGTGGCGGATCAGGTTGATGACTTCGGTTAGTTCCGGGTTGCGATTGGCCCAGTCGGCGGGCTTGTAGCCGGATTGTTTGAGAGCGGCCACTTCCGCCGCATCCATCCCGAACAAGAAGAAGTTCTCCGCACCGACCTGCTCGCGAATCTCGATGTTGGCGCCGTCCATCGTGCCGATCGTCAGGGCCCCGTTCATCGCGAACTTCATGTTGCCGGTGCCGCTGGCTTCCTTGCCGGCCAGCGAGATCTGTTCGGACAGGTCCGCTGCCGGGTAGATGCGCTGGCCGTTGGTGACGCTGAAGTTCGGCAGGAAGGCGACGCGGAGCTTGTCGCGCACTGCAGGATCGCGGTTGACGACGTCGCCGATCGAGGTGATCAGCTTGATCATCAGCTTGGCCATCCGGTAGCCGGGTGCAGCCTTGCCGCCGAAGATGAAGGTGCGCGGCGTCATCTCCATGTTCGGGTTGGATTTGATGCGGTGATAGAGCGCGATGATGTGCAGCGCGCTCAGGTGCTGGCGCTTGTATTCGTGGATGCGCTTGACCTGGATGTCGAACATCGACGACGGGTCGACCGCGACATTGCAGCGCTTCCTGATGACATCGGCGAAATCGCGCTTGTTGGCGCGCTTGATCTCGCGCCAGCCAGCGCGGAAAGCTTCGTCGTCAGCGTATTTTTCCAGGCCTTTCAGCTGCGACAGGTCCTTGATCCAGCCGTCGCCGATGGCACCACTGATGTGTTTGGTCAGCCGCGGATTGGCCAGCACGATCCAGCGACGCGGGGTGACGCCATTGGTCTTGTTGGTGAATTTCTCCGGCCAGAGTTCGTGGAAGTCCTTGAGGACATCGGCCTTGAGCAGTTCGGTGTGCAGGGCGGCCACACCATTGATCGCATGCGAGCCGACGCAGGCCAGATGCGCCATGCGCACATAACGCTCGCCGGATTCGTCGATCAGGCTCATGCGCGCCACGCGGTCGCCGTCGCCGAAATACTTGTTGCGCACTTCATCGAGGAAGCGGCCGTTGATCTCGTAGATGATTTCCAGATGGCGCGGCAGCACGCGCTTGAACAGCTCCAGCGGCCAGCGTTCCAGCGCTTCCGGCAGCAAGGTGTGGTTGGTGTAGCCGAAGGTCTTGCGGGTGATGTCCCAGGCGGTGGGCCAGGGGATGCCGTTTTCGTCGGTGAGCAGGCGCATCAGCTCGGCGACGGCGATCGCCGGATGGGTGTCGTTGAGCTGGGCGGTGAACTTTTCGTGGAAGCGGTCGAATGGAATCTTCTGGGACTTGAGAATCCGCAGCATGTCCTGGATCGAGCAGGACACGAAGAAGTACTGCTGCGCCAGGCGCAGTTCCTTGCCTTCGATGTGCTCGTCGTTCGGATACAGCACCTTCGACAGGTTTTCCGAGATCACCTTCTGGTTGACCGCGCCCTGGTAGTCGCCGCGATTGAAGACATCGAAGTCGAAGGATTCGGGTGCTTCGGCCTTCCACAGCCGCAAGGTGTTCGCGGTGTTGTTGCGGTAGCCGAGGATCGGCGTGTCGTAGGGGATGCCCATGACCGTGCGGTTCGGCACCCAGCGCACATGCAGCGCGCCGCGCTCGTCCCAGCGCTGTTCGGTATGACCGCCGAGCTTCACCTCGGCCGCCCATTCCGGCCGGCACAGTTCCCAGGGATTGCCGTAGCGCAGCCATTTGTCGGTCTTCTCGACCTGCCAGCCATCGACGATGGTCTGGTGGAAGATGCCGAACTCGTAGCGGATGCCGTAGCCGATCGACGGGATTTCGAGGCTGGCCAGCGAGTCGATGAAGCAGGCGGCCAGTCGACCGAGGCCGCCGTTGCCGAGGCCCGGTTCCTCTTCCTCGTACAGCAGGCTGTCGAGGTTCAGGCCGAGTTCGCTCATTGCCTTGCGGGCGTCGTCGAACAGCCCGAGGTTAATTAAATTGTTACCCAGATGCGGGCCCATCAGGAACTCGGCCGAGAAGTACGCGACGGTGCGGGCGCCGGTCTTCTGGTACTCGTTGGCGGTGGAAATCCAGCGTTGCAGCAGGCGGTCGCGCACCGCGTAGGCGAGGGCGAGGTAGTAATCAGTCTTGGTGGCCAGCGCCGGAAACTTGCCCTGCGTGTAGAACAGGTGATGCAGGAAGGCGTGGCGCAGGCGCTGGACAGCGTCATCGGGCGCATCGCTCATGCGGCGGCTGAATTCCTGCGGTACGGCGTCCGGCTTGTTCACTCGGCGGCTCCAGCGTTGGGGCTACGGTGGGTTTCGGACAGCAAAATTCGTGCTGATGCAGGTAGGGCGGCCCGTGGCCGCCGCTGCGGCTGGCCGATGGGTGCGAACGGCGGCCGTGGGCCGCCCTACATCGAGGTTGGACTCAGCCGCGAAAGGCACTCGGCGATACCCCTTTCCAGCGCTTGAAGGCATGCGTGAAGCTGGCGCGCTCCGCATAGCCGAGGCGTTCGGCAACCTCGTCCATCTTCATGCGCGCGGTCGACAGCAGTTCTTCGGCCAGTGCCTGCCGCACTTCGTCGGCCAGTGCGCGGTAGGACGTGCCTTCGGCGCTCAGCAGGCGGCGCAGATGGCGCGCGGTCATGTTCAGCTCGGCGGCGATGGCGTCCATGTCGGGCATCTGGCCGGGCGTGCGCAGCAAACGATCCCGAACCCGGCCGGCGTAACCGCTGCGGCCCTGACGACGGGCAAGCAGCGCGCGGCACTGGTCTTCGCAGGATTGCCGCATCAGCTCGTTGGCCTGCGGCAGCGGTTCGGCGAACAGATGCAGATCGAATTCGAGATGGCTGCGTGCGGCGTTGAAGCTCGGCGCGCAGCCGAACGCCGCCCGCAGCTGCGGAATCAGCGCCGGAGCAGGTGGAAAGCGCAGCTGCACGCTGCGCGGCAGCACGGGTGCGGCCAGCAGTTCGCGGTTCAGGGTCATCACCGCCACCATGTCGCGCAGCACCACGAATTGCGCCAGCTCCGGCGGGGCCGACTGCTCGTCGATGACCAGGCATGCCGTCGGCCCGTTGTCGGCTTCCAGCCAGATGCGATTGACGCTGTAGGTCAGGTCCAGATAACGCAGGCCGACTTGCAGCGCGCTGCCCAAGGTGGCGCTCGAGGCCATCGCGAAGCCCCAGATGCCCATCGTGGTCAGGTGATAGCGGGCACCGGCCTTGAGCGCCAGTTCGATGTCGCCGACGCCGCGCGGTGCCAGTGCGGCCAGCAGGTTGGCGATCACCCGGAATTCCTGGATGGCGTCGATTTCGCCGTGCGGATCGCTGAGCAGCGCCGGGTCGATCGCCGCGCCGCGCAGGCAGACCGCGCGGCTCAGGCCGTATTCCTCGGCGATGCCGCACAGCATGCGGGTGCTGGCAACACCGCGACGGACGTTCGGGTTCGACATCGGACTTGCGCCGGTGGGGATGTCCGAAATTATCACGCAACGGTCCGCCGGGACCATCCCGCTTGGGGCTTCGACCGTCGTACATTGCCGCACCTTCAAACCCGTACCGGAGCCGTTCCATGGTTCAAGCCAATGCCCAGCCTGTCAGCGTCGCCATCATCGGCACCGGTTTCGGCGGTCTGGCGCAGGCCGTGTACCTGCAGAAGGCCGGCATCACGAGTTTCACGATCTACGAGAAGGGCGATGAAGTCGGCGGCACCTGGCGCGAAAACACCTATCCCGGCGCGGCCTGCGACGTGCCCTCGCATCTCTACTCGTATGAATTCGAGCCGCACTACCCCTGGGCGTTCCGCTACGGCAAGCAGGCGGAAATCCTCGGCTATCTGAAGCATGTCGCCGGCAAGTACGGCCTGCGCCGCCACATCCGCTTCGGCAAGCAGTTGACCGAGGCCCATTTCGACGAGGCACGCGGCGTCTGGAAGCTGAGCTTCGCCGATGGCTCGAAAGCCGAAGCCAACGTGCTGGTGTCCTCGGTCGGCCAGTTGCATCAGCCGCAGATTCCGAAGATCAAGGGCGCAGAAACCTTCGCCGGCACGGCGTTTCATTCGGCGCGCTGGCGGCACGATCTAGACTTCGCGGGCAAGCGCGTCGCCGTGATCGGCACCGGCCCGAGTTCGGTGCAGTTCGTGCCGGCGATCCAGCCGACGGTGGGCCACATGGACGTCTACCAGCGCTCGCCGGGCTGGACCGTGCCGAAGGTCGATCGCAAGTTCAACAAGTTCGAACGCTGGCTGCTCGACACCGTGCCGGCGCTCCATACTCTTGATCGCAAACGCATTTTCTGGTGGTTCGAGTTTCTGGGATCAGCCTTGCAGCGGCAGTCGCCGTTCAATGGTGTCGCCACCGCGATCTTCCGCAATGCCGCGCGTTTGCTGATGAGCTTGCAGGTCAAGGACCCGGCGATGCGCGCCAAGCTGACGCCGGACTATGCGATCGGCTGCAAGCGCGTGCTGCTGTCGAACGAATGGCTGCCGGCGCTGACCGCCAGCAACGTCGATCTGGTCACCGACGGCATTCGCGAGATCACCCCGGACGGCATCATCGCCAATGACGGCACGCTCAGAGCCGTCGACACCATCATCTACGGCACCGGCTTCGAAGCCACCGGCTTCCTCGCGCCGATGACCTTCACCGGCCGCAGCGGCCAGACGCTCAACCAGCGCTGGCAGGACGGTGCCGAGGCCTACATGGGCATGACCGTGTCGGGCTTCCCGAACCTGTTCATCCTGTACGGCCCGAACACCAATCTCGGCGCCGGCTCGATCATCTACATGCTCGAAGCGCAGGCGAAATACGTCACCCAGGCGGTGCAGGCGCTGCAAGGGAGCAACTTGCGCTGGCTCGACGTGAAGGCCGGCGTGATCTCCGCCTACAACCTGATGCTGCGGCGGCGCAGCAAGGAAGACTCGGTCTACGAGACCGGCTGCCAGAGTTGGTACATCACCGCCGACGGCCGCAACACCGTGAGCTGGGTCGGCTACATGAACGAGTACGCGAAACAGGTGGCGCGCTTGAAGCTTGACGACTTCGAGACCGCGCCGGTCGCGGTGTCGTCTGTCGCCGAGCGCGTGCCCGAAGCGGCCTGAAGACGGACGGCCTACAGCAGCGACTCCGCCACCGCCTTGACCAGCGCGTCCTCGATGTCGCCAATGCGGCTGGCCGAACCCTCAACACCGATGCCGGGAAAGGTTTCCGACAGGCGCAGCGTCTGCGCCACAGCCGTCGTCGGCTGGCGGTACACGGTGACTTCGACATCGGCATGGATGTCATTCAGGCCGCTGACCATCGAGCGCACGTAGGTGCTGCCCTTGTCATAACTGGTGATGGCGACATCTACCCGGCTGGCGGCCGTGTCCGCCGCCGGATTCGCCCGCGCCAGCAGCGCACCGATCTTGTCGGCAAGACGCTGCTGATCGGCCTCGCGCAGCAGCATGTCGGTGGTCACCGAGCGCACCGTGACCACGCAAGCCGCCGCCGATGCCGGCTCGCCGCCGGGCGCCGGTGCAGCAAAAGCAGGAGCACCGGCAAATGCCAGCGCGGCCGTCAGGGAAAGCAGCAAAATCGGTCTGAAGCTCATGGGGGAATTCTCCAATGCAGGGCCGGAACCACCCGGCAGATCGCTGTCGAACGGCTGACGATGGTCATCTGTCCAGACTCCCCTTGATTCGAGACGCGCACCAGTCCGGTGCGTCCGGAATTCATGCTGTTAGCGTCGGTGCGGACGAATGCGGCACCAGTTTTGTGTCGCCGCGGTCATCTGCGGGTAAAAACAGAAAGCGTTCACCCGGTACTTTCTCATGCACCGGGTGACCGAGAGCGCGCACAAAAAAACCGGCACGAAGCCGGCTTTTTTGCCGATTAGGCGACAACATTCAGCCCTTCGCCACTACCCGCCGCGTCCCCATGAT
This sequence comes from Nevskia sp., assembly GCA_021732745.1. GTDB lineage: Bacteria > Pseudomonadota > Gammaproteobacteria > Nevskiales > Nevskiaceae > Nevskia. Next base: position 562,782 of record JAKFUK010000001.1, on the reverse strand, counting down.
CCAGTCCCACAGCGGGCTCGACACGCCGTAGCCGGTGGTGCCGTTCACGAAGTGGTGCTGCATGTGGTGGACCTTGAGCTTCTTGAACAGCGGCTGCTGCCAGGCATGGTGGTGCAGGGCGTAGTGAAGGGTGTCGTAGATGACGTAGCCGATGATGAAGCCGCCGAACACTGCAAACAGCGCCGGGCCGGTGAAGGCGAGGGCGAACAGGCTGTAAAAACCATACGCCAGCGGCAGGCTCACCGAAGGCGGCATCACCAGACGCAGGCGATCGTTCGGGTGGTCGTGGTGGACGCCGTGCCAGATGAAGTGGATGCGCTCACCGATCTTGCCCGGCGGGGTCCAGTGGAACAGGAAGCGGTGCAGGAAGTATTCGGTGGCGGTCCAGATCGCCAAGCCGCCGGCGAAGGCGGCAATCCAGCCCAGCACCGTGATGCCGCCGGCAAACGCGGTCCAGGTCATCCAGACGAACAGCGGCAGGTACAGCGCCATCGGTACCCAGAACGGGATCTTCGACAGCGCTTCCATCCAGTCCGCCTCGAACATGCGGATGGATTCGTCAGGTGAGCGCCGGATCGGGCGGGCAGCGGCCATCAGGCGACGCCTGCGGCTGCGGCGGCGGGCCGGTCGGCGGGCTGCGGCCAGCCGGCGACCAGCGCTTCGTTGTGGGCGACGTCGGGCAGGAAGTCCATCTCGCCCCAGCCGAGGCCTTCGATCGAGGTGTAGCCGACATCGCCGGAAACGCTGGCAATGCGGTGGATCACCGACAGGTACCAGAGCTTCAGGCCTTCCGGCGTGCGCATGATCCGCTCGACTTCGCCGACGAAGCGCGCCGCACCCTCGGTGGTGAAGCGCAGGAAGCCGATCGACTCGCCGTTGACGATGTCGGCGTCGAGCTTCTTGCCGATGGCGACCAGTTGTGAGCCGGACGTTTGCACCTTCATGTCGTCGGCGTCGTAGAAATCCTTGCGGTCGATGGTGACGGTGATCGGGTGGCTGACCTTGCCGAGCACGCGCTCGACGATCGCGGTTTCGATCAGGGTGTCGCCGTTCAGGATCAGGCATTCGCCGCGGAGTTCATGGCGGGCGATCCAGCAACTGGCGAGGTTGTCGGCGGCCTCGTAGAAGGGATTGAACAGGGTGCGGACGCTGATGCCGGCCGGCGTGCAGGCTTTCAGCACGGCTTCCACTTGTTCGGCACCGTAGCCGATGACCACCACGGCTTCGCGGATGCCGGCGGCGCTCAGGCTGATGAGCTGCCATTCCAGCAGGCTGCGGCCGCCGAGTTCGATCAGGCACTTCGGACTCGAGGCGGTCAGCGGCAGCAGGCGACGTCCCTGACCGGCGCTGAGGATGACGGCCTTCACGAGGCGTGGCCTGCGGTTGCGATGGCGGGAAGCGGCTGCGGCATGCGGGGACCTCGGCGCGAACGATTGTCAACAAACGGTCGCAATTCTAGGGCAAATCGCGCGCCATGGCGGTGCGACGCGAGCCGCAGTTGCAGGTCGGGTTTCAACCCGACGGTGCCGCTGCCGATCGGCCGCAGCGCCGTCGCCATGAATGGCGACCTACGGGAACAGCGCGTTGAGCAACGCTGCCAGCCGCATCCCGGCCAGCGACAGGCGTTGGTCGATGGTTGGCTGCCAGCGCCGGAGATAGGCGGCTTCGTCGAGCTTGGCGCTGCCCGGGTAGAAGCCATCGCTGAAGGCGATGGTGCAGGATTCCAGTGCCCAGTCAGCACTGTCCAGCGTCGTCAGGGGCAGGGTGGCGGCGACAGGCGACAGCCGGGCGACGTGGCGCGTCCAGTCCGGATCGAGGCTGCGGATCATCTGGCTGTCCCAGACGCTGTGCAGGTTCGTGCCTTCGCCGCCCCATTGCAGTTGCACGAGATTGCCGCCGCGATCCTCGCCCAGCCCGGCGTGCAGCGGCTGGTGGATGTCGCCGGCAAAGTGGACGAGATTCTTCAGCGCTTCATTCTTCGCGGCAGCCGTGGCCCCGGTGTAACGCAGGGTGGCGATCGACTGCTCGATGCCGCCGATCACGCAGCGGCCGTTCTTGCAGTCGCGCGCCGGCACGTAGGCGCAGGTGCCGCGCGGGAAATTGACGTAGTGCAGCGGGCCGGTTTCGCGGCTGCGGATATCGTCGGCCCAGCTCGAAACGCCGGCCAGCGTGGCTTCGGGTTCACCAGCCAGAATGACCGCGACGGCAACGGTGGCGGCAGGGTTCAGGTGATCAGCGGCAATCTGGCCGACGATCCGGTGACCCTCGCGACCCCAGGCCTGCGCCGGCGGGATCGACGCGATCAGGACTGCACCGACGATGAAGCGATGCAGCGCAGCCCTGATCGTCATGCTCAGGCTTCCGACAGGTCTTCGAGCTTCGCGTCGGGCGCGTTCTTGCGCACCGATTCGATGCCGTTCAGCGCCGATTCCTTGCTCGCGTACATCTGCGAGGTCGCCACGATCTGGCCGTTGCCGGCCTTGAGGTTGAAATGAAACTTGCCGCTTTCCGACTTCTTCAATTCGAACGTACCCATTGCATCTCCTCCTGCTGTTGACGTTGTGGGACTGCGTGAAATCGTGGCGCGGCGCGCTGCCGGGCAAGTGAAGCTCAGATTCTTGACATCTTGACGATGACCACCGGGGTCACCGGCACGTCCTGGCCGAACGGGCGGGCGCGGCCGGTCGGCGTGGTGCCGATCTTGTCGAGCACATCCGAGCCGGCAGTGAGCTTGCCGAATACCGCATAGCCCCACTGGCCGGGCTTGCCGTCGAGGAAGGCGTTGTCGGCGTGGTTGATGAAGAACTGGCTGGTGGCCGAATGCGGATCGCTGGTGCGGGCCATGGCGATGGTACCGCGCAGGTTCTTCAGGCCGTTGTTGCACTCGTTCTCGATCGGCTTGCCGTTCTTCTTCTCGGTGTAGTCCGGGGCCACGTAGCCGCCGCCCTGGATCATGAAATCCTTGATCACGCGATGGAAGGCCAGACCGTCGTAGTGGCCGGCATCGACATAGGCGAGGAAGTTCGCGACGGTTTTCGGCGCCTTGGCGGCATCGAGTTCGATCGTCATGTCGCCCATGCTGGTCTGCATCAGCACGGACACGGTTGCGGCGTCGGTCATCGTTTTCTCTTTTGTTGTTGAGTCGGGGTGGCGGAAGTTTAAGCGGGTTGCAATGGCAAAAGCGTGGCTCACGCGGAGAACGCGGCGGACGCAGAGAAAAGCGAGATCAGAAAAAAGCTTTCTCGCGGTTGCCGTTCTCCGCGTGCTTTGCGTTCTTTGCGTGAGACCCCAGTTTTTGCTGCTCGCAGCGCGCTAATCTCGGGCCACCATGTCGGCCGCTCCGAAATCGCGAACCCCGAAACCCCGCGCCCGGCGGGCGGCCGAGGATCATCTCGATCTGGTGGCCGAGCTGATCGAAGCCTTTGCCGGCAGCGAGGATCTCGACGCCACGCTGGCCGCAGCACTGGTGCGCATTGCCGAAGCGCTCGATGCCGATGCGGCCGGCCTGTTCCTGCTCGATGGCGACTACGGCGATCCCGAGGCCAAGCTGGTCTGCCGGGCCTGTTTCGGGCCGATCGACGTCACCGGGCTGGAACTGACCGCGACCATCGGCATTCCCGGCCGCGCGCTTCAGCACAATCGCACCGAACGGGTGGCCGACACCCTGCGCGATCCGGATTTCCTCGCGCCCGCGACCATCGGCATCGACTACGACATCCGCTCGATGATCTGCGCGCCGCTCAGTCATCGCGACGAGCGTTACGGCGTGGTCGAAATCCTCAATCCGCAGCCTGAAGGCCGGCTGTTCACGGCGCGCGATGCCGAATTGCTGGGTCTCTTGGCCACCGCCGCCGCCATCGCCATCCGCAATGCCCGGCTCACGGCGGCGCTGCTGGCCCAGAACCGTCTGCGTCAGGAATTGGAAATGGCGGCTGAAGTGCAGCGCAACCTGCTGCCGCCGACGCCGGAAGCGGACGCCCCGGTGCAGGGCCTGAACCGGCCGGCGCGCGGGGTGTCCGGCGATTTCTACGATGTGCTGCGGCTGGCCGATGGCCGCATCGCCTTCGCGCTTGCCGATGTCTCCGGCAAGGGCCTGAACGCGGCACTGATCATGGTCAAGACCGCGACCCTGTTCCGCAGCATCGGCCGACGTGTCCACGAGCCGGGTCTGCTGCTGTCGCGGATCGAGGCGGAACTCTGCGAAACCATGGCCTTCGGCATGTTCGTGACCATGGTGATCGGCGTCTACGACCCGGCCACGCACCGGGTGCGGCTGGCCAATGCCGGCCATTTGCCGGCGCTGAAACGCAACGCCGACGGCAGCTTCGAGGAGTTCCCGGCGACCGATCCGCCGCTCGGCATCCAGGGCCGGCTGGAGAACGATCGCTATCGCGAAACGGCGTTCTCGATCGAAGGCGGATGCCTGTACCTGTACACCGACGGGGCCAGCGAAGCGCGCGACGGCGACGGTGTGATGATCGGTGCCGATGGCATCAAGGCGCTGATCCAGCGCCACGCCGGATCGCCGCCCGGCACCCGGCTGACGGCGATTGCCGACGCGCTTGGTGACGATGTCCGTGACGACCTGACCCTGCTGGTGATCGAGGACAGCGAAGCCGCCGCCGAGCGCGTGCAGCCGCGTGGCCGGCGGCGCGGGGTCGCCGATCTGGTGGCCCAGACCATTCCGGCTGAAGCCGGGCAGTTGAAGGTGGTGCGGCGGCTGGTCGAAGCGGCGTCGCGCGAGGCCGGGGCCAGTGTCGAATGGGCGCAGGATCTGGTGCTGGCGGTCGACGAGGCCTGCCAGAACATCATCCGCCACGGCTACGGTACGGCCGCCCGGGCGGGTGCCAAGCTGGGCGAAAAGATCGAGTTCTCGATCCGCCGTGCGCCCGACGGTCTGGAAGTCGAACTGGTTGATTACGCTCCGAAAGTCGCACCCGAGGATTGCAAGGGAAGGGCGCTGGACGACGTCAAGCCCGGCGGCCTCGGCACTCATTTGATGCATGCGCTCACCGATCTGGTGCAATTCCGCGCACCACCGAAGGGCGCAGGCAACCGCCTGGTGCTGACCAAGAAGCTCGGCCTCGGCCGCCGGGACAACAAGACTGACAACGACGACAAGGGGAGCAGCGACGCATGAGTTTCAGGGTGAAGGACGAAGCGGGCACGTCGACGGTGTTCTTGAGCGGCGAAATCGATCTGGAACGCTCGCCGGCCGCGCGCAAGACCCTGCTCGACACGCTGGCGCGCAAGCAGGCGCTGGTCGTCGACCTGCGCGACGTCAGCTACATCGACTCCTCCGGCATTGCCAGTCTGGTTGAGGCCTACCAGAAGGCGCGCACCTCCAATCTGGCGTTCACGCTGGCCGAAGTCGGCCCGCCAGTGATGCGGGTCTTGAGCCTGGCGCGGCTGGATCGGGTGTTTCCGATTCGGGTGGGGGGTTGAGTGTCCGGAATCGTGTCTCACGCAGAGAAAAGTCGGCATCAGTAGGGCGGCAACCCCTTGCCGCCGTTCTCGCTGGACGCGTTCCGCAAGGCGGCAAGGGTTTGCCGCCCTACGTTTCGGAGACGTGCTTACGCGAAGATCGCGATCACAGCGTTTCGCACGAAGTACACGAAGGACACAAAGAAAAGCCAAAGCCTCGCCAGCCAACGCAATCGCTTTTCCTTTGTGATCTTTGTGTGCTTCGTGCGAAACGCTCTTTGCGTCGTTGGCCGTTCTCCGCGTTCTCCGCGTGAGAAATGTTTTCTTGCGCGACTTAACCCCATTTCCGAAAACCCTCCGTTCAAGTCAGTACAGTTCCCAACGGAGGTCGCCATGTCTCGCCAGTTCTCGTCTGTCCTGATTGCTTCAATGTTCCTCGGTGTCGCGGTCGGCATGTCCGGCTGCTCGACGCAGAACGTGCCTGCTCACGACGCTGCGGCCGTTCCGCCGCCGCCTCCCCCCCCGTCGGCACCGATCGACGCGCTGATAGAACCCTCCGTCAAAGCGGCGGCTTCGATCACGGCTGCCGATCAGGCGATGCGCAAGCAGCGTGTAGAAGAACTTGCTGCCCACCTGAACACCCCGATGTACTCGGTGGCTGGCGCTGCATCCGCACCCATGGACCGCATGGCTTCCCTGCGGTTCGCGCCGCCGCCGAGCGACAGCGGCGAAAACTATGCCGATGTGAAGGCCAATCCGGTGTTCGTTGCTGCCGAAACGCCGGTGTCGACGTTCAGCGTCGATGTCGATACCGGTTCCTATTCCAATGTCCGTCGCATGCTCAACGAAGGCCGGCTGCCGCCGGGTGATGCGGTGCGGGTGGAGGAGCTGATCAATTACTTCGACTACGCCTACGCGCCGCCGAAGGATCGTTCCACGCCATTCGCGCTGCACACCGAACTGGGTCCGTCGCCGTGGAATCCGAAGACCGAGCTGCTGGCGATCGGCATTCAAGGCTGGAAGCCGGCGGCGGCCGCATCAAGACCGTCGAATCTGGTGTTTCTGGTCGATGTTTCCGGCTCGATGAATGAGCCCGACAAGCTGCCGCTGGTCAAGGCCAGCCTGAAGCTGCTGGCCGGGCAATTGACGGCCCGCGACCGCATCAGTCTGGTGGTCTACGCCGGGCGCACCGAAGTGGTGCTGGAACCGACCCCGGGCGACCAGACCGCGACCATCGTTGCCGCACTCGATCGCCTTGAAGCCGGTGGTTCGACCAACGGCGCCGGCGGCATCCAGCTCGCCTATGCAATGGCCGAGAAGGCGTTCATGAAGGACGGCAACAACCGCGTGCTACTGGCCACCGACGGCGATTTCAATGTCGGCATCCGCGATCCGGGTCAATTGAAGGAACTGGTCGAGAACAAGCGCGAGAACGGGGTGGCGCTGTCCACGCTCGGCTTCGGCACCGGCAACTACAACGATGCGCTGATGGAACAGATCGCCGATGTCGGTAACGGCCATTACAGCTACATCGACTCGGCGCGCGAAGCGCAGCGGGTGCTGGTGGAGGAACGTGCCTCGGCACTCGAAACCATCGCCAGCGATGTCAAGATCCAGGTCGAATTCAACCCGGCGCTGGTCGCCGAGTACCGTCTGATCGGTTACGAGAATCGCGTGCTGCGTCGCGAGGACTTCAACAACGATGCCATCGACGCCGGCGATATCGGCGCCGGCCACCGGGTGACCGCGCTGTACGAGATCGCCCGGGTCGGCAGCGGCGGCGAGAAGGTCGATGCCCTGCGTTACTCGAAACAGGCCCCGGCAGCGGCGAAGTCCGGCGAACTGGCGCACCTGAAGCTGCGCTACAAGCAGCCGGATGAAGGCGTGAATGCCAGAAGCAAGCTGATCGAACGGGTGATCCAGCCGGGCGATGCCGTGACGGCCGACAAGACCTCGCCGGCCTTCAAGCTCGCAGCGGCGGTGGCGGCTTACGGCCAGTTGCTGCGCGGTGGTGAATACACGCAGACCTATGCGCTGCGCGATGCAGCGGCACTGGCGAGCGCGGCGGGGATCGACCAGAGCAGCGGCCGCACGGCGGAATTCGTCGAGTTGGCCAAGCTCGCGGCAGGCTTGAAAGGCGAGAAAGTGCTGGTGTCGAACGATCCACACGGAGCCCATTGACTGGAAGCCGTCGCGCCGCTGGCCGCAGTCGCGGACCTGAGCGATGAAACGCTGATGCAACGCTACCGGGACGGGGATGCAAGGGCTTTCGAGCCCTTGTACCGGCGGCATCGCGACGGCGTCTATCGCCATCTGCTGCACGGCTGCGGTCGCGAAGCGATTGCCGGCGAGCTGTTTCACGAGGTCTGGATCAACGTCATCCGGGCGCGCGGCGACTGGCAGCCGCGCGCCCGCTTCGCGACCTGGCTGTATCGGATCGCCCACAACCGCCTGATCGATTGGTGGCGTTCGACCACGCAAGGGGTCGAACCGCTGCCGGAAGCCAGCGACGACGAGGGCGCGGCACCGACGCCGTCCGCACTGTGGGCACCACAGCGCGAGCAGCCGGACGAGCAGGCGCTGAATGCTGAACGCGGTCAACGCATTCGTGCCGCACTCGCCAGCCTGCCGATCGAGCAGCGCGATGCCTTCCTGCTGCACGAGGAAGGGGGCATGAGCCTGGAAGAGATCGCCGAGGCCGCCGGTGTCGGCCGCGAAACCATCAAGAGCCGGCTGCGTTATGCGCTGGCCAAACTGCGGGAGGCGCTCGCCGATGTCTGAGCACGACAACGACGCCGATCGCGATCTCGAAGCCTTCCTGAACCGGCAAAGCCCGATTTCCGATGCCTGGCGCAAGGCCGGCGAAGCGGAGCGCGCACCGACCGCGCTCGACGCCGCCATCCTGGCTGCGGCCGCCGAAGCGCGCCCGTTGCCCGCCGCGCGGCCGGTTCGCCGTCGCTGGCGAGTGCCGATCGGCCTTGCGGCGTCCGTGCTGCTCGGCGTTGGCGTGCTGCGCGAGGCGCAGCGCGACGACCGGCTGCGCGAGCAAGTGCTCGGCGAGCAGGCGGCCGTGCAGGCGCGGGCGGCGGAAGCGGCGCAGCGGTATCAGCGTGGGCAGCGCGTGGACGATCGGGTGTACCGCGCCGATGCCGCGCTTGCGGCGTCGTCGCAGGCTCGGGACGAAGCGGAACGGGTTGTCGAACAAAAAGCTGCAGCGAAGGCCGAACCCGCGCCGCCTCCGCCTCCGCCGCCGCCGGCTCCGCCGAAGCAAAGGACGCTGCCGGCACCGGCAGCGGACGAGCAGCCTTATCCGTTTCCATCGGCACCGGCCGAAGCGCTGTCGGCACCGGCACCCGAGATTTCGGTATCCGCCTCGAAGCGATTCGATGCGGCGTCAGCGCCGCCTCAGGCGGAAGCTGCGAAACCTGCCGGGCTCGCCGCCGTCGGCTGGCAGCCGGCATCCTACGGCGATCTGCGGCTCGGAATGGCGACCGTCGACGAGGTGCTGCGGCGCTACGGCGCGCCGGAGGTCGATACCGCAACCCGGTCAAACCAGGCCTTGCTGCCCGATGGCCGCCTTGCCCACCGGCTGCTCGACTACGGCCGCAAGCGCGATCGGCGCGGCCATCTGCGGCTGTATTTCGATGCCAACAGCGAAGCGCTGGCCTCGGCCAATCTGGTGCTCGATCCGCCCCTGTCGCTCGCTGCCGTGCAGGAAGCCGAGCGGCTTGTCGGCAGCGGCATCGCGCGGGCGGCGGATGCGCCGCCTTGCGATGCAGAGCCGAGGCCACCGGCCGATCCGCCCTGGCCGCAGATCCAGAGCTGGCCCGGGCAGGGCGTTCAGCTCTTGCTGGCGGGACCGGATCGGGTTGTCGAAATCACCTGGCTGGAGCGCTGCCACTGAGCGTCGCGCGAGCGGCGGCGGATGACCGATTCTTGAAATATCGGCCGATCCGGCGCGATTCCTGCGAGAACCGGCCTCAGGTCGATATGAAATTTAGCTTCGAGCGCCACGCGAGCGCTGCGCTGAGTGATAATCCGCGCGTCAAAAAAGCCCGGTATACCGGGTTGCTGTCGGGAGCTACCCATGAATTTTTTGCGTCCGCTGATCGGCGGAGCGTTTTTGCTGTGCGTTGCGCTGTCAACTGCTGCGCGAGCGGATGATCTGCTGTCGGTCTACACGAAAGCGCTCGACGGCAATCCGGAATATCAATCGGTGGTCGCCGGCTACCAGCAGGCGCTCGAAGCGCGCCCGCAGGCGCTGGCCAAGCTGCTGCCGCAGATCGGCATCAGCGGCGAAGCGGCGACCGTCAGCCAGACCCTGAGCGGGCGCTTCTTCGTGGGCGGTGTCGGCGGCGCGCCCGCCAACGGCTCCGATGTCAATCGCACCGATGCCTTCAACAGCGTCGGCTATCAGGTTGGCCTGACCCAGGTGCTGTTCGATCGCGGCCTGTACCTGTCGCTGGACACGGCCGCACTTGAAATCAGCCGTGCCGGCATCCTCACCTACGATGCCCAGGATTCCTTGCGCATCAGTGTTGCCGAAGCCTATTTCGCGGCACTTGCGGCGGATGAGGAACTGCGCTTCGCGACAGCGGAGAAGTCCGCCATCGAAGCGGTGCTGGCCCAGACGCGCGACAAGGCCGCCAGCGGCATTGTTGCCGACGCTGAATTGCAGATGGCGCAGTCGCAGCTCGATCTCGCGGAATCGGCCCTGATCACGGCGCAGAACGGTGTTTCGGTGTCACGCGTGCAGCTCGAACTGCTGAGCGGCGGTACCCGCTTCGGGGCGCTGAAGGGGGTGTCGGAAAACTACATTCCGGTGCCGCCGGACCCGAACTCGATCGACGTCTGGATTGAGCGCGCCACCACCCAGAATCTTCAGCTCAAGGCGCAGACGCTGGCTACCGAGCTGGCCAAGAAGAACATCGACAAGGCCTACGGCCAGCGCTGGCCGCGGCTCGATGCCTTGGCCGCCTACACCTACCAGTTCGCCGAGGGCGGCATTTCCAACGGCATCGGGGCCGAGAACAACCGCGCCACCGACGAGCGCGTCGGCCTGTCGCTGAAGATTCCGATCTTCGCCGGCGGTGCCATCAATTCCGGCATCCGCGCGGCACAGGCCGGCTACACGCGCGCCGAGGCCGACCAGGCCGCGAAGAAGAACGAAGCGTTGCGCAAGGTGCAGGTCTCGTTTCTCAACGCCAGCGCCGGCATCAGCCGGGTGCGGGCGCTGAAGCAGGCGGTGTCGTCGACCAAGGCGTCGGAAGATGCCGCGCGCGTCGGTTTCGAGGTTGGCACCCGCACTAACAGCGATCTGCTGCTGGCGCTGCGCAGCCGCTACCGCGCCGAACGCGATTTCGCGATGGCGCGCTTCGAGACCATCGTCAACACGCTGCGCCTGCGGGCAGCGGCCGGCAGCCTGAGTCATGCCGACCTGCTGGCCGTGAACAGCGCGCTCGCGCCCTGATCGCAGCCTTTGCCCGAATCTTTTCCACCGCCTTTTTTTCGATTGCCCCGAGTTCCCCGATGGAAAGCCCTCGTCACCTGTATCGAAAGTTCGTGTTCGGCTCGGCGGCGAAATCCGCCGACGGGCTGTACTACGCCCTGACCGGCGCGCGCCACGGCCGCCCGATCCGTCTGGAGCCGGCCGAATTCGAGCTGGCGCGGCTGATCGACGGCAGCCGCGACGCGGCCGCTGTCCGCGCCTCGGCCCGAGCCGTGCTCGGTGCCGAACTGACGCCGGCCGAGCTGGAGCGCTTCTGCAACGAGCTGGCGACCAGCGATCTGCTCGCCGCCGGTTCCCAGGAGCCGCTGCCGGTGCCGGCCCAGACCGATGCCGAAGCCACGCTCGCGGGCTGGAATCGCGGCCCGCGTCCGGCCGGTGTCGGTTCCGACACGGCCGCGCCGTCGACGGTGCCCGGCTCGCTGACCGGCCCCGGACTTCCAGGTTCGCTGACCGGCTTGTGGGGCGCGTTCCGTGGCGTGGTCGCCGCACCGCGCGTGGTGCTGCCGACCACGCCGTTCCTGCCGCTGGGCCTGCTGCTGAACCTGCCGCTGTTCGGGCTTCTGACCTTGCTGGTGCTGACCTTCCTGGTGGTCGGTGCCGTGGTGGCGATGTGGACGCACCGCATCGAGATGGGCGTTGATTTCGTTCGCATTGTCGAGCCGCTGCCGCTGCTGTTCACCCTGCTCGGCGGTGTTTATCTGGTCAATTTCCTGTCCGAAATCGCCCGCGCCTCGGTCATCCAGACGCTGACCCGGCAGAAGCCGCTGTTCGGCATCGTGCTCGGCACCGCACTCATTCCGCGCTTTCACTGTGATACCGGCGGGGCGGCGGAAAGTGCGCCGCGTGCGCAGCGGCTGCGCATTGTCGGCAGCTCGCTGATCGCGCAGCTGGTGATTTTCGTGATCGCGGTGCTGCTCTGGCTGGTGTTCCAGCACAGCCATTCGGTGCTGCCGTCGCTGCTGGTATCGCTGGCGCTGATCGCCAGTGCCTTTTTCTTCCTGCAGCTCAATCCGCTGGTCAAGCGCGACGGCTACAACTGGCTGGTGCAGTGGTATCAGGCCGCCGATCTGCGCGAGCAGGCGATGTACGCCCTGTTCGGCCATGAACGGCCGTGGAACGAGATGAAGAAGCTGTCGCCCGGCGTGCTGCGCTGGTACGGCTTTCTGGTGCTGGCCTATACGGTCTGGCTGATGGTCTGGGTGGTGATTTTCCCGGCGCGCTGGCTGAGCGGTGCCTTCGGGGCCGCCGGCATCGTCATCACCGCACTCCTGCTGGCCTGGTCGGTGTACACCAGCACCCGGCGTTCGCAGGCCAGCCGCGGTTCGATCGGGGCCGGCAAGGTCAATCTGGCACCGCCGAAGCGCTTCGACTGGGCAATCATCGCGGTGCTGGTGACGATCTGCCTGTTCCCCTACACCTACGAGCCTTCGGGCGAGTTCGTGGTGCTGCCGGCGGCGCGCGCCGATGTCCGCGCGCTGACCGATGGCGATGTCCGCGAAGTGTTCGTCAAGGAAGGCGAGACGGTCGCCAAGGGGCAGGTGGTCGCCAAGCTCAATGACGATGCCGAACGCTATGCCGTGGCTTCCAGCGAAGCCAATCTGACCCGGCTGCGCGCCAACATGTCGGTGGCCAAGGCCGGTGCCAAGGGCGAAGAAATCGACCAGGCACGGCAGTTGGTCGCCACGGCCGAAAAGAAGCTGGAATTCAGCCGCGCCGAAGCCAATCGCCTGAAAAAGGCCTTCATGCGCAAGGCGGTGTCCGATCAGGATTACCAGCGCGCCCTGTCGGTGGCCGAAATCGACCAGCAGCGCCTGCAGGAAGCGCGCAAGCAGCTCGCTTTGGTGATCAGCCCGGTGCGCAACGAGCAATTGCAGTCGCTGGAAGCGGAAATCGCCAGCGAACAGGCCAAGCTTGATCTGGCCCAGAAATCGGTGGAGTACGCGCAGGTCAAGTCGCCGATCGCCGGCCGCATCCTGTCCGGCACCCTGCGGTTTGCGCTCGGTGATTTCCTGCAGCGCGGCGCGCAACTGGCGATGGTCGAAGATTCCTCCAAGCTCCTGGTGGAAATCCGGGTGCCGGAAACCGACATCGGCAAGATCGAGGTCGGCGACAAGGCGGTGGCCAAGACCTGGGCGTTCCCGGATCGCGGCTACACCGGCATCGTTCGCGAAATTGCCCCCAGTGCCGAGATCAGTCAGTACGGCCGCGTGGTCCGGGTGGTGATGTCGATCGAGGAAACCGACGGCAAGCTGCTGCCGCAGATGACCGGCTACGCCAAGGTCGAAGCCGAGCGGATGCCGCTGATCGTCGCCTACACGCGGCCGGTGGTGCGCTTCTTCCTGGTCGAATTCTGGTCGTGGCTGCCCTGATGGAAGACGGCATCGCGGCGATCGCCCGGCGGCGGCCTGCGCCGCCGGTCGAAGGCCGTCTCGATGGTGGCGATTTCCGGCTGACCTGCGAGGCCGGTTTCGGCGATGGCTGGAATGCCTACGCGCATTCGATGGCCTGGTTCGAGGGCCGGCTGTATGTCGGCACCACGCGCGGCACCATTCCCGGCATGAAGCTGCTGTCGCCGCCGCCGGACATCAAGCCCTGGCCGGTGGATTCGCCCGACAACGTCTACGACATCGACCGCAACTCGCAAATCTGGCGCTACACGCCGGAAAGCGATCGCTGGGAACGGGTTTACCGCGCGCCCGATGTGCTGGCGCGCAACAAGACGCGCATGGTGCCGCGCTATGTCGGCATGCGCGGAATGACCGTGTTCCAGGGCCGCGGCGATGCCAAACCCTGCATCTACTGCTCGACCTGGGCCCCGGCGATGGCCGAGCCGCCGGACATCCTGCGCAGCGAGGACGGTGTCGAATTCACCACCGTCAAGCGTCCGCCCTGGGATGTATCGGTACGCTCGTTCCGCACCTTGCAGGTGTTCGCCGGCCGCGTGCATACCTCGCCGACGGCGTCGAACGCCGGTGGCAAGGTGCAGGATTCGGTCGGCTCGGAAGCGGTGATCTATGCCAGCGACGATCTGTCGACCGGCGTCTGGAAACCGGCCAACGACGAAGGCTTCGGCAATCGCGACAACCTGACCATCTTCGAGATGGCCGAGTTCAACGGCTATCTCTACGCCGGCACGGTCAACCCGCACACCGGCTTCGAGTTGTGGAAAACCCGCGGTGAAGGCGGCCTGCCGTACCAGTGGACCAAGGTGCTCACCCACGGGGCCTGGCGCGGCCCGTTCAACGAAGTCGTGGTCAGCCTCTGCGAGTTCAAGGGTGCGCTGATCGTGGGCACCGGCATCATCAACGGCGGCTATCACCGCGCATTCAAGCTCGGCCCGGCGGCAGCGGAAGTGCTGCGGGTCTGGCCGGACGACAGCTGGGAACTGCTGGTGGGCCATTCGCGGGTGACGCCGGATGGCTTGAAAGTGCCGCTGTCGGGCTTGTCGGCCGGATTCGACAATCTGTTCAACGGCTACGTCTGGCGCATGTGCGCGCACGGCGAGTACCTGTACGCCGGCACTTTTTCCTGGGCCAATTCGCTGCCTTACCTGCCGAACGCCAAGTGGCCGGAAGACGTGCTGAAGATGATCCGCCAGTGGGGCATCGAACATCTGACCCGCAACTACGGCGGCTTTGCGCTGTGGCGCACGCATGACGGCGTGCGCTGGGATTGCGTGACCGCCAACGGCTTCGGCAACAAGTACAACTGGGGCGTGCGCAACTTCGCCTCGACCGAGCACGGCCTGTTCGTGGCCAGCGCCAACCCGTTCGGGCCGACGGTCGCGATCAAGGAAAACGACCAGTGGCGGTACGTCGACAACCATCGCGGTGGCTGCGAGGTGTTTCTCGGCGTGCCGAAGGCGACACCCGGCAATGCTTGAAGCGCCGCTGCTGATCGTGGCACCGCCCGGTGCCCATGCCGCGCGCCTGGCGGCGATGCTGGGCCAGCACAGCCGCGCCCAGGATTTGCCGGAGCTGAACCTGTTCATGGCCGCCACGGTGGGTGGCCTGAACGAGATCGGCGCGCTGTCCGACGGCCTGACCACCCAGGGCCTGCGCCGTGCCGTTGCCGCGCTGTATCTCGACGGCCAGACCGATGCCGGCATCGCCGCCGCCAGTCGCTGGCTGGCGCGTCGCGCCGACTGGACGGGTGCTGCGCTGATCACCGAGTTCGCGCAGCGTCTCGCACCGAAAGTGCTGGTCAGCGTCGATGCCGCGATCGGCTGGCGGCCGGATTTCATCGACCGCCTGCTCGACGATCTGCCCGACGTGCGCCTGCTGCATCTGGTCGAACATCCGCGCCGCTGGTGTCAGGACACCATGGCCGCGCTCGCGGACCGGCTGTTCGTGGCACCGGATTACAAGGATTACGCTGCCAATCCTCCTGCGCTGGACCCGCAATTGGCCTGGTTCCGCGTCCATGCCAATCTGGCTGCGGCTGGCGCATTGCTGCCGGACGCGCATTACCGCGTGCTGCGCATCGAAGACCTGCTGACCCGCCCGGAAGCCGCGCTTGCTGGCGTCTGCGACTGGCTCGGCTGGTCGGCCAACCCCGGTGAACTCGACGCCATGCAGCAGCCGGAACGCAGCCCGTTCGCCGCCTTCGGGCCGGACGCAGCACTCTGCGGTACCGATGCCGGCTTTCTCGCCGATCCCGGGTTCGCCCGTCGACTGCGGCTGCCCGAGCGTCTCGACGGACCGCTGGAATGGCGCAGCGATCAACCCGGTTTTGCTGCGGAAGTGCTGGCGCTGGCCAGCCGCTACGACTATCAGTGACGCAGCCCGGCTACGATGCGGCCTGACCTTCGTCCTGCAAGGAGCACCGCATGAACCCTGAAACCCCGCAGCACCCTGAATTCAGCCGCCGCAAGTTCGTGGTCGGTACCCTGGCCAGCGGCTTCGCGCTGGCCGTGCAACCGGTCGAAGCACAAAGCGTGATCACCACGCCGGCCACGGGCCTTACGGCCGGCGAAGTCAAGATTCCGGTCGCCGACGGCAGCATGCTGGCTTATCGCGCGCAGCCGGCGACGGTGGTCGGCAAGCTGCCGACGGTGCTGGTGGTGCAGGAAATCTTCGGCGTTCACGAACACATCCGCGATGTCTGCCGGCGTTTCGCCCAACTCGGCTATCTGGCCATCGCCCCCGACCTTTACGCGCGCCAGGGCGATGCAACCAAGGCCGCCGACGTCAAGACGCTGATCGCCGAAATCGTTTCCAAGGTGCCGGACGCGCAGGTCATGAGCGATCTCGATGCCACTGCGGACTGGGCTGTGGTCAATGGCGGCGATGCCGGCAAGCTGGCGGTGACCGGGTTCTGCTGGGGCGGGCGGATCACCTGGATGTACAGCGCTCACAACCCCGCCGTGAAAGTCGGTGCAGCCTGGTATGGCGGACTGGCTCGGGAGGCAACGCCGCTGTCGCCGAAGCACCCGATCGACATCGTCGATGCGCTCAAGGCACCAGTGCTGGGGCTTTATGGCGCTGCCGACACCGGCATCCCCAACGACACCGTCGAGCGCATGCAGGCGGCTTTGAAAGCTTCTAAGAATCCGGCGGCGATGGCTTCGGAAATCGTCCTTTATCCGGACACCCCGCACGGCTTTCATGCCGATTACCGGCCGAGCTATCGCGAAAAGCAGGCCGACGACGCCTGGGCGCGGCTCAAGGACTGGTTCGTCCGGCACGGCGTGGCCTGAGTCGCCCCGCCGGAAAACAAGAAAGCCCGGCGTGCCTTGAAGGCACGCCGGGCTTTTTGCTGCGCGATCAGGCTTTCGGCGCGTAGGCCGTGCACCAGCCCTTGGCGGCCACGGCCTTGCCCGGGAAGATGCCGCAGGGGCCGCTGGCGGCACCGGCGGCGCCGGAGTACAGCGCGCACTTGGCGCAGGCACTGCCGGCCTTGAAGGTCGGGCTCTTGACGGTGGCCGCATCGGCCACGTAGCCGAGGCTTTTGGCCGTCGGATCGGTGGCGACCACCAGCGGCAGATCGGCGGCGGCGGCATTGCGGCTATGCAGCGCCACCACCGGCACGGCGGCGACGGTCGCCGCCAAGCTCAGGAAACGGCGGCGCGACAGCGTGTTGTGATCAGTCATCGTAACGACCTCGCGAAAAAGGAAGGCTGAGCTTAGGCCAAGCTCTTTTTTGATGACGAAACGAGATTGATTTCGTTTTTCACCTTTCCTCGACTCCGCACAACGCTCAGGCCTCAGCTTCAACGAGCCCCAGAAACGGCTTCAGCCAGGACAGCACCAGGGCTGCGTTGCTGATCGGAAAGAAATGTCCGCCTTGCGGCACCAGCCTGAACTCCGCCGTCGGCCGCAACGGCAGCAGCGCCCGGTAGCTCGGCATCGAACGCGACCAGTCGCCGTAAATCCACAGGCAGGGCATCGGAAGCCGCTCGATCGCCGGTCCGTCGATGCCCGGCAACACGACTTCCTGAAGGGCGGAGGTGGTATCCATCAGTTCGACGAACTGCTTCGCCGTGCGCTGCGCGCCGCGTCCTTCGCCGAACGGCGTGAACACGTCCTTGATGTCCGAGCCGCCGCCGCTCACTTTCCAGCGCGCCAGCACTTCCAGAAACAGCAGGCCGACCTGGGTTTCCTGGTCCCAGTCATGCCCGGAACTGCGGGCGACCTCGATCTCGAACGGCGACAGCTGCGGCGAATCGCTGAGCCGCTGTGTCGGCTGCAAGGCGTTGATCTTGGTGTCGAGCACGACCAGCTTTTCGACCCGCTGCGGATGCCGGCCGGCGAACTCCAGCGCCACGCCGCCGCCGTAGCTGTGGCCGACGAGCAGGCAGGAGGCGATGCCGAGATGATCGAGCAGACCGGCGATGTCGTCCGCCGCCTTGACCGCTTCGTAGCCGCTGGTCGGCATGCTGCTGTAGCCGTGGCCTCTGAGGTCGAACAGGGTGACCCGAAAGTGTGCCGACAGCGGCATCGCGTACTGGAGGAACCAGAACGCGCGGCTGGCCGCCAGGCCATGCACGAACACCAGATCCGGGCCTTCACCCATCTGCTGCCAGGCGATCTTCACATCGGCGAGTTGGACATCGGGCATGCTGAAATCTTCCAGTGCGGTGCTGGCACGCGCGATGCGTGGCCATCGGCAAATGTCGGGGACGGGCAGGGCGGACGATCAGCGCGCCGGGGTGGCCGACGATCGGGGTTGATATTTCCATCAACCAGCAGTTGACGCCCGCCTTCTCAGTGTAATACTCGCAAGGTCTTCAATTTTTGTGCCCGACCGCATCGCGGATCGGCACGCGGGCTGGCGAGGTTGCCCGTTTCTTTCCACGCAGGTCGGTCCCGGTCGGGCTCCTGCGAGCGCTACGTGATTGTGAATCCTTGTATTGATCATTCATTAAATAGATTCGGAGGGAGTTCGATGAAATCTGCATTGCTGAGCGTGGCCTGTCTGTGTGGACTGGCCGTGATGCCGGCGGCACTGGCAACCGATGCACCGGCCGGCGATGAAGCCGTGTCGGCCGATTCGCTGCGCGTGGTGCGCGATGCCCAGAGCGGTCGCCTGCGGGCACCGACGGCCGACGAGCTGCGGGCGATGGTCGCCAGCGACCGCGCAGCGCCGACGTCGCAAGCGCTGACCGTTTCCGTTGCCCCCAATGGCACCAAGACCGTGAAGCTGACGCCGGAATACTTCGTGCAGCTGCACGCGGAAGTCGACGCCAATGGCCAGACCCGTCCCAGCCACACGGAACCGGGGCTCGAGCAGCACGCCCCGATCGCGGTGGAGGAATAAGCCATGATCCGGAACCTTGCCATTGCCGCAGCATTCGGCGTCGCGGCCGCCGCCATTCCCGCCCAGGCGGCGGAATTCGTCCTCATCAACACCGATGTCGCCGGTATCGGCTTCAATGACCCGACGCCCGCCACGCCGGTCGGCGGCAACACCGGCACCACGCTCGGTGCGCAGCGCCTGATCGCCTATCAGCGAGCGCTGGATCTCTGGGGCAGCGTGCTGGCCAGCGATGTGCCGATCCGGGTTCAGGGCTCGTTCGCGCGCCTGAACTGCACGGCGACCGGCGACCGGCGGCACGCTGGCCTCGGCCGGTGCGTTGACCATTTCCTCGGATTTTCCGAACGCCCCGCTGGCCGGTCGCTGGTACGGCGCAGCACTCGCCAACGCGATTGCCGGTGAAGATCTCGATCCCGTCAACAACGACATCATCGCCAACTTCAATGGTGCGATCGGCCTGCCCGACTGCATCGCCGGGTCGAGCTTCTACTACGGTCTCGACAACAACGCACCGCCGACAACCATCGACTTCCTCAACACCTTCATGCACGAAGTGGCGCACGGTCTGGGCTTCCAGAACTTCGCCAATGAAGCCAATGGCTCGCTGCCGCTGGGTCAGGCCGATGTCTACATGGCCAATACCCGCGACCTCAACATCGACCTGCAATGGGACCAGCTGAACGCTGCGCAGATCGTGTCGTCGGCGATTTCCAACGGCCGCGTGGTCTGGACCGGCCCGGAAGTCACCGCCAACCAGCGGCTGTCGCTGGGCGCGTTTGAAGGCGTGCGCCTGACCGGCAATGTCAGCCGCGAAATCGTCTTCGGCACGGCGTCGTTCGGTGCGCTGCCGTCGGCGGCCACGCTGAACGGCAACATCGTGGCGGCGGTGGATGCCGACGGCTCGCCCGATCCCAGCGATGCTTGCGGGCCGCTGACCAACGTCGTCACCGGTCTGGTGGTGCTGGCCAATCGCGGCACCTGCGGCTTTGCCGTCAAGGCTGCCAATGCCCAGGCTGCCGGTGCCCGCTCGCTGCTGATCGCCAACAACGTGGTCGGTGCCGGTGCCATCGGCCTTGGTGGTGCGGACCCGAACGTGACCATCGCGACCATCGGCATCTCGCTGGAAGACGGTGCGGCGATCCGCGCCGGCCTGCCGGGCGTGGGTGTCGAATACTTCACCGATCCGGCGCGTCGTGCCGGCACCGAGGAAGGCCTGGTGCGCGTGTTTGCACCGACGGTGGTGGCGCTGGGTTCGTCGATCTCGCACTTCGACACCACGGCCACGCCGAACCTGCTGATGGAGCCGGCGATCACGCCGACCCTGCGTGCCAGCCGCAACCTCGACCTGACGCCGTCGCTGATGCAGGACATCGGCTGGTCGCTGGAACCGGTGGTGCTGGGCCGCTGCGATACCACGGTGCCGGGTGCGCTCGACAACGGCGAGCTGCTGCTGCCGGGCCTCGAAGGCTGCGTGACCGAAGCCGGCGGCCGTCCGCTGCTGTACGGCAACTGCGTGGCGCGTCTGGCTCGCGGTTACGAGGATGCCGGCCTGTTGACCCGCCGCCAGCGCGTTTCGCTGGAATCCTGCGGTCGCGTCAACGCCATCAACGCCACCCGTTGATGCGTCTGCCTTGAGCTTCTGAAGCAAAAAAGCCCCGGACACCGATGCGGTGTCCGGGGCTTTTTCATGTGCAGCTCTCAGGATCGTGTGTTGCGCAGCTCCAGCAGATCCCAGCGGTTGCCGTAAAGATCGTCGAAGACGGCGACCGTGCCATAGGGTTCATGACGCGGCGCTTCGCGGAAATGCACGCCGTACGCCGTCATTCGCGCATGATCGCGAGCGAAATCGTCGGTATTCAGGAACAGGAACACTCGATTGCCGGCCTGTTGGCCGACCTGCGCCAACTGCTGCGCGCCCACCGCCCGCGCCAGCAGCAACCGGGTTTCGGACTCCGCCGTCGCCGCCATCAGCAGCCAGCGCTTGTCGCCCCCGAGTGCTGTGTCCTCGATGCAGCAGAAGCCGAGTGCCGTTTCAAACCAGGCGCGGGCTTCGTCGTAGTCGCGAACCAGATAGCTGATCGCGCCGATGCCCCTCATCGCAGGCTTAGACAAAGCCGACCAGGAAATCGGCGATGGTGCCGATGCTCAGGTCGTCGACATAGCGGCCGTCCTTCATCAGCAGCTTGTCGAACGGCACCTTCTTCTTGGAGATGTCTTCCTCGATCGCCACCACCAGCTGGATGATGTCGATCGACTCGAAGCCAAGATCGCCGAGCAGGCGAGTGTCCGGCGTCATCTTGCCTTCGAACTCGTGGTCCCAGTCCTGGGTGAAGTCCTCGAGCAGGACGATCAGTTGCTTGACGTATTCGGCGTGGGTTGCGGCCATGTGCGGGATCGGTATCTTGTGGTCAGTACAGCGGAGCGGCCAGCGTTTCGACAGCGTAGCCGTCGGCACTCTTGCTCAGCGAATAGGTCGGCGGCTTCAGCAGGTCGAGCTTGCCATCGGCCAGCGTCTGATCGAAGTAGTCGAGTGTGGCTTCGACCTTCGAGAAATCGACGCTGTGCTTGTGCGGCGCAAGATCGTACAGCCACCACTGGAGCTTCATGAAGCGCTCGATGACGGCATCGGAGAAGCGCATGCGGATGATCTTGGCCGGGGTGCCGATCACCATCGCGTAATCGGGCACGTCCTTGGTGACGATGCTGCTGGCACCGACCACGGCACCGTGGCCGATGCGCACGCCGCGCTTGATGAAGCTGGCCACACCGATGTAGGCCTCGTGGCCGATGAAGGTGTCCATCGGCATCGAATCGGCATAGGAAGCCCCGTCCTGCGCATCCGGCGCCAGCCGCGCGAAATCCTCGAACTGGTACATGTTCGGCATGAAATGCGGCCGCGTGAACGCGAACGGATGCGAGCTGAACCAGTCCATCGGATGCTCCGGCGGACCGAGGATCGACGACTCGCCAATCTGCGCATAGCGCCCGATGTGGCAGCGGTACGCGCTGGTCATGCCGGCCGCGTTGAAGTACGCGAACGCGCCGATGGTGCAGCTCTTCAGCTTGTGGCCGCCGATGAAACTCGGCCGCTCGAACTTCAGTTCGTTGATACGCGAGACATCGGGGTCCAGCAGCAGCCCGTAGTGCAGCAGGTCTTTGGCCGAAAGGCCGGTCACTTTGCTCATGGAGAAGTCGAGATCGGCGCGGCTTATTCCATGTATCCGAGCATTTGCAGCTGCTCGATGATCTGGCGCTTTTCTTCCTCGTCCATGTCCTCGGCCTTGGCTTTCTCGCCGCCGCCGACGGTGGCCTTGCCGACCTTGACCGGATGCTCGGCGAGCCAGTTCTCGGTGAAGAACGGTTCGGCGGCCTTGCCCTCGAAGTCGCTCGGGGTCGGCAGGCCGAGGCTGTAGAGCAGGGTCGGGCAGACGTCGCGGATATCCAGACGATCGACCTGGCCGTTGGCGGCAATGCCCTTGCCGTAGGCCATGAAGATGCCGTCCGGATGATGGGTGCCAGCCGGGCTCGGACGCTTGATGACCACCGGCTTCAGATTGCGGATCGACACGAAGCCGTTGTCGCGCAGCACCAGGGTCAGGTCGCAGGCGCGCTCCATGTGCTGGCCCGGGAACCATTCCTCGCGCTTCAGCACGTCGACGATCACCGGCTCGCCGTCTTCGTTGCGCAGGGTCTTCAGGTCTTCGATCAGCTTGTCGCGGAACGGCACGTAGTCGTCGGGCTCGATGCCCGGTTCGCCCGGCTTGGTCGACACGCGGATATGGATGCCGTTCGACGACGGCGTGCGGCAATAGGCCGTGGTGTTGGCCCAGTCGAGGTTCGCGAAATCGCTGGCTTCGCGGCGGATCGCCTGCTCGGAGCCATCGTTCGCGGCCCACTTCAGATAGCCCAGCTCTTCGAGGAAGGCATTGATGCGCAGCGTCTCGACGGTGGCCGTGAAGCCGTGATCGGAAGCGAAGAACACCTGGCATTCAGGACCGGCCAGGGTCACCAGCTTTTCGATGTAGCGGTCGACGTTGGCGAAGTATTCGCGGCAGACGGCGCGCATGCGGTTGTAGAAGTCGGTCTTTTCAGCCGGCACCAGGTTCGGATCGACGAACTGCCAGGCCTGGTGCTGGATCTTGTCGGTACCGTCGAACATCACCGCCATCAGATCTGGCTTGTCGTTGGCCAGGATGTATTCGGCGATGTTGAACCACTGCTCTTCACGCGGCAGGTGGTAGCGCACCCACTGTTCCATGTCGTTGTCGTTGAGCACTTCGAGCGCCTGCTTCTCGTTGTCGAAGTCCCAGGCCAGTTCCTTGGCGTCGAAGCCCGGAATCGCTTCCTTCAGGCGTTCGAACAGGCCTGGTGTGGAATTGCGGCGCAGATGCTTGGCCGGAATGAAGCCCGGCACGATCGAGCCGTTGACGTGCTTCGGCGGCGGCGCGGTCAGCGGGAAGTTCAGCGCGGCAACGCTCTTGCCCTGGCGGCTGGCGATCGACCAGATCATTTCCGAATCGACATCGCGGGAGTCGTACAGGGTCCAATAGACCTCGCCGCCCTTGTCCTCGGCGCGGATGAAGTCGAACACGCCGTGCTGGCCGGGGCCGACGCCGGTCATGATCGACGCCCAGGCCGGCGGGGTCAGCGGATTGGGTGTGGAACGCAGATTGGCGCGCGAGCCCTTGGCCATCAGGCCGGCCAGGAAGGGCATGGTCACGCCTTCGCCGGGAAGGTCGCGGGTCATTTCGTTCAGCACGGTGAACGTGCAGCCGTCCATGCCGATGAAGAGGGTCTTGGTGGTCATCTGAGGTCCGCCTGAATCCGTTTGGTTGATTTGCAGCTTGAGTTGATCGTTGTTTGCTGCGCGTTGCCGCAGTAGCAGAATCTAGGCCATCGCAGCGCGTGGTCCGCTGCTGGCCGACAGCGGCAGCAGCGACAGCGCGAATACATCGTCCGGTCCGAGGTGCAGCGCCACCGCATGGTCGACGCCGCCGTGGCGCACCATCACCGCGCCGACCGATGCCGCTGCGTGCGGTACCGCGCCGTCGACGACCTGCCAGTCGGCCGCATGCCGTTCGATGGCCTGTCCGGAGGAACGCGCCGCTGCGCGCTTGGCGGCGGCCAGTGCGACTGACGCGCGGTCGTGATCGGCGGCAGCGAGTGCGGTCAGAAAGCGGCTGCGCTCGCTGGCAGCGAGCGCGTTGCCGATTGCATCTTCGGCGAGCGGCCGATCGAGCCGCCGGTAGTCGATGCCGATGCCGAGCCCCGGCCCCGAGCAGGCGGCCAGTGCATGGCCGCCGTGTTCGCTGATCGAGATCGACGGCCACGTGACCAGCGCGACGCCCGTGATGTACCGCAGGTACGGCGTGCCTTCGGCGCTGGCGGCGATCTCGATATCGGACGGTGCCACCAGTACGCCATGGTTCTGTTGCAGCCAGACGCGTACCGCGTCCTTCGCCGCCACGCGGCCGAGCAGCCAGGCTTCGCGCTGGGTGCCGGTGACCGGCAGCGCGTACCAGTCGCGGCGCTCGTCTTCGTTGAGCACCAGATTGGCCAGCACCCGCTTCCAGATGCTGAAACCCTGATCGAGGAAGCCCTCGTCGAAAGCCGGCAGCTTGCGGGCAACGACACCGGCCGTAGCCAGCGTGTCAGCCTGATAGGCCTCGCTGAGAAACGCGGTCTGCGGCGCCATGCGGAAGGCATAAAAGCGCTCCGGCACGGTGAACTTGCGGTCTTCCCAGTGGGTGGCGCGCATCAGCAGGCGACCTTCCGCATCGAGCACGTCGAAGTGGGCTTCGATGCGCAGCGGGTCGGTCATCCTGACGTCGCAGCGGCAGACAACCTTGGTGCCGGCCGGCGGCATCGGCGCGTACTGGCGGAAGCTGCCAACGTGATACGGGAAGCAGTTGAAGCCCCAGGTATAGCGCTCGGTCAGCCAGTAGCCGACCACCTGGCCGGCGGCGTCGAGCAGCGCCGGATCGGTGCGGAACTGCGGGGTCGTCGTGAAGCGGAAGTAATCGTGAGTGGCGATGGTCACCATGTCGGCTTCGATCGCTTCGTCGGACCAGCGACGCACCGAGGTCACGCCCTGCAGGCGCGGGCCGTGGAACATGCCGCGGCTGTACAGCGAGCCGTCCGGGTTGTTGCGGCTCGGACGGCTGTCCGCTGCCGACCACGGCCGCACGGCCGGTGCCGCCGGGAAGGCCGCACCAAGGAGGGCGATCGCTTCGAACACCAGCACGCCGCCGGCCGGGCCGCCAACGCCGCTCTGGAACAGGCGCACGGAAACACGCTCGATGCCCGGCTGCGCCGCATCGGCCGCAGCCCGCTCGGCGACGATGCGCAGATCAAGCGTGCCGCCGTCGAGGCCCAGCCAGCGATGGCCGCGCGAGCTGTCCAGACCGATGAATTGCAGGGCGTCGCCGGTCAGCAGGCAGGCTGCTTCGGCAACGATTTCCATGCTGAAGGTGAACGGAATGACGCTCAACGCCAGTAGTTCGCCCTGTTGGGCGCTGGGGGCGCAACCGAGCGCGTGATCGCGCAGGAACAGGTCCGACGCGAGGTCGTAGCGGCGTTCGCAGACCAGCTTGGTGCTGTCCTGAGACAGCACGCGACCGAGCAGCGGGTAGCGATGCGGATCGGGGCGTGCCGGATCGGCCGCTTCAACAGCCGCTGGATGGGCGGTGGCTGCGCCGCCAGCAAAGCCGTCGAGCACCCGGGCCTGACTGTCGAGGAACTCCTGCATCAGCGAGAAATGCGACTTCAGCACTTCCAGACGCGGATCGGCCGCTGCTTGTACTGCGGCCGGCGTTGCCGCTGTGCTGACCGGCTGTGCAGTGACCGCCGGCGGCGCCATGACCACCGTCGCTTTCGGCATCGGCGGCACATCGGCCGGCAGATGGATCAGCGGCATCTGCAGCTTGATTCGCGGCTTCGGTCGCGGTGCAGCGGCAGGTGTTGCAGCAAGCTGCAATGTCGCGATGTCGCGGTCGGCGTAGAGCTGCTGCGGATCGAAAGCGACGCCGATCGCGAACAACTGCGCCAGCGTCTGGTGCAGATGGGTGACGCCGGCCTTGCGGCGGCTGTTGGTGCTTAAGGCGACGACATCGTCCTTGTCGCGCAAGGTGTCGCCGATGAACGAGGTCAGGTTGCCGCTGGGGCCGACTTCAACGAATACCCGCACGCCGTCGGCATAGAGCTTCTCGACGGTTTCGGTGAAGCGCACCGGGCTTTCCCATTGCTGGCAGGCCAGTTCGCGGATGTCGGCAGCATCGTTCGGGAACGGGCCGACGCTTTGGGCGCTGTACAGCACGGTCTTGCCGGGGCCGAAGGCGAGATCGGCGTAGTACTCGCGGTAGGCATCGGCGACCGGCGCGAACAGCGAAGTGTGATAAGCGCGGCCGAACGGCAGCTCGGCGCAGATTGCGCCATCGGCGGCCAGCTTGTCCTTGAGATCCGCGATGTCGAAACGCGAGCCGAACAGCACCAGCTGATTCGGGCAGTTGTCCATCGCGACGCGGATCGGGCTGTCGCCGGTGCCGAACTGGCGCAGCAGTTCGCTGCGGGCAGCGGGTTTCAGCGCGCCGATGGTCAGCAGGCTGCCTTCAACGATGCGGCCTTCGCGATCGAGTTCGCGATAGATGCGGTTCAGGTCGCGGACGGTGTCGGCAATCTCGTCGCGGCGATCGTAGCGACGCACACCGCTGGCGGTCAGCGCGGTGTTCTCGCCGGTTGAATGACCGAGCATGGTGTCCGGCTTGAAGCCCAGGTCTTCGAGCAGGGTGTACATGCCGATCGAGGCCGCGAACACCGTTTCGGCGGCGACGTCCATCTCGAACAGATCGCTTTCCAGACGCTCCCGGGTGCTGGTGCTGATGCTGGTCGGCGCTGGAAACACGATCGGCGAGCGGCGTCGGCCATCACGCTTGATCGAGGATTCGTCGATGAAATCGAACCACTCGCGAACCTGCGGGAAGTTCAGGCACAGGTCGGCGAGCATGCCGCCGTACTGCGCGCCTTCGCCGGGAAACACGAAGCAGACCTTGCCGGGCAAAGCACCGCGACCGTAGTGGACGCCCGCACGAATCTTGAACGCCGCCGGGTCCGGGCGACCGAGCTTGGCCAGCGCCTGTTCGAGCTTGGTGGCCAGATCGGCGGCGTCGCTGGCAACTACCGCCAGCCGGTGTTCGCCGGTCGCATGCAGGCTGCTGGCCCTGGCGAGCATGGCCAGGCTGGGCTTTGACGGCCCGCGCGCGTGCTCGACCAACTGACGGGCGAGGTCGGCCAAGGCTTCAGCCGAATCCGCAGCCAGCGTCATCAGTTCCGAGTGACCGGGCATGTGCATCAGGCCGGCACCGGACTTCGCCAGCGCGGCTTTCGACGGCCGGTACTCTTCGAGAATGATGTGGGCGTTGATGCCGCCGAAGCCGAAGGCATTGACGCCGGCGCGGCGCGGATGCGGCCCGCCGTGAATCCACGGCCGGGCTTCGGTGTTGATGTAGAACGGCGTCTTTTCGATGTGCAGGTCGGGGTCGACCTCATCGCAGAGCATCGGCGGCAGCACCTTGTGATGCAGCGCCAGCGCGGTCTTGATCATCGAGGCACTGCCGGCGGCCGGCAGGCAGTGCGAAATCATCGACTTGACCGAGCCGAGCGCGATCGTCGGCAGTTCGCCGACGCGCGGCCCGAACATCGTGGTCAGCGATTCGATCTCGGTCTTGTCGCCAACCCGGGTGCCGGTGCCATGGGCTTCGACCAGGCCGATGGTGGCCGGATCGATGCCGCAGGATTCGTAGGCGCGCCTCAAGGCCAGCACTTCGCCTTCCAGACGCGGCGTCAGCAGGCCCTTGGCCTTGCCGTCCGAGGCCGAGCCGATGCCCTTGATGACCGCGTAGATGCGGTCGCCGTCGGCTTCGGCCAGCGACAGCTTCTTCAGCACCAGCACGCCGACGCCTTCGCCGAGCAGGGTGCCATCGGCGCCTTTCTGGAACGGTCGCAACTGGCCGTGGCTCAGCGCGCCGATCTGGCAGAACTGCATGTACAGCTGCGGCGGGCACTGGGCCTGCACGCCGCCGGTGATCATCATGTCGCAGCGACCGGAATTGATCTCGCGCACTGCCAGTTCGATGGCGATCAGGCTCGATGCGCAGGCGGCGTCGACGATGAAGTTCGGCCCCATCAGATCGAGCCGGTTGGCGATCAGGCCGGCGATCACGTTCGGCGTCAGCAGGCCGACGGTTTCGGCGGTGTAGGGCGGCAGCTGGGCCTTGAACTGGGCTTTCAGCTTTGCCAGCTCCGCGTCGGTCAGATCGGGGCGCAGGCCACGGATCAGCTCCATCGTCTGGTCCATGATCATGCCGTGCTGGACCATGTTCAGGATGCCGCGATTGGCGTAAGTGCCACGGCCGAGCACGATGCCGATGCGCTCGCGATTGAAATCCTTCTTCAGGTAACCCGAGTCGGCCAGCGCATCGCGAGCGAAGCGCAGCGCCAGCATGTGATCCGGCTCGCCGCCGTCGAGCGTGTTCGGCATCACGCCGAGTTCGCTTAAGTCCACTTCCGCCAGATCGCGCAAGAAGCCGCCGCGGGTGGTGTAGATGCGGTCGTTGGCCTTCGAATCGGGATCGAGATAGGGGCCGGCCCACTCTGCACCGGCCTCGGCTACGGCATCGACACCGTCGAGGATGTTCTGCCAGAACGTGGCAGCGTCCCGGGCACCGGCGTAGGCACCGGCCATGCCGATGATGGCGATGTCGAGTGACGTGGCCATTCAGCCGGCCTGCGTCAGCGCTGCCGAAAACGCCGGCATCAGGAGTTGCCCGCCAGCCGGTTGAGCGCAGCGCTCATCGTGCTTTCGGCATCGGTAATCGCCAGCCGCACGCGGCCGCTGTCGTCGACGAATTGCATGTCGTAGCGCACGCCGGCTTCATGCGCAGCTGGCTTGATGCGCACCGAAACCTTCAGCTTGCCGACCACCGGGCCGTTGCCGTAGCGCACCACCTTGCCGAAGCTCGACGGTAACGCCGTCTTGCCGTGCATGACCCGCGCCCACACCAGCGCCAGTTGCGGTGCGGTGTCGATCAGGCCGAAATCGAACAGCCAGCGGGTATTCGCCGCTTCCGCCGTGCCGAGCATGCTGGCCGGCGAGGACGCGACCACCGTGGCGTCGATCCCATCGCTGGACAGCGCGCCGATGTCGGTCACGAACTGGAATTGCGGGCCGTGGAACAAGTGATCGGCGTACATCCGGGCGGCGCTCATTGGCGCGCCACCGCTGATTGGCGACAGGCTGGCGAGCGGGGCCTCCGGCAACTGCGGCAGCAGGATGACGCTGGCTCGGTAGTTCGGCGACTTGCGGCCGTGATCGAACAATTCGATGGTCACAGCTTGCGAACCGGCGTCCGAATGGGTCGACGAACGCGCCTTCAGCAGCAGGGTCTTTTCCGCTGCATCACCGTCCAGCACGATGCCCGAATAGGCGCGCAGGTCGCGCACTTCGGCCACCGTCCACTCCGGCCAGGCGGCCTGTGCGAACTGGGCGATGTATTCCAGCGCCGCAGCGGCGGGCAGCACCGGCTTGTTGTCGAGACGATGATCGGTGAGATAAGGATCGGCGCGCAGGCTCAAGCCATGCTCGTAGACCACCGCGCCACCGGCACCCATGCGCACCGGACGACGGATCAGCGGCAGGGTCTTGCTGTCGCTGGCTGCACTTTCGGCGTCGGCCGAGTCGCTGCCGCGATCCTGCTCCCAGGGACCTTCGCCCGCCACCAGTTCGACATCCTTGCGCGGCCCGTAAGCCAATTCGTCCATGAACCAGCGACGCCCGGCGGCGATCGGAATCGGCACGATGTCGCGCGCCCGGAAGGCATCGCGCACCTGCTGGCTGGCCATGCCGGCGTCCCAGGGACCCCAGTTCACCGAGATCACCCGGACGCCGTTCCAGCGCCGGTGCAACTGCCAGGCAAGGCGATTCAGGGTTTCGTTGGCGGCGGCGTAATCGGACTGCCCGGTGTTGCCGAAGCGACCGGACACGCTGGTGAACAGCGCCAGCAATTGCAGGCTTTCCGGCTTGAGCCGGGTGGCCAGGGTCCAGGCACTGTCGACCTTGGTGTCATAGACGCGATCGAAAGACTCTGGCGTCTTGTCCGGAATGCGCCGGTCCTCGATCACCCCGGCACCGTGCAGCACGGCGTCGATGCGGCCGTAGGTGGCGTAGATCTCGTCGATCAGCGCACCAAATACGGCAGGGTTGCGGACATCGCAGGCGCGGTAGTCGACGATCGCGCCGGCCTTCGTCAGCCGCGTGATGTTGCCGAGGATTTCGCGATCGGCGAGCACGGCTCGCAACTCGCGCTCCAGTTCCACCGGCGTCGGCTTGCGGCCCGCCGCCAGCGCCTGCGTCAGCAGGGTTTTCTTGAGGTCCGCCTCTTTGGCGATCGACGCCGTCGCGCCATTTTCGACGCTAGGCAGCGCCGTACGGCCGAGCAGCACCAGACGCATGCCCGGCCGGGCCAGTTCCTCGGCGATTTCGGCGGTGATGCCGCGCGCACCGCCGGTGATCAGCACGATCCAGTCGCCATTCGGCGTCAGATGCGGTGCGAAGGGATGATCCGACACGGTTTCGGCGACATGCGTATAGCCGTAGCGCATGCCTTCGGCGTAG
Organism: Nevskia sp.; assembly: GCA_021732745.1. Classification (GTDB taxonomy): domain Bacteria; phylum Pseudomonadota; class Gammaproteobacteria; order Nevskiales; family Nevskiaceae; genus Nevskia. The sequence continues at coordinate 532,426 of JAKFUK010000001.1, read as the reverse complement.
CCGATCTCGGTACGGGCATCGTCGACCACGAGTTCATCGAACAAGGCATCGACGATGCTCTGCGTCGTGGCGACGACTTCAAAGTCGACCAGACGCGCGCGCAGGCTGGGGATTTCCTGTGTCGCGCAGTTGAACAGGCCAACAGCAGCGCCGGCCTGCGGCAGGCTCGGGCCTTCGGTTTCGCGGCCCAGGCAACCGCCGAACCGGCTGGCCGCGAGCGCGACCGAAGGGCCGGCCGACAACTCGCTCATGGTCTGCTGCAACAGCCAGAACAGGGCTTTGGCCTGCAGCGCGCTTTGCCGCTTCCAGACTGCGAGATCGCTGACGTCGGCCGACACCAGCGAAGCCAGATGGACGATGCCGGCGACCTTGCCGTGCTGCTGGCGAAGTCCGTCGAGTGTGGTCGCGAGCTGCGCGGGATCAGTCGCTGCAGCGGCTGGCAGCACGGCAGCCTTGCCACCGGCCTTGACGATGCGGGCTGCCAGCAGATCGGCCACGCCTTCTTCATCGGCGGTCAGCACATAGAGACCGGCGACGGCGTGACGGCGCTTCGGCAGCGGCACCAGCTTCGCGCGCGGGGCGTATCGCGGAATCGTGTCGCTGACGGCAGCGGTCGCTGCTGCGGCAATGACGACAGAAGGCGCGGCAACCGCAGCGGCAACTGCCGTAGGCGCAGCAGGCCCTGCCAGCGACATCACGGCATCGAGAATGGCGTTCAGGCTACGGGCATGGGTGTAGCGATCCATGCTGGCCTGCATGGCATCGGCCTGAGCCGTCGGCAAGGCCTTCTGCATCGCACCCAGGATTTCGACGCGCTTGATCGAGTCGATGCCGAGTTCGGCTTCCAGGTCCTGATCGAGGCCGAGCATGTCGGTCGGGTAGCCGGTGCGGTCGGCGACGATGTCGAGCAGCATCGCGCTCAAAGCGCTGCGATCAAGCGTGGCGGCCAAGGCAATCGCGACCGAAGCCGGTGCTGCCGACGCGATCGCGATTGCAACCGGTGCGGCGGCAACTGCTGCCGGCGCGAGCGACTCGGCAGCGTCGAGGATGGTGTTCAACGTACGGGCGCGAGTGAATTTCTCCATCGACGCCTGCATGGCATCGGCCTGTGCGGCCTGCAGCGCCTTTTGCAGCGCACCGAGGATTTCCACGCGCTTGATCGAGTCGATGCCGAGTTCGGCTTCCAGATCCTGATCGAGACCGAGCATGTCAGTGGGATAACCGGTGCGATCGGCGACGATGCCCAGCAACTGCGCTTGCATCGTGGCGCGGTCGACGCCAGCGACGGCAGCCGTTGCGGACGACGCGGCCACCGATACGGCCACCGCCGTCGATGCCACCGAAGCAGCAGGTGCGATGGCGGCCGCTGCATCGAGAATGGCGGTCAGCGTGCGGGCGCGGGTAAAGCGCTCCATGCCGGCCTGCATCGCTTCGCCGATGGCTGCCGGTAGCGCCTTTTGCAGCGCACCGAGGATTTCGACGCGCTTGATCGAATCGATGCCGAGCTCGGCTTCGAGATCCTGATCGAGCCCGAGCATGTCGGTCGGATAGCCGGTGCAATCGGCGACGATACCGAGCAGCATCGCCTGCGCCGAGACGCGGTCGAAAGCTGCGACGGCGGCAACGGCCGACACGGCGACGGAGACGGCGACCGGCGCAGCGGCAGCAGCCGTCGACGCCGGTACCAGCGCCATCGCGGCATCGAGGATCGCGGTCAGCGACCGGGCGCGGGTGAATTTCTCCATGCCCGACTGCATGGCGTCGCCGGCCGCAGCTGGCAGGGCCTTCTGCAGCGCGCCGAGGATTTCGACGCGCTTGATCGAGTCAATGCCGAGTTCGGCTTCGAGGTCCTGATCGAGACCGAGCATGTCGGTCGGATAGCCGGTGCGATCGGCGACGATGCCGAGCAGGATCGCCGACACCTGGGCACGGTCCACCGACGGTGCGGCGTTGACCGTGACGGCCACCGATACGGCAGCAGCGGCAGGCGCCGCCGACATGCCGAGTCTTGCGAGATCGGCCTTCGCGGTTTCGAGAATCGCGGTCAGCGTGCGGGCGCGGGTGTAGCGCTCCATGCCGGCCTGCATCGCCTCACCGGCTGCGGCCGGCAACTGCTTCTGGAAGGCACCGAGAATCTCGACGCGCTTGATCGAATCAATGCCGAGTTCGGCTTCCAGATCCTGCGTAAGCCCCAGCATGTCCTGCGGGTAGCCGGTGCGATCGGCGACGATTTCGAGCAGGGCTGCTGCGGGGTCGAAGCTGATTGCGACCGGGGCGGCAACAACGGGTGCCGCAACCACAGCAACCGGCTTCGGTGCTTCGACTCGTGCCGGAGCCGGGGTCAGAAGTGGTGCAGGGGCCACGACCGAGCGCGGTGCCGCGACAACGATCGGGGCCGCGACCGGCATCGGCCCGGGCATCAGCGCTGGCATCGCCGGCAATGCCGCACCGGGGCTGCCGCCGAGGTACTGCGACACCACGCGCTCCTGCAATTGCAGGAACTGGCGCATGGTCTGCTGGTAGGCGGCCAGCGCTTCCGAGCCGAGGGCCGGATTGGCGGTGAACGCGGCAGCAGGCGCTGCCGCTGCGGGCTGATGAATGATCTGCGCCGGCGCTGCCGGGCCCTGGACGATGACGGTACGCGCCGTTTGCAGCTTCGCGCGTTCGGCGGCGAGGGTTTCGACGTCGTAGGCCGGAAGTTGGCCGGTACGGAACAGCGGATCGTCCTGCGCACGTGCGCAGCCGCCGCTAACCCACCAGGCGTGCTTCGGAATCGCGTCCGGCTTCAGCAGGTCGGCGAGCTTCGAGAGGTCCAGCGCCTGGGCGTCGCGGCCGTCGAACAGACGGGCGAGGGCGACCGGCACACCGGCCACCACCAGCTCGGCGAGGCCGAGCAGCAGGCCGCGCAGGCCGCCGCCGTTGCCGTCGAGCGAGACGCAGATGGCGTCCTTGCCCGCGAGCGTGGCTTTGGCCATGTTCGCGCAGGTGCCCTTCGGCCCGAGTTCGACGAATACCCGCACGCCGGCGGCGTGCATCGCTTCGATTTCGGCCACGAATTCGACGCTGTTCAGCAGGTGGCCATCGAGCGTAGCTTTGATCCCGGCAACGTCGGCCGGGTAGGCCTTGCCGGTGGTGTTCGAGTAGACGCTGAGGCGCGGCACGCTGACGGTGCTGGCGGCAATCGCCGCCGACAGGCCGGTCTGGGCGCTGGCGACCAGTTCAGTGTGGAAGGCACCCGAAACGGCAAGGCGGGTGACCCGCACGCCGCTGGCTTCCAGCGCCTTGGCGGCCTGTTCGACACCGGCAGCCGGGCCGGAAATCACGGCCTGCTCTGGCGCGTTGTGGTTGGCGATCTTGACGCCGGCAATGCCGGCGATCGCGGCGGCGACGACTTCGCGCTTGGCCTGGATCGCTGCCATCGCGCCTTTTTCGGAGGTCGCGGCAGCTTCGGCCATGCACTTGCCGCGCACTGCGGACAGCTTGAGGAAATCGGCAGCGGACAGCGCACCGGCGGCATGAAGTGCCGAGTACTCGCCGTAGCTGTGACCGGCTGCGGCAACGGCCGACAGGCCCAGACGTTCGGCCAGTCGCGTATAGCCTAGCGACAGCGCACCGATCGACGGCTGCGCGACGCGGGTGTCGGTCAGCGCCTTCAGCTGCGCGCTTTCGGCTTCGGCGTCAAAGGTGGCCGGCGGCATGATGGTGCGCGACAGCAGCGCCGGGAATTCGTGGCGCAATGTCGCGTCGGTGAATTCGAGTGCCGAGCGCAGCTCATCGACATAGAGCGCGGTTTCGCGGCCCATGTTGACGTATTGCGAGCCCTGGCCCGGGAACAGGAAGCCGAGCTGCGGTGCCGTGGCTGGCACCGACTTCGAGTAGCGGACCGACTGCGGCAGCGGCCGGCCGTTGCCGGCGAGGCTGGCGATGGTCGCTTCGAGATCGGCTTGCAGACTGGCGAAATCCTTGGCGACCAGTGCCACGCACAGCGGCGCGCCGACACGGCTCTCGGCCTGCTTGCTCAGCGACCAGGCGAGGTCGCGGAACTTGACGTTGCTCCCGACCTTGAGGGCGGCGACGAAGCGGCCCATCTCGTTGGCCAACGTGGCTTCGTCCTTGGCCCGGAACACGAACAGTTCATGCGGCCAGCGCGGCGCACCCGACGCGCCGCTGGCGCCGAAGCTGCCGCGGTATTCCTCGAGCACGGCGTGGAAATTGGTGCCGCCGAAACCGAAGGCCGACACGCCGCCACGGCGCGGATGGTCCGGATGGGCGATCCACGGCCGGGCGTCCTTGAGCAGATACACCGGCGCTTTCGGGTCGGCGATCGTGTCGATCGGCTTCTCGACGCCAAAATGCGCCGGCAGCGTGCGGTGATACAGCGACAGCGCCACCTTGATCAGGCCGGAAACACCGGCGCTGGCCTTGGTGTGGCCGAGCAAGGTCTTGACCGAGCTGATCGCGACGGTCTTCGGCGCGGCACCCTCAGCGGCGAGCGATTCGGTGATCGTGCGGGCTTCGGCCTTGTCGCCGACCGGCGTGCCGGTGCCGTGGGCTTCGGCCATGCCGAGCGTGGCCGGCGAGAAGCCGGCACGCGAATAGGCGCGCTTCAGCGCCAGTTTCTGGCCTTCCGGACGCGGCGCGGTGAGACCCAGCGCACGACCATCGCTGGAACCGGCGACCGACTTGATCACGGCGTAGATGCGGTCGCCAGCGGCTTCGGCATCGGCGAGGCGCTTGAGCACGACCACCGCCAGACCTTCGCTGATCGCGATGCCATCGGCACCCTGATCGAAGGTTTTCGGCTTGCCGTTCGGCGACAGCGCCTGGGTCTTGGAGAAGCACAGGAAGCCGAACGGGCTCTGTACGGTGTCGATGCCGCCGGCGATGGCGACATTGGTGCGGCCGGATTCAAGCTCGTTGACGGCGATCGAGATAGCGGCCAGCGACGAGGCGCAGGCGGCGTCGATGGTGAAGTTCAGGCCGCCGAAATCCATGCGGTTGCTGACTCGGCCGGCTGCCACGTTGAGCAGGGTTCCGGCGAACGATTCTTCCGTCCACTCCGGCAGGCGCTCCCAGACCGTCTTGTCGTCGATATCGACGAAGCGGGGCAGTTCGGCGCGCACGGCGTACTGGGTCCCGAGATCGCCCAAGCCACCACCGGCACCGAGGATGACGCTGGTGTTCTCGCGATCGAAATCGCCATCGCCCATGCCGGCATCGGCAAGCGCGCGGCGCGCGACTTCGAGCGTCAGCAGCTGCATCGGGTCGATCGACTTCATCGACTTCGGCGGAATGCCGTAGGAAATCGGATCGAAGGCCACTTCGTCGAGGAAGCCGCCCCAGCGCGAATAGACCTTGTCGCGCGCGCGCCGATCGGCGTCGAAATACATCTTCCAGTCCCAGCGATCCTTCGGCACTTCGCCGATCACGCAAACCTGGTCGAGAATATTTTCCCAGTATTTTTCGGCGAGGGTCGCCTTCGGCAGCAGGGTGCCCAGGCCAACGATGGCGATGTCGGAAGGCTTGGCTTCCTGCTTGCGCGCGCCCTTGGCACCGACGACGGCGTGCAGCATGGCCATGCCGCCCTCGGTGACTTCGCGATGCAGCGCGTCGAGCGTGACCACGCCATCGCGCATGGTCGCGACCTGGCCGATCATGAACATGCCGTCCTTGTACTGGTCGGCTTCGGAGACGGTGACGATCTGGCCCGATGCGTCGCGGTTCAGGCCCTTCGAGGCCACGCGCATGCGGCCCATGTTCATGTCTTCGAGGCGGTCGCGCAGTTCGTCGGCGCCCACACCTTCGCGCAGCAGTTCCTTGCGGGCGTCGCGGAATTCGCGGAAGAACGGCGTGTCGACGCAACGCGTCGAATGGCCCGGACCGGTCTCGAAATTGACGGTCTTGTCGCAGGAGATCGCGGCGTCGCGGAAGCCCTTGACCACGGCACCGCTGTCGACGATTTCCTGGGTGAACAGGTAGGCCGTGCCCATGATGCAGCCGACCTTCATGCCGCGTGCCGCCAGCGGCGCAGCAAGTGCCGCCAGCATCGCGCCTGATGCTGCGTTGTGAATGCCGCCGGCAAACAGGATGTGATAACCGGCTTCCGCGCCCGGCTTCACGTCGGCGAGCAGCACTTCGATCATCTGCTCCCACAACGGGAAGCTGGCCAGCGGCCCGATATGGCCGCCGCATTCGCGGCCTTCGAACACGAAGCGCTTGGCGCCCTGTTCGATGTACATGCGCAGCAGGGCCGGGGCCGGGGCATGGATGTAGGTCGGGATGCCGTGCTGCTCGAAATGCGCGGCCTGGTCGGGACGACCACCGGCAATCAAGGCGTAAGTCGGCTTGCACTGCCAGACGGCGGCGATCTGCTCTTCGCGAAGGCTGTGCGGCACGAAGCCGAGCAGGCCCACGCCCCAGGGCAGCACGCTGCCATCGGCCTGGGTCATCCGGGCCTTGGTCTGCTGGAGCATTTCCAGCACCTGCGGCCCGCGGTACAGCGCCAACGCCAGGAATGGCAGCGCGCCGTTCTTCGACACTTGGTAGGCGAATTCGGGTGAATCCGACACGCGGGTCATCGGACCCTGGGCGATCGGGAATGTGGTGCCATGCGACTGCGCCAGCGCGCCGCCCGGTGCCATGAAACCGGTCGCGACCGCGGATTCGACGTGCCGGGTGCTGGCACGGCGCACCGCCTGGATGAAGCGGCCGACGCTGCGGTACTGCGTGCGATAGGTAGCCGCCAGGCCGATACCCTGGCCGATCGGCATGAACTGCTCACCGCCGTTCCAGCCGAGATTGGCTGTCAGGCGCGTGCGCCAGGCGTCGACCGGCAGATCGCCGGCTTCGACCTGATTGTTGTCGGCATCCGCTGCTTTCAACGTCGGCGTGCCCGGACGCGAGTAGACGCGGCAGGGCAGATCAATCAGTTCGCCGAACAGGCGGGTTTCGGCACCGTTCAGACGGGCCAGCTCGTTCTGCTGCGATTCCGACAGCGGCGATTCGGCGAGCAGCAGCAGTTGATCTTCGAAGATCACGCCTGCCGCGCCCATCGCCCGTAACGCGGCAGCACTGTGCACGCCGATGCCGCCCTGCATGTAGACCGGAAGTTCGGTCTTGCCGAGCAGCTTCTGGGCAAGGATGTAGCTGGTATCGGCGCCGACCCAGCCGCCCGCTTCATGACCCTTGGCAACAAGGCCGTGATGGGCAAACGGGAAGTGACCGATGTGGGTGACGTCGATGACTTCGGCCAGCACCCGATGCTGACCGCCCGCTGCGAGTTGGGCAGAGACGACCGCTTGCTGTGCCGGCGTGCCGGTCAGGATCAGGGTCAGTGCGCGATCGCCTGCCGTCACCAGCAATTTCGCGGCGAGCGCGGCGTGACCGGAATCGACGCGCAGGCCGATGCGGGCATCGGTTGCGGTCAGCAGTCGCTCGAACGAGGCGGTGGCGCGGTCATCGTCACGGCTGAACTCGAGGTCGAGCAGGCCAGTGCCGCCGGCGCGCGCCGTCGCCACCGCCGTGCCCGGATGCATCGCATCGGCCGGCGCAATACCGAATACATCGAAGCTGTCGTGAACCACTGCCACTCTCCCGTCTGAACTGCCACTCAACGACCCGCCATCCGCAGCCGGTTGGCCGCGATGGCTCAGCGCTTCTTTCCTTCCAGGAACGGCACTTCCAGCACTTTTTCGTGAACGATCGGCCCGTGGCCGAAATATCCGCCTTCGCCGAAGCACTCGCCGTGATCGGCGGTGATCACGAAATGGGTACCGACCGGTGCTTTGGCGATCAGGCCGTCGAGCACTTCGTCGACGTACTCCACGCATTTGACCTGCTGGGTGTGGAGGTCGCGCATCTGCTCGTCGTCGAAAAACTTGTCTTCGGTTTCCGCGCCCAGGTTGTCATCCATGCGTTTGAACACGCCGTGCACGCCGGAGATGTGCGGCATGTTCTTCGGATCGAGCATGAACGGGTAATGGGTTTCGCCGAGGTTCAGGAAGTAGAACTGCGGTTCGGACTTGTCGAACTCGATCTGCTTGACCATACCGGCGAAATCGTTGTGATTCGCCATCAGTTTGTAATCGTCGAAATGCTTGTTGAGATGCGAAAACGGATTCAGCACCGGCAAGGACACCTTGGCCGAGGTGCGATAGCCGTTCTGCTGAAGCACATAGGGCAGCGACAGATGCGGCACGAAGTTCTTGAACGACAGGTCCTTGACGCCGAGGCGATCGACCCAGAGCGAGAAATCCTTCTTGTACACCTCCGACGCAAACACACCCTGCGGGCTGGTGTGCGGGATCATTCCCATCAGGTAGGTGTAATGCGAAGGACTGGTCCAAGACGCGAACGAATAACGCTTTTGGCCGTCTCCGAGACGGTCCATGTTTGGACGTTTGGCTCGCAGATAGCTGTCGTAGCGGCATCTGTCCATGATGATGAAAACAAGATTATTGGCGGTCATCGCAATACTTTAGCGGAAAGGTCCTGTTTCAGGAAAAATTTGTTGGTAATTTCAGCGTGTTATTGCCGCAGATGCCCTGATTTTCGACAAGACGCCGATCCTTCGCCGCCAGCTTTGCGTGGAGCGTGATGATGGTTGGCTTGAGGGAGCTGGACGGGCCGGAATGCAGGCGCACCGCGGACTTCGCGACTGTGGCGGCCATTCCTGAGTATTTCGTGGCAATTCTGTGTTCGAGTCGAGGCATCGTCACAGTCCCCCTAAGCAATAAGCACACCATGAAGCATGAGGCGCGACGGTTTCTTGACGGCTTGCCAACCGGCATCGCGCTGCCGATGGCCGGTGCTTGAGGTGCGTTACCAACACTAAAGGCCGCACGCGGCGGCCTTTGAAAATGGTGGAGGTGGCGGGAATCGAACCCGCGTCCAACAACCTTCCGTTCTTCGATCTACATGCTTAGTCAGTCTTTATTTTTCGTTGGTCGCTCCCGGACAGACACGGAACGCGCTCACTTATTCACTTTGGGTTTTAGCGTATCGGCCAGTGACCTGCCTTTATCGCGAGTTGATGAGAGTCGACGGCTGCTTCCGGGGCATCAACACCACCGGGGCAACCGCTCGCCGGGATTAAGCGGCGAGGGCGTAGTTAGCGTCGTTCGCAACTAGCTTGTTTGCTTTCAAGTTTTACGAGGACGAAAGCACCTCGGCATGCACGTCGAGTTTCCAGTCACTGTCGAAACCATGTCACCCCCGTGTAAGTGAACCATACCACAACTGAGGGGATGTTCTGGTGGATTGACGTCGGCTTTCAAGCATGAGGCGAAATTCCCGGTTCAGGGGATTTTCGACCGGCAATCGGGAATTCAGTTGCCGCAGACGGTGACCTGAGGCGGAGGAAAAGATAGGTTTCCGCAGCGTTCGGGAAAATTCGCTTGCCGGCATCCGCGATTTGCAAATCGGTTCTCGCAAGCCTGTTTGCGGACAGGAATTTTGAGCCAATCCGGTGCAAGTCGGCGCGCACAGCGGGCACTGGGGTCGATACTGGCGGGAAGGGCCCTACCTTGCGAGCCTCAGCGCGATCGGCTGCGGACCAGCCGCAGGTCAGGCGTCGTGGCGCATGGCGCGGCCTTTCTCGCGCTGCCAGTCGCGGTCTTTTTCGGTATTGCGCTTGTCGTGCAGCTTCTTGCCCTTGGCAAGGCCGATGTTCAACTTGGCGCGGCCGTGGGTCCAGTGCAGATCGAGCGGCACGATGGTGTAGCCGGCGCGTTCGACCTTGCCCCGGAGCAGATCGATCTGGCGACGGCTCAGCAGCAGTTTGCGGGTTCGCGTGGCATCCGGCACGACATGAGTGGAGGCCGACAGCAGCGGGTTGAAGTGGCCGCCGAGCAGCCAGGCTTCGCCGTCCTTGATGATCACGTAGGCCTCGGTGATCTGCGCCTTGCCGACCCTCAGGCTCTTGACTTCCCAGCCCAGCAGCACGATGCCGGCCTCGAAGCTTTCCTCGATGAAATACTCGAAGCGGGCACGGCGGTTCTGGGCGATCTCGCGATCGGCCGGCGCTTCTTTCTTCTTCCCGCCACGCTTCGGTTGAGTCATCGTCTGATTATAGGGAAGCGGCCCGGGTCATCCGCGAAACGGCAAGGAGAGGGCAGTGTGAAGGTGGAAGTGGTGATGGCAGTCGCGGGACAGGTGCAGTGCCGGGCGATCGAACTTGCGGCCGGTGCCTGCGTTGCCGATGCGCTGGCGAGTGTCGGCATCGCGGTGCCGGATAACGGTGCTGTCGGCGTATTCGGCCGATTGCGGGCGCTGGACGAGCGGCTGGCGGACGGCGAGCGGGTCGAAGTCTACGCGCCGCTCAAGGCTGATCCGAAACAGGCGCGCCGCAGCCGGGCGCGGCGGCGGCCCTGAGTCGCATCAGTTGTTGGTCTGGGAATCGGTGCCCTTCGACAGCGGATCCTGGGTGGCCGGTGTCACGCCTTCCGCAGCCGCCGCAGGTGCGGCATCACCGGTCGCAGCCGCTGCGGGCTTCTTGGTGTTGGCGATCTGCACGCCGTCCATGCGATCAAGCTTGTCGCCGTCGAAATACAGGCTGATGGTGCGCGTGGACACCTTGCCGCGCGGGTCCTTGTAATAGCCGTAGTAATCCCAGCGATCGTTGCGGAACGGCGATGTGGCAATCGGCGTGCCGAGGAGGAACTTCACCTGTTCGCGGGTCTGGCCGACTTTCAGCAGATCGAACTGCTTCTGGTCGATCACATTGCCTTGCCGGGTCGGCAGCTTGTAGACGAAGAAGCAGCCCGACAGGCTCAAGGCAAGCAGGGAAACCAGGATCGAACGAATGGCCGGACGCATATGGGTTGTGGCTGAAAAACGAGGTGCGATAATAGCGCAAGGCTGTTTCGGCCACGCCCGCAGCATTCCCCGAATCAAGCTTCTTATCGTCAGCTCCCCGTTTGCCTCCAGGAAAGCCTCATGGAATCACAGGATCTTCGCAACGCCGGACTGAAGGTGACCTTGCCGCGTCTCAAGATCATCGAGATGCTCGAACACAGCCCAACCCGGCATCTGTCGGCCGAAGAAATCTACCGGCGGCTGATGGACGGCGGCGAGGACATCGGTCTGGCCACGGTCTATCGGGTGCTCACGCAGTTCGAGGCGGCGGGGCTCGTCACCCGCCACCACTTTGAAGGTGGCCATGCAGTGTTCGAGCTTGAACGCGGCCACCACCACGATCACATCGTCTGCATGCAGTGCGGCCGGGTCGACGAGTTCGAGGACGAGATCATCGAAAAGCGCCAGCGCGAGAAGGCCGAATCGCTGGGCTTCAAGCTGATCGAACACAACCTGATCATGTACGGCGAGTGCCAGAAGAAGGACTGCCCGCATCTGAAGCAGGCGTCCAACCGGCGGCTCTAGCACCTATAAACCGGCGCGGCCCAGCAGTTCTTCGGCCAAGGTCACGGTGCTGCCGCTGCTGCCGTCGCCACCGAGCATCCGCGACAGTTCGGCGACTCTTGCCGGGCGATCCAGTCGGGTGACCTGAGTGCGGGTCCTGCCGTCGCTGACCGACTTGGCGATGCCGTAGTGCTCGCTGCCGCGCGCGGCCACCTGCGCCAGGTGGGTCACACATAGCACTTGCCGATGGCTGCCGAGCGCCGCCAACTGCTGTCCGACGACATCGGCGGTGACACCACCAATGCCGGCATCGACCTCGTCGAAGATCATCGTCGCCGCACCTTCATCGGACAAAAGGCTGACCTGCAAGGCCAGGCTGATGCGTGACAGTTCGCCGCCGGACGCCACCTTGGCCAGCGGCCGAGGCGGCTGGCCGGGGTTGGCCGAAAAATCGAAACGCACAAAGTCGGCCCCTTGCGCGGTCGGCTTGTCGCGGTTCGTCGCTTCGACGGCGATCACGAACTCCGCATTCGGCATGCCCAGTTCGCGAACCCGCTCGGTCACCGACGCCGCCAGCGCGCCGGCCGCTTTCTGGCGCGCCGCCGTCAGCGCCACAGCGGCCGCGGTGTAGCTTTTCAGCGCCGTCTCGCGCAGGGCTTCGAGCCGCGCCAGCGTGGTGCCGGCATCTTCGAGCCCGCCAAGCTCCTTGCGCAGTTCCGCATGCCGCTCGACCAGTTGGTCAGCGCGCACCCGGTGCTTCCGGGCCAAGTCGTGGATCGCGCCGAGCCGGCTTTCGACTTCGGCCAAGCGCTCCGGATCCAGATCCAGCCGTTCGATCAGCCGACGCAGCGAATCGGCCGCTTCGCGCACCTGCGCCTGCGCGCTGGTCGCCAGGTTTTCGGCTTCAGCGAAGCCTTCGTGCAGCGGCGACAGGCCGTGCAGCGCCGATACCGCCCGCGACAGCTGGTCGTAGATGCTGGCTTCACCGCCGTAGAGCAGTTGCTGGGTGCCATCGCCTTCGCTGATCAGGCGGCCGGCATTGGCCAGACGCTTGTGTTCGGCATCGAGTTCGGCCAGTTCATCGGCGGTCATCGCCAGCGCGTCGAGTTCCTGCAGCTGGAAGCGCAGGTATTCGAGCTGCGCCGGATCGCGGCTTTGCGCGGCGCGCAAGCTGTCGATATCGGCGTCGATCTGCTGCACGGAGCGGGCAGCGCCAGTCACGGCGGCGAGCAGTTCCGGATAGCGGCCGGATTCATCGAGCGCGCGGCGCTGGGCATCCGCCATCAACAAGGAGCGGCTTTCGCCCTGGCCGAAGATTTCGACCAGCCGCTCGCCGAGTTCGCGCAACTCGGTAGCGCTGACTGCGCTGCCGTTGACGAAGGCCCTCGTCCGGCCTTCGGCATGGACCACGCGGCGGATCGTGCAGTCGTCGCCTTCGCTCAAGTCGCGGTCGGCGAGCCAGGCGGCGGCATCGGCACAGTCGGCGATCGAGAATTCGGCCGAGACTTCCGCCTTTTCAGCACCCGAGCGAACCAGCGTGGCATCGGCGCGCAGGCCGATGACCAGGCCGAGGGCGTCGATCAGAATCGACTTGCCGGCACCGGTTTCGCCGGTCAGTACATGGAAGCCGGTCGACCAGTCGAGACTCAGCTCGTCGATGATCGCGAGATTGCGGATTTGCAGGCTGCGCAGCATGGCTATTTCTTGGGCATGCCGACCGGGTTGCGACCCCAGTCGAGCTTGTCGCGCAGCAGCTCGAAATAGCTGTAGCTGCGCGGGTGGACCAGCACCAGATCCTGCGGCGAGCGGCGGATTTCCACGGCGTCGGATGGACTCAACGCCGTGCCGATCTGGCCGTCGCAGGTCATCGTGGCACCGGTTTCCAGCGCCCCGAGCACGATGCGCACGGTGCGCGATGCCGGCACCACGATCGGCCGGTCGGAAAGCGTATGCGGGCAGATCGGCACCAGTGCCAGCGCCGCCAGCGCCGGATGAACCACCGGGCCGCCGCCGGACAGCGCATAGGCCGTCGAACCGGTGGCGGTCGACACGATGAAGCCGTCGGCGCGGTGATGGCTGATGAACTCCCAGCCGCTGCCGTTGCCGACATCGCTGGCCAGATAGGTCGAGAACTCGACCATACGGATCGCCGCCTGGTTGCGGATCACCACGTCGTTGACCGCCATCCACGGCAGGCTCAAGCCGCCGTCGGCGCGGCGCACCCGGGCTTCGAGCACCAGCCGGGTTTCGCGGATGTATTCGCCGCGGAACAGGTCGGCGAGGGTGGCGCCCATGTCTTCCGGTCGGACATCGACCAGAAAGCCGAGCCGGCCCTGGTTGACACCGAGGATCGGCACGCCGGAAGCGGCGAGGCTGCGGCCGGCATCGAGCAGGGTGCCGTCACCGCCGATCACCACGATCAACTGGCAGCGGGTCGCCATGTCCTCGCGGCTTGCGGTGACGCAACTGCCGGCGGGTAGCAAGCGCGCGGTTTCGGTTTCGACGAGCACGTCGCGGCGTTGCTCGCGGAGCAGGGCGCAGAGCTTGGCGAGGGTATCGGTGACGCGGGGATCGCGGCGCTTGCCGATCACGCCGACGGTCTGGAAGAGGCTGGAAGTCACAGGGACCGTCGAGGATGCCGTGGCGCTTGAGTTCGCGAGTTCGGCGCAAATTATCATGAAAGCCTCGATCCAAAAGCCGGTTTCGCAAGCCTTTTGCGTGCGATTCTTGGCTGGCTGTTTCCTGCTGTCGTGAACCCTTGTGAAGCCCATGCCCGAGAAACTCGATCCCCGCGCTGCCGAACTGCTGAAACTGCTGATCGAGCGCCATCTGCACGATGGTCAGCCGGTCGGCTCGCGTACCCTGGCGCGCGCTTTCAAGGTCGAGCTGAGCCCGGCGACCATCCGCAACGTGATGGCCGATCTCGAAGATCTGGGCTTCGTCGCCTCGCCACACACCTCGGCCGGCCGGGTGCCGACCCAGGCCGGCTATCGCTATTTCGTCGATGCGCTGCTGGCACCGGAACCGCTGTCGCCGGCCGAACTGGAACGGATTGCCGGCGAACTGCTGCCGGGCAACAAATCGGCCTCCGACATGCTGCACACGGTGTCCGGCCTGCTGAGCCGCTTGTCGTCGATGGCCGGTGTGGTCACCGTGCCGCGCCGCAATGTCACGGTGCTGCGGCGCATCGAATTCCTCAATCTGTCTGGCGGCCGGGTGCTGGCGATTCTCGTCGTCAACCAGCGCGAAGTGCAGAACCGTGTGCTCGACATGGGCCGCGACTACACGTCCCAGGAGCTGGAGCGCTATGCCAATGTCATCAACGAAACCTTCGCCGGCCGCGATCTGCTGACCTTGCGGCGGAATCTGGCCGATGAGCTGAGCGAAGCGCAAAAGCGCGTCAACCAGATGCTCGGCGAAGCGGCGGCGCTCGCAGAAGCGGCGCTCAAGGGCCAGGAAGCCGACGACGACTATGTGCTGGCCGGCGGCTCCAACCTGTTCGGCTTCCAGGAACTGTCCGACGTGGGTCGCCTGCGCCGGCTGTTCGATGTGCTCGACCAGAAGCGCGACCTGCTCGACCTGTTCGATCAATGCCTGACCGCCTCCGGCGTGCAGATCTTCATCGGCGGCGAATCCGGCTATCAGGTGCTCGACGGTTGCAGCCTGGTCACCGCCCCGTATGCGATCGACGGTCAGGTGGCCGGCGTGCTCGGGGTGATCGGCCCGACCCGCATGGCCTACCAGCGGATCATTCCGCTGGTGACCGAAACCGCGCGTTTGCTGGGAAATGGCCTCGGTTCCGGCCTTGAAAGCCGCTGAAGCACCCCCAAAAGGCTGATCAGGCGGGACGCGGGGGCGTCGACGCCCACCCTGACCTTCCGATACACCCAGACACGATTGGAAAATTCGATGACGGAATCATCCGCAACGCCTTCGGCTGCGCCCGAAGAAAATGAGGTCACCTCGGTGTCGATCGAGGAATACGAAGCGCTCAACGCCCGGCTGACTGAAGCGGAAAGCACTGCAGCCAGTGCTCGCGATGCGCAACTGCGCGCCCTCGCCGAACTGGACAACGTCCGCAAGCGCTCGGAACGCGAGATCGACAACGCCCGCAAGTTCGGCAGCGAGCGGGTGCTCGGCGATCTGCTGGCGATCAACGACAGTCTGGAGCTCGGCATCAAGGCTGCCGGCAATCCGGAAGCCTCGACGCAGTCGATCGGCGAAGGCATGGCGCTGACCCACGGCCAGTTGCTGAAATTCTTCGAGAAGTACGGGGTGGCGATCGTCGATCCGGCCGGCCAGCCGTTCAATCCGGACTTCCACGAAGCGGTGTCCGCGATCCCGAGCGCGGATGTCGCCCCGAATCACGTCATCAACGTGCTGCAGAAGGGCTACCGCCTGCACGATCGCCTGCTGCGGCCGGCGATGGTGATCGTGGCCAAGGCACCGTAAATCGCAACGCCAATTCCGACCGGCCGCTTGAATCAGCGCGTCTCGTCAACACATAGCTGCTGTCAATAACTCACCGAACACCGGAGCATTCAACATCATGGCCAAGATCATCGGCATCGACCTCGGCACCACCAATTCCTGCGTCGCGATCATGGAAGGCGGTACTGCCAAGGTCATCGAGAACGCGGAAGGCGAGCGCACCACGCCGTCGGTTGTCGCCTACCAGGAAGACGGCCAGACCACCGTCGGCCGCCCGGCCAAGCGTCAGGCCGTGACCAACCCGCACAACACGCTGTACGCCGTGAAGCGCCTGATCGGCCGCCGTTTCGATGATTCGGTGGTCCAGAAGGACATCGCGATGGTGCCGTACAAGATCGTCAAGGCCGCCAATGGCGATGCCTGGGTCGAAGCGCGTGGCAAGCCGATGGCGGCCCAGCAGATCTCGGCCGAAGTGCTGATCAAGATGAAGAAGACCGCCGAGGATTATCTCGGCGAGAAGGTCACCGAAGCGGTCATCACCGTGCCGGCCTACTTCAACGATGCCCAGCGCCAGGCGACCAAGGACGCCGGCCGCATCGCCGGTCTCGACGTCAAGCGCATCATCAACGAGCCGACGGCTGCGGCCCTCGCCTTCGGCATGGACAAGGTCAAGGGCGACCGCAAGATCGCCGTCTATGACCTGGGCGGCGGCACTTTCGATATTTCCATCATCGAGATCGCGGAAGTCGACGGCGAACACCAGTTTGAAGTGCTGTCGACCAATGGCGACACCTTCCTCGGTGGCGAAGACTTCGACATGCGCGTCATCGACTACATCGTCGAGGAGTTCAAGAAGGATTCGGGCATCAACCTGAAGAACGATCCGCTGGCGCTGCAGCGCCTCAAGGAAGCCGCTGAAAAGGCCAAGATCGAGCTGTCGTCGACCACCCAGACCGACGTCAACCTGCCGTACATCACCGCTGACGCGACCGGCCCGAAGCACCTGAACATCAAGATGACCCGCGCCAAGCTGGAGTCGCTGGTCGACGATCTGGTCGCCAAGACGCTCGAACCCTGCAAGGTCGCGCTCAAGGATGCCGGCCTGTCGGCGTCCGAGATCCAGGAAGTGATCATGGTCGGCGGCCAGACCCGCATGCCGAAGGTGCAGGACGCAGTCAAGGCGCTGTTCGGCCGCGAGCCGCGCCGCGACGTGAACCCCGATGAAGCGGTCGCCGTCGGTGCCGCGATCCAGGGCGCGGTGCTGGCCGGTGATGTGAAGGACGTGCTGCTGCTCGACGTGACGCCGCTGTCGCTCGGCATCGAGACGCTCGGCGGCAAGATGACCAAGCTGATCGAGAAGAACACCACGATCCCGACCCGCAAGTCGGAAACCTTCACCACCGCCGACGACAACCAGGGCGCGGTGACGGTGCACGTTCTTCAGGGCGAGCGCGAAATCGCGGCCGCCAACAAGAGCCTCGGCAAGTTCGATCTGTCCGACATCCCGCCGGCCCCGCGCGGCGTGCCGCAGGTCGAAGTGACCTTCGACATCGACGCCAACGGCATTCTCAACGTGTCGGCGAAGGACAAGGCGACCGGCAAGTCGCAGTCGATCGTGGTCAAGGCCAACTCGGGTCTGACCGACGACGAGATCAAGAAGATGATCAAGGACGCCGAAGCCCATGCCGACGAGGATCGCAAGTTCAACGAGCTGATCACCGCCCGCAACCAGGGTGACCAGATGATCCACGGTGTCGAAAAGTCGCTGAAGGACCTGGCTTCCGAAGTGCAGGACGACGAGAAGAAGACCATCGAAGCCGCCGTGGCCGATCTGCGCGAAGCGCTGAAGGGCAGTGACCGCGACGCGATCGCCGCCAAGACTGAAGGGCTGGCCGCAGCTTCGGGCAAGCTCGCCGAACGCGCCTACGCCAAGGCCGGTGCAGCCGGCGGCGCGCCGGGTGCCGATGCGGGTGCTGGCGCTGCGGATGCGAAGGATGGCGATGTCGTCGACGCCGAATTCACCGAAGTGAAGGACAAGAAGTAAGGCTGCGATCGTGAGGCGGGAGGCGTGAGGGGTGAGGCGTGAAAAGCCGAACGCCTTCTGACTCCCGCCTTTCGCGTTGATAGGGAATGACACCAGGAATTCCGCGATGCCGCGCTTTAACGCCTCACGCCTCACCCCTAACGCCTCACGAACGAAATGAGCAAGCGCGATTACTACGAAGTCCTCGGCGTCGCCAAGACCGCCGCCGAAGACGAGCTGAAGAAGGCTTATCGCAAGCTGGCGATGAAGTTCCACCCGGATCGCAATCCGGGCGACAAGTCGGCCGAGGAGAAATTCAAGGAGGCCAACGAGGCCTACGAAGTCCTGACCGACGGCAACAAGCGCGCGGTCTACGACAAGTACGGCCATGAAGGCATGCAGCGCAGCGGCGGTGCCGATTTCGGTGGTGGTGGCGGCTTCGCCGACATCTTCGGCGATGTGTTTTCCGACATCTTCGGCGGTGGCCGGGGCGGTCCGCGTCGCGGCGCGGATCTGCGCTATCGCATTGAATTGACACTGGAACAGGCCGTTTTCGGGACCACCGAAACGATCAAGATTCCGACCGTGCGCGACTGCGAACCCTGCAATGGCAATGGCACGGCGGATGGCAAGGCGGCACCACAGTGCAGCACCTGTCGCGGTCAGGGCCAGGTGCGCGTGCAACAGGGTTTCTTCGTGCTGCAGCAGAACTGCCCGGCCTGTCGCGGCCGCGGCACGGTGGTGGTCGATCCCTGCAAGACCTGCCGCGGCGTGGGCAAGTCGCGCAATGAAAAGACCCTGGAAGTGAAGATTCCGGCCGGTGTCGACACCGGTGACCGCATCCGCTTGACCGGCGAAGGCGAGCCCGGCGAGCGCAATGCGCCGGCCGGCGATCTGTACGTGCAGGTGGAAGTGAAGCCGCACGAAATCTTCGAGCGCGACAACAACGACTTGCACTGTCAGGTGCCGGTCGGCTTCGTGGTTGCGGCCCTCGGTGGCGATCTCGACGTGCCGACCCTGAACAGCAAGGCCAAGCTGACGGTTCCCGAAGGCACCCAGAGCGGCAAGGTGTTCCGCCTGCGCGGTCTCGGCGTCAAGCCGGTGCGCGGCGGCGCGCAGGGCGATCTGCTCTGCAGCGTCGTCGTCGAAACGCCGGTGCACCTGACCCGCAAGCAGAAGGATTTGCTGAAGGAATTCGGCGACATCGTCGACAAGGGCGGTGAGCGGCACAGCCCGGCGACCACGTCCTGGTTGTCGAAAGCCAAGCAGTTCTTTGACGAACACATCAAGCCGGGCTGAGCGCGGCTTTTGAGTTTTCGTGCAAGCCATTCATATCAAAAGGATTTCATGAATCAGCCACTCGCCATCGCGATACTCGGCGCGTCAGGCCGCATGGGCCGCGCCCTGATCGAAAGCGCCCTGCGCACACCGACCCTGCGCCTGGCTGCCGCCATCGAGCGCAGCGGCAATCCGGCGCTCGGCAGCGACGCCGGCACCATGATCGGCGCGGAGACGGCGGGTGTCGCGGTGACCGATGCGCTGCCGGCGGCGCTGGCGAAATCCGCCGTGCTGGTCGATTTCACCGGGCCGGCTGCCAGCCTGCTGGCGCTGGAAGCCTGCGTGCTCGCCAATCGGCCGATCGTCATCGGCACCACCGGCTTCACGCCGGAGCAGAAGATTGCGATCGGCAAGGCCGCACGCAGCATTCCGGTGTGCATCGCCGCCAATTATTCGATCGGCGTCAACGTGGCGCTGAAGCTGGTGGAAACCGCTGCACGCACGCTGGGCAACGACTACGACGTCGAAATCGTTGAAGCGCATCACCGGCACAAGGTCGACTCGCCGAGCGGCACTGCGCTGGCGTTCGGCGAAGCGGCGGCCACCGGGCTTGATCGCGACCTGCGCAGCAATGCCATCTACGGCCGCGAAGGCCAGACCGGCGCGCGCAAGAAGGAAACCATCGGCTTCGCGACCATTCGCGGCGGCGATGTGGTCGGGGATCACACGGTGCTGTTTCTCGGCGATGGCGAACGCATCGAGATCAGCCATCGCGCCACCAGCCGCAGCAACTTCGCCAGCGGTGCGCTGCGTGCGGCCGAATGGCTGTCGAGCCAGCCGGCTGGACTTTATTCGATGCGCGACGTGCTAGGCCTGAACGACTGATCTACAGTCCGCGCAGCCTTCGCCACTGCGCAACCGATGCAAGACCGCAAAACCCTGAGCCTGAGCGTCGCCGCCCTCGGCGTCGTCTACGGCGATATCGGCACCAGCCCGATCTACGCGCTGCGCGAGTGCTTCTTTGGCGAGCACCGCATCGAAGCCACGCCCGACAACGTGCTCGGCGTGCTGAGCCTGATCACCTGGGCGCTGATCCTGGTGGTGACGCTCAAATACCTCGCCATCGTGCTGCGCGCCGACAACAAGGGCGAGGGCGGCACCATCGCGCTGGTGGCGCTGCTCAATCCCTGGCGGGCGCGACGCGGTTCGCAGCGCTATCTGCTGATGCTGCTGGGCCTGTTCGGAGCGGCGTTGCTGTACGGCGACGGGGCGATCACGCCGGCCATTTCGGTGCTGTCGGCGGTCGAAGGCCTGAGTGTGGCCACACCGGCCTTCCAGCGTTTCGTGGTGCCGATCACCTTGGTCATCATCGTCGGCATTTTCCTGATGCAGAAACGCGGAACGGGCGGCCTCGGTGCCCTGTTCGGGCCGGGCATGACGATCTGGTTCCTGGTGCTGGCAGCACTCGGCGTGCACGGCATGGTGGGCAATCCGGAGGTGCTGGTGGCGCTGTCGCCGGGCTATGCCGTCGACTTCTTCCTGCGCAACGGCATGGCCGGTTTCATCGTGCTGAGTTCGGTGTTCCTGGTGGTCACCGGTGCCGAAGCGCTGTACGCCGACATGGGCCACTTCGGCCGCTCGCCGATCCGCCGCGCCTGGCTGTTCCTGGTGCTGCCGGCGCTGTTGCTGAATTATTTCGGGCAGGGTGCGCTGATCCTCGACGGCGGCGACGGCATCCACAATCCGTTCTACCAGTTGGCGCCGGACTGGATGACCTACCCGCTGGTCGGCCTCACCACCTTCGCCACCATCATCGCTTCGCAGGCGATGATCACCGGGGCCTTTTCGCTGACCAGCCAGCTCGTGCAGTTGGGTCAGTTGCCGCGCATGAACATCGTCCAGACCTCGGGCGACGAGCAGGGCCAGATCTACATACCGGCGGTGAACTGGCTGCTGATGCTGGTCTGCATCGGTCTGGTGCTGGCCTTCCGCTCCTCGTCGAACTTGGCGGCGGCGTACGGCATCGCGGTGTCGTCGACGATGGTGGTGACCACGATCCTGGCCTTCTTCGTCGCCCGCCGCTACGACTGGCGACCAGGGCTGGTGCTGCCGCTGACCATCCTGTTCCTGGTCATCGACCTGTCGTTCTTCAGCGCCAACCTGTTGAAGGTGTTCGCCGGTGGCTGGGTGCCGCTGCTGATGGCGGCCTGCATTTTCACCCTGATGACCACCTGGAGCCGTGGCCGCAAGCTGTTCCAGAGCCGGATCGCCGAAGGCGAGGACAGCACCGAGGAACTGGCGCGCCGGGTGCGCGAAAAGCCGCCGCACATGATTCCCGGCACCGGTATCTATCTCACTGGCGGCGATCACGCGCCGGCTTATCTGCTGCGCCATCTGGAACGCAACAAGGTGCTGCACGAACGCATCGTGCTGCTGACCGTGCAAACCGTCGACGAGCCGCGCGTGCCCGCCGTCGAACGCCTGCGCGGCTGGGGCATTGCGCCCGGCATCTATCGGCTGGTGATCCGCTACGGCTTCATGCAGACGCCGAACGTGCCGGTGGCGCTGCGCTTCAGCGAGCAACTGGGGCTGGACATCGACATCGACAACGTCACCTATTTCCTGGGCCGCGCCACGCTGATTCCCTCGGATTCCCTGCCCGGCATGGCGCTGTGGCGCGACCATCTGTTCGCCTTCCTGGCTCACAACGCCACCCGCGCGACCGATTTCTACGGCTTGCCGCCGGAGGATGTGGTCGAGCTGGGTTTCCACGTCGAGATCTGAGCGATGTTCACTGTCACGCCCGCAACCGCCGCCGATGTGCCGACCATCCTGCATCTGATCCGGTCGCTCGCCGAATACGAAAAGTTGTCGCATGAAGTGGTGGCGACCGAAGATTCCTTGAGCGCCGCGCTGTTCGGCGAGCGGCCCGGGGCGGAATGCCTGATCGCCCGGGAAAACGGCGAGCCGGTCGGTTTCGCCTTGTATTTCCACAATTTTTCGACCTTCCTGAGCCGGCGCGGCCTGTATTTGGAAGATCTCTTCGTGGAACCGGCGCAGCGCGGCAAGGGCTACGGCAAGGCCTTGCTTCAGAAACTGGCGCAGATCGCCGTCGAACTTGGTTGCGGGCGGCTGGAATGGTCGGTGCTCGACTGGAATGCGCCCGCGATCGGCTTCTATGAAAGCCTCGGTGCGAAGCTGATGACCGAATGGCGCATCTTCCGCCTGACCGGCGAGGCCTTGCAGACTTTTGCCGCCACCCGGGACTCGCCGACATGAAACTGCTGCCGATCCTCGTTTTCGCTGCGCTTTCGATGCCGGCCGCCGGGCTGCGCGCCGATCGCTGCCTCGGCAGCGGCGTCGAAGTGCAGGTGCTCGGCTCCGGCGGCCCGGAACTGACGCCGGGACGCGCCTCCGCCAGCTACCTGATCCGCCGGGATGGCCGTGCCAGCGTGCTGATCGACGCGGGCGGCGGCAGCGCGCTGCGCTTCGGCGACGCGGGTGCCCGCTTCGCGGATCTCGATCTGGTGCTGTTCACTCATCTGCATGCTGACCACTCGGCCGATTTCGCCGCACTGGTGAAGTCGTCCTACTTTCAGGACCGGAAACGGGTGCTGCCGGTGCTGGGGCCTGCGGCGGGCGGTGATTTCCCCGCCACCACGGCCTGGCTCTCGGCACTTTTCGGCAAGCCCGGCGGCGCGTATGCCTACCTGTCCGATTACCTGCCCGGCGGCGACGGCAGCTATGTGCTGCAAGCGCGCGACATCGCGATCGGCGGCGACAGTGTCGAAGCCGTCTATCAGGCCGACGGCTTGCAGGTATCGGCCACGACCCTGGTGCATGGGCCGGTGCCGGCGCTGGGCTGGCGGATCGACATCGGCAAGGTATCGGTCGCCTTCAGCGGCGATACCGATGGCGACAACGGCCAACTGGAACGTCTGGCAGCGGATGTCAGCCTGCTGGTGGCGCACAACGCCGTGCCGGAAGGCGCGACGGGTGCCGCCCGGGCGCTGCATATGCCGCCATCGGTGATCGGCCGCATTGCCGGAGCGGCGGCGGTCAAATCCCTGCTGCTGTCGCATCGCATGTCGCGGGCGCTGGGCCGCGAAGCGGAAACCGCCAGCGAAATCCGCAAGGCCTATGACGGTCCGCTGGATTTCGCCGATGATCTCGACTGCATCCCCCTGATTCCCACCCTGAGCGCGGCTCCATGAATGTCTTGCCGAAACTGTCCTGCCTTGCCATCGGCCTCGCGCTCAGCACAGCGGCCAGTGCTGCCGATGCCAAGCTGGCAAAAACCGCAGATGCGATGGTCGACGGCGTGATGGCCGAGGTCATCACCGCGCGCCGCTACCTGCACGAGCATCCCGAACTGTCGAACCGCGAAGTCGACACCAGCGCCTACGTCGCCGCCAAGCTGCAAGCGCTGGGTTACGCAGTGCAGACCGGCGTTGCCCGATACGGCGTCGTCGCGGTGCTGAAAGGCGGCAAACCGGGGCCGGTGGTCGCACTTCGGGCCGACATGGACGGCCTGCCGGTGGCCGAGGAAGTGGCGCTGCCGTTCGCCTCGAAAGTGAAATCGACCTACGATGGCAAGGACGTGGGCGTCATGCACGCCTGCGGCCATGACACCCACATGGCGATGCTGCTGGGTGCGGCCGAAGTGTTCGCGAAGATGAAGGCGAGCCTGCCCGGCACCGTCAAGCTGATCTTCCAGCCCGCCGAGGAAGGCCGGCCGGCTGGCGAAGAAGGCGGTGCGGAACTCATGGTCAAGGAAGGCGTGCTGACGCAAGCCCCTGTACCGGAAGTGATTTTCGGCTTGCATGTGCTCACGGAGTACGACAGCGGCAAGCTCGCTTTCCGCGCCGGTGGCCTGATGGCTTCGACCGACAACCTGAACATCACCGTCAAAGGCAAGCAGACCCACGGCGCGATTCCCTGGAACGGCATCGACCCGATCGTGGTCAGCGCCCAGATCATCAACGCCCTGCAAACCGTGGTCAGCCGCCAGATCGACATCACCCAGGGGGCGGCGATCGTCACCATCGGCAAGATCGACGGCGGCGTGCGCAACAACATCATTCCCGACGAAGTGCGGATGAAGGGCACGCTGCGCTCGCTCGATCCGAAATGGCGGCTGGTGCTCAACGACGCCGTGCGTCGCACCATCGTCAAGACGGCGGAAGCCTCGGGTGCCACCGCCACTGTCGGCATCGGCGACGAATACTCCTATCCAGTCACCTACAACGATCCAGCACTGACCGAGCGCATGCGGCCGACGCTGACGCGCATCGCCGGTGCCGGCAACATCATCGAAACCACGCCGCAGACGGTGGCCGAGGATTTCTCCTTCTACCAGCAGAAGATCCCCGGCCTGTTCGTGTTCGTCGGCGTCAAGAAACCGGGTGCCTCCGGCGACGAGTACGCCCCGAACCACTCGCCGCGTTTCAAGGTCGACGAAGCGGGGCTGCCGCTGGGCGTGCGCACGCTGGTCGGCCTCACCCTCGATTACCTGACTGACAAAGGAAGCAAGTGATGAAAGCGATCTGGAACGGCGTGGTGATTGCCGAAAGCGATGACACGGTGGTGGTCGAAGGCAACCACTATTTCCCGGTGGATGCGATCAAGCGCGAGTTCTTCGCCGACAGCGCGACGAACACCGTCTGCGGCTGGAAAGGCACGGCCTCGTATTACTCGCTGAACGTGGAGGGTGCTGCCAACAAGGACGCCGCCTGGTACTACCCGGCGCCGAAATCGGCCGCTGCCGAGATCAAGGGGCGGGTTGCGTTCTGGAAGGGCGTCAAGATCGAGGCCTGACGATGCGAGGCGGAACATGAATACGCAGCTACTCGAACAGGTGCGCCAGTTGAGCGTCAATGAGCAGCTTGAACTGCTCGAAGTGCTCTGGACCGGCATCGAAGAGCGAAACGCAATTCCCCCGCCTTCTACGGCGCAACAGGACGAGCTTGCTCGGCGTCTGGCCGATCATCTTGCTCATCCGGACGATGTCGTTCCCTGGTCCGAGGTCAGGGCGACGGCGCTCGACCGCTTGGGTCGATGAAGTCGGAAATCGTCTTTCGCGCCGCCGCGCAGGACGAATTCATGGAAGCGGCAGCCTGGTACGAAGCGCAACGGCCGGGACTCGGAGCGGAGTTCATCTCGGAAATCGACCGCTGCGTCGCAAAAGTTGCGCAGCATCCCCGGCAGTACAGCGCAACGCAGGATGATATCCGTCGAGCACCCGTGGCTCGCTTCCCGTACGGCGTCCATTTTCGGATCGAAGCGCGGCGCATCATCGTTCTCGCCGTCTTCCATGCCAGCCGCGATCCGGCGATCTGGCGCGCTCGGCATTGATAGCGCGTCGGCAGTGAGCACGACCCTGCGAAAAGGCCGCGGCGCAGGCTCGAATGACGCCGGTCGCTACGAGTCGCGCAGCGTCGAAGTGGTCGACGATGGCTGGGATCTGGCGCCGGAAGCCGAAGCGCCATTCCATACCATCGTCGCCAAAGTGCAGGCGAAGTCGATCCTGACCCGCAACGCGTCGCCGGACATCGGCTTCGATCAGACCATCAATCCGTATTACGGCTGCGAACACGGCTGCATCTATTGCTACGCGCGGCCGAGTCATGGCTATCTGAACCTGTCGGCCGGGCTCGATTTCGAGACCCGGCTGTTCGCCAAGGTCAACGCCGCCGAGGTGCTGGAAGCCGAACTGCGTCGGCGCAGCTACCAGCCGGTGTTCACCATGCTCGGGGCCAATACCGACTGCTACCAGCCGATCGAGCGCGACTACCGCATCACCCGCAGCATCCTCGAAGTGCTGGCGAAGTTCCGCCATCCGGTCGGCATCATCACCAAAGGTACGCTCATCGAGCGCGATCTCGATTTGCTCACCGATCTGGCCCGCGACCATCTGGTGACCGTCGGCATCACCCTGACCACGCTGGATTCGGGCCTGAAGCGCACACTGGAACCGCGCGCGCCGTCACCTGCCGCAAGGCTGAAAGCGATGCGCAAGCTCGCCGACATCGGCGTGCCGGTGCGGGTGATGTTCTCGCCGGTGATTCCCTTCGTGAACGATGCCGAGCTGGAAGCGGTGCTCGAAGCGGGCCGCGACCACGGCGCGACCTCGGCCAGCTATGTGCTGCTGCGTCTGCCGCATGAAGTGAAAGATCTATTTCGCGACTGGCTCGACACTCATCTGCCGCTGAAGGCCGATCACGTCATGAGCCTGGTGAAGCAGATGCGTGGCGGCAAGGATTACGACGCGACCTTCGGCAAGCGCATGAAGGGCGAGGGGGCTTTTGCCGACCTGATGGCCCAGCGTTATCGGCTGGCAACCCGCAAGCTCGGCCTGGACCGGCCGCGTTTCGAGCCGGATTGCAGCCGGTTCCGGGTGCCATCGGCCGGTGGCCAAGGCGGCTTCGACTTCTGATCGGCATGACTCATGCACAAAAAGTCAGTTGATTGATGGACGCATCTGCGCGGCACCCGTAAAATGGCGTCTTAATCCTGCAAAGGGGGCGAGCCCGACCGGTTCGACCCCCTTTTGCTTATGCGCGATGCCTGCGCAGCAGGGGAATACCTCAAGCACATCAAGGACTTCTCCTAGAACATGCGTCAATCGACACCGGCTCTCCTTGCGCTCGCCGACGGCAGCATCTTTCACGGCGTATCCATCGGCATCGAGGGTTCCACGGTCGGCGAAGTGGTTTTCAACACCGCGATGACCGGATACCAGGAAATCCTCACCGATCCTTCGTACCGCGAACAGATCGTCACACTGACTTATCCCCACATCGGCAATGTCGGCGTCAATCCCGAAGACAACGAGTCCGAGAAGACCCAACTCGCCGGTCTGATCCTGCGCGAAGTGCCGCGGCGTGCGTCGAACTTTCGCTCGACGCAGTCGTTCAGCGATTACCTGCTCGATCAGCGCGTGGTCGCCATCGCCGGCATCGACACTCGCCGCCTGACCCGCATCCTGCGCGACAAGGGTGCCCAGAACGGCTGCATCGTCGCCGGTTCGGCGATCGACGAAAAAGCGGCACTGAAACAAGCACTTGCATGGCCTGGCCTGAAGGGCATGGACCTCGCGAAAGTGGTGACCACGGTCGAAGCCTATGTCTGGCAGCGCGGCTCCTGGGAACTCAAAGCCAACGCCGAGCCGGAAATCATCGGCGGCGACCGTCATGTCGTGGTCTACGACTTCGGCGTCAAGCGCAACATCCTGCGCATGCTGGTTGATCGCGGTTGCAAGGTGACGGTGGTCCCAGCCAAGTCGACAGCGGCTGAGGTGCTCAAGCTCAAGCCCGATGGCGTGATGCTGTCCAACGGTCCCGGCGACCCGGAACCGTGCAGCTACGCGATCGCCGCTGCGCGTGAATTCCTGGCGATGAAGCTGCCGACTTTCGGCATCTGCCTCGGCCACCAGATTCTCGGCCTCGCGGCTGGAGCGAAAACCCTGAAAATGAAGTTCGGCCATCACGGCGCCAATCACCCGGTGCAGGACCTCGAAACCAGCCGCGTGCTGATCACCAGCCAGAACCACGGCTTCGCGGTCGACGAACAGACGCTTCCGGCCAATGCCCTGGTCACCCATCGCTCGCTGTTCGATGGTTCCAATCAGGGCCTGCGTCTGACCGACGCTCCGGCGTTCAGCTTCCAGGGACATCCGGAGGCCAGTCCCGGACCGCATGACGTGAGTTACCTGTTCGATCGCTTCGTGGCGCTGATGGAGAACGCCCGTGGCTAAGCGCACTGACTTGAAGTCCATCCTGATCATCGGTGCCGGCCCGATCGTCATCGGTCAGGCCTGCGAGTTCGACTACTCCGGCGCTCAGGCTTGCAAAGCGCTGCGCGCCGAGGGT
Organism: Nevskia sp.; assembly: GCA_021732745.1. Taxonomy (GTDB): domain Bacteria; phylum Pseudomonadota; class Gammaproteobacteria; order Nevskiales; family Nevskiaceae; genus Nevskia. The sequence goes on along the minus strand of JAKFUK010000001.1, from coordinate 504,466 downwards.
TATCGCGTCGTGCTGGTCAACTCGAACCCGGCCACGATCATGACCGACCCGGAAATGGCCGATGCCACCTACATCGAGCCGATCCGCTGGCAGACCGTCGCCGCGATCATCGAGCGCGAGCGCCCGGATGCGGTGCTGCCGACCATGGGCGGCCAGACGGCGCTGAACTGCGCGCTGGACCTGGCCCGCGAAGGCATCCTCGACAAGTTCAACTGCGAACTGATCGGCGCCAACGCGCATGCCATTGATCTGGCAGAAGATCGTCAGAAATTCCGCGATGCGATGACCGAGATCGGTCTCGGCTCGGCGCGCTCGGGTGTTGCCCATTCGATGGACGAAGCGCGCGTCATCCAGGCGCAGGTCGGCTATCCGGTGGTGATCCGTCCGAGTTTCACGCTCGGCGGCTCGGGCGGCGGCATCGCCTACAACGTGCAGGAGTTCGAGGAAATCGTGCTGCGCGGTCTGGACCTGTCGCCTACCACCGAAGTGCTGATCGAGGAATCCCTGCTCGGCTGGAAGGAGTACGAGATGGAAGTGGTCCGGGATCGCCTGGACAACTGCATCATCGTCTGCTCGATCGAAAACCTCGATCCGATGGGCGTGCACACCGGTGACTCGATCACCGTCGCACCCGCCCAGACCTTGACCGACAAGGAATACCAGATCATGCGTAACGCCAGCATCGCGGTGCTGCGCAAGATCGGCGTCGATACCGGCGGCTCGAACGTGCAGTTCGCGATCAATCCCGAAGACGGCCGCATGATCGTCATCGAGATGAATCCGCGTGTCTCGCGCTCGTCCGCACTGGCCTCGAAGGCCACCGGTTTCCCGATCGCCAAGATCGCCGCCAAGCTCGCTGTCGGCTACACGCTGGACGAGCTGCGCAACGAGATCACCGGCGGCGTCACCCCGGCTTCGTTCGAGCCGTCGATCGACTACGTCGTCACCAAGATTCCGCGCTTCACCTTCGAGAAGTTCCCGACCGCCGATTCGCGCCTGACCACGCAGATGAAGTCGGTCGGCGAAGTGATGGCGATCGGTCGCAACTTCCAGGAATCGTTGCAGAAAGCCCTGCGTGGGCTGGAAGTCGGCTCGGATGGCTTTGATCCGGTGGTCCCGGACAACAGCGAAGCGAGCCTGACCCGAATTCGCGAAGAACTGGCCACGCCGCGTGCCGGCCGCATCTGGTACGTCGGCGATGCCTTCCGCGCCGGCATGAGCATTGCCGACGTGTTCCGCTACTCGAAGATCGACCCCTGGTTCCTCGATCAGATCGCCGAGATCATCTCGGTCGAGTCGGAAATTGCGGTGTCGGCGATCGCCAGCGTGTCGCTGGCCGAACTGCGCAGCTGGAAGCGGCTTGGCTTCTCGGATCGCCGCATCGCCAAGCTGTGCGGGGTGAAGGCCGACGTGGTACGCGCCCGCCGTCACGCGTTGGGCTTGCGCCCGGTCTACAAGCGCGTCGATACCTGCGCGGCCGAGTTCCCGTCGTCGACGGCGTACCTGTATTCCAGCTACGACGAGGAATGCGAGGCCGCAGTCACAAACGCCAAGAAGATCATCGTGCTCGGCGGCGGCCCGAACCGCATCGGTCAGGGCATCGAGTTCGATTACTGCTGCGTGCATGCCGCGATGGCGCTGCGCGAAGACGGTTTCGAAACCATCTTGATCAACTGCAACCCGGAGACCGTGTCGACCGACTACGACACTTCGGATCGCCTGTACTTCGAGCCGCTGACCTTCGAAGACGTGATGGAAATCATCGAGTTGGAGAAGCCGCTCGGGGTCATCGTGCAGTTCGGTGGCCAGACGCCGCTGAAGCTGGCGCGAGCGCTGGAAGCCGCCGGTGCGCCGATCATCGGCACGTCGCCGGACTCGATCGACCTGGCGGAAGATCGCGAACGCTTCCAGAAGCTGGTTGATGAGCTGAAACTCAAGCAACCGCCGAATGGTGTCGCCACCAGCCTGGAGCAGGGGCTGGCCGTTGCCGCCCGGGTCGGCTATCCGCTGGTCGTGCGTCCGAGCTACGTGCTCGGCGGCCGGGCGATGGAAATCGTCCATGACGACGCCGATCTGTCGCGCTACATGACCGAAGCGGTGAGGGTGTCGAACGACTCGCCGGTGCTGCTCGATCGCTTCCTCGACGACGCCATCGAAGTCGATGTCGACGCGCTCGCCGATGGCACCGGGGCTGTGGTCATCGGCGGGATCATGGAGCACATCGAACAGGCCGGCGTGCACTCGGGCGACTCGGCCTGCTCGCTGCCGGCCTACACGCTCAGCGCCAAGGTGCAGGACGACATCCGCGACCAGATGTTCAAGCTGGCGCGGGCGCTGAACGTCTGCGGTCTGATGAACGCGCAGTTCGCGCTTCAGGGTGAAACCGTCTATCTGCTCGAAGTGAATCCCCGCGCTTCGCGCACCAGCCCGTTCGTGTCGAAGGCGATCGGCCGGCCGCTGGCCAAGATCGCAGCACGCTGCATGGCCGGCCAGACATTGGCCAGCCAGGGGGTGGTCAAGGAAATCGTGCCGCCATACTTCTCGGTCAAGGAGTCCGTTTTTCCGTTCGCCAAGTTCCCGGGGGTCGACCCGCTGTTGGGGCCTGAAATGCGCTCGACCGGCGAAGTGATGGGTGCCGGCGTCCATTTCGGCGAAGCCTTCAACAAGGCGCTGCTGGCCGCCGGCATGGCGCTGCCATCGAGCGGCACGGCTTTTGTGTCGGTCCGCGAGGCCGACAAGGCGAAGGCCGTCGAACTCGCGCGCTTGCTGGTTGCCAAGGGTTTTCGCGTGGTCGCTACCGAAGGCACCGCGAAGGTCATTGCCGCCGCTGGCTTGCCTTGCGAGCGCGTCAACAAGGTCAAGGAAGGCCGTCCGCACTGCGTCGACATGATCAAGAACGGCGAGATCCAGTTCATCGCCAACACCACCGAAGGCAAGAAGTCGGTCGAGGAATCGCATTCGATCCGCGCCGCTGCAATCGCCCAGAAGCTGTGCTATTTCACGACCATCGCCGGGGCCTACGCCGCCGCGATCGCCATGGATCACCTTGACCACGTCGACGTGAACCGTCTCCAGGACCTCCACAAGCAAATCGCCGCATGAGCACCAAGACCCCGATGACCCTGCGCGGCGCCGAAGCGCTGCGCGAGGAACTGCGCCATCGCAAGAGCGAACTGCGTCCGAAGATCATTGCTTCGGTCGAGGAGGCGCGCGCCCATGGCGATCTGAAGGAAAACGCCGAATACCACGCCGCTCGCGAGCAGCATGGTTTCAACGAAGGTCGCATCGGCGAACTGGAAGCGAAGCTGTCGAACGCGCAGATCGTTGATCCGTCCATGCTGCCGAAGACCGGCAAGATCATGTTCAGCACCACCGTCGAGCTGGTCGATGCCGATTCCGGCGAGGAACTGCGCTATCAGATCGTTGGCGAGGATGAGGCCGATATCAAGAACGGCCTGATCTCGGTGAATTCGCCGCTGGCGCGGGCACTGATCGGCAAGGTCGAGGGCGATGTTGCCCAGGTCCAGACGCCGCGCGGTGTCCGCGAACTCGAAGTCGTGAAAGTCAGCTACCTCTGAGACTGTATTGAGCAAACCGCGCAGCAAGAGCAGCACCCAGTGGCTCGCCGAGCACGAAGCCGATTTCTATGTGCAACTGGCCCGCAAGGAAGGCTATCGCTCGCGAGCGGTCTACAAGCTCAAGGAAATCCAGGAACGCGACAAGATCCTGAAGGCCGGCATGACGGTCGTCGACTTAGGGGCCGCGCCCGGCGGCTGGAGTCAGTACGCGCGTCCGCAGATTGGTAAGAACGGTCGGTTGGTGGCGCTCGACATCCTGCCGATGAACGAGGTGGCGGGCGTCGAGTTCATCTGCGGCGATTTCCGCGAGGACGTGGTGCTGGAGGCACTCGAATCGCTGGTACCGATAGGCTCGGCCGACCTTGTGTTGTCGGACATGGCCCCCAACATCTCGGGTATCGACGTTGCTGACCAAGCGTCTTCGATCTACCTCTGCGAACTGGCGCTGGATTTCGCGGTCCAGCGTCTGAAGCCTGGGGGCGCTTTTCTGGTCAAGCTGTTCCAGGGCGAAGGATCGGAGGCGTTTCTGAAGATGGTGCGCAATCGTTTCAAGACCGTGCAGGTACGCAAACCCAAGGCTTCGCGCCAGCGCAGCCCAGAGGTCTACGTGCTGGCGCGTGACCATCGGGTCGTGTAGTGTCAAAACGCTGCTGTGTCGCACAAATTCCGAGGAATTTCCGTTGAACGATCTCGCCAAGAATCTGCTGCTGTGGTTGGTCATTGCTGTCGTGCTGGTGATTTCCTTTCAGAACTTTTCGTCGCGCAGCGGCGTGCAAGCCAAACTCGGCTATTCGGACTTCCTCGAGCAGGTCAAATCCGGCGCGGTGGATTCCGCCGAGATCGAAGGCCAGAACATTCGCGGCAAGCTCAAGACCGGCCAGACCTTCGCTGCGGTCAGCCCGGAAACGATCAATAGCGGCCTGATCAAGGATCTGATCGACAACAAGGTCAAGTTCGACGGCGCGCTGCCCAAGGAAACGCCGCTGCTGATGCAGATCCTGCTCAGCTTCGGCCCAATCCTGCTGCTGATCGGTGTCTGGATCTATTTCATGCGCCAGATGCAGTCCGGCGGCGGCGGCGGTCGCGGTGCGATGAGCTTCGGCAAATCGCGCGCCCGCATGCTCAATGCCGACCAGGTGAAGATCACGTTCAACGACGTGGCCGGTGTCGAGGAAGCCAAGCAGGAAGTGTCGGAACTGGTTGATTTCCTGAAGGATCCGGGCAAGTTCCAGAAGCTCGGCGGCAAGATTCCGCGCGGCGTGCTGATGGTCGGCTCCCCGGGTACCGGCAAGACCCTGCTGGCCAAGGCGATTGCCGGCGAAGCAGGCGTGCCGTTCTTCACCATTTCCGGTTCGGATTTTGTCGAAATGTTCGTCGGCGTCGGTGCCAGCCGCGTCCGTGACATGTTCGAGCAGGCCAAGAAGCACGCGCCCTGCATCATCTTCATCGACGAAATCGACGCCGTCGGTCGTCATCGCGGTGCCGGTCTCGGCGGCGGCCACGATGAGCGCGAGCAGACGCTGAACCAATTGCTGGTCGAGATGGACGGCTTCGAGGGCAATGAAGGCGTCATCATCATCGCCGCCACCAACCGTCCGGACGTGCTTGACCCGGCGCTGCTGCGTCCGGGCCGCTTTGATCGTCAGGTCACCGTACCGCTGCCGGATGTCCGTGGCCGCGAGCAGATCGTCAAGGTGCATCTGCGGGCGCTGCCGCTGGCGGACGACGTGAAGCCGGAAATCATTGCGCGTGCCACCCCGGGTTTCTCCGGTGCCGATCTGGCCAATCTGGTCAATGAAGCGGCGCTGTTTGCCGCCCGCGGCAACAAGCGGCTGGTGGGTCAGGAAGATTTCGATCGCGCCCGCGACAAGATCATCATGGGTGCCGAGCGCCGCTCGATGGTCATGAGCGAAGACGAGAAGCGCAACACGGCGTACCACGAAGCCGGCCACGCCATCGTCGGTCTGACCGTGCCGGATCACGACCCGGTCTACAAGGTGACGATCATTCCGCGCGGCCGTGCCCTCGGCGTGACCATGTTCCTGCCGGAAGAGGATCGCCACTCGCGTTCCAAGCAGAACCTGAACAGCCTGATCTGCGTGATGTTCGGCGGCCGCATTGCCGAAGAGCTGACCCTGGGTCCGGATGGCGTCACCACCGGTGCCTCGAACGACATCGAGCGCGCTACCAGCATCGCCCGCAACATGGTCACCAAGTGGGGCCTGTCGGAAAAGCTCGGGCCTTTGGCCTACAGCGAAGACGAAGGCGAAGTGTTCCTGGGTCGCAGCGTCACCCAGCACAAGAACATGTCGGATGACACGGCCAACGCGATCGACCGCGAAATCCGCGACATCATCGACAGCAACTACGCCCGCGCCAAGGAAATCTTGGTCGCCAATCTCGACAAGCTGCACGCCATGTCGGACGCGCTGATGAAGTACGAAACGATCGACAGCGACCAGATCGCGCGGATCATGCAGGGCAAGGATCCGGGTGCGCCTGGCTCGTGGACGGACGGTCCGCGTCCTTCGTCGCCGAACAGCGGCAAGCCGAGCACGACCACCGTGGTGCCGCCGGTGACGCCGAAGCCGGCCAGCCAGAGCTGATCGAAACCAGTGGTTGACGGGGCCGGCTGATGCCGGCCCTTTTTGTTTGCGCCCCTTTTCCAAGGCCATGAAACTCGATCTTCCCGACGGGCGTCAGCTCGATCTGTCCAGCCCTGTGGTCATGGGCGTGCTGAATGTCACGCCGGATTCGTTTTCCGACGGCGGCCGTCATGATCAGGTCGCGCCTGCGCTCGCGATGGCCCTGCGAATGATCGAGGAAGGTGCCGGGATCATCGACATCGGCGGCGAATCGACCCGCCCGGGGGCGATACCGGTTTCGGCGGACGAGGAATGCCGGCGGGTGATCCCGGTGATCGAAGCGCTGCACCGCCGCAGCGACTGCCTCATCTCGATCGACACCATGAAGGCCGAGGTGATCCGCGAAGCCTGCCGGGCAGGGGCCATGATCATCAATGATGTCAATGCCTTGCGATCGGAAGGCGCACTGGTAGCAGCGGCGGAGTCAGGTGCCGCGATCTGCCTGATGCACATGCAGGGCGAACCGCGGACGATGCAGAACGCGCCGGCCTACGCGGCGGTGGTCGACGAGGTGACGGCCTTCCTGCGCGAGCGGGTTGCCGCCTGTCTGGACGCGGGAATCCCGGCTGGCCGCTTGCTGATTGATCCGGGCTTCGGCTTCGGCAAGCGGCTGGCCGACAATCTCGATCTGCTGGCGCGCCTGCCGGAGTTGGCAGTGCTGGGCTTGCCGATTCTGGTCGGCATGTCGCGCAAAGGCATGCTCGGACAACTGACCGGCCGCGATGTCGGCGACCGGTTGGCCGGCGGGCTCGCGGCGACGTCGATTGCGGTGCTGAACGGGGCGGTCATCGTCCGCAGCCACGATGTTGCGGCCACCGTCGACGCCGTGAAAGTCGCGCATGCCGTGCGACTGGCGGCGCAAGCCGCTGCGCGAACGTCATAATGTTGCGATGAGTCGACACTATTTCGGTACCGATGGCATCCGCGGCCGCGTCGGGCAGGCACCGATGACCCCGGAATTCGCCTTGAAGCTTGGCTGGGCGGCCGGCTGCGTGCTGGCGCGGACGCCTGGCGCGCGGGTGCTGGTCGGCAAGGACACGCGACGCTCCGGCTATCTGTTCGAATCGGCCCTGGAAGCGGGGTTCGCTGCGGCGGGTGTCGAAACCTATCTGCTTGGGCCGCTGCCGACGCCGGCCGTTGCCTACCTGACACGCGCCTATCGCGCGCAGGCCGGCGTGGTGATTTCGGCATCGCACAACCTGCATTTCGACAATGGCGTGAAGTTCTTTTCCGGCGAGGGCGACAAGCTCAGCGACGCCGTCGAAGAGGAAATCGAATCCTGGCTCGAGCGCGATCTGGTCTGCGTGCCGCCCGAAGCGATGGGGCGGGCGAGGCGCATCGACGACGCCCAGGGCCGCTACATCGAGTTTTGCAAGGGCGCGTTTGCCGGCGAATCGTTGCGCGGGCTGAAGCTGGTGGTCGACTGCGCCAACGGCGCGGCATACAAGGTGGCACCCAAGGTTTTCGACGAGCTGGGCGCGCAGGTCATCGCCATCGGCGTCAGCCCGAACGGCCTGAACATCAACGAAGACTGCGGTTCGACTCATCTTGAGGCGCTGACCGCCGCCGTTATCGCCAACCGCGCCGACATCGGCATCGCGCTCGATGGCGATGGCGACCGCTGCCTGCTGGTGCGCGCCGACGGGGTGCCGGTCGACGGCGACGAAATCCTTTATGTGCTCGCTCGACAGCGCCAGCGGGCGGACATGCTGCGCGGCCCGGTGGTCGGCACAGTGATGAGCAATTTCGGGCTGGAGCAGGCGTTCGCTGCTCATGGCATCGCCTTCGAGCGCGCCGCCGTCGGCGATCGTCATGTGCTGGAACGCCTGCGCTTGAGCGGCGGCTTGCTGGGCGGCGAAACCTCCGGCCACACCATCTGCCTGGATCGGGCGCGCACCGGCGATGGCATCATCACCGCCCTTCAGGTGCTGGAAGCGATGCTGAGCTGCGGCAAGACGCTGGAGCAACTGGTCGGCGGCATGCGCAAGCTGCCGCAGGTCTTGCTGAATGTTCCGGTGACTGGCAAGGCCAAGCCTTTGCTCGATCATCCTGCGGTGCGAGCAGCCATGAAGGCCGTGGAGGCGAGCCTGATCGGGCGGGGCCGACTGCTGCTGCGCGCCTCCGGCACCGAGCCGGTGCTGCGGGTGATGGTCGAAGCCACCGAGCATGCGGTTGCCATGGCGGCAGCCGAAACACTGGCGGCAACGGTGCGCGATGCCGCTGCGGCTGCGGTTACCTGAAACATTCATCCCGCAATCAAGACAACAATGGAGGATTCATGGCGCGCGGCTATCTGGTGGCAGGAAACTGGAAAATGAACGGCTCTTCGGCCGCCAATGCGGCCCTGCTCGAAGGCCTGGTGCGCGGTGTCGCCGAATGTCCGGCGATCGACGTGCTGGTCTGCCCGCCTGCGGTCTATCTGGAAGCCGCGCATCGGCATCTGGCCGCATCCCCGATCGCACTCGGTGCCCAGAACCTGAGCGATCAGGCCAAGCCCGGGGCGTTCACTGGTGAAGTCGATGCCGCGATGCTCAACGATGTCGGCTGCAGCCATGTGCTGGTCGGTCACTCCGAACGGCGCACGCTGTATGGCGAGGACGATGCCTGCGTGGCCCGGAAGTTTGTCGTTGCCCAGAGCGGTGGCCTGATTCCGGTGCTGTGCATTGGCGAAACGCTTGCCGAACGCGAAGCCGATGCTACCGAGACGGTCCTCAAGCGGCAGCTTGATGCGGTGATTTCGGCAGCGGGAATTGCTGCGTTTCTGAACGCAGTGATCGCGTATGAGCCGGTCTGGGCGATCGGTACCGGGCGCACTGCGAGCACCGAGCAGGCGCAGGCGGCGCACGCGTTCATTCGTGGCGTGATCGCTGGAAACGATGCTAAAATCGCAAATTCGGTTCGCTTGCTTTACGGCGGTAGCGTCAAGGCTGACAACGCGGCGTCGCTGTTCTCTTGCGAGGACGTCGACGGTGGATTGATCGGCGGCGCATCGCTCAAGGCCCCGGAATTCCTGGCGATTTGCGCGTCGGCCCAGATACTGGCCGCATCGCGCGACGCCTGACACCCCCAATCGATCGAGTTTCATGTACACAATTCTGGTAGTCCTGCATGTGCTGGTGTCCATAGCGCTGATCGGCCTTGTGCTGATGCAGCACGGCAAGGGCGCAGACGCGGGCGCGGCATTCGGCAGCGGCGCGTCAGGCACGGTATTCGGTGCTCGCGGCTCGGCGAACTTCCTGACCCGCGTCACCGCCTGGCTGGCGGCTGCGTTTTTCATCCTCAGTCTGGCGCTGGCCTACATCGTTCACGGCCGCTCGAACAGCGAAAGCGTCGTCGATGGCCTGACGGCTCCGGCGGCTGAAGCCATCGTGCCGGCGCAGGTGGAATTGCCGACAGCGGGTGCTCCGGTTGTTGAAGCGGCCCCGGCGGCGGCCAGCGGCGGCGATGCAGCGCCGCAGGTTCCCGAAGCGCCGGCAGTGGAAACTGCACCTGCGGCTGAAGAAAACGCCCCCAAACCGCAAGTTCCGCAGTAAACTGTGCGACGCGCTGCTGATTGGTTCTGCAGCAGTGGTTTGAAGCAGTAAAAGCCGACGTGGCGGAATTGGTAGACGCACTACCTTGAGGTGGTAGCGGCGAAAGTCGTCCGAGTTCGAGTCTCGGCGTCGGCACCAACAACAAGCGAATGAATCAGTCAAACGAATCATTCAGCCGAAAACAGAAATAAGCGTTGCTTGAGGGTTATCGAGTCGCTATACTAGTCAACTGAACGGTGCGGGGTGGAGCAGTCTGGCAGCTCGTCGGGCTCATAACCCGAAGGTCGTAGGTTCGAATCCTGCCCCCGCTACCAATTCAGGTTGCACGCTGTATTCGGGCCCCATGTGGGCCTTTTTTATTGGTTTTTTCAGAATTTTCGGCCGTGTTCCAACGCGGTCTGGACGAGGACGCTGGGTGCTGCGAGATCGCTTGATCGAATTGCTGGAGCCGGTGGTGAACGCCATCGGCTACGAGATTGTGCTGCTGGAATACAGCCCGCGCGACGGCTCCGGCATGTTGCGCCTGTTCATCGACGGCCCCGACGGCATCGGCCTGGATGACTGCGAAAAGGTCAGCCGCGAAGTGGCGGCAACGCTTGATGTCGAGGATGTGATCACCCAGGCCTATCGGCTCGAAATCTCGTCCCCTGGTCTTGATCGGCCGCTGGTCAAGCCTGAACACTATCGCCGCTTCAAGGGCGAAGTTGCAAAAATACAAACGCTGGCGCCGGTAGCGGGTCGTCGTCGTTTCCAGGGTGTGCTGCTGGATTCGACCGATGACGAAGTCTCGATCGAGACTGCCGATGGTGTCATCACATTGCCGCTCGCCGATATCGACAAGGCGAAGCTGGTTCCGAACTTTGACAAGGAGAAGACGGGTTCATGAACAAGAACGTATTGCTCATGGTGGATGTCGTCTCCAATGAAAAGGGCGTCGAGAAGGAAATCATCTTTCAGGCGCTGGAAGCTGCGCTCGCTTCAGCGAGCAAGGAACATTACGGCTCGGAGTGGGATATCCGCGTCACCATCCAGCGCGATACCGGCGATTACGAAACCTTTCGTCGCTGGACCATCGTCGATGATGAAGACGAGAACTTCGAAACGCCGCTGCGCCAGATCCTGTTGGCCCGTGCCCAGGAAACCCAGCCCGATGCCGTGCCCGGCGATGTCCGCGAAGAACCGCTGCCGTCGATCGAGTTCGGCCGCATCGGTGCCCAGAAGGCCAAGCAGGTCATTTTCCAGCGCGTGCGGGATGCCGAACGCGCTCGCATCGTCGACTCCTACGCCGATCGTGTCGGCGAATTGATGACCGGTCTCGTGAAGCGTATCGAGCGCGGCGCGATCATCGTCGACCTCGGCGGCACCACGGAAGCGATCATCCCGCGCGATCAGGGCATCCCGCGCGAACCAGTACGTCCGGGCGACCGCGTGCGCGGCTATCTCTACGAAGTCAGCCCGCAGATCCGAGGCCCGCAGTTGTTCCTGAGCCGCACGGCGCCGAAATTCCTGATCGAGCTGTTCAAGCTCGAAGTGCCGGAAATCGCCCAGGGTCTCATCGAGATCAAGGGCGCTGCCCGTGACCCCGGCCTGCGCGCCAAGATCGCCGTGCAGGCCAAGGACAAGCGTATCGACCCGGTCGGTGCTTGCGTCGGCATGCGCGGTTCGCGCGTGCAGAGCGTGTCCAACGAACTCGCAGGCGAGCGTGTCGACATCGTGCCCTGGGACGACAACATCGCCCAGTTTGTCATCAATGCCATGGCACCGGCCGAAGTGGAGTCGATCATCGTCGATGAGGATTCCCATGCCATGTCGATCGCCGTTGCCGAAGACAAGCTTGCCCAGGCCATCGGTCGGGGCGGCCAGAACGTGCGGCTGGCGTCGGAATTGACCGGCTGGACCCTGAACGTGATGACCGCTGCCGAAGCGGAATCGAAGAAGGAACAGGAAAACCAGGGCGTCCAGGCAATGTTCATGGAAGCGCTGGAAGTCGATGCCGAAGTGGCGCTGATCCTGGTGCAGGAAGGCTTCGCTTCGCTGGAAGAAATCGCCTACGTGCCGGACGAGGAACTGCTCGATATCGAGGAATTCGACGAACAGATCGTCGAAGAGTTGCGGACCCGCGCCAAGGACGTATTGCTGACGCGCGCGCTGGCCAAGGCCGAACAGGCTGCATCCGTGCAGCCTGCGGAGGATTTGCTTGCTGTTCCGGGTGTCGATGAAGACCTCGCGTATCGCCTCGCCGCAGCCGGCGTGGTGACGCGCGACGATCTCGCCGATCTTGCGACCGATGAGCTGACAGAAAAAGTGCCGATGGACGAAGACGTCGCGGCCCGGTTGATCATGACCGCCCGTGGCCTTGAGTCGCACAAGGCCTGAACCACATCCGGAGCGCGCCGATGAGCAGCCTTACCGTGTTGGACCTCGCCGCCGAGCTGCGCAAGCCGGTTCCTGAAATGCTGACGCAGCTCAGGGATGCCGGCGTAGCCGTAGCCAGCGCCGATTCCCCGATCAGTCCCTCGGACAAGATCGCCCTGTTGCAGCACCTGCAGAAGATGTCGCGCATGCCGGCGTCGCCGGGCGCGCCGTCCACGCTCGGTGCCGCTAGCCGCATTTCGATCAAGCGCAAGGAAACCACCGAACTCAAGCTCGGCGGTGGTCGCGGCGCGCCGACCAAGACGGTCAGCATCGAAGTCCGCAAGCGTCGCACCTATTTGAAGAGTGACGAAGTCGAAGCGACCGAAGCCGCGCCGGCTGCTGTCGCCGCGCCACCGCTTGCGACGCCGTCTGCCGAAATCGAAACGGTCGCCGCTGTCGCAGCGGTCGACCATGCCGAGCCGATGGCCGCGAATCCGGCCGAGCCGGCGAGCATTGAAAGCGCAGCCGATGCCGCGACTGCCGCGCGTACGGCAGCCGAAGACGCCGCGCGCCTGGTTCGCGACGAGGAAGCCGCAAAAGTTCGCGCTGTCGCCGAGGAAGCGGATCGCGTCAAGACCGCCGAAGCCGAGCGGATGCGCACCGATCCGATTTATCGCGCCCGCATGGACGCCGAGTCCTCGCGCCGCCGCGCGGCCGAAAACCTGCGCCGCGCGACCGAAGTCAAGATCATCCCGACACCAGCTCCGACGCCGCCGGCCGCCGCTGCCGCCAAGAAGCCGGAACGTGCTGATCGCGACAAGGATCGCGCCGGTGGCGGCGGTGATCGCGGTCGTGAACTGCATCTGGCTGCCGGCAAGGGCGGCAAGCGCGACAAGAAGACCAAGCGCAAGCCAAGCGGGCAGATTCATGTCGACAACGCCCACACCTTCGAGCGTCCGACCGCACCGGTGGTGCGTGAAGTGGAAGTGCCGGAAGCGATCACCGTTGCCGAGCTGGCCAATCGCATGGCGGTCAAGGCCACCGAACTCATCAAGGTGATGATGAAGAACGGCCTGATGGCGACGATCAACCAGATCATCGACCAGGACACGGCGGCACTGATGGTGGAGGAAATGGGTCACAAGATCCGCCTCGTCAAGGACAGCGATGTCGAAGACGGCCTGATGACGGCGGCAACCGGCGAAGTGCAGCAGTCGACTTCGCTGCCGCGTCCGCCGGTGGTCACCATCATGGGCCACGTCGATCACGGCAAGACTTCCTTGCTCGATTACATTCGCAAGACCCGCGTTGCCGCAGGCGAAGCGGGTGGCATCACCCAGCACATCGGCGCCTATCACGTCGCGACCAAGAAGGGTGTCATCACCTTCCTCGATACGCCCGGCCATGCCGCGTTTACTCGCATGCGTGCCCGTGGCGCGCAGCTGACCGACATCGTGATCCTGATCGTGGCGGGCGACGACGGCGTCATGCCGCAGACCAAGGAAGCGATCCAGCACGCGAAAGCGGCCGGTGCGCCGGTCATCGTCGCGATCACCAAGATCGACAAGCCGGACGCCGATGTCGCCCGCGTCAAGACCGAGTTGCTGAAGGAAGAACTGGTTGCCGAAGATTTCGGCGGTGAAGTGCAGGTGGTCGGCGTGTCGTCGGTTTCCGGCGCCGGTATCGACGACCTGCTCGATGCCATCCTGCTGCAGGCTGAAGTGCTCGAACTCAAGGCACCGATCGACACCATGGCGCGCGGCACCATCGTCGAAGCCTCGATCGAAAAGGGTCGCGGTCCGGTAGCCACCGTGCTGGTTCGCGCCGGCACCCTGCGTCAGGGCGATGTGATCATTTCCGGCGCTCATTACGGCCGCGTCCGGGCCATGTTCAACGAGGCCGGCCAGCCGGTGAAGGAAGTCGGACCGTCGATTCCGGTCGCCGTGCTTGGTCTGTCCGGTGCGCCGGATGCCGGTGACGACATCGTGGTCGTGGCTGATGAACGCAAGGCCCGCGAACTGACCATCCTGCGTGAGTCCAAGCAGCGTGAAGCGAAACTCGCCTCGAATCAGGCGGTGCGCATGGATCAGGTGTTTGCGCGCATGGGCGATGGCTCGGCGGAGCAGAAGTCGCTGAACCTGATGATCAAGGCCGATGTGCAGGGATCGGCGGAAGCGCTGGCCGAATCGCTGCGCAAGCTGCCGAGTGCCGAGGTCAAGGTCACCGTGGTATCGAGCTCGATCGGCGGCATCAGCGAGTCCGACGTTGATCTGGCGCTGGCCTCCCGCGCGATCATCATCGGCTTCAATGTCCGCGCCGACAGCGTTGCCCGTCGTCGCATCCAGGACACCGGACTCGACGTTCGCTACTACTCGATCATCTACGACGTGCTGGACGACGTGTCCGACGCCATCGGTGGCTTGCTCGGCACCGAGACGCGCGAGCAGATCGTCGGCACCGCACAGGTTCGCGACGTGTTCCGTTCCTCGAAGTTCGGCGCGATTGCTGGCTGTCTGGTCATGGACGGCGAAGTCCGTCGCGGCCTGCCGATTCGTGTGCTGCGCTCGAACGTGGTCATCTTCGAAGGCGAACTGGAATCGCTGCGCCGTCACAAGGACGACGTCGGCAAGGTCATCGTCGGCACCGAGTGCGGCATCGGCGTGAAGAACTACAACGACGTCAAGGCCGGCGACCAGATCGAGTGCTTCGACCGCATCCAGGTCAAGCGCACCGTGAAGGCGGAGGCATGAGCGCCTAGTGCCGAGAGAGTATTCCCGTACCCTGCGGATCAACTCCCAACTCCAGCGCGAGTTGTCGGAGTTGATCCGCACCGAGCTGACCGATCCGCGCATCAACGGGCTGACGATCACCGATGTGGTCGTCGCCCAGGATGTTCGCAATGCCAAGGTATCGGTCAGCCAGCTCGGTACCGATGACGAGCTCAAGCAGGCAGTCAAGGCCTTGAACGGCGCTGCGGGTCGCCTGCGCCATCTGCTGGTCGATCGCCTGCGCATCCGCCATGTGCCGACCCTGCATTTCTCGGCCGACATGGCGTTGCGCGATGCTGATCGGGTCGGCAGCCTGATCCGCACGGCGATCGCCAACGACAAGCTCAGCGGCGAGGCGGCCAGCAGCGAGACCGGTAGCGATGAGCCGCCAGCATCGTGAACGCACGCTGATCGACGGCTTTTTGTTGCTCGACAAGCCGGCCGGCGTCAGTTCCAACAACGTCCTGCAGCAAGTCCGGCGTCTTTATGACGCCGAGAAGGCAGGGCATACCGGCAGTCTCGATCCGTTCGCGACCGGCCTGCTGCCGATCTGCTTCGGGCAGGCGACCAAGCTCGGCGGTTTCCTGCTCGAATCGGACAAGCGCTACCAGGCGCAGGTGCTGCTCGGCGCGCAGACCACGACCGGCGATCCGGAAGGCGAGGTGATCGCCACTTCCGATGCATCGTCAGTAACCCGCGAGCAAATCGAAGCCGCGTTGCTGAATCTGACGGGCGAGATCGAACAGATTCCGCCGATGTATTCGGCGATCAAGCAGGCCGGGCGCCACCTGTACGAACTGGCCCGCGAAGGCGTGGAAGTCGATCGCGCGCCGCGCCGCGTGACCATCCACGAGTTGAAACTGCTCGATGTCGACGCATCCGGCTTTTCCTTCGAAGTGTTCTGCTCGAAAGGCACCTACATCCGCACCCTCGGCGAAGACCTCGCCGCGCTGCTCGGACAGCGCGCCCACCTGATCGGCCTGCGGCGCATGGAAACCGGCCCGTTCAAGCAGGTGAAGATGGTCACCATGGCCGATCTTCATGCCTGCAATTTCAACGTCGAGCGCCTGAACGGCCTGCTGATGCCCTTGTCAGCGGCATTGGGCGACTGGCGGCGGCTGGATGTCGATGACTTCGATGCTGCGCGTCTGCGCCGCGGTCTGGAATGCGGACCGTATCTGCAGGCTGAACCTGGCGAAGTGATCGTCTATGGCTCGCACGGTCTGGCGTGCAGCATTGCCGAAGTAAAAGCCAACCTCCGCGTGGGATCGAAACGCTGGATCGGCCCCGAGCCGTCCGAAGAAATGCTGGCGGCGACGTTTTCACCTAGACGCCAGTGAGCGCGCCGGTTGTCGCGCTTGGTTACCGCCGTTACACTAGCGGGCTTACAAAACCGTAAAAATCATCCTTGGAGCTTGACGATGTCCCTTTCCGTTGAACAGAAGTCCGTTGTTGTCTCGAAGTTTGCCCGCGCCAAGGGTGATACCGGTTCGCCGGAAGTGCAGGTGGCTCTGATCACCGAGCGTCTGAAAACCCTTCAGCCGCACTTCGAAGCCAACAAGAAGGATCATCACTCGCGCCGCGGCCTGACCATGATGGTCAACCAGCGCCGCAAGCTGCTCGATTACCTGAAGCGCGAAGACGAAGCCCGTTACTCCAAGCTGATCGCCGAACTCGGTCTGCGTCGCTAAAAAGCCGACGCGGTCTCGCTGTTCCCTTCCCGAGTTCGACAGAGTCCAACATGGTCTATCCCGTAGCGCCCATCAAGAAATCATTCCAGTACGGTGCCCACACCGTCACCCTCGAAACTGGTGCCATCGCCCGTCAGGCGAGCGCAGCAGTCATCGTCACCGTCGATCAGACTGTGGTCATGGTCACCGTGGTGGCGAAATCGGTGGCAAAGGAAGGTCAGGACTTCTTCCCGCTGACCGTCGATTACATGGAGCGCACCTACGCGGGTGGCCGTATTCCGGGTGGTTTCTTCAAGCGCGAAGGCCGTCCGACCGAGAAGGAAACGCTGACCTCGCGCCTGATCGACCGGCCGATGCGGCCACTGTTCCCGGAAGGCTATTACAACGAGATTCAGGTCGTTGCGATGGTGATGTCGTCGAATCCGCAGATCGACGGCGACATCCCGGCACTGATCGGCGCGTCCTGCGCCATGTCGCTCGCCGGCGTGCCATTCCAGGGTCCGATCGGTGCAGCGCGCGTTGGCTACATCGACGGCGCCTACGTGCTGAATCCGACCCACAAGCAGCTCGAAGACTCGAAGCTCGATCTGGTCGTCGCCGGCACTGCCGACGCCGTGCTGATGGTCGAATCCGAAGCCCAGCAGTTGTCGGAAGAAGTGATGCTCGGTGCCGTGCTGTTCGGTCACCAGCAGATGCAGGCCGCGATCACCGCGATCAACGAACTGGTTGCCGAGTGTGGCAAGCCGCGCTCGGAGTGGAAGCCGGCCGCCGCCAACGCCGATCTGACCGGCGCGCTGGCCGCCTACACCGGCGACGTCACCACTGCCTATGCGATCACCGACAAGAAGGCCCGCCAGGACGCCGTTCGCGCCGTCCGTGATGCCGCTGTCGCAGCACTCGCTTCGGGTGATGCGCCGAAGTTCGAAGCCGCCAAGGTCAAGACCGCGTTCGGCGATCTCGAATACGCCGTGGTCCGTGATCGCATCCTGTCGGGCGCCCCGCGTATCGACGGCCGCGACAACGCCACCGTGCGCCGTCTCGACATGGGCGTCGGCATCCTGCCGCGCACCCATGGTTCGGCCGTGTTCACCCGTGGCGAAACCCAGGTCATCGGCGTGGTCACGCTCGGTACCGGCAAGGATTCTCAGCTGATCGAGAACCTGCAAGGCGAATCGCGCGACCAGTTCATGCTGCACTACAACTTCCCTCCGTATTGCGTCGGCGAAACCGGCCGTCTCAACGCGCCGAAGCGCCGCGAAATCGGCCACGGCCGTCTGGCCAAGCGCGGCGTTGCCGCCGTGATGCCGGATCTGGTCAAGGATTTCCCGTACGTCGTTCGCGTGGTTGCTGAAGTCACCGAATCGAACGGTTCCTCGTCGATGGCGTCCGCCTGTGCGGCCAGCCTGGCGCTGATGGACGCGGGCGTGCCGATCAAGGCGCCGGTGGCCGGTGTCGCGATGGGTCTGATCAAGGAAGGCGATCGCTGGGCCGTGCTGACCGACATTCTCGGCGACGAAGATCATCTCGGCGACATGGATTTCAAGGTCATCGGCACCACTGCCGGCGTGACCGCGCTGCAGATGGACATCAAGATCACCGGCATCACCGGCGAGATCATGAAGCAGGCGCTGGAACAGGCCCGCGCCGGCCGTCTGCACATCTTGGAGTCGATGACGGCAACGATCGCCAAGCCGCGTTCGGAGATGTCCGAATTTGCACCGCGCATCACCACGATCAAGATTCACCCGGACAAGATTCGCGACATCATCGGCAAGGGCGGCGTCACCATCCGTTCGATCACCGAAGAAACCGGCACCTCGATCGACATCGACGACGACGGCACGATTCGCATCGCTGCCATCGACGGCGATGCCGCGAAGGCTGCGATCGCCCGCATCGAAGCGCTGACCCGCGAAGTGCAGGTCGGCGAAGTCTATGAAGGCAAGGTTGCCAAGCTGATGGATTTCGGCGCTTTCGTGACCATCCTGCCGGGCAAGGACGGCCTCGTGCACATCTCGCAGATCTCCGAAAAGCGCGTCGAGAACGTGTCGGAAGAACTCAGCGAAGGCCAGACCGTGAGAGTCAAGGTGTTGGAAATCGACAAGCAGGGCCGCATCCGCCTGTCGATGAAGGCCGTCGACGTCGCCTGAAGCATCGGCGCTGACCGGCGGCTGTGAAGCCGTCGGTCAGTTCGTCAGTTTCGATGCAAGCTTGACCGTTCATCCTGCTTGTAAGCCCTTCCGAGTTCATTCAAACTCGCCCGGCGGTCAAGAAATACTCATAAAAACAAGAATAAAGACAAAAAAAACCCCCTGAAACAGGGGGCAAGGTGCGAGAAAGGCGCTAGGCCTTTCTGGAGGAGACGTTCAAGGCGCAGACAAGAATAATAATGTTCGCTGCGCCTTTTGTTTGTTCGGATGATGTTGCAGTGCAGTATAAATATCGACCTGTTGACTGTCAATCCGAGATTTTCTGGATATCCCTGTTAAATCAAAGACTTGCCGAGTAGTTAATTATTTTGACGGATGCGTCAAAAATCTTGATGGATCGCTGCCGACCTGGACTGCCGGCTTTCCGACGCTCACCTGTTCAGGAATCAAGTTCCGTGCCGCTTTTCTCGCGACCGGTCTTGGCCGCCTTGGCACGCGACAGGTTCTTGAGGAATTCCTTGCGCACCGTGCGCCAGATCGGCACCTGGCGTTCAGCCAGATCCTTCAGACGCTGTACCGGCTGCTGGGCCTGGCCGAGCAATTCCTTGAGCTGCTCGCTGAAATGGCTCTGTTGCTGCAGGAACAATTGCAGCGACATTTCCAGATAGCGGCTGATGCTCGGCTGCATCGGATCGCCGTAGAAACGGATGATGTGGGTCAGCAGTTCCGAGCTGAAGATCGGATTGCCGCCTTCTTCCTGCTCGGAAATCACCTGCAGCAGGATGCTCCGCGTGATGTCTTCCTTGCTGCGCTTGTCTTCGACCCGGAACCGGACATTGCTCAACACCAGCTGCCGCACTTCTTCGAGCGTGATGTAGCGGCTGACGTTGGTGTCGTAGAGCCGACGATTCGGATACTTCTTGATGACGCGAATATCGTTCATGCGGTTCACTATGTTGCGGTGCGCCAAGAATGCCAGACCTTGATGTGCAGCACCATCGCAGCGCATCAATCCTTGACCGTACGGTGCGAACCGCTTTCGGGATTCAGGCGGGCAGGCCCAGACGCCTAGGAATCAGCGCCGGATTCCAGTTGCGCACCGCCCGCGCCAGGATTTCGTCGACCCGGCCGTGCCAATCCGCAGCAAAGGCCGCCTGACCGAGCAGATTCAAGCCGCGGATCAGGTTCTGGGCGGCAGCGGCGCCGTGGATCGGCGTTGCATGGTTCTGCTTGCTGAGCTTGTTGCCGAAGCCATCGAGCAGCACCGGAATGTGCAGGAAGCCCGGCACCGCAAAGCCGAAATGCTGCATCAGATACTTCTGACGCAGGCTCGAACCGATCAGATCGGCACCGCGCACCAGATCGGTGATGCCCTGCTGCTGCTCGTCGACGACACTCGCCAACTGGTAGCCGATGCGGCCATCGGCCCGGCGGATGACGAAATCGCCGATGTCATGGGCCAGATCGCGTTCGATCCGGCCATGAATGCGGTCGTCCAGCGCAATCGCTTGGTGCGGCACACGCAGCCGCCAGGCGGAATCCACCCGTGCGTGGCCGGTATCGCGGCAGGTGCCGGCATAAACCGGGCCGTCGACGCCGGGCTGCGAGGTTTCCGCGAGCCGCGCCCGCGTGCAGATGCAGCGATAGCAGCGCCCCTGATCGCGCAGCGTGTCGAAAGCGGCTTGGTAGTCCCCTTCGTGCTGCGACTGATAACGCACCGCCTCATCCCAGTGCAGGCCGTGGGCATCGAGCTGCTGCAGGATGGTGTCGGCATGCTCGGGGCGGCAACGCGGGCCGTCGATATCGTCAACTCTCAGCAGCCACGCGCCGCCGGCATGCCGCGCCGCCAGATAGCTCGCCAGTGCCGTGACCAGCGAGCCCAGATGCAAGGGGCCGGACGGCGTCGGCGCGAAGCGGCCGCGATACGGCATATCCGGTACAGGGGCGGCAGGCATGGGCTTCTAAAACTCGTTCGTCAAGCACGAAAGGGGCGCGTCATTGTCCCCGAACACGGGTGCAGCGCGAGGCGAAATCCAGCCTGATTGTCTTTCCGCTTGCGCAGGCTTATACCGGAACAACGCGCGTTCGGAAGCCACGACAACAGCACAGGACCTGATCTTCATTTCATGGATGTTGCGGACCCGCGCTTGGGGCAAGCAGGGCAATTCCAGAAAACTCGCACGGTGCAACCGGAGGAGACGAGAACAATGAAATCATTCAAGAAAATCATGTACGTGGTGGACCCCACCAGCAACCACCAGAAGGCGCTCGGGCGGGTGGCCGATGGTGCCAAGCACCTCGGTGCGGCCTTGCATCTCTATGCCACGGTCCCGCTGCCGAAGCTGTCCAACGACAACGCCGAAAACCTCAAACAGGCGGAAACCGACCGGCTGCGGTTGTGGCTGGACGTGATCGCCAGGCCGGCCCGCGATGCCGGCGTGCCGGTCACCACCGAAGCGGAAATCGCCGAAGAGTGGAGCGAGGCCATCGCGCCGGCCGCGCGCCGCTGGGGCGCGGAAATGATCGTCAAGGCGATGAATCCGCAGAGTGCGCTGCGACGGCGCATCGCCAAAACCAGTGACTGGACCCTGCTGCGCAGCGCCGACTGCCCGATCCTGTTCATCAAGGAAGACAGCCCGTCGACGCCGAAAACGCTGATTGCCGCCGTCGACCTGCACGACAAGAGCGAGCAGCACCAGCAGTTCATGAAGGACGTGATTCGCCACGCGCGCGGCATCTGCGAGGTTTCGGGTGCCGAACTGCATGTCGTCAACGCCTACCCGAGCCGCCTGCATGCGGTGGATGCGGTCGACCTTGCGTTCTTCGCCGACATCCCGCGCGCCAAGGCGCACGCTGCCGAGGGCTCCCCGGAAGACCTGCTGGTGGAGGTGGCACGCAATCTCGACGGCCCGGTGATCGTGATCGGCTCGCTGGGCAAGCGTTCGCTGGCCGGCTCGCTGCTGGGCGACACCGCTGAACGCATCCTCGACAAGGCCACGCACGATGTGCTGGTGATCGTGTCGCCGCGCGAAGATCTCGCGAAAGCGGCCTGAGCGCTGCTGAAAGCGGCTGAAACGAGGCTGCCAAGCCTCGTTTCAGCGGTTTTCACAGATATCAGTGCCCCTGGAAGCCCTGCCACATCGCCGGCGGCAGTTGCACGCTGTCGGCGAAGGCCGGTGCCCAGCCCGGCGCGCGGTGCTCGACCGTCACATGGGTGTAGATGCCGCCGCGCACGTACCAGTCGGCGGTCAGACGCATGAAGCGCGGCTGCGTGACCGCGACCAGATCATCGAGCAGACGATTGGTCACCGCTTCGTGGAACGCGCCTTCATCGCGGTAGCTCCACAGGTACAGCTTCAGCGACTTAAGCTCCACGCACAGCGCTTCCGGGATGTACTCCAGGTACAAGGTCGCGAAATCGGGCTGGCCGGTCTTCGGACACAGGCAGGTGAATTCCGGCATCCGCATGCGGATCAGGAAATCGCGGCCGGGGTTCGGATTGGGGAAATTTTCCAGCGCTTTCGATGGCTTGGTGGACATGCTTCAAGAGGTTCGAGGGAAATTGACGGCGGTATTGTCTCAAATGACAGCCGTTGCCGACGTGCCGGATCGCAGCCACGGTCTGCAACCCGGCGGTCATCCCTTAAACTGTGGCCCTTCCGCGACGGGCGACTGCCTCGTCCAGCCTCCCGAAGCCCTCACCGTACATGCGTCTTTCCGGAATCAAACTCGCCGGGTTCAAGTCCTTTGTCGACCCGACCAGCCTGCCATTGCCGTCGCGGCTGACCTCGGTCGTGGGCCCGAACGGCTGCGGCAAGTCGAACCTGATCGACGCCGTGCGCTGGGTGCTGGGTGAAGCCAGCATCAAGAACCTGCGCGGTGCCGATTCCGAGGACGTGATCTTCAACGGCTCGCGCAGCCGCAAGCCGGCCGGCCGCGCCAGTGTCGAGCTGACTTTCGATAACAGTGATTTCCAGGTCACCGGGCCGTTTGCCGCCTATGCCGAACTGGCCGTCAAGCGCGAACTGACCCGCGACGGCGGCAGCCAGTATTTTCTCAACGGCACCAAGTGCCTGAAGCGCGACGTCACCGATCTGTTCCTCGGCACCGGCCTTGGCGGCAAGAACCAGTACGCGATCATCGAGCAGGGCATGGTGTCCCGGATGGTCGAGGCCAAGCCCGAGGAACTGCGGCAGTTGCTCGAAGAAGCGGCCGGCATTTCCAAGTACAAGGAGCGCCGCCGCGAAACCGAGTCCCGTATCAAGCAGACCCGCGAAAATCTGAGCCGGCTCAACGACTTGCAAGGCGAACTTCGCGCGCGCCTCGAAGTGTTGGCCAAGCAGGCCGCCAATGCCGAAAAGTACAAGCAATTCAAGGAGGAAGAGCGGCAACTGAAAGCGGAGGTGCTATTGCTGCGGCTGCGCGCGCTGGAAGCGCAGGGCGCGTCGCAGGAAGCTTCCATCGTCGCCCTTGATGACGCGCTGGATGAAGCCCGCGCGGCGGTGGTCAACGCCGAAGCGGCGCGCGATGCTGCCGACGCCCGCTTGCGCGAAGCCGGCAATCTGCTCAACGCCGAACAAGCGCAGGTCTTCGAAACCGAAAGCACGCTGGCCCGCCACGAGCAGAACCTCGCCCACGCCCGGGAACTGAAGAACCTGCGGGTGCGGGAACTCGAACAGCTGGAAGCGCAGTTGTTCGAGCTGACCCGCCGTCGCGATCAGGAACAGTTGCGTCATCAGTCTCTGACGCAGGCCGCCGCCGCTGCGCAAGCCCGCGCCAGCGAAGCCGAAGCCCGCGAGCAGGAGCAGCAGGAGTCACTGGCAACCGCCGAAGCGCAGGTTTCCGAGCAGCAGAGCCGCTGGGAAGAATTCTCGCAGCGCGCGCAAGCACCGATGCTGGCGGCCGAAGGCGAGCGGGTTCGCGTGCAGAGCCAGGAGCGCGGGCTTCAGCAGCTCGAGGAACGGCTGCGGCGGATGACCGGTGAACGCGGCGCGCTCGATTCCTCGCCGATCCGCGACTCGCTGAACGAAGTCGACATCGAACTGGCAACGCTCGATGAGGAGCTTGCCGAAGCCCAGACCCGATTGCAGGACGCCGACGCCGAGTTGCAAGCGGCGCGCGAGCAGCGCAACGCCGTCGAAGCCGGCCTGCACGAAGCGCGGCAGGCGCTGCAAAGCGCGCGCGGTCGTCAGGCGTCGCTGGAAACCCTGCAACAGGCCGCACTTCGCGAGGACGATGCCGACCTCGGTCACTGGCTGCGCAGCAACGGCTGGGCGAATCTGCCGCGTCTGAACTCGGCGCTGGCGGTTGAAGCCGGCTGGGAAGCCGCCGTCGAGCACGTATTGAGTGGCCTGCTACAAGCGCCGCTGCTGCCGGACTGGCTGTCGGCGCAGACGCCATCCGGCCCCAAATCCGGTGCGACCCTGCTGCATGCCGAACAGAGCACTTCGGGTCTGGACGGCACGCTGGCTGCTCGGGTAACCGGCCCGGCCGCAGTGATCGACTGGCTGTCCGGCGTCCACGCCGCCGCTTCCGCCGATGAAGCCGCCCGCATCGCCATGAGTCTGCCGGCTGGCGAATCGGTGATCACCGCCGATGGCGTCTGGCGCGGCCGGGCCTGGATTCGCTATCCGAAGCTCGATCCGCAGCACAGCGGCGTCATCGCTCGCGGTCTGCTGCTCAAGCAGTTGAAGGCATCGGTCGAGGAACTGACGGTCAAGGTTCGCACCGGCGAGCAGCAGCTGACCGAGATGAACACCCGCCGCGTGCAGCTCGACAACGAGCGACGCGCCGTCGTGGCGCGCTTCGACCAGACCCGCAGCCGTCACGGCCAGCGGCTGGCGCATCGGCAGGCTCAGGCCGTGCGGCTGGAGCAGACCGAGAACCGCATTCGCTCCCTGAGCCAGGAGCTGGAAATGCTGGCAGCGCAGCGCCAGCAGCAGGCCGAGGAACTGGAAGAAGCGCGCGCGCGGCTAGACGATCTCGAAGACAGCGCCGAACGCCTGCGCAACGAGCGCGCCGAGCGCAGCCGTCTGCTCACTTTAAGCCGCGAAACGCTCCATCAGGCCCGGTCCGCGCAGGCGCAGGCCGGTCAGCAGCGCAATCAGGCGCAGATTCACCTCGCCACCCAGAACAGCGCGCTGGCCGCTGCCAATCAGGCCCTGCATTCGCTGGCCGAGCAGCGTGAAGCGCTGGTCGATGCGCTGGAATCGCGGCGCGTGGCCGGCGAAGAGCTGGATGCGCCGATCGTCGCCAAGACCGCCGAAGTCGAAGCGGCGAGGGCAGCGGTCGGTGTCGCCCGCGAGCGCCTGCGGGTTGCGCGCGAAACGCTGACTGCCACTGAGGCCGCGCAGAACGAAAGCGTTCGCGCCCTGCGCGTCGCTGAAACCCGCAAGGAAGCCGCCCAGGAGCGCTTGCAGGGCGCAAAGCTGGAATTCGAGAACCTCCGCGCGCGCCGCGAAGTCGCGGAAAGCCAGTTCGCCGAAACCGGTTTCAGCCGCGAAGAACTGGCCGAATACCTGACGCCGGATGCCAACGGCAATCTGCCGATCGAGCTGTGGGAAGAAAAGCTCGGTGCCATCGGCCGCCGCATCGACCGTCTGGGTGCGATCAACCTCGCCGCGATCCAGGAACTGGAAGAAGGTCGCGAGCGCGCCGCCTACATCGACACCCAGCACGCCGATGTCAGCAATGCGTTGACTACGCTCGAAGACGCGATGGCTCAGCTCGATCGCGAAACCACCGACCGCTTCAAGACCACGTTCGATCAGGTCAACGAGATCTTCAAGGCGCGCTTCCCGCAGCTGTTCGGCGGCGGCGAGGCCTATCTGGAACTGACCGGCGACGCCCCGGAAGGCGAATCGGCCACCGTGTTGAACCGTGGCGTGAAAGTCATGGCGCGGCCGCCGGGCAAGCGCAATTCGACGATTCAGTTGTTATCAGGCGGTGAAAAGGCGATGACCGCCGTGGCCCTGCTGCTGGCGCTGTTCCAGCTCAATCCCGCGCCGTTCTGTCTGATGGACGAAGTCGACGCGCCGCTCGATGACGCCAACGTCGGCCGCTTCTGCGAAGTGGTCAAGGAAATGTCGCAGGGCGTTCAATTCATTATCATTACTCACAACAAGATCACGATGGAGCTGGCCGAGCACCTTCATGGCGTGACGATGCAGGAGCCGGGCGTTTCCCGCCTGGTCAGCGTCGACGTGCAGCAGGCCGTGGCACTGGTCGGCGCGCCGGAAGAAGCAGCGGAAGCGCAGGCGCTTTGAGCCCGCGCACGGCGGTCGGCCCAAGCGTGGTGGTTCCGGGTCCATAAGGCGAAACGATGAGTCCATTGCAGTGGGCGTTGCTGATTTTCGCGGTCATCGCGGTCATCGCGGTGTACGTGCTGTCGCGCCGCGATCGCCGGGCGATGAGTCATGACGTTGATGAGCCCGAGGCCACGCCGCGTGCGCGCCAGCTCGACATCTTCGGTGCTGAAGGCCAGCAGTTCGACGAATTCGGGGTCGGCAAGGCGCGCCGGGTCGAGCCGCGCTTCGATCTGGCGGGTGACGAGGAAGAAGCCCCGCCGCCGCCGGTGCCGGCTCGCGGGCCGAGCCTGAATCCGGCGGTCGCCCGGCCGGTGGTGGCGACCAGGCCGGCACCGGTCGCGGCGGCCGTTGAAGCCAAGCCGCAGGTCCAGAAGATCGTGTCGCTGCTGATCGCCCAGCCGACCGGCCAGCCAATGTCCGGTCTTGAACTGCACGCCGCGCTGGCCGATCAGCGTCTGGTCTACGGCGCGCGCCAGATTTATCACCGGATGACGAAGAACGAGGTCGTGTTCAGCGTTGCCAGCCTGCTCAAGCCCGGTCATCTCGATCCCGCCGCCGCCGAAGATTTCCAGACCCCCGGCCTGACGCTATTCATGGTGCTGCCCGGACCGATGCGCGCCGCCGAAGCGATGCGCGACATGATTTCCACCGCCGACAAGCTGGCGCTTGCGCTCGGTGCCGAGGTCTACGACGCCAAGAAGCAGCCGTTCACGCCATCCAGCGCCCGCGAGTTGCAGCAGGACATCGAGTCCTGGGCCCGTCAGCACCTGCCCGCCTGAGATGACCACAGCGGCCGAGCGCGCCGCCGAGCTGCGGCGGCAACTGGAGCAGGCGAATCATCGCTATTACGTGCTCGACGACCCGGAAATTCCGGACGCCGAGTACGACCGGCTGTTCAGCGAGTTGCAGAAGCTGGAAGCTGAACACCCGGCGCTGAAGACGCCGGATTCGCCGACCCAGCGCGTCGGCGGTGCACCGTCCCCGGCCTTCGCGCCGGTGCGCCATCGCCAGCCGATGCTGAGCCTGCGCAAGGCGGATGACGAAGCGGCTCTCCACGACTTCGATCGCCGGGTCCGCGAAGTGCTGCTGAAAGGCGCAGTCGATTACATCGCCGAGCCGAAGCTCGACGGCTTGGCCGTATCGCTGATCTACGAGCGCGGCGTGCTGGTGCAGGGCGCGACCCGAGGCGACGGCGAGACTGGCGAGGACATCACCCAGAACCTGCGGACCATCCGTAGCCTGCCGCTGCGGATTCGTGAGGCGGGAGGCGAGAGGCGTGAGGCGATTCCTGCACTGCTGGAAGTGCGCGGCGAGGTTTATCTGCCGCTGGCCGGCTTCCAGAAGATGGTTCGCGACGCCGAAGCGAAGGGCGAAAAGCCGCCAGTCAATCCGCGCAACGCTGCCGCCGGTTCACTGCGCCAGCTCGAATCAGTGATCACCGCCAGGCGGCCGCTGGCTTTCTACGCCTATGCGGTCGGCGTGTCCGAAGGCTGGACGCAGCCGTCGCGTCATCGCGACATGCTGGAACAACTGAAGCGCTGGGGTTTTCCGGTATCGGAGCTGATCGAAGCGGTGCAGGGAGCGGACGGCTGTCAGCGCTACTTCGAGGCGATGGGTACCAAGCGCGCCAGCCTGCCGTTCGATATCGACGGTGTCGTCTTCAAGCTCGATGATCTCGCCGGCCGCGAAGAACTCGGTAGTGTGTCGCGCGAGCCGCGCTGGGCCGTGGCTTACAAGTTCCCGGCCGAGGAAGCGGTGACGGTGCTCGAAAACGTCGAATTCCAGATCGGCCGCACCGGCGCGGTGACGCCGGTGGCGCGGCTCAAGCCGGTGTTCGTCGGTGGCGCGAATGTTTCGAACGCGACCCTGCACAACATGGACGAGGTGCAGCGCAAGGACGTGCGGATCGGCGACACCGTGGTCGTGCGCCGGGCCGGCGACGTGATTCCCGAGGTCAAGGAAGTAGTGCTGGCGCTGCGGCCGGCCGATGCCCGCATCGTCGAACTGCCGTCGGCCTGTCCGGTCTGCGGCGGTGCCATCGCCCGCGAGGAAGGCGAAGCGATCGCCCGCTGCACCAATGGGCTTTCCTGCCGCGCCCAGTTGCACGGGGCGCTGATCCACTTCGTGTCACGCAAGGCGATCGACATCGACGGCCTCGGCGAAAAACTGCTGGCGCTGGTGATCGACGAGCTCGAAGTCCGCACGCCAGCCGACATCTATCTCAAGCTCAACACGGAAAACCTCGCCGCGCTCGAACGCATGGGCGAAAAATCGGCGCAGAACCTGGTCAACGCGATCGCGGCCAGCCGCAACACCACGTTCGGCCGCTTCCTGTTCGCGCTCGGCATCCCGGTGGTCGGCGAAACCACGGCGCGCGACTTGGCGCAGGCTTTTGGCACGCTCGAAGCGCTACTCGCCGCCGCCGAAGCCGATCTGGCCACCGAGCACGCCGAAAAGAAGAAGGAACGCTTCCCGCTGCTGCAAGCGGTGCCGGATGTCGGCCCGACTGTCGCCGCCTCGATCGCCCACTTCTTCGCCGAACCCCGCAACCGCGATGTGATCGCGCAACTGGTGCGCGCAACCGACGAGGGCGGGGCGGGCATCCACTGGCCTGCCCCGAAAGCCGCCGCCGAGGGTGTCTTGACCGGCAAGACCTTCGTCATCACCGGCACGCTCCCCGGCATGAGCCGCGAGGAAGCATCGGCCTTGATCGAGGCCAACGGCGGCAAGGTCACCGGCAGCGTGTCGGCCAAGACCGATTACCTGCTCGCTGGCGAAGCGGCGGGTTCGAAGTTGGCGAAGGCGGAAAAGCTTGGCGTGCCGGTGCTTGATCTAGCAGCGCTGAAGGATTTACTCGCCCCAGCACAAGCAGCTTCCTGATGTTCTGGAAGCGCAAGAATGGTTTTAAGCCATCGCCGCCGGAAGCCGAGTTGTTCCGGGGGACAGCCGTCGACGAGTTCAACCACAAGCAGGCGGAGCTATCGCAGAACTGGCGTTTCGACGTTTACAGCCGTTGGCAGTTCGTGCCGGAGGACGGCCTGCTTCACCTCGATTATGCAGACGGTGCGCGGCTGACCGCTTGCGGGCAACTGCTCGGCACCTACATGCTCTCCGACAGTTCGTTCGAATGGGCCTGGAATAATCCTCGGTTTCCAGACGCCATCATCCGGGACTCCTTGCTGGTCAAGGCTGCCAGTGCGCGCTTGGACGCTCAATATCTAGCTGCCGGCATGATTCCGGTCAGGGACGAGGAGCACGTCTCGTTTCTGTGCGCCATCGCGCTCAAGGTGACGGATTCGACCGGCGTATTTCGTGGATCAGAGGGCGACGTTCACCCGATCATCCTGGTCAAGGATCTGAGATGGGATTGAGCGCGTTCCGGAGATGAATGCTTCAGGGTCAAGAGCTGGGTTAGCCCTGTAGGTCGGGTTTCAACCCGACGGCGCGGCTGCCGATCGACCGTGGCGCCGTCGCCATGAATGGCGACCTACAAAAGCGTAGGGCTGCTCTCGCGCTATTCCACCGCCTCTTCCGGCGACTTCGCCACAATCGAAAGCGCATGAATATCGCCCTTCATCTGCTCGGCCAGCGCTTCGTAAACCATGCGATGCCGGGCGATCAGCGTGCGGCCGCTGAACTTGGCCGACACCACGTACACGCGGTAATGCCCGCCGCCCTTGGCACCGACATGGCCGGCGTGGCGGTGGCTGTCGTCCTCGATGTCGAGGCGGGTCGGGGCCAGGACGGCTTCGAGCGTCCGGCGGATGTTGTCAACGCGGAGCGGCATCGGATTCGGGTTCGACGAGGTAGCGGGAGATGAACGGGATGTGGGCGATCATGAACGCGAACATCAGCCCGGTGAAGCCGAACACCTTGACCTTCACCCAGATTTCTTCGCTGTAGTTCATCGCCACATAGACGTTGAGCACGGCACAAAACACGAAAAACAGCGCCCAGGCCAGGTTGATGCGCCGCCAGATCACGTCCGGCATCACCACCGCTTTCTGCGGGATGCGCTGCATCAGCACCTTGTCGCCGATCACGTGACTGCCGAGCAGGGCCAGCGCGAAGGCGCCGTAGATTGCGGTGGGCTTGAACAGGATGAAGGTCGGATCGCGGAACCACAGCGTCATGCCGCCGAGCACCGTGGCCACCAGGGCGGTGGCCAGTTGCAGCTTGGGTACTTTCTTGGTCCGCAAGTACGTCACCAGCACCATCACCAGCAGGGCGATGACCAGTACCGCGGTGGCAGTAAACAGGCCGTACAGCTTGTAGGCCGCGAAAAACAGGATCGCGGGAATCAGGTCGAGCACAGCATTCATGGCAGCGGCGAAAGCTCTGGCAGCGGTCGGGCAGACCGCGAATGGGCCGGATTATAGCCACGCGGTCCGTGACGTCACCGACAGGATCGCCGCCCTGCAACGCGAGCATGGGACAATGTCGACATGGCATCCGAATGGCTGGAACTGCACCCCGTCGACCCGCAACGCCGCTGGCTCCAGCGGGCGGCAGACCGTGTCCGCCAGGGCGCGGTGATCGCCTATCCGACCGACTCCTGCTACGCCTTTGGCTGCCGGCTTGGCGACAAGGACGCCGCCGAGCGCATCCGTGGCCTGCGCGAGTTCGATCGCAAGCATCAGTTCACCTTGGTCTGCCGCGATCTGTCGGAAATTGCGACCTACGCCCGCGTCGACAACTGGCAGTACCGCCTGTTGAAGCAGCTGACGCCGGGGCCGTACACCTTCGTGCTGGAGGCGACCAAGGAACTGCCGCGCCGCGTCGCCCACGAGAAGCGCAAGACCATCGGCATCCGCGTGCCGGAGCACAAGGTGACCCAGGCGCTGCTGGAACTGCTCGGCGAGCCGCTCTTGAGCTGCACATTGCAATGGCCGGACGAAGATCAGCCGCTGAACGATCTCGACGACGACCGCGCGCGGCTGGAACGCTCGGTCGATCTGGTGCTCGACGCCGGCAACTGCGGTTCCGAGCCGACCACCGTGCTCGATCTCACCGGCGATGCGCCGCTGCTGCTGCGCCAGGGCAAGGGCGATGTGTCGATGCTGGGGCTGGCGGAAGGCTGAGCGGCCGTCGTGACGCGCGTCACACTGGATGCGGTTAGCGGCTCTTGAAACGGCAATTTGCTTGACGATCGGCAATGAAGCCTTCGCCGGTGCCAAGTACGGTGGCTGGGCGTGATGGCAGCCGCCACACGTTCATCGCCCGCTTGCCGTCCGCGCACCGCTGGTTGCTGACGTACGGCCTTTTCAGGAGACGCGCCATGTCCCTCCTCAAACGCCTGATTTCGGTGGTCGCTCCGATCGCCGGCCGCATTCCGTTTACGCGTCGCCTGGCCAGCGAATATTTCATCGACAAGTCGGGAAATGCGACTTCGCCGCGCCCAAGGCCGTTCTCGATGGCAGCGGACTACACGAGCTGGGAATCGCTGACCGACCGGCGTTTCACCGGCCGCCATCTGCCGCCGCCGAAAGCGGCCGATCAGCCAGCGCGGCCGGCAGTCGAGGAGGTGCTGAAGCTGTTCTCGCGTCAGGGTGCGGGCCGTCAGGCGGTCGACACCAGCGTTCTTTTTTCGGCGTTCGCGCAATGGTTCACCGACAGCTTCCTGCGCACGGATCGCTCCGAGCCTCGGGATTTCCGCAAGAACACCTCCAATCACGAGATCGACCTTTGCGAGATTTACGGGCTCGACGCCCATCGCACGCGGATGCTGCGGTCGATGAAAGGCGGGCGGCTGCGCAGCCAGTTACTCAAGGACGGCAGGGGTGTCGAAGGCGAGTTTCCCGAGTTCCTGTACGAACGAGTCGGCGACCAGTTCGCGATCCGCGCCGCGTTCCGGAACGCGGAACTCGGCGATCTGCACGATGCAGCACTGCTTGCGCGCGTCTTCGATGGCTGGACCGACGCCCAGAAAGCGGCGGTGTTCGCCGTGGGTCTGGAACACGGCAACAGCGTCATCGGCAACACAGTGCTGAACAGCTTGTTCCTGCGCGAGCACAACCGAATTGCCGGGGAACTGGCCAAGACCAATCCCGACTGGCTGACCGCCCCGGATGGCGGCGACGAACGCCTGTTCCAGACCGCCCGGAACGTGCTCACCGTGCTGCTGCTGAAGCTGGTGGTCGAGGAATACATCGTGCACATCTCGCCGATCGAGTTTCCGCTGGAGATGGTTCCCTTCGTAGCCGACGGCAAGAAGTGGAACAAGTCGAACTGGATCGCGATCGAGTTTTCGCTGCTCTATCGCTGGCATTCGCTGGTGCCGGATGTGATCAGCGATGGCCAGCGCAGCCTCAAGCCGGCCGAATTCCTAGGCAACAATGCGCTGGTCATCAGCGAAGGCATCGACAGCCTGCTGGGTTTGCTGGCGCGTGCGCCGGCTGGCCGCATCGGCCTGCACAACACGCCGGTCTTTCTCGAAAAAGTCGAAGCGCGAACGCTGAAGCTGATGCGTGACGCCGATCTGGCGAGCTACAACGCCTATCGCAAGGCTTTCGGCCTTTCGCGTCTGACCTCATTCGCTCAGCTCAGCGATGACCCCGCCGTGGTCCAGGAACTGACCCGGCTCTACGGGACCATCGACAAGCTCGAGTGGTACGTCGGCATCTTCGCCGAGCGCTACGACGCGAAGTCGATGATGGGCGATCTGATGCTGACCATGGTCGCCTACGATGCCTTCACCCAAGCGCTAACCAATCCGCTGCTGGCGCGCAACGTGTACGGCAAGGACACGTTTTCGGCTAAGGGGCTCGAGATCATCGACAACACGCACAGGCTGCAAGACCTGGTGAACCGCAACTGTGCGAAGCCGCCGAAGGTGTCGTTCGAGTTCCCGAAGGCGCGCGCCGGCTGATCTTTGGCGGTCGATCCTGTCGGCAGACGGCGGGCTGCGCGAGTCGGGTCGGTATAATCGGCCGATGAACTCCCTGGATCTCTTTCAGCAGTTGGCGGTTTCGCTGCTGCCGCTGCTGCTCGCCTTGACGGTCCCGGTGATCGTGCAGGCACGTGTCGCGCTGGCGCTGGGCGACACCACCGGCAAGCAGTACGACCGCACCAGCCTCAATCCGCTGTCGCATGCTGACCCGATCGGCACCCTGGTGGTGCCGGGAGCGATGATCGCGCTCGGCAATCTGGCAGGTAGTGCCGGCGGGCTGCTGATCGGTTGGGCCAAGCCGCTGCCGATTTCCTACCGCAATTTTCGCGATCCGCGCGGCGCGGCCATCAAGCTGGCCGGGGCCGGACTGGCAGCGAAATTCCTGCTCGCGCTGGCCTGGGCCTTCGTCTTCAGGGCGACTTACGGCGCGACCGAAGGCGTGGAACTGGGCGTGGCGCTGATGGCGCGCCAGGGCATCGCCATCTCGCTGAGCTTTTTCGTGCTCAACCTGCTGCCGCTGCCGCCGTTCGCAGTCGGCAATATGCTGCTGGTGACCTTGCCGCCGAAGCAGGCGCAGCAACTCGAAAGCATCCAGCCTTACACCTTCATCATCATCCTCGTGCTCGCTGTCACCGGCCTGTTCGGCGTCATCTTCCAGCCGCTGTTTTCGCTGTTGCGTGACCTGATCCTGACGATCGCTACCCTCTTCTGAATCTCCTGCGTCTCCCGATGACTGCGAACACCCGCCCTACCGTCCTGTCCGGCATCCAGCCGTCCGGCCGCCTCACGCTCGGCAACTATCTGGGCGCGATCAAGAACTGGCTGCCGCTGTCGGCAAGCTACGACTGCCACTACATGCTGGTCGACCTGCACGCGATCACCGTGCGGCAGGACCCGGCTACCTTGCGCGAGCGCTGCTACGAGTTCCTGGCGCTGTACATCGCCTGCGGGCTCGATCCGAAAGACAACGTGCTATTCGTGCAAAGCCATGTACCGGCGCATTCGCAGCTCGGCTGGATCCTCAACTGCTACACGCAGTTCGGCGAGCTGGGCCGGATGACGCAGTTCAAGGACAAGAGTGCGAAGCACGCCGACAACATCAACGCCGGCCTGTTCGGCTATCCGGTGCTGATGGCGGCCGACATCCTGCTGTACGACGCGGCGCAAGTGCCGGTCGGTGACGACCAGAAACAGCATCTGGAACTGACCCGCGACATCGCCAATCGCTTCAACAACATCTATGGGAACGTCTTCACGGTCCCGGAGCCGATGATCCCGCCGGTCGGTGCGCGAATCATGGGTTTGCAGGACCCGACCGGGAAGATGTCGAAGTCCGACGATGCCGAAACCAATGCGCTGTATCTGCTTGATTCGCCTGATGTAATCGTCCGCAAGATCAAGCGCGCGGTCACCGACATGGACGGCGTCGTTCGCTTCGACATCGCCGCCAAGCCGGGCGTGTCGAACCTGCTGTCGATCCTGGCGGCGACCACCGGCAAGACCGTGGCCGCACTGGAAGCCGAGTTCGAAGGCAAGCAGTACGGGGCTTTCAAGGGTGCGGTCGCCGATGCGGTGGTCGAGTGCCTGAAGCCGGTGCAGGCCAGGTACGCCGAACTCAGGGAAGACCGCGCTGGCCTGCAAGCCGTGCTGAAAGACGGTGCCGAGCGGGCCAGCCTGCGCGCCAATGCCACTTTGAAGCGCGCGCATGAGGCGCTGGGCTTGATTCCAGCGTGAGCATTCGGGTTCGGGACGGTGGATGCGCTTCGCTTATCCACCCTACGGTTAGTGACGCTGCCCGCGATGTAGGGCGGATAAGCGAAGCGCATCCGCCATGCCGCCTGATCCGATGAGCGAAACAACCTCACCGGAAGCCACCGCCGAAGCCCGCACGCCGCTGGTCAACGGCGAACGCATCACCCAGATGCCGAGCGATCTGTACATCCCGCCGGATGCGCTGGAAGTCTTCCTCGAAACCTTCGAAGGTCCGCTTGATCTGCTGCTGTACCTGATCCGCAAGCAGAACCTGGACATCCTCGATATCCCGGTGCTGAAGATCACCCAGCAGTACATGGAATACATCCGCCTGATGCGCGAGCTGCGCCTGGAACTGGCGGCCGAATATCTGGTGATGGCCGCCTGGCTGGCCGAGATCAAGTCGCGGATTCTGCTGCCCAAACCGCCTGCGCACGACGACGAGCAGGGTGGGGATCCGCGCATGGAACTGGTGCGCCGCCTGCAGGAATACGAGCGCTTCAAGACCGCTGCAGAGGCGCTCGATGCCATGCCGCGAGTCGGCCGCGAGATCGCCATCGTTCAGGCGCGGCCGGACAAGGTCGATGTCGTGATCCCGCCGCCAGCGCCCGGCATCCGCGAGCTGATGCTGGCGTTCCGCGACGTGCTGCTCCGCGCCGAGCTGTTCACCCGCCACACCATCGCCCGCGAACCCTTGAGCGTGCGCGAACGGATGAGTTCGGTGCTCGACCGGGTTCGCAACGGCCCGATGCGCTTCGAAGACCTGATCGACCTCGCCGAAGGCCGCGCCGGCGTCGTGGTCTGTCTGCTGGCGATCCTGGAGCTGGCCAAGTCTTCGATGCTGGAAATCACCCAGGCCGGGCCGTTCATGCCGGTGACCCTGGCAGCGGCCGGCTATGCCGAAGCCGCGCTCGCGGAAAACGCATGATTTCGGCACTCGAACTGCGCGGCGTCACCAAGAACTTCGGCGGCAAGCAGGCGGTTGCCGGGCTTGATCTGTCCATCGTGCGCGGCGAGTTCTACGCCCTGCTCGGTGCCAACGGCGCCGGCAAGACCACGTCACTGCGGATGATCGCCGGCCTGTTGCAGCCGGACAGCGGCAGCATCCGCGTGCTCGGCCACGATCTGGTCAAGGAGCCGATCGCCGCCAAGCAGCGCCTGGCCTTTCTGCCCGACGAGCCGATGCTCTACGGCAAGCTGCGCTGCACGGAATATCTCGAATTCGTTGCCGGGCTCTGGGGTGTCGATGGCCGGATCGCCGAGAAGAAGGGCGAAGACCTGCTGCGCTGGCTCGATCTCTGGGACGCGCGCGGCAATTACTGCGAGAACCTGTCCAGAGGCATGCAGCAGAAGCTGACGCTGGCCGGTGCCTTGATCCACGATCCGGCGCTGCTGATTCTCGACGAACCGCTGACCGGGCTCGATGCTGCCGCCGCCCGCCGGGTCAAGGATTTCCTTGCCAATCTCGTTCGCGACGGCCTGACCGTGCTGTTCACCACCCACATCCTCGAAGTGGCCGAGCGCATGGCCTCGCGCATCGGCCTGATCCGCAGCGGCCAGTTGATCGCCGAAGGCACGCTGGATCAGCTGCGCGCCCGTTACGGCGAGGATGATTCGACCTTGGAAGACCTGTTCCTGTCGGCCACCGGCCCGGATGGAGCCAACGGGGCATGAGATTGCCGGCCGGCAGCTTGCCGTGGCTGGTCTGGCAGGACCTGCGCGTCACCATCCGCGCCTGGGGCTTCGGCAAGAGTCGTCTCTGGGCGCTGGGGCTGTACGCGCTGTTCATCGCCTTGCTGCACGGCGGTGCCGGCATCGTGTTGTGGGCGATGTTCAAGTCGCCAAAGCCGATGCCGATCGAGAAACTGCTGGAATTCTCCGGCGTGCTGCTGCTGAGCCTCGAGTTCTTCATGCTGATGGCGGCCTTGCTGGCCACTTTCCGGCTGATCCTGGCCGGCCGCGAATTGAGCCTGCACCTGTCGAGCCCGCTGCCGTTCTCGCGAATCATGGCGATGCGGACGATGTCGCTGATCGTCAGCACCTGGGCGATCTCGATCCTGCTGGTCACCCCGGTCGCCAACATGGGTGCGCTGCTCGGCCGGCCGATCTTCCTGCTCGCCTATCCGGTCACGGTGATGCTGGCGATGGTCACGGTGGCGATCGCGCTCACCGTGATGGCGCTGGCCGTGCGCCTGTTCGGCCTCGTCCACGCCCGGCGCGTGCTGCAGGTGGTGCAGGCCGGCGTGCCGCTGCTGTTCGTGCTTGGCAGTCTGGTCGGCCGCGATCCTGCCGACCCGCAGCCCTCGCCAGAAGACCTGAAGCTGGCCGGCAACGGCCTGAGCAACTGGTCCGGCGTGCTGCGCCTGCCCGCACTCGCCCTGACCGGCGACGGCGAAGCCCTGGTGACCATGTTCCTGCTGGCGACCCTGTCGCTGATCGCTGCCGCGCGCTTCGCGACACCGGCGGTGCTGCTGGCCGTGCGCTCGCCGGATCAGGCGGCCCCGAAGCAGCAGCGTGCGAGCAAGCATCTGCGCTTCGACACCCGGCTTTTCCGGGTGGTGATGCTCAAGGAGTGGCGCACCATCCTGCGTGACGCCCGTCTGGCGATCGCGCTGGCCGCACAGCCGCTGCTGATCGTTGCCTTTTTCTACGGCAACCTGTTCAGCGGCGAGTACAAGCTGGCGGCAGCGGTCGCCGCCACGACCTTCTTCGCCGCCCAGCTCAGCCAGTACATCTCGAACCTGATGATCAGTGCCGAGGAATCGCCGGCCCTGCTCGGCGGTGCGCCGCAGACCCGCAGCCGGCTGATCGCCTACAAGTGCATCGCCGCTCTCGCGCCGGTGCTGGTGATGATGGTGCTGGCGGCGATCTGGGCAGGGAGCCAGGACGCCTGGACCGGCCTCGTCTGTCTGATCTGCGGCTTTGGTGCCGGCTTCTGTGCCTGT
The DNA here is from genome assembly GCA_021732745.1 of Nevskia sp. Taxonomy (GTDB): domain Bacteria; phylum Pseudomonadota; class Gammaproteobacteria; order Nevskiales; family Nevskiaceae; genus Nevskia. The sequence goes on along the minus strand of JAKFUK010000001.1, from coordinate 466,853 downwards.
GCAATCGAGGTCGCGCGGCCTTATCCGGTGAACCGGCGCTCGTTCGTGCAGGTGGCGGCCGCCAAGCGCAATCGCGATCCGCTCGACATCATTTCGGTGCTGGCCATGCAGTTCGGCTGGACCGCAGCCGCCTGGTTTCTCGCCATCGGCAGCCTCTGGGGTGCCGGCATCGTGCTGCTGGTGCTGCTGGTGCCGTTCTTCGAATGGTGGCGCGACGCGAACAAGCAGGCTTTGCTGGGATACTGATCGCGTGAGGGTTGGATCGGCGCGCGCTTTCGGAAGTGCCTTGAATGGCACTTCCGAGCGTCGATCCAACGGGCGGCAGCCCAGGGTGAGGCGGGTAGGGTGGGCAGTCGTAGGTCGGCAATCCCTTGCCGACATTTTCTCGGGGCGTGAGCAGCGGCGGCAAAGGTTTGCCGCCCTACGGCCGACGAATGAATTGATGTGTGAAATGAAGGAATTGAATCAAGTGGAAGAAGACGTACAGGAAAACCCGATCGCCGAGCCGGATGCGAACCTCGCGCCGGCTGTCGATCTCGGCGCGGTCAGCCTGATCATCGAAGCGCTGCTGCTGGCGTCCGATGGTCCGCTGTCGATGGAACAGCTGGTCCGCTATGTCGGCTCCGAGTTCAATCTGGGCAAGCGCGAGCTGCGCGAAGCGCTGGTGCTCGTCGATGCCCGCTTTTCCGGCACCGCCAGCGAGCTGCGCGAAGTCGCCGGTGGCTGGCGCGTGCAGGTGCGGCCGGAATACGCCGAATGGGTGTCGCGGCTGTGGCAGGAGAAGCCGCCGAAGTATTCGCGCGCCCTGCTCGAAACCCTGGCGCTGATCGTCTACCGCCAGCCGATCACCCGTGGCGAGATCGAGGACGTGCGCGGTGTCGCCGTCTCCTCGAACATCCTGCGCACCTTGCTGGAGCGCGGCTGGATTCGTGAACTCGGCGTCAAGGATGTTCCGGGTCGTCCGGCGCTGTTCGGTACCACTTCGCAATTCCTGGATGACTTCAACCTGAAAACCCTCGACCAGCTGCCCGCCTTGCCTGACGTGAAAGACCTCGAACAGCTGGAAGCCGCACTCGCCAAGCTCGGTGCCGGCCTGGCCCCTGTCGCAGTGCCGGCGGAAGAAGGCGATGTCGACGAGCAGGCCGCGCCGTCTGCCGACGTGGTGCTCCATTGAGCGGCGCGGGCGACCGGATTCAGAAAGTGCTGGCCGACGCGGGCATCGCCTCGCGTCGCGCCGTCGAAACCATGGTCGCCGAAGGGCGGATCAAGGTGAATGGCGAAGCGGCGGCGGCGGGCCAGAAGATCGTCCCGGGCGACCGGGTGACCGTCGACGGCCGCATGGTCCGCCATTCGATGGTCAAGGAAGCGACCCAAGTCCTGCTCTACAAGAAGCGCGCCGGTGAACTGGTCACCCGCGACGATCCCGAAGGCCGCAAGACGGTGTTCAAGAAGCTGCCGAAGCTCGATTCCGGCCGCTGGATCGCCGTCGGCCGACTCGATCTCAACACCTCGGGCGTGTTGCTCTTGACCAACGACGGCGAACTGGCCCGTCGCCTGACCCATCCCAGTTTCGAGATCGAGCGCGAATACGCGGTGCGGGTGCTCGGCACCATCACCAATGAAACCCTGAACAAGCTGCGCAAGGGTGTGGAGCTGGAAGACGGCCCGGCGCACTTCGACAAGATCGAAGCCGGCGAGCGTGCTGAAGTCGCCTTCGATGACGAGGACGACGGTGCGGAAGCCAAGTCCGCCGCCAACACCTGGTGGAAGGTCACGCTCAAGGAAGGCCGCAACCGCGAAGTGCGGCGGCTGTTCGAATCGCAGGATCTGAAGGTCAGCCGCCTGATCCGCGTCCGCTATGGCCCGATCCTGCTCGGGCGCGGCGTCAAGTCCGGCGGCTATCGCGAACTGGAAAAGGACGAACTGAACGCGCTGCGGGCCGCCGTCGGCTTCGAAGCCGCGAAGAAGCCGAAGCAGGTTCGCGAGCGCCGTTCGCGTCCCGGTGCAGAAGAGCGAAAGATCGGCGACGTGCCGAGACGCGATGCGATCAAGAAGGTCGACCGCACCGCCAAGCCCGCCGGCTGGACCGGTTACAAGCCGCGCAAGCCGGAGTAGCAGCGGGCGGCGCTTTCAAGGCGATCTCACGCGGAGAACGCGGAGATCGCAGAGAACCGCAACAGCAGAAAACAATTGGGGTCAGATACACATTCTTTTGCGGGTTGGCCTGAAGGCCGCCCCGCAGGGGATGCAAGCCTCAGCGCCCCAGCGACTCGTAAAGCGCGATGTATTCCTGCGTCACCCGATGCGTCGGGTCGAGATGGATCATCGGCCGGTGCAGCTCGTGCGATTCCTTGACCCGCACCGATGACGACAGGGCGGCATCGAGCAGCGGCTGGCCTTCGGCTTTCAGCTCGGCGACCACGCGCTGCGGCAGCTTGGCCCGTGACTGGAACTGGTTGACCACGATGCCCTCGATCTTCAAGTCCTCGTTGTGGTCGGCACGCAGTTCGTGGATGTTGTCGATCAGGGTGTACAGCGCCTGGCGCGAGAACTCGTCGCAATCGAACGGGATCAGCACGCGATCGGCGGCGATCAGCGCCGAACGGCTGTAGAAGTTCAGCGCTGGCGGGGTGTCGATGAACACCGCGTCGTAACCTTTGAGCTTGTCCAGCGCAGCTTTCAGCTTCTGCACCTTCTGCTTGGCTTCGAGCTTGACCTGAAGATCATCGAGCCGGGTGCTGGCGGCGACCACGTCGAGATTCTCGTACGGGGAGTTGGTCGCATAGGTCATGAACGGCGGCGACTGGATCGAGAAGCTCAGCGTGGCCTCGAAGAAATCGGCGATCGAGCGGTCGGCGGTCTGGGCCAGCGGCCCCAGCAAGTACTGCGTCGAATTGCCCTGGGTATCGAGGTCGATGACCAGCGTCCGCAGGCCGCGACTAGCGGCGATCGCGGCGAGATTGCAGACGATGGTCGTCTTGCCGACGCCGCCCTTCTGGTTGAACACGACACGACGGATCATCGGCTTCGCCCGAAAAATGGTGCAGCGCACATGCGCGGATGGATTATCGCCAGAAATGCCGGCGACTCGTCACGCAGTCCGAAACTTTCGATCGCAAAGGGTTGATCGGCGTTTGGAAAGCTTTCAGCGCGGAGGCACGGAGAACAGCCAAGAGGAGAACGCAGAAAAGCTTTACGAGCTTTTGCTGTTCCGCGTCCTTTCTTTATGCCTCTGTGCCTCCGCGCTGAAAGCTGTTCGCGTCAGCCGTAGGGCGGCAATCATTTGCCGCCGTCGCAGCGCGATCAGGAGCGGCTGTCGGCAAAGGATTGCCGACCTACGTTTGCCTAGCGCAGCTCCGCCGACGACTTGCCCAGCAGCCGCCGCGCCACGATCAGCTGCTGGATCTGCTGGGTGCCTTCGAAGATGTCGAGGATCTTGGCGTCGCGGGCCCACTTCTCCAGCAGCGAGGTTTCCGCGTAGCCGATCGAGCCACACAGCTCGATCGCCTTCAGCGCCACGTCGACACAGGTGCGCCCGGCCTTGGCCTTGGCCATCGAGGCTTGCAGCGAGTTCGGCTTGCGGTTGTCGGCCAGCCACGCGGCTTGCAGGGTCAAGAGACGCGCCGATTCGTAATCCGCTTCCATGCCGATGAACTGCGCGGCGGCCGCACTCTGGGTGATGACCGGGGCGTTGTAGTCGATGACGACACCGGCGGCCTCGAGCACGCGGCGGGTCTCTTCGAGCACCGCGCGGGTCAGGCCCAGCGCCATGCCGGCGACCAGCGGGCGGGTGTTGTCGAAAGTCTGCATCACCCCGGCGAAGCCCTTCTCGACGTTCACTTCCGGGTCACCGAGCAGGTTCTTCGCCGGCACACGGACATCCTTCAGCACGAAGGCGGCGGTGTCGGAGGCGCGGATGCCGAGCTTGTGTTCCAGGCGCACCAGCTCGAAGCCCGGCGTGCCCTTTTCGACGACAAAGCTCTTGATCGCGGCACGGCCGATGTTCTTGTCGAGGGTGGCCCAGACCACCACCAGCTCGGCGCGGTCGCCGGCGGTGACGTAGATCTTTTCGCCATTGAGGATGTAGTCGTCGCCATCCTTGACCGCCGTGCTGCGGATCGCGGCGGAGTCCGAGCCGCAACCGGGCTCGGTGATCGCCATCGCCGCCCATCGGCCCTTGAAGCGCTCCAGCTGCTCCTCGTTGGCAACGGCCGCAATCGCCGAATTGCCGAGGCCCTGGCGCGGCATCGACAGCAAGAGCCCGACATCGCCCCAGCACAGCTCCATGACGCCGACCAGCGACGACAGGTTGGAGCCATTGCGGTTCTCGTCGGAGTTTTCCCGCGCACCGCGCCCTACACCGGCAGCACCGGCACCGGACGCGCCGCCGCCGGCGGTCATGCCGTCGAGCAGCGAAGCGAGCATGTCCAGCTCTTTCGGGTAGTCGTGCTCGGCAAGGTCGTACTTGCGCGAGATCGGCCGGAACACTTCCTTGGCGACCTGGTGGGCCTGCATCGCCAGGGCTGCAAACTTCTTCGGGGATTCGAGATTGATCATGTCTTTTGTTTTGCAGACGGCAGAAGCGGGGTCTCACGCGGAGAACGCAAAGGACGCGGAGAAAAGCGCGAAGCGTGAAAAGCGCTGCCTTTGCAGGTCGGGATTTATCCCGACGGCGCTGCGGCTTATCGGCGGCGGCACCGTCGGGTTGAAACCCGACCTACAGGGCTTGTCTCTGCGTTCTCCGCGTGAGTAATGTTGTTTGCATCAGACCAGCACCACGCCTTCCATCACGCCCACCGCGCGCAGGTCGCGGTACCAGCGTTCGGCCGGGTGTTCCTTGACGAAGCCGTGGCCGCCGAGCAGTTGCACGGCATCGCTGCCGATCACGACAGCCTTGTCGGCGCAGAGCTTGCGGGCGATGGCGGCTTCGCGGATGAAGTCCAGGCCCTGTTCGGCGCGCGAGGCGGCGCGCAGGGTGGCCAGACGCATGCCTTCGAGTTCAATGCCGATGTTGGCGATGTTGAAGGCCACCGACTGCCGGTGGCTGATCGGCTCGCCGAAGGCAAGCCGTTCATTGACATAGGGAATCAGGTAGTCGAGCGCGGCCTGGCCGCAGCCGACGGCAAGCGCGCACCAGGCGATGCGGGATAGCGCGATGCATTCGGCATAGGCGTCCTGCGCGCCGCGCGCGAGCATGGTGTCGCCCGACAGTTCGACGTTGGAGAGCGTCAGCGTGCCGGTGGCGGCCGCGCGCAGACCCATCGCCGGTTCGGCATCGACTTTCAGGCCTGGGGTATTGGCTTCGACGATGAACAGCGCCGGGCCGTGTCCTTCAAGCTGCGCGGCAACGATGAACAGCTCGGCAGTCGCGGCCAGCGGCACCAGCGATTTGACGCCGTTCAGCACATAGCCGCGCTTGACCGTTTTCGCCGTGGTCTGCAGCTCGAACGGATTGAACAGCGCGCGCGGCTCCTGAATGGCGAGTGCAGCGGCGGGCAGGTTGTCGCCCGCGAACGACGGCAGGTACTTCGCCTGCTGACCTTCGTCGCCCCAGAGCACCAGCGCGGTGGACACCGCACTCGGGGCCAGACAGGCGACCGCCAGACCGAGATCGCCTTGCGCCATCGCTTCATGGACCAGCGCGCTGGTCACGGCGGAGCGTTCGGCTCCGGCACCGCCGAGTTCCTCGGGGATGCCCATCATCGCGACACCGAGTTCGGCCGCTGCCTTCAGCAGTTCGGCAGGTGTGGCGCAGGCGGCATCGGCGGCGACGGCGGCCGGGCGCAACTGCTCGCTGGCAAAGGCGAGCACGGCGTCTTTCAGCATCTGCTGCTCGTCGCTCGGCGTCAGATCGAACAGCGCGCGGCTCGGTGCCTTGGCCAGACGCGCCGGCTGGGCCAGCTTCTGCACGGCTGCGAACTGGCGACCGACGCTGCCGGCGGCGCGGAAGGCGTTCTTCGAGGTCAGGAACAACAGACGCTCGGCGGGCTTGCGCAGGCCGAAACGGTCGATCAGCGGGGATGCGGACACGCGGTTCAGCACGCGCAGGCCGCGACCCATCAGGACATCAGCAGTGCTCATCAGGTCTTCTTCTTCGTTCGTGAGGTTGCAGCAGGTTCGGGAGCAGCGGCGAGCGCGGCAGAAGTGGCCGCCAGATAGCGCTCGATCAGCGTGCTCATCTTGTTGACGATGAACGGCCCGGCCAGCGGCCGGTACAGCAGCGGCACGGGTACGTCGTGCATGAGGCCTTCGACCTTGAAGGTCATCTCGGTCTGCGCCCCATTCTTCGCGAGGTGAATCTCGCCACCGATCAGGGCGTTGCCGTGGCCGGGCAGCGGTTTCCAGCGGATCGCCCCGGCTTTGCGGTCAATCTCGTAGGTGGCGGCGTAGCTCAGGTCGTGGGCGATCTTCGCGATCCGCACGCCCATCGTCCGCAGGTCCCAGCGGTACTGGTTGTCGCCCAGCCGGGTCAGCTTTTTCAGGTTCGGAAAGCGGCCGATGGTGGCTTCAAGATCGTCGAGCAGGCTGATCGCGCGGGCATGATCGACCGGCAGCAGCAGGCGGCGTTCGATGTCGAGCTTGATGTTCACAGGCGCAAGCCTCCGGAAATCACCCTGGCGTGCAGCGCGGCCGTCAGCTTCTTGTAGCCGCTGCCGTCGAGCACGTAGAGCGGCTCGTCGATCTTCGACAGGTCGAAGCCTTCGCGCTTCAAATCGACCTTGCGGAACTTGAAGGTGGCGGTCACTTCCTGTTCGCGGCGCAGGCGGATGAACAGCGGCACGGCGTAGGCGGGCAGGGTGGCGCGCAACTGGGCGGCGACACCCGCGCCATCGAAGCGCGCCGGCGTCCAGGACAGCGCCGCCATGCCGGCGCGGCCATCGCAGCCGGGCACTTCCACGCCGTAGACCACGGCCTGCTCGACACCGGCGATCTGGTTCAGGGCCGCTTCGACTTCGGTGGTGGCGACGTTTTCGCCTTTCCAGCGGAAGGTGTCGCCGACCCGGTCGACGAACTGGATGTGCCGCCAGCCCTGATCGCGGACCAGATCGCCGGTGTTGAACCAGCAGTCGCCCTTCTTGAACACGTCGCGCAGCAACTTGGCTTCGTTGGCGCGCTTGTCGGTGTAGCCGTCGAACGGCGCGCGCTCGGAGATTTCCGAGATCAGCAGGCCGATGCCGCCGCTGCTCACCCGCTTCATGCGGCCGCGCTTGTCGCGCAGCGGCGCTTCGGCATCGGCATCGAAGGCAACGATGGCGTAGGGCAGCGGGCAGAAACCGGCGGTTTTCGACAGGTTGAAGCCGTTGACGAAGGCCAGATTGGATTCGCTGGCCCCGTAGAACTCGGCGATCCGCTGGATGCCGAAGCGGCTCTGGAATTCATCCCAGATTTCCGGACGCAGGCCGTTGCCGACCATCAGCCGCACCGCATGCGAGCGGTCGCGCGGCGTCGGCGGCTGGTTGAGCAGGTAGCGGCAGAGTTCGCCGATGTAGCAGAAGGCGGTCGCATCAAACGCGCGAATCTCGTCCCAGAAGCGCGAGGCCGAGAACTTGCGGCTCAAGGCCAGTGCTGCGCCATCCGCCAGCACTGCGCCCCAGCAGACCGTCAGCGCGTTGTTGTGATAGAGCGGCAGCGCGCAGTACAGGGTGTCGTCGCCGTTCAGGCGCAGGGTCATTTGCCCCAAGCCGGCCATGCCCTTCATCCAGCGGTAGTGGCTCATCACGCTGGCCTTCGGCAGGCCGGTGGTGCCGGAGGTGAAGATGTGGAACGCGGCTTCGTGCTGCTGGATGGCTGCGGTCTCCGGCGGATTGCCGGAGGGCTGGCGATCGCAGGCGGCTGGCCAGTCCAGCCAGCCTTCGGGTACGTCGCCGCCATCCCAGGCCTGGATGCAGGCGCTGTCGATGGCGTTCTGATCGGCCAGCGATGCCACGGCTTCCGCGCACTCCTCACCGGCAATCAGCATCACAGGCGCACTCAGGCGCAGCGAATGCGCGAGCACCGCGCCGCGCTGGTTGTGATTGAGCATCGCAGCCGTCGCACCAAGTTTCACGACGCCGGCAATCGCGGCGAGCGTTTCCGGACGATTCGACTGAAGGATCGCGACGACTTGGCCACGACGCACGCCAGCGACCCGGCAGGCGGCGGCGACGCGATTGGCCCAGGCATTGAACTCGGCATAGGTCCAGCGGCGCTGGTCGAACTTGAGCGCGGTGGCATGCGGCGTGGCCTCCGCCAGTTGCTGCAAGCGCAGGCCGATCGAGCCGATCGAAGTCGGCTTGGTCATCGCCAGATTCCACAGCCCGCGCTGGACTTTCAGCGCCTCCGGCAGTGCTTCGCCGATGCCCTTGACGATGTCGCCCAGACGCACGCGATCGCCGGAACGGTCGCGTTCGGGGGCGGCAGGCGGCGTCTTCGGAGGTCGGCTCATGGGATCAGTCGGGTTGCAGCGCGGCGGATAATGGTACAAGTGTTCACAAAGGTCCAGCGTCAGTTTCAACCGTTCGTCGTGGCCTTGATCACCCGCACCAGCTTCGCCGCAGGGTCGCGACATTCCCGGTAGCGATCCGCGAAATCGGCTGGCGACAGCAGCGCGGCCGTGGCGAAGCCTGCTGATTTCAATGTGTTTTCGGCGTCGACCGCAGCGTCGAAATGCAGGTGCACGCGGCCCCGGACGAAGGCCGACAACAGGCGCACGAAGGCCTGCACGGCGAACTTGCGATTCTCGCCGCCGATGTGCAGGTCGGACAGGTACAGGCCGTTCGGGAAGCCGCGCAATGCTTCCGCCATCCGCGTCCACAGGCCGGTCACGGCATCCAGCGGGAAGTAGTTGACGAGGCCTTCGGTGATGATCGCCGTGCCTTGCGTCGGGTCGAGCGTGGCGGCAATGCCGGCCAGGCTGGCGGGACCATCAAGTGCAAACGCATCGATGTCGGCAACCCGATGATGCGGGCCGTCGACACAGCCGACACGCGCCAGCAGCGCCCGCTTGCGCGCGGCCATGCCCGGCAGATCGGCTTCGATGTAGCGGATGCGCTCGCCGTACTGCTTGGCGAAACGCCAGCCGCGCGGCGACAGGCCGGCGGCAATCTCGATCACCTGCGAGACCGCGCCAGCCTTGATCGCCGCATGCAGTTCCTCGTCGATGATCCGGTGGCGGGCCAGCAGCAGGCCGTCCAGGGTCGGGCCGCCAAGGGCGCGCGCCAGCCGCATCGCCGGTTGCGCGGCTGCCAGCATCAGCCGGCCTTGCGCGGTGGCGAAGGCGGGATGCGACAAACGGTGCCGCGCCCAGACTGCGCCGGTGTAAAGCGCGGTCGGGCTGACGGAGGTTGAGCGGGATGGATCGGGCATCGGGGATATCTCTTAGATATTTTTGCTGCGGGCTTGCCGTGAAAACCTGAATGCGAATATCGTAATGAACCCGCATTAAACCCGGAGCATGTTTTCCCCCATGCTGATGGCTGTCAAGAAATCGACTGCCGCCAAACCCGCGACCCAGGCCGCGCGGCGTTTGCGTGGTAATGAAACCGGCGCCAGCACGCGCGAGGCGCTGGTCCGGGAAGCGATGAAGCTGTTTGCGGAACGGGCGATCGGTGCGGTGTCGCTGCGCGAGATCGTGCAGAAAGCCGGGCAGGGCAATCAGTCCGCCATCCACTATCACTTCAACGACAAGCAGGGCCTGGTGATCGCCGTTGCCGACACCGTGCGTGCCCTGTTCGAGCCGCATTTCGCGGCAGTGCTGAGCGAAATCGGCAGCCGCGAAGCGGAGGGCACGCTGACCGACGACGATCTGGTGGCCGGTCTGGTGATGCCGCTGATCCAGGTTTTCCATGCCGATGAAACCGGCCGCGATGCGATCCGCTTCGTTTCCCGTCTGGCGTCCGACGGCGGCGATCTGGGCCAGTCGCTGGTGCTCAAGCAGTGCGCGCCGTTCCTGAACCAGATCGAGGCGCGGTTCATCGCCCGCCATCCGGACAAGCCGCGTGACAAATTGCAGTTGCAGTTGCTGCTCGGCATGAGTTCGACGATTTTCGGACTCACCGCGATCGGCGGATTGCGTCATTCGCCGTTCGGCGATGCGTCCCCGCTGTACGCCGGTCGTTTCGACGACCTGATTCGCGATTACGTGCATTTCGTCGGTCGCGGACTGCTCGGCGACTGAAAACACGCGGCATTCAAGGCAGCGCTGCGATTTGACGGCGCTGACGACAACGACAGAAAAGCTTTAAGTCGCGCACCGATGCGACGCTCGAACGATGGAGGAGACGGACCTGATGAAACGCAAGCTGATGAGCAGCGCGACCCTGGCTGCAATCGCATTCAATCTGACGCCTGCGCAGGCGCTGGATTTCGAATTCGGCGAGTTCACCGGTAGCTGGAAAAGCACGATTTCCGTGTCCACCGCCTTCCGTACCGAAAAGCAGGACGCCCGGCTGCTCGGCAAGCTCGGCATCAACAATGACCTGTGCCCGGACGGCTGCCTGTCGTTCACTGGCGATCCGGAGCCGAACCAGCGTCTGGTCGATGCGCCCGGTGCCTTCGTCGGCACCAACAAGGACGACGGCGACATCAATTACGACCAGTGGGATCCGGTCGCCGCCATCGCCAAGCTATCGACCGAAGCCTCCGGCAGCTATGGCGACTGGAACTTCAAGCTCGGCTTCATCGCCTTCTTCGATCCGGTCAACTACCGGTTCAGCGAAACCAATGCCGACACCAATTTCCAGGCGGCGCGCGAAGGCCGCCCGCATCGTCGCGGTGCGCCGCTGGCGCAGGACATCCAGATTCGCGACGCCTTCGTCGGCCGCTCGTTCCAGCTTTACGACCACGATTTCAACGCCACCCTGGGCTACCAGCATGTGCGCTGGGGCGAATCCAACTTCCTGGCGCTGAACGCGATCAACGAATTGCAGCCGCCGGATGCGCGCCTGCTGCGCCACCCGGGTACGCCGATCAGCGAAGTGTTCCGCTCCACGCCGCTGTTCACCCTGAACACCCAGCTGGGCGAAGGCATGTCGCTGGACTTCATCTATCAGCTCGCCTGGCGGCCGGTGGTGGTCGATCCGGGTGGTGCCTTCAATTCCGACGTCGACTTCTACAAGAACGACAACTTCAACATCTCGATCGGTCAGTTCAGCGACGATCCGCAGCGTTTGCAGCGGATTCCGTTCCCGATCAACGCCATCTCGAACTCCTCGTTCACGGCCAACGTGCTGCCGCTGAAATATGCGCAGCCGAATAATCAGGGTCAGGTCGGCGGCAAGTTCACCTGGTATCTGCCGGATTTCAACGGCGGCACCGAGCTGGGCTTCTACGCGCTGAACTACCACAGCCGCCTGCCGTATTTCAGCGTCATCGCCACCGATGAATCCTGCGCCCGCAATGCTGCCGGCTTCGTCGAAGCATTCACCGCCTGCAATGGCTTCATCGGCCTGAATCCGGAAACCGGCCTGGAACCGACACCGATCGATTCCGAACAGGTGTTCTTCGCCTACCCCGAAAACATCCAGCTCATCGGCATGAGCTTCAATACCAACGTCGGCAAATGGTCGCTGGCCGGCGAGTATTCGATCCGCCCGAACCTGCCGCTGCAGGTTGCCGCCAGCGATGTCTTCTTTGCTGGCCTCCAGCCGTCGCTGCCGCGCCAGGACATCACCCTTGGCCTGTCGCCGGAGTTCATTGCCCAGACCATTGCCTCGCTGCCGGGGGCGATCGGTGACATCACCACCTCGAATCCGCAGCAGTTGCTGGGTCAGCTGACCGCGCTTCTGAACGGCCTGCCGGTGCTGCTGCCGGCTGCGGCGCAGAACGTCACCCTGCCGTCGTCGCGCAATGCGGTGCCGGATTTCCTGTCGGTGTATCGCGGCATCGAAGTGCAGCCGAACCAGCGCATCAACGGCTACGAGCGCTTCCCGGTGCAGCAACTCGACGTCACCGGCATCCGCGCTTTCGGTGCTTCGGATAATCCCTTCGGAGCCGATCAGGTGATCGTCCTCGTCGAAGTGGGCATCACCCATGTCATCGGCCTGCCGAATCGCGGCCGCTTGCAGATCGAAGGCGGCGACAACAACGGCACCCATGCCAGCCCGGGTGCCGACGGCACCGGTCGGCCGGACGGCCAGCCCGACACCCGCTCGCTGGTGCCGACGCAGCAGACCAGCGGCTTCGCCGACAGCTTTTCCGGCGGCTACCGCATCTTCACCCGCTTCGAGTACAACAACCTGTTCTGGGGCCTGAACCTGAAGCCGTCGATCTTCTTCGGCCACGATGTTTACGGCATCGCCCCGCTGCCGATCCAGAACTTCATCGAAGATCGCATCCAGTACGCCATCGCCACCGAAATCGAGAACGGCGGCCCCTGGACCGGGCAGTTGCTGTATCAGGGCTCGACCGGCGGCAGCACCGTCAATACCCAGCGCGATCGCGACATCATCGGCCTGCAGATCGGCTATACGTTCTGATCGCCTGTAAAAACACGCACATCGATTTCTTGAGGAGGAACACCGCTATGTTGAAACGCAAGAATTGGGTCCTGTTTGCTGGGGCGATCAGCCTGGGCATGGGCCTTGGAGCCACGTCGAGCGCCTACGCCAAGGCCTCGCCCGCCGATGCTGCCAAGCTCGGCAAGGAATTGACGCCGGTCGGTGCCGTTGCGGCAGCCAATGCCGATGGCTCGATTCCGGCCTGGGTCGGCGGCAAGAACTTCGATGCCGAAGTTCGCGGCCTGACGCCGGCCAAGCTCGAAGAACTGCGTCAGAAGTTCGAGGAAATCCGCAAGACCTCGCCGGGTGACTTCGACGCGCTGCTCAAGTATCTCGACAGTTTCACCCTGGCCGATTACCCGAAGATTTCCGCGCAGATCGACGCCATCATCGCCAAGCTGCCCCCGGATCTGAAGACGTTGGCGACCAAGCAGCGCCAGCAGATTGGTGGCGGCGGCAAGTTCGAGAAGCCGCTGTTCATCATCACCAAGGCCGATGTCGCGAAGTACGCCGACAAGCTGACGGAAGGGCAGAAGGCGATGTTTGCCAAGTACCCGACCTACAAGATGATCGTCTATCCGACCCTGCGCTCGGCCTTCTTCCCGGACGAGATCAACGCCGCCACCATCAAGAACGCGCCGGTGGCCGAACTCAAGGGCACCGACGAAGTGGCCGGTGCCGTGCTCGGTTTCCCGTTCCCGATCCCGTCCAGCGGCGCGGAAGTGATCTGGAACCACAAGATGCGCTACCGCGGTTCAGCGGTGCGTCGCTACAACAATCAGGCGGTGGTCAAGCAGGACGGCACCTACAAGATCACCAAGCTGATCGAGGACGTGAAGTTCAAGTATTCGAACCTCGCCGAGCCGAATCCGGGCACCAAGATCCTGCTGTACTACCTCTCGAATGTCGTGGCACCGGCGCGCGTCGCCGGTCAGCTGACGCTGGTGCATGAAACCTCGGGTGCCGAAGGCTCGGGCCGCAACGCCTGGATCTTCAATCCGGGCTTGGGCCGCGTGAACAAGGCGCCGGACGTGGGTTACGACAACCCGTACATCGGCACCGACGGCGAGCAGTTCAATGACCAGGTCGACATGTACAACGGTGCGCTCGACCGTTACACCTGGAAGCTGGTCGGCAAGAAGGAGATGTACATCGCCTACAACTCGTTCCTGATCAATGCGCCGCTGATCAAGTACAAGGACATCGTCCGCCCGGGTCACATCAACCAGAACCTGTCGCGCTATGAACTGCACCGCGTCTGGATCGTCGAAGCGACGATCCGCGACGGCCTGCGTCACCAGTTCAAGAAGCGTCGCTTCTACGTCGACGAGGACAGCTGGGCAATTGCTGCGGTCGATGCCTACGACAACCGCGATCAGCTCTGGAAAGTGCAGGAAGCGCAGCTGATCTCGGTGCCGTTCGTGCCGACGGTCACCGGCATCCCGGAAGTGATCTATGACCTCCAGAGCGGCCGCTACTTCGTCACCGCGCTGTCGAACGAAGACAAGATTTCCGACTTCAAGATCAGCTTCAAGGACGACTACTTTTCGCCCGGCAGCCTGAATCGCAAGTCGCAGAAGTAAGCCGCAAACGATGCAAGGATGGCCGGCGACGGGGGTCGTCGGCCATCTTCTCGAAGGTTTCATGATGGCTTCAACACGGTTCGGGGACCACCCATGACGTTCCAGACATTCAAGCTGCGGCCGGCGCTGATCGCCTCGGCCGTGCTCGCGGCACTCGCTTCCCCGGCCTGGCTGCTGGCTCAGGAAGAAGAGGAAGCCGAGCCCGATACCGGCGTCGATACCACGCTGGTCGCCAGACCATCGGTACTGGTTCCGCGTGCAGCTTCCGGCCTGCTGCTGAGCGTGACCCGGGCGGGATCGAAGTTCGTGGCGGTCGGTCAGCGCGGCGGCATCCTGCTGTCGGATGACGGCGTCAAATGGAAGCAGGTGCCAACACCGGCCGATGCCACCCTGACCCGGGTGCGCTTCGTCGATGACAGCCACGGCTGGGCGGTCGGCTATGACGGCACCATCCTCGCGACCGAGGACGGCGGCAGCAACTGGACGCTGGCGCAGTTCGATGCTGCCTGGGGCCGCGCCTACTACGACGTGCTGTTCAGCGATGCCCAGAATGGCTTCGTGCTGGGCGGCAACGGTCGGCTGTGGCGCACCAGTGATGGCGGCAAGAACTGGGAACCGATCGAATCGCCGGTGTTCGAGGATCAGCCGAATCTCTACAACCTCGTGAAATTGGGCAACGGCATGCTGCTGCTGACCGGCGAGCGAGGCCTGATCGCGCGCTCCAGCGATGACGGCGCGACCTGGGCACAACTCAAGTCGCCGTACACCGGTTCCTACTTCGGCACGGTCGCTGCGGGCGAAGCGGGGGCTGTGGTATTCGGCCTGCGCGGAAATGCTTTCCACGCGGCGGATGTGGCCAGTCTGCCGGTACTGACCGAGGAAGAACTGGCCGCGCTGCGCGAAGCGGCAGCCAATCCGGAAGCCTCCAGCACGGCCGGCAATCCGGTGACCGAAGTCGCCGGCTGGACCGAACTCAAGTCGGGCGATACCGAAAGCCTCTACGGGGCATCGATTGCCGACAACGGCGACGTGCTGCTGTTCGGCGGCAATGGCCGGGTCATGAAGGCCGATCTGGCCGGCGGGCAATTGGTCCGCCAGCAGCTTCCGACCAACATCAACATGAACGCGGGGCTGGCGACGGCCGACAGCCTGATCGTCGTCGGCACTTCGGGCGTGCAGCGCTTCGCGAAGCCATAAGCGGTACTAGAACTACAGAAAACGGGGAAGGCATATGGCAGGTGCAGCAGTAGGCGGCGCATGGGCCGACAAGATTCTCAGAGCGGTCGAGCCGATCATCTATGCCAGGCGCAAGATCACGCACTGGATCCTGATCGTGATGACGATTCTGCTCACGGCGCAGATGGCGCGCTTGCAGCCGGATGCCGGCTGGCTGAAATCGGTGCCGCTGGAACATCCCTACATGGAGAAATTCCGCGAGTACTACCGCGATTTTGGCGGTGCCAATACTGTTCTGGTGGCGCTGATCAAGGATGAAGGCACCGGCGACATCTACACGCCGGAGTTCATGGACACGCTGCAGAAGGCCAATGACGAAGTCTTCTTCATGCCGGGCGTCGATCGCGCCCGCGTGACCTCGCTATTCACGCCGAATGTGAATTACGTCGAGAACGTCGAAGGCGGCTTGAGCGGCGCCACCGTGATCCCGCCGGATTACCAGCCGACACCGGAAGTGCTGCAGAAGGTGAAGTCGAACGTCGCCAAGGCGCAGGTCATCGGCCGCATCGTCACCAACGACCAGCGCGGCGCGATGATCCTGACCGAGCTGCTGGAAATCGACCCGCAGACCGGCGAAAAGATCGACTATCTGAAGGTCGGCCAGTACCTGGAAAAGCTGCGCGCCAAGTACGAGAAGGACGGCATCAAGGTCCACATCATCGGCTTCGCGAAGATTGTCGATGACATGACCAAGGCGTCGCTCGAAGTCGCTGGCTTCTTCGGCCTGACCCTGATCATCACCGGCTTCCTGCTGTGGATCTATTGCGGCTCGTTCAAGCTGGCGATGATTCCGCTGTTCTCGTCGGTAGTCGCGGTGATCTGGGAAATGGGTCTGTTGAAGACCCTCGGCTACGGTGTCGATCCGTTCGCGATCCTGGTGCCGTTCCTGATTTTGGCAGTCTCGGTCAGCCACGGCGTGCAGTACGTCAACGCCTGGGTCGATGAAGTGCACCTGGGCAAATCCAGCTTCGATGCCTCGCTGGAAACCTTCCGCCGGCTGGCCATTGCCGGCACCGTGGCGCTGCTGACCGACGTCGCCGGCTTTGCGACCATCTACCTGATCAAGATCCAGATCATTCAGGAAATGTCGATCAACGCCGTGCTCGGCGGCATCGGCATCATCGTCGCGAACAAGATGTTCGTGCCGATCTGGCTGACCATGGTCAAGCTCAAGGATGTCGACAAGTTCATCGAGCGGCAGTCGGCGAAGGACGCCAAGCTCGACCCGATCTGGTGGTGGCTGTCGGGCGTCACCAAGCCGAAGGTCGCGACCATCATCCTGGCGAGCTGCGGCGCGTTGCTGGGCTGGAGCGAGTGGGGCAAGGTCGATCTGAAAATCGGCGACGCGCTGAAGGGCGTGCCGGAACTGCGTCCGGATTCCCGCTTCAATCAGGACTTCAACGCGATCACCGACAACTTCCAGATCGCGGTGGACATCTTCAAGGTGATCGCAGAAACGCGACCGAATGGCTGCGTCAGCTACCAGTTGATGGATCAGGCCGACCGTTTCGCCTGGAAGATGGAGAACACCGCTGGCGTGCAGTCGACGCTGTCGCTGCTGACCTTCGCCAAGCTCGTCTATCAGGGTCTGTCCGAAGGCCGACTCAATGCGTTGGTGCTGCCGCGCAACCAGTTCGCGCTGGCACAGGCGACCGCGCTGGTGCCGACCTCCACGGGCCTTTTGAACGACGATTGCGATGCGCTGGCGATCTATCTGTTCACCAAGGATCACAAGGCGGAGACCATCACGCACATCGTCGATGAAGTGAAGAAGTTCAACGACGAGAACGCCAAGGACTTCTACGCCCGCTCTCCAGACGTCAATCCCGCGTACTGCGACACCAAGTACGCGACCTTCCAGAAGCTCAAGAAGTCCAATCTGGCGGTGTTCGATCTGGCGACCAACACCACGATCACCAGCGCAGCGGCGGACGCGGTTCGCAAGCAGCAGACCGACTTGCAAGCCAGCTACGACACGATGACCAAGGAGTGCCCGGTCAACTTCGCGCTCGCCACCGGCAACGTCGGCGTGATGGCGGCCACCAACGAGGTCGTGCACGAGCAGGAAAGCCGGGTCGTGCTGTTCGTCTACGCGGTGATCCTCATTCTGATGTGGCTGACCTTCCGCGACTACCGCGCCATCATCTGCATCGTGCTGCCGCTGGCCCTGGTGTCGGAGATGGGCTACGCGGTGATGGCCGGGCTCGACATCGGCATGAAGGTGGCGACGCTCCCGGTGCTGGCGCTGGCGGTCGGCATCGGTGTCGACTACGGCATCTACATCTACGGCGTGCTGATTTCCGCGCTCAACGATGGCAAGACCCTGCGCGTCGCCTACTTCGAGACCCTGCGAGGCACCGGCAAGGCGGTGATCTTCACCGGCCTGACCTTGGCGGCGTCGGTATCGACATGGTTGCTGTCGCAGTTGCAGTTCCAGATCGACATGGGCCTGCTGCTGTTGTTCATGTTCACCGCCAACATGTTCGGTGCGGTGCTGGCGCTGCCGGCGCTCGCGGTGTTCCTGTACCCGCCGAAACCGGGTGAGGTGACGCCGACCGAGCGGCCGAAGAATCTGGCACCGCCGCGGCCGGTCTGAGCATCCGGACGATGACTTCGGGCAGCCGCGATGCTTCGCTGAATGCCTTGCGGGCGGCGCTGGATCGGCCGCCGCCCGCCGGGCTCGACACGCTTGAACCGGCGGAGCTGGCGAAACTGGCGACCTTGCTGACCGAGGCCAAGCAGCGTCAGAAAGCGCAGGTGGATATCGCCCTCACCGAATCGCTGAGCCATGTCCCGCTGCTGTTGCGCGGCGCGGTTCGCAAGATCCTGGATTTGTGATGGCGATGAGTACGACGAAAGCGGCGCTGACGGCGCTGTCGCTGGCGCAGCGGGCGGAGATCATCAAGCTGGCGCGGCTGTGCCGGGTCGAGGACGACTCGCTGGCCTGGCTCGGCAAGCTCGAAGCGCCGCTGATCCGGGCGCTGCGCGAGCAGGCGACGGCGGCGATGTTCGATGCCGATCGCAAGCGTTTCACCAACATGGCGACCGCCAGCCGCCTGTTGCCGGTGCCGATTCTGGTGCTGATCATCGAGCGCTTCATCGGCCCGCTGCTGTGCGCCCGGGTCTGCGGTCTGGTGCCGGCGGCGCGGGCGATCGAGATCGCCGAGAAGCTCAAGCTGCCGTTCCTGGTCGATGCCTGCATCGAACTCGATCCGCGCTCGGCGCAGGAACTGATTGGCAAGTTCCCGCTGCGGCTGGTGGTCGCCATCGCCCGCGAACTCGCCCAGCGCGGCGAATACGTGACCATGGGCCGCTTCATCGACCTGATCGCGCTCGACGCGATCCGAACCGTGGTCGACGCGATCACCGACGATGCCAAGCTGCTGCACATCGCATTCTTTGCCGAAAGCACCGAGCGGCTCGGCGACATCGTCGCCCGCATCGCACCAGAACGCCTGCAAGCCGTGGTCAGCCATGCGGCAACCGGATCATCGGAGCTGTGGGCGGAGGCGCTGGCGCTGATTTCCGGTGTCGATGTCGCGCTTCAGCAGAAGCTCGCCGCGATCACCGGCGAACTGCCGGAAAGTGCGCTGAACAACATCGTCAAGAACACCCAGGCTATCGGCCGCTGGGATGTGTTGCTGCCGATCGTCGCCCGGATGGATCAGCGCCAGCAGAAGCGGGTGATCAACCTGCCCGTGATCCAGGACGACACCATCTTTGCCGACATCGTCCTCGCGGTCTTCCGCCTGCCGGACATCCGCCCGGTGATCCTGCTGCTGACGCAACTGGAAGCCGGCGCACGATCGAAGCTGGATGGTGTGGCCAAGCACATCGGCCTGACCTTGCCGGACCCGGCGCTGCTGCTGCCGTTGATCGGCGGGCGATGACCCGTAGGTCCGGATTCATCCGGACGGCGACGCTCCTCCAAACGTAGGGCGGGAAAGCGGCCGGCAGTATGGCCGCGCATCCCGCCACGCAGTAATGCACCTAGCTGCGGAAGGCGGGATGCGCCTACGGCTTTCCCGCCCTACCGAGCTGATAGTCCTCGGGCTCTGCTTCAATTCCGTCATCACGAGCGAGCGCCTCTCGCAGCGAACGCACTTCTGAAGCAATTGCCTGAACGGCGAGCACCATGGTTTGGCAACTGATTTCGGGCATGGCGTCGGTCCGTTGGAAGACAGCAAGCTTCATAGCGCGCGTTCCGGCAGTGCATCACTTTGAAATTGCAATGAAGCGGTTTCGCACGAAGTACACAAAGACCACCAAGAACGACGTCAACCTGATGGTATTGGATTGATTTTCTTCGTGTTCTTTGTGTGCTTCGTGCGAAATGTCACGACCACATTTCAAACTGAGTCACGACCCGCGTTCCGCGCACGATTACCTCATGACTCAATGCCAATCTTGATACTTTGTGCGCAAAACGCACGCTACTTTGATCACTGATCGTCATGACGTAACGATTAAAAGAAAAGCCCGCAACAGATCACTCCGTCGCAGGCTTTTTCACCTCATCTTTCGCTTTTCTCTGCGTCTCAGCGTCCTCCGCGTGAAAATCGCCGTTCAGAAGCTCAGCGCGGCGCCATCCGGATCGCGCCGTCCAGCCGCACGCACTCGCCGTTGAAGTAGCCGTTCGAGCACATTTCAACGACCAGCGAGGCGTACTCGGCAGGCGAGCCCAGGCGCTTCGGGAACGGCACCGAGGCGGCGAGGGCGTCCTGCACGTTTTGCGGCATGCCCGCCATCATCGGGGTCATGAAGATGCCCGGCAGGATGGTGTTGACGCGCACGCCTTCGTTCATCAGGTCGCGGGCGATCGGCAGGGTCATGCCGACCACGCCGGCCTTCGAGGCCGAATACGCCGACTGGCCGATCTGGCCGTCCTGGGCTGCAACCGACGCGGTATTGATGACCACGCCGCGCTCGCCGTGCTCCAGCGGCGTCGCCGTAATCATGCCGGCGGCGGCCTTGGCGATGCAGCGGAAGGTGCCGATCAGGTTGATCTGGATGGTCTTTTCCCACTGATCGAGCGCGAAATGCTTGATTTCGCCAGTCTTCTTGTCGAATCCGGCGGTTTTGGCAGCCGTGGCGATGCCGGCGCAATTGACCAGGATGCGTTCCTGGCCGTGGGCCGCGCGGGCTTTTGCAAAGCCGGCATCGACATCGGCATCTGAAGTCACGTTGACCTTGCAGAACACGCCGCCGAGTTCGGCAGCCAGCGCTTCGCCGCGCACATCGTTCATGTCGAAGATGGCGACTTTCACGCCGAGCGATGCGAGCTTGCGGGCGGTGGCTTCGCCAAGGCCGGAAGCACCGCCGGTCACGACTGCGGCAACGGATGAATCAAGAATCATCAGGGGTCCCCTGGGTGGTCTGGAAGTGAAGTTTAACTTTTGAACGAAGCTGACGACAGACTCGGTAATTTGAATGGAACTTGTGAATCAGTTCACCCTTTTAAGCCTTTGTTCAGCGTTCCTGACTTAAATTCGACCGTATCAGGCGTACAGTCCAAACAAGCGAATTTCGCCGCCTGTCGGCTGTCTTGTACCACTCGGGTACAAATCAATGATTGGAACATCCGGAGTTCCGGTCAGCAGCCGATAGCACCAACAACCGGACAACAACTGGATGAACATCATGCTCAGACTCGATGACAGCATCTTCGAATACGCGCTCTATGATGTCTTGAGCGCCCTGCATGCCGAAGCCGGCAAGCCGGTCGAACTGGACGCCCTGCGTGGTGAATGGCGAATGACCGGCTTGCGTCACACCGATTTGTATCTGGCGCTGGATCTGTTGACCACCGCCGAAAGTCTGGTGCCAGCCGGTGATACCGCCTGGTCGCTGACCGAAGCTGGCGCCAGCCGCCTGCACGAGATCGCCATCGTGGCCACGCCGACAATGGCGGATCAGGTGGCGCGCAGCGTGCTGAAGCTGATCCAGGAACGGGTGCCGGCCAGCGCCCGCAGCCATCGCGGCAGTCATTCCCGCCGTGCGGCCGCGGTGCGGGTGCGAGTGCGAACCGGGACAAGATTCAACAAGGTCTGAACCCGGATCAATGCCGAACGCAAGTCTTGCGTTCGTGCAATGACCCTGACGCCTTCGTCTGGCCTATTGGTTGCTTGCCACCGTCCGGTGGCGAACATCCAATAACCAGATCGGAGAGTTTTCATGAGGACTGCGCTCAGGGCGCTGACGTTGTGCTGCGCGACCTTCACAGCTGCCGTGTCGTTCACTGCCGTTGCCGAGAATTTCGTCGACCATTTCGAGTTCGACGCCATGCTCGCCGCGCCGTATCGCGCCGATGCCAACGGCCGTCGCGATGTGGAACTGCAATTCCGCTTTCCCGGTGCCGTCGACAAGACCGTCGCGGTCTGGCGTCTGGAACTGCTCGGCAGCCGCGACCGGGTGATCCGGACCTGGCGCGGCGATACCCGGCTCAGTGGTGGCCGCTCCGACGAGATCGTCAGCTGGTACGAGCGCGACCCGCGCAACGGCTTGTTGCCGGACGGTCATTACCGCTTCCGTCTGACCTCCACTGCCCTCGACACCGGCAAGCTCGGCCTGACCGTGCTCGGCTTCGGCGACAAGCGTGTCGACGACGCATTGGCTGCGGGCGATGCGCAGCAGCAGGAGTGGTCGATCGAAGTCGGCAATGTCGCTCCGGCGAAGATCACGCCGATGCCGGCGATGGCCTTTGCCGACAACGAGCGTCCGGTGCTTGAAGCGGCCGAGCCGACCAAGGCTGAGAGCGCGAAGCTTGCGGCCGACAACTTCACCACCCAGGCGTCAGCACCGGCACCGGGCGGCCTGCCGTACACGGTGTATCTCGCCAACCTGCACAGCCAGGCCAATCACAGCGACGGTGGTGGCGCGCTGACCAACTGCACCAGCTCGCAGGCCCCGCAGGCCGGCGCTTTCGGCCCGGCCGATGCGTTCACCTATTCGCGCGGCCGCAATACCAACATCCTCGCGGTGACCGAGCACAACCACTACGCCGACGGTTCGACCGGTACCAATGCCTCTGCCAACCCGACGACGGCGATCAATCGCTACCAGTCCGGCTTGTCGGCGGCAACTTCGTTCAACAGCGCAAACCCCGGCTTTCTCGGCGTTTACGGCATGGAATGGGGCGTGATCAACAACGGCGGCCATCTCAACATCTTCAATTCCAACGAACTGCTGGCCTGGGAATCGAATTCCAGCGGCCAGTTGATCGGCAACACCTTCACCCAGCAGGGCAACTACCAGGCGCTGTACACCCTGATGCGCAGCCGTGGCTGGATCGGCCAGTTCAACCATCCGGCGACCTCCGGGCAGTTCCAGATCGGCGGCACGGCGCTGGCCTACACGGCCGATGGCGACAACGCGATGGTCTTGTGCGAAGTGCTGAACAGCTCGGCGTTCTCGACCAACACCAGCGAAACCGAAACCGGTCGTTCGAGCTATGAAGGCGCTTGCAACGCGCTGCTGGAACGTGGCTTTCACGTTGCCTTCAGCACCAACCAGGACAACCACTGCGCCAACTGGAGCGCCAGCTACACCAATCGCACCGGTGTGCTGCTGCCCAATGGCACGGCGCTGACCCAGGCCAGCTTTGTCGCAGCCCTGCGCGCTCGCCGCGTGTATGCGTCCACCGATCGCACCTCGCAGATCGCCCTGACCGCCAACGGCCGCCTGATGGGTGAAACTTTCAGCAATTCCGGCCCGCTGACCTTGACCGTCAACTACGCGCCGGGTGCCGGCCGCAGTGCCTCGCAGATCCAGATCTTCCGGGGCGTGCCGGGCCGCAATGGCACGGTGACCCAGTTGTCGACGACGGCGACCACCACTCTGACGCCGACCGTGGGCGCGCATTTCTTCTATGCGCGCATCACCCAGAACAACGGCACGATCCTGTGGTCGGCACCGATCTGGGTCAATCAGACGGCGGGTGCCGCCCCGACCGAGCTGCTGACCAACGGTGGCTTTGAAAGCGGCACCACCGGCTGGACGGCCACCACCGGCGTCATCACCAGCTCCACCGCACGCCCGGCGCGCACCGGTACCTGGAAGGCCTGGCTGCTCGGCAATGCCGTGTCGACCACCGAAACCATGAGCCGCAACGTGGCGATTCCGGCGGCGGCGAGCAATGTCACATTCAGCTTCTGGCTGCGCATCGACACGGCGGAAACCACCACCACCACCGCCTGGGACAACATGAGCGTGCAGGTGCGCAACACCGCCGGCACCGTGCTGGCCACGCTCGGCACGTACTCCAACCTCAATGCCGGGGCCAGCTACGTGCAGCGCAGCTTCAACCTGAACGCCTATCGCGGCCAGACGGTGAACCTGTTCTTCACCGGCACCGAGGGCTCGACCCTGCAAACCTCGTTCGTGGTCGACGACGTGAGCGTGCTGTCGCAGTAAGGCAGGACTTGGGTCACGGTGGGTCGGCGTTGCCGGCTCACCGTGAACGCTGGCTTCAGATGCCGATGTCGCCGCGTCGCAAGGAATACAGCCGGTATTTGCCGTAGCGCTTGGCCAGTTCGATTTCCCCAGCGTATTCAGCAGCATAGCGATCCGGCGCTTCGAGCATGAGACGTGCGGCAAAGGCTTCGGTGACGAAGATCATGCCGGGCGGCGTCACCGGTTCGATTCGCGCTGCAAACGACATCTGCGAGCCGAAGTAGGTGGGCGTGCCTTCCACCGGATCAACGCCCTCGTAGGCTGGCGCGTAGTGCGCGGACAGCCGCAGTTCGAGCTTCGCCAGCATGCCGCCCAGCTCGCCGCGTCGGGCTTCGACGATGCCGTGAATGCGATCGGCGATCCGGGCTGCGGTTTCGGCATCGACCGTCACCACATGCACCGCATCGCCCCAGGTGTGCTGGAGCAGGATCTGCGCCCGGTATTCGCGCAGGGCGTCGGCGATGGTGCCGATCATTGCGCTCTGGAACATCGGCTGTTCGGCGTCGCTGATGCGGCTGTAGCCTGCGAAATCGGCGAACAGCGTCCCGATGAAGCGGCGAGCGATCGGCGTGCCGTCGGCGGCCAGGCTGCGCCGCCCGGGAATGTCGACGGCCGGCGGGCCTGCGCTGCCGTCGCCTGTTTCGTCTTCACCGAGCGCCTGCCAGCGCGCGCCAAGCCTACGCGCTTCCAGCCGTGACAGGCCGCAGGCGGTCGCCGAGATGTGGGCGGCGCACCAGCGATCTTCGTCGTCGAGAAAGCCCTGGGCGATCGAGCATTCGACGTCGTCGTCCAGGCAGCGCCTGAGGCGTTCGGCCTGATCGGGGCCGTGGCGTTGTTGCCAGCGCGCGAGCAAGGGCTCGCGCGCCGCTGGCAGCACCAGATGAACCCGCACGCCGCAGCCCAGGAAATGCTCGGTGATCGCCAGTTCCTGCGGGCCGTTCAGCGCGCCGCAGACGAAAGACGCCTCGCTCGGCAGGTGCGCAATCGTGAAGCCGTCCGGCAGCCGTTCCGGCAGATACAGCACCGGCGGCAAGGCCAGAGCATCAAGCAGGCGCTCATCGCGGCCGAGCTGACGGCAGATCAGGCGAAGCTGGGCGCGGGTGCGGCTGCGGGCGTTGACATTGCCGCGCATGCAGGCGCTGGCGGCGGCGAGGGCGATGCCGGCGCGGGCGTCATCGCCGAGCAGCAGGGCCGCTTCGGCTTCGGTGGCGCGTTGGTAATAGCGCTCGTTGTCACGGTCGCTGTCGCCGATCGCAGCGAGCGTTTCGAGCACCTTCCGGGCCAGCGGCAGCGCTTCATCCGGGCGCTTGCCGAGCAGCAGCATGGTGGCCGCGTTGATGCCGGGAAAATAGCCACCGGCATGCTCGAAGGCTTGGGCGTAGACCCGTCCCGCTTCGACGAACAGCGCAGCGGCGCGATCCGGTGCAGCGGCGAGCGCCAGATCCTTGAGCAGGCGGCCTTTCAGCGCCAACCATTCCTCGATGTCGTAGTCATCGTGCCGGTGATCGTCAGCGCCGCTGCCGATCCCCAGCTCTCGAAAGCGGCGCATCGCCAGTTGCGTGCTGCCGGCGTTGGCCAGCGACAGCAGGGCCACGTAGTCGAGTTCGCGGGACTGCAAACCCTCAGCCTTGGCCCGGGCTGCCAGATCGTGACAAAGCAGATAGTTGCCGGCTTTCAGCGCTGCGCGGCAGGCGGCGAGCGCCTTGAGCAGCGGGTCTTCGCGGTCTGGTGCCGTGTCGGGCGCGCCCGCAGCGGGGTCGATGATCAGCAGCGGGCGGCCGGCCGAGGTTGGGCGGCGCAGGTACAGGGTGGAAAACTCGGCCGGAATTCGCGCTGGGCGCTGACGCCAGTCGACCACTTCGGCAACGCCGCCCGGCAAGCCGGCGTGCCCGGGTCGCAGGATCGCCAGCAGCAGGTCGGACTGCTCGGCGAGACAGGCAGCCAACTGGCGGTACTGGCGCTGGCGGAAGGCCGCATCGGCGAGACGCGGATCGGCCATGCCGGCCGGCACCAGATCAACGATCACCGCGCAGCGCGCCAGTTGCGCGTCGATATCGGCCCGCACCGCCTCGATCTGCGCCGGTGCCAGCGCCGTTGCTTGCTGATCGAGATGCGCCACCCAATCGTCGATCAGCACCGGCACCGGCACCGGCAGCAAGGCCACGGTGTCGAAGGCGATGCCGGCTTCGGCCAGCCACTGGCTGATCACCTGCTTGAACAGCAGATCGGCCCCGGGAGCAAGGCCGGTCACCAGGCTGATCTGGCGCGGCCGAGCACGGCCGATGAGCGCCGGCAGCGCCTCATCACGCAGCTTGCGGGTGACCGACGCCTGCTCGGCGGGCGACAAGCGCAGATGGCCGCTCGCGCCGATCAGCAGATGCCCGTCGTCGCGCAGCGGCAGGCTGCTCAGCCAGGTGTCGAGACTGATCCGGACCACCGCCGTCAGCCGCCGAGCGAGGCGGCGCGCATCAGTACGTAGACAGCACCGGTGCCGCCGTCGTGGGCGCGCGCGGAGCAGAAGGCGATCACATCGCTGCGGCGGCGCAGCCAACTGTCGAGCAGGGTCTTGATCACCGGCCCGGTGTTCGGCGAGCGGTTGCCCTTGCCGTGGATGATGCGCACGCAGCGCACGTCCTTCGACTGGCATTCGGCCAGGAACATCGACACCGCTTCGTGGGCATCGCTGCGGTTCATGCCGTGCAGATCGAGTTCGGCGCGCACCCGGTAACTGCCGCGTCGCAGCTTGCGCCAGACGCTGTCCTGAAGGCCGGGGCCGCGATAGATCAGGCTGTCGCCGCTTTCGATCAGCTCCGGCTCGAACATGCCGAAATCGAGGAGTTCGGCCATCACCGCACGCTCGTCGGCTTCGGCCTGACGCGGGCGCGGCGGCGGCATTTTCTGCGGCGGCGGCACCCGGTTCAGTGCCCCGCGCGGCTGCACGCCGGCCATCGCCGAGCGGAAATCGTCGTCGTCGGCGGGTTCGGGTTCAGGGCGGTTCATTGCCGCCGCATCATAGCCCGGCGACACGTAAACTAGCCTCGCCCCTCACGACACTGCCCCCATGCGGATACTCCTGTCCAACGACGACGGCTGCACGGCCCCCGGCCTGCTGGCCATGGCGCGCCATCTGCGCGCCGAGCATCAGGTCGACATCGTCGCCCCGGATCGCAACCGCAGTGCCGCCTCGAACTCGCTGACCATCCTCACGCCGCTGCGCATCCACCGTCATGCCGACGGCACGATCTGTGTCGATGGCACGCCGACCGATTGCGTGCATCTGGCGTTGGCCAGCCTGCTGGCGGAAAAGCCGGACATGGTGGTGTCGGGCATCAACAACGGCCCGAATCTGGGCGACGACACGCTGTATTCCGGCACCGTTGCCGCCGCCATGGAAGGCCGCTATCTGGGCACGGCGGCGATCGCGGTGTCGATGTCGGCCTACAACCCGAAGCATTACGACACCGGTGCCCGCGCGGTGATGCAGATCCTCGCCGAGTTGGCGCGCAATCCCCTGGCCGGCCCGACCATCCTCAATGTCAACGTGCCGGACGTGCCCTGGGAAGACTTGCAGGGCTTCGAGGTGACGCGGCTTGGCCATCGCCGGCAATCCGAGCCGGTCGGTGAAGCGCTGGACCCGCGAGGTCGGCCGATCTACTGGATCGGCCCGGCCGGCCCCGGTGCCGACGCCGGCCCGGGCACCGATTTTCATGCCGTCGAGCACAACCGCGTGTCGATCACGCCGCTGCTGATCGACCTGACCCGGCACAGTCTCATGGGCAAGCTCACCGAGTGGGCGAAAGCGCTGTGATGGTGGGCAACCACCCGCACAGCCGCGGGCTCGGGCTGGCGTCGCCGGTCAGTCGCGCCAGGATGGTCGACGAGCTGCGCAAGAACGGCGTCACCGACGAGCGCGTGCTGGCCGCGATGCTGAAGATTCCGCGCCACGAGTTTGTCGAAGAAGCCTGGCGGGGCGAGGCCTACCGCAACCGGCCGCTGCCGATCGGGCAGGCACAGACCCTGTCGCAGCCGGTGGTCGTCGGCCTGATGAGCCAGGCGCTGATCGAGCCGTCCAGCGAAACCGGTGCTCGCAAGCGGGCGCTGGAAATCGGCACCGGCAGCGGTTACCAGACCGCCGTGCTGGCCGAGCTGATCGAGCGCGTCTATTCGGTGGAACGGCTGAAAGTGCTGTCGGAAGCCGCGCGCAAGCGGCTGGCGGGGCTCGGCTATCGCAACATCCATTTCGGCTACGCCGATGGCACGCTTGGCTGGGATGCGCACGGGCCGTATGACGCGATCATCGTCACCGCTGCGGCTGTGGAAGTGCCGCGCGCGCTGCTCGAACAGCTGGCGCCGGGCGGACGGCTGGTGATTCCGGTCGGCCCGCCGAACAACCAGATGCTGCGCGCGGTCGATCGCAGCGGAACCCGTTTCAACGCCACCGACCTCGCCACCGTCAGCTTCGTGCCGCTGCTCGAAGGCCGCGCCTGAGAAACCATCACGATGATTGAAGCCTTCAAGCACTGGATCGCCGACTGGGTTGCCCAGCTCGGCTACGTCGAGATTTTCGTCCTGATGGCGCTGGAATCGAGCCTGTTTCCCGTGCCTTCGGAACTGGTGATGATTCCGGCCGGCTATCTGGCCAAGGGCGGGGCGCTGGATCCCTTTCTGGCGGCACTCGCTGGTGGTAGCGGCTCGGTGGTCGGGGCCACGGCGAATTACCTGCTCGGCCGCCATGTTGGCCGTGCCTTCCTGCTGCGCTTCGGCAAGTACCTCTTGATCAACGAAGCGAAGTATCACGAAGCCGAAGCGATGTTCCTTGGCAACGCGCGCAAGGCGACCTTCATCGGCCGCTTCATTCCGGTGGTGCGCCACCTGATCTCGCTGCCGCCGGGCGTATTCGGCATGGCCTACATCCCGTTCGCGCTGATCACCTTCGCCGGTGCCACGATCTGGTGCGGCGTGCTGGTTGCCGCCGGTTACTTCTTCGGTGAAACCGCGATCGGCGTGATCAGCGAATACACCCATGAGCTGACCCTGGCCGTGGTCGTGTTGCTGGCGGCGGGTGGACTGTGGTTCCTGTTCCGAAAGCGCGCCTGAGCTGCGGGCTCGCAGCAGCGCTGCTAGCGGCGCTGCTGCTGGTCGGCTGCGCCAGCGAAACCGGACGGCGCTCGGTGTCGCGCGGTGCCAGCCCGGTCACGCGATCGAAGCCGACGTATGGCGAGACCCATGTCGTCGCCAAGGGCGACACGCTGTATTCGATTGCCTTCCGCAACAACCTCGACTATCGCGAACTTGCCGACTGGAACGGCATCGGCCGCGATTACACCATCAGGCTCGGCCAGCGATTACGGCTGACGCCGCCGGGTGGCGTCGTCATCGCGCCACCACCGGTCGCTGCTGCAAAGCCATCGTCGCCGGTGATTGCCGCCAAACGCCCGGCAGCAGCCGAGCCGATTGCCATCGTCAGCGGCTCGGCAAGCTGGGAATGGCCGACGCGCGGCAAGCTCGCGCGCAGTTTCGGGGCCAGCGGCAACAAGGGCATCGACATCGCCGGTGAGGCCGGCCAGCTGATCGTCGCGGCGCGCGGCGGCAAGGTGGTCTACAGCGGTGCTGCGCTGAAAGGCTACGGCGAACTGGTGATCATCAAGCACGACGAGCAGTTCCTGTCCGCCTACGGCTACAACCGCCGTCGGCTGGTCGAAGAAGGCGAAACCGTCGGCCCCGGCCAGCCGATCGCCGAACTGGGCGCGGGACCGGAAAACAAGCCGCTGCTGCACTTCGAGATCCGCGACCGCGGCCGGCCGCTGGACCCGGTCGGGCTGCTGCCGGGCCGGTGACATCCGGGCTACTCGCTTTCTTTGCGCCCCAAAGAAGATCATTCGCGCGATAGCGCGAAAAAATTCAATGCGGCCAGACGACCCAAACGGCTCGAACAGAATCTCGTCCTTTCGCGAATTGGGGAATTAGTAAGGTGTCGCCGTAATTCCGGAATTAGTAAGGTGTCGCCGTAATTCCGGCTCTTCGATCAAGCGGCCTCGAGCTCATTCAAGCTGCGTAGCGAGCCCATCACAACTCGTCTCCTGGAGGGAGCAGATCTGGTTGAGCCAAGCCCGGAAGTTGCGTTTCGATGAGCCAGTTCGTGCAGCGCCGGAGATGATCAGCGATTCGCGGACGTCGTCCGACAAGGCTTCATCGGAAAATTCCACTAGCGCCCAGTCAGCCTTACAGGCGATCAGTTGACCGGCACGTACCATCGTGTCGTTATCGAAGCCGCTGCCATCGCGAGAGCGAAGCACTACCGATGATTCAGCATTCGGCGAAGCATGACCCGTCGCAGCTTGTGATTTAACTGTCAGCTTGCGGCCGCTGACCCAGCCTTCACCGCTGAACACGGAGCGCTCCCGTTGACCACTCAGTTCCGGGTTGTCTCGCGCATTGGCGACGCGGAACCAGCCATTCGTGCTGCCCAGGATCAATACTTCGATCATTACCTTGAAGCCATCGGGGTCGCCGACAGCCTTGCCAGGCGGTAGCGTGCCAATGATCGTCGCTTCAATTGACGGCCCGCTCCTGACATTGAGGCCGGCCGGATCAGTTTCTTGCACGAATGCACCGAAAGAGCACTCAGAGGCGGCTGCCGGAATCAGTGTGGATGACTCGGAAGCTACCGTGGGCACGGCATGAGGTGTCTCGCCCGAGCAGCCGATCGGCAAAAGAATGGCCAACAGCACGCTACTCCTGAAAGCTGAATTCATTGCATCACCGAGCGTTGATCAAGACGTAGAAAAAGCGGCGACTCGATCCAAGTTCTCCAAGGAAGTGCGGGTATACATTCGTAGGTACTGTTTGGCAGCCGGCTGACCAAGTATTTTCAAGGTTCTTGCCCAATGCACCTCCACGATGGATATACATCGTCGTTCCGGCACCTGTGCTATCTATCCGGTCGGGATCGGATTTCGTGAAGCGTCCGTCACCATTCGTATCTCGTTCGACAACCTGCGTGATCCTTACCCTGAAGGCCCGGCCACCCAAAAAGCCCCCGACTTTCTCAAAGTATTCGTAGGCGCCGGCGATCAGGCGACCTGCGTCTTTAATTCCGTCCTTGTTGATATCGATGCCGTCAGCTTTTCGATGTCTGACATGGGCATATCGGGCATCAACTCGTCCAGTTCCCTTCGGGGCTGAACGCTGCGAATATTGTGCTCCTGGCTCAGTACAGATCGGGAAAACTCGCGCCGAGCGTGCTTTTCCGACGCCGCGTAAAACTGCAACTTGATCGTCATACGAACCTTGTCCGTTATTTCGTAGCGTTGACGATTCGCGACGCAGTGCCACAAGCAGAGGCTCCCCGGAGTTCAGAGCTTTCCGCGCTGCGTGAGATCCACGTTCCTGAACCAGACTGCCAAAAAAGTCGTGAGCGAGTGCTGGTGTCAGGAAAGGCAGCGTCGGAGCCATCGGTACACTTGCCGCGTCGATCATTTGTCGAAGCAACATTGCACGACCTTCGGGGGTGCAATTGAGCAATGCGCGAGTCTGCCAAGTCAGTTTCGAGGAGATTATCCGCCGAAATGTGGAATGCAGATTCGTTGGCAGTACGTGGAGAATATGAGTCAGCCGCATGAAGGCCTCTGCCTTTTCACCTTGGACTCTTGCATAAAAATTATCTGCTAATTGCCTGACATCCAGATTCGTTGCGCTGAATGCTAGAACTGACGGTGTTGCAACGATCGAGTGTTCGTCGATAAGGTTGGCAGCCATGGTTCCCTCCATGCTATGTAGCAGTTTTTTTAGAATTGTTACGAATGACAAACTGAAGTGGCTAGCAAGGTTACAGTTGATCGCTTAGTTATTGCTGAACATACAAGTGCTGTACGGCGAAAGGTGGTAATGAGCCGATTGCGTGTAGCGCGAAGTTACGGTGACACCTCCAGTATCCGCAATCACGTTACGCAAACTCGTTCGCCGCCTATCCCCGTCAATCAAGGCAACTCTGCCTTATCGCAGTAGCAGCAAGCACACGAAGCGCACGCCACCACCCCTACGCCTCACGGGCCCGCCACAGGCGGCGTAACAGGCACCGGTGCCGGCTCACGCCGCGCAAAACTGGCCGTCACCGGATATTCCATCGCGCAAGGCTTGCCACCGCACTTCGCGGGTTTGAAGGCGGGCTTCAGCAACACGAAGGCCAGCACGTCCTTGAGTGCTTCGTTGGGAATCTCGTGGAAGCTGACCTGGGTGGCCTTGCCGGTTTCATCGACCAGGACGGTGGCGTACAGGTTGCCGGAGATGTTGGCAGCGTTCTGTACCTTGACGATGTCGGCGAACAGGCTCGATGGGCCTTCCAGCGGATACGGCGGTTCATCGGCTTCCGGCATGTCGTCGTACCAGGAGCGCTTGAACAGCGCTTGCTGGCTGGTCAGCAGCTCTTCCCATCGCTTGTCGACCGGCACGCTGACCGGCTCGGTCTGACCGGGCACGAAGCGGGTGCCGATACGCGGCAGGCCGGCGGCTTGTGCCTGGCTGCCGCTGGCAGCCGGCGGCGCAGGCGCGGTGGCGGCGCTGGCGCTCGAAGCGATGAAGAAAGCCAGGCTCAGGACCAGACTCGGAACTGCGGTGACGGCGGACAGACGCATCGGATCGGAACTCATGAAAAGGTTGGATGGCTCGGCTTGACTGCGCGGCGGAGCCATCGAGTGACGCGATTCTCACGCAAAGAATCGGCGGTTGCAGGGAACGACGCGGCGAAAAACAAAAGGCAGGTCGACAAGGGATTGCCGACCTGCCTTTCTTCAAGCACCCGCCAACACCGCCGCCTTGCTCGCGCAGGACGGCGCTACGGCTTCAGAAGCTGGCCTTGAACTGCGCTCCGAACAGACGCGGCTCGTTGACGAAGCCGGTCAGGTTGTTGAAGTCGATGCCGCCGACCACGCGCGTGGTGCCGGTGATGTTGCGCGCGAAGGCGGCGAGTTCGTAGCGGCCGTCGCCCCAGAGGTAGCCGGCGCGCAGGCCGCCTTCCAGCAGCGCCTTGCCGCGATATTCCACCGACTCGTACAGGAAGAAATTGACGGTGCTGCGGTAGGCCCAGTCGGTCAGCGCGAAGGCTTCGCCAGCGCCCACCGGCACGCCGTAGCGCAGGGTGAAGTTGCCGGTGACTTTCGGTGCTTGCGGCAGCGAGTTGCCATCGATCACCACCGTGCCGGGGTTGGTGCCCGGGGCGTCGAGCACGGTGCAGCCGCTGCCGCAGGGCGCGACGGCCAGGCCTGCGTCGCGAATCTCGGTGTAGTTGTAGCTGGCGCCCAAGGTCAGCAGCAGGTTCTTGGCCAGAATCGCCTTGAAATCAAGCTCCGCACCTTGCAGCAGCGCCTGATCGGCGTTCAGCAGGGAGTTGAAGTTGGCGGCACCGCCAACGGCAGTGAGCTGCTGGTCATCGACTTCCGAACGGAACAGGTTGAAGGCGATGCGCGCGCGCTTGTCGAAGAGGTCAGCCTTGATGCCGGTTTCGTAGGACAGCACGGTTTCCGAGCGGGCCACCGACAGGGTCGAGCCGAACAGCAGGCGGCCCTGCACCGAGGGGGCGCGGAAGCCGCGAGCAACGCGGGCGTAGGCGCTGATCGTCGGCGTCAGCTTGTAGGTGCCGCTGACATCCCAGCTGAGATCAGTGTCGTCCGGGTTGGCATACAGCTCGCCGGTCGGCGGCGCGCCGATCGGCGACTGCAACTGCTCGGCGACGAAATTCTTGTTGTCGACGGTGTAGCGCAGGCCGCCGCGAAGCTTGAAGTCCGGCGTCAATTCAAAGGTAACCGAGCCGAACACGGCGGCGGCGTTGTTCTGCTGCTCCTGCACCGCGTAACCGTTCTGCACGCCGCCGGCCAGGGTGTCGAAGTTGAAGCTGTCGATGGTGATGTCTTCGAAGAAGTAGTACAGGCCGCCCTGGAAGTTCAGCGGGCCGCTGTAGTTGGATTCAACGCGGAATTCCTGGGTCAGCTGCTGGTGCTTGGGCAGGCCGTCGGCGGATTCGGCTGGGAACGGAATGAAGCCGGGGCCGAAGGGCGGGGCAAAGCTGGCGCCGAAGCCGCCGTCGATGTCGCCACGGCTGTAGGACACCACATGCTCGTAGCCGGAAATCGAATGCAGGCTGTAGTCGCCGACATTCCAGCGCAGGCGCACGCTGCCACCGGTGCCGTGCAGATCCTGCTCGTTGCGGCCGTCCTGCGACACTTCGCTGCGCCGGAAGCCGTCGACCAGATCGTTGGTGCCCGGCTCGATGATGTTGGCGCGGAACACCCGCGCGGTGCCGTCGAGCTGGCGGGTGTGAAGGTTGAACAGCGCGCTGAAATCCTTCGACGGCTGGTACAGCGCCTGCAGGCGCACGGCACCTTCGTTGTAGCCTTCCAGGTTGTTGTTGATGCCGGTGAACTGGTTGTCGACGAAATCGCTGCGGCGCTGGAACAGGCCGGAGGCTCGGATCGCCCATTCCTTGCTCAGCGGCAAGTTGATCGCGCCTTCGAAGTTGGTGGTCAGGTAGCTGCTGAGCGAAGTGCTGACATAGCCCTCGCGGTTGAAGCTGGGCTTGGCCGAATCGAACTTGACCACGCCGGCGGGCGTGTTGCGCCCGAACAGCGTGCCCTGCGGGCCGCGCGCGACTTCGATCTGAGCCAGGTCGAAGATCGGGAAACCCTTCAGCAGCGGGCTTTCCAGCACCACGTCGTCATAGATCAGCGACACCGGTTGTGAGGCATTCAAGTCGAAATCGGTATTGCCGTAGCCGCGAATGTAGAAGCGCGGAAAGGCGCGGCCGAACGAGGATTCGATGTTCAGGCTGGGCACGCGGGCGGCGAGCAGGCGCACGTCCTGGCCGTTGGAGACGAACACGGCGAGATTTTCATCGGACAGCGTCGACACCGAAATCGGCACGTCGCGAATGTTTTCGCGGCGGCGCTCGGCGGTCACCGTGACCGCTTCGAGCTGGGTCGGATCGCTGCCGGCCTTGGCCGCTTCCGGTTCGACCGGCGCTTGCTGCGCGAAGGCGGCCGGCGCTGCGCCCGCCATCATCAGAATGGCCGTCCGAATGGCCATCCGGCCACGACCCCAGCTCGACACGCGATGCGACATGGTGAACCCCCGAAATTTCTCACAAAGTGGATGCGGCGCACTCCCGCGCGCCGTCATGGTCTTTTGTGAACTGCCCGCTTCATCCGGCTTGCAGTTCGGGGCGCAACATAACCGAGTCGGTCATCGCAATGTCACCGTGCTGTCACCTGACGGCGCTGCAACTCATCATGGCGATTTCGCCTGACCGGCCGGGGCCGCCACGGCGAACCCGTTGGCGCAGACATTTTCGCCAGCATGGGAGGTGTGCATCCCCGCGCTGGCGGCCCTGTCGCGGGCACCGATTCTTTGCTGGCGACGGCCTCCGTGCTTGGCGCTGTTTGGCCGCCCATGATGTAATTGCGGGCTTTTTGCGTACTCCTGAAGTCCGTCATCCCTGTCACCGTGCCGATCCGGCACCCACCTGAGCCGTCCGAGGAATCCTTGAACACCGTCTTCCCGCGCATCGAGCGCTTGCCGCCCTACGTCTTCAACATCGTTGGTGAAATGAAGAAGGCGGCCCGAGCTCGTGGCGAGGACGTCATCGATTTCAGCATGGGCAACCCGGATCAGCCGACGCCCAAGCACATCGTCGACAAGCTGGTCGAGGCGTCCGTCCGCGGCACCGAAAGCGACTACGTGCGCCCGGAAGTCCACGACGAGGACGGCACGCACACCCATCGCTATTCGGTTTCCAAGGGCATTCCGCGGCTGCGGAAAGCGATGGCGACCTGGTACAAGCGCCGTTACGACGTCGACCTGAACGCCGACACCGAGGTGATCGCGACGATCGGCTCGAAGGAAGGCCTCGCCCATCTGGCGTTTGCAACACTTGCGCCTGGCGACACCGTGCTGGTGCCGAACCCGGCCTATCCGATCCATCCGTTCGGCGTGGTGCTGGCCGGTGCCGACGTGCGCCATGTGCGCTTCCCGGCCGATGACCCGACGCACGACATCTTCTTCGAGGAACTGCGCAAGGCGATCAAGGAATCGACCCCGACGCCGAAGATGCTGATCCTCAATTTCCCGTCGAATCCGACGGCGGAATGTGTGGAACTGGATTTCTTCGAGCGCGCCGTGGCGATCTGCCGCGAGCACCAGATCTGGCTGATCCACGATCTGGCCTATGCCGACATCGTGTTCGACGGCTACAAGGCCCCGAGCGTGCTCGAAGTGCCGGGTGCCAAGGACGTGGCGGTGGAGTTCTTCACCCTGTCAAAGAGCTACAACATGCCGGGCTGGCGGGTCGGCTTCATGGTCGGCAATCCGATCCTGGTCGCCGCCCTGGCGCGCATCAAGAGCTACCTCGACTACGGCATGTTCACGCCGATCCAGGTGGCGTCGATTGCCGCGCTCGAAGGTCCGCAGGAATGTGTTGCCGAAATCTGCGAGATGTACCGCAAGCGCCGCGACGTGCTGGTCGAGGGCCTGCTGGCCGCCGGCTGGCCGGTCACCAAGCCGAAGGCGACCATGTTCATCTGGGCGCAGATTCCGGCATCGCATCGCCATCTCGGCTCGCTGGAATTCTCCAAGCAGTTGATGGAGCAGGCGCAGGTGGCGGTATCGCCGGGTATTGGTTTTGGCGAATACGGCGACGATTACGTGCGCTTCGCGCTGATCGAGAACGAGCACCGCACGCGGCAGGCGACTCGCTCGATCAAGAAATTCCTGAAGGGCAGCGTGAAGACGGAAAAAGTCGAGAAGGCAGAGAAAGCATGAGCGTTTCACCCTTGAGGGTCGGCATCGTCGGCCTCGGCACGGTCGGGCAGGGCGTGGTTCGGGTGCTGGCGAAGAATGCTGAGGTGATCGCCGCCCGCGCCGGCCGGCCGATCGTGGTCACCGATGTGTCGGTGCGCACCGCGTCGGCCAAACGCGATTGCGTGCTCGACGGCATCCGCGTCCATGCCACACCGGAAGCCGTGGTTGCCGCTGATGTTGATGTCGTCTGCGAGCTGATCGGCGGCACCGAACTGGCCAACGAGCTGATCCTGACCGCGCTGGCTGGCGGCAAGTCGGTGGTCACCGCCAACAAGGCGCTGATCGCCGAAAAGGGCAATGCGCTGATCGCCGAAGCCAACGCGCGCGGCTTGAGCCTGGCGTTCGAGGCAGCGGTGGCCGGCGGCATCCCTATCATCAAGGTGCTGCGCGAAGGCCTGACCGCGAATGCCATCGACAGCCTCGCGGGCATCATCAACGGCACCTCGAATTACATCCTGACTCAGATGACGGTGAAGGGTCAGAGCTTCGCCGATGCGCTCGCCGACGCCCAGAAGCTCGGCTATGCCGAAGCCGATCCGACCTTCGATGTCGAAGGGATTGATGCCGCTCACAAGCTGACCATCCTCGCCAGCATCGCCTTCGGCACGCCGCTGAACTTCGCGGCGGTGGCCACCGAAGGCCTGTCCAAGGTTCATTCACAGGACATCCAGCTGGCTCGCGAGCTGGGCTACCGGATCAAGTCGCTGGGCATCGCCAAGCGCTCGGAACACGGTGTGGAACTGCGCGTCCATCCGACCCTAGTGCCGGACGATCACCTGCTGGCCAAGACCGATGGCGCGCTGAACGCGGTCCGCGTCCATGGCAATGCCGTCGGCCAGACCGTCTATGTCGGCCGTGGTGCCGGTGGCGAGCCGACCGCGTCAGCCGTGGTGGCGGACCTGATCGACATCGCCCGCCTGAACGGTGCGAAGCCGGTGGTGCCGGCGCTCGGTTTCATGGCCGCGACCTTGGTGGCCCCGGCGGCGCTGTCGATCGAAGCGGTCGAATCGGCGTTCTACCTGCGCCTGACCGTCGCCGACGAACCCGGCGTGCTGCGCGCGCTGACCTCGATCCTGGCCGAAGCCGACATCTCGATCGAAGCGATCCTGCAGAAGGAGCCCGAGGACCATGAGGACGCGCGCATCGCGATCATCACCTCGGTGATCAGCGGCAGCCGCTTCGATGCAGCACTGGAGCGCATCCGCGCGCTGCCGTTCGTGCGGGCTGACATGAGCCGTCTCAGAGTCGAACACTTCGAGTAGAAAGCCGCCTTTCCCCCTCTCCCCCCGGAAGAGGGCCGGGGTGAGGGAACGCCGCTCGATGTGGAGTGGCCATTGCCTGAAACGGCGCTCCCTCACCCCAACCCCTCTCCCGGTGGGAGAGGGGCACAAAAACTGGAGCTTCAACGTGACTCGTTACACCGGAATCATCGACGCCTACCGAAGCCGCCTGCCGCTGCCGCCGGAAGCCAAGGCGATCAGCCTCGGCGAAGGCCGCACGCCGCTGATCAAGCTCGACAACCTCGTGCGCTACGAAGGTGTCGAAGCCGACATCTACGTGAAGTTCGAAGGCACCAACCCGACCGGTTCGTTCAAGGACCGCGGCATGACCATGGCGGTGACCGAGGCCGTGCATCGCGGCGCCAAGGCCATCCTCTGTGCCTCGACCGGCAACACCTCCGCCGCCGCTGCCGCTTACGCCGCGCGGGCCGGCATCAAGTCCTTCGTGCTAATCCCGGAAGGCAAGATCGCGATGGGCAAGCTCGCCCAGGCCGTGGTTCACGGTGCCGTGATCGTGCAGGTGCGCGGCAACTTCGACGACGGCATGCGCCTAGTCAAGGAAGTGTCCGAGACCTCGCCGGTGGTGCTGGTGAACTCGGTCAATCCGTACCGCCTGCAGGGCCAGAAGACCGCCGCCTTCGAGATCGTCGAAGCCTTGGGCGAAGCCCCGGACTACCACTGCCTGCCGGTCGGCAACGCCGGCAACATCACCGCGCACTGGATCGGCTACAGCGAGTGCGCCGGCACCGGCACCGCGGCCTGCATGCTGTGCAATGGCAACTGCGCGTTCTGCCAGCCGATGGCCAAGGCGAAGCGCCCGAAGATGGTCGGCTATCAGGCCGCAGGCTCGGCGCCGTTCATGCGCGGTGCCGCCGTCAAGAACCCGGAAACGGTGGCCACCGCGATTCGCATCGGCGATCCGCAGAGCTGGAACCCAGCCTGGAACGTGCAGAAGGAATCCGGCGGCTGGTTCGACGAGTGCTCGGACGCCGAAATTCTGGCCTGCCAGCGTCTGCTGGCCGAGCAGGAAGGCGTGTTCTGCGAACCGGCTTCGGCGACCTCGCTGGCCGGCGCGCTGCGCGATCTGAAGAGCGGCAAGATTCCGGCCGGCTCGACCATTGTCTGCACCCTGACCGGCAACGGCATGAAGGACCCGGACATCATCTTGAAGGGTGGCTTCCCGCCGATGATCGAAGTCGACGCGGTGCGCAGCGCGGTCGAGCGGGTGCTGGTCGATCGGCTTTGATCGCGACAAACGGCGATCTCACGCAGAGAACGCGGAGATCGCAGAGAACAGACAAAGCAGGAATTACCTTCGTCTGATGCCTTTCTCTGCGTCGCTCCGCGTTCTCTGCGTGAGAAAAATTTTGTTGTCGCAGTGCCCAAGCCGGACACTGCTTCGATGAAAACCCCGCAAATTCGCCGCCGCCCACCCGGCGAGCCGCAAGCGCTCCCGGCGACCCTCTCGCCGGTGCTGCGCCGCGTTTATGCGGCGCGTGGATTGAAAGACCCGTCGCAATTGGCGCTGGACCTGAAAAACCTGCTGCCACCGGATCGGCTGCTCGGTATCGACCGGGCCGCCGAACTGCTGGCGCAAGCGATCCGTGATGGAAAACACATCGTCATCGCTGGCGACTACGACGCCGACGGCGCCACCGCTTGCTCCGTCGCGATGCTGGGTCTGACCGCGCTCGGCGCGGCCAAGGTCGGCTACGTGGTGCCGAATCGCTTCACGATGGGCTACGGCCTGTCGCCGCCGCTGGTCGATCTGGCGCGGGAGCAGGGTGCGGAACTGCTGGTGACGGTCGACAACGGCATCGCCAGCCTCGCCGGCATCGATTACGCCAACAGCCTCGGGCTGCCGGTGCTGGTCACCGATCACCATCTCGCCGGGCCTGAGCTGCCTGCGGCCGCTGCGATCGTCAATCCGAATCAGCCGGGCTGCCCGTTCGCGAGCAAGCATCTGGCCGGTGTCGGGGTAATGTTCTACGTGCTACTGGCATTGCGGGCGCGACTGCGCAGCGACGGCGCGTTCGGCAGCGGCAACGGCCCGAATCTGGCGGAATTGCTCGATCTGGTCGCGCTCGGCACGGTCGCCGATGTCGTGAAGCTCGATTACAACAACCGCGTGCTGGTCCAGCAGGGCATCAACCGCATTCGTGCCGGACGCGCGCGGCCCGGGCTGATGGCGCTGCTCGAAGCGGCCGGCCGTACGCCGGAGCGGATCAACGCCAGCGATCTCGGCTTCGTGCTCGGCCCGCGCCTGAACGCGGCCGGCCGGCTCGACGATATGCGCCGCGGCATTGAATGCCTGCTGGCACCGGATCGGGACACGGCACTGCCGATCGCCCAGGAACTCGACAAGCTGAACCGCGAGCGGCGCGGCATCGAAGCGCAGATGCGCGACGACGCGCTGGCCCTGGTCGCTGAAAGCGAGGATGTCGGCGTCGTCGTCCACGAGCCGGACTGGCACGAGGGTGTCGTTGGTCTGGTCGCATCTAGAGTCAAGGACGCGCTGCACCGCCCGGTGATCGCCTTCGCCTGCGCGCAGGAGCGCGGCATGCTCAAAGGCTCGGGCCGCTCGATTCCGGGCTTGCATCTGCGCGATGCGCTGGCGGCGGTCGATGCCCGGTATCCGGGCCTGATCACCCGCTTCGGCGGCCACGCGATGGCGGCCGGGCTGACCATGCCGGAAGAAGGACTGGCCGCGTTCAGCACCGTGTTCGACGCTCAGTGCCGGGCCATGCTCGATGCCGATCAGTTATCGCAAGTCATTGATACCGATGGCGAACTGCGCGGCAGCGAGTTCTCGATCGACACCGCGACAACCATCGAATCGGCCGGTCCCTGGGGCCAGGGTTTCCCCGAACCGCGCTTCGACGGCGAATTCGAAGTGCTGGATCTGCGCCCGGTCGGCAAGGACGGCAACCATGTCCGCTACCGGCTGAAAGGACCGGCCGGCGTCATCAACGCCGTGCATTTCAACGGTGCCGAAACCGCCATCGAGGACGGCTGCGTGCGGGTGGTCTATCAGTTGTCGATCAACCGCTGGCAGGACCGGGAAACGCTGGAACTGCGGGTTGATTTCGTCGAGCGGGCTTGAGGACGTCAAAAGCGGGCATCACGCAGAGAACGCGGAGACGCAAAGAAAAGCCATTGCAAAAAAGTAGGTCGGCAATCCCTTGCCGACATGCCGTCATCATTGCGCAGAGACGGCGGCAAAGGATTGCCGCCCTACGGCTTCGGGCTTGTCGATAACAGGGGTTTTTCCTGCGGTGGCTGTTCTCCGCGATCTCCGCGTTCTCTGCGTGAGACAAGCCTTTGATTAGCTGAGCGAAATAATCAAACCCTGAACGGCACC
Source organism: Nevskia sp. (assembly GCA_021732745.1). GTDB lineage: Bacteria > Pseudomonadota > Gammaproteobacteria > Nevskiales > Nevskiaceae > Nevskia. The sequence continues at coordinate 425,620 of JAKFUK010000001.1, read as the reverse complement.
GGCGAAGGCTTGGCGATCGCCTGACCTTGCAGGTAGTCCGCACCCAGCCGCCGCCAGATGGTCGCTTCGGCTTCGCTGTCGATGCCGGAAACCAGGGTCCGTGCGCCGTTGAGCTTGACCAGCCGGATCGCGGTTTCGCCGAGCATCTGCTCGACGGCGTCGTCGATGATGCGCGGGAACTGGCGGGCGTCGAGCTTGAACAGGTTGATCGGCAGCTTGCGCAGCGGGTCGATGTAGGTGATCTGGCGGCCGCTGCGATGGTCGATCGCCACGCGGGCGCCGAGCGTGCGCAGCGATTCCAGGCAGCGCGCGGCCTGCTGCGGGTTGTCGGTCAGGGTGTCGTCGCGCAGGCTGAAGCAAAGCTTGCCGACCGGCACCAGCGGGTGCTGGTTGATGGCGTCGGCCACGTAGTCGATGAAGCTGGCATCGCCCAGCGAGTCGGCTGAAAGATGTACGGTGCAGAACGCCAGTCGGCCGCACAGGTCCGGGCTCGCCGACAGGCGCTCGAACAGCACGCGGACCACCCATTGATCGAGCTGCGAGCCCAGTAGATGTCGTTCGGCTACCGGCAGGAAGGCATCGAGCGGCGCCCAGAACCCTTCTTCGTCTTCCAGCGACAGCAGCACGTCGAACACTTCGCCGTCGTTGAGGTGGCTGCGCGAGGGCTGGGCCGACTGCGTGGTCAGATGGAACAGACGGTGTTCGAGGCCGCGCTCGATGCGGCGCACCCAGAGCAGTTCTTCGTCGACGGCCGATACGGCCTCCAGGGCCGCGCCATGCAGCACCACCGCTGCGTCGCTGCGCGCGTGATCGCAGGCCAGACCGGCGCGGCGCATCACTTCAGCGGGTGAAATTTCCCCGGCGTCGATCATGCAGAGACCGCCTGCGGCTCGGATGTCGATCCAGCTTTCGCCGGCCAGCAGCGGTTGGGCGACGATCCGCTGGCGCAGCGCTTCGGCGTTGTTGCGCGCCGCGTGAGCCGTATCGGCTTCGATCAGCACGGCGAAGCGCTCCGGGGCCAGGCGGAATACCTGTTCGGAGCTGCCGCGCAGTGCCGCCAGACGTTCGCCGCAGCGCGCCGCCAGGGCATCGGCGTCGCTGTGGCTGCGGGTTTCGCGAATGCGTTTCAGATCCGGAAAATCGACTTCGAGCAGCACCCAATGGCCGTTCGCCGATTCATCATGGGCGCGAACCTGGAGTTCGCGAACCCGGCGCTCGCAGGCCTTGCGCGCGCCCAGGCCGGTGACCGGATCGACGAATTCGGTGGCCACCGCCCCCGACTGCGGCCCGGCGATGCGGCGCGCAGCGCTGACGACGGCATCGACGCGACGCAGCACGATGACCGCGCCATTGACGCGCTCGAAGCGGCTGCGCAGCGGCACGGCACTGACGCCCAGCTCGCGGCCGAGCGCGCCATTGCCTTGCAGCAGCACGCCGTCGGGGTAGTCGATTCGGGTGCTGCCGTCCTGCATCTGGCGCATCAGATCGGGCAGGGGCGGGCCGTCGAGACTGCCGATGCGGGCGATGAACACGGTGGCAAACGGCTGGCCTTTCAATTGCAAGGGCTCGCTGCTCAGCCATTGTTCGGCAAGGCTGTTGAGATCTTCGATGCAACCGCGTTCGTCGAGCACGATCAGGCCTTCATCGACGCTGTTGATCAAGAGCCGCAGGCGTTCGCCGAGGCGCAGCAGCGCGTCCTGGGCGCGCAGCCGTTCGCTGTTTTCGGCATTGAGCTGACTGGTGGCGATGTTGCTGCGGTCGCGCATCTCCGCCAGCCGCTCGCTGCGATCGTTATGCCAGTGGGCGAGCATGCGCAACTCGCCGGCTCCGGATTCATCGAGCATCGCCGTACGGCCATCGACGGTGGTCTCGAACAAGGCGGTCGCCATCTTGCGGAGCGGCCGGATCACCGTGCGGCGCAAGAGCGAAAAAGTGAGCACCAGCACCAGCGCCGAGCCGCCGAGGGCCAGCACCAGCACCTGAGTGCTGAGGTAGACGGCAGTGTCATTGCCTTCGCGCGTTGGCGAGGCGCTGATCAGCTGCCAGCCGCTGCCCGGCACCGATGACAGCACCGCGTAAGCGGTTTCGTCGAACACCGGATCGCGCTCGATCCTGATGGTTTCCGCCGCCGCTTCCCGGCGCGCGTCGGCGGCGTTCCAGACCGTGGCGAGGCGATCTTCGGCCTCGGGGCGGCTCATGTCGCGGCTGTTGTCGCGGAGCGAGGACACCAGACGTGCGTCGTAGCGCGCCGAGCGCAGGGCATCGGCCCTGAACCCTTCATGACGCTGCTGCACCGCCTGAGCCAAGTCCTTGAATGCAGGAACCTTCTGCGCCAGATCGGCGAGGCTGCGGACACGGGCCGGGTCGATGCCGAGGCGGCTGCGCGCCGCTGCCGAGATCGCCAGCAGGCGCCCGTCGCGATCGGCCAGCAGTGCATAACTGCGGCTGCCGCCCTCGTCGTCCATGAATTGCCGGCTCAGGGCTTCGACGTCGAGGCTGACGGTGGCAACGCCTTCAAAGCCGCGCGGGCCGGTGATGGCGATGCTGCAGGTCAGCACTTCGCGCGCCAGCAGCGGATCGCGGTAGGGCGCTGACCACAGGCAGCCGGCGGCACTGCCGACCAGTCGCATCGGCGTGTACCAGGGTTCGCGCCACCAGGCGAAGGCGTCTTCCGCGTTGTAGTCGTTGCGCGGCTGAACCTTGCCGTTCGGCAGCCGCTGCCAGTAGCGGCTGTCGCGCCGCGCGCCGGGGGCGGTCGAGGGCGGCTCCGGCCACAGTCCATAACTGACGACCGGCAAGCCGGCCAGCAAGGATTCGCCGAGGCGGTTCAGGGCCTCGGGGTCAACGCTGGCGGCGGCCAGCGCCAAGGTCTGGGCGAACTGCTCGGCGGCGCGCAACCCTTGTCGGGTTTCGGCGAGCAGCCGCTGGTTGACGGCAGTTTCGTGGCGGAAGGTGGCCCGTTCCAGACCGCCGCCGATCAGCCGGTCGGCGGCGTAGAAAGCCACGCCGGCCAGCACCGCAAGCAGCATCGTGAACAGGCATGCAAGGCGGAATTGCAGGCTCTGGTACCAGCGCAGGCCGTGGTCGGTCGCGCGCGGCTGCGGACGCCTGGCAATCATGCGGGCAGCGGGTGAGGGCGGGCAGTCATGACTGACGATGACATGAAAGAGGCAATGAAACCAGCGGCTTGCGCATCATTCCGCAGTCTTGTTCGAGGACTCGGCGACGACCAGCGCGAGCCGCCCGTCGGCACCGCGCGAGGCGCTGATCGGCAGGCCGTAGACGCGGCTGAGTTGCAGTGCTTCGAGCACCGCTTCCGGCGCGCCGGAGCCGATCAGGCGGCCGCTGGCGACCAAGCTGACGTTGTCGGCGTGGCGCAGCGCCAGATTCGGGTCCTGAAGAATCGCCAGCACGCCGACCCCTCGATCGGCGAGGCCGCGCAGCGTCAGCAGAACCTGATGCTGGAACGCGAAATCGAGGCTGGCGGTGGGTTCGTCGAGCAGCAGATAGCGCGGCGCGCGGTCGTCGTCATCGGCCGTGATCTGGGCCAGCGCCCGCGCCAGTTGCACGCGAGCACGCTCGCCACCGGACAGCTCCAGATAGCGGCGACCTGCGAGCTTTTCCGCCCCCGCTTCCTTCAGCGCGTCGGCAACGATCTTGCGCTCGCCGGCCGACTGCTCGCGGCGCTGCCAGGGCAGGCGGCCCAGGCTGACAACTTCATCGACGCTGAACGGGAAGCGCAGTTCGTCGCGCTGCATCATCGCGGCGCGACGGCGGGCGAGCGCCGCTGTCGGCCAGTCGGCGAGGCGACGATCGTCCAGCGTCGCTTGGCCTGCCAGCGGTTTGAGGTCGCCAGCGAGCAGGCTCAGCAGGGTCGACTTGCCAGCACCGTTGGGGCCGAGCAGCACATGCAGCGTGCCGGGCTGCACAGCCAGGCTGATCCCGTCGATCAATCTCCGGTCGCCGGCCGCATACGAAACCGCGTTCAGGGCCAGCGTCATGGCAGGCCGATCCGCTTGCGCATCCGCAGCAGCAGCGCCAGGAAGAATGGCGCGCCGAGTGCCGAAGTCAGTGCGCCGACCGGCCATTCAGCCGGTGCGGCGGCAATGCGGGCGACGGTATCGGCCAAGGTCAGCAGCACTGCACCGAGCAGCGCCGATGCCGGCAGCAGCAGGCGGTGACCGGGGCCGGCCAGCAGGCGAATCGCATGCGGCACCACCAGGCCGACGAAGCCGATGACGCCGGCCAGCGACACCGCAGCACCCGTCGCCAGCACCACGGCGATCAGCGCCCGGCGCTTGAGCCTTTCGACATCGACACCGAGATGCTGGGCTTCGGTATCGCCGAGCAGCAGGGCATCGAGCCCGCGCGCCTCGCGCGGCAGCCAGAGCGCGACGGCCAGCAACACTGGTGCAGCGATGGCGATCTCGCTCCAGCCGGCGCGGCCGAGATTGCCGTACATCCACAAGGTGAAGCCGCGCAAGCCGGAATCGTCGGCCCGCGCCGACAGCAGGCCGACGATGGCGGCGACGAAAGCGTTGATCGCCGTCCCGGCCAGCAGCATCGTGGTCATATCGGTGTGGCCGTCGCGGCGAGCGAGGCGCAGCACCAGGGTCGCCGCTGTCAGACCGCCGACGAATGCGGCGATCGGCAGCAGCAGGCTCGGCGGCAACGTCGACAGGCCGGCGATGCCGGTCAGCGCGGTGTGAACGACCGCCGCCGCCAGCGCGGCACCGGCGGACACGCCGATCAGGCCCGGCTCCGCCAGCGGATTGCGGAACAACGCCTGGGCCACCGCGCCGGTCTGCGCCAGCACGGCACCGATCAGCACCGCCAGCAGCACCCGCGGCAGGCGCAGTTGCAGCAGCGCGGTGGCGGCGGTGTCGTCGTGGCCGATGGTGGACCAGTCGAGCCGGATGGTGCCCATGCTCAAGCCCAGCATGACGGCCGCGATCAGCAGCACGGCAAGGCCGGGAATCAGCAGCAGGCGGGAGCGGCCGGAGAGCATGGACGACGACGAGGCGGGCTGGAAACCGGCGGGCCACCAGTTTGGCAGCTTGCCGACCGACGATCACGGCAGGCGGCCATCGCAGCACCCTCGGCGGTTGCCGGGCCGCCGCTGATATACTCCGTGCTTGTGTCGATTGCTGCGGATAACGCAGGCAATCCGGCGCAAGTCCCGGGCGAGAGTGGCGGAATTGGTAGACGCACTGGATTTAGGTTCCAGCGCCGCAAGGCGTGCGAGTTCGAGTCTCGCCTTTCGCACCATCGGTGATCCTAACAGGGTCAACAACTTACGGTAAATCAGGGCGTTGCAGGTGCTCCGGAAGTCCACTAAGGTGGTCCAAGGAGTCAGAAGAATGCCCCGTCTCATGTCCGTATGGCGACACCCGACCCACAAGGTCTATTACATCCGCGAGCCCATCCCGGCTGACCTCCAAGCGGCTGCGGGAGGCAAGCAAACGTACAAGCGCAGTCTTGGCGTTAAGACTCTCCCTGAGGCTCGGAAGTTGTACCAGGACGCGCTGGATGCCTTTAAGGCTTACCTTGCGTCTCTCCGCAGCGGCCCGAAGCGTCTCACGGCTGCCGAGGTCGAGGCCTTGGTTGGCGTCTGGTATCGGGAGAACTTGGAGGCTTGGTCGGCTGACCCCGGCGCCGCAGAGCACTGGGAAGCGGCGGCTCTTTATCTTCCGGGCGGCGATGATCCCGGCGACGATGTCGACCGAGCACGCTTCGTTAAGCCCTACGCCGAACGATTGCTGCACTCGCACAACCTATCGGTTGATGCTGGCTCGTTCGAGCGTCTCGCCGACCGCCTGTTCCGCCGAATGCTCGATTTGTTTGAGCGTATGGCGATGCGTGCGGGCGGCAACTTCAGCCCGGACCCGGTCCTAGCTGAGTTTCCGCCCTGGGCCCCCGCCGCGCTCGTTGCGGGTCCCGGTGGAGGTCTCACGTTTGACGCGATGTTTGAGCGATGGACGAACGAGGTCGAGCGCGCGCCGGGGACTGTTACGGAGACGCGCGCAATCCTTCGAGCCTTTCAGGAACACGTCGGCCACGATGACCCGGCCAAGGTTGAGACGGCTGACGTGGAAAGATGGCGCGATGCGCTGCTGATTAAAGGGCCTTCCGGTCAGCCGCTTCGGCGCAGCACTGTTCAGCGTAAGTATTTAGCCGCGCTATCGACGGTTTACCGGGCCTCTCAGGGGCGCGGCCGGGGCCGTCTCTCGGGGAACCCGGTGGAGGGCGCTTGGTTCCGGGGGCGTCAGTTTTCGGACTCCGAGGAAGTTCGCGCTTACAACGCCGATGAGGTCGCAAGGATTCTTCGCGCCTGCCGTCACGAGACTTTGCCGGAACTGCGCTGGCTTCCGTGGCTGATGGTGTACACGGGGGCTCGCTTTCGCGAGGCGGTGCAGTGCGTGGACTCAGACATTCGCGAGCATGAGGGGATCGTCTACCTTTCGATCAATCGAGACCACGAGTGGAAGCGCGTGAAGGGCAAGCCCGGTCAGGCTTCGCCCTCTTTGAGAGACGTTCCGCTGCACCGGCATTTGATGGCCGAAGGCTTCGGTGATTACGTGAAGTCGCTTGACCCGACCGGCTTTCTATTCCCGAGGCTGAAGCCTCGTCCTGACGGGAGACCCAATGAGGGCCGTCCGGTGACCTCGCTGCGTACGTGGGTGGCAAAGTTCGCGATGCCGGACGAGGGGAGTCGGCAGCGAACGAGCCCAACGCACTCTTTTCGCCATACGTTCGAGGACTTGCTCCGGCACGCTACCGAGGACGAGGAACTCCGGCGCGATATTCAGGGGCGCTCGGACGGGTCGTCGGCGCGCGGCTATGGCGATGGCCATTCCTTGAAGCGGAAACAGGAAGTCATCGAGCGGATTAGGCCGCTGTGCTAACCGTCGAAAAACCTTGTGCCTCTTTGCGCCCAAACGCAAGCGGGACATAGGTTTCAGGGGTGTTTTCGGTATCTAATAGTATCGAGAGTGTACAAGCGAACACCCCCCCTCCATGCTCAGAAGTCACCGGGGTGTGTCTGGGGCGCGGGCTTGTTGCGCTTGATTCGTGTCAGACCGTACCGGCGCAGGATTGCTGCCCGCGTGTCCGGCGTCATCCGTTCCATCTGCTTGAAAGCCCTGTCCAGATAGCTGATTGCCGTGCGCTCGCTTCGTTCACGGGCCATGGCTGCTAGGTCTTCGCGAGACGTTTTAGGTTCTTTCGGCTGGTTCTGCTTGTCGTAGGCAGCGCGAATCTGCGCCATGGCTTTGGCAATGTCTTCGTCTGCCTCGCCGACCTTGTCTAGGTAGGTCGTGAGGTTGCGCCGCGTCACGCCATACGCGGCGTACTTTGCAGCCATGACCGTCAGGGGCCAGGGTGTTCCGGTGGGGTTGATGTACGTGCCGTTCTTGATGCCTTGGACGATATGGTCCCGTGCAGCCGTAGGCGTCCAACGCGTTCCATGGGCGTTCCGCTCGGCGGCAGTCTCATACGCCTCAAACCTGCTCTGAAGCACTAAGGCCGGAATGGTCGGCTTGCCCGCGCGGACTGCTGCTTCATACCGATGGAAGCCATCGAACAGCGTGTACCTGATCTCCTCGTCGAACTCTCCGCGTAGTTGCTCGTTAGCGACGACGACGACAGGTTCCCTAATCTCGCCGTTGTCCATCAGCGTGGCGCTGATGCTTTTGATGAGGCCCCCGTCCAGTTTCTTCCGAGGCTGGTTCTCGGGGTCCGCGTCAATCGCAGAGACGGGAATATGGTTCGGCGGGGCTTTCTTTTTGCTCATTGGTTTCCTGCTTGTTCCCGCTCAGCCATGAAAAGCGCGGCCACCGCCTCCGCGACGCGCTCCAGTTGTTCCCCCAGGTGCCGAAGGACGCGCCCACGGCTTGCCGGGTACTTGTGCAACTCGGTGACCTCCAGCGATCCGCCGGGGCCGCTGCGTTCCCATCGGCGATGCGTGCCGCTGGCCATTCGGTGTAGCAGCTTGGCGGCCTGTACCTGCCGGAACTCACCGTGCCGATCGGCGCCGGGGTCGCTGGCAATGGTGGCGGCGACGGCGAGCCATGCGGCCAGGACATCCACCGGCGGCACCTTGGCGTCCCTCAGGCGAGCCCACGCGGCCCGGCAGCGTACAAAGGGCGGCAAGCCCGCAAGGCGCGTGGCGGGCAGGTGCTGACCGGCGGCAGCGTACTGAGCGTGAACGCCAAGGACTCCGCGCATCACCGCTGGGTCCGCATGGTGTGCGGCTAGCCACGCTTCAGCGGCTTGCCGGTGTGGTGCCAGGGCCTTGCTGGTGAAGCTGCCGTGCGTGTAGCTGCCGTGGCGGCCGTAATGATCCTCGTGAGCGCGACAGGCTCGCCGGCTCAGGCCCGTGCCCCGTGCTGCCGGGGTCCGCTGGGTACAGCCGACGATGCGGCAATACCCAGCATCGTCCCGGCCTTCCGCGATGCGCCGCGATAGGTCCGCCTTGCGTCGCTTACGGGTCTCCCAAGTGGTCATTTATTAACCAACTCGACGCCCCGCACACGGCCACGCTGAAACAGTGGAGAACAAATGAAGGTCACGGCCGCTGGCTCAGGTTGTCGCCGGTGCCTGGGGCGTTCCGCTGCGCTCTTGGTTCAGCGCGAACAGACGCCTCAGGACTTCATCGTCCGCGAGCGGCCACTGCCAGCCGTAGGCGGCGGCGACCGCTTCGTCTAGGGCGCGATGAAGGTGAACCAGCCAAGTAGGCGGGGCGTTGTAAAGGTTGGTCAGGGTCCGGGCCTTCAGGTCCGCTTCGTGTCCAGGCTTGGCGATGATCCGCTCTGGGTAGCCGGGGACCGCTTCGGCGATGCGGTCAACCCATGGGGTAGGGTTCAGCCAGTTATCGCGCGTTTCGACTAGCTTCCGGGCCGCTTCGCCAATTGCCGCCGCTAGAGTGTTCTTCGCTTGGTCGGCTGCGGTGATATTCGGGGTTAGGCCATCAGGGAATGGAAACGTGTCGAAACAAGTTGTTGCCGTGTACCTGGGGCGGTCTTCTAGGCTAGTTCCGACTCTCAGTGCCCAAAGTTCGTGAATCCGCGAATGCAGAACGCCGAAAGTCACGTCATCGGCGCGGGTGATGACTGAAAGGTTTTTATCCGCGACGACTCCAGCCGGTAGCCATGCGAAAACTCGATGCTTGGAAACTTCCGGCGTGACGATGAAGCGGGGGAGTCCGGCGAGCGCGCGGCGCATAACCGGCCGCGACCACTGGAATAGCCACCAATACTCGTTGGTCCTCGCCTCGCGCTTGCCAACGCGCGTTGGTTCTACGTGCATTTTGATATGAGCGAACGGGGCTTCGTACATTGCAGCGTCGACTTCCTCGGTATCTGTGCCAAAGTCAACGATCCAATAGTCTCGGTTGCGGCGTGTAACGTCCAGGCCGTTGGACCAAGGGCGTACTACGTCGCTGTTGGGACGCCCGTTCGGGTTCGGCAGCTTCAGCCAGCTTCGCGCCACTTCGCCGGGTATCTCGAAGGGGCCGGTCTTCTGAATGCCCGAGAAACAACGGCCCTCGTTCTCCCTTAGCGGCACTGCTCGCGTCAGGTCTGCACTGGCATCGCTTCCGGCAGCGGTCAGGTCCGGGAAGATTGTTCCGGCTTCGGAGCCGTTCAGCATTGCCGGTACATCGGTGCGGCCGAAACAGACCAGGGACACTCGGACTGCCGCGCCCTCGTTGATCCATTCTTCATCGCTCCAGGCGTTGAAGATTCGGCCGTCATCACAGATGTGCTTCAGCACTTCCCGGTTCCTGCCGCCGCGGATGCTGTTGGTCGTGACCAGTCCCGCACGCTTCAGCGTTCCCGCCCGGATGAGGTCGTTTGCCTTCTCGAACCAGTAGCAGACAAGGTCCGCGCCGCCTGGGACACGACCTTCATAGGTCTTCCGCAGGTTTACGACGGCTTCGGCGCCTAGTTCGCCGACCATCTTCTTGTCGCCCACAAAAGGCGGGTTGCCGACGATGACATCCGCCACGGGCCATGCGGCCTCGCTGCCGTCCGTGTTCAGCAGTGCGTCGCGATTCTCGATCTGCTCCAGCGGCTTCAGGATTGGGTTCTTTGCTACGCCATAGCCGTTGGCGATCATCCATTGAATCTCGCCGATCCAGATGGTGACGCGGGCGAGTTCTGCCGCGTAGCCGTTCAACTCGATGCCCTTGACCGCCTGCGGTCCGATTGCGGGGAACTGCAAGCCCAGGCCAAGCGCTTCAGCCTCCAGAAGGATTCGCTTCTCGGTGTCCTTGAGGGCTCGCAGGGAGAGATACAGGAAGTTGCCGCTGCCGCACGCCGGGTCTAGCACCGTGAAGGCCCGGAGGCGCTCCAGGAAGCGATTGAAGCGGGTCTGCGCGGCCTTGCTGACGGTCTTGGAAGCCTTGCCGATCTGTTTCGCCAGTTCGACCTTTTCCATCTCCCATTCGGCTAGCCAGGGCTCGACGACCACGGCGCGCACGATCTTCGTGATCGTTTCCGGGTCGGTGTAGTGGGCGCCCAACTGGCTGCGCTTGCTGGGGTCTAGGCCACGCTCGAACAGCGTGCCGAAGATGCTGGGTTCAATCTCGCTCCAGTCCAGCAGGCAGGCTTCCAGCAACAGCTTCAGGTCATCGGCTTCCAGGCGAAGCGTTGCGTCATCCTCGAATAGCCCGCCGTTAAACCATTCGATGCTCTCGAAGGCCAGATGCCCGCCCTTGTTCATGGCGGCGAATAGGTCCCCGCTGAACTTGGTGAACAGGTCGGGCTTGCCCTGTGAGCTTTGCACCAGCTTGGTGAATAGATGACCAGGCAGCAGCCCGATATCTTCGGCGAACATGCAAAACAGCAGGCGGTTCAGGAAGTGCGCGACGGGGCCGGGCGCGTGCCCTCGGGTGCGCAGTGCGGTAGCAAGTTCGGTGAACTTATCTGCCGCGCGTTGGGTGACGACCGCGCGGGTGATGCCAGGGCGCAGCCGTTCGGGGTCATGGAACATTGCCTCCAGAACGCGGCGCTTTTCCGGGTCCTCCAGGTCGGCGACCTCGATGCGGTGCTCCTTCTTCACGCTGTTGGTGAAGTTGGTGTGCACGATGATCGTCTGCAGGTCAGACACGACCAGCAGCGGCGGGTTTTGGAGGGCGTCCGCGTACATCTTCAGTTGCTTGTAAGCCTCGTTCAGGTCCTTGTGGGTCCCCTTGGCTTCCCAGCCGAAGAATCCGCGCTTCCAGGCATCTGCCCAGCCCTTCCGGCCCCCCGTCTTGTCTGCGCCGTACTCAAACGCGAACGACGTGCCCTCCGCGTCGGCTTCGCGTGGCGTCGGGTGCCGAAACAGCCGACACAGGTCGATGAAGAACTCTTGCGCGTTCTGCCGCTCTTTGCCGCCGCCCTTCCACTTGGCGATGAATTCCGAAGCTGTCACAGGCTCCCCTTGCGCTATTCGTTTGTGGGCCGCCCCTCTGGTTCCGGGGGCGGTCGTGAGGTGATGAGTCAGCCGCCCGGGAGGGCGCTCCGGCCCCCCTTCGGCAAGTGCCGGTAAAGCGTGCTGGCAGCGATACCAAGCCGCTTGGCGACATCTTCGACTGTGTTCGCTTCATCGGACAACAGCGTCCGCGCCTGATTCAGCGACTTCGTGCTCACCTTAGACGGTCGGCCCCCTTTCTTGCCGCGCGCGCGCGCTGCCGCGAGGCCCGCCATGGTCCGCTCCCGGATCATGTCGCGCTCAAACTCGGCAAGGCTCGCGAACAAGTTGAAGATCAGGCGGCCCGCCGCGCCGCCGGTGTCGATCTGGTCACGGATGGATCGGAACTCGATCCCTCGCGCCTCCAGGTCCCTGACGATGCTTCTGAGGTCGTCCAGGTTGCGGGCAAGGCGGTCGAGCTTCCACACGACCAAAGTATCCCCTTGGCGAAGGGCCTTGAGCGCTGCCATGAGTTCCGGGCGGTCCTGGGTGCTCCCGGATCGCTTGTCGGTGTAAATCGTCTCGCAGCCGTCCGCCTTCAAGGCGTCGATCTGCATGTCCGTATTTTGGTCGACGGTCGAGACTCGGGCGTATCCAATCCGCATGGCACAACCTCCTGAAACCCAAAGGGGTGGGTGGGTTATCGAGAGGATATTATGGGAGACGGTTTCGGGAGGCGATTCGACGACGAACGGTGCGCTTTGGGCGGTCTCCCGTAAACCGTCGTTATTGAGGCATAGATATAAGCGGCTGCACCCGGTCGCCGAGTGCTTCGTCCCCCGATTCGCAATGTCCATCAGGGGGGATACGGGGGTAGTCGCCACGCGGAGATACCGATTCAGCGTCTCGCATTTTTCTCAGAAATTGCCACGCCCCCGAAGTTGACGGCCGCGCAGTGGATAAACTGCGCACACCATGTTGGGGTTGACTATCGCTTCGACATCTATATCTTGTGTCGTGTACGTAGCCACCAACATGCATCGCTGCACGTTGCGCTGCACGTCACCCAGCGGCAGTCTGGCGCAGAGGCGAGTGATCGCACCGGCGTCATCGGCGGCTCCAGGTGCGTGATGGCCTCGCAAGAGGCGCATTGCCATTCGGGGTTGGTCGGCCGCAGGGGCCCGTCTTCTTCCCCTGGTAACGTCGGGAAGGCGGGTAACAGGCGTGTGGGGCGGCCGGGATGTGGCGATGTGGTGGCGCGGGCGCAGCTGGCGGTACGCAATTATTCGCGTGGCACGCTCTCGTCGATGTGCTTTCTGTACTTGGCCATGGTGTTTACTGGCGGGGTGCGGTCTGAGGGCTCGGAAGGAGGGTTTAACGTGCGAATGAGAAGCATTTCCGTTTCGGCGACTGCTGAGGCGCGTAGTAGCCACCAACATGCATCGCCGCACGTTGCGCTGCACGTCACCCAGCGGCACGATGGCGCAGAGGCGAGTGATCGCACCGGCGTCATCGGCGGCTCCAGGTGCGTGATGGCCTCGCAAGAGGCGCATTGCCATTCGGGGTTGGTACTTCTTTTTGCGCTGGCCCAGGGGTTTAAGACACCGGTGCAGTCAGTCCGTGCGTGACACAGCGTACGGGCTCGTTACATCCGCTGAGTCGTTAAGAGACGCTTGGCGGTCGATGGTGGCAAGGGCCAGGCCTCAATCGCGCATGACCTCCGGCGTGGACGGTCAGACCATTGACGAGATTCAGCTCAATCCCGGCCGACACATCGAGCGACTTTCTTCTGACTTGCGGTCCCGAAGTTTCAACTTCAGCCCGCTCAAGCCGCATTTCGTTCCGAAGCCGAATAGCACCAAGGAACGGCTTATCTGTGTTCCCACCGTCAGGGATCGCATTGTTCAACGGTCAGCATTAACTTTCCTGACCAAAAAATATCGGTCCCTTCTCGCTAACGACATCTCTTACGGTTTCGTGGAAGGGCGTTCTGTCGCCGAAGCGGCCTCTCGCGCCTGCGATTTAAGAAAGTCACGGCGATGGGTTTACAAGACTGACATCTCGGCTTTTTTCGATACCGTTGGTCGCGATCGCCTAGCCGAAGCCTTAAAGCGTCGAGTTAAAGAGCGTTCTCTTTGGCCGCTGCTTCTTAGTGCTGGCGCTTGCGAGGTCGCTGCCGATCGCCCGGGAGTAGCGGCAAAGCTTGCCAAAACAGGTATTAAAGAAGGAGTCGGCGTTAGGCAGGGGATGCCTTTGTCTCCGTTCTTTGCGAACTTGTTCCTGTACGGCTTCGATCGCGAGGTGATTAGACGGAAGTTCGCGGCTGTCCGGTACGCCGATGACCTTATTTTCCTCGCCGACTCAGAAAGCCAGTGCTTGGAGATTGACGAGTTCTGTAGGGCTGAATTGTCGAAAATTGGGCTGACTATTCCTCTTTTGTCTGCCGCGACAAAGACATTCATCCGGGAACCTGGGCAGGAGGCAGAGTTCTTGGGCCTGGGTTTGCGTGCGAACTCAGGGCAGTACGAGCTAATCCTGATGAAAAGCCAGTACGACAAGATTCGGGAGCAGCTGCTGTCATTGGCCTCGATTGAACATCTGAACTCGCGTGGAATCACCTTGGCGGCCCTGGATGCACATCTTCAAGCTCGCATAAGCGGGTATTTATCCGCATATCAGCACTGCACCAACCTCGCCGAGCTTGAGAACGCGCTTGGTGATCTTCACGCTAAGGTCCTTCGGCGCGTGTACGGTCCCAGCGGGCTGAAGATCGACCTAAACAATCTCGGCAAGGCAGAGCGGACCTTTCTGGGAATTGCATGACGCTTTCGCGCCGGGTAAAGCCGTGCCGGACGCCCATGCGCCCGCTGCGGCTGGCCCAGGCCGTGCTGACTGGTTGTGGCTCGCTCGGATGAGGCGTGTCGTTATAGCGGGGGAAAGCCGCTCGCCGGTATGCCTTGAGGCTTCGCCGGACCATTCTTCTGAGATCGTCCGGCTCCTCGGCTACAATGCTCAGCTTGAAGCTTCCAGGTGGTCCGCGCGCGTGGTCCTGAGCGCGGACGCTGGGCGCATGTAACTAACTGATTTACGGAGAGAGTTGTTAGTCGTAGGCGTCGGCTCAAAGGGTTCGAGTCTCGCCTTTCGCACACATGCAAGCCGGGCGCGGTGGCAGGAAGTTTGACATCGCGCCGAAAAAACAGACCGTCCCCAAGACCCGCATCCGGGCAAGGCGGCCACCCATGATCACTACAATCCGAAGAGTCTTTAACGATGGAAGTCCAAGTCGAATCCGCCGGCGGCCTGCTGCGCCGGCTGCATGTCACGATCCCGGCCGATCGCTTCGAACGCGAATTCGGCGAACGCATGAAGCGTTTTGCCAGCCGCGCGCGGGTGCCGGGCTTCCGTCCGGGCAAGGCCCCGCTGAAGATGATCCAGCAGCAATACGGTGCCGACGCCCGCAATGACGCGGTGTCCGAACTGGTGCGCACCACCTGGCCGCAGGCGCTCGATCAGTCGAAGATCCAGCCGGCCAGCCAGCCGAATTTCCAGGTCACCGCCGAGGCAGTCGGCCAGCCGCTGACCTATGTCGCCAGCTTCGATGTCTATCCGGACATCACCCTCGGCGATCTGTCGACCCTGTCTCTGACCCGCCCGCAGGTGGAAGTGACCGATGCCGACGTCGAGCGTCTGATCGAGAACCTGCGCAAGTCGCGCCGCACGCTGGCGGTGGTCGAGCGCGGTGCCCAGAAAGGCGACGTGGTGGCGCTGGACTTTGAAGGCAAGCTCGATGGCGAAGCCTTCCAGGGCGGCAAGAGCGAGAACGCCGCGATCGAGATCGGCGAGCGCCGCTTCCTGCCAGATCTCGAAGACGGCCTGATCGGTCGCTCGGCGGGTGAAACCTTCGACGTGGAAGTGAACTTCCCGGCCGATTACCGCAATGAAACGCTGGCCGGCAAGAAAACCGTGTTCACCGTCAATCTCAAGGACGTGCGCGAGCCGCGCCTGCCGGAGATCGACGAGGAATTCCTCAAGGCCCATGGCATCGAGGAAGGTGGCGAAGAAGGTCTGCGCGCCAAGTGCCGCGAAGCGCTGGAAACCGAGCGCAACAAGGCCGTGTCGGCCCGTTTGAAGCGCGAAGTCATGGAGCAGTTGCATGACATGCATCCGATCGACGTGCCCTCGGGTCTGGTCGCCGAAGAAGTGGAGCGCATGCGCGGCGAGACCGCCAATCGCATCGGTGCCAACAATCCGGCCCAGAAGATGAAGCCGGAGCAGCTCCGTTCGATGCTGCCGGCCGAGATGTTCGAGCCGGCTGCCAAGCGTCGCGTGGCGCTGGGCCTGCTGGTGGGCGAGATCATCAACGCCCGCAATGTGCAGTTCGATCCGGCGCGCGTCGAAGCCGCGCTCGCCAACATCGCGGCCGATTTCGAGGATCCCTCCGAGGTCGTGCAGATGTACCAGCAGCGTCAGGACCTGATGCAGGGCCTGCGCAGCGTGGTCATCGAAGAGCAGGTGGTCGAAGCGCTGGTGGCCGGTGCGAAAGTCACCGACGAGCCGATGTCGCTCGAAGATTTGTTGAAATCGCAGAATCAGGCCCAACCTGCTTGATAGCGCGGGCATTTTGCCGGCGGCGCTCGCTGACGGGAGACCGTCGGCGAGTCCTGAAAACGAAAACTTGAACCGGAAATCCGAATGACTGACCTCCGCAACCGCTCGCAGCTGGTCCCGATGGTGGTCGAGCAGACCGCCCGCGGCGAACGCGCGTTCGACATCTATTCGCGCCTGCTGAAGGAGCGCGTGATCTTCCTCGTCGGCCCGATCGACGACTACATGGCCAATCTGGTCGTCGCCCAGCTGCTGTTCCTGGAATCGGAGAACCCGGACAAGGACATCCACCTGTACATCAACTCGCCGGGTGGCGTCATCACGTCGGGCCTGTCGATCTACGACACCATGAAGTTCATCAAGCCGGACGTGTCGACGATGTGCATCGGTCAGGCGGCCAGCATGGGTGCTTTCCTGCTGTCGGCCGGCACCAAGGGCAAGCGTTTCGCGCTGCCGAACTCGCGGGTGATGATCCACCAGCCGTCTGGCGGTGCCCAGGGCCAGGCCACCGACATCGAGATCCAGGCGCGGGAAATCCTCTATCTGCGCGAGAAGCTGAATCGCCTGATGGCGGAGCACTGCGGCCAGACGATCGAGAAGGTCGCCAGCGATGTCGAACGCGATTACTTCATGAATTCGGAGCAGGCCAAGACCTATGGCTTGATCGATCACATCATCGACAAGCGCGCCGCAGCAAGCAGCCCGACTTGATGGGACTCCCGTTTGCGGCTTGCGCGTCGGATTTCCGACACCGCGCGTAAGCTGCATCACAGCACGGGAATTGCAGTCGTTCCGCTGTCACCTGACAAGATGTTATAAGGAATCAGAACCTTGATTGAGGTCGGAAATGCCTGACAACGTACGCAGCGGCACGCAAGGCGGCCGCGTGCTGTATTGCTCGTTCTGCGGCAAGAGCGAGCACGAAGTCCGCAAGTTGATTGCGGGCCCGTCGGTGTACATCTGCGACGAATGCGTCGACTTGTGCAACGACATCATCCGTGAAGAAGTTCACGCCAAGCCGCAGGTCAAGGGCTTGCCGAAACCGCAGGAAATCCGCGCGGTTCTCGACGAATACGTGATTGGTCAGGACCAGGCCAAGAAAGTGCTGTCGGTCGCCGTCTACAACCACTACAAGCGTCTGAGCCAGAAGGGCTCGACGGATGGCGTGGAATTGTCGAAATCGAACATTCTGCTGATCGGCCCGACCGGTTCGGGCAAGACGCTGCTGGCCGAAACGCTGGCCCGACTGCTCGATGTGCCGTTCGCGATCGCCGATGCAACCACGCTGACCGAAGCCGGCTATGTCGGCGAAGACGTCGAAAACATCATTCAGCGTTTGCTGCAGAAATGTGAATACGATGTCGAGAAAGCGCAGCGTGGCATCGTTTACATCGACGAAATCGACAAGATCTCGCGGAAGAGCGAGAACCCGTCGATCACGCGCGATGTGTCCGGTGAAGGCGTGCAGCAGGCGCTTCTGAAGCTGATCGAGGGCACCATTGCCAGCGTGCCGCCGCAGGGTGGCCGCAAGCATCCGCAGCAGGAATTCCTGCAGGTCAACACGGCCGGCATCCTGTTCATCTGCGGTGGTGCATTCGCCGGTCTGGATCGCGTGATCCAGAACCGTACCGAGAAGACCGGTATCGGTTTCGGTGCCGACGTAAAGTCGCAGAAGGACAGCCATCAGGTGTCGAAGATGCTGCTGGGCGTCGAGCCAGAGGATCTGATCCGCTACGGCCTGATTCCGGAATTCGTTGGCCGTCTGCCAGTGCTCGCCGTGCTGGAAGAGCTGGACGAAGCGGCGCTGATCTCGATCCTCAAGGAGCCGAAGAACGCGCTGGTCAAGCAGTTCGCCAAGCTGTTCCAGATGGAAGGCTGCACGCTTGAGTTCCGCGAGGACGCGCTGAATGCCATTGCCCGCAAGGCACGCGATCGCAAGACCGGTGCGCGCGGCCTGCGCACCATTCTCGAAACCATCCTGCTCGACGTGATGTACGACTTGCCGTCGATGCAGAACGTCTCGAAGGTGGTGGTCGACGAATCGGTGGTGAAGGGCGATGCCAAGCCGTTCATCGTCTACGAGAACCTCGACGCGCCGCGCCGGGACGTCAAGAACTCGGCCTGACGCAGGTCTTGTCGTGGAGAACCCGCCCGGGCTTGCCCGTGGCGGGTTTTCTTTTGCTCACGACCACGATTTGCAGCGTCGCTGCGCTTGAAAAGGCGGGCGCGGGACGCAAGTCCCTTCTACTGCATAATCCCCAGATCATCTTTTTCCCATGTCATCGAACTCGACCGAGGTTCCGACAGTGCCCAGCACCCACGAAGCATCCACGCCGGTACTGCCGCTGCGCGATGTGGTGGTTTATCCCCACATGGCGATCCCGCTGTTCGTCGGCCGCGAGAAGTCGGTCAAGGCGCTGACGGCGGCGATGCAGGACGGCAAGCGCATCCTGTTGGTCGCCCAGAAGCATGCCGATACCGATGAACCCGGCATCGACGATCTTTACGATACCGGCACCCTGGCCTCGATCCTGCAATTGCTGAAGCTGCCGGACGGCACCGTCAAGGTGCTGGTCGAAGGCGCGCAGCGGGCCCAGGTGCTGAAGCTGGAAATGAACGGCGATTACCTGACCGCCGATTTCCGCGTCATTCCGCCGGACGAAAGCGGTTCCAGCGGCAGCGAAGCCGACGCCGTCATGCGCACCGCTGTCGCGACCTTCGAGCAGTACGTGAAGCTGAACAAGAAGGTGCCGGCCGAACTGCTGCCGAGCCTGACCAGCATGGATTCGCCGGGTCGCCTGGCCGATGCCATCGCCGCGCACTTGTCGCTCAAGCTCGAGGACAAGCAGAAGGTGCTGGAGATCGACGATCCCAAGCCGCGTCTGGAATACGTGCTGGCGCAGCTGGAAGGCGAGATCGACATCCTGCAGATCGAAAAGAAAATTCGCGGCCGCGTGAAGCAGCAGATGGAGAAGAACCAGCGCGAGTACTACCTCAACGAACAGATGAAGGCCATCCAGAAGGAACTGGGTGAGCTCGATGACGCGCCGAACGAGCAGGAAGAACTGGCGCGCAAGATCGCCAAGGCCGGCATGCCGAAAGCAGCCAAGACCAAGGCCACGGCGGAACTCAACAAGCTGAAGATGATGCCGCCAATGTCGGCGGAAGCCACCGTCGTGCGCAACTATCTCGACGTGATGACGCAGGTGCCGTGGAAGAAGACCACCAAGGCCAACATCGACCTGCCGAAGGCGCAGGACCAGCTCGATTCCGATCATTACGGGCTGGAAAAGGTCAAGGAACGCATCCTCGAATATCTCGCTGTCCAGAGCCGGGTGAAGAAGCTGAAGGGTCCGATCCTGTGCCTGGTCGGTCCGCCCGGTGTCGGCAAGACTTCGCTGGGCCGTTCGATTGCGGCCGCCACCAACCGCAAGTTCGCGCGCATGTCGCTGGGCGGCGTGCGTGATGAAGCCGAGATCCGCGGTCATCGCCGCACCTACATCGGTTCGCTGCCCGGCAAGATCGTCCAGAACCTGACCAAGGTCGGGGTCAAGAACCCGCTGTTCCTGCTCGACGAAATCGACAAGATGAGCACGGACTTCCGCGGCGATCCGTCGTCAGCCCTGCTGGAAGTGCTCGATCCGGAGCAGAACAACACTTTTCAGGATCACTACCTGGAAGTGGACCTCGACCTGTCGGACGTGATGTTCATCTGCACCGCGAACACCCTGAACATTCCGGGGCCGCTGCTCGACCGCATGGAAGTGATCCGCATCCCGGGTTATACCGAGGACGAGAAGCTCAACATCGCCAAGCGTTACCTGATTCCGAAGCAGATCAAGGAAAACGGTCTCAAGGATTCCGAGCTGGAAATCACCGAAAGCGCGGTGCGTGCGGTGATCCGCACCTACACGCGCGAAGCCGGTGTGCGCAGCCTTGAGCGCGAGATGTCGAAGATCGCCCGCAAGGTGGTCAAGCAGGTGCTGCTGAAACCCACCGACAAGACCGTCAAGGTCACCGACAAGAACATCGACAAATACCTGGGCGTGCCGCGTTTCCGCTACGGCCGCGCCGAGGAAGCGAACCAGGTCGGGCAGGTCACTGGTCTGGCCTGGACCGAGGTCGGCGGCGAACTGCTGACCATCGAATCGGCGCTGACGCCGGGCAAGGGCAAGCTGACCCAGACCGGCAGCCTCGGCACGGTGATGCAGGAGTCGATTCAGGCAGCACTGACGGTGGTGCGCTCGCGTGCCAAGCAGCTCGGCATCGATCCGGATTTCTATCAGAAGCACGATCTGCACATCCATGTGCCGGAAGGTGCGACGCCGAAGGACGGCCCGTCGGCCGGTATCGGCATGTGCACTGCGCTGGTGTCAGCACTCACTTCGATCCCGGTACGTGCCGATGTGGCGATGACTGGAGAAATCACCCTTCGCGGCGAGGTATTGCCGATTGGTGGCCTAAAAGAGAAGTTGCTGGCCGCACAACGCGGCGGCATCCGCACCGTCATCATCCCGCAGGAAAACGTGAAGGATCTGGCCGAGATTCCCGACAACATCAAAGGCAAGCTCGATATCGAACCGGTGCGCTGGGTCGAGGACGTGCTGCGCATCGCGCTTGAACGGGTACCGGAGCCGAAGGCTGTCGTTGAAGGGGCGGCGGCACCGACACCGACCGCAAGCGATGGTGTCCGGCCGCACTGAGTTCGGGCTGGAAAACACGGCAAAACAAGCTGTCTCGCGATGCGCGGTTCGCCTTTCCCGAATCGCGTGACAGTTTCATTGACGCTCCGAAACCCGCTTGATATAAGGTTTCTTCCGATGCCCAGCCGCGCAATCTCCGCCGGCAGCCAGGTGTTCGCAGACCGGCCGGTCTCCGGGATCAGGCAGGGAGACCAGAAAGTCAGCATCGGCCCAAGCCGATCCAACTATCCGAGGGGACACACCTACATGAACAAATCCGAGCTGGTTGCTGCGGTCGCCGACGCTGCCGAACTTTCCAAGACAGATGCCGGAAAGGCGATCGACGCACTGGTGGAAGTCATTGCCAATGCCTTGAAGAACGATGACAAGGTGTCGCTGGTCGGTTTCGGCACCTTCGCGATTCGTGCCCGCGCCGAACGCACGGGCCGCAATCCGAAAACCGGCAAGACTCTGAAGATCGCCGCCAGCAAAAATCCTTCATTCAAGGCTGGCAAAGCGCTCAAAGACGCGGTAAAGTAACAGACCAGTTCGGGGTGACAGCCCGGAACGAGTAGGGTGCTTAGCTCAGTCGGTAGAGCATCGCCTTTACACGGCGGGAGTCGGGGGTTCGAGCCCCTCAGCACCCACCAACTCATGGTTGGCAACATCAGTTTTGCAGTTTCGCGGAGCGGTAGCTCAGTCGGTTAGAGTATCGGCCTGTCACGCCGAGGGTCGCGGGTTCGAGTCCCGTCCGCTCCGCCATGTAATACCCCAGGGCGCTCATTGAGCGCCCTTTCTATTTGCGTTGCGAGATCGAAACCCATGATGCAGCAAATCCGCGACAGCCTGAACGGCCCACTCATCGTTGGCGTGTTGCTGGCCATCATCGGTGTTCCTTTTGCGTTCAGCGGCATCCAGGGTTACTTCCAGAATGATGCCAACCCGGCGATCGCCGAAGTTGGCGACACCGAAATCACCCAGGATCAGTTGCGTCGCGCCTACGACCAGCGTTATCGCCAGTTGCAGCAACTGCTTGGCGAAAACTTTCGCGCGGACCAGATCAACCCGCAGCGCATGCGCGAAAGCGTGCTGGAAGACATGGTTCAGGACGCCTTGTTACGCGCCCAGGCCAAGGCCAGCGGCTTTCGTGCCGGTGATGGCGCCCTCCGCGACTATCTGACCGTCACACCGGCGTTCCAGGAAAATGGCAAGTTCTCCACCGAGCGCTACAAGCAGTTGCTGGCCCAGAACGGCTACACCCCGGACAGCTTCGAGGCGCAGCAGCGCGATACCCTGGTGGTCGAACAACTGCGTGATGTAGTGCTCGGCAGTACCGTGGTGACGGTGGACGAAGCCACGCTCGCCGCCAAGCTCATCAAGCAGGAGCGCGATTTCGGCTATCTCCAGTTCGAGCCGGCCAAGTACCTGGCGGCCGTCAATGTCACGCCGGAACAGATCGCAGCGCGCTACGAGGAAAAGAAAGCCGGCCTGCAAGCGCCGGAGCGCATGAAGCTGGCCTATGTCGAATTGGCCCAGAGCAAGCTCGCCAAGAGCGAAGCGCCCAGCGCCGACATCCTGAAGACCTTGTACGAAGCAGAAAAAACGCGCTTCGCGTCCGCAGAAACCCGCCGCGCCAGCCACATCCTGGTCAATTTCGGTGCCGACAAGGACGCCGCGAAAAAGAAGATCGACGAGCTGTCTGCGCAGCTTAAAGCCGGTGCCGACTTTGCCGAACTGGCCAAGACCGGCTCGGATGACACCGGCAGCAAGGACAAGGGCGGCGAACTCGGCGTGTACACCCGCGGCGACGGTCTGCTGTCGCCGAAGTTCGAAGCGGCCTTGTTCGCGATGCCTGCTGCGGGCCAGGTCAGCGATCCAGTCGAAGCCGAATTCGGCTGGCATTTGATCAAGCTGACCGAACTGGTCCCCAGCCGCACCCAGGCGTTTGAAGAGCCGGAGGTGCAGAAGGCGCTGACCGATCTCTATGTCAACAAGGACTTGCAGGCCAAGGTCCAGGAAAAGACCCAGCAGCTCGAACAGCTCGCCTTCGAGAACGAATCCTCGCTCGATCCGGTTGCCAAGGAACTGGGCCTGACGGTTGAAACCACGGATTGGTTCACGCGCGCTGGCGGTGCCGGCATCACGGCAACCCCAGCAGTGATCGAAGCGGCGTTCTCGCAGGCGGTACTCACCGACGGCGTCAACTCCAAGCCGATCGCCGTCGATGCCGATCGCCTCGTCGTGGTCCGCAAGGCCGAATACGAAGCGCCGCGTCAGCGCGAGCTGGCCGAAGTCGAAGCCATGCTGCGCGAGGAACTGCGCAACGAGCAGGCGCGGGCGATGGCTGACGCCGATGCCAAAACGGCGCTGGAAGCCATCAAGGCGGGCAAGACCATCGACGAAGTCGCTGCCGCGATGGGCCTCGCGGTCCAGAAGCAGGCGGGCAGCACGCGCGACAAGAGCGGCGTCGGTCTGGCCCTGCTCAAGGCGGCGTTCAAGTTGCCGCGTCCGGTCGGCGCTGCGGCCAGCGTTGGCAACGCGACGATCGAAGATGGCTCGGTCGCCGTGATCGCCCTGACCTCGGTTCGTGACGGCGCACCGAAGGACGGCAACGAGCGCGTTACGGAGGTTTCGACCATCCGCGACGCCCGCGCCGGTGCCGAATTCAACGCCTATCGCGAAGCGCTCAAGAAATCAATCGAGGTCTCGATCAAGGCCTTGCCGGCCGAAGAGCCGCTGGCTCCGTAGCCCGCTGACCCGAACCGACCTGATCTAGCCCCAAGCGCGATGAAATCCCATTGGCAGATTGCCATCGCGTTGAGCCTTGCGGTCGTTGTCGGCGCGCTGGCCCCGGCTGACAGCGATGTCATCGCGGTTTGCGGCTTCGTCGGCGGCCTGTTCCTGAACGCGCTGAAGATGGTGGTGGTGCCGCTGATCGTGTCGTCGATCATCAATGCCATGTCGACGTTCGGCGATGCCGGTGCCCTGTCCCGCATCGGCATCCGGACGATGCTGTTCTACACCGCCACCACCGTGCTCGCGGTGCTGGTCGGCCTGACCATGGTCAATCTGGTGCAGCCGGGCATTGTCGACGGCGAGCCGGCGCGGGAACTGCTCGGGCTGGCGGCGGGCGGCGAGAAGGTGAGCGAAAACGTCAGCGGTGCCAAGCTGTCCGACATCGCCGACGTGTTCTACCGGCTGGTGACCGCCAACCCGATCAAGGCTGCGGCCGAAAGCGATCTGCTCGGACTGGTGTTCTTCAGCATGCTGTTCGGCATCTTCGCAGCGCGCATTCCCGGTAGCGCCGGGCAGGTGCAGCGCGATTTCTGGTCCGGCGTCCGCGAAACGATGATGCACATCACAGCACTCGTGATGCGCTTCGCACCAATCGGCGTGTTCGCGCTGGTGGCCAAAGCGTTCTCGTCGACCGGGGTTGAAGCCATCCGGCCGCTGGCGATGTTCTTCTTTGCCACCCTCGGCGGTCTGCTGTTCCACATGCTGGTGACCATGTCGGTGCTGCTGGCCGTCGTCGGCCGGGTGTCGCCGCTGCGCATGTTGCAGGCGATGACCCCGGCGCTGCTGACCGGCTTTTCCACCTCCAGCTCGGCCGGCACCTTGCCGGTGACGCTCGACTGCCTGCGCAACCGTGCCGGCGTATCGGAACGGGTGACCGGCTTCACATTGCCGCTCGGTGCCGCCATCAATCTCGACGGCACCGCGCTCTATGAATGCGCTGCCGCGATGTTCCTCGCGCAGGCTTATGGCCTGCACCTGGATTTCGCCACCCAGTTCGTGATCGTAGCCATGGCGGTCGTCACTTCGATGGGTGTGACCGGCATTCCCTCGGCAAGTCTGGTGGCAATCGCGGTGATTCTCGGTGCCGTTGGCTTGCCGCTCGAAGGTCTGGGCGTGCTGCTGGCGGTCGATCGAGTGCTCGACATGTGCCGTACGGCGGTCAATGTCTACGGCGACGGCTGCGGTGCCGTCGTCATCGGTCGCCTCGAAGGCGAATCCGGCATCCTCAAGCAGCCGGACTGAATCAGCTCGCGGCAACGCCGCCGAGCGGCAAAACCGTTCCTCCTGACAAATTGACCACTTGACCGGCATCAATTCTGCCGCTTGAGCGGCGTCAATGTTGCGTGCGTATGACACGAGTATTCTCGATCGGTAAGCAGTTGAACGCCGGTCGTAGAACGCGCTTTTTCGAGCGCTCGTCAATTACCCGGCACTCACTAACGAATTGTCATCTGGGAGTCACCATGAAACGCAACTCAAGAGCCCCGCACGGGGCTTTGGCAAAAGGCGTGGTCGGGGTTGCCATTGCCGCAGGTCTGTCGATGTTCAGCGCCGTAGCCGTGGCGAAGGACGGTTTCCCGCAGCAGATCATCGTCAAGTACAAGGAAAACGCACTGCTGTCGAAGAAGGCCGAGGCGGCCATCGGCGATCGCCTGCGGGCTGTCGGCCAGCGTCGCGGCATGCTGCTGCAGCGCATGCGCACCATGGGCACCGGCGCTGAAGTGATCCGCATCGACCGCGATCTCGATGCCCGCGATCTGGCCGATGTGCTGGCCGAGTTCAAGGCCGATCCGCGCGTCGAGTACGCCGAGGAAGACATCATCGTCAAGCCGTTCCTGACGCCGAACGACACCCGCTACAACGAGCAGTGGCACCACTTTGAAACGGCGGCCGGCATTCGCTCGCCCACCGCCTGGGACGTCAATACCGGCACCGGTGCCACGATCGCGATCATCGACACCGGCCATCGCCCGCATGCCGATTTCTCGGGTGCCATCGTCGGCGGCTACGACTTCATCACCTCGACCACCAACAACGACGGCAACGGCCGCGATTCCGACGCCAGCGATCCGGGTGACTACAACTCGGCCGGGCAGTGCGGTGCCGGTTCGCCCGCCTCGAACTCGAGCTGGCACGGCACCCATGTCACCGGTATTGCGGCTGCGCGCGGCAACAACGCGCTCGGCGTTGCCGGTGTCGCCTACAACGCACGCGTGGTGTCGGTTCGCGCCCTCGGCCGCTGCGGCGGCTCGCTCTCCGATATCGGCGACGCGATGATCTGGGCGTCTGGCGGCACGGTTGCCGGCGTTCCGGCGAACCCGAACCCGGCGCGCGTGCTGAACCTGAGCCTCGGCGGCGGCGGCACCTGCAGTGCCACCTCGCAGGCCGCGATCAACAGCGCACGCAGCCGCAACACGACGGTCGTCGTCGCGGCCGGCAACTCGAATGCCAACGCGGCGAACTTCGATCCGGCCAGCTGCTCGGGCGTCATCACGGTCGCCTCGCTGGGTCGTACCGGCGCGCGCGCGGGCTACTCGAACTTCGGTGCCAGCGTTGAAATTGCAGCTCCGGGCGGCGATCAGTCGACCGGCACCGCCAACGGCATCCTGTCGACCCTGAACAGCGGCACCACGGTTCCGGGTGCGGACAGCTACGCGTTCTATCAGGGCACCAGCATGGCCTCGCCGGTGGTTGCCGGTGTTGCCGCGCTGCTCTACGCCCAGACGCCGTCGATGACGCCGGACCAGGTGCTGGCACGCATCCAGAGCACGGCCCGGGCCTTCCCGGTGACCTGCTCCGGCGGCTGCGGCGCGGGGGTGATCAATGCGACTGCTGCGCTGACCGGCACCACGCCGCCACCGCCGCCGCCGCCGAGCTGCCCGACCGGTTACACCTCGTACACCGGCACGGTGGCGACGGTGAACGGCTCGGTCTACGCGCCGAACACGACCGGCTTCACGGTCGCCACCGGCACGGCACTGGGCGGCATCCTCACGGGTCCGACCGGCACCGACTTCGACCTGTTCCTGCAGCGCCGCACGCTGAACGGCACGGCCTGGTCGAATATCGTGTCGGCAGAGTCGGCCTCGTCGAACGAGACCATCAACGCCACCGGCAGCGCGTCGTACCGTTATCGCTGGAGGGTCTACTCCTACTCCGGTACCGGCACGTTTACTTTCTGCGGTCGCCCGCAGTAAGGCAGTCGTCGTAGAGGTTCGGATGCCGCTGCTTCAGGCAGCGGCATCCCCAACAAGAAAGCCCGGAACGGTGATGCCGTTCCGGGCTTTTTCATGGGTAGCGGATCCGATTTTCAGCAGGCGGCGGCGTGCGCGCCAGTG
This sequence comes from Nevskia sp., assembly GCA_021732745.1. Taxonomy (GTDB): domain Bacteria; phylum Pseudomonadota; class Gammaproteobacteria; order Nevskiales; family Nevskiaceae; genus Nevskia. The sequence goes on along the minus strand of JAKFUK010000001.1, from coordinate 398,805 downwards.
GCGATGCTTGCAGCCACGATTGCCGTGGCCAACCGCGATCAGGCCGGGCCGTCGATCGCAAAACCGATGATGTTGAAGCCGGCGTCGACATACACGATCTGCCCGGTGATGCCGGATGCCAGATCGGACGACAGGAAGGCGGCGGTGTTGCCGACCTCGTCGATCGACACATTGCGCTTCAATGCCGACACCTTCTCGGCATTGGCCAGCATGCTGCGGAAGCCCTTGATGCCGGCCGCAGCCAGGGTCTTGATCGGACCTGCCGAGATTCCGTTGACGCGGATGCCTTCCGGCCCCAGTTCGGCTGCCATGTAGCGGACATTCGCTTCCAGGCTGGCCTTGGCTGGCCCCATGACGTTGTACATCGGCACTGCGCGCTCGGCACCGAGATAAGTCAGCGTCACCAGGCTGGCCTTGCGACCCTGCATCAGCGGACGTGCCGCCTTGCCGAGGGCAGCGAAGGAGTAGGCGCTGATGTCGTGGGCGAGGGCATAGCCTTCCCGGGTCACCGAATCCAGATAGCCACCCATCAGCAACTCGCGCGGCGCGAAGCCGATCGAGTGGATGACGATGTCGATGCCGCCCCAAGCGTCCTTCAAGTTGCCGAACACTGCTTCGATTTCGGCATCGCGGCTCACGTCGAGCGGCATGACCAGATTCGAGCCCTGCTCGTGGGCGAATTCCTCGACCCGGCTCTTGAGCTTGTCGCCCTGATAGGTGAAGGCCAGTTCCGCGCCTTCGCGTTTCATCGCTTCGGCAATGCCGGTGGCGATCGAGCGTTCGCTGGCGACACCTGTGATCAGCGCCTTTTTACCCTGAAGAAATCCCATGGCTTTTTGACTTTCGTTATTGGGGTTGGTGCAGCGGAAAAATTACTGCGGGATGAACTGGATCGGATAATCCATGGTGAATGCCGGGGCGTTCTTGGGGCCGAAGTTGATCAACTTGACTCGCTCGACCACCTTGCGCTCGAAGGCGTCATCGCCATAGCTGCTCGAAATCAGGGTGCAGGAAGTGACCGCACCGTTGGGCGCGATGGTCAGGCGCACCACGATCTTGCCGCGACCGATGTTGGCGTTCTCGCGCGCCGCGCGATTGAAGATCGCGTAGAACGGGCCCTGATTCTTGTTGAACACCGCCTGCACGTCGCTCGGCGTACGGCCGCCATCCGGACCGGGAACGCCGCCCTTCGGGGCGACCGTGCCAGTACCGAGCGAACTCCGGACCTTGCCGGTGGAGCGGCTGCCAACGCCGGCGCCGGTCTGCGTCGACGTGACATCGCCGCTGGATGGTCCGATGCCGCCGCTGCCGGTGGATGCCGACGCTGCGATTGCGGCCGCCGAAGTGGCAGCACCAATGCCGCCCTTGGAGGTGATCGCGGCGGTGTTGAGCGGCTGATCGGACGGCGCGATGTTCTGATCGCGCAGATCGTTCAATTCGTTGGCCAGCGCCAGAATGCCGATCTTGGCGGCGACATCGCGGGCGGACGGCACCGGCTTGGTCGGCGTCGGCGGCTTTTCGACCGGCTGGACCTTCGGCTTTTCGATCGGCTTGACCGGCTTCGGCTCCTCTTTCGGCGCTTCGGCCACTTCCTCGGCGGCGGCTTCTGGCTCCGGCGCAGCCACTTCCGGCAGCAGTTCGACGTATTGCGAACTGTCGAACTCGGCCAGATCGGCGGTCGGCGGTTCCTGCCAGAAACGCGAGGCCAGGATCAGGGCCAGCGCCGGAACGCAGGCGATGGTGGCGATCTTGCGGAAGCGGCGGTCGGCTTCCTCGCTGAGCTGCCAGGATTCCCAGCGGATGCTGCGCGACATCGTCGACGCGTTCATCGGGCGGCTCCGACGGCATTGATCGAGCGGCGATTCACCGACAGCGAGATGCGCGCGAACTTCGCTTCGCCGCAGGTCGCCATGATCTTCTTGAGCAGGACGTAGGGAACGGCCCGGTCGGCGACGATATTGATTTCACCGCGCGTCAGATTGCCGGTTTCAGTGCCCTGCACGGTCACCAGCGGCGCCAGCAGCAGCCGGGTTTTCAGCGCGACCAGCACATTGCCCGAGGTGGTCAGTGCGTCGTCCATGCTCATGACCGGCTCACCTTGCAGGCTGATGCCTTCGGTCGACACGGTCAGCACCGGCGTGTCGTTCGGCGGCTGTGCCGAAGCCGACAGCGGCAGGGTCAGGGCCTTCGGCGTGCGCAGCGTCTGCACGGTCGTCGAGGTCAGCATCAGGAAGATCAGCAGCGACGTGAAGATGTCGATCATCGGCACCAGATTCAGGCCGATGGAACCGGGATCGTCACGCCCGGCGCGACGCAGGATGCGCTTGCGGATCGCCTTGTTGCGCAGGCTCATGGCGTGGCTCCTGCCGCAGCCGGGGCGTCACCGAGCGAAATCAGCGGGAACAGTTCGACGGTATTCGGGCCGGTGGCGGTCAGATCGACGCGGACCGCGTCCATCACCGACACCAGCACTTCGTAGGACACGCCGGGTTCCGACAGCAGGGTGATCTTCGATTCCGTCGGCAGCCGCTGCTTGGTTTCCTTCATCAGGGCAGCCAGCGCCTTGTAATCAAAACCACCGCCGAACAGTGGGATCGACTTGATGATGAAGCCGTTGTCGGTCAGTGCCAGATCGGTGGAGCGGATCAGCACGGCCAGATTGTGGGGCGGCGGCTCGGCAGCCGTGGTGTCCTCGTTCGGCAGATTGATGCCGAGGATCGACACGCCGATCGAATTTACCAGCAGGAAGAACATCAGCACGGTCAGGATGTCGATCATCGACACCAGATTGAGTTCGGTGCTGCGCTTGCGCCGGACCCGACGCAATGCGCGCCGGGTTTCGCGGGAAATGCCCTGCATCATCGGTTGTGTGTCCCGGTGGTGCCGCCGGCCATTACTTCTTGAAGCCGAGGCTGTTCAGGAACTTGACCGACGCGATTTCCAGACTGTCGACCAGTTCGTCAGTCTTGGTGACCAGCCAGGCATGGATCAGCAGCAGCGGAATCGCCGTCATGAGACCAAAGGCCGTGCAGTTCATGGCCACGGCAACGGCCTGCGAAAGCTGATCCTGCTTCTGCGCCGGGTTGACGCCAGACACCGCCGTGAAGCCCTGGATCAGGCCGATGACGGTGCCGAGCAGGCCGAGCAGGGTGGCGACATTGGCGAACGTGGCGAGGTAGTGGGTGCGGCGCTCCAGCTGCGGCGTCACTTCCATCAGGCTTTCTTCCATCGCCAGTTCGACTTCGTCGCGGCCGGAGGCGCCCTTGGAACGGGCGATGCCGTAGCCGAGCACGCGGCCGATGGCGGTCGAGGAGAGAGACGCGACCTTTTCGGCTTCGTCGTGACGGCCTTCGTTGACCAGCGGCATCAGCTTCGACCAGACATCGCGATTTTCCGACTGCGCGCGGCGCAGGTACATCACGCGCTCGATGGTGATCGCCAGGCCGAGCACGCCGACGATGAGGATCGGGTACATGAATTCACCGCCGGCCTGGAAGAAGCGGATGACGGTGGAAAAGAACTCCATGATGTTTCCTCGATGTGCGGTTGTGAGACTGAAAGGGGGCGGTACGGCTTACTTCGCTTCGCCGCGCTGCTTGCGGCGGAATTCGGTGATCGTTTCGTAGTACTCGATCTGACGCCGGAAGGTGGCCGGGTCGATCGGCTCCATCGCTTCATCGAGAAGACGGGCCGGGCGGTCGAGACCGCGTTCGGCATAGTCATCCTTCCATGGAGTGATGTACAGACCGATCGGGGTCTCCTGCTCACCGAATATCGTGGTGCCGATACCGTCCGGCGTCGGGGTTGTCACCGGCGGCGCGGATGGCTGCGCGACGGTGTTCTGAGGCGCAGCAAGCGGGGCCGGGGACGGCGGTGCGATGACCGCCGCAGGCGCAGGCGGCGCTGCCACGACCGGCGCGGTGACGGTCGGATTGTTCTGGATGGTGACCGTCGGAGAAGTGAATGCCGGCGGCGGTGCCGGGGTCGCCGCAGCGGCTGGTGTCTCGGCCGCCTCCGCTACCGGAGTGGCGGGAATCACGACACTCGGGGCCGCGATGCCGGTATCCGGCGACGGTATCGGCGCTGGCAGCGCTTCCGGCGATGCCGCTTCGATCACCACCTGCGGTACCGGCGCAGACTGGGCGGCGGTACCGTGGCTGAGGCTGCCGAGCACTATCAGCAGCAGGACTTGCGTCCGAAAACGGGCAGTGTTCATGGCGTTCCTCCGGCAGCGGCTGGCGGCGGCAGACCTTGCGCTTCGAGTTCCTTGATCCAGGCGGTGACGATCAGCTTGTCGCCGCCGGCCAGTCGCTGATACTCGCGGTAATGGTTCAGCGCCTCGGCCGGGCGACCGGTGTAGACGTCGTGCAGCACCGCCAGATTCAGGTGCGCGGCAGCGTAGTCGGGCTTGATCGACAGCGCCTTCAGATACGAAGCCTCGGCTTTCGGATAGTCCTTCGATTCCCGGGCGATGACGCCCAGCCAGTTCCAGGCCACGGCATTCTCGGGATTCAGACGCGCCGCTTTCTCGAAGTTGGCGATCGCCAGCGCCGGCTGCTTGGCCTGGTACTGGATGATCGCGAGATCGGTGTAGGGGCCGCCGTACTGCGGGAAGTCCTTGGCGAGCTGGAAGAAAGCTTCGCGCGCTTCCTTGAGCTGGCGATCCTTGAGCAGCTTCAGCGCGGCCGTGAAGCGGGCGTCGGGGTCGCCCTTCGACGCCTTCGGTTTGGCGGCGACCTTGGGCTCAGCTTCGGTTTCGGTACTGACCACCGGCGCCGTCGGCTTCTTCGCCGGGCTCGCACAGCCTGCGATCAGGCCGAGCACCAGCAGCGGGGCCAGCCAGCCAGCGAGGCGGGTCGGGGGCGTCGGCATCGCCATGTCAGCGCAGTGATTCATAGCTGTCCTCGCGGGTTTCGCGCTTGCCGTACTTGGCCGGTGCCAGTTCGCCCAGCGCCTTGGCACTGGCGGCAATCGACTTGTTCCAGAGATTCTGGTTGACGCGCTTGAGATTGACTTCATGCGCTTCGATCGCCTTCTGGTCGAAAGGATCGGCCTGTTCCTCGATCAGCAGGTTGTACTGCTCGAGCTCGTCGGGCTTCAGGCCTTTCGGCCGCTCGGAGTCGATCAGTGCACGGCTGAAATCACGGTAGACCACGCCGAGTTCGTAGGTCGCAGCGGTGGCGGTGTCGGCAAAACCGTAGGCCGCCGCACGGTTGAGCGCCTGGACGGCGACTTCGGTGGCGTTCTTGCGCGCTGGCAGGCTTTTTTCGACCGGCAGGCTCAGGCGGATGCTGCGCGCGTCCTGCGCCGAAGCAAGGGCGAGTTCCAACGCCGCTTGGGCACCGGCAAGTTTGCTGGCGTCGGTACGGCCGGCACCGGCGGTTTCATCCGCCTTCACCAGATCGCGCAGCCAGTACAGATAGCGGCCGCGATCGCGGGTTTCGAGCGCGTAGTCAGCCAGTCGACGACGACCGGCGATACCACGTTCGATCGGCAGGGCGAAGTTGCTGATGTAGAACTCGTAGGCCTTCGAGGCCTGCGGCTTCTGCTTCGCTTCGTCGTACAAAGTTGCGGCCAGCCAGGCGGATTCACGACGGGTGTCGGCCGATTCGCCGGGGCGCGAGGCAATGCGCTGCAAGGCGCTCGCTGCCAGCGCCGGCTTGCCATCCTTCTGGTAGGCAGCGGCCAGTTTCTTGTCGACATCGGCGACCAGGGGGTTGCCGGGGTAGCGGCTGCGGAAGCCTTCCAGTGCAGCGGTGGCTTTCGGCCAGTCCTCCAACGCCAGATAGGCGCTGGCGGCGTCGAAATCGGCGTTCGGGCGGATGCTGGCATCCGGCACCGTGGCACCGACTCTCAGGAACGCTTCGGCGGCCGCGCGAAGGTCACCGCCGTCGCGCGCTGCTTCACCCTGCTTGTAGATCGACGCGGCGAGCTGGTCGATCACCAGCTTGCGCTCGGGCGCGTTTGCCGGCAGCAGTGCCAGCAGACGGCCGTAAGCCGCCTCGGCTTCCGGATAGCGGCCTTGCGCGAAACGGGCGTCGGCGACCACTCCGAACGCGATCCGGCGCTGGTCGGCCGTGGCTGGCGGCGTGCGAGCAATCAGCCGTTCGGAAACGGTCACCGCTTCGTCGGTCGCCTTGATCTCGTAAAGATCCTGGGCGGCGCGGGTGACCACGACATTCCACTGCGGATGGTCGTTGAAGGTGTCGGCCAGCTTCAGGCTGGCGTCGATCGACTGCCGGAGCGCGGCCGCGCGATCAGCAGGCGGGACTTCCTTGGCCAGACGCTGCCATGCCTGGACTGCGGCATAGGCGGCTTCGGATGCCTTCGGATGGCTCGGATAGTCGTACGCCGTCTTCATGTACTGCCCGGCGGCTTCCGAGGTGCGGCCGCCGTCGTACAGGGAATCGGCATACAGCAGGTTGACTTCGGCGATCTTCGGATCGCTGGCGAAATTGTCGAGAATCTTCTTGTACCAGCCCGCCGCCTTGACGAAATTCGCGGCATTGCCCGGTGCGGTACCGGCCTGGGCCATCGCCTGATAATGGCGGCCCAGGTCTTCCATGCCCTTGCGCAGCTCGGTCAGCACTTCCGGCGTCGGCGCGCGGCCGGCCCAGTAAGCGGCCGAGGGCTCGTAGGCGGTGACGTAGCGTTCCTTTTCGCGCACCACCAGGTCGTTGAAACCGCCCTGGTCATAGGCGTTGATCACGCCTTTCTGGAATTTCGGCGCGCTGGCGTGCAGCGGATAGCGTTCGATGAAGGCGCTGTAGGTGAGCGCAGCGTCGCTGAAGCGGCGCTTTTCGACGAACAGGCCACCGAGCGCGTTGTAGATCAGCGGGTAGAAGCGCGGCTCGCTGCCGATCTTCTGGAAGTAGGCGTTAATCGCGCTGCCACCGCCGAGGGCGGCGAACGACAGGCTCGATACCCTGAGGCTCGACGAGGCCAGATCGGCCTTGTCCTTGGGCACGGCTTCGAGCGCTGCATCCGGGTCTTCCAGCTCGCCGGGCGGCAGTTCGCGGTCGAGAATCGCGAAGAACACCGGCAGGCCCTGGTCGTATTTGGTCTGCTTGAACAGGGTCCAGCCGTACTTGTACTGGGCCGACTCGTGGAAGCTGGCGTTGGCACCGAGCCCCAGCACGAAGGCGTAGTCGACTTCTGCTTCCGGATAGCGGCCAAGGTTGTAGAGCAGCTCCGCACTGCGGAAGCGGGCATCGCCGATCAGGTTCGAGGTCGGATATTCGGCGGCGAGGCGGCGCAGCGTGGCGATCGCCTGATCGGTCTGGCCGATGTTCTGGTAGCCGCGTGCCAATTGGTAGAGCACGCGGTCGTTGTCGGGTGCGCCGGGACGCTGGGCCAGCAGTTGCTGGTAGGTTTCGATCGACTTGCCGATCAGGGCCGGATCGGAATTGCCCTTGGCGTCTTCGACCTGGATCTGCAAGTCAGCCTGACGGCGCAGCGCTTCGTTGCGGGTGTCATCGTCCGGCGACAGCTTCAGCAGCTCGCGATAGTTCTGCAGCGCCTTGTCGGGATCCGGCGCGATCGGCTCCGAGCGGATGATCGGCAACTGGGTCTGGGTCGGTGCCGCCTGCCGGGTGATTGAACGGATCGGCGGCGCGGCGTTTTTTTCCGCCTGCGTCGAGCAGCCGGCGAGAAAAAGCGCGGCAACCGACGCGGCCATGGGCGCGCGCAAGCGCAGGGTTGGGCGCGTCACTTGGCGGCTCCTTTGATCTGCTGATCGTAGATTCGAGCGAGCGCAAAGCGCGCTTCGATCAAGTATTTCTCGGTGACGCGGCGCTGGTCGGCGAGGTTGCTCAGGGCCAGCGTTTCAATCATCTTGGCTTGCCGTTCGGTCACCGACTGGACTTTCGGCAGCAGGCTGGCAGCCCGCGCTTTCAGCACGTCGAGCCGCTCGTAGACGCCGATGAAAGCCCCGGCAGCCGGTGCCCCGGAAGTGCGCAGCGCGAGCGAAGGATCGTTGCCAGCCGGCGGCGGCGCTGTGCCGCCAGCCGCCACCAGTGCTTCGCTGTTCTGCAGGGCCAGCGGCGGCGTCGGCACCACCGGCGACTCCGCCGACGGCTTGTTGAGTTGCTGTCGAGCCAGCAGCAATTCAGTCGGCACTGCCGGTGCCTGACGCGCAAGCCACGAAGCCTGAAGTTCGACGCTGCGGGCCGCCCAGCCTTCGAGATTGCGTTTCAGCAGCAGCGAATCGCGGTAATTCTTGAGCTGCTCCTGAAAGCGGTTGCCGGCGATCAGGCGTTGCAGGTAGTAGGTTTCCTCGGCATCCGGCAGATCTTTCAGTTCCCAGACCCAGCCCGACTCGGCATCAGCGGTGCGGCGCACCATGGTGGTGATCATGCGGCCGCTGCGCACGTAGGCGCTGGAATCGTCGATGCGCTTGCGTGCGGCTTCGAGCGCGCTGATCGCCTGCTCGTAGAAAGCCTGCGCCTGGATGTGGGCGCCGAGCTTTTCGAGCGTGTAGGGGATGGCCAGCAAGCCTTCCTGAACAGCCGGGTCGATCGGATCGCGGCCGACCAGCTCCACCCAAGGCACCAGCGCCCGCTTCAACGCGGCTTCTTCGTCGGCCGAGGCCTTGGTCAGGCGAAAGGCGGTGAGACCGGCGCGCTGATAGATGTTGTCCTCGAGAAAACCGGGGCGCAGCAGCACGCCGATCGTTGACAGCGACTGGAACGCGGCCTGCGCTTCCGGCGGCGCGCCTTCATCGCCCACCGCCACTTTCTTCTGCTGCTTGCCGGTTGGCAGCAGATAGGCCCAGCCGAGGCCGAGCAGCGCCCGGTTGGCATGCGGGCCGTCGCTGCGCACGCGCTGAAAGATGCTGATCGCTGTGCCCGCCTGCTGCTGGCGCAGGAAGTGGTAGCCAAGGGCGAGATTGGCCTTGTCGCGCAGCGCCAGTTCGTCGTCGTCAATGGCATTGATCTGCCCGACGCGATCGAGCACGTTCAGGCCCTGGCCTACGCGGCCGTCGTTGACCAGCGCCACGCCGAGGTTGTAACGGGTGAAGGCTTTCTGCGGGCCGGCGTTCTTGATTTCGCCGAGCACGGCGGCGGCATCGCGATAACGGCCGCTGGCGATCAGGGCGCGGCCGAGCAAATCCTGCCACTCGAGCACCGCTTCCTTGGGCAGGGTGGCGCGGATCGCTTCGAGTTCGCTGATCGCTTTCGGATAATTGCCGCGCTGGTAAAGGAATTCGGCGACCCGGATGCGCGCCCGGGCGACCGACAGCGCGGTTTCGCCGTTCGGACCGAGTTCGCGGTAGATGGTGCTGGCGCGTTCGCTGATGCCGAAGCTCAAGGTGGCTTCGGCGAGGCGACGGTGAAACACCGGGGTGAACTGCTGATCCGGATCGTCGCCGAGCACTTGCAGCAGCTCGGAGGCGGCGCTGAAGTAGCGCTGGTCGCCGATCAGGAATTCGGCTGCGCGGACATGCGGATCGTCCTGACTGCCGGGCACATAACGGTCGATGGCTGCGGCCGGCAAGGCCACGGCGACGCTGGCAGCCAGCAGGATTTTGCGGATCACGAGGTCGGCCTCCAGTCGCGCAGGCGGATGGTCGCCGGTTTGCCGTAGGCGGGAATGCTGATCAGCACTTCCAGATCGCTCGGCAGCACGGTTTTCTCGAACACCGCTTCGTAGCGGCCGCGCATGGCCGGCGTGCCGGGTTTGGCATCGGCGTAGCGACCGCTGAATTCGACACGGATGCGATGGCTGCCCGGCGCCGCGTTCAGGCGTAGGGCGCGGTACAGGCCACGACGTTGCAGGGCGATAGACTCGACGACATCGAACTTGCGCACCGTTGGCGCGCTGTCATCGACGGTGATCACGACATCTTCGACCAGCAAGCCCGGCGCCTTGACGCCGACATAGATCGACACCCGGGTTTCGTCTGGATACAGGAAGCTGGCTTCGGTGCTCAGCGCCCGCTGGTTGAGATCCAGAACCTCGGCTTTCAGCGCTTGCAGTTCCTGATCGAGCGCCAGCGCGGCTTCGTCGGCCGACTCCAGACCTGCGGCGCCGCAGGCCAGCGGCAGGCAGGCAAGCAGCACACAGCGCAGCGCGCGGTTCAGCGGACGAAAAGCCATGTGGGTTATCGGGGACAGACCACCGGGAAGGGGCGCGAGTCTAACAAAAGGCTTGCGGGGCACGGAACCAGACGATTGGTTCAGCGGATGCGCGGTCGATGTCCGTCTTTCCAACGGCGCAAGGCTGCAAAGACCTCAATCGGATCAGCGAGTTCCCGCCCTTCGTGGCAGGCAACCGAGGCCGCGACCGACGGTTCGGCGCAGCGCATGAACGGGTTCAGCGAGCGCTCGCGGGCGATGCTGCCGGGCACGGTGGCGATGCCGTCAGCACGCAGTTGCTGCAAGCGCGTGAACTCGGCGGCCAGCTCGGCATTGTCCGGCTCCACGGAAGCCGCGAAATCGTAATTCGACAGGGTGTATTCGTGAGCGCAGTACACCGCCGTGTCGCCCGGGAGCGCCGCGAGCCGCGCCAGTGACGCATGCATCTGACCCGGCGTGCCCTCGAACAGGCGGCCGCAGCCGCCGACGAACAAGGTGTCGCCGCAGAACAGCAGACGCTGCTGCGGCTCGAAGTAGGCGATGTGGCCGAGCGTGTGGCCGGGCACGGCGATCACCTCAAGCTGGATGCCGAGGGCGTCGAGTGTCACGGCATCACCATCGTCGAGCAGCACTTCCAGCCCCTTGATCGCAGCGCTTTCCAGGCGCGGGCCATAAACCTTCGCCCCCGTCGCCGCTGCCAGCGCGGCCAGACCACCGATGTGATCGGGATGGTGATGGGTGATCAGGATCGCCGCCAGCCGGAGCTGACGGGCCGCGAGCGCGGCCTGAACGACCGCCGCATCGCCGGGATCGACCACCGCAGCAACGCCCTCCTTTTCCAGCAGCCAGAGGTAGTTGTCGGAGAACGCGGGCAGGGCGGTGACGGTTATCATGGCGGCATCCTGTCCACGCCCGAAGCTTGCGTCAACCATGCCCAATCGACTTGCAGCGAGCGGCGGTCAGCCGTTCAATCGCCAGGCGCTCAAGCTCTGGCTTGCCAGCCCGCGCGGCAAGCGCCTGCTGGCGATCGAGGAAAGCGAACTGGCGCGCGTGCTGCCGTCCTTGTTCGGACGGCACTGCCTGCAGATCGGCAACTGGGGCGGCCAGCGCCTGCTGGCCTCGGCCGACATGCTGCATCGCGCGGTGATCGGCAGCTTCGTCGATAGCCCCGGCGACACTCAGGCTGTGGTTCAGCCGGAATCGCTGCCGATTCTGGAGTCCAGCGTCGACGCCGTGCTGCTGCCGCACACCCTGGAATTCTCGCCGTCGCCGCATAACCTGCTGCGCGAAGTCGACCGGGTGCTGACCGATCGCGGCCGGCTGATGATTCTCGGCTTCAACCCCTGGAGCCTCTGGGGCCTGCGCCGCCTGCTGGGCCTCGGCCCCAGCGCGTTTCCGCCCGGGGCCCGCTTCCACGGCACCGGCCGCATCGGCGATTGGCTGGAACTGCTGGATTTCGAGGTCACCGAGCTGCGCCGTTTCGGCGTCGGCTTTCCCTGGGCTGCGCCGAGCACGGCCGGCGAGCCCTTCCATCTCGGCAGCCTGGTCAAGCCGTGGATGGAGGGCTATCTGCTGGTGGCGCGCAAGCGGGTGATTCCGATGAGTCTGGTCGGCCGCGTGCAGCGGGCATCGGTGCGGCCGCTGGTCGGCCGTGCGCTGGGCGCTGCCGCCAATACCGAAGTCGCGACTCCGGAACTGAATTCCCCGGCTGAATGAAAGCCGTCATCGCCTACACCGACGGTGCCTGCCGCGGCAATCCAGGCCCGGGCGGCTGGGGCGTATCGCTGCAATACGGCAATCATCTGAAGGAACTGTGTGGGGGCGAAACGCCGACCACCAACAACCGCATGGAACTGATGGCGGCGATCTCCGCACTCGAATCGCTGCGCGAGGCTTGCGCCATCACCCTGCATACCGATTCCAAGTACGTGTTGCAGGGCCTCACCGAATGGCTGCCCGGCTGGAAGAAGCGCGGCTGGAAGACGGCCGACAAGAAGCCGGTCAAGAACCAGGATCTCTGGGAACGTCTGGATGCGGCCGCCGCCCGCCATCAGGTCGACTGGAAGTGGGTCAAGGGTCATTCCGGCGATCCGGGCAACGAAAACGCCGATCGGCTGGCCAACAAGGGGCTTGAGGAAGCCCTGCGATGAGCCGCCAGATCGTCCTCGACACCGAAACCACCGGCCTCGAAGCCCGCGAGCACCGGATCATCGAAATCGGCTGCATCGAAATGCGCGGCCGGCGTTTCGTCGGCGAACAGCGCTGGTACCTGAATCCGGACCGCGACAGCGATCCCGGCGCGCTCGAAGTCCACGGCCTGACCACGCAGTTCCTGTCCGACAAGCCGCGCTTTGCGCAGATCGTCAACGATCTGGTGAGCCTGCTGCGCGGCGCGGAAATCATCATCCACAACGCGCCTTTCGATGTCGGCTTCCTCGACGCCGAATTCCAGCGCGCCGGGCGCATGGAAAGAGTCGCGCAACTCGGTACGGTGACCGACACCGTGCCGATGGCGAAAAAGCTGCATCCCGGCCAGCGCGCCAGCCTGGACGCGCTGTGCAAGCGCTACGGCGTCGACAATTCGCATCGCGAACTGCATGGCGCCTTGCTCGATGCGCGCCTGCTCGCCGAGGTTTATCTGGCGATGACCGGCGGGCAGGCCGCTCTGGGTCTGGCTAGTGACGCGGACGGTCCGCTGGGACGATCGCCGAGCCGGCAGTCGGCGTCGCCGACCTCGGCGTCCGGCACGCCATTGCGCGTGATCCCGCCGAATGACGACGAGCAGGTCGCCCACCGGGAACGGCTGGCCGGCATCGTTAAGAAAAGCGGCCGGACGCTCTGGCCGGGCGAGCTGCCGGACTGAGCGCGACCGCTCGCCGGTCAGAACGCCGTGTCGTGGCCGGCCACGCGCGCCAGCACCAACCGTCGGCGACCGGCCCGCTTGGCGTCGTAAAGGGCGCTATCGGCCGCCATCAGCAGTCGGGTGGTGATGCTAGCGCCGGGCTGATCGGGCCGCGGCGGTCGCAGGATCGCGAGCCCACCAGAGGCCGTGACCACCGGGCTGTCGCCGATGGTCGGAATCCCGAGCGCCTCGATGCCGTCGCGTAGATGTTCGGCGAGCCGCACCGCCTCGGGTTCCGGCAGGTCGTACCAGATCGCCGCGAATTCCTCGCCGCCGATGCGGGCGCTGAAATCCTGCGGCCCACGAGGCAGGCCGCTCAGAAACTGGCCGATGCGACGCAGGCATTCATCGCCGGCCGGATGGCCGTAAGTATCGTTGTAGACCTTGAAGTGGTCGATGTCGAAGATCATCAGGGCGAGGCTGCGCCGGTGCTGCTGGGCGACGCTGACCAGTCGCGCCAGTTCCTCGTCGAAACGGCGCCGATTGGCAAGCCCGGTCAACGGGTCGTGGGTGGCCCGGAATTCGAGCAGCTGGCCGCGATACCAGCTTTCGCGCTCGCTGCGCTCGATCAGGTAGGCGGCGACGAAGGCGAGCAGCACCTGCATCCATTCGGTGATCGAGTCATAAAACGCCACTGGGCTTGCGATCACGAAAACCTGTGCCCAGGTGATCGCGACGAGGCCGATCACCACCCACGGCAACAGCGGAGCCAGGCGCAGTCGGCCGAGAATCAGCACGCCCGACAGCGGCATCACGGCGAGGTCGTGCGGCAGATAGAAATCGTAGCGAAGCCCCATCACCCGCTGGACCATCACGGCGAGGCCGACCGTCACCGCCGCGAACATCGAGACCTGCGCGGATGCGCCCCGGAAGCGCGGCACGGCGGTGGCGATCAGCGCAAGCAGCAGCGCAGGAATCTCCACTCCGAAATCAAGCAGCCGCTCGATGCGCAGAAACGCCGCCGGCGCGGCAAGCAGGCGCTCGTCGTACAGCGGCGTGGTGCCGATCAGCAGGATCGCCAGCACGATGCCGGTCAGCCGCGCCGGAATCGAACGGCGTTCATAGCTGGCGCGGAAATCCGCCTCGGTGGCGGCATCGAATCGCAACCGGCGGAGCTGAAGGGTCAGGGCATCGGTGGCCAGGCTGCCTGGGGTCGCGGAGTTCATCGTCGGGCGGGATTGGGACCGTGCCGGTCGGGTCACGGCAGCGGCGAGTGCTCAGTGCGCGCCAGTGCCGTCACCACTTCGAAGTACGGCGGCCGCGGATCGCGCGAGGTCACCCGGCATGATTCCACCACCAGTCCCGCCTCATTCAGCCAGTGCTCCAGGGTGGCCGGGCTGACGCCGAGATTGACGTGGTCGTAAGCCTGCATCGCGGCCTCGTGGCCGTGCTCGTTCAAGGTGGCGATGACCATGCGCCCGCCGCGCCGCAGGCAGCGCACGGCTTCGCTGATCGCCGCTTGCGGTCGTCGCGCATAGCTCAGCGCATGCATCAGGAAGACGTGATCGAAGCTCTGGTTGCGGAACGGCAGCGCTGCCATGTCGGCGCGCGTGAAGGCGACGTTCGACACCGGCCCGATGCGCTTGCGCGCCGCCGCCAGCACCTTGCTGCTGATATCGACGCAGGCCACGCTTTCCGCACGTTCGGCGATCAGTTCGGCCATCACGCCGTCGCCGGAGGCCACGTCGAGCACGTCGCCCAGATTGAGCAGGCCGATCAGCGCCCGCGCCGTGGCTTCCCAGGTGCGACCGGGCGAATAGTGCAGTTCCATGCGCCCGGCCACCGATTCCGCCCAGGTCTGACCGTGTTTGCGAACGCGCACCACTTCGCTGGCGCGCTCGCGATCGACGGACGCTTGCGGGTCGTCGAGGCGCTCGCGCATCACCGTCCACAACTCCGCTGCGCGACCGCGATCCGGGCTCAGTGCGTACTGCGCGCCGCTGCCATTGCGGCTGGCCTGCACCAGGCCGGCGCGCTTGAGCTTGGCCAAGTGAGTCGACACCCGGCTTTGCGCCAGCCCGGTGATCTCGGTCAGTTCGGCGACCGACAACTGATGCGCTTCCAGCAGCAGCAGCAGGCGCAGGCGGCTGGCGTCGGCCAGAAGACGCCACAGCTCGGTACTTTGCGCAATGCTGAGTTTCATTCGTTGTTGCAGGTTGGGGCTGCTGCGGACAATGAAAAAGCCTGCCGACGGCCTGTCGGCAGGCTTGGACGTGACGTGAAGCGGGTCTGCGCCAGGATCAGCCCTGCGACTTCACCGCGTCGACCGCCGTGGTCACCGCTGCACTGACGGCTGCGCTGGCGTTGTCGACCGTCGCCTTGGCGGCATCGACAGCCGCCGATGCCGTTTCCGTGACCTGAGTGACCACCTTCTTGGCAGCACTGGTCGCGCGGCTGGCGCGCGAATTCGGCGACGGCGTCGGCACCGCCCGGGCGACCGCTTTCTTGGCTTCGGCAACGCTCGCCTCAACCTTCTTTTCGACCACTTTGGCCGTCTTCACGACTTTCTTCTCGACCGCCTTGGCCACCTTCTTTGCTGCCTTCACCTCGGTCTTGACGGCCTTTTCAATCGTTTTCGATTTCGCCTTGACGTCCTTCTTGACCGCCTTCACGTCCGACTTCAGCGCTTTTTCAACTTTGGCGACTTCGGCCTTGATGTCCTTTTTGGCGGTCTTCACGGTAAGGCCGGCCTTCTCGCCCGCCTTTTTCGCTTCAGCCTTGATCTTTTCCAGCGCCTTCACAGCAGGTGCCATGGCTTTTTCCAAGCGTGCGGCGGACAACGGCGCGCCGGCCGCATTGCCCTTCACCAGCTTGGCCAGTTCGTCGCGGGCATCGGCGACCACCGACAGCGACGCGCGGGCGTTGCCGATCAGCTTGCTGACTGCTTCCTGCAACAGATCGGCCTGCTTCTGGGCAGTGGACTTGAGATCCTTCTCGCCGCGCGCGCGTTTCAGCGAACTCACCGCAGCCTTGTAGTAATCGTTCAGCGCCTTGAGTTCGGCGTCAGCAAGCTTCTGGACCCCGCCGTAAACGATCTGGTTGGCATTGCCGAGCGTGTCGAGCGACTGCCGGGCCATCTGCAACAGATCGTTGATCGGCTTGGTGAAAGTCTTCTTTCCGGCCATGTCGCGTTTCCTCCTTGCGGTGAACGATGTCCGATTCTAGGGGGCGCTTCGCAAAAGCGTCAAAATACCAGCGAAACAGACATTTGCGCTGTGCTGGCGGCGTTCGCCGGTACTTCGCCTGAAGGCAGTTGCTGCGCATGTCGCGGTCACCGATCCTGCGTATAATCAGCGGCCCATACGGTACCGAATGGCTGATATACCGAGGCCTTCGCGACACCCCGAACAACCCCACGAGGACGCACGCCCCATGTATCAAGGCACATCGATTCAGCTCAGCAGGCTCGACGGCGACGTCGCCGAGCTGAAGTTCGACCGTCAGAACGAGTCGGTCAACAAGTTCGACGCCGCGACCATCGCCGAACTGAAAACGGTCGGCAGCCTGCTCGCCGCCGACACCACGCTCAAGGGTCTGATCGTCACCAGCGGCAAGGATGTCTTCATTGTCGGTGCCGACATCACCGAATTCGGCAAGAGTTTCCAATTGCCCGAAGAAGAGATCGCCAAATGGGCGATCGAAACCAACAAGGTGTTCTCGACGATCGAGGACCTGCCGTTTCCGAGCGTCACCGCGATCAACGGCATCGCCCTCGGCGGTGGCTTCGAGATGGCCCTGACCACCGATTACCGGGTGATCTCGGCCAAGGCGAGCATCGGCTTTCCGGAAGTGAAGCTCGGCATCATTCCGGGCTTCGCCGGCACGGTGCGCTTCTCGCGTCTGGTCGGTGCCGACAACGCCATCGAATGGATTGCCGGCGGCGACGCGGCCAAGCCGGATGCGGCGCTGAAGATTCGCGCCGTCGATGCCGTGGTGCCGCCGGAAAAGACTCGCGAAGCGGCGCTCAAGCTGCTGGCGCTGGCCCAGAACGGAGCCTATGACTGGAAAGCCCGCCGCGCCCAGAAGACCGGCAAGCTGAAGCTCGGTCCGATCGAAGCGGCGATGGTCTTCGAGACCGCCAAGGGCTTCATCGCAGGCAAGGCAGGCAAGCATTTCCCGGCTCCGGTCGCGGCCGTCACCGCCATCCAGAAAGGGGCCGGCAAGACCCGTGATGACGCCATCGCCATCGAATCCGCCACATTTGCCAAGCTGGCCAAGACCCAGGCCGCCGATTCGCTCATCGGCCTGTTCCTGAACGACCAGCTCCTGAAGAAGAAGGGCAAGGCCTACGCGAAGATCGCGCGCAAAGTGAAGCAGGGCGCGGTGCTCGGCGCCGGCATCATGGGCGGCGGCATCGCCTACCAGAGCGCGGTCAAGGGCACGCCGGTGGTGCTCAAGGACATCGCCGACCCAGCGCTCGCGCTCGGCATGGGCGAAGCCAACAAGCTGCTGTCGGTGCAGGTCGAGCGCAAGAAGCTGACGCCGGAAAAGGCCGGCGCCGTGCTGGCCTCGATCCGCCCGACCCTGAACTACGGCGACTTCAAGGGTGTCGACGTCGTTGTTGAAGCGGTGACCGAGAATCCGAAGGTCAAGAAGATGGTGCTGGCCGATGTCGAGGCGGCGGTGCGTGACGATGCGGTGATTGCCTCCAACACCTCGTCGATCTCCATCGACCTGCTCGCCGAAGGCCTGAAGCGCCCCGAGAACTTCCTCGGCATGCACTTCTTCAATCCGGTGCACAAGATGCCGCTGGTCGAGGTCATCAAGGGCTCGAAGACGTCGAAAGAAGCGGTCGCGACGATCGTTGCGTACGCATCCGCGATGGGCAAGACGCCGATCGTGGTCAACAACTGCCCGGGCTTCCTGGTCAACCGCATCCTGTTCCCGTACTTCGGTGGCTGGAGCCTGCTGCTCCGCGACGGTGCCGACTACCAGAAGATGGACAAGGCGGCCGAAGCCTTCGGCTGGCCGATGGGCCCGAGCTACCTGCAGGACGTGGTCGGCATCGACACCTCGCACCACGTCGGTGACGTGCTGGCCGAAGGCTATCCGGACCGCATGGGCAAGGAGTTCAAGACCGCGCTCGACGTGATGTACGAGGCCAAGCGTTTCGGCCAGAAGAACGGCATCGGCTTCTACAAGTACGAGACCGATCCCAAGGGCAAGCCGAAGAAGGTGGTCGTCGCCGACACCTATGAACTGATCGCCCAGGTGCAGCCGAACGGCACCAAGGACTACTCGGACGAGGAAATCATGGAGCGCCTGATGCTGCCGATGATCATCGAGACCGCACGCTGCCTCGAAGAGAAGATCGTCGATACCGCCAACGAAGCCGACATGGGCCTGATCATGGGTGTGGGCTTCCCGCCGCATCTCGGTGGTGCGCTGAAGTACGCCGATGCCATTGGGCTCGCCAACGTCGTCGAGAAGTGCGCCAAGTACGCCAGCCTCGGCAAGCTGTACGAGCCGACCACGACGATGAAGGCGATGGCGGCGGCGGGTCAGCGCTACTACCCGCTCTGAAGCCAACAACTTATCTCACGCAGAGAACGCGGAGGAACGCAGAGAACAGCGAAGAAAGAAAAGCTTTTTGTCTTGAAGCCTTTCTCCGCGTTCCTCTGCGTTCTCTGCGTGACAACCGCTTTTTGGAGAATTTCAAATGACTGATGTCGTCATCGTTGATGCCGTCCGCACCCCGATGGGCCGCTCGAAGGCCGGTGTGTTCCGCAATGTGCGCGCCGAGAACCTGTCGGCCGAACTGATCAAGGCGCTGATGAAGCGCAACCCGGGCGTCAACCCGAAGGAAATCGAGGACGTGATCTGGGGTTGCGTGCAGCAGACCAAGGAACAGGGTTTCAACATCGCCCGCCAGGCGAGCTTGCTTGCCGGCCTGCCGATCGAAGTGTCGGGCCAGACCGTCAACCGCCTCTGCGGCTCGTCGATGACCGCGATCCACTCGGCGGTCGGTGCCATCCAGGCCGGTGCCGGTGACATCTTCATCTGCGGTGGTGTCGAGCACATGGGCCATGTGCCGATGGACTACAACTTCGACGGCAACCCGGAGTTGTCGGTGACCACGGCGAAAGCTGCGGCGATGATGGGCCTGACTGCCGAAATGCTCGCCACCGCGTTCCAGCTGTCGCGGGCCAAGCAGGACGAGTTCGCGCTCGCTTCGCATCAGAAGGCGGCTGCGGCGCTGAAGAACGGCGGCTTCAAGAACGAAATGGTCCCGATCGCCGGCCATGATGCCGACGGCCTGCCGATCCTCGTCGATTTCGATGAAGTGGTGCGCGGCAACGCCAATATCGAAGACCTCGGCAAGTTGAAGCCAGCCTTCAATCCGAAGGGCTCGGTGACCGCTGGCAACAGTTCGGCGATTTCCGACGGCGCTTCCGCCGTGCTGGTGATGAGTGCTGACAAGGCCGCCGCACTCGGCATCAAGCCGATGGCGCGGATTGTCTCGATGGCGAGCGCCGGCTGCGATCCGTCGACCATGGGCCGCGGCCCGGTGCCGGCGACCTTGAAGGCGCTGAAGCGCGCCGGGCTCACGCTCGCCGATATCGACTACTTCGAGTTGAACGAAGCTTTCGCAGCGCAAGCCCTGGCGGTGATGACCGAACTCAAGATTCTCGATCGCATGGACCGCGTGAACCTGAAGGGCGGGGCCATCGCCCTCGGCCATCCGCTGGGCTGCTCCGGTGCCCGCATCACCGGCGCGCTGGCCCATGTGCTGAACGAGAAACAGGGCCGTTACGGCCTGGCGACCATGTGCATCGGCATGGGTCAGGGCGTGGCGACGGTGATCGAACGGGTTGCCTGATCGAAATCGCAGGACGCGGAAAGGCCGGGCTGAATGCCCGGCCTTTTCGTTTGCGGCTTCAGCTCACAATGCGGCGCACTGGTTTTCGCGATTGCCGCGCACCAGGTTGGCACCGCCGGTCGGTGCCGGCTGGTTCTGCTGGCATTGCAGGTTGCCTTCAACGGTATTGCGGCTGACTTCGGTGCCGCCGCTGTTCTGGTTGAGCTGGATATCGCTGCCGACGAGGTTGTCGAGCACGAAGATCCCGCCGTTGTTGTCGATCAGTTGCACCGAGCCATCGACGCGATTGTTCTTGACCGTGACGCTGTCGCCGATGCCGAACTGCACCGAGCCGCCGATGCGGCTGTTCTCGATCACCACGAACGCCGCGCGCTGGCCCTGCACATTGCCGCCGACCGTGATGTCCGCGGCGAACAGGCTGGAACCGGTGTTGAGCTGGATGTTGCCATCGACGATCACCCCCGCCGCGAGCGAACACCGCTGTCCGGTGGCGACCGTGAGATTTTCCAGACGCGCGCCCGGCGCATGGATGGCGCAGACATTGCCGGTGTCGCCAGAGCCGCCACCACCCGTGCCGCCACCACTGCTGCCGCCAGCCAGCGCTGCGCACTGATTTTCCGCATTGCCCTGCACCCGGTTGCCGCTGCCGACCGGTGCCGGCTGGTTGCCGGTGCACTGCAGGTTGCCGTCGATATCGTTGATGCGGATGTCGGCAGCGCCGAGGTTGTCGAACAACTGGACGTCGCCGTTGACGTCGTTGGCCAGCACCAGAATCGCGTCGCTGTTGCGATTCAGCTGAATCGAGCCGTTGACGGTGGAATCGGCCAGGGTGATGGCGCGTCCCTGGTCGAGCTGCACCGAGCCGCCGACGCGGGTCTGATCGAGCACGACGGTCGCCGCGCGCTGTCCCTGCACGTTGCCGCCGATGCGGCTGGCCTGCGCGTAGAAGCTTGCGCCGTTGCCGAGTTCGACATTGCCGTCGATGCTGACGCCGGCTTCCAGCACGCAGCGCTGGTTGTCCGGCACCCGCAGGTTTTCGATATCGCGGCCGCCAAAGCGGTACTCGGCGCACAGATTCGCGCCGCTGGCATTGGGAAGCGCGGTGGGCGCTGCGGCCAAGGCGGGGGCATCGTCGAAAGAGGCGGCGCGGGCGGGCGTTGCGCTGCCGGCATCGCTGCTGTCGCCGCCGCCGCCGCAGGCGACCAGTGCAGCGGCGGCAAGGAGGCAGGCGAGGGTGCTGCGCGACGACGGGATCAACAGGTTCTGGCGGGTCATGGTGTGCTCCGGTTGCTCGAGGGATCCGTGATGGATACCCCGACAACGGCACACTGCCGCCGCTATTCCATGCCCGAACGCGATGTTCGCGAACCACCGGCACGATCGGGAAGACTTCCCGATTCGCGCCGTTTCAGGTCTGGATCACCGTCATCCCTGGCGCGATGCCGCGGCCGAGTTTTGCGCGCGGGCCGCTCAGGCCAAAGGTCTGGATGCCTTCGACCAGCATCCGGGTGGCGAAGCGGGCGGCCTGATCGGCATTGCGGCCCCCTTGTTCGCACAGCACGCGGCCAATCTCGAAAGCGATGCCGTAGAGCGAGGCGGCCAGCAGGTCGACATCCAGCTCCGGGAACAGGCCGCGCGACATGGCATCGTTGAGATCGGCCTTCAGTTGCTGCATCGGAATGCCGATCACGGTTTCCTTGAACAGGCTGCGCACGGCGTACTCGTTGCGCAGGATCAGCTCGAAGAAGCAGGGTTCCTCGACGATTTTCTCGAACAGCGTCTGGAACGCGCCAAACAGGAAATCGCTCAGCGTGGTCGCGCTGGCGCGCAGATCGTGCATGCGCCGGGTGATCTCGCTCATGCGCTCGTCGAGCACTTCCTTGAACAAGGATTCCTTGTCGTCGAAGTAGTTGTAGAAGGTGCCGGGTGCCAGCCCCGATTCGCGGACGATGTCGCGCACCGTCACCGCATCGAAGCCCATCTGCACGAAACAGGTCCGGGCGGCTTCGACCAGCGTCGCGCGATTGGCCTGCTTGTTGTGTTCGCGCTTGTTGTCGCGGGGCAGGGAGGACATGGCCGGCTTCCCCGATCGCTCAGTTGAAGTTCGAGAAATCCGGCTTGCGCTTGGCGATGAAGGCGGTCATCGCTTCGATGGCTTCCGGCTGCCGCAGCATGGGAATGAAATGGTCGGCTTCCAGCGGAATGGCTTCCGTGACTTCGGCCTGAGTCCAGCGCTTCATCAGCATCTTGTTGACTCTGAGCGCGTTCGGCGGCTGGCTGGCCAGCTTCAGCGCACGGCTCATGGCGTGGGCTTCGACATCCTCGTCGGCCATCACGCTGTTGATGATGCCGCAGGCTTCGGCAACGGCGGCTGTGAACGGCTCGCCGAGCAGCAGCAGTTCGGCGGCTTTCACATGGCCGACCATGCGCGGCAGCAGATAGGTGGAGGCGAATTCCGCGCAGATGCCGATGTTGACGAACGGGAACTGGAAGCGGGCGCTGGAACCGGCATAGACCAGATCGCAGTGGAACAGCAGCGTGGCACCGATGCCAACGGCCGGACCCTGCACGGCGGCCACCACCGGCTTCGGCAGGGCGGCAAGGGCGGCCATGAAGCGCAGCACCGGGTTCTGCTCGCGCGGGGTGTTGTGATCGAGCTTCACGAAATCCTGAAGATCGTTGCCAGCGCAGAACGAACCACCGCTGCCGACAAACAGCACCACGCGCACCTGCGGGTTGTTCGCGGCATCGGTAACCGCTTGTTCCAATGCCGTGTACATGCCCTGGGTCAGGGCGTTCTTCTTGTCCGCGCGATTCAGGCGGATGGTCATCACGCGGTCCTGCACGTCGGTCAGGATCAGCGGCGTTTGAGGCTGGTTCACGGGAAACTCCGGCTGCGGGGTCGCGGTAGATGCCGGATGATGCCCCACGCTGAAGCCGTCGTCACTCGGTAATGACGCTGACCGTCAAGCGCCGCGCATCAATGTCGGGGCGACACGTACATGGTGATGTCGGCTTCCATCACCAGCGCAGCATTCTTGTCGAAAACCTGCACTTCGAGCACCACGTCGCCGCGAAAATCGTCGGCGAGATTCGGCGTCCATTCGAGCACTGCGTGGAGGTCGGTCGCGGCCTTCTTCAGGTAGCGCACGGTCATGCCTTTCGGAATCCAGCGCAGCGCGCGCGGCAGCGTCGATTCGATGAGCAAGCCGCCGACCAGTTCGCAAAGGTTGCACATGGCGATCGCGTGAACCGTGCCGATGTGATTCTGCACGGCGCGCCGCTTCTTGAGCTGCGCTTCGCAGCGGCCCAGGCGCAGGTCGGTGACCAGCGGACCGATGCTGCCGAAGTAGGGCGCGGTGCGGCAGACGCCGCGCGTGAACAGTTCGCGTCCCAGCGGCAGCCGGGACAGGGTGGCGAACAGTTTGAGCGGTGTCAGATTCTTGAACATGGTCATACCTTGGTGATACCGTGCCGGTATGAAAGTCGCCATCTCAGTGCCGGATTCAATTTTTCATGAAGCGGAAGTGCTGGCTTCCGCCCTCAATAAATCGCGTAGCCAGCTCTATGCCGAAGCCCTTGCCGGTTTTGTTCGCAGCCACGGCGCGCACAACATCACTGAGCGCATCAACGCCGTTTGTGCACGCGAATCGACAGCACTGGAGCCTGCTTTTGCTGCGGCCCAGTTCACGGCGCTGACTCGTGAGACGTGGTGAAGTCTGGTGGGCCGATTTGCCCGATCCGATCGGTTCCGGGCCGGGCATGCGCCGTCCCGTGCTGGTAGTGCAAGCCAACCCTTTCAATGAAAGCCGTATTGCCACCGTCATCGTTGCCATCATCACGTCCAATCTCGGGCTGGCAGATATCCCCGGCAATGTTCGCATCAGCAAGGCGGACTCAGGCCTTCCCAAGCCGTCGGTCGTCAATGTTTCCCAGTTGCTGACCATCGACCGGCGCTTGCTGGTCGAAAGAACCAGGATGCTCCCTGCGCCCTGTCTGAGCAGGATCGACGAAGGGCTGAGGTTGGTGCTGGCGCTGTGATGGGCGCATCGGCCGGGCACCGCAGTCGCTGCGTGAATATCCAGCTCAGTCGACGTACAACGAGCTGACCGATTCCTCGGCACTGACGCGGCGAATGGTCTCGGCCAGAAGGCCGGCGATCGACAACTGGCGAATCTTCGGGCAAGCCTTGGCTTCCTTGGTCAGCGGAATGGTGTCGGTGACCACCATCGCGTCGAGCTGGGAGTTCTGGATGTTGGAGATCGCCGCACCCGACAGCACCGGATGGGTGACGTAGGCGACGACCTTGATCGCGCCGTGTTCCTTGAGCGCAGCAGCGGCCTTGCCGAGCGTGCCGGCGGTGTCGACGAGATCGTCGATCATCACGCAGGTCTTGCCGCGCACGTCGCCGATGATGTTCATCACCTGCGATTCGTTGGCGCGCGGACGGCGCTTGTCGATGATGGCCAGATCCGAGTCGTCCAACTGCTTGGCCAACGCGCGCGCACGGACCACGCCGCCAACGTCCGGCGAAACCACGATCAGGTTGTCGTACTTCTGCCGCCAGATGTCGCCGAGCAGCACAGGACTGGCGTAGACGTTGTCGACCGGGATATCGAAGAAGCCCTGGATCTGGTCGGCGTGCAGGTCAACCGTCAGCACCCGATGAGCGCCACATTCACCGATCATGTCGGCGACCACCTTGGCGCTGATCGGCACGCGCGCCGAGCGCGGACGGCGATCCTGGCGGGCGTAGCCGAAGTAGGGCACCACGGCGGTGATGCGGCCTGCCGATGCGCGCTTGAACGCGTCGAGCAGCATCAGCAATTCCATGATGTGTTCGTCGGTCGGCGCGTTGGTCGGCTGGATCACGAACACGTCCTTGCCGCGGACGTTTTCGAGGATTTCGATCTGCACTTCACCGTCGGAGAAGCGGCCGAGGTGCAGCTTGCCGAGCGGCATGTGCAGATAGTTGGCGATGTCCTGAGCCAGTGGCGGATTGGCGCTGCCGCTGAACAACATCAACTGGGCTGAACTGTCGGGCATCGGGGCTTGGGGCTTTGGACTGCGAGGGAAACTTCGGACTGGACCCCGGCCTGCGCCGGGGCAATTTCCCTATGCAGCCGGCAAAGCCGGCTGCATAGGGAAATTGGCTGGGGCGGATGGATTCGAACCACCGAATGGGAGGATCAAAACCTCCTGCCTTGCCACTTGGCGACGCCCCAGTGCGTGTCGTTGCAGATTATAGCCTTGCCGGTCTGAATGATCGGTCTGGCAGGCGATTATTTCCCCCAACCAACTCTCAGGGCGTGCCGATCCACTGGTCGACCACCAGCCGGAAAGTGCGACCGCCGCTGGCCAGGCTCAGCTTGCGCGGCAGGCTCAGGCTGTTGACCGACTGGTACTCGATGTATTCGATCCGCCAGCCGAACTGATCGAAGCGCAGCGCCCGGCCGACGTCGTCGAGCAGCACTTCGCGCGGCTGATCGTCGATCAGACCCGGTGCCGGCACGCCGAGCGCCCAGTAGCGCAAGGTTGACAGCGGCAGGCTCCAGCCGAGCTGCTGCTGCATGTAGCTGGCCGGATCGCGGGTGGTGACGGTGCCGTCCTTGCTGCGGATTTCGACACTTTCGCGGTCGCCGCTGATCGCCAGCGCGCCGACGCCGAGCGGGCCGGAGATGCGCAGGTCGAGATGATCGCCAGCCTGCGTCCAGTCGAGGTCGCCACGACCGCCGGTGATGCCGGCTTCTGCCACCCGGCCCTTGAGCACGAAATTCTGCACGGCGGCGATGTTCGAGCGGCGAATGCCCCAGTTGCGCTCGGAAAAATCGGTGTTCAGCTCCTTGCGTGGCACGAACGCACAGGCAGTCAGCAGCACTGCCATGACGAGACCGGCTGTGCGAACGGCCCGGCTACCGCTCATGGCAGCAGGCGCTTGACGGTTTCGCGCAGCACCGGATGTTCAGGCGTGGCTTCCAGCGCGCGCTTCCATACGGCCTCCGCGCGTACATGGTCGCCGGTCGCCCACAGCGCTTCTCCGAAGTGGGCGGCCACTTCCGGATCCGGGAACGCGTCGTAGGCTTTCGAGAGCAGCGACACCGCTTCGTTCGGCCGGCCCTGGCGGAACCGCAGCCAGCCCATGCTGTCGATCACCGAAGGCTCGTCAGGGGTGATCGCCAGCGCCTTGCCGATCAGGGTTTCGGCTTCGTCGAGCCGCTCGCTGTGGACGGTGAGCATGAAGCCGAGCGCGTTCAGCGCGCGGGCGTCAGCCGGTTCCAGCGCCAGCACAGCGCGCAGGTCGGCCTCGGCGGCCGCGATGTTCTTGAGCCTTTCATGGGCCAGCGAGCGGGCGTAGAGCAGGTCGCCATCGCCGGGGAATTCGGCGAGGCCGCTGCTGTAGGTGCGCAGCGCTTCGTCGAGTTCGTTGGCCGTATTCAGCAACTGGCCTTCGGCGAGATAGAAGCGGGTGGCGATTTGCGGGTACTGGCGGCGCAACTGTTCGAGCGTGGCCCGGGCATCGGCCAGCCGACCCAGCCGGGCCAGCATTTCGGCGCGGCGCACGGCGGCATCCAGCACCTGCTGGCCGCTGGAGACCTGCGAATACTCATCGAGCGCCTTGTCGAGTTCGCCGCGCTGCTCGGCGATGCGGCCCAGATAATAGTGAGCGTCGACCGAGCGCTCCTTGCTCATCGCCAGCACCTGGAAGCGCTTTTCGGCGTCGCCAACCTTGTCTTCGTTGAGATCGAGCAGGCCGAGCATGAACAGCGCGTCGCTGTTGTCGGCTTCCAGCTTCAGCACCTTGTTCAACTGGCTGCGCGCCTGAATGGTGTGCATCGCCTCGATCAGCAGCCGCGCGTAGCCGATGCGCACATCGGCCTCGGTCGGGCTGTTGCGCACCTGCGCTTCGAGGATCTGGTCGGCGGCGGCGATATCGCCCTTGCGCACCAGCACGCCGGTCAGCAGCAGCGGCGCTTCCTTGGATTTCGGATCCAGCCGCAGCGCTTCGCGCGCCGAGCGTTCGGCACGCTCGATATCGTTGAAACGCAGTGCTAGCAGACCCTGGGCATGCCAGGCACCGGCGCGCTTGGGTGCGCTGGCGACCAGACGCTCCATCAGGGTCAGTGCCGCCGCGCCGTTTTCGGTTTCCTGCGACAGCAGGGCCGACACATGACGGAAGCCATCGTTCGGCCCGCCCGGGTGATCCTTGACGATCGCCTGACCTTGATCGAAAGCCTCGTCGCTGTAGCCGGCGCGCAGCGCCAGCCGGATGATCACTTCGCGCGCTTCAAGGCTGGTGGAATCGAGCTTGATCCACTTGCGCGCCGTGCTCAGCGCCAGCGGTGCGTTTTCAGCACTCAGTGCCAGCATCGTGGCGCGCGCGGCCAGTGCGGCGTCGGCCACGTATTCGAGGGCGTTGAGGAATTCCTCTGCCGCCACCATCGGCTGGTTGCGCCCGGCCGCCAGTTCGCCGGCCAGAATGTGGTACTGCGCCTGCGCCTCGCGGTTCGCCATCTTGACTGGCGTGTCGGCCAGCAGCGCGGGGCTGGTCAGGCATCCCCCGAGCACCGACAACGCGAAACCCAGCGGAAGATGCAGCGAGGGACGGGAGGCGTGCACGAAGGGATTCGGCCGAGTGAAAGCGATGGCGCATTGTAGCGGTCCCGACTGCTAGCCGCCCCAAAGAAAATTGGCCGTCGACGCTTGTGCATGGGCGAGGCATCGCGGAAAATCCACAAAACGTGACAGTTGCAAATCAATGGCCTTATTGACACTCGGACTCAGCCACCATTCCGCGCCCGTCGAAACGCGCGAGCGTCTGGCGTTCACGGCGTCCGAGATTCCCGATGCGCTGGTGCGCCTGCGGGCGCTGCCCGGCGTCAGCGAAGCGGCCATCCTTTCGACCTGCAACCGCACCGAAATCTTTGCTGTTGCCGCGCCCGAGGACGAATCGCGCCTGCTCGACTGGTGGCAGCGCGAGCGCCAGGCACCGGCCGGCACGGTCGAGAAGCACGCTTACGTGCTGCGCGATCGCGGCACCGTTCGCCATTCGCTGCGGGTCGCTTCCGGCCTTGATTCGATGGTGCTCGGCGAGCCGCAGATCCTCGGCCAGATGAAGACCGCGTTCGCCCAGGCGCAGGGTGTGAAGTCGCTGGGGCCGGTGCTCTACCGGTTGTTTCAGCACTCGTTCTCGGTCGCCAAGCTGGTGCGCAGCGAAACCGAGATCGGCGCGCATCCGGTGTCGATCGCCTACGCCGCCGTGCAGATGGCCAATCACATCTTCACCGACCTGCGCGACCAGAGCGTGCTGCTGATCGGCGCCGGCGAAACCATCCAGCTGCTGGCGCGGCATCTGAAGACCCACGGCGTCGGCCGCATCGTGGTCGCCAACCGCAGTCTGGAAAAGGCGCAGACCCTGGCCAATTCGCTCGGTGGCTACGCGATCGGCCTCAACGAGATCGCCACCCACCTGCCGGAATCCGATGTGGTGATTTCCTGCACGGCGGCGCGCGGTTTCATTCTCGGCCGCGAGCCGGTGGCCAAGGCCATCGGCCGTCGCCGTCGCAAGCCGGTGCTGATGATCGACCTCGCCATTCCGCGCGATCTCGATCCGGCGATCAGCACGCTTGAAGATGTCTACCTGTACACGCTGGACGATCTGAAAGCGGTGATCGCCGGCAACATGAAGGTGCGCGAAAACGCGGCGAAGCAGGCCGAAGCGCTGGTCGAGGATCAGGCGGTCCACTTCGAGCGCTGGCTGGACAGCCGCGACGCCGGCGTCACCATCCGCCGTCTGCGCGATCAGGCCCGGATCAGTCGCGACGAAGTGCTGGAAAAGGCGGCGCGCAAGCTCAGCCAAGGCGAATCCCCGGAAGCGGTGATGGCCTTCGTCGCCGACACCCTGACCAACAAGCTGCTGCATGCGCCGTCCAAGGCGCTGCGCTCGGCCGATGCCGTCGAGCAATCGCAGCTGATGGATGCGGCGGAGCGGCTGTTTGCGCTGCCGATGGAGCAGCTGTGAGGCGGTTGTTCGTGAGGCGTGAGGCGAGAAGCGTGAGGCGTAAAGCCGGGTCGCGTTAGCGAACTTGAGCCATGCTTTTGTCGTTCACGCCTCACCCCTCCCGCCTCACGCCTCACGAAAATGAAGCCCAGCCTGCTGCGCAAGATCGAAGCGCTCGCCGAGCGTCGCGCCGATATCGCCGGTGAACTGTCGTCGCCTGAAGTGCTCGGCGACTCCGACAAGTTCCGCCGCCTGTCGCAGGAATACGCAGCACTCGGGCCGGTGGTCGACGCCTATGACGCATTGCGCGCCGCGCTCGACGAGATCGAAGGTCTGGAACTGCTGCAGGCCGACAGCGATCCGGAGATGCGCGCGCTGGCCGACGCCGATCTCCCGGCCCTGCACGGCAAGCGGGACGCCTTGCAGACCGAGCTGGAAGGTTTCCTGGTGCCGAAGGACCCGCTCGACAGCAGCAACGTCTTTCTCGAAATCCGCGCCGGCACCGGCGGCGACGAAGCGGCGATCTTCGCGGGCGACCTGTTCCGCATGTACCAGAAGTACGCGGAAGCGCAGGGCTGGGCGCTGGAAGTGCTATCGGCCAACGACGGCGAGCACGGCGGCTTCAAGGAAATCATTTCCCGGATCGCCGGCTTCGGTGCCTATTCGCGGCTCAAGTTCGAAAGTGGCGCTCATCGCGTGCAGCGTGTGCCGGAAACCGAGGCGCAGGGGCGCATCCATACATCGGCCGCGACCGTCGCCGTGCTGCCGGAAATCGAGGAAGCGCAGGCGATCGACATCAACCCGTCTGATCTGAAAGTCGACACCTATCGCTCGTCCGGCGCCGGTGGCCAGCACGTCAACAAGACCGAATCGGCGATCCGCATCACCCATATTCCGAGCGGCGTGGTCGTCGAATGCCAGGAAGAACGCAGCCAGCACAAGAACCGCGCCAAGGCGATGAGCCTGCTGGCGTCAAGACTGCTCGATGCCGAACGCAGCAAGCAGGACAGCGAGATGGCGGCGACGCGCAAGAAGCTGGTCGGCTCTGGCGACCGTTCAGAGCGCATCCGCACCTACAACTTCCCGCAAGGCCGGGTCACCGATCACCGCATCAACCTGACGCTGTACCAACTCGACAAGGTGATTGCCGGGGAACTCGACGGCGTCATCAAGCCGCTGCTCGCCGAACACCAGGCGGAGCTGATGGCCAGTCTTGGCGATCAGGGATGAGCGAGTCGGCACCGCCGGTGCTGCCGTCGGATGCGAGCTTGCGTCCGGTGCAGGCGGCTGAAGGACTGGCGCCCGGCGTGGTCGCCGACTGGCTGAACTGGGGCGCGGCGGAACTGGTCGGCCATTCCGACAGCGCCCGGGCCGATGCCGAAATGCTGCTGGCGGCGCGGCTCGTCGTCGACCGCTCGCAACTGCGGTTGCGCCATGAGGACACGATCGAAGTCGCGACCGTTTTGCGCTATGCCTCTTGCATCGAGCGCCGCAAGGGTGGCGAGCCGGTTGCCTACATCGTCGGCCGGCAGGGCTTCTGGACGCTGGAACTGGCGGTTGATACCGCCGTGCTGATTCCTCGGGCGGATACCGAGACGCTGGTGGAGTGGGCGATTTCGGTTCTCCCGAAGCAACTTCCCATCGTAGGGCGGGCCACGCCCGCCGATCCGACCGACAGCGGCGGCCGAGGGCCGCCCTACGTCCTCGACCTCGGCACCGGCAGCGGCGCGATCGCCTTGGCAATCGCCAGCGAGCGCCTTGATGCGCGTGTCACGGCTACCGATGTGTCCGAGGCCTCGCTCGATGTGGCTCGGGAGAACGCGCGGTTGAACGGCGTCAGCAATGTCGAATTCCTGCGCGCTTCCTGGTTCGAAGGCGTGCGCAAAAGCCCTCTCCCCCCGGGAGAGGGTTGGGTGAGGGACTCCGCTGAAACTGAGCGCTCTGTCGCACCGGAGTCCCTCACCCCCAGCCCCTCTCCCGGTGGGAGAGGGGAGACCAGCGCGCTATTTGATTTGATCGTCAGCAACCCGCCGTACATCGCTGAAGGCGATGAACATCTAGCCGCGCTGCGCTACGAACCCCGCCTCGCCCTGACTTCCGGCCCCGACGGCCTCGACGCGGTCCGCGAAATCATCCGCGACGCCGCGCAGCATCTGAATGCTGGCGGCTGGCTGCTGCTGGAACACGGCCACGATCAGGGCGCTGCCGTCCGCGCACTGCTCGAAAGCGCCGGATTCGTGAAGATCGAAACCCGCAAGGATTTCGGCAACAACGACCGAGTCACCGGCGGCCAGAAGCCATGAGCGACTACGCCCGCTACAGCCGTCAGGTGATCCTGCGCGAAGTCGGCGTCAACGGTCAGAGCCTGCTGCGCGATTCGACCGTGCTGATCATCGGTGTCGGCGGTCTCGGCGCGCCGGCCAGCCTGTATCTCGCCGGGGCCGGCATCGGCCGCCTGATCCTCAGCGACCGCGACCACGTCGAGCGCTCGAACCTGCAACGGCAGATCGTCTACCGGAACACCGATCTGGGAAGGCCCAAGCTCGACGCCGCCGCCGACAACCTGCGCGCCCTGAACCCCGAATGCAGCATCGAAACCCGGCCAGGGCCGCTCGACGAAGTCAGCCTGCTCGCCGCGATCCGCGAAGCCGACGTGGTGCTCGACTGCTCGGACAATTTCCCGACCCGTTTCGCCGTCAACCGCGCCTGCGTCGCCGCCCGCAAGCCGCTGGTTTCGGGGGCGGCGATCCGCTTCGAGGGCCAGATCGCCTTGTTCCTGCCCGGCGGCCCCTGCTACGCCTGCCTGTTCGGCGAGGGTGGGGAAGCCGCCGAAACCTGCGAGGAGGCCGGCGTGCTTGGCCCGGTGGTCGGCGTGATCGGCGCGATGCAGGCGCTGCTGGCGATGAAGTTGCTGCTCGGCATCGGCGATGACAGCGCCCGCCTGCACCTCTGGGATGCGGGCAAACTGTCGTGGCGCGGTCTCGCCATTGCTCGCGACGCCGACTGCCGCGTATGCGGCAACCCAACCTGAACGACAACAAGATGCCAACGCCAACCATCCCGATCCTGATCCCGCGCCGCTTCGCGATCCGCCTGCTGCACGAAGCGCAGATCGCGACCGCGCCGTTCCTGAGTGCGGTGGTCGCCGACGAAGGCGAGGGCAGCGCCCCCAACGGCTGGATGCCGATCAACGAAGGCGCATCGGTCGCCGACATGCAGACGATGCTGCGCCAGCATGGCAAGCGGGTCTGGGCGCTGTACCGGCACCGCCCGGAGCTGCCGAACCCGCCGCTCGCCGAGGACTTCGCCGATCACCCGGAACTGCTGCGCCTGACCGCCTCGCTGGCGATCAAGGGCGTCTTGCAGTTGCGCGGCTGGTGGGTGATTGCGGGTGCGATCGTCGAGCAGGAACTCGACGTCGAAGCCTGAAACGGCTGGCATGCTGGCAGAATGGCGGAACGATTGTTCACAACAAGAACCGCAAGAGGAGCTGACATGACCGAAGTCGCCGCCGCCGCCCCGAAAATCCTCGCCGAACGCCGCGGCCATGTGCTGCTGATCGCTTTCAACCGGCCGGAGAAGTACAACGCCTTCGATCTGGACATGCACCATCAGCTCGCGGCGGCGTATGGCCTGCTCGATACCGATCCGGAACTGCGTTGCGCGCTGGTCTACGCCAATGGCAAGCACTTCACGGCTGGGCTCGATCTGCCGAAGTGGACGCCGGCCTTTTCATCCGGCCAGTGGCCCGATCTTGCCGACCACGAGCGAGATCCCTTCGGCTTGATCCCGGAAAAGCGTGTCTCCAAGCCGATCATCTTCGCGATGCATGGCATCTGCTACACGGTGGCGATCGAACTGGCGCTGGCCGCCGATATCCGCGTGGCGGCGGACGATTGCCGCTTCGGCCAGATCGAAGTGAAGCGCGGCATCTACGCGGTGGGTGGCGCAACGGTGCGCATGGTTCAGGAATTCGGCTGGGGCAACGCCCAGAAGTACCTGCTGACCGGCGACGAGTTCAACGCGGCGGAAGCGCTGCGCATCGGACTGGTGCAGGAAGTGGTGGTAGCTGGCCAGCAGTTCGAGCGCGGGCTGGCGATCGCCGAGCGGGTGGCTGCGCAGGCACCGCTGGGCGTCTATGCGTCGCTCAAGTCCTCGCGCATCGCCATCGAACACGGCGATCAGAAGGCCATCGACCGTCTGGTCAAGGATCTCGCGCCGATCATGGGCAGTGACGACGTCAAGGAAGGCGTGGCTTCGTTCGTCGAGCGGCGCGCAGCGGATTTCAAGGGGCGCTGAGAAGCTGGATCTCACGCAGAGAACGCAAAGAGCGCGGAGAAAAACAAAGCAAAAGCTTTCAAGAGACGTTTTTGCCGGGCTTTGCGTTCTCTGCGTGAGATCAGCCTCTGTTGTCCCGTGAACGCTACAATCCGTGCCGGTCTATCCCCGCACAACTGCCCATGCGCCTGTCCCGCTTCCCGCTGTCGACTTCCAAGGAAACGCCCTCCGATGCGGCCATCGTCAGCCATCAGCTGATGCTGCGCGGCGGCTTCATCCGTCAGCTCGGCTCCGGCCTGTACTCTTGGATGCCGATCGGCCTGCGCGTGCTGAAGAAGATCGAAACCATCGTGCGCGAGGAAATGAACCGCGCCGGTGCCGCCGAAGTGCTGATGCCCAGCGTCCACCCGGCCGAGCTGTGGCAGGAATCCGGCCGCTGGCAGGTGATGGGCGACGAGATGCTGCGCCTGACGGATCGGCACAAAAACGACTACTGCTACGGCCCCACGCACGAGGAAGTGATCACTTTCCACGTTCGTCAGGATCTGCGCAGTTACCGGCAGTTGCCGGTGAATTACTACCAGATTCAGACCAAGTTCCGCGACGAACGCCGGCCGCGCTTCGGCGTCATGCGGGCCCGCGAATTCATCATGAAGGACGCCTACAGCTTCCACATGGATGCCGCTTCGCTGGCGGCCGAGTACGACAACATGCGGGCGGCCTATTCGAAGATCTTCACCCGTGTCGGTGTCGATTTCCGCATCGTCAAGGCCGACGGCGGTGCCATTGGCGGCTCCAGGACCGAGGAATTCCACATCCTGGCGCAGGCGGGTGAAGACTTGCTGGCGGTCAGTGATGCGGGGGATTACGCGGCCAATGTCGAGGCGGCGGAAACCCTGGCGCAGCCGGCCCATGCTGCGGCGACGGAAGCACTGGCCAAGGTCGCGACGCCGTATCAGAAGACCTGCGAGGACGTCGCCAAGCTGCTCAAGCTGCCGCTGGCGCGCACGCTCAAGCTGATCGTGGTCAAAGGCGCGGAAGGCGGGCTGGTGGCACTGGCCCTCCGTGGCGACCACGAACTCAATGCCATCAAGGCCGAAAATCATCCGAAGATCGCCGCACCGCTGACTTTGGCGACAGACGCCGACATTCAGGCCGCGTTCGGCTGCGTGCCGGGCTTTCTCGGGCCGATCGCCGACAAGGTGGCGGTGATTGCTGATCATGCGGCGGCAGCGCTCAGCGATTTCGTCAGTGGGGCCAACGAAGCCGGCTTTCATGTCAGCGGTGCCAACTGGGGCCGCGATGCCGCCGAACCGGAGGCTGCCGACCTGCGCATGATCGCCGAAGGCGATCCCAGCCCCGACGGCATCGGCACCATCAAGCTGTTCCGCGGCATCGAAGGCGGCCACATCTTCCAGCTCGGCAAGAAGTACACGAAGGCGATGGGTGTGACCGTGCTTGACGAAAACCAGCAGCCGGTGACCCCGGAAATGGGCTGCTACGGCATCGGCGTGTCGCGCATGGTGGCGGCGGTGATCGAGCAGCGCAACGACGCCAACGGCATCCTCTGGCCGGATGCCATTGCACCGTTCCGGGTGATCGTCTGCCCGATCGGGCTGGACAAGGCCGATACCGCCGCAGCCGTGAAGGCGGCGGCCGAAAGCCTTTACGCCGAGCTGCTCGCGGCCGGCGTCGACACCGCCATCGACGATCGCGGCCTGCGCCCTGGCGAGATGTTCAAGGACGCGGACCTGATCGGCATTCCGCACCGCGTCATCATCGGTGCCAAGGGCCTGGCCACACAGCAATTCGAGTACAAGCGCCGCGATGCCGCCACCGCCGAGATGATTCCGGCAACGACCGCAGCGGTGCTCGAAAAGCTGGCGTAGCCGCAGGGTGGGCAGGCTTCGCTTGCCCACCGATTCGCAGTCGTCCGACGGTTGCGCACCGCGTGGGCAGGTCAAGCCTGCCCACCCTGTGACGCGCTGGCGTACGATATCGGCACTGCCGTATATCACCATCTGGAGCCGATCATGACTGCCACCGCCAAGGTTTTCACCACCGGCCGCAGTCAGGCCGTGCGCATTCCCAAGGATTACCGTTTCGATTGTGACGAAGTCACTGTCGAACGCGATGGTGATCGTCTGATCCTGACGCCGAAGCGGGTCCGTCAATACAAGACCTGGGCGGACTATTTCGCGAACGCGCCGAGACTTGGCGACGATTTCCCGAACGACATCCCTGATTTCCCGCCGGGCTCGGAGCGTGACGTCGAGTTCTGACCCGTGTTGCTGCTGCTCGATACCTGCGTCTGCATCGACATCATGCGTCGACGCAGCGGGGCGGTTGCCGACCATCTGATACGGGCGGGCAACGCGCCGCTTGTGCTGTCCAGCATCGTGCTCGCCGAGCTTGAATTCGGGCAGGCCATGACCAGCCAGGCGCCGCGTGGCCGGCAGCAGATTCTCGAACTGGCGCAGCGCTGCGAGATTCGGGATTTCGACGCGGCCGCCGCTGCGATCTATGGGCCGCTTCGACTTTTCCTTCGTCAGCAGGGCCAGGAAATCGGCCCCAATGACCTGTTGATTGCCGCACACGCCTTGTCCCTCGACGCCATCCTGATCACCGGCAACCTCGGCGAATTCCGGCGGGTTCCCGGCCTGAGGGTCGAAAGCTGGACGATGCCATGATCGGTCGGCCGTTCCTCATCGCTGCCAGCCTTCTGCTGAGTACGGCCGTCAGCGCCGCCCCGACCCGCGCACCCGAGCCGGAACTGCGCGCCTTGATGAAGCAGGCGATCGAATCGGCGACCAGTTTCGACGATCCGGCACTGGCGGAAATCTGGCTGAGCGACATGTCGGCCCGCATCGCCAGACACGCTCCGAAAGCGATGCCGGATGTCGCGGTGCGGCTGCGCTTCCTGCGCCTGCTGCATGCCGAAGCGACCCGGGCGGGCGTGTCGCCGGAACTGGTGTTGGCCACTATCGACGTCGAATCGCGCTTCGAGCGCTTCGCGGTGTCCAGCGTCGGCGCGCTGGGCTACATGCAGATCATGCCGTTCTGGATCGAGGAAATCGGCAAGCCGGGCGACAACCTGTTCCACACGCCGACCAATCTGCGCATGGGCTGCACCATCCTCAAATTCTATCTGGGAAAAGAAAAGAACAATTACATCAAGGCTTTAGCGCGCTACAACGGTTCCATCGGCAAGCCGGACTATCCGTATCTGGTGCTCGATCGGCTGGTCAAGCGCTGGTCGCGCTGATGCGTCGCTTCAAGGCGCTTCCGCACGGGCTTCGGGACGCACCACGTCCTGCTGGTGGCTCTGGGCGTATTGCAGGGCGGCTGCGACATCGGTCAGCGGTGGGAAGCTGGGCACGATCAGCTTCTGTTCGCGCTGCACAGCCCAGGGTTCCGGCAACGCTTCGAGGTTGGCGCGCCAGATCAGCGGCCAGAGCGCGGCATTGCCGTAGTTTTCCGGACGTGCGGCAATCGCCCGCAGGTTTTCGCCGCTGACCACCACATAGATGCGCACCGAGCGGTCGAGATCGGCATTGAGCAGCGCCAGCGTTTCGATCGCCGCTTCGCGCTCGCCATTGACGAGTTTCTGCTCGGCAGCCGCGATCCGCGCCAGTTCGACGTCGCCAAGACCGGTGCGCTCGCTGGCCCGGCGCAGCAGGATCTGCGCGTCGTCGGGCGTGGCGGCGATCGGCGGCGCAGGGATTGCTGCGGGAATCGGCGCCGGTGCCGCCGCTGCGGCTGGCGGCTCGCGGCTGACCAGGGTCGGCAGTTTCGGCAGCGGAATGGCGGCCAGCGCCAGACGTTCGGACTCGGAAATCGCCGGTGTCGCCAGCGGATCGGCGGGCGGCTGCGGACGTCGCACCGGTGCCTTCGCAACGGGTTTCGGCGGCGGCTTGGGCGCGGTGACGGCCGGCTCGACAGCCGCGATCGGTGGCGGCGGATCGGTTTTCGCTGCCGGAATCGTTGTGGCTGGCGGTGCTTCTGCAGCCGCCAGCTTCGGTTTCTGCTCCGCTTCGGCAGGTTTCGTCGCCGCAACATCGACAGCGGCCGGCTTGGCGGGTTCGACGGCTGGCGCTGGCACGGGTGCCGGCTTCGAGGTGTCGGGCGCGGCGTTGGTCTTGTCGGCAACCGGATTTGCGGCCGCTACAGCCGCGATCGGTTCTGACTTTGCAGCGGGCCGGGGAGCGACGGCATCGCCGGGCTTTTCGCTGCTCGACGGGGTAATCGCGACCGGAGGCGGCGCTTCCGGCGCTTTCGCAGCCGACTTCTCCGGCGGCTTTTCGGCTCCGCCATCGGCTGGTTTAGGTGGAATATTTCCTGCAATTTCAACGGCTTTCGGCTTGACCGTCGACGGCTTCGATCGCGGCTTCGGAGTCGCAGGCTTGGCTCCGGTGGCAGGCCTGCCGATCGCCGAGGCGTTTTCCTCAGCCGAAAAGCGCGCCGCTTCCGATTCCGACAGCACCACCGGATCCACCCCCGGATTGCGCGAGATCAGCACCGAAACCGTCGGCAGCCTGGAGCGCGGCTTGGCTGCTGCCGGGTCGCTGCCAGCAACGGGCGGCGATGTTTCTGGCGGCTTCGCCTTGGGCTTGGCCGACACAACGCCGCCCGCTGCTACTGCTTCGGCAGCCGGCGGTTTCGGCTTGGGCGCGACTTTCTTCAGCTTGGGCTTCACCTCGGGCGCAGGAACCGGCGGCGGAATCACCGCTTCCGGAGCCACCGCTTCCACCGGCTGCTGCGGCGTTTCCGCAACGGTATTGGGCAGGTTCTGGCAGGCCGTCGAGCCAACGCCGACCAGCAGCATCACGGCCAGCAGCCGAGGGCTGCGGAGGGGGAAAAGGGGCATGGCGGCAGACTAGCCACAGGCTGCGGCGGGGTCAAACTTCATGGCATCCGAAACCGGCGGTGCGTGGGGATTCGAGGCCGGCCACCGTACAATTACACCCTCTAGCAACGAGGTTCGGATGATCGACGTTCTGGTGCTGTACTACTCGCGACACGGGTCGACGGCTGCGATGGCCCGGCAGATCGCGCGCGGAATCGAGTCGGTGGCAGGCGTGCAGGCGCGGGTGCGCACGGTGCCGCCGGTATCGACCGACACCGAGTCAACCGGGCCAGCCGTGCCGGAATCGGGCGCGCCGTACGCCACGTCCAACGATCTGCGCGAATGCGCAGGCCTGGTGCTCGGCAGTCCGACGCGCTTCGGCAACATGGCGGCGGCGCTCAAGTATTTCCTTGATGGCACTTCGGATCTCTGGCTGTCCGGCAGCCTGATCGGCAAACCGGCTGCGGTGTTCACGTCGACCGGCAGCCTGCACGGCGGCAACGAAGCGACCCTGCTGAGCATGATGCTGCCGCTGCTGCATCACGGCATGGTGCTGGTCGGCCTGCCGTACAGCGAGCCGGCCCTGTCGGCGACCACCAGCGGCGGCACGCCCTACGGGGCCAGCCATGTTGCCGGGACGGCTTCCAAGCCGCGGGTGCTGAGCCGCGACGAGATCGCGCTGTGTCAGGCGCTGGGCAAGCGGGTGGCGGCCACCGCCGTGAAGCTGGCCACATGAAAACGCCCTTGAGCTGGTACGCCTGGGCCGTGGCGATCGCCTGTCATTTCGTGCTCGCCAACGGGCTGTGGGTCTGGGCCGGGCTGTTGCCGGGCCTGCTGCTGGTCACCCCGCTGGCCATCGCCCTGCCGGGCCTGATCCGCAAGAAGCGCTACACCGCCGGCTGGCTGACGTTGCTGCTGTCCGGCTACATCGCGGCACTCATGGCGGAAGCCGCGTCGGTGCCGTCGCGCTACACCATCGCCCTGTCTTTCAGCGCCGTGGCGGCGGTGGAATTCGCGGCCCTGGTGCTGTTCGTGCGCTGGTCGGCGCGGGAGAACGGGGTGGCGCGGATTTAAGCCCTTGTGGGTCGCCCTTCAGGGCGACGGCGCGGCTGTCAGTCGGCGGATGCGCCGTCGGGCTGAAGCCCGACCCACAACAGCCCCGTAGGGTGGGCAGGCTGTATCTGCCCACGCGGGCGCTGCACCTGGACGGTGGCGAATCGGTGGGCAGATGAAGCCTGCCCACCCTACTGGCGGGTGGCGCGTTCAGCCGCGATGGGCGCTGGCCAGGTATTCCTCGGACTGCATTTCCTGCAGGCGGGACTGGGTGCGGCCGAACTCGAACTTGAGTTTCGAGCCGCTGTAGAGATCGAGCGGCGAGGCGGCCGCGCCGATCAGCAGCTTGACGCCGCGATCGTAGAACTCGTCGACCAGGGTCATGAAGCGGCGGGTGGCGTCGTCACGGCCGCTGTCGAGCCTGGGCACGCCGGTGAGCACCACGGTGTGATGCAGGCGGCCGAGTTCGATGTAGTCGGCGGCCGAGCGCGGGCCTTCGCAGAGGGTCTCGAAATCGAACCAGATCGCGCCTTCGGCGATCCGCTCCGCGTGCAGGCGGCGGTCGTTGAGCAGGAAATCCCCCGGCGCGTGCTCGCCATGCGGGGCCAGCGCGTCGAAATGGCGGGCGAGTTCGGCGAGTGCTGCGTCGTCACAGGGATGCAGGTAGAGCCGGGCGTCCTTCAACTGGCGCAGGCGGTAATCGGTGCCGCCATCGACGTTCAGCACGTTGACGTGACGCTTCAGGGTGTCGATCGCCGGCAGGAAGTTCTGCCGTTGCAGGCCGTCCTTGTAGAGGCCGTCCGGCGGCACGTTGCTTGTCGCGATCAGGGTGACGTTGCGCTTGAACAGGGCTTCGAACAGACGGCCCAGGATCATCGCGTCGGCGATGTCGGCGACGAAGAATTCGTCGAAGCACAGCACGCGGGTGCTTTCGGCGATCTCGTCGGCGACCTTTTGCAGCGGGTCGGCGGCGTCCGGATAGCGGTTGCGGCGCGCGTGGACGTCGAGCAGGAAGCGGTGGAAATGGGTGCGGGTCTTGCGGCTGAACGGCAGGGCGTCGTAGAAGGCGTCCATCAGCCAGGTCTTGCCGCGCCCCACACCGCCCCAGAGATACAGGCCGTCGACCCGGCTCCAGCTCAGGCGGCTCGATCCGAAACGCCTGCGCGGCGGGTTTTCGATCAGCGCGTCGTAGACCGCTTGCAGCGCATCCACTGCATCGGATTGCGCGGCATCGGCGACGAAACCCTTGCGTTTCAGCTCGGTTTCATAGCGCTGGCGCGGCGGCGGCGCGAGCTCGGTGACGATCCGGGCCTTGGTTTCGCGATCGGACGAAAACAGCGCCATCAGCTTTCCACCTTGACCGGCGGCGGCAGGAAGCTGCCGTCGACATCGCCGCAGTGCGCCAGCATCACCGCGCGGGCGGTGACCGACAGCGTGTCGGCGGCGGCGCGGCTGTCAGCACTGGCGCGCAGAGGCGCGAAGCATTCGATCTCGATCGCCGACCAGGTGAATAGCCGGCGGCCTTCGCCCAATAGTCGGCGCGAGCCGCGCAGCACCGCTGGCACCACCGGCACCCCGGCGCGGGCGGCGATCAGGAAGGCGCCGGACTGGAACGGCAGCAGCACGGGCGGGGCGCGGAAGGTGCCTTCGGGGAAGATCGCGTAGGACTCACCGGCCTTCAGGCCGTCGATCAGGGCGCGAGTGGCCACCGCCGCCTCGCGCGCCGACCAGCGGTTGACGAACTGCACGCCCATGCGTTTGATGACGAGGCCGACGTACGGCCATTCGGCTGCGCGGCTCTGAACCAGGAAAGTGAATCGCGAAGGCAGTGCAGCGGTCAGCAGGATGCCGTCGAGATAGCTGGCATGGTTGCAGATGACGATGCAGGGGCCGTCCGGCAGATGTTCGAGGCCGCGCACCCGGAACGGCATGAAGCTCAGCAGCATCCACAGGCGCACCCCGAAGCGGCCGACCGCGCGGCGCGCCGGAAGCGTGGGCAGCACGATCAGCAGCGGGCAATGGATCAGCAGCACCACGACCACGAACACCGCAGCCGCGTAGATGCCGTGCAGCTTGCGGAAGAGGGTGGGGAGCATGCGAGGGGCAGTCGGGAAGGCCGGCATTATAAGTCGGCGGTCCGGGACGCTTTGCGAGGGCAGTCCCGGGGTCAACGACCGAAAAAACCAGACGGCCGTAGGGCGGCAATCCTTTGCCGCCGCGCATCTCGATCAGCGGGATCGGCGGCAAGGGATTGCCGCCCTACGATTTGCCAGCCGTCAGGGCCGCCAAACCTGCTCGGCTTGCGGATCGTAGACGGCCAGATTCAGCACTTTCGCGACTTCACGGATCACCGGCAGCGCGGCCGCGACCCGCGACGGCACGATGGTCAGCACGGCAACGTCGTGCATCAGCCCGTCGACCAGCGGGCCATCGGCCCAGACCGCGTTCTCCAGCTGGTCTTCGCGGAGTTCGCTGATGCAGGGAAAGCGCGTGGTCAGCCGTTCGATCAGTTCGGAAAGTGCGGCCAGCGGCGCCTTGCCGTGCTGCTCGAAAGCGTCGGCACGGGTGTCGAAATCACCCCAGACTTCGGCGTCGTCCGCCGGAATCGGCAGCGCGCTGATCATCAGCAGATGACTCACAGATGCAGGCCGCACTCGGTCTTCGGCTTGCCCAGCCAGCGGCCGCTGCGGCCGTCGCCGGCCACGGTGCAGTGGGTGCAGCCGATCGAGGAATAACCGCGCGCCACCATCGGGTGGAACGGCAGCTGGTGATCGCGGATGTAGGCGTCGCGCTCTTCGCGGGTGACGTCGATCATCGGGTTGAACTTCATCACGCCCCGGCGCAGCTCGAACACCGGCAGGCCGGCGCGATGGTCGGTCTGCCAGCGCATCAGGCTCGACATCCACACCCGGTAGTTCGGCTTGATCAGCTCCAGCGGCTCTACCTTGTTGATCGAGCAGCAGAAATCCGGGTCTGACTCGTAGGTCTTGTCGTTGACCGTGTGCGCGTGCTTCCAGTCTTCGGCGCGCACGTCGACGACGGTCAGCTTGAACAGGTCGATCATGTACTGCCGATAGGCCACGGTTTCCGGGAAATGGAAACCGGTGTCGATGAAGTGAATGGGCTGCGCGGGGTTGATCGTCGAAATGATGTGCAGGAAGTACGCGGAAGTGGCCGCGAACGACGAGGTGACCAGCACCTTGTCAACCGGGAATTCCTCGTACAGCAGCTTCAGGCGCGCCTCGAAGCCGAGCGGCGCGTAACGCGCGTTGAGCGCAGCCACTTCGGCCTCGGTCGGTCCCTGCGCGGGTTCCTGTCCTTCGTACATGCTGGTCATCCTTACGTCTTCAGGCCTGTGCTTCCAAGGACGCGGAGTTTAGGGATGCGCCCTTGTCGCAACAACGATCTGCCGACCACTGCCCGGAAATGAGCTAAGGATATTCCGCTTGGGTCAGCGCAAAACCACGGCGCGATCAGTGTCGGCAGCGGCCGTCGGTGCCGGCTTCGCCAGCTCGGCCTTGATCGCGTCGAGCAGTTTCGGATCGTCCGGCGTCACCCGGCTGCCGAAGTGCGCCAGCACTTGGCCGTCACGGCCGATCAGGTACTTGTTGAAGTTCCATTCCGGGGCTTTTTTCGTGGCGGCCTTCAAATCCTTGTAGAACGGATTGGCATCGCTGCCGTCGACCCGGGACTTGCTGAACATCGGAAAGCTGACGCCGTAGTTGGCGGTGCAGAACTTGGCGATGCTTTCGTCAGTGGATTCTTCCTGCCGGAACTGATCGGAAGGGAAGCCGAGCACCACCAGACCATCGCCCTTGTAAGTCTTGTAGAGCTTTTCGATGCTCTCGAACTGCGGGGTGTAGCCGCAGCGGCTGGCGGTGTTGACCACCAGGATGACCTTGCCGCCGTAGGTTTCGCAGAGGTTTTCGGTGCCGCCGAGCAGGCGCTTCTGCTCGTGGTTCAGGGGGCTTGCGGCGCAGTCCAGCGCTTGCACTGCGGTGAACGGCAGGGTCGCCAGCAAGGCGAGGGCGGATGCTGCAATCAGATGACGCATGGTGAACTCCTGAAGGTGGAAGCTAGGGTCTGTTGACATTACTTTGATCGCTGCGTTGCAGGTCAAAAAGCCGCCGGGCGAGGCGCGAACCGCAGGCCATAGCCTATCTACGGCCAAGGTTCGCAACGAAGTCCCGGCGACTTTTTGGCCGCAACCCTTCGGGGCGGGATCGTTTTTGCCCATTGCTGCCTCGCTCGTCGCGCCAATGGAACAACCATTGGCCGCTCCGATCGAGTTGCACTGGGCAAAAACGACCTCCGCCGCACCGATCAAAGTAATGTCAACAGACCCTCGGGAATACAATGCCGCGCCTGATCGGCTGCTGGCGAGAATTTCTGCGGTTCCATGCTGCCGCGTTGCCGATCCTATCCGCCTTCGCGCAAGCCCGTCGCCCGTCATGCCCGAACTGATCCTGCCCGCGCCGCTATGGCGTCGTTTCGCTGCTTCCATCTACGACGGTCTGCTGCTGATCGGCCTGTGGATGGTCACCCTGCTGCTGATCTGCCTGCCGCTGAACAGCCTGCTGACACTGAAACCCGGCAATGCGATGAATCGCGGGCTGCTGCTGGCAGTGGGCATCGGGTTTTTTGTCTGGTTCTGGACGCGGGGCGGGCAGACGCTGGGCATGCGCGCCTGGCGCTTGCAGGTGCGGCGCAGCGACGGCGCGCTGCTGCGGATTCCGGTCGCCGTGGTGCGCGGCATGGCCATGTTGATCTTCTGGGGGCTGGTGCTGACCCCGGCTGCGGCCTCGGTGATTCATCGCTTCCCTTCGCTGGAAAGCCTGCTACCGCAGGTGCAGACCGCGTCGATCATCGCCGCGCTGAGCGTGCTGCTGTCGATCATCGCGGCGCAGCTCGACGGCCGTCGCCGTCTGCCGCAGGACTGGATCGCCGGCGGCGAGGTGGTATTGATGCCGCTGAATCCGTTTCCCGCAGCACCGAAGAAGAAGTGATCGCGCCGGAAAAGAAAAAGCCGCCTTCGCAGGAAGGCGGCCAATACATCTCATCGGAGCCAGCGGCCAGCGCAGCGGGGGCTGCGACCGGCAATTCAGTACGACGACCAGGGAAGTGGGGGTTCCAGCGCGTCGTCGTAGGAGAAAGATAAATATCTTCATACGAACCGTCAATACGTCATATCGAGCCGGGCGACGAACGGTGTCCGCTATCCAGGAGGAACAATCTGTATCTGACCCCAATTAACGGGCCAGGCGCAGCCGCCACAAGGCCAGCGAGCCGAGCATCGCGGTGGGCAGGCCGGCGGCGAGCGGGGCGGGCCATTGATACAAGTCGCCGACGCTGACCGACACCTTGTTCAGCACGTAGAACACGATGCCGACCAGCACGCCGGCCAGCAGGCGTTGCCCGGCACCGGCGTCGCGCAGGGTGCCGACCACGAAGGGTACGGCGAACAGCATCATCACCATCACCGTCAGCGGCTCGACCAGCTTGCGCCACAGCCAGATGCGGTATTTGGTGGCGTCGAGCTTGTTGTCGTCCATGTAGGCGACCAGGTTGTACAAGCCCCTCACCGACAGCACGTCGCCTTCAAGAATGAACAGCTTCAGCACGTTCGGGGTGATCGAGCCGCTGATCTCGATCTGATCGAGCGTCACCACCTTGGTTTCGCTGCCGTGCAGTTCGGTGCGCTTGATGCCGGTCATCAGCCAGCGGCCATCGACATAACGCGCTTCGTCGACCGTCGACACCTGCGCCAGCCCGCCGCTGGCATCGGTGCGGAACACGGTCAGGTCGCGGGCGTGGTCTTCGGCGACGAGGTGCCGGATGCGCAGCACGTTGTCGGCATCGCGCAGCCACAGCGAGCGGTCCAGGGTGCCGTGTTCGCCGCGTGCGTTGTCGCGCAAGCGGGTAGCCAGGTTTTCGCCTGCCGGGCCCAGCCAGTCGCCGAGCACGTAGCCAAAGGCACCGAGCAAGGCCCCGGCGACCAGCGTTGCGCCGCCGATCCGGAGCATCGA
This sequence comes from Nevskia sp., assembly GCA_021732745.1. GTDB lineage: Bacteria > Pseudomonadota > Gammaproteobacteria > Nevskiales > Nevskiaceae > Nevskia. Next base: position 353,806 of record JAKFUK010000001.1, on the reverse strand, counting down.
CACGCCGGAAGCGCGCATGGCCGTCAGCTCGCTCGATCGCGCCAGCGCGCCGATGCCGAGCAGGGAGCCGAGCAGGGCGACGATCGGCAGCAGGATGTACAGGTTCGACGGCATCAGCAGCAGGCTGTACTCCAGCACCTGAAGCACGCCATAGGTTCCTTTGCCGGTCTCGCCGATGTCGGAAATGAACACCACCAGTGTGTAGATGGTGACCAGACCCAAGCCGACCAGTGCGGTCAGCGCCAGCACGGTGCGGATGATGTAGCGGTCGAGCTTGTTCATGCCACCACCTGCTGGCGGCGGCGAATCATCCAGAGCGCGGCAGCCAGCACCAGCGCATGCGCCCACCACAGGCCAACGATGGGAGAAATCTGGCCCTTGCCGATCCAGGCCTGGCCGATGCCGAGCAGGTTGGTGTAGACGAGATAAACGAGGATGCCGAAGACAATCTTCGAGTAGCGCCCTTGACGCGGTTTCAGGTGCGCCAGCGGCACGGCCAGCAGGGCCAGGATCAGCACCGACACAGGCGCTGCGATGCGAAAGTGCAACTCGGCCTGATCTTCGGCATCCCTGCTGCCCCAGAGCGCGGCCGTCGCTTTCAGCTTGCGCTGGTTGTTGATGTAGCTGAACGGCGGCGGCGACAGCCGCAGGCTCAGTTCATCGAAGCGGACCACGTCGTAGCTGGCCGTGCCCGGGGTGCCGAAATAACGATGGCCGGTGCTCAGGGTGACCACGCGCTCGCCGCTTGAGCTGTCGATGGTCTGATTGCCGTGATCGGCCACCACCACGCTGGAACCGCCGGATTCCTCCAGTTCCGCGAATACGCGGCCCAGTTCGCGGCCGTCGGGGCTGATCGAGTCGGTGTAGAACACCGCCCGGCCGCCAGCCACGGTCTTGAACTGGCCGGCCTCGAACGGCGTGAACTGCACCAGCCGCTTGGCATCCTTGACCAGGAAATCCGCCTGTCGACCGGCCCAGGGCCCGATCGAGAAGCTCATCGCGGCGGTCAAGGCGGTCAAGGCGGCGGCAAGGCCCAGAAACGGCCGGTAAAGACGGCCCAGGCCCGAGCCGCAAGCCGTCATCGCGGCGATCTCGTTATCGCTGTAAAGCCGACCCAGCGACAGCATGATCGCCAGCAGCAGGGAAACCGGAATCAGGATGACCAGATATCGAAGGCTCGACAAAAGCGCGACATTGAGCAGCAGTTCGCGTGGCAGCTCGCCCTTGGCGGCCACGCCGAGCACGCTGGCAAAGCGCGTGGCGATCATGATTGCCAGCAGGATGAAGGTGACGGCGGCCCACGCGGTCAGCACCTCGCGCAGCAGGTAGCGGTCAAGAATCCGTCGGTTCATGGCAATAGCCTAACCGACCAGCAGGATGTCCCGGCGGCCGGTGCCCGCAAGGCTGGTGGTGGCCAGACCGCGAGCCGCGCAAATGGAAAAGAAAAGTCAAGGAATTGCGTCACAGTTGATCAACAAGGAAAAACTGGACCGAATTCGGGAAATCGTTAGAATCAGCGGACAAGATCATGGTTTTCCGAAAGTTGCCCGCTTAATGAAAGCTCCCGGCGGGAACAGTTGCAGCCATTGCACCGGAAATCCGTAAATTCAAATTTCGCATTACTCGCCGGATGTCAGCGGAAAGCGCGTTTTGCAAGACCTCATCACGTACTTTAGTTAAAAAGAGCCATGGAATATTTCGTAAAGAGCGGTAATCCGGAAAAGCAGCGCGTTGCTTGTGTGATCGTCGGCGTGTTCGATCGCCGCAATCCGACCGAGTCGGCGGAAACCATCGACAAGGCCAGCGATGGTCTCTTGGGCAGCATCATGCGGCGCGGCGACATGGACGGAAAGCTGGGGCGGAGCCTGATCCTGCACAACGTCTCGGGCGTGTTCTGCGACCGCGTGTTGCTGGTCGGCCTCGGCAAGGAACGCGATTTCGACGAAGCCGCCTACCGCAAGGTCCATCAGACAGCGGCGCGGGCCCTGCGCAATACCGGCGCGATCGACGCGGTCAGCTACCTGAGCCATCTGCCGGTCAAGGGCCGCGATTACCAGTGGAATGTCCTGCAGGCAGCGCTTGCTACCGAAGCCGAGTTCTATCGGTTCGACGAAATGCGCGGCGACAAGGCGCGCGAGGAAATCGTCAGCCCGAAGCTCGAACGCCTGACCTTCGACGTACCGCGCCGCAGCGATCTGCCGGCCGGCGAGAAAGGCTTGCAGGAAGCGCAGGCCATCGCGCGCGGCGTCAGTCTGACCAAGCGGCTCGCCAACCTGCCGGGCAATGTCTGCACGCCGACTTTTCTGGCCCAGAGTGCCCTCGACCTCGGCAAGAAGTACGGCTTCGCGGTCAAGATTCTCGAAGAATCGGACATGGCGATCCTCGGCATGGGCGCGCTGCTGTCGGTGTCACGCGGCAGCCGCGAACCGGCCAAGCTGATCGTCATGGAATACCTGAAGGGCACGCCGGGCGACGCGCCGATCGCGTTGGTCGGCAAGGGCCTGACCTTCGATGCCGGCGGCATCTCGATCAAGCCCTCGGCCAAGATGGACGAGATGAAGTTCGACATGTGCGGCGGCGCCAGCGTCATCGGCACTTTCGCAGCCCTTGCCGAATTGCAGCTGCCGATCAACGTGGTTGGTGTGGTGGTGTCCAGCGAAAACATGCCGGACGGCGCGGCCTCCAAGCCCGGCGACATCGTCACCAGCATGGCCGGCATCACCATCGAAGTGCTGAACACCGACGCCGAGGGCCGGCTGATCCTGTGTGACGCGCTGACCTACACCGAGCGCACCTACGACCCGCGGGTCTGCATCGACATGGCGACTCTCACCGGTGCCTGCGTCGTCGCACTCGGTGCCCATGCCTCGGGTCTGTTCTCGAATCAGTCCGGGTTGGCGCGCCAATTGCTCACCGCCGGTGACCAGATCGGCGACCGGGCCTGGGAACTGCCGCTGTGGAACGATTACGACAGCCAGATCAAGAGCGAATTTGCCGACGTTGCCAACATCGCGACAGTGGGCGCAGGCGAGGCGGGGGCGATCATCGGTGCCACCTTCCTGCACCGTTTCACCAAAAAGATGAAGTGGGCGCATCTCGACATCGCCGGCACCGCCTGGCACGGCAAGGCGGCGACCGGCCGACCGGTGCCGCTGCTGACCCAGTACCTGATCAATGTGGCCGCCAAGCGCGGCGACGACTGAGGTTTAGTCGCGGTTGACGTGGCAGCCGTCGGCTGAGGCGAACAACGCTGCGCTTATCGCGCCCAGCACTGCTTGAACATGGTGTCGGTATCCACCGGCGCCGTTGCGCCGCGCTGGCCGGTGGAATACAGGCACAGCGTGCCGCAGGCGAAATCGCTGGCGGCCTGCGCGTTCTGGGGTTCGGCAACCAGCACCCAGGAGAGACGAACTGCCTCCGCTGAGGCAGTTGCCGCCGAGCAACGCGCGAAATCGCCGGTACCGGCAGCGGCCAGGCTGACCCGGTAGGTGCTGCTGGTGCTGGTGCCCGCGCGCATTTCTCCGGAGGAATCGATGTACAGCGCATCGGCCGGATAGCCGAGCAAGCTCAGGCGCGAGGCATAGCCCTTGCGATCCCCGAACCAGGCTTCCTGCTGCTGGGCGATCTGGCTCAGCACGGTCTTGGCAACCGTGCGGTTGCTGCGCACCGAATACTGACGAAACGAGGGCAGGGCAATCGTCGCGAGGATGGCGACGACGACCACGGCGACCATCAGCTCGATCAGCGAAAAGCCGCGCGACTGCGACATGGAGGAATCGGTCCGGGAGAGATTGAATGCAGTGTCATTGTGCCACCGGTTTTTCTTCATCCTCGCGACGCTCGCGCCAGAATGTGCGGTAGATCAAGGGGACGGTGGTGTTCAGCGTTTCGGCGTTGATGGCAGTGAGTTGCGGCGTGAGTGCTGCGGCCTCCCCGGCGATGCCCGGCGCGGCTGCGCGGCGGCTGCGCGCATCGGCATCGCCATCGTCGATGAACTGCTGCACGGCGGGCCGACCGTCGAGCAGGCGCACGCCGTAGAGGCGGCTTGAACCTTCGTTGGGCTCGCAGGAGGTGCTGCCGACAGCCGGTGGCACGAAGCTCGACAAGGTCACCACGTTGCCGACCGTGACCGGTGCTGACACGGCCTTTTCGCCGGCATTCGCCAGTTGCAGCCGCCAGCCGCTGCTGGCCGTGGCGCCGGTCGCGCAAGCGGCGGTGCCCACCGCAGCGCAGGCCGTGGTGATGTTGGCGAGGCTGGTCTGGCGAATCAGGCGGGTGTCGGATTCTTCCGCGATCACGCCGTTGTTGCCGGTATCGGTCAGGGATTTGCCGGTGGACGTGTCGCGATCGCGCACCGTGTACAGCCAGTTGCCGGTGCTGCTGTTGAACGGATCTTCGCGATCGCCGGAGCCGATCACCACGGCGTCGAAACTGCCGCTGACATCGCGGCCGGGCACGTAGTCCGGCGCGTGGAAGAAGCGGCGGTCGTCGGCATTGCTGGCATCGGCCGGCGTGCTGCCGAGCGGATGGCTGCGGCCCAGGCTGGCGATCGGGCCGAGCGTCCACGCGCTGCGGTCGCTGCCGGGGAAATCGGCGCGCCAGATGCGGCCGCCGGTATCGCCGACATAAACGCGGTCGGTCAGGCCGTCGCCATCGGTATCCAGCGCGGTCAGTTCCGAGGCGATGCTGTCGGCCAGCAGCGGATGGCGGAAGCTGCGGGTTCCGGCGTCGTACGGGGTGATGGCGGTGTTGGCGCTGCGGGCGGCTTTCCAGATCAGTTCGCCGCTGACCGCGTCGACGATGAATATGGCGTTGCCGACCGTGTCATCGCGGCCGACGGCGGCGGCGGCGGTCGCGGCGCGGCTGGTGTTGGCGTCCTTGGCGATGCGGCTGCCGTTGGCGGCCACGCCGCCGTTGTAGCCGCCGCCGAACAGCAGCACCGGCCGGGTGATGTCGCTGCTCGGCGCGGTGCTGATGCGCATGCGGCCAACAGCCGGCGTGCCGAAGCTCAAGGCCAACTCGGCGAACTGCGCGGCCGAACCGCTAACCAGCCCGGGTGATGAGGCATTGGCGCTGAACAGGCCGTCCGGGCCGATGCGCCAGATCAGTTGCGGACGGTCGGGATCGGTGATGTCGAGCGCGTAGCGATGCTTGCCGCCGCGTCGGAGGCCGAAGAAAGCGTAGACGTGATCGTTCGGGTTGGCGCTGTTGATGACGCCATCGGCCGGGCCGCCTTCGGGCAGCGTCAGGCTGGTGCCACGGTCAATGATCAGCACGCTCGGCGCGCCGTCGACACCGTAGGGGAAGGCTGGCGAGTAGCGGTCGTCGCGCAGGGTGCGCAGGTTGGCCATGGTGGCGCGCGGCATGAACGCCCAGGTTTCCGACAGATTGCTGTTCTTCACCGAATGCAGCAGGCCATCGGCCGAGCCAAACAAGAGGCGCAGGTCCGGATTGGCAGCCGTGAAGCCGGTCCGGGCACCGTAATTCACGGCCACCGGCTGCGAATGCAGCACTGCACCCAGCATCCACGGCCGGCCCGTGACGCCACTGAAATCGCTGCCACTGCCGACCGGCGCGGCAGCAGTGCCGACATTGAAGCCACGCGCATGCAGCAGCAGCGCGCGGCGCAGGCTGTCTTCGGCGCTGCCGCTGCCAACCACGCCGAGATCGGCCTGCAAGGCATCGCGCACGCTTTGGGTGTCGGCATCGAGTGCTGCCAGCGACGGCACGTTCGTGGCGCTGAGGGCGTCGTAAAAGATCTGCCGCGCGCCGTCGGCATTGACGCGGCCTGGGTTGCCGCCGCCGCCGAACTGGTAGCCGGGAATATTCTGGCCAACGCCGCCGAGGCCGGTGGCGCGGCCGTCGACACCGGCACCGCCAAGCGCTCCGCCGCGCGTGCCGACGGTCAGCGCCGTGGTCGCGATGCGGCCGTCCATGGCGATGGCGTTGTTGCCGGCGGCATCGAGAAAGCGCTGCACGCCGTCGTCGTCACGCGCGAAGCGCAGGGCCTTGACGTTGCCGAGCCAGCTTGGCCGCTGGCTGTCGCGCGGCTGGAATTGTGCGAAGTAGGCCGGTTCCAGCAGGCCATTGGCCGACAAGGGGCTGCTCGCCACCCTGGGCGTGACCAGCGAGGCATTGACCACCAGCGTCGGGGCGATGAATTCGGCCACCGTCTGGCCGAGATTCAGCAGGCCGACGGTCGAGCCGTAGGTCAGCACGTTGGCACCAACATTCGACAGCGCCGCGAGGCTCGACAGGTTTTCCTGGATCACGAAATACGAGCGCATGGCGATGCGCCGGCCGCTGGTATCGGTGAAACCGGTGGTGCCGGCTTCGCGCACCAGATTCGGGAAGCTGATCGCGCCGTTCTGCACGGCACCGGGGAAATAGCGCGCGGCTTCGGTGTCGGAATCGTCGTCGCCGATGGAATTGGTCAGCTGGATGTTGACCACGTTGACGGTGTCGCAGGCTGCTTCCGGTTGCCGGTAATTGCCGCCGTTCTCGATTGAGGTATCGCGCGACAACAGGCCCAGCACCGAATCCCAGCTTCTGAGCGGCGCGTTGTAGACCACGTCACCGGCCAGGTAATGGGCGATCTCGGTGTAGATCTCCTTGCCCTGGAACGGCGGCGTCAGGCTGGTCGGGCTGGCCGAGGTCAGGGTGCCGAGGCTTGAGCCCAGCACATTGATCAGGTTGGCCGGATCGAGCAAGCCCAGCAATTGATTGGACACCAGTTGCAGCACGCTGGCGATGGTCGTGGTGCCAACCAGTTCGGTGAAGCCGAGCAGGAAATAGGCACCGTTGCTGCAATTGGGTGTGGTCCGCCGGGCGCTGGGAATCGACGCCAGATCGGCGAACGAGCAGGCATAACTCTGGCTGCCGCTGGTCACCGGCGTACCGGCGGCGTTGCTGCGGTTGCCGTGCGAGACCACGATCGCCACCCGGCTGTTGATCAGCGGCGTCAGCAGGCCGCCGATCACCGCGATCAGATTGTTGACGCTCAAAGGGTCGGCCAGGATTTTCTGCGGCGCAGTCAGCGCGCCGTTGACCAGGCCGACCACCGCCGCCGGCAAGGCACCCACCACGGTGGACAGCAGCGGGTTGAGCAGACCGGCAATCAGTTGACTGGTGAAGCCCGGCAACAGTCCGTTAATGACATTGGCCAGCAGCGGAATGCCGGTGAGGAACGTCAGCGTGCTGCAACTGAGTTGGGTGACGCCGCCGAGCAGGCCGGTCAGAAGTCCGACATTGGGCAGGCTGACCACCGGCGACACGAGGCCAAGCAGGTTGTAGAGATTGCAAAGACCCGGCGCGCCCAGGCTGGAACCGACCAGCAGGTTGCTCAGAAACTGCGTGGGATTGCTGGTGCTGGGTGCCAGCAGGCCGAGCAGCGAGGTGCTTGCGCGCAGGTTGATGCAGGCGGTGCGGCCCATCGGATTGTCGACATCCGCCGTCGGCGCGGGCGTCAGCAGCACGTTGTTGCAGATGCCGAGCAGGTTCAAATCCAGCACCAGCACCGTCATCGGCGGGCGCAGGGTATTGGCGGCCGGGTTCGAGTAGATGTCGATGTCGTCGGCGCGGGTCGGCAGGCCGGCCGCCAGGGTCATCAGCAGCACGAAGATCGGCGCGCACAAGCGGGCGAGTCGGTTCATTGGTAGCTCACTCCGCCGGATTTGGCATGCAGTTTCAGCACGCCCTGCACGACTTCGGCGGCGCCGAAGCCTTCGTTGCTGTGGTCGTAGCCGCCGATCACCGTGAAGCGCGCGTAGTCGTAGGCGCGGCCGCTATTGCCGGCACCGCGCAGGGTGGCGGTCGACAGGAATTCCGGCGCTTCACGCTGCGCCAGCGCATAGGTGTGGGGGCGCAGGCCGGCGTCGGCGGGTGCAGCGAGCGTCGGGCTGTCGCAGGCGAACGGCAGGCTGTCGGGTGGGGCGTCGTCGTCGGGCACGTAGCAGGCGCGATAAGCGGCTCCATTGCTGATCGACAGGCTGGCTTCGACCTGGGTGATGCCGTCGGCAATGGCTTGTGCTGACTGCCGCGCGTTGACCCGGCTTTCGGCGTTCTGCGACAGCTTCAGCTCCAGCCGGCTGCCGCGCATCGCCGCCAGACCGAGCAGGGTCAGCACGATCAGGATCAGCAGCGCGGTGGCCAGTGCCGCACCTTGCTGGCGCTGCTTCATGGCGTCACCGCCGCCGACAGGGACGACGGCCCGGTACACGGCCCGAGATCGCCGACCGGATTGCGCAACTGCACGGTGGTCGAGTACACGCGGCGGTGGAAAGCGTCGGCGAAGGCTTCCGAGGTCTCGAAATCGCCGAAATCGAAGGTCTTGTCATCGCGATAACCGCCGTCCGGCTCCGTGGTGCGGACCAGAATCCACAGGCGCGCGGTGATGGCGGTTTGGGCCAGGGCGTCCGCGGCGGGGCTGGAGGTGTAGGTGTCGACCACGCAGTCGTTGTCGCTGTCCAGGCCCCATTCGATTTGCAGGTTTTCAACGCCGTCGGCCAGGCATTCCACCGCCATTTCGGCGCTGGCGGCGTGCTGCAATTCCATGCGGCACAGCGCCGGAATCGCATCTCCCGGGGTTTCCGCGTACGAGCGAATGAAATACAGGCGCGGCACGTACTTCCAGAAGCTCATCGGGGCTTGCAGCGGCTCGACCGTGGACGTGCTCAAGGCGAACGCGGCGGCATTGCCGTTGTGGATCAGCGAGCCGACCGTGCCGTTGGTCTTCAAATAGAAGTTGTTGGCGCGCAGATTGACCGCCGAGCCGCTGGCGATGTCGGCCGTGGCCTGCCCGGCCACGCGGCGGATGGCGACGATGTCGGTATCGGCCGCCACCGGCGTGGTATCGCCGCCAAGACAGGGAAAGGCGCTGCCGACCGCCGTGGTCGAGGCGTGATTGCGGAATTCGACGCGGCGGCCAAGCTGGAACGCCCAGGGCGTGGCGGGCGAGGTGGCATTGTCGGCCGTGCCGCAGTCGTTGGCGGGCGCGGTGGTGAACGGCACGATGTTCGCGGCCCCGTACATGCCGCCGTAGTAGCCGGCCATGGCGATGTCGCGCGCCAGGGTGTCGAGCGCGAAGCGGGCGCTGTCCTGCATGCGCGCCACGGCGTCGCTTTGCCGGAAGCTGCGATTGTTCTGGCTGAACACGGCGAGAATCGCGGTCAGCACGATCAGGCCGAGCGTGATGGCGATCATCAGCTCGACCAGTGACAGCCCCCGCTGCTGATGCCGGTGCGTCATGGCGTCAGTGCTGCCAGGCCCGATCCCAGACACTGGCCGCTGTGGTCGTCGATCACCGTGCGCAACACGATCAAACGGCGCAGGCGGGCATCTTCGCCGCTGGTGGACGGATCGTCGTAGGCGGCGTTGTCCAGCCCGCAGGGATTGCTGGCGGGATCCGACGCGTCGTCGGGATCGCCGGGCGGCAGCGGTGTGATGCCGCGCCAGGCGATGGCCACCGTGTAGGTGCCGCAAGGTGCTGCGGCATTGGTCACGCAGGCAGTCGGTTCGCTCAAGCCACCGGCGGCCGTGTCGTCGATCAATTCGACATCGCCGAACAGCGCTCGCGACCATTCATAGCGATCAAAATCAACCACTTGTGCCGGCGTACAACGTGGCGAGCCGGTGCTGCCGCTGGTCGTGCAGGCGATGTCGGGTTGGGCCGGCAGCGTGGCGCTGCTGATGCCTTCGGTGGCGTCGGTCAGGTAGTCGGCACCGCGCCCGGGGTTGGCGCGCATGCGCTCGATCAGATCCTGCGCCAGCACCGCCGCCTGGGTGCGCTGAATGGCGTCGAAGTTGGATTTCTTCGACAGCGCCTGCAAGCCAGCAACACTGAGCAGGCCGACGGCGACCACGAACACGGTGATCATCACTTCGATCAGGGTGAAACCGGCGGCGCGCTGCTTCATGCGTTGCACCCGCTGTCCTTGGCCAGACGAATCCGGCCGCTGGTGTCGATCTGCACGCGTCGGCCTTCCCAGGCGCTGTCGCCCTGCTTGCACAGGCGAAAGCTGATCCGCGAGCTGCTCGACAGCCGCCCGGACGACTCGAACTGCACGGCGGCGGTATCGGCGGGGTCGCCGGCCCAGGCGAAGGCACGATCAGCGGGTTCGCCGGTGGCGATCACATCGTCAGCAGTTGCGGGTTTGGCGCCGCTGTCATCGGGAGCGCTGTCGCGGTAGATCACCCAGCCGTTGACCCAGCTGCCGGTGGCGGAAGCATCGCACCGGGCGTGACCGCCGCTGGCGTTGTAGTCGCGCTGGCACAGGGTGACCGGGGTATTGCGGGCGATTGCCTCGGCACGCGCCCGGACCATCGCGCCATACAGGCCGGACGCCGCGTCGCCGCGCGAGCCGGCGAGCACGAAGCTGCGCAGGCCGGGACTGGCAATCGCCAGCAACACCGCGGCAATCGCGATCACGACCATCATCTCCAGCAAGGTGAATCCTTTTTGGTCCGACATCGTGAGTCGCTGTCAAGGGTCAAATCAGACGAGTCGCATTCTTGCCGTGTCGTAAATTTGTCGCAGTTATGCCGGACCGACGGCCGGATGACTCTGACAAAGGGATGCTCCGCACATCAACGGCTCCAGCAGACGGCATTGTTGCCCGGCGTGGCGGTCCGCAGGCCGTTCGATTCAACAACCAGCGTTGCGCAGGCTTGATCCTGTGCCTGGTTGTTGACAGCCGTCGCAGTCAGCCGGTAGCGCAGGGGAACCGCGGCAGTCTCCAGCGGCTCCAGGCGGATGCGGTAGGTGCTGGCCGCCATGGCGTCGGCGGTGATGTGCCCCTCGCGATCAAGGTCGATCTCGGTCTTGTCGAGAATCGGCGGCGTGCCGCCGGCCAGATAGAAATCGAAGTTGGTCGGATAGATGCCGCGACTCGCCAGGGCTTCCGCTTCGAGCTTGGCGGCGATGTCGACGAGGATGGCTCGCACCAATGCCCGGTTCGAGCGCAGCACATAGCTGCGGTACGACGGCAGGGCGATCGCCGCCAGAATGCCGACGACCACCAGCGCGATCATCAATTCGAGCAGCGAAAAGCCCGCCTGCGACGAAGGCCGTGATGGCCGCGAAGTCCGGTATTGCAAGGCGTAAGTCATTGGCCCGGCTTGAAATCCCAGCCCGGCAACAGGCTGCTGTCGCTGCCGGGTGGAAAGTGAAAGCGGCCCATGTGCCCATCCGGATTGGCGATCGACGGCGACACGCAGAGCACCAGCGCGCCATCCCGAGTCTGCGCATCCATGCTGCTGGCCCGCAGCGCGTAGTGACCGGGCGTGCTCTTGGCCGCGCAAGGGCTGCTGGCGCCGGCCGTCAAACTACGCTGATAGCGCGGCGCATCGCCGCATTCGTTGCTCAGTCCGACGACGGAAAGGGAGGCCGGCAGTTCCATGTTCTTCGAGTAATGCGATTCGACGCGCTGCTGGGCCTCCAGCAGGCAGCTGACACCGACGCTGCGTCCGGCCTTCAGCCGGTAGGACTGATAGGTCGGCACCGCAATGAGCGCCAGAATGCCGACGACGGCCACCGCCACCATCAGTTCGATCAGGGTCACGCCATGTGAGCGATGGGCTGGCAGGTTCACGGTCCGCTGTTCGGGTGGGTTTCGCGCCAGTCGATCTCGTTGGAGCGGATCGCGCCCGAAACGTCGGCATCGCGCTGGAAGATCGCGCCGGTCGACGACTGCACGTTGATGGTCACGGTGCCGCGGCCGGTCGAGCCAGCGGAGTTCAGGTGCAGAGTGGGGGCGGTGCCGAGGCCTTCGCCGAGACGCACGACGCCGACCAGGTTGGACGCCTGCGTGGCAAGCGGCACCGGGAACGCTGGACGGCCGCTGCGCGGGGCACCGCTGCGGAAATCGAAGCCGAACAGGCGGCTTTCGCCTGTGCCGCTGCACTGGTTGTCCGATGGCGTAAAGCTGGTCGCGAACAGCAGCGAGTCGATCAGAGCCGTGCGGTTGACGCTGCGTTCCGAAGGCGTGTTCGCGGCGGTGCGATTGAGGCTGTAACGCCAGCCCCGGGCGCTGGCGACGAGGTCGATCAGGCGAGCTTCATCCGGCATGGCACCCAAGTCACCGGAAATTCCGCTGACATTTCCTTCCACGGTGACCTGCGCCGTAGTGGTATCGACCAGCGACGCGAGATTGATTGCAGTACCGCCTCTGTCGATGACGCCGAACAGGGATTGCTGGCTGTCGCTGGCGCGGTCGCCGTCGGCGAGGTAGCGGCCGGTGCCGCCGAGCACCCAGCGGTTGGCGGCGCGGTCCTGGGTCACCGACGGCGCAGCAAGGATCGGCCGTCCGGCCTCGAGCAGCACCGCCGGTGCCCGCCAGTCCGCCGGCACGCTGCCTTCGATCGCCGGATTATTGGCGGGATTGCGGAAATCAAGTCTGAACAGCTTGCCCGTGGGCGCAGCCGCTGTACCGCCGCTGGTGCCGAAGTACAGGGCGTCGGCGCGGAAGTTCAGGTCCCAGTCGACAGCCACCGGATCGCCGACGAAGCCGTTCGCCGGGCTGCCAGCCACGTCGACCGGGCCGTCGTTGTCGATCAGCGCATCGACCGCAGCACCGGAGCCGCTGACCAGTTCCTTCAGATCGAGGCGGAACAGTTTGGCCATCTGTGCGGCCGGGCTTTCGGCGCTGCGCAAGTCTTGCGGACCGTTGCCGAACATCAGATACCAGCGATCGTCTGCGGGGCCGGCGCTGCCGTCGGCCACTGCCGCTGGTGCCGCAAACACTGCAATCGCCGGATTCGAAGTGGTAAAGCCGAGCGAAGGATGGCTGAACTCGGCGATCAGCTGGGGTGGTTCTTCCGGATCGGTGACATCGAGAATCACGTAGGCCGGGCGGGTGACCAGTTCCGCGTCGTCGCCGAGTCCGTCTGCGAAATCCGCGAAGCCACCACCGGCCACCGGAACGCGGATCGACTTGCCACCGAGCCGCATTGGCACCACCAGAATCGTGCCCCAGCCATTCCGGTGCACATCGTCCGGAGCGAAGACGCGGACATCGAAAGCGCGCGGCGAGCCGTCCATGGTCCAGACATGGCCGTAATTTGGATCGGCCATCCAGCCCAGATGCGGCAGCAGGTTGAACGGCACGTAAGCCCAGAGTTCGCTGCCCAGCGGGTGGGCGGTCTCGCCGTTCGGGACCGGCGGTAGCGTCTGGAAACCAACTCCGGTGGCGGGGACGAAGCCGGCGTTGAAAGCGTGCAACATGCCGTCGTTGGCCCCGACATAAATCACGTTGCGACGCGTTCGATACTGCTGGAAGAACGCCGCGTAGCTCTGGTCGGCATAAAGCAAGTCGTAGGCTTCGGCGGGCGCGCCGACCGCGAGCGGTGCCGAGTTGACGATATCGCCCAGGCGCATGACTTCGGCTTCGCCGACGCCGTCCTCATTCAGCCGGCGCGGCCGCAGGCCGGTGATGCCGTCGGCACCGCGCGTGAAATTGATCACGCTGGCGGCCTGCGCTTCGGAGCTGACATCGAGCAAGCCATAGCGGCTGGCACCGAAGCGGGCGGCGGTCAGATCGACTTGCTCCGAAGTGTCAGCACGGCCATCGAGATTGCGATCAGCGAAGGTGAAGATGTAGCGGCCGCTGTTCGCGGGGGCATCGTAGGCGCGCTGACTGGTGATGCTGTCGTCGGCAATTGCCGACAATTGACGGCGGGCGTTCCACAGCGTGCGGAGCTGATCGAGATCGAAAACCTCGCCGCGCACGCCGGGGTTCTCGGCGGGATTGCTCGAAAATCGCTCGAATCGGGTTTCATTCGACGTCTCGTCGAAAAACAAGCGGACAGCAGGATTTCTGGCGAAATCGTTCTCGTCGAGACGGCGGGAGTCGCTTTCGCCGGAGGCCGCTTCGCGCAGGACGCCGTTGCGATCGACGAACAGACCCTGCAAGGTGCCGATCCACGAGACCCGATTGGCACCGTCACTGCGCGTGGTTTCGTAGAGGGCCTGGTAGACGGCACCGGCACCCTGGCCGACGCTGGCGACGGCTGCGCCGGCCAGCGTCTGCTCGCCGCCGGCGGTGCGCTGCAACAGACTTTCCAGTACCCGGGTCAGGCGGTTTGCGAAATCGGCCGGGTTCTGCAGATCGTGATAGTTGTCCGGAATGCAGTCGGCACCCGCCAAGCCGGTCCGGTTGTCGACCCGGTCCCAACTCTGGCTGGCGCAGGGCGCGGCAACTGTGGGTGACGGCAGTTCACTGTTCGCGGTGTCGAAACTGCCGTACTTGGCGGCATAGAACAGCGGGCTTTCGAGCGCCTTGATGCCATTCCCTGCGGTGTACAACCGCACTTGCGGACGTCCCCAGTTCGCCGCTGGGCCGCTCAGGGTCGGCACTGTCGTTGCGCTGGCAACGGGGGCGGGCTCCGGCGAGGCATCACCGTAGATCAGGCTTTCGTCAGCACCGAAGATCGGGCGGAGCACCAGACGCCGGGTGCCGTTGTCGTCGGTGACCGCAGCGCCGCTGACCGAGAATCCCACGGTTTCCGTGGTGCTGAGGCGTCCGGTGATGGCTTCGGTGCGGATCAGGATCTGGTTGTCGAGAACAGCGCTGGCCAGCGTTCCATCGGTCGCACAAGACGGCGAGTCGGCGGGACTGCTGCGCCAGCAGATGTCCGGCGTCGCCTGATTCTGGTTCAGGTTGCAGCGTGCGCCCACGCACCAGGTCAGCACTTGACTGACTTCATCGTCGCGCTGGAAGCCATAGGCCGCTCCATGCCACGACACTTTGACGCTGCCAGCCATGCCGTCGGCGCTGATCTCGCGGCCGTAGACATAGGGCGACAAGGCACCTCGACTGCGAGTCGACTGCACCGGCCCCGGGTCCATAGACACAAGCGCGCAACTGCGCACATCGAAACCATCAGTGAATTCGCAGGTGGGAGTCACTGTAATGATGCCGCTGGGCAGCGGAATCCGGATGCCATCAAGCTGATCGCTGAAGTTCAGCGCGAAAGTCTGGGCGCGCTGGCGACCAGTGATGTCGTTTTCGCCGGTCCGGATATCGCCGATCCACGCCTGGTGCGCGAGACCGGCCACCTGGTAACCGCCTTCGCGAGAAGGCTGAGCCGGACACACCCCCCGGGCCTCGGCAAGATGTGCAAGTGGCAGCACCTCGCAGACATCGCTGACGGTGTCGGGCGGCGCGGTGACGGCGGCTGTCCGACCGATCAATACCCGCTGGCCGTGAAGGCCTTCGTTTTCGCCGACAGCATCGGTAGCGGTCGCCATCGAGGCTGCGTTCAGACCCAGCGCGGCGATGTTCGGCAACTCGTCGGCATCGAAGGAATTGCTGCCGCTACTGATCATCACGATGCTGCATTCGGCGCACAGTTCATCGACGGCGAACGGGTCGCGCCAATTCGGTGTAGGAATACCGGTGATGTAATCGGCGTCGTCGTTGCGGCTGTCGAAGGCAGGAGTGGGCGCGTTCTCGCCAGAAACGTAGCGAAGGATCTCGGCATAGATCTCGGCGACCGGGTTGCCGATGCTGTTGCAGGAGTCCGGATTGGCGACGAGGCCGGAAGCGCCTTGATTGGTGGCATTGCGAGCCCCGCTTTCGCAGTCGAAATGCGTACTGATGCGAGCACCACCAGCGTCGTATCGGAAACGGGCAATTCTCAAACGATTCAAGGTGTTGATAATGCCTTCGGTACCGTCGCCGCTGTTGCAGAACTGCCCGGTCGAAAGCCTGATCTCATCACCGGTTGTGCAACTGCCGATGTCCGCACCGTTGCCTGCCAGCGGTCCCGGATTGCGTCTCAGTTGCCCGCCCGAACGCGGTCGTGCGTAGCTGCCCGACAGCATGCCGAAGCGAATCTGCCCGCTTTCGCCGTAGCGTTGCAGCGCGCCGGCCGGCTTGAAGTGGGTCGGTGCCTCGGCGGGATAGCCGCGACAATAAGACTCGCGAGTTGCTTCATCGCTGGCACCGCAGACTTCCGCACGGACGATGAAATCCTGGCCGCCGAGGCGGTCTCGTGATTGCAATGGTACGTCGATCGCGTTGAGTTCCTCGCTCCACAGGCATTGCAGCAATTCGGTAGACGACCACAGCGGGAAATGGCCTCTGGCGACCCGCAGCAATGGCGGTGCGTTGGTCGTGGAATTGTCGGATGGACGATTCGGGTCGTACGACACATTGCAGAACGAAAGGCCGGGTTCCGCCGCATCCTGCTCGAAAGGCGTGTAGTCGCCGACGTCGGCGCCGCGATAGACCTTCACCCAGGCGGCACTTTCCGGCGGCACGTAGGCGCGCTCCAGCACGGTGCTGGTGGACGAATCAGTCTGGCGCAAGCCGCCATACAGCGCCGACCGCATTACGTCGAGGCGGGTCATGGTCAGCCAGTTGAGGAAGTTGCCGCTCCAGTCATCGGTCCCGGCGCAGCGATGGCTGTTGGCGGCGGTCGGGTTCGACGCGCGGTAGCGGTTGCCTTCGTAGGCGTAACAGAGTCGCGGATCGAAGTAGCCGCGATAGTCATGACCGTCGAGATAGCTGCCATCAATGGCACCATCGCCATCGACATCGGTGTAGTCGTTGTAGGCGACCCGGTAGAGCTGTTCGTCGACCGACATGCCGAGCATCACCACCGGTGTGCTGTTGCCGCCGGTGGTTAGTGGCAGCACAGTGAAGTCGCTGGCAGCGGCACCAGAAAGGCGGATGATCTCGCCGCTGTCCTGCGCGGTGGTGGCACCTGGAATGCCGGAGATGCCGAATGCTGCCAGCATCATCAGGCTCAGGCTGGCGATCCATCGCATGCGGCGCGGGAAGCTGTTCATCGCGATACCTGCGGGCGGTGGGGAAGGGGCCGGGCCATCAGCGGCGGATCACGTAACGGTAGATCGACGAGGTGTTGTAGCCGGCCTGCGCGTCGTCTGCGCTCGGGCGGTCGCTGCCACGACTCTGGACCAGGAAATAGATGTTGCCGCCGCCGGCTGCCGCGCCAACGCCAGCAGATGCATAGCCGGCACCCTGGGCCTGACCAGCGCCGGGTGCGGGGCTGTTGTAGAGCCGGCGCACCGACACTTCGCCGTTGACGGCGATCGGTGTGGTGATGGCGTAGCGCGCATCACTGGCGAAGGCGGTGGCTTCGCCGGTTTCGCTTTCGGTGCACCAGTTTGCGCTGTCGAGCTTGGTCCAGCCGACGACCGCCGGCACGGCGAGCAGACTGTTGTCGCAGAGCGCGGCAATCTGTTGCGTGGTGATCGTGCGGGCGATTTCCGAGGCCGCGAAGGCTTCCGCGCGCAAGGTGTTGTTGGCGGTCGATTTCAGCTCCAGCCCGGTACCGCGAATCGCCGCCAACGCGACGATGGTCAGCAGCACCAGAAACACGATGGCGGTGACCAGTGCATAACCGCGCTGCGGTCGGCGGATGGTGCGACGCGCGGTGTTCATCCGCGCACCCGGTTGCGCAACTGGATTTCCTGGATCACCAGCCGACGCTGGTAGCGGGCGGCGGCGGCGCTGTATTTCATCGGGCAGGCCGACGTGGTTGGTCCGTAGCAGCGCGTCGCAGTCATTGCGTATTGGGCAGTGTCGACGACGTTGTCGAGCTCGTCGCCCCGCGCCACAAAGCTGACCCGGACGCTGAGCACTTCGCTCCAGTCCAGGTTCGAATCGGCTTCGATTTCGCTGGCTTCGCGGTAGCTATCGACCTGCAGATCATCGTTGGTGTCGAGGCCGTAGGTGAAGGCGAGCATTTCGATGCCGTCGACCAACGGATCGGACCGCAGATCGGCTTCCGTCAACTTCAGCATTGACAACGTGGGAACGGGTCCATTTCCATAGTTCACGTTCTGGACGAAAAAGACGACATTCTGGAACTGATAGTTGAAAACCCCTTCGGCAGTATCACCTGCTATGGCGGCAGTCGCCGCATTGAGCGGGGTAGGCGTCGGAACTGATGCTCCGGCATCAAACAGACGCGCGTCTCTTCCAACCTTGGTACGGACGTACAAGCGTCCGTGATCCAGCAATGACGATGCCCCGCTGCTCAGCGCTGCCGTGTTCACGTAAACGTCAGGATTGGCATAGCGAATTGCGATGACGTCGCTATTCGTGACGTAGTTGTATCCACTGAAGCAGTCGGATACCGATCCCGAAGGATCGGATATCGGTCCCGAAGGTGCAGTCGAATTCCCTGTGTACCCGACAATTCCGGCCTTCGGATTCGCGATCCAGCCGTTCTTGCAGGAACCTGGCCCGTCATACGTGGGCGTGCCGATGACAGTGACATCGCTCGCCGGAACCCCGCCCCAGAAGTCCGCCAGCCGCAGGTGACGATTGAAATAATCCGAGGTGATGCGGATGTTCTCCTGCATGCGGCTCGTGCTTTCCTGCACCCGGTAGCTTTGCTTGGAAGTGACGAACACGCGCGCAATACCCACCAGCAGCAGCAGGGCGACCGCAATCGTCACCATCAACTCGACAAGCGAAAAGCCGCGTGACCGTGAGGCGATCATGGAATGTACCCAAGGCGCAAACAGCGCAACTGATCACGACCGCTGGTGCATGCCGTGCCCGCAGCGTTGTTACGGTTCACGTCCCAATAGATCGTGACGATCCGCAGGTCGGTGTCCGTACAGCCACCGACGCAAGTGATCGAAAGCCGACCGCCCGGCAACATGCCGCGCGGACCGTTTTGCAGGTTGGCTGTGACGGGGCCTGGCGCGGGGGCGGGGAGGAGCTGGGCGTAGATGTTGGCGAGGTCCCACTTCGCTTGCTGCGCCGGAGAGCAGGCGGCCGAAGCACAATTGACGGGCGCGCTCGGTGGACCGGCGGCCGCTTCCAGCAGGTAGGCACCTTCAAGCACGCCCTGGCGATTGGCGCGCATCCGCTCTATCGTCGCTTGCGCCAGCGTCGATGCCTGCGTGTACTGGTAGGCAATCAAGTTGTTGGACAACGCCGCCGACTGTAGTCCGGCAATTCCCAGAAGCCCGATTGCCAGCACGACGACGGCAATCAGTACCTCGATCAGTGTCAGGCCGGATTGCGCTTTCATGTGTCGCCGCAATCTTCGATGTTGCTGGAAGTGACCTTGTCCGGATTGCAAACCCGCGGACGGCCGGACGGGCTGATGACGACACGCCGCTTGTAGAGCTCGGAATCTTTCGCCACCACCAGAAAGTTGCTGTTGCTCGAGGCTTTGCCGAGGCCGTTGTAAGTCACCCGGTTGACGAAATTTCCAGCACCCGTAATGGTCGAGCAGGCGCTGAGCGGAATCTCGGCACGGATTACACCTTCCGTGGCGTCCTTTTCCCTGTCGCCGTCAGCATCGACGTACATGAGGTAGCCAGTATCCCAGGTTGCAGTTGCGCCGGTCGCACAGTTGCTGCCGTCGGTGGATTTGCACACCCCGACATTGCGATCCCGCTTCAGCGCCTCACTCCGCGCCGCCGTCAGCACCGTCAACAAGGTATTGGCCGCCGTGATCGTGCAGTTCTGGCGCACGGACGCGCTGAAGCTCGGCAGGCCGACGGTCAGCAGGATCGACACCACGACCAGGGCGACCATCAGCTCCAGCAGGGTAAAGCCGTAGGCACGAGCGCGATTCTTCATGAGCTCCAGACGGGGGATCGGGGCAATGCGGGGCCGACCCTGCCATCCCCTGATCATAACGGCATGTGGATGACTGATGAACGGTCAGTCAACAGGTTTCGCCGGGCGGCTTGTCGGAATTCCTTCGGATACCAGCCTTCCCGCAGGTTTTCAGGCCAGCATCCGGCTGGCCTTTATCAGTGCCGTGGCCAGTTGTTCAAGATCCTCGCGGTTGTTGTAGACGGCCAACGAAGCACGAACTGTCGCCGGCACGCCGAATCGCGCCATCAGCGGCATCGTGCAGTGGTGGCCGGTGCGCACCGCGACACCGTACTGGTCGAGGATGGTGCCGATGTCCTGGGCGTGGCCGACGGTCATCACGAAGGACATCACGCTGCCCTTGTTCGCAGCGGTGCCGATCATCCGCAAGCCCGGAATTTCGGCCAGCAGGGCAGTGCCTTCGACCAGCAGCTGATGCTCGTGGGCGGCGATGACATCGAGGCCGACCGATTCGATCCAGTCGAGTGCGGCTGCGAAGCCGACCGCGCCGGCCATGTCCGGCGTGCCGGCCTCGAAGCGGTACGGGGCTTCGTTCCAGGTGCTTTCCTCGAAGCTCACGGTGCGGATCATGTCGCCGCCGCCGTGCCAGGGCGGCATGGCGTCGAGGTGCTCGCGCTTCGCAACCAGGCAGCCGAAGCCGGTCGGGCCGTAGGCCTTGTGCGCCGAGCAGGTGAAGAAATCCGCACCCAGCGCCGGGAAGTCGACTGCGATGTGCGCGACCGACTGCGCGCCGTCGACCAGCACTGGAATGCCGCGCGCCTTGGCTGCCGCGATCATCTTTTCGACCGGGTTGACGGTGCCAAGCGAGTTCGAGACATGCACGACGGCAATGAACTTGGTGCGCTCGTTGAGCAGTGCTGTCCAGCCGTCGAAGTCCAGCGCGCCGTCGTCGAGCACCGGCGCGGCCACGACTTTTGCGCCCTTTTCGGCCGCTACCAGTTGCCAGGGCACGATGTTCGAATGGTGTTCCATGCCGGTCAGCAGGATTTCGTCGCCCGGCTTGAGACGCGGCCGCAGGAAGCTGTAGGCGACCAGGTTGATCGCCTCGGTGGTGCCGCGGGTGAAGACGATTTCCTCGCGCGCCACCGTGAACCAGCGGGCGATGCGGTCGCGCGCGCCTTCGTAGGCGGTGGTCGCGCGCTCGGCGAGGTCGTGCACGGCGCGGTGCACATTGGAATTCTGGTGCCGGTAGTAACCGTCGATCGCCGCCAGCACGGATTCCGGCTTCTGCGTGGTCGCCGCGTTGTCGAGATAGGCGAGACGGCCGCCGCGCACTTTCTCGATGAGGATCGGGAACTGGGCGCGGATCGCGTCGAGATCGAAAGCGGCTGGGGTCAGGCCAGTGGCGGGAGCGTTCATGCGTCGGTGTCCAGGCTCAGTTCGGCCGGCAAATGCAGCGCGGCCTCGATGCGCGCGCGCAGGGCCGGCCATTCGATGCGGTCGAGAATCTGCAAGGCGAAAGCGCGCAGCAGCATGGCGCGCGCTGTGTCCTTGTCGATGCCGCGACTGCGCAAGTAAGCCAATGCGATTTCATCGAGCTGGCCGACCGTCGCGCCATGCGCGCACTTGACGTCGTCGGCGTAGATCTCCAGATCCGGCTTGGCGTTCACTTCCGCCTTGCGGCTCAGCAGCAGATTGGCGATGCGCTGCTCGGAATCGGTCTTCTGCGCGCCCGGTTGCACCACGACCTTGCCGTTGAACACCGCCTTGGTCTTTTCGTCGACCAGGCCCCGGTAATTCATGCGGCTGGTGCAGTGCGGCGCGGCATGGACGGCGCGCACATGGTTGTCGATGTGCGAACCCTTGGCTTGCGCGTACAGACCGGCAATGGTGGTTTCGGCACCGGATTCAGCCAGCGATACATCGAGATCGTGGCGGGTGAAGCCGCCGCCAAGGTCGATGGTGACGGCCTCGAACTTGGCGTCACGCGACAGTCTGGTGTCGATGCGCGTCACCAAGGTGCCGCCAGCGGCTTCATTCTGGACGCGATACAGCGTCAGTTTTGCGTTGCGGCCAAGGCGGACATCGAAGAAGTGCGTCGCCAGGCGCTCGCCGCCGTCGCCCGCAAAGTCGAGTAGCACCTTGGCCTGAGCATCGTCGCCAAGTTCGATCAGGTGGCGCTGGTGGCTCATCGTCGCCTGGGCTTCGGCACGGCTGACGAACAGCACCTGCAAGGGCTTGTCGAGCACCGTGCCGCGATCCATGCGCAGGCGCAGACCGCCGCTGGCGAATGCGGCATTCAGCGCGTCGACACCGGTGGCCGGCGGCGGCAGTTCGCTGGTGTCGCTATGCCATTGGCCATGCTTGGGCTCACCCAGCAGGCGGCCGTTGACGTAGACCAGCGCATCGGCGTCCGCCAGCAGGGCTTCGGGCAGGTGATCGGCGGCGGCGACATCCGGCTCGTAGTTGTGCTCGTTGAGCGCGGACAGATCGCTGTAACGCCAGTCCTCGACATGCTTGTCCGGAAAGCCGGAAGCGAGAAAACGCGAGAACTGCACGCTGCGCGGGGCTCGCTCCGCAGCAGTCAAAGCGTTGGCGAAGCGCTCGAATTGCGCTGAATATGTCGCAAGATCCGACACTTAGGCAGCCTCCAGCCAGCCGTAGCCTTTCTCTTCCAGCTCTTTGGCCAGTTCCGGCCCGCCGCTGCGAACGATCCTGCCGCGCGCCAGCACGTGGACGAAGTCCGGCTGCACGTAGTCGAGCAGGCGCTGGTAGTGGGTGACCAGCACGGTGGCGCGCTCCGGTCCGCGCAGGGCGTTGATGCCGTCGGACACGATCTTCAGCGCGTCGATATCGAGGCCGGAATCGGTTTCATCAAGAATCATCAAGCGCGGTTGCAGCACCAGCATCTGCAGGATTTCGTTGCGCTTCTTCTCGCCGCCGGAGAAGCCTTCGTTGACGCCGCGGGACAGCATCTTCGGGTCGATCTTCACCAGCTTGGCGCGGTCGCGCACCCAGGCCAGGAAATCGTTGGGCGGAATCTCGGTTTCGCCCGCGTGCTTGCGCCGCGCGTTGATCGCGGCCTTGAGCAGGGTCATGTTGCTGACGCCGGGGATTTCTACCGGGTACTGGAAGCCGAGGAAAATGCCTTCGCAGGCGCGGATTTCCGGATCGAGCGCCAGCAGATCGCGGCCTTCGAAAGCGATCGTGCCGTCGGTGACTTCATAGCCTTCGCGGCCAGCGATGACGTTCGACAAGGTCGATTTGCCAGCGCCGTTCGGACCCATGATCGCGTGGACTTCGCCCGGGCGGATGCTCAGGTTCAGACCTTTGAGGATTTCCTTTTCTTCGACGCGGGCGTGCAGGTTGGTGATTTCGAGCATTTCTTTCAGATTTGGTGTTCGCGGCTGTGCCAGACGCGTGTGATTCGGATGAGGGTATTGGGTGCCTGCACGACCCGGTAACGGATCAGATAGCCGTTCTGGCCGAAGGGGACGATGAGGTTTCGGTATTGAGGATTCGGAGTGGCTGCCTTGCCGAGCGCCGGATGCGTGAGCAGTCGTTCGGCTGCCGCGCGTATCGCCGCAGCAGCACGGATCGCCGCATCAAGATCCTGCTCGATCAGGAATCGCTGGCAGCGAAGCACATCGGCTTCCGCCGTGCGGGTCCATTCGATTCTCGCCTCGGACACTGTTCGACGGGCTCAAACCTGAGCGCCCTGCCGCGCGCGTGCCTCGACAAGCTGTTGATCGAGCTTCGCCATCACGTCGTCATGGGCCACGAAGCCATTGTTCAGAACCGAGTCCTGATACCGGCGCTCGTCTTCTGCATAGGCTTCCGGCGAGTAGGGATCGTCCTGAACCAGCCCGATCAGCGCACTTTTCAGCGCGTCCGCTGCCTCGGACTCCGCCGGGAACTTCTGCTGGAACGCGGCATAAAGTTCGTCGGACACCGTGAATGAGACCGTCATCATGGTTTGACCCTCCTCAACCTACCGCGCCTTCCAGACTCACCGCCAGGAGCTTCTGCGCCTCGACGGCGAACTCCATCGGCAGCTCCTTGAATACGTCCTTGCAGAAGCCGTTGACGATCATGCTGACCGCTTCTTCCTCGCCGATGCCGCGAGCGCGGCAGTAGAACAGCTGGTCGTCGGCGATCTTGGACGTGGTGGCTTCGTGTTCCAGCGTGGCGCTCGGGTTGCGCACTTCGGTGTACGGGAAGGTGTGGGCGCCGCACTTGTCGCCGATCAGCAGCGAGTCGCACTGCGTGTAGTTGCGCGCGCCCTCGGCTGATTCCAGCACCCGGACCAGACCGCGATAGCTCTGCTGGCCGTGGCCGGCGGCGATGCCTTTCGAGACGATCGTCGACTTGGTGCGCTTGCCGATGTGAATCATCTTGGTGCCGGTATCGGCCTGCTGGCGATGATTGGTCAGCGCCACCGAATAGAACTCGCCGACCGAGTCATCGCCTCTGAGAATGCAGCTCGGATACTTCCAGGTGATCGCTGAACCGGTCTCGACTTGGGTCCAGCTGATCTTGCTGCGCGCGCCCCGGCAGTCGCCACGCTTGGTGACGAAGTTGTAGATGCCGCCTTTGCCATTTTCGTCGCCGGGGTACCAGTTCTGTACCGTCGAATACTTGATTTCGGCGTCGTCCAGCGCCACCAGTTCGACAACGGCGGCATGCAGTTGATTTTCATCGCGCTGCGGTGCCGTGCAGCCTTCCAGATAGCTGACGTGGCTGGCCTCGTCCGCAATGATCAGCGTCCGCTCGAACTGCCCGGTATTGCGCTCGTTGATGCGGAAATAGGTGCTCAACTCCATCGGGCAGCGCGTGCCCTTGGGGATGTAGACGAAGGAGCCTTCGGTGAACACGGCGGTGTTGAGTGCCGCGAAGAAGTTGTCGGCGAACGGCACCACCGAGCCCAGATACTTCTTGACCAGCTCCGGATGGCTCTTCACCGCTTCCGAGAGCGGGCAGAAAATCACGCCGGCCTCCAGAAGCTTCTTCTTGAACGTGGTGCCGACGGACACCGAATCGAACACCACGTCGACGGCGACGTTCTGCACGCCGGCCAGCATTTCCTGCTCGCGCAGCGGAATGCCGAGCTTCTTGTAGGTTTCCAGCAGCTTCGGGTCGACATCAGCCAGGGTTTGCGGGCCATCCTTCATCGACTTCGGCTGCGAGTAATAGGAGATCGACTGGTAGTCGACCTTCTCGTAATCGACATGCGCCCACTCCGGCTCGGTCATCGTCAGCCAGCGGCGATAAGCCTTCAGCCGGAAATTCAGCAGCCATTCCGGCTCGTCCTTCTTGGCCGAGATCAGGCGGATCACGTCCTCGGAAAGGCCCGGCGGAACCTTGTCGGCCTCGATGTCGGTGATGAAGCCGGCGCTGTAGAGCTTCCGGCTGGCGACCATTTCGGTCACTTCGCGAATATTCGTCGCGGCGGCGGTCTGCGGATTGGCTGCCATTTCGGTTGCTGATCCCATTTTCTTAAGTGTGAATTCGTTTATTCGGTGGAGAGCGACATGCTGTGCAGCGGCACGGCCGCCTTGACCCGGGTAACCGGCGAGGCACGCGGAACCGCCATCTGGGCCAAGGTCACCGCGCTCAGCGCCTGCCGCACAGCGTCGTCGATCAGACGCCAGTTGCTGCGCGAGGTGCAGCTGCCTTCGATGGTGCAGCCGCCGCCGTGCAGGGCGCAGGCGGTGATCGCGATCGGGCCTTCGAGTGCGGAGACCACATCGGCCACGGTGATGGCATCGGCACTGCGGGCCAGGCGATAGCCGCCATGAGCGCCGCGCGTGGATTCGACCAAGCCGCCTTTCACCAGCATTTTCAGCAGCTTGGCGACGGTGGGGCCGGCAACATGGGAGCGCGCGGCCAGTTCCTGCGCGTTCAGCACCGCCGCCGGTTCCAGCGCCAGCGTGCTCATCAGCAGGGTGCCGTAATCGGTCAGCTTGGCGATTTTGAGCATGTCGGGAGCCTGGTCGGAGCAGGGCGGGAGCTTGGTCGGTCGATATCGGACCGGAATGGTGCGGATTGTACCCGATCAAGGCGCCGACGGCGGATCGGCGATCAGTCGACAATGCCGCGCGGCACCGAACGACGGCAATCCTGCCGCGAAAAACGAGGCAGTCATGGCGGGACAACGGTTGATGCTTCAGGGCTTGCTCGCGCCGGCCCTGGCCTTGCTGGCATTCGTGGTGCTGGGGGGCGTGGCCTGGGCGGAACCGAGTTTGTGGAAGGTCGGAGCGGCGCTCGGTGCCGGTGGCCTGGTCGGCATCGCCGTCGTCGATCTGTTGCAGACGCGCCACGCCCTGCTGCGCAACTACCCGATCCTGGCCCACATCCGCTTCTTTCTGGAGTCGATCCGTCCGGAGATGCGCCAGTATTTCGTCGAGGCCGATGGCGAAGCCACGCCGTTCTCGCGGCAGCAGCGGTCGGTGGTCTATCAACGCGCCAAGAACGTGCTCGACAAGCGTCCGTTCGGCACCTTGCTGGACGTTTACGGCGACGATCACGAATGGCTCAACCATTCCATGGCGCCAGTCAAGATCGCCAAGGAAAACAGTGACTTCCGTGTGTCTGTCGGTGGGCCGGATTGCCTGAAACCGTATTCGATCTCGGTGTTCAACATCTCCGCGATGAGCTTTGGCGCGCTGTCCGGACGGGCCGTCCAGGCGCTGAATCGCGGTGCCGCGATCGGCGGTTTCGCCCACGACACCGGTGAAGGCTCGATCAGCCTGCATCACCGCCCGCTTGAAGCCGGCGCGCCGGCCGGTGATCTGATCTGGGAAATCGGCAGCGGCTACTTCGGCTGCCGCGATCAGGACGGCCGTTTCGATGCCGACAAGTTCGTCGAGAACGCTTGCGATCCGCAGGTGCGGATGATCGAGATCAAATTGTCCCAGGGGGCCAAGCCCGGACACGGCGGCGTGCTGCCGGGTGCTAAAGTGTCGGCGGAAATCGCCGAAGCGCGAGGTGTCGAGCCGGGTCAGGACTGCATTTCGCCTGCTGCCCATTCGGCGTTCTCGACGCCGCTGGAACTGATCGCCTTCATCGCCCGGCTGCGAGATTTGAGCGGCGGCAAGCCGGTGGGCGTGAAGCTGGCGATCGGCCATCCCTGGGAGTTCTATGCCGTTTGCAAGGCAATGCTCGAAACCGGCATCACGCCGGATTTCATCGTCATCGACGGAGCCGAAGGCGGCACCGGTGCTGCGCCGGTGGAGTTTGCCGACCACGTTGGCGTGCCGCTGCGCGAGGCGCTGCTGCTGGTCCACAACACCCTGGTCGGACTGAATCTGCGCTCGCGCATCCGGCTCGGCGCCAGCGGCAAGATCATCACCGCCTTCGATATCGCCCGCGCCATGGCGATGGGAGCGGACTGGTGCAATTCCGCGCGCGGCTTCATGTTCGCGCTCGGCTGCGTGCAGTCGCTGAGCTGCCATACCGACCGTTGCCCCACCGGCATCGCCACCCAGAACCCGCTGCGCCAGCGGGCGCTGGTGGTTGGCGACAAGGCCGAACGGGTCGCCCATTTCCATCGCAACACCTTGATGGCGCTGGCGGAACTGATCGGCGCGGCGGGATTGTCGTCGCCGATGGCGCTGGCGCCGCATCACATCGTGCGCCGGGTATCTGGCAACGAGGTGCGCAACCTGACCATGCTCTACAAGTTCATGACGGCGGGCGAATTGCTGCGCAATCCGGCGGCGCATCAGCTGTTCGAGCGCTACTGGCCGATGGCCTCCAGCCACAGTTTCGCCGCGCAGCCGCCGCCGTCAGCCGCGACAATGGCCGCCCCTGCCACCACCATCGCCGACCGATGAGCGCTGAATCGCCGCAAACGCTGAAATGGGATGTGCGCTACCCGCATGTGCTGCCGGTGACCGTGCGTCCCGAAGACACCGACGGCATGGGCCACACCAACAACGTCGTTTATCTGGGCTGGCTGGAGCGGGTGGCCTGGGATCACTCGCACAAGCTCGGCATGACCCTGGACCGTTACAAGGCGCTGGATGCCGGCTGCGTCGCCCGTCGCCACGAACTCGATTATCTAGCCCCGACTTTTGTCGGCGATGGACTGCAGGTCGGCACCTGGATCATCGAGAACGACCGCCGTCTGACCATGTGGCGCGGCTATCAGATCATCCGGCCGTCGGACGGCAAGGTGGTGATGCGGGCGAAAACGCAGTGGGTGTGCGTCGACATGCAGCACGGCCGACCCCGGCGCATGCCGCCGGAGTTTGCGGTTTACGTGCCGGCTTGAACCCGCCGCCGACATGATTCGTCGTGTGGGCAAGCCTCACCTGCCCACCGATTCACAACCGCCGGACCGTTGAACCGCGTGGGCGGATGAAGCCTGCCCACCCTACAGCCCCGCGCGTGTTTACGGCACTGACCCTGCCTGCGCAGCGGCATGCCATTGGCGCAGCCCTGCCAGCGTCACGCACTGTGGCGAATCGCTGCTGCCGAGATCGGGCAACACGGCCGTCGCGCCGTCGAAAACGTGGTCGAGCGTGTAATCGTTGGTCGTGACGAGCGTTATCAGGCCCGCACCCAGCGCGGCGCGCAGGCCGTTGTCGGAGTCCTCGAAAGCGAGGCAGGCGGATGCGGGAAGTCCCAGCTGTTCCAGCACCCAGGTGTAGATGTCCGGTGCCGGCTTTTTGGCCGGCACGATGTCGCCGGCACCGATCACCTCGAACCAGGCCGTCGAACCCTTGGCCAGCGATGACTCCAGAAGTACCACGACATTTTCCGGCGTCGTGGTGGTGGCGATCGCCAGCCGCAGGCCGGCATCGCGTGCCTCGGCGATCAGCCGGGCGACGCCGGGGCGCATCGGCAGACCGCCGCTAGCCACGAGATCGAGATAGCAACGGGTCTTGGATTGATGCAGCGCCGCAATTCTGGAATCCAGATCGGCGTCGTCGAGCAGTTGTGGATGGAACTGCTGGAGAAAATAGCGGATGCGCTCCTTGCCGCCGGTGACGGCAAGCAGCGCTCCATACAGCGGAATGTCCCAGTGCCAGTCCAGACCGGCCTGCCGGAATGCTTCGTTGAAAGCGATCCGGTGGCCGTCGCGTTCGGTGTCGGCGAGGGTGCCGTCGACATCGAAGATCAGCGCCTGAAGTGGCACTGCCGCTGGGACTGGAACCATACCTTCAGCGCTTGCCGGCGAGACGACCGAGGTCGTCGATGACCGAATTGAGAATCTTCGCGACCGGTGCCGGCAGCGAACCAGCGAGCTGGCTCAGCACCATCATCTTTTCGCTGGCGTTCTCGATTGGCGACAGACGCGCCATCAGCACGCCCAGCGCATCCTTCAAGTCGCCCGAGGCGCTGGCAATCTTGCCGCCAACCGCTTTGACCGTGCCCTTCGGCTTGCGACCGCGCTTGCCCTTGGCCGGCTTGGCAGCCGCTACGGGTTCACCCTCGGTGCCCGGCGTGCCCGTGAGGGCATAACGCACGGCGCGGCCTTCGCGGGTGGTGTCGACCGAACCGTCGGACTTCAGGGCTTTCAGATTCAGATACAGCGAGGCCGGCGAAAAGCCGCCCTTGTCGAGGATGTCCTGCGCAAGCATCGGGCCGGAGGACAGCAGGTCGAGGATACGACCGCGGACTCCACTCTGGCGCTTGCGGCGCGGTGCGGCATTTTCTGATGTCATGGATTGGGTTGCCTTGTTCTTGCGTGGTTTGATTTTCAAGCTTAACTCCAGGAAAACGGGTTGCCGTCGGTCGAGAGTTGCAAAGCTTTTCGATTTTCGACGCGCAATCTTATATTAATCCATTTTGAAATTATCGCTCGAAATCGAAAACGAGCGTCGGTCAGATGGTTCTTTTCCCTCATTTCCGACACTTTCGATCGCGCCGAAGGCATCTTTTCTCGGCAATCGGCAATTGACTGTCAGCGGCGGGTCGAAATGCGCCCAGCCTTCGCCCCGGCGGCACAAGTCAGGGCTGCCCCGTGCTTTTGGCTGGCATTCCCTGTGCTGTAATAACGATGATGGTCATGCTCATCCGCAAGTTCCAAAAACGCGCTGCAATGCGCGAAGCCTGAACCGTTTCAACCCAGACCCAGACCTCAGACCCCAGGAAACATGCCAATCCGCAAGCTGCTGGTCGCCAATCGTGGCGAAATTGCCATCCGTGTCATGCGTGCCGCTGCCGAAATGGGCGTGCGCACCGTGTCGATCTATGCGCACGAGGATCGCTTCGCGCTGCACCGTTTCAAGGCAGACGAAAGCTATCTGGTCGGCGCCGGCCAGAAGCCGATCGCGGCCTATCTCGATATTCCGGACATCATCCGGATTGCGAAAAGTGCCGGGGTCGATGCCATTCACCCCGGTTATGGTTTTCTTTCCGAAAATCCGAACTTCGCCGAGGCTTGTGCCGAGGCCGGCATCCTGTTCGTCGGCCCGAAGCCCGCCGTGCTGCGCGCGCTGGGCGACAAGGTAGCCGCTCGCGCTGCCGCCCAGGCCGCGAAGGTGCCGGTGCTGTCGGCCTCGCAGGCGCTGCCGCGCGACATCGAGGAAGTGAAGAAGATCGCCGCCGAAATCGGCTATCCGGTGATGCTGAAAGCCAGCTGGGGCGGCGGCGGCCGCGGCATGCGGGCCATCGAGAACGAGGCGGAATTGCCGGCCGCAGTGGAATCGGCGCGTCGCGAATCGCTGGCGGCGTTCGGCAATGACGAAGCCTATTTCGAAAAGCTCATTCGTCGCGCCCGCCATGTCGAAGTGCAGGTGCTCGGTGACGAGCACGGCAACCTGATCCATCTGTTCGAGCGCGATTGCTCGGTGCAGCGCCGCAACCAGAAGGTCGTCGAGCGCGCGCCGGCGCATTACCTGACCCCGGAGCGTCGGGTCGAGCTTTGCGATGCTGCGGTGCGCCTGTGCAAGCAGGTCGGCTACACCCACGCCGGCACCGTCGAATTCCTGATGGATGCCGATACCGACAAGTTCTACTTCATCGAAGTCAATCCGCGCATCCAGGTCGAGCATACGGTTACCGAGGAAGTGACCGGTGTCGACATCGTCAAGGCCCAGATTCGGGTGTCCGAAGGCGCGATGATCGGCGCGGCCGATGGTCTGCTGCCCGCCCAGGACAAGGTCAAGCTCGATGGTTTCGCGCTGCAATGCCGCGTTACCACCGAAGATCCGGAAAACGGCTTCACGCCCGATTACGGGCGCATCCTGGCCTATCGCAGCCCGGCCGGTTTCGGCCTGAGATTGGACGGCGGCACCTCGTATTCGGGCGCGGTGATCACGCCTTACTACGATTCGCTGCTGGTGAAAGTCACCGCCTGGGCACCGACCGCCAAGGAAGCGATCGCCCGCATGGACCGCGCGCTCAGAGAGTTCCGGATTCGTGGCGTGTCGACCAATCTCCAGTTTCTGGAAAACGTCATCCTGCATCCGCTGTTCAAGTCCGGCGACTGCACGACGCGCTTCATCGACACCACGCCGGAACTGTTCCGCTTCACCGCGCGCCGCGATCGCGCCACCAAGGTGCTGCGCTTCATCGGCGATGTCGCGATCAACGGCAACCCGGAAATGAAGGGCCGCAAGGCGCCGGAAGGCATCCTCGCCTTGCCGCTGAAGCCAAAGCTGGATCTGCTGTCGCCGCCGCCGAAGGGCTTGCGCGACGAGTTGAAAGCGCGCGGTCCGAAGGGTTTTGCCGACTGGATCAAGGCGCAGCCGCAGGTGCTGTTGACCGACACCACGATGCGCGATGCCCACCAGAGCCTGTTCGCGACGCGCATGCGCACCCGCGACATGACCGACATCGCGCCGCATTACGCGCGACTGCTGCCGCAGCTGCTGTCGCTGGAATGCTGGGGCGGGGCGACGTTCGACGTGGCCATGCGCTTTCTGAAGGAAGATCCCTGGCAGCGCCTGGCAATGCTCCGCTCGGCAGTGCCGAACATTCCATTCCAGATGCTGCTGCGCTCGGCCAACGCCGTCGGTTACACCAATTACCCGGACAACGTCGTTCAGTATTTCGTGCAGCAGGCTGCGAAGAACGGCATCGACATCTTCCGCGTCTTCGATTCGCTGAACGCAGTCGACAACATGCGGGTGGCGATGGATGCGGTGATCGCAAACGGCGCGGTCTGCGAAGGCACCATCTGCTACACCGGCGATCTGTTCGACAGCACGCGGCCGAAATACAACCTCAAGTACTACGTCGACATGGCGAAGCAGCTTGAGAAGGCCGGTGCCCACATTCTCGGCATCAAGGACATGGCCGGCATCTGCAAGCCGCGCGCGGCACGCGAACTGGTGCGGGCCCTGAAGCAGGAAATCGGCCTGCCGATCCACTTCCACACCCATGACACCAGCGGCATCGCCGCCGCCAGCGTGCTGGCGGCGATCGAAGCCGGCTGCGATGCGGTGGATGGCGCGATGGACGCGATGTCCGGGCTCACTTCGCAGCCGAATCTCGGTGCCATTGCGGCAGCCTTGTCAGGTTCCGACCGCGATCCCGGTGTCGATTTCGACGCCATGCAGTCGATCTCCGACTACTGGGAGGGCGTGCGCCGTTACTACGCGCCGTTCGAGGCCGATATCCGCTCCGGTACCGCCGACGTCTATCGCCACGAGATGCCGGGCGGCCAGTACACCAACCTGCGCGAGCAGGGTCGGGCGCTGGGGCTGGAAGCGCGCTGGCCGGAAGTGTCGCGGGCTTATGCGGCGGTCAATCAGCTGTTCGGCGACATCGTCAAGGTGACGCCGACCTCGAAAGTGGTCGGCGACATGGCGCTGTTCATGGTCGGCAATGGGCTCACGCCGGACGATGTCAGCAACCCGGATCGCGACATCGACTTCCCGGAATCGGTGGTGTCCCTGTTCAAGGGCGAACTCGGCGTGCCGCCGGATGGCTGGCCGAAGGTGCTGCAAGCCAAGATCCTGAAGGGCAAGCCGCCGCTCGAAGGTCGTCCCGGAGCCTCGATGGCGCCGGTCGATCTGGTGCAAACCAAGGCCGATGCCGAAACCCTGGTCGGCGAAGAACTCAACGATGCCGATCTCGCGTCCTATCTGATGTACCCCAAGGTGTTCCGCGACTTCGTCGAGCATCGCAAGCTCTACGGCGATGTCTCGACCCTGCCGACGCCGACCTTCTTCTACGGCTTGAAGGATCAGGAAGAGATCAGCGTCGACATCGACACCGGCAAGACCCTGGTGATCCGCCTGCAAAGCCGTACCGAGTTCGAAGACGAGGGAATCGTCAAGCTGTTCTTCGAGCTGAACGGCCAGTCGCGTCTGGTCCGGGTGCCGAAAGCCGGTGCCAAGGCCGCGTTCGAAACGCCGAAGGCGGAAGAGGGCAATACCGGCCATGTCGGCGCGCCGATGCCGGGCATGGTGGTGCGTGTGGCGGTGCAGAAGGGCCAGATCGTCGCGAAGGGCGAGCCGCTGCTGGCGCTCGAAGCGATGAAGATGGAAACCGTGCTCGGCGCGCCGCGCGACGGCAAGGTCAAGGCCATCCACGCCAAGCCGGGTTCGACGGTGAACACGCGGGATCTGCTGATCGAGCTGGAGTAGGGCGGCGCTTCAGGAAAAAGGCGACCTCACGCGGAGAACGCTGAGCGCGCAGAGAACAGCAAAGGCGAAAAGCTTCTGTTATTGAAAGGCTTTTCTCGCTGTGGCTTTTCTCTGCGTGCTCCGCGTTCTCTGCGTGAGCCATCGTCGTTGACGTTCTTTCATTAAACTTCACGAATGACCTACTCACGCATCGTCGGTACCGGCAGCTACCTGCCCAAGCGCATCGTCACCAACCGGGAACTCGAAGACCGGATCGACACCAGCGATGACTGGATTGTCAGCCGTACCGGCATCGAAGCCCGCCATGTCGCTGCCGACGACGAATTGACCAGCGATCTGGCACTGCACGCCGCGCGAGCCGCGATGGCGTCGGCCGGCGTGACCGCCGACGACATCGACCTGATCATCGTCGCCACCACCACGCCGGACATGGTGTTTCCTTCGACCGCCTGCCTGGTGCAAGCCAAGCTCGGCGTGACCAAGGGCGCAGCTTTCGACGTGCAGGCAGTCTGCACCGGCTTCATTTATGGCCTGGCGATTGCCGACAAGCTGGTCGCCTGCGGCCAGCACAAATGCGCGCTGGTGATCGGTGCCGAAGTTTTCTCGCGCATCCTCGACTGGAATGATCGCCGCACCTGCGTGCTGTTCGGCGATGGCGCCGGGGCCGTGGTGCTGAAGACCTCGGAAGCGCCCGGTATTTTGTCCTCGCATCTGCATTCGGACGGTTCCCTGAGCCATATCCTGCGGGTGCCTGGCGGGATTTCTGGCGGCGAGCTGCGCGGCTCGCCGTATCTGGAGATGGACGGCCAGTCGGTCTACCGCGTGGCAGTGAAGTCCTTGAGCGAATGCGCGCAGGAAGCGCTGGAAAAGAACAACCTCAAGGCTTCTGCGCTCGACTGGTACGTGCCGCACCAGGCCAATATCCGGATCATCAACACCTTGGCCGACAAGGTCGGTGTGCCGAAGGAAAAAGTGGTCATCACCGTGGCCCAGCAGGGCAATACCTCGGCGGCGTCGGTGCCGCTGGCGCTCGATGCGGCGGTCAAGGACGGCCGTATCCAGCCCAGCGATCTGGTGATGCTGCAAGGTGTCGGCGGCGGCATGACCTGGGGCACGGTGCTGCTGCGCTGGTAGCGCTCACCAGCGCTGGGCGGCGTCCCAGAGTGTCCACGCGCCCAGCAGGCAGCTGAACAGGCCGATGGCACCGGTCAGCAAGCGATGCAGCGAGGTCAGCGAACCCGCAGACAGTCGCAGCGGTGTTGCGATCAGCATCGAAAGGACGGCCATGCCGGCCATCGAGCCCAGGCCGAACAGCAGCAGATAGCCGAGCCCGATCGCGATCGACGGTGCCTGTTGCAAGCTCAGCAGGATCAGCGCTGCCGAGCCAGCCATGCCATGCATGACGCCGATCATCACGCTGCGCAGCGGCAGCGCTGTGACCGCCGCAGCCGAGGGAAGCGGGTGGCGATGCGGCGCCTGGTGGTGTGGCGCGAAGCTCAGATTGGCGAATTGCGGCACGGCGGCGGCATCCGCTGGTACACCCCTGTGCGCGTGGGCGTGCAAGTGTTCAGCTTCGCCGGGACCATGACGATGGGCGTGAAAGTGCAACTGTTCGCCGTTCAGGCGGCGCAACACGTCCAGACCCAGTGCAAGCAGCATCGCGCCGACACAGCATTCGAGCAGCACTTCAAAGTGCGGCGGCAGCGCTTCGCCGAGCGCCAGCGCCGTGCCGCCCAGCGCCAGCAGGGTCAGCATGTGGCCGATGCCCCAGGCCAGGCCATGGCGCAAGGCCTGCGGAAGCGAGCTTTCGCGGGTGGCCAGCGTCGCGATCGCGGCCAGATGGTCGGCGTCAGTCGCGTGCCGCATGCCGAGCGCGAAGCCGACCGCGAGGATGGAAAAACCAGTCATGGAACGAAGGTTGCGCTGTGTTCGGGAGCCGCAGTTAAGCAAATCTACGCGGGATTCCTACTTACGGCGAGAATGGCGCGTTTGACGCCGCTGCCGGAGTCGCCGATAAAGCGCGCCGCCACCCTTCTTCAACTTCTTCGCTGCCGGACCATGCCGACCATACGAGTTCAGGACGCCGATGTTTTCGTGCACCGCGAAGGGCAGGGCCGGCCGCTGCTGATGCTGCATGGCAATCCGGATTCGCATCGCCTGTGGCTGCCGATGATCGCGCGGCTGAAAACGCATCACGACTGCATAGCGCCCGATCTGCCGGGCTTCGGTGCCTCGGCCATTCCGCCGCAGAACGATGTGACGCTCGAAGGTTTCGCGCAATGGGTGGACGATCTGGTGATTACGCTCGGCCTCAGCGTGCCGGTCGACGTGATCGTCCACGACATCGGCGGTTTCTACGGTTTGACCTGGGCGGTGCGCCATCCCGACAAGCTGAATCGCCTGGTGATCGCCAACACGCTGCTGCACGCTGACTACCGCTGGCATTTCTGGGCCCGAGTCTGGCGCTCGCGGCTGGGCGAACTGGCGATGCAGGTGTTCGACTGGCCGATCCTGGGTCGGCTAGCGCACAGCATGACCTTGAAGCAGGGCGGGCCGGGGCTGTCAGGCCAGCAGATTCGCGAGGGCTACGCGAACTTCCACAAGACGGCGCGCGCGCAGGTGCTGCGCATCTACCGGGAAGCTGATCCCGAGAAATTCCGCGCCTGGACGCTGCCGCTGCTCGCCGTGATCAAGAAGCATCCCACCCGGGTGCTCTGGGGCGCGCTGGACCCATTCATCCCGCGCCACTACGCCACCAGTTTCGGCACCGGCGACGCCAAGTTGTTCGAAAGCGCCGGCCACTGGGCGGTGGCCGAATCCCCGGAGCGCTGCGCGATTCTGGTTCGCGAGCACCTCGGCACGGCTTGATCGCGCTGCTGGTCTGGAAAAGCAGGTCTCACGCGGAGAACGCAAAGCACGCAGAGAAAAGCGAAGCACCTGCTTTCCCGTCTTTTTTCTCGATTTAGCTGTTCTCTGCGTGCTCCGCGTTCTCCGCGTTCCCCGCGTGAGGATAGCTTTTGCTTGCGCCAATTGACCCGCCGCCAGCACGAAACTAGAATGTCGAGTTCCCGGGGCTCTTCACGCGCATTTTTTTGGTGTTGGGTCTTACAAAAGCAACTAGATAGCCGTAATTTTCTTTGGAGTTACAAGCATGTACGCAGTCATCAAGACCGGTGGCAAGCAGTACCGGGTTACCCCGGGCGAATCCCTCAAGGTTGAAACGATCGTTGCCGCCGTCGGCGACACGGTCAGCTTCAGCGAAGTGCTGATGGTCGCCGATGGCGATGCCGTCACGATCGGTGCGCCGATCGTCACCGGTGCCGTCGTCAAGGCAGAAGTCACGGCCCACGGCCGCGGCGACAAGATCCGCATCATCAAGCATCGCCGCCGCAAGCACTACCACAAGGAAATGGGCCACCGCCAGAATTACACGGCGATCACGATCACGGAGATCACCGCCTAAGCGCGGTGGTCTGTCAGTAAGGAGAACAGCTAATGGCACACAAGAAAGCAGGCGGATCAACCCGTAACGGTCGCGATTCGCAGTCCAAGCGCCTCGGCGTCAAGCGTTTTGGCGGCGAAGCGGTCATCGCCGGCAACATCATCATCCGCCAGCGCGGCACCCAGGTTCACCCGGGTCTGAACTGCGGCATCGGCACCGACCACACGCTGTTCGCGAAAGCCGATGGCCACGTGAAGTTCGTGGTTCGCGGTCCGAACAGCCGCAAGTTCGTCGACATCGTCGCGGCCTGATCCGCGCAGATGTGTTGGACCAAGGCCCCGTCTGACGGGGCCTTGTCATTTGAAGTTCCCGAAGTCGCCGCTGCTGCACAACGAGATGCTGTCGAACCATGAAATTTGTTGACGAAGCCACGATCCGCGTCGAAGCCGGCGATGGCGGCAACGGCTGCGTGAGCTTCCGGCGCGAGCGGGCCATCCCGTTCGGCGGCCCGGATGGCGGCGACGGTGGCGACGGCGGCACGGTCTGGGTGGTTTCCGAGCCCAACCTCAACTCGCTGGCCGATTTCCGCTTCAATCGCACCTTCAAAGCCAAGCGCGGCGAGAACGGCACCGGTTCCGACTGCAAGGGTGCCGGCGGTCCGGACATCGAAATCCCGATGCCGCTCGGCACCCAGATCTTCGACGTCGATACCGAAGAGCTGATCGGCGAGCTGACCGTCAAGGGCCAACGGATCAAGGTAGCGGCCGGCGGTTTCCACGGTCTCGGCAACACCCGTTTCAAGTCCTCGACCAACCGCGCGCCGCGTCGCGCCAGCCCCGGCTCGCCGGGCGAGCGTCGCGAGTTGCGTCTCGAACTGAGCGTGCTGGCCGACGTCGGTCTGCTCGGCATGCCCAACGCCGGCAAGTCGACGCTGCTCGGCGCGGTGTCGGCAGCCCGTCCGAAGATCGCCGATTACCCGTTCACCACCTTGTACCCGCAGCCGGGTGTGGTGTCGGTCGGCATGAATCGCAGCTTCGTGATGGTCGACATCCCCGGCATCATCGAGGGTGCGGCGGAAGGCGCGGGCCTCGGCATCCGCTTCCTCAAGCACTTGCAGCGCACCCGTCTGCTGCTGCATCTGGTCGACATCCTGCCGCCGGATCAGGGCGACATCGTCGAGCACATCGAAACCATCAACAACGAGCTGAACGAGTTCAGCGAGGAACTGGCCGGCCGCGAACAGTGGCTGCTGTTCAACAAGATCGACCTGATGACCGACGAGGAGTCCGACGCACTGATCGACGACGCCATCGAACGGCTCGGCTGGACCGGTCGTCATTACCGGATTTCTGCGGCCGCCCGCCGCAATCTGGAACCGCTGTGCAAGGACGCGATGGAGTGGGTGGAAGCCCACGCGCCGGTACGCACTGCGCCCGATTACTTCCTGCTCGAAGACGCGCCGCCCGCGCCCC
Organism: Nevskia sp.; assembly: GCA_021732745.1. GTDB lineage: Bacteria > Pseudomonadota > Gammaproteobacteria > Nevskiales > Nevskiaceae > Nevskia. The sequence goes on along the minus strand of JAKFUK010000001.1, from coordinate 315,801 downwards.
CGGTGGCGGAACCCGATGACAACGACGACGCCGAAGACGATCTCGACGCCCGAGCCTGAACGCCCACCCATGACCCAGACCAAGAGCCGTGAAACGCTGAATACCAGCCGCCGCTGGGTGATCAAGGTCGGCAGCGCGATGGTCACCGCCAGCGGTCGCGGCCTGGATCGCGAAGCGATTGCCGACTGGTGCGCCCAGATCGCCGGCCTGCGTGCCCAGGGCCGGCAGGTGGTGCTGGTGTCGTCCGGCGCGGTCGCCGAAGGCATGGTCCGGCTCGGCATGGCCAAGCGGCCGACCAACCTGCACGGCCTTCAGGCCGCGGCAGCGGTCGGCCAGATGGGCCTGATCCGCGCCTGGGAAACCGAGTTCGAGAAGCACGGCCTCAGAGCCGCACAGATTTTGCTGACCCACGACGATGTCTCCGATCGCGGCCGCTATCTCAATGCTCGCGGCACCTTGAACACCTTGCTGGAGCTCGGCGTGGTGCCGGTCGTCAACGAGAACGACACGGTGGCCACCGACGAAATCCGTCTTGGTGACAACGACACGCTCGGTGCGCTGACCGTCAACCTGATCGAAGCCGATCTGCTGGTGATCCTGACCGATCAACAAGGCCTGTACGACTCCGATCCGCGCACCAATCCCGATGCCAAGCTGTTATCGGAAGCCGATCTGTCGGATCCCAATCTCGGCGGCATGGCCGGCGAAACCAAGGGCGAACTCGGTCGCGGCGGCATGCGCACCAAGCTCACCGCCGCGCACTGGGCGGCACGCTCCGGTGCGGCGACGGTGATTGCCTACGGCCGCACGCCGGACGCGCTGCTGAAGATCGCCGGCGGCGAGTCGATCGGCACGCTCCTCAAGCCTGCGCAGTCGGTGATGGCCTCGCGCAAGCGCTGGATCGCCGGGCAGTTGCAGGTGCGTGGCCGGCTGACGCTCGACGACGGCGCTGTGAAAGTGCTGCGCGAACAGGGTCGCAGCCTGTTGCCGGTCGGCGTGCGTCAGGTCAGCGGCGAATTCGGGCGCGGCGATCTGGTGCTTTGCCTCGATCTCAACGGCCGCGAAATCGCCCGTGGCTTGAGCAACTACGATTCCTGCGAAGCGGCGCGTGTCGCCGGTGCTCCGAGCAGCGAGCTTCCGGCCCGCCTGGGCTATCCGGGCGAGCCGGAACTGATCCATCGCGACAATCTGGTGCTGTCGGTCTGAGACGGTGTCGTAGGGTGGGCAGGCTTCATCTGCCCACCGATTCGCGACCGTTAGAATCTTGCGCACGCGTGGGCAGATACAGCCTGCCCACCCTACGAACGCGCGGCAATCAAACCTCGCTCGCGATTCGCGCATCCAAGCGGCATTGTGGCTGCATCCTAGCGACGCCACCCACCAACCGAATCGGCAGACGCGCCTGAAAAGGCCGCGCGCCACAGGGGATTCCTGCATGAGCGTCATCACCCAGAGCCGTCACCCGGATCGCGTCCGTGGGCGGCTGAAGCCGTGGCTGATTGGTCTTCTGATCGTTTTTCTCGCCGCTGCTGGCGGCACCGGCGTCTGGATCGCGGCGCAGGGTGATGCCACCGCTGCGGCCAAGCCGGCGGTCGACAAGTCAGCGAAAGCGCCGGCCGGCCCGCTGGAACTCGCGGCTGCGGATGTCGCCACCGTCGAATTGCGGGCCTTGTCGCGGCGGCTGCCGCTGTCGGGTTCGCTGACGCCGCTGGTGCAGGCCACGGTGAAGTCCCGGGTGTCCGGGGACGTGCTGGAAATGCGGGTCCGCGAAGGCCAGGCCGTGCAGAAAGGCGAGGTGCTGGCGCGCATCGACATCCGCAACCTCGGTGCCCAGCTCGACGCTCAGCGCGCCTCGCTGGACAAGGCCCGTGCCGATCTGGCGCTGGCCCGCGTCAATCGCGACACCAACGCCAAGATGCTGGAACAGAAATTCATCTCGCAGAACGCCTACGACTCGGCACAGAGCGCCTACGACGCCGCAGCCGCCACCGTGAAAGTGGCCGAAGCGCAGGCCAGAGTCGCGCAGATCGGGCTCGATGACGCCGTGGTGCGCGCGCCGATCAGCGGCATCGTGTCGCAGCGCATGGCGCAGCCGGGCGAAAAGGTGTCGCCGGACGCGCCGCTGCTGTCGATTGTCGACCTGAGCCGTCTGGAGCTTGAAGCACCGGCGCCGGCTTCCGAAATTCCCTCGGTCAAGCTCGGCCAGACCGCGCGTTTCAAGGTCGGCGGCTACGGCGATCGGCAATTCGCGGCCACCGTCGAACGCATCAATCCAGCGACCGACGCCGGCACCCGCTCGATCAAGCTGTATCTGTCGGTCGACAATGCCGACGGTGCGCTCCGGGGCGGCATGTTCGCCCAGGGCGAACTGGTGCTCGATCAATCTGTGCCGTCACCGACGGTACCGACTAGCGCCATCCGCAGCGATGCCGGCGTGACTTACGTGCTGGTTGTCGACGGCGGAAAACTCGTTCGCCGTACGGTCACCCTCGGACTCAAGACCGATGACGCATCGTTCGTCGAAGTGCGCGAGGGCTTGAGCGTCGGCACCCAGGTGCTGTCGGCAAAGATCGACGCACTGAACGACGGCTCGGCGGTCAGCCTCGCCAAGCCGGCTGTCGTCAACTAATCCGGGGTCGGCACCATGTGGATCACCAAGACCAGCGTCAATCAGCCGGTGTTCGCGACCATGGTCATGGTCGCGCTGCTGGTGCTCGGCGTGTTTTCGTACCAGCGGTTGCCGGTTGAAAAGCTGCCCGATGTGTCGGTGCCGGTGCTCAGCGTCTCGGTCGAGTATCCGGGGGCGTCGCCCGAGGCGGTCGAGAACGATCTGCTGAAGCCGATCGAGGAAGTGGTCAACTCGGTCGAGGGCGTGAAGCGCATCTGGGGCACGGCGCGCGAAGGTCTGGGATTCATGCAGATCGAGTTCGATCTGTCGGTCGATGTTGCGCGGGCCACGCAAGAAACCCGCGACAAGATCGCGCAGATCCAGCCGAGCTTCCCGCGCGATGCCAAGTCCCCGCTGATCACCCGCACCAACAACGACGAAAACCAGCAGCCGATCATCAATCTGGCGCTGTATTCGGACACCCGCAGCTTGCGCGAAGTCTCCACCCTGGTCGATCAGGTGGTGGTCAAGCGCCTGCAGAACGTGCTGGGCGTTGGCAGCATCGAAGTCAACGGCCAGTCCGAGCGGCAGGTGCAGATTTTCCTGAAGCCAGAAGCGCTGGAAGCCTGGCGGGTGGGGGTAGATCAGGTCATCGCCGCCGTCCAGGCGGCGAATCAGGACCTGCCGGCCGGCGCGATCTCGCGCGGGGCCACCGAGCAGCTAGTGCGTATCGAAGGCCGGATCAAGGAGCCGGCGCAGTTCGCGCGCATCGTCGTGGCGGTGCAGGGCGGCACCGCGATCCATCTCGATCAGGTGGCTGAAATCGTCGACGGCGAAGCCGAGGAAACCTCGATTTCGAGAGTCAACGGCAAGCGCGCCGTGGCGATCGACATTCTGAAAGTGCAGGGCGCGAACATCGTCAGCACTGCGCAGGGTGTGACCAAGGCGATCGAACGCCTGAAGCTGGAACTGCCGGCCGACGTCAAGATCGTCAAGATCTACGCCACCGCCGACGACATCACGGCTTCCGTCGAACAGGTCAAGGAAACCATCCTCGAAGGCGGTCTGCTGACCGTGCTGATCGTGTTCCTGTTCCTGCATTCCTGGCGCTCCACGATCATCACCGGCTTGACACTTCCGATCTCGGTGATCGCCACTTTCATCGCGCTGCACGCCTTCGGTTTCACGCTGAACTTCCTGACCCTGATGGCGCTGAGCCTGTGCATTGGTCTGTTGATCGACGACGCCATCGTGGTGCGCGAAAACATCGTCCGCCATCTGGCGATGGGCAAGAGCCATGTTCGCGCGGCACTCGAAGGCACGCAGGAGATTGGCCTTGCGGTGATGGCCACCACCTTCGCGATCCTGGCCGTGTTCGTGCCGGTGGCGTTCATGAGCGGCATCATCGGCCGCTTCTTCTTCCAGTTCGGCATCACCGTTGCAGTGGCGGTGCTGGTGTCCCTGTTCGTCAGCTTCACGCTCGATCCGATGCTGTCGGCCGTCTGGCGCGATCCGCCGCAGAACCGCTTCAAATATGTGCCCTGGCTGGGCCGCTTGATGGACAAGGTCGAGCACGGTGTCGAAGCTCTGCATCGGGTTTACGGCCGGGTGCTGGCTTGGGCGCTGCGCACCGAGCGTCGCCGCGTCTGGCTGCCGGTGTTCGGGCTCGCGCACGCCGCGCGAAATTTCGACTGGCGGCAGATCGGCACCTTGTCGAATCGTGGCATCGTGCTGTGGATCGCGGCGTTCACCTTTTTCGGCAGCTTTGCGCTGCTGCCCTTTATCGGCAGCGAATTCTTCCCGGAAGGCGATGACGGTTTCACCTCCTTGCGCATCAACACGCCGCTCGGTTCCAGTCTTGAGTACACCGACGCCAAGGCCCGTCAGGTCGAAACCCTGCTGCGCGAGTTCCCGGAAATCGAAACCGTTGCGACCCAGGTCGGCTCCGAGGAAGGCAAGAACTACGCGCGCCTGAACCTGCGCCTGACCGACCGTGCGGTGACGCATCGTCGGCCGCAGAAAGACATCGAGAAAGCGATACGCGAGCGGATCAAGCAGGTGGCCGGCATTGATCTCACCGTCGGTTTCGGTGGTTCGATCTTCATCTCCCTGCTGGGACCGGACCCGACCAAGCTCACCGAGATCACCCAGGGCGTGATCGCCGAGATGCGCAAGGTCAAGGGCATTTCCGATCTCGAAAGCAGCGAAAAAGGCGAAAGCCCGGGTATCGCAGTGCGCATCAATCAGGAACTGGCCAGCGATCTGGGTCTGACCAATGCCCGCATCGGTGCTGCGCTGCGGCCGCTGGTGGCGGGTGACCAGATCAGCTACTGGCTGGCGCCGGACGGTCAGAACTACGAAGTGATCGTTCGCCTGCCGCGCGAAAATCGCGAGATTGCCAGCGATCTCGGCAATTTGGCGCTGACCAGCACCCGACTGAACGCCGATGGCACGCCGATGCTGGTGCCGCTGCGCCAGGTTGCCGACTTCGTGCCGACCACCAGCCCGCAGCAGATCAAGCGCCAGAACTTGCAGCGCCGGGTATCGATCTACGCCAATGCCGAAGGCCGGCCGGCGGGCGATGTCGGCGAAGACGTCAAGAAGATCGTCAACGGCTGGGCGCTGCCGCCGGGTTATCGCTGGGACATCGGCGGCCAGCAGGCCGATCAGGACGAATCCGGTGCCGCCGCGCTCGCCGCGATGGGGCTGGCGGTGATCTTCATCTACCTGATCCTCGCCTCGCAGTTCGGCAGCTTCCTGCAACCGATCGCGATCATGGTGTCCTTGCCGCTGTCGCTGGCCGGGGTGTTCATCGCCCTGCTGGTGACCGGCACCACGCTGAACATGTTCTCGATCATCGGCTTCATCATGCTGATGGGCCTGGTGACCAAGAACGCGATCCTGCTGGTGGACTTTGCCAATCAGGGCTTGCGCGAAGGGCGTTCACTGCGGCAAGCCCTGCTCGATGCCGGTCAGGTGCGCCTGCGGCCGATCATCATGACCACGCTGGCCATGATCTTCGGCATGTTGCCGATGGCGATCGGCAGCGGCGCCGGTGGCGAAACCAATGCCGCAATGGGCCGCGCAGTGATTGGCGGCGTGATCACGTCCAGCCTGCTGACCCTGGTCGTGGTGCCGGTGCTGTTCACCTACCTGCAAAGGATCGGCGAACGGGCCACCCGCTGGTTCGGCTCACCGGAAGACGACAGCCACGTCGCACCGACTGGTGGTGCCGCGCCGGTGTTGCGGCCGATGGCACCGCGCAAGGAGTAGGGCAGGTCGCGACCCGCCGTTTGGGTCTTGGCGCGAACGTCATGGCGGGTCGTGACCCGCCCTACATTCCCGGCACAACGAAAAACGCGACCCGAAGGTCGCGTTTTTCGTTGCAGCCTGATGCTATTAGGCGAGCGCGTTGATATGCGCCAGCAGGCGGCTCTTGTGGCGAGCGGCCTTGTTCTTGTGGATCAGGCCGCGGTTCGAGTAGCGATCCAGCACCGGCACCATGGCGGTGTAGGCGGCTTCGGCTTCGGCCTTGGTCTTCGCCTCAATGGCGGCGATAACCTTCTTGATGGTGCTGCGGATCATCGAGCGCTGGCTGGCATTGCGCTCGCGGTTCTGTTCGGACTGGCGTGCGCGCTTGCGCGCCTGCGGGGTGTTGGCCAAGGTGAAAACTCCTCAAAGCGATTTCGATGGTGTGACGGGCCAGAAAGGCCGACCGGCGATTCGACGGAAGCCGTAAATCGGCAACTGACAAAATCGAAGCGCGCTAGTATCTTCGTCGACTCGCGGCCTGTCAACGCGTCGACCACTTTCAGCGTGCATCACGCGGAGAACGCAAAGATCGCAGAGAAAGGCCTGAACAGCTTTTCGCTCAATGTTCTTGCAGTTCTCCGCGTCCTTTGCGTTCTCTGCGTGAGATCGCTTTTCAGTTTTTGCCAGCCCCGACGCGTCCGCCCAATCAATGTCGAAAAGCCTGCTCAAGTCCAGCGGCGTCGTCAGCCTGCTGACCCTGCTGTCGCGCCTGCTCGGTTTCGTTCGCGAAATCATGCTGGCCACCGCCTTCGGTGCGGGCGCTGCCATGGACGCTTTCCTGGTGGCGCTGATGATCCCGAACTTCGGCCGCCGGATGTTCGCCGAAGGCGCGTTCAGTCAGGCCTTCGTGCCGGTGTTCACCGAAGTGAAGACCACCGGCAGCCATGACGATGCCCGCGACATGGTGGCGGTGGTACTCGGCACGCTGGGCGGCGTGTTGAGCATCGTCACCGTGATCGGCTGCCTTGGTGCCCCTTTGCTGGTCTGGCTGTTCGCCTCCGGCTTCACGGCTGATCCGGCCCAGAACGCGCTCGGCACCGAGTTGCTGCGCTGGACCTTTCCGTACCTGATGTTCATCTCGCTGACCTCGATGGCCGGCGGTGTGCTCAACGCCTACGGCAAGTTCGCGGTGCCGGCGGCGACCCCGGTGATCCTGAACCTGTGTCTGATTGCCACCGCGTTCATCGACGCCAACTCGGTGCAGGTACTGGCGTACGCCGTGTTCGTGGCCGGCATCCTCCAGTTCGCGTTCCAGTTGCCGTTGATGGCCAAGCTCAAGCTGCTGCCGAAGCCGCGCTGGGCCTGGGGCGATGGCCGCGTGAAGCGCATCGTCACCTTGATGGTGCCGGTGATGATCGGCTCCTCGGTGGCGCAGATTTCGCTCTTGCTCAACACCAATCTGTCGACCCACATCGGCAGCGGCTCGGTGAGCTGGCTTTACTACGCGAACCGGTTGATGGAATTTCCGCTCGGCATCTTTTCGATCGCCGTCGGCACCGCGATCTTGCCGGCCTTGTCCGCCCAGCACGCGAAAAAGACCCCGGAAGCGTTCTCGGCGACGCTCGACTGGAGCCTGCGGGTGATCCTGCTGATCGGCTTGCCGGCGGCCCTCGGCCTCTGCCTGCTGGCCGGGCCGCTGGTGTCGACGGTCTACGGCCACGGTGCCTTCACCGCGCAGGACGTGCGCATGACCACCTGGGCGCTGTGGGCCTACGGTGCCGGCTTCATGGGCTTTTCCTTCGTGAAAGTGCTGGTGCCGGGCTTCTACGCGCGCCAGGAAACGAAGACGCCGGTGCGCTTCGCGATCGTAAGCCTCGTGATCGGCATGGCGCTCAGCCTCGCCTTGTTCGTCTACGCCAAGCTGCATGCTTTCGAAGGCGCGCATGTGGGTCTGGCAATCTCGACCTCGCTGACCGCCTGCATCAACGGCGCGCTGCTGTTCTGGCGTCTGAAGCGCGACGGCATCTACCGCAGCCAGCCCGGCTGGGGCCTGTTCTGGCTGCGCCTGATCGCGGCGAATCTGGCGATGGGGGCGGCTGTGCTCTGGCTGGCCGGCGATCTGGCGAGCTGGCTCGCAGCGGGCGAATGGGCACGCGGTGGGCGGATGCTGGTGCTGATCGGGGCGGCGATGGCGGTCTATTTCGGGGTGCTGGCGGCCAGCGGTCTGCGGGCGCGCCACTTCCGTGCCGCCCCGCGCGGCTGAGGGGCTGATCCGCCTTTATAATCAGCGTCTTTCCCGAGTAATCACAAGTCGATGGAGCTGATCCGCGGACTGCACAACCTCGCGCCGCGACATCGCGGCAGCGTGGTGTCGATCGGCAACTTCGATGGCCTGCATCGCGGTCATCAGGCGCTGATCGCGCGGCTGCGCAGCCTGGCCGCCGAGCACCGCGTGCCACTGACGGTGGTCACTTTCGAGCCGATGCCGCGCGAATATTTCCAGCGCGACAACCCGCCGCCGCGCATCGCCGATCTTCGCGGCAAGCTGCGCGATCTCGCGGCTTTCGGTGTCGAGCGCGTGCTGCTGCTGCCGTTCGGTCCGCGACTCGCGGCGATGAGCGCCGACGCCTTCGTGCAGCAGGTGCTGGTCGATGGCCTGGGCGCGCGTGCGGTGATCGTCGGCGACGATTTCCGCTTTGGCGCCAAGCGGGTTGGCGATCTGGCGCTGTTGAAGGCGATCGGGTCGACGGCCGGCTTCACTGCCGACGGCCTCGGCACGGTGACGCTCGACGGCGAGCGCAGCAGTTCCACGGCCCTGCGGACGGCGCTGGGCTTGCCCGATCTCGATGCCGTGGCACGCCTGCTTGCCCGCCGCTACCGGATCACCGGCCGCGTCCGCCATGGTCTGAAGCTCGGCCGCGAACTCGGTATGGCCACTGCCAACCTGCATCTCGGTCGCCCGCCTGCACTCGCGCATGGCGTTTATGCGGTCAAGGCTTACTGGGCTGATGCGCCGGACGGTCTTCCGGGTGTCGCCAGCCTTGGCGTCCGGCCGACCCTGGGCCTGACCACCTGCCTGCTCGAAACCCATGTCTTCGACGTGAAGCCGAACCTGTACGGTCAGGAAATCGCCATCGAATTCCACCAGTTCCTGCGTCCGCAGCTCAAGTTTGACGGGCTCGATGCACTTGCCGCGCAGATGCAGGCCGATGGCCTTGATGCGCGCACCCATTTCACTGCTGAGCTGATGCCCTCCTCGTGAACGACACCGTGAAAGATGCCGCTGCACCCGCCGACTACAAGCAGACGCTGAACCTGCCGCAGACGGAGTTCCCGATGCAGGCTGGTCTGGCCGTGCGCGAGCCAAAGATGCTGGAAGCCTGGGAAGGCGAGGGCCTGTACGCGCAGATCGACGCGGCGACGAAAGACCGGCCGGATTACTGGTTCATCGACGGCCCGCCGTACGCCAACGGCGACATCCACATTGGCCACGCGGTCAACAAGGTGCTGAAGGACATGATCGTCAAGGCCGCGCGCCTCGACGGCTTCCACGCGCCGTTCACGCCAGGCTGGGACTGCCACGGCCTGCCCATCGAACTGCAAGTCGAAAAGAAGTTCGGCAAGGTCGGCGACAAGCTCAACGCCGCCGAATTCCGCGCCGAGTGCCGCAAGTACGCTGGCGAGCAGATCGCCCGTCAGCGCGCCGATTTCAAGCGCCTGGGCGTGCTCGCCGACTGGGAAAAGCCCTATCTGACGATGGACCCGAAGTTCGAGGCCGAGCAACTGCGGGTGCTGTCGCGCATCGTCGCCAACGGTCACGTCACCCGTGGTTTCAAGCCGGTGCACTGGTGTCTGGATTGCGGGTCGTCGCTGGCGGAGGCGGAGGTCGAGTACCAGGACAAGACCAGCTTTGCGATCGATGTCGGCTTCGCTTCCACCGATTCAGCCGCGCTTGCCGCGCTGTTCGGTGCCAGCGGCGAGGCGACCATTCGCTATGTGATCTGGACCACCACGCCGTGGACCATCCCGGCCAACAAGGCGACGTCGGTCAATCCGGAACTCGACTACGTGCTGGTCGAGATGGGCGAGCAGGGTCGTCTGGTACTGGCCGAAGGCTTGCTGGAAGCCTGCGCGAAGCGTTACGGGATTGATACCCCGGTTGTGCTTGGAAAGGTCAAAGGCGGATTCCTTGAAGGGCTTACCTATGCGCATCCCTTTGATACCGAAGGTGGCGCGAAGCCGATCCTCTGCGGCGATCACGTCACCCTCGACGCCGGCACGGGTCTGGTCCACACGGCACCCGCGCATGGCGTCGACGACTACAACATCGGCGTCGCAAACGGCATCGCCGTCGAAAGCCCGCTGATGGGCACCGGCGTCTATGTCGCCGGCACGCCGGTGGTCGGTGGCCTGTATGTGCGCAAGGTCGACGAGCCGGTGATCAACGCGCTGCGCGACGCTGGCGCGCTGGTCCACGTCGCCGAGTTCGATCACAGCTACCCGCACTGCTGGCGTCACAAGACGCCGCTGATCTTCCGCGCTACGCCGCAGTGGTTCGTGTCGATGGACGGCAACGGTCTGCGCGCCAAGGCGCTCGATGCGATTGCCAAGACCGAATGGATCCCCGCCTGGGGCGAGGACCGCATTCGCGGCATGGTCGCCGAGCGTCCGGACTGGTGTATCTCGCGGCAGCGCACCTGGGGCGTGCCGATGGCCGTCCTCGTCGACCGCCGCACGCAGACGCTGCATCCGGATTCCGAATCGCTGCTCGCGAAAGTCGCCGATGCCGTCGAAGCCAAGGGCCTAGAAGCCTGGTTCGGATCGTCGGTGTCCGACTGGATCACGACCGACGCCGAACACTACGACAAGTGCCCGGACACCCTCGACGTCTGGTTCGATTCCGGCTCGGTGCATCAGTGCAGCTTCGTCGCCAACCATCCCGACAAGCTCGATACCGATGGTCTGGCGCCGCAGGCCGACATGTATCTGGAAGGCTCGGACCAGCATCGCGGCTGGTTCCAGTCGTCCTTGCTGACCTCGGTCGCGATGCGTGGTCGCTCGCCGTACAAGGCGGTGCTGACGCACGGCTTCACGGTTGATGAGAAGGGCAACAAGATGTCGAAGTCGCTGGGCAATGTCGTCGCCCCGCAGTCAGTGACCAAGACCCTGGGTGCCGATGTGCTGCGCCTGTGGGTCGCGGCCAGCGACTATTCGGGCGAGATCGCGATCAGCGACAACCTGCTGAAGCGCATTGCCGACGCCTATCGCCGTATCCGCAACACGGTGCGTTACCTGCTCTCGAACCTGCACGGCTTCGATCCGACGCTGCATACGGTCGCACCCGAGCAGATGCTGTCGATGGACCGCTGGGCGCTCTCCGAGCTGGCCCGCGTGCAGGGCGAGATCATGGCCGCCTACAGTGCCAAGCAGTTCCATCAGGTCTATCAACTGCTGCACAACTATTGCGCAGTCGACCTCGGCAGCCTGTATCTGGACGTGCTCAAGGACCGGCTGTACACGCTGCCGGAAGCCAGCCACGCGCGCCGTTCGGCGCAGACTGTGCTGCTGCATATTGCAGAGGCGATGGTGCGCTGGATCGCGCCGATCCTGTCGTTCACGGCCGATGAAATCTGGAAGCTGTTGCCGGGTGATCGCAGCCAGACGGTGTTCATCCAGACTTGGTACGCGCTGCCGACGTCGAGCCTGCCCGCCAGCGATGCCTGGACCACGCTGCTCGCCGCCCGCGAAGCCGTGAAGAAGGAACTGGAAACCCTGCGTGCCGCTGGCACCATTGGCTCCGCACTTGATGCCGATGTCGCGATCTATGCCAAAGGTGCCGCGCAGGACGCGCTGGCGACGGTCGGGGACGAACTGCGCTTCTGGTTCATCACCTCGGGTGCCAGCGCTCAGCCGCTGTCGCGGAAGCCGGCGACGGCCAGCGAGGCGAAGCTCGAAAACGGCCAGTCGATCTGGATCGCCGCAACCGCGACCACCGCCGACAAGTGCAGCCGCTGCTGGCACCGCCGCCCCGATGTCGGCAGCCACGCCGCCCATCCGGCGCTGTGCGGCCGCTGCATCAGCAACATCGACGGTCCGGGCGAGGCGCGACGTCATGTCTGAGGCCAAGACCGCGAAGCCGCCGTTCGACAATCTGCGGCTGCTGTGGATTGCCGCCTTCGTGATCGTGGTCGATCAGATCACCAAATATTTCGTCGGCAAGTCGCTGGTGCTGTACGACTCGATCCCGGTGATTTCGCACTTCAATCTGATACGCCTGCACAACACCGGCGCGGCGTTCTCGATGCTGAACACCGCACCCGCTGCGATGTTCATCGTGCTGAGCGTGGCGGTCAGCATCGGCATCCTGTGGTGGCTGCGCACCAATCGCCACGGCCAGTTGCTGAACGCGCTGGCCTTCGTGTTCGTGCTCGGCGGCGCGCTCGGCAACGCCATCGACCGCGCCACGCGCGGCTACGTGCTTGACTTCATCCAGTTCTTCGTCGGCGAATGGCACTTCGCGGCGTTCAACGTCGCCGACATGGCGATCACGCTCGGGGCTGGTCTGATGATTCTCGATCTGGTGATCCAGTCCTTGCGACGGCCGACCACTGCCGCGTAGCAGGCGGGTCACGCGCAACTCACCGCGGGTTCATTTCTGCGCTGCTCACCTACGCGGCCGTGAGCCCTGTCGACCCATCGATCAAGGCATAGCCGAATTTCTGACCTGCCTACGCGGCAGTGTTAGCCCGATTAGTTCGATGAGGTCAGTTCACCCAGACCACCGAGCAGTGCCCAATCCATCGGGATGCGCGAAAAGCGGCTTCCCCGGCCCACTCGGGCTGAGCAGGCCGGTTTGAGCTGCCGCTATCGCTCGCGACGGCTGAAAACCCCGATGATCGGCGTCCCGTGCGCCCGCAGAGCCGGTTCGATGCGCTGGTGCAGGACGTGGTAGCGATAGAACGGCACGCGCGGAAACAGATGGTGGATCGAGTGCAGGTTCTGTCCCATCCAGAACCACTCCAGCGGCTTCATCCACGGCGGCATGATCAGGCTGTTGGTGTTGCGATACCGGCTCGCATCCTCGTAGGGGTGGTGAGGGCGATAGGCAAACCAGTACACGGTGAAGTAAGCGCCGAGCAGATAGCCGACCAGGATCATCGTGAGGTCCGACTCGCGCGCTACCAGCAACACGAAGGCCACGCGCCAGCCGATCGAGACCGACACTTCCGTCCAGTAGATCACCCGCTCCCGGAGCGAGGCGGTTGCCCAGTAATCGCGGAACAGAAAAGTGTTCTGCATCCACAGGAAGCGGAGACCGACAAGCACGACCGCCAGCAATCCGCTCCGCATGCCGCTGACGGTGAAATCAGGATCCTTGTCCGGCTGGTTGGTGTAACGGTGGTGCGTGAAATGCTCCACCCGGTGCGTGGAGAACGGAATGCTGATCAGCGGCGCCACCAGATATCCACAGAGATCGTTGAGCCATTGCCAGCGATCCTGGCCACCGTGGATGTTGCCGTGCGCCGCCTCGTGCAGCGGCGTGTACGACAGGTAGGTTAGCACCGCACAGATCGGGATCGCCGCCCACAGGGGCAACAGTCCGTTCGCGAACAAGGCGAGATTCGCGATGTAGGCCGCCAGCACCAGGACCACGAGCAGCACTGTCGGCCACGCCACCTCGCCGGTGTATTCCCGGGCTGTGGCGATGGCCTGCTTGTTCAGTGCGTTCAGATCCTGTTGCATGACATGCTCCCCATCCGGTTTGACGATGGACAACCTTAGGCGCGAGCGGCCTTGCGTTACAGGACATTGCGGGCCTGCATCGACGCATTTCCGGCCAGCCGTGGCGAGACCGGGATCACCGCAGCAAAAGAGGGAACGGGATTGTCCGAGGACACGCGCATCCGCCACCCGATGGCGATCGGCCAGGTCATGGTCAACTTCGCCGCGCGCTACGGCGTGGACGTGGAAACCTGCCTGACGGGCACCGGCATCCGGGAGGCCCAGTTGCACGAGGCCGATGTGCTGATCGAGCGGCAGCAGGAGATGCGCCTGATCGAGAACCTGATTCTGGCGCTGCCCGAGGTGCCGGCGCTGGGATTCGAGTTGGGGCTTCAGTACAACGTCTCCACGTTCGGCATCTGGGGCTTCGCGCTGCGCATCAGCCGTACGCTGCACGAGGCTTTCGACTTCGCGATCCGCTACCTGCCGCTGAGTACGGCTTACTGCCGGTTCGCGACCTGGTCCGACGCCGAGGAGTTCGCCGTCTCCGCCGATCCTGATGCCATCCCCCAGCACCTCCGCCAGTTTCTGCTGGAGCGCGATACGGCGACCGGGATCCAGCTGCTCCGCGAACTCGGACTGTCCGGCATTCCGGTCAAGAGAATCGAATATCAGGGCCGCGCGCCCGATCACGCCGCGCGTATCGAATCGTTGTGCGGTGTCGCCCCCCGATACGGATGCCCGCGCAATGCCATCGTGCTGCGGCGACAGGACGCGGAAATGCTCCTGCCGATGTACGACCCGCACCTGGTGCGCCTGCTGGAGGATCAGTGCCGTGCCCAGCTGGAACGTCGCCAGGTCGCCGGCATCGCCGGACAGGTCCGTCAACTGATCCTCGGGCCGCTCGGGCTGGTCGCGTCGATCGACGCTGTCGCCCAGCAGCTTGCAATGTCACCGCGCAGCCTGCGTCGCAAGCTGGAAGAGGAAAAGACCAGCTTTCGCGATTTGATCGACACTGAGCGTCGGCAACTCGCGGTTCAGCTCCTGACGGGCACCGAGATGAAGCTCGACGAGATGGCACTGCAACTGGGCTACAGCGACACCGCCAGTTTCACGCGCGCCTTCCGCCGCTGGTTTGATCGCGCGCCTGGCGAGTACCGCAAGACGCGAGGACAGTGAGAAGCCATCAACAGCCGGTGCAGGGCGGCAAAGCGGTCGGGTTTATGGCCGCGCATCCCGACCCGTCATACCGGCGAAAGCCGGTATCCAGTGCACTTGAGCGCCGCGCTTCGCGACTCTGGATTCCGGCCTCCGCCGGAATGACGCTTTTGATGCGCGGTGGTGGTTGCCGCAGCTTCTGCCATAAATCCCCCATTGAGCGCGCCGAGCATCGCAGGAAATGGCGAGATAGGCCCCTGCAGGGGGCGAGGCAGGAGCCGAAAAGCCCCGACATGGCCGAGAAGCGCAGGGCATCGGTTCGCGCCTCTGCTTCTCGCGAACCGACGCAGCGATGGGGCGCATTCCTTTTGGTGACTTTTCCTTGGGCGTTTCAAGGAAAAATTTACCCGCGCGATAGCGCGGAATGGTTCGATGCAGCCAGGTCGGGGCGACAGGCGACGCGGAATCTGTCGGGATGCGCGATGAAGCCGCTTTCCCGACCTACTGGGGGTTAGGGAAAGGCGGCACGAATGGCCTGGTCAAAGATATGGGCACGCGAGCAGCGGGCGGTCACAGCGGTCCATTCCTGATTCACTGCTGCCGCAGCGTCCAAGCGGCTCCTCCGCTTCTTCTTGTCGATTCGCAGGGCCAAGGGCAATCGCTGTAGCTGGTCTTCGATGTCGACGCGGCATTCAAGGTCCGCCAAGAGTGGGTGGCCCGCTGGTAACTTTGCTGCGGCTTGCCAGGCACCCGTGTTCATGGCGGGGATGCAAACTACGGTTCTCGGGCCAGGCGTAGCGGGGCTCAACCAGGATAGGAGCACCGTGAATAGGGAGTCGGGTGGAAGCGGTGCCGGTGGGCAAGCGGTTGGGCATGGCAAGGGCAGCAATCCACGCGCGACAACCTCGGTGCTCGTGAAGGATGCTCCAAGGTCGCTATAGGCCATGGTGGCTACATCTGCGTCTAACTGCAGCACCACGCCATCGAAGTTCGACAACGTGGGGTCGGCTTCGACTGCCCCACCGCCGGGTTGTGATCGCGCGGCGAGCTGCTGACACCACTTCACTACGCCGCCCCAGCCGCCACCCATCTCAGGCTTTGTTGTTTCAGGCTGCAGCTGAGTCAATACGAAGTTGCGCGGGGCAACAATGACCTTCAGCGCTGCCTCGATCACCTCGCGTTCTGTCTCACCTTCAGCCACCAGTGCAATCCGCAGCAGATCAGACATTCGGGACCGCCCCCAGGTGGCCCATCATCCACAGGCGTGAAAGTGGGTAACTGCTGTTTAGCGCCCTCAGCTCAGGTGTTGGCACCAGCCGCTGGTAGACAGTGTGCCCGTTGCTGTCCCGATCCACGGCAAACAGCCGTACGTCGTCGTTGTCTAGGTCTAGGCCATCCAGCACGGCCGGGTTGTGGGCAGTGAACATCAACTGTCGCGGCGCGGCAGCGTCGCCTAGCCAGCCAGCCAGCCGCGAAGTCAAGGCGGTCACCAACCTGGGATTCAAGGCCTGGTCAAGGTTGTCGATGGCAATCAGACTTGGCCCGCGTGCAGACAGACAAAGTGCGGCGGTGAACAGCACGTACAACACGCCCTCGCTTGCGTCAAAGGCCGTCAGCTCATTGCGATTGCTCGCCATGAAGCGGTCTTGAAACTTCAGGACCTCCTTGCTGCGCGATACTGATGGCGACAGCAAGGCCTGCACGCTTCGCGATGCGGTGACATCGATCGCCCAGTCCACCAGACCCAACAGATCGTCCATAACCTCGTTCTGTGCTTCGTCGCTCCACTTCCGTAGGTCAGCCACTGCCTCGGCCAACCGCCCACCTGCTAGGCCCACCGGTTCGCGTGTTTGAGGGTCAGGTAACAGGCCACGAAGCGTTGGCGTGTTGGGGCAATAGATTGCAAACTGCTGCAATTGCTGCAACAGCCGGGTGGCTGCGCTATCGGTGGGTAAGTTCACCATATTGAGTGCGGCCAAACCCGCCTTCGGATTGAGGTTTCCTCGGCTGCGTACACCGTCTGTCACGATGGTTTCGGCACCATCTGTCAACGTCTCAGTCTTGAAGGACCATGCTGGCTCAGGGGACTCCAACGGGTTGAGCAAGCTGACTCGGTAGGTGGCGCCAGTCTTATCAATCGCTTCAAGGCCAATATGCGGGAGGCTGTGGAAGCCCTTAAACGACGACTTGAAAAGGCGTGGCAGACCCGGGCGCACGCCGCGACGCAACAATGCCTCGTCATCGACGGTGCCATTGGCAGCCGCTCCGAGGACTCCCATAGCCTCAAGGATGTTGCTCTTTCCCACCCCATTGGCTCCGATGAAGCAATTCACCACGCCCAGTTCGATTTCCAGTTCGGTAATGGACTTAAATCCCCGGATCTTGAGTCGTCTGATCATTTCGTTCTCCTTTAGCGCCTCTTGAAGCCCGAATAGGGCAGGAAAGCGGCCGGTTGTATTGCCGCGAGCCCGCCAAACAGGAAATCCGCAGCGTCGCGGAAAATGGGATGCGCCTTCGGCTTTCCCGCTTTACATCAGCGTAAGCGTGTACGCCCAACCCCGGGTTACGGCGACCTCGCACCCATTCCCTAATGATCAAACATAGCAACTAAGGAATCTGCAAGTTTTTACAACTGCAAAACATGACCAGCAGCGACGTCGGCTCAAGCCGGGCTACCGCCACCATCAGCAACCGGACTATGCCGCGCAAGAATGCCAGTCAGCGTGCGGCTGATCTGCGATGACATGCGGATCATCTCGATGCGCGGCCAGGTCTGGCGCTGGCCTTCCAGCAGCATCTCGCCGATTTCCAGCCGGGTCATTGGCGATACCAGCTTCAGCGGCGAGACCAGGCGGCGTTCCGGGGTGATGTTGATGTCGCCGGTGTATTGCTGCGACAACAGGTCGTGGATGATCTTGTTGACGGTGCCGGCGCTGGAGGTCGGCAGGTATTTGCCGAGCATCACATCAGTGGATTTCAGCAGGCCGCGCGCCGAGCTTTTGGCCAGATCGAGCAGCGGCCGGGTGTAGTTGGTTTTCAACTTGTGGTCGCGGAACATCGGCATCAGCACCGGGTTGATGTAGCTGACCAGGTAGTGATTGGTGCCGTACAGGCGCGCCAGTTGCTTGGCCGGCAGGTCGGCGGCGAACACGCCGTCGATCCAGCGGGCCTTCAAGTAGGGCACGGTTTCGCCGTGGGCATCCCGGGCCATGAGCTGCACCGGCTCGAACAGGCCCGGCACGGCGCAGGAGGCGCGCACCGCCGAGCGGATCAGCACATGCGGCGCGGTGATCGCATTGAGCAGGCGCGGCGTCTGGTGGCGTTCACAGGGGCTGACCGAAATGCTGATGTTGCGGCCCGAGCGCAGGAAGGCTTCGCGGAAAGTGAGGTCGGGGATCAGGCGGTCGAAGGTGGCGTCGAACGAGGTGGAGCCGAAAAAGCGGCGCAGGCCGGTGGTCCGCTCCAGCAGGTTCGGGCTCCAGGGTTCGCCGAAAAAGATGTTGTCGGGGGTCAGGAAGCCTTGCAGTTCGGCATCGCTGCGGGTGCCGATCACGGCGGCGACGATGGCCCCGGCGCTCGAGCCGGAAATCACGTTGGGCAGCACGCCTTCGTCGAACAGCGCCTTGGCCACGCCGAAGTGGAAGAACATCAGCATGCCGCCGCTCGACATCATCAGCGCCGAGCGGCCGTAGCAATGCGCGGCGCGGCGGAACAGGTCGAGCTTCACGGCCAGCGGAAGCTCGCTTTCCGGCAGGCTGTCAAGGTATTCGAGGGTGTCGCAGACGGTGTCGACGAACGCGGTGATCAGGTTCTTGGTGCCGAAGTAGGCCTTCGAGTACAGCACCGGCTTGCCCATGCCGCCAAGATTGCCGTGAACGCCTTCCTCGATCGCGAAGACCAGGCCGCGACTGTCGCCATTGGCGCGCAGTTCGACCAGCTGGTCGAGCTTGGCGCGGATCATCGCGTGGTCGTACAGGTTGCTGCGCTCGCGGACTCGCCAGCGAGCGCGGCCGCTCAGTTCATCAAGTGCCTGTGCCTGCTCGGACCACTGCGCGTAGTCCATCGACAGGCGAAGGTCGTTGCGGGCAGCGTGCTTGTGCTTGCGGGTCTTGATGCGGCCGGGACGCGGCGTTGAATCGGCAGGCAATGCAGCGTTCATGGCGGGCGTTCAGTTGGGGACCGGCAGACTCCGGGATGCTGGCGCATCGCCCCAAGCCGTGACCGATCGCGGGCGGGCATCTTAACCAGCGATCAAGGGTCACGGTAAGCAGGTAGCGATGCCCTGCTTCTGGAACGGTGCGTTTTGCCTGCCGATTCGGTGCCAGCCGGATCGGGAAGCGCCGGTTCAGGGACCGGTTGCAGCGGCCACGTAGGGCATCAGCGGCGGTTCGCGCGCAGCCAGATGCGGGTTGGGCACGCCGTTCTCGAACTCGGAGGCGACGATCTCCAGCAGCCCGCGCACCAGCGGTGCCTGCAACAGGGCGGTGACATCGACCGGCAACAGGCCACACAGCGCCGATGGCCCGCCCGCCCGGGTGACGTTCGCTGGGCCGGGGTTGTTGATGGCGTCGAGGGCCAGCGCGAAGGGGATCGGATCGCTGGTGCCAATGATGAGATGGGTGCTCAGGTAACCGGGGCAGATGTCCTGCAGCAGGATGTTGGCAACGCGCGGATTGTTCTGGCCCGCGTCCAGGGCAGCGGTGGCCACCGGCGAGACCGGGCGCACCAGTTCGTCGAATTGCGTGTAGATCGAGCTGTAGTCGATGTCGCCGGGGGTTTCGTCGCCGGTATTGACAGCCGTGACGAAAGCCGATTCCGGAACGAATTGATACAGCGCTTCCGGCAGCGTGCCGATCGGCAACGCGCCGAGACCCAGGGTTTCAAGCAGGGTGGGGAGGAGCGTTGGCAGCAGCGCCACGGTGGTGCCGTGGTTGGGGCCGGCGATCAGCACGAAATCCTCGACCGCATCACGCGCCGACGGCCAGAACTTGAGGGCCCAGCGCGGCATCGACGCGCCCTGGCTGTGGCCGATCATCGCCACCCGGCGGCCGCTTTGCGCGCGCACGCTGCGCAGGGCATTGACGATGTATTCGGCCGATACCTGCATGTCGCCGAGTCCGCGATCGGGATAGGTGACGATGCAGACGTCGTAACCGAGTGCGACCAGTTGCGGGGTGTAGAACAGCGTGTACTGCTCGCTGCCGGTGGTGGTGGTGCCGTGGACCAGCAGCACGGGTGGCCTTTCCGGATGGGTGAACGGCGTGCAGTTGAGGGCGTCGTCGAGATCAGCCTGGGCGGCAGTGAACGCCGGCTCCGGCGGCGGGGCTTCAGTGCCGCCGCCGCCGCAGGCTTGCAGCAGCAGAACGAGCAGCGACGCTGACAGCGCCTTTAACGATCGTGCCTGAATCATGACGTTCCGTCCCTGCGAGTGAGCGATCGAGCATCGCGCCGCGCAGTGTCGTCAATTTCAGCGCCACAGACAAAAACGCCGAAGCGTGTCGGCAGCGTTCAGGCAACAGCCGCCACATTCAGGGACGCCGGTCGCTCGAAGGCGGATCGGTCGCGATCAGGTTCATGGCCAGATCGCCGGTCGAATGGAGTCCGCGGTCGTGGGCCGGGTGACGGGCGGCCTGTCTCGTTTCGCTGCCTTCGGCGACGTAGGACAGGGTCAGCACCAGCGCCAGCATGCAGAGCGCCAGCAGGTCGGGCCAATCAGGGGTCGGATCATCGTTCATGGACGAATCTCGGTTGATAGCGATGCAACAGGGCAGGAATCAGGGTCAGGGCGGCGAGGGCGCTGATGAACATCGCCGAGGCGATCAGCAGCGCCATCCACTGGTGGATGTAGAAGCCGAAGCTCAGGGCCAGCACGCCGTAGCCGACCGCCACCGCCGTGGCCACATACAGGCAGGCCTGGCCGGCGGTGGTGACGGTGGTGGTCAGCGGATCGGGATTGCCCCGGCGCACTTCCTCGCGATAGCGGGCGATCAGGTAGATGGCGTAGTCGGCACCGATGCCGACCGCCATCGCCGAGATCAGCGAGGTCGGCACGTTGAGCGGAATGCCGAGCCAGCCAAGCAGCCCGAAGTTGGCGATCACGGCCACCGCCAGCGGCAGCATCACCAGCGCCCCGGCGACGAGCGAGCGGAACACGAGGCATGAGATCAGGAACACCACGGCGGCGATCTGGGCGATGTTCAGCAGCTTGTCGCGCACCAGCACTTCGTTGAGCGCAGCGGCTTCGGCAACACCGCCGCCGATGATGATGCTGGCGCCGGGCGGCAGATGCTTGTGGGCCTGGAACTGCGCGAAGCTGATCAGGTTCTGCACCCAGGTGGAGTCATCGCGCTTGAGGAAAATCTTCAGGTTCGCGCGCTGATAGCTTTCGTCGATGAAGCTGTCGAGATCGCGGGAATCGCCGGACAGTCCGTACAACAGCAGGTACTGAGCGGTCTGGGCGGCCGATTCGGGCAGGGTGTCGAAAGCCGGCTGGCCACCCTGGATGGCCTGATTCATGCGCTTCAGCAGATCGACGATGGAGATGGTCTTGCCAACGCCTTCGCGCTGCGCCATCGCCGTCTGAATGGCGGCAATGGCTTTCAGCAGCTCAGGATCCTTGATCGCATCAGGCTTGCCGCCGTCGATCATCAGATACAGCACCTGACTGCCGCCGAGTGCTGAATTGATGGCGGCATCGTCGCGGCGCAGCTCGGTCCATTCGGCGAAATTGGAGCGGTTGGAGTTCTCGACGGCGATCATCGGCACCGCCGCCAGCCCGATGAACACCACCATCGCCCAGAAGACGAACACGCTGCTGCTGCGCAGATGGGCGGCAATCCAGCGCGTCAGCTTCAGCCAGATCGACGGCCGTTCGCTTGCGGTGACCTTCGGTTTCGGCGGTGGCAGCATCGAGCGCAGCGCCGGAATGAAGCTCAGTTCGATGACCAGCGCGCTCAGGATTCCCAGACCGGTGAAAAAGCCGAAGGTCTTGATGGTGCGAATCTCGAACGCCATCAGCGACAGAAACCCGAGTGCCGCGACCACGCTGGCGAGAATCATGTAGCGGCCCACCTTGTCGATGGCGGCGACCACGGCTTCGCGATTGGCCCGATGCGGCAGCATGCCGTCGCGCGCCAGACGGTCGTATTCCTCGTAATAGCGCTTGAGAATCTGCACGGCGTGGCCGGCGGCCACCGCCAGGATCAGGATCGGCGTGGTGGCATTGAAGACATCGAGCGGGATGCCGCTGGCCCCCATGATGCCGAGCACCCAGACCAGCGCCAGGGTCGCGGTGACCAGCGGCAGCACCAGGCCCTGCACGCTGCGGAACGCTTCAAAGTGCACCAGCGCAATCAGCAGGATCGCCAGCGGCAGCAGCACGATCATCCGTTCCGAATACAGCTCGATTTCGCCGAGCACTTTCAGATGGCCGCCGACCTGCACGCTGACACTGTCGTCGCGAATGGCATCGATGGCCGGCTCAAGACGACGCAGGATGGCCCCGTAACCATAGGGATCGGTGTCGAACTGGGCGAACACGGCGAGCGTGCCGGCGTCCTTGGAGGCGATGAAATCGCCGTACACCGGGTTCTCGGCCAGAAGTTCGGTCAGCGGCCGGCCTTCGTCCAGCACCCGCGCGAACGGGCGCACGGCAAGGCCGTCTTCGGAGGCGTCGATCGCCCGGGTGTTCGGCGATGCCGTGCTTTGCAAGGTGTGGCGGATGATGCCGCGATCCTTGAGCAGCGCCTCGGTCAGGGCGGCGACCTTGGCGCGAATGGCCGGGGTGTCAGCGCTGCCGGTTTTCGGCTTGATGGTCACCAGCAGCGAGTATTTTTCGCCGAAAACGCCCTCAAGCACGGATTTCGAGGCCACGAAAGGATGCGACTGCGGCAGGATCGCGGCCGGGTCGATGACGATGCGCAGGTTCGCCGCCAGCGCGCCGGCCACCAGGGTGATCAGGAGGGTGGCTGCGATCACCAGCCGACGCCAGCGGATCACCCAGCGCGTCCAGGTGCTCATCGCGCTGCGCGAGGGCAGGATGCTGCCCTCATCGTCGAGCGAGGTGCTGCTCATGCCGCCTCCAACTCGCGGCCGCTGCGGTCGGCGGCTATGTCGGCTTCGGCCTGGCGCACGGACGTGGCGATGAGCTTGGCGGCCGCGCGGCAATCGTCAGGCTCGTGGGTGGCCATCACCTGCAGGCGGAAGCGCGATTCGTTGATCGGCACCGCCGGGAACTCCGACAGGTTCACCAGCACGTCGTTGCGCGCGGCCAGCATGGTCGCGCGCCGGGCCACCGCTTCCGAGCCGACCGCCATCGGCACGATCGCGTGCGGCTCGCCGTACAGGCGCAGGCCTTCGTCGCTCAGGCCCTGGCGCAGCGCCACCACCGCCGTGTGCAGCCGCTGGCGCAGCGCTTCGCCTTCCAGAGCACGGACGATGCCGAGCGCGGTTTGCACCACCGCGATCTGGATCGGCGACAGGGCGTTGGAAAAAGTGTTCGACGGCGCGTAGTAGCGCAGGTATTCCTTGATCGCGCGGCTGTTGCAGGACACGAAACCGCCGTTGGAAGCGAAGGTTTTCGAGAACGAGCCCATGACGATGTCGATCTCGCCGAGCATCCCCTGCACGCCGATCTGGCCGCTGCCATCCGGTCCCATGCAGCCCAGATCGTGGGCCACGTCGACGATCAGGGTGGCTTCGTATTCGCGGCACAGGGCCTGGAAGGCGCGCAGGTCCGGGACATCGGCATCCATCGAAAAGATGCCTTCGGTGACCACCACGATGGCGTTTGCCGGGTCATGCGCGCGGATCGTCGACAGGCGGTGGCGAGTCATTGCCAGATCGCGGTGGCGAATCCGGTACAGGTTGCGGGTGGCCGCCATCGCCCCTTCCTGCAGGCAGTTGTGAGCCAGCACATCGAGCACGACATGATCGGTTTCGCGCACCAGACCGCGGATCACGCCGTAGCCGGCGGCCCAGCCGGTCGGGAACAGCAGGGTGTGGCGGGTGTGCAGCAGTTCGCTGATCTCCGCTTCCAGGCGCAGCGCTTCGTGGACGTTGCCGGCCAGCGCGGTGGAGCCGGCGCTGTGCACGCCGAAACGCTGGATCGCTTCGGTGGCGGCGGTCATCACCGCCGGGTGCGAGGCCAAGGAAAGATAATCCTGGGTCGCGAAGTTGATGCCGCTGAAACGGCGGCCGTCGCTGTACTGGAGGGTGGTCGAGGCGCGTGGCGGTTTGATCAGGTATTTCGCATAGGGCATCAGGCCGGCGCGTTCGCGGGCTGAGCGCCACTGCTCGAAGCCCATGGCGCGATCGACAACGCGCCGGACCGGCGTCGCCAGATAGTCCCGGGTGCTGCCGGCACCGGGATCAATGGCCATGACCGGCCTCGCGCGTCCGCAGGCCGCAACCGCTGGGCACAGCCGTGCCGATATGCCGAACTTTCGTCTGCATGAACATCTTGCGTCCCCTGTGCCGGCCCGGAATGTCCGGGGTTGTGGCCCGAGACTGCATCGCAGCTACGTGCCAGTCCTCGCGGATTCACATCGGAATCCCAACGGACTTGCATCGGATGACGATTGCGGGTCTCGAACCTTGGCGCCGAGCCGCGTCCAGGACTCTTGAGGTCTGGATCGCAGCTGGCAGGGTGAGCATGAACGCGAGTTCCCCCTTTCAGGTGAGGTTCAGTTCATATCTCCGACGCGGCAATGTGATGTGGATCACGAATTGCCCTGACTTCTTTCCTGATGCTTCAGATTCCCGGCGGTATCAGCCGGTCGCGAACATGGCTTCCGAGCCGGTATGGGCCTTGCGCAGCTCGCGTTTCAGGATCTTGCCGGCCGTGTTGCGTGGCAGGTTGGTCACGAAAATCACCTGCTTCGGCACCTTGTACGGAGCGAGTGTCGTCTTCGAGTGGGCGATCAGTTCCTCGGCCGTGGCCTGAGCGCCATCGCGCAGCACCACGAAGGCGGCGACTGCCTCGATCCACTTCGGGTCCGGCAGCGCCACCACGGCCACTTCCGACACTGAAGCGTGGGTCAGCAGCGCTTCCTCGACTTCACGGCTGGCCACCAGCACGCCGCCAGTGTTGATCACGTCCTTGACGCGATCAGCGATGAACAGGTAGCCCTCGGCATCGAAATAACCGAGATCGCCGGAGCGGAACCAGCCGCCGGCGAAGGCTTCGGCGGTCTGCTCGGGCTTCTGCCAGTAGCCGATGGTGAGCTGCGGGCTGCGATGAACGATCTCGCCCAGCGTGCCCGGCGCGCAGTCCTTGAAATCGTCATCGACGACGCGAGTTTCGACGTTGAACACCGGCCGACCCGCCGATGCCGGACGCGCCTCGTGCTCGTGTGGTTTCAGCACCGTGGCCATCGGCGCGATCTCGGTCTGGCCGTAGCAGTTGAACGGCTCGGCCTTCGGCAGCCGGGTGCGCAGTTCCTGCAGCACCGGCACCGGCATGATCGAGGCACCGTAATAGACCTTTGCCAGCGACGACAGATCGCGGGTGGCGAAATCCGGGTGGCGCAGCAGGCTGATCCAGACCGTCGGTGGCGCGAAGAACGAAGTGATGCGCTCGCGCTCGATCAGCTCCAGCACCCGGGCCGGTGCCGGCGCGTCGATGATCATCTGCCAAGCGCCAACCAGCAGGTGCGGCATGGTGAATACATGCATCTGGGCCGTGTGATACAGCGGCAGCGCCGCCAGCGCGCGGTCCGACTCGCGCAGTTCCAGGTCCTGGATGCAGGTCTGGTACTCGGCCTGGATGCCGCCGTGCGTCAGCATCGCCCCCTTCGGTGCTGCCGTGGTGCCCGAGGTGTAGAGGAACTGGACAACGGATGTGTCATCGACCGCGAAATCGGTATCCGGCAGCGGCCCGGACAAGGCCACGCTCAGCAGATCGTGGCCCGGCTCGCCTTTCAGCAGGCGAGTGGTCGGTTGATCGGCTCCGAGCACGGCGAGATTCGCCACCAGGTCCGGATCGCTGAGCACCAGCACGGCTCCCGACTGCTTCACCAGATAGATCAGTTCGTCGCCGGTCAGCGCGTAGTTGATCGGCACATGGATGGCACCCAGGCGCGTGCAGCCGAGAAAGGCGATCAGGTAGGCATCGGAGTTCTTGCCGTAGCTCAGCACCCGGTCGCCAGCCGTGACCCCGAGACCGGCGTAAAACAGCGCCACCCGGTTGGCGGCCTGATCGAGTGCCTCGAAGCTCCAGGTCCGATCGCCGTAGCAGAGTGCGGCCCGGCCGCGATGACGACGCGCGCTACGGCGCAGGGCATCGCCCAAGGTATTGCGGCGGGCGCGGACGATATCGGCGGGCAGGCTCGGGGTCACGGTTCTTTCTCGCAGAGTTGAAGGTGGCGACGGGACTTGCGCCGTCGCCTAGTTCGTATTTGAACAATACCTGCTCGTTTCGCTGGATGGCACCACCCGGGTGGGGTGGGTCGAGGAGGCGAAAAGGCTTCTCACGCAGAGAACAGCCAAAGCGGGAACAGCCTTGGATGAGGGCGCGCCCGCGCTCAGTCGAGCAAGTCCAGCGTCACGCAGGCCGCCAGCGCCTGATAGCCGGCGGCATTGGGGTGCAGGTTGTCGCCGCTGTCGAGGTCCGGGCGCAGGAAGCCGGGGCGGGCGGGGTCGCGGATGCAGGCGTCGAAGTCGACGATGCCGTCGGCAAGTTGTTGATTGCGAATCCAATTGTTGACCGCTTGCCGTGCCGTGTCGACGGCCGGGCGGCCGTGCAGCGCGCCATTGAAAGCGCCGCGCGAAGGCAGCAGGGTGCCGAGCAGCACGCGCAGGCCGGCGGTTTTCAGGCGGGCGACGGCCTGGGCGAGGCCGGCGATCAGGGCGTCGGCATTCGGTCTGGTGGCAAAACCGAGATCGTTGCCGCCTTCGAGCAGGATCACGTCGCTGATGCCGGGCACGGCGAGCACATCGTCATCGAGCCGATCCAGTAACGACGGACCGTATTGCGGCAGGAAGGCCGCTGCGGTCACGCGATTGCCGCTGATGCCGGCGTTGACCACGCTGTAACGGCCGGGAAAGCGCTGCGCCAGCCGCTGAGCAAGAAAATCCGGATAACGCTCGTTGAGCCCGAGGCCCGCCGTGTTCTGGATGAACGGCGAGCCGAGGGCGGAGATATAGCCGTCGCTGATCGAATCGCCGAAGGCAATCAGGGTGCGGCTGGCGGTTGCCGGCCGCACATCCACGGCTTCGAGCACGAAAAAGGCGTCCGGTGTGCCCGCTGGCGAGCGGCGGAAGCCGCTGGCGTCGAGCTGGTCGACGGCGTTCGCGGCCGTGCTGATGTAAGCCGTTTCGCGGGCGATGTAGTGTTCCGTGACCTGTCCGAGGGCACCTGACCCCGACACGCTGATCACCAGATCCTGAAACGCCGCGACCGGCAGGGCGACCGGATCGCTGCTGATTGAGGCACCGGGGGCGAGGTTCAGACTGCGGGCGCCGCCGAAAGTCACGCTGCGCAGGCTGCCGGGTGCAATCGAAGCGCCTTCCGCGCGCAGGCCGACGCTGACAGCCGTCAATTGCACGGTGTCGAGGCCATAACGCTGGCCGAAACGCAGGCGCAAGCTGTTGCCGGCAGCCGACACGCGCAC
Organism: Nevskia sp.; assembly: GCA_021732745.1. Lineage (GTDB taxonomy): Bacteria > Pseudomonadota > Gammaproteobacteria > Nevskiales > Nevskiaceae > Nevskia. Next base: position 288,450 of record JAKFUK010000001.1, on the reverse strand, counting down.
GATCTGGCGGATGGTCTGGCTCGCGGCGAACCGGTTCATGTTGCGCACGCTCGACGGGCTGACCGACCAGGCGGCGCGCCAATCGGGAGCGGGATCGGCGGCAGTGGCCAGGCCGGCCAGCAGGCCGAGGCACAGGCCCACCAGCAGCTTGGGCAAAGCGCGAAATCCTGTCATCACCACAGCCCTCAACCCGGCTTGACCAAGTCCACCAACTGCTCCGCCGCGCCATCGCAGGCTGCCGTCTGGGTCCGGGCGATCAGCGGGATCGGCACGATGAAGGCCGGCACATAGGAGGTGCCGGTGGAGCGGGTCGATACCTTGCCGACGCTGGAGCGCTGGTTCAGGTCCCAGACTTCCGCGCGGTAGGCGGATTCCTTGTCCCACATGCCGAAGCCGAAGCAGCCGGCGAAACCGGGGCCGACCGCGCAGGACAGGCCGCCGGCCGAACCGGTGACTTCGCTCTGGCCGTCGATCCAGATCATGTAGCGAACCCCGGCTGCGCGAATCTTGGCTTCGACACCGGGGCGGTCGAGCAGGGTGGGCAGGGCATCGGCATTGAGTGGCGCGGTGCGCGGTTCCAGCCAGGGGTAGAGCGCATCGACCAGTACCTGCTCGGCCATCACCGGCAGGCCTTCCTTGATCAGGGCACTGGCCAGACAGGTGTTGAAGTCCGATTCGGTCTCGCGATCGCCGTGCTGGCCGCGGGACAGGATCACCACCGATTCACCCTTGGCGATCTGCACGCTGCGGGTCGGTGCTTCGCGGAATTGTTCGACCTTGGAACTGACACAGGCCGACTGGGCCAGCGCCAGCACCGCGATTGCAGCGACCACCGAAGTATCACGACGCATTGCCATTCCCCTGGTTCACAGCCGGTGGTGCATACAAGAGACTGCCGAGACGCTTGGGATCGCGCAGTTCGAGCGCCAGCCCGGCGGCACCGTCGCGCATTGCCTTGTTGACGGCCTCGGCCATGCCTTCCTCGGCACTGGTCAGCGCGCGGTCGCGGCGCTTGCCGTAGGCGGCGATCGGCCAGTTGGCGACGACCTTGCCGCTTTTGTCGAGCACGTCGACCTTGTACTTGATCCAGGCTTCGTAGAACTCGGTGCGCGACTGCGCCGGTGTCGAGAACTGCACGCTTTCGATCGACGGCCGGAAGACGATGTCGGCCCCGGTTCCGCTGTCGGGATTGAAGCCGGCGAAGGCGGCCGCCAGCAAGTTTTTCATCCAGTCCACCGAGGCCGGGCCGATCGACAGCCGCCAGGCCTGACCGGGCGGCGGCAGCTTTTCGGAGTGGACGTAGGTCTTGAACGCGGTGTCGGCATCGAGCGCGGCAGTCAGCGCCATCGGTGCCATCACCGGCCTCGGAAAGCGCGACGGCGGCTCCACCCGGTTCGGCCCGCAGCCGGCCAGCAGGGCCAGCGCTGCCAGCATGATGACGATGCGCGACGGGTTAGGGTTCATTGCGAGGTCTGCAGGCCGACGAAGGTGCCGCCGTTCTCTTCCGCGAGAATACGCATCAGGTTGGCAAAGCGGACGCCGCCCAGGGTTGCGCCGTTGTTGCCGTACTGGGTCGGGAAGCCGATGCCGTGAATGCGCACCAGCGGCCGTCCGCGACCATCGCGGGGATTGATGCGCCGCACGGTGCGCACCACGGCGTCCACCGAGGAGCCGGTGAAGTCGTCGCCGAACACATAGATGCTGACTTTCTTGTCCTGCGCGGCAAAGGTGCGGATCGCCACTTCGATGCCTTCCACCGGGCTGGAATTGGAGAACGGCTGCCAGCCGCGCAGGCGTTCGAGCACGGTCTTGCGCAGGCCCGGGGTGTCGGGAATCCATTGCCGGGCGTAGGTCGTGTACATGTACTCGCCCTCGTCGCTCATCACCTGCATGCCCTTGACCTTCGGGTAGGCGTTGAGTGCCTCGTTCATCTTCTGCACCACGGTACGCCAGGCGAACTGCTGCATCGAGCCGGAAGTGTCGATGACGAAGATGACGTATTCGCTGTCGATGGGAATGCCGGCGACATCGCGTTTCGATGCCTGACGCGGTGCCGAGGCCTGCAGGCGGCGCATTTCCTCGGTCAGGGTCTGCCGCGCGGTGGCCAGCCGTTCCTCGATGGTGGTGGCAACGGTCTTGTCCTCGCGCACCTCGGTGGTCTTGTCGAGCACGGTGTCGGCGGTGACTTTCAGGCTGGCCAGTTCGCGGCCGGCGGCGGCCTTGCCTTCCTGGGCGGCGGCGAGCTGGGCTTCCAGGGCATCGAGTTCGGCGGCGGTTTCCTCGGCGATCCTGTTGAGCTGCTCGTCCTTGGCAGCGAGGGTGATCGGCGTCTGCTCGGCGATCACCGGCTCGGCGGACTTGGTCAGCACCAGCAGGATGATCACTGCGCCGAAGCCGCAGCAGATGCAGTCGAGGAACGACATGCCGGACTGCTCGACATTGCGGCGGCGGCTCATGGCCAGTCCTTCGACGGTGCCAGATAGGCCCCGTTGGTGGCCCGCGCCAGTTGCCAGAACGCGCCGGCAGCCTGCGGATCGCCTTCCATCGGCAGCAGGATGACGTTCACTTCCGCACCGTTCGGGATGCGCCGCGTCGCTTCGTTGAAATGCGCCAGCCGCTGGCGCGCGGTCACCGAGCCGGTTTTGGGGCTCGCGCCCTGGGTCGGCAGGCCGTCGGTGAGCAGGAAGATCTGGTCCGGCGGCGCGCCGAGTGCCGCTACCGAGCTGAACGCCGCGTGCAGGCTGGTGCCGCGCGCCGGCACGGTGTCGCGCAGCAGGCGGGCTGCGTCGTCGAGCCGGGCCTTGCTGACCGGCTGCCAGCCGCTGCCGCCAAGCGCCTTGGCGGTGTCGTTGAAGGCGATCAGCTGGAACTGGCTGCCGCTCGGCAACTGCGAGGTCAGCCAGTCGACCGCCGCCAGGCTGCGCCGCCATTTGGCCGCATTGCGCTGGGTGGCGTCGTCAAGATTGCGGGTGCGGATGGCGTCGAGAATGGTGTAGCCGAGCATGCTGGCCGAGGTGTCGACCAGGATCGCCACCCGCTTGCCGGTGACGCTCAGGCCACTCAGATACTGCCGGGTGCCGTCGCCCGCGATCTCGCGCGAAGCATTGCCGGGGGTCGGCGGCGGCGTTTCCGCTGCCTGCGCGCGCAGCGCCTGCACCTTGGCATCGAGAGCGATCAGCTCGGCCTGCAATTGCTCCAGCTTCACGCGGCTGGCAGTCTTGTCGCCTTCCAGATCGGGCAGGGCAGCAGTGGCGGACTTGATCTGCTCTCGCAGGCGCACGGCTTCGCGGCTCGCGGTCTTGGTGGCGTTGATCACCGATTCGAGTGCGGCTTTCAGGATCAGCAGCTTCTGCTTGCCATCGAGCACTTCGTCTTCGCGGGCGTCGATCTTGGCCATCAGTTCTTCGTTGCCGCGCTGGGAGGTCTGGCGGCTGGCGTGATTGACGATCATGAACATCAGGATCACCGCCCCGAAACCGCAGCAGATGCAGTCCAGGAACGACAAGCCCTGCTCGGCCGGCATGCGCCGCTTGCGACTCATGCAGGCGGCCCGAGCACATGGATGACGCGAACCGCCCCGCTCGCTGTTTCGATCAACTGGCCGGTGGCCAGGCGCGTGGGCTCGGTGGTGACGCGGCCATCGATGCGCAGCGCGCCTTCCGGTACCAGCAGATGCCGGCCGCTTTCGACGCGCAGCTTCAGCCCCAGCAGCCGCGCTTCGCCGTCGACGGCTTTCGACGGCAAGGGGCTGGCGAGGTCATCGACCAGCAGATGGGTTGGCGGCGGTGCCGGTTTCGCGGTGTCGACGACGACAGCAGCGGCGGCGGCGATCACTGGTCCGCTCGCCGGCAGCCGAGTGACAAAGGGCAGGGCTTCGCCATCGGCGCGAATGCGCTCGGCATGGGCGAGCGTGCCGCGCGTCACCGCCTGGGCGTCCAGCGCCTGCGGACGAACGCCGCAAGCCGCATGAATGGCTTCGATCAGCCCCGGCACGGCCGCCGCCCGCGCCGAAAGCAGCACGGCGGTCTGGGCGGCATCGGTGACTGCTGCGGCAATGCCGGCGGCAATGCGGCTGGAAATCGCCGCCAGCGCGCCGTTCAGGGCATCGGCCGGCAGGCTGGCGCGATGGCTGCGCAGGCCGGCCGGCAGTTCCAGGGTGACCGCCGCGCCGCGCCCGAACTGGGCCAGCCAGTTCGGCAGGCGTTCGTACAGCGCCTGCTCGGTGGCGGCACTGTGCAGCGGATCGAAACGGGTCTGGCGCACGAAGGCTTCGGCGATCACCCCGGCGCAGGCATCCCAGACCGCCAGCAGACCGGGCTTGGCCAGATCTTCGCCGCCGCTGCGGGCGATGTCGCTGCCGGCGCGCATCCGGGTCAGCCACCAGCGGTGCAGTTGCACGTCGAGATGCAGCATCGTCGCTTTCGCATCGACGGTGCTGGCGGCCGCCACAGCGGCATCGACGAGGCCGACGGCATCGAGCTTCGCTGCCCGCGCCAGCGCCAGCAGCAGACCCAACTGGCCGGAATCGAAGCTGGCCGGTACCGCCAGCAGCAGCGCGCCGTCGCCGCCATTGGCCTGAATGCCGGACAACTGCGCCCAGGCCAGATCGGCGTGGTTGCGGGCGTCGCCGAAAGCGCTGTCGAGCGGTGCCTGATCGAGCTGATACCAGTAGCGGAACTGGGTCTTGCGCGGCTGGGCGCGGAACTGCTGGCGGGCGGCTTCGCCGAATACCAGCTTGCGACCGTCGAGAAAGGCGAAACCGGGGCTGGTGGCGTGGACACGGTCGGCATCGGCCAGGGTCAGCGCGGCGTCGTTGAATTCGAGCACGCGCATGGTCAGGGCACCTGAAGATTCTGGATCAGCTTGCGCTCGCAGTAGGCGCGGGTGTCCAGGGTCAGCCGCTCCTGAATCAGCTGCAATTGATAGAGCATGAACATCAGCACGATCGACAGCAGCAGCGCGATCAGGGTGGAATTGAAGGCTACACCGAGCGCTTCGGTGACCCCGGCGATATCGCCTTCCACCGCCTTGTGCGCTTGCGAAAGCGCATCGCCGATGCCGCGCACGGTGCCGATGAAGCCGATCGAGGGAATCGCCCAGGCAATGTAGCGGACCATCGACAGCTCGGAATCCAGACGATCGCCGCGCGCGTCGCAGACGCTGTCGACGGCCGAGGACACGTCCTGGATGCTGCGGGTGGAGCGGAAGCGGCCGAGCGCGGTCAGCAGTGCCTGCGGCAGCAGGCGTTCGCGATCTGCGGCCGGCAGTGCTTCGAGCGCGCGTGCGTACTGGCGAGCATCTTCGGGGAGGATGCTCTGGCCTTCGGCGAGTTCGAGCAGATCGGTCTCGAACATGCGCTGTTCGCCCACGGCCAGCTTCGCCTTCCAGGCCATGATGGCGATGCCCCAGAGCGTCAGGATCACCTCCGCTTCCTGCTCCCAGTCCTTGAGGATGACCCACAGCGAGGTCTGCAACACCGCTGCCGGATCGGCCTTGATCGCCGCCGCCTGGGCCATGAGGATGGCGGTGGCGTTGGGCCGCACCACGCCGGCATAGAAAGCGTGGATCACCACCACGATCAGCAGCAGCGACAGGATCTGGTAGACGAATTCGGCGGGAAAGCTGCGTTTCATGAGGGATCTTCGGGTTTCAGATGTCGCCGGGGAAATCGACGGCGTTGTCGGCAGAGACATCGACGCTGGGCTTGCTGGTGCTGGGCGACGGTGCCGGCGGGGGAGCCGGTGCCGTTTCGGGAGCGGGTGTGGGTGCCGGTGCCTCCTGCGCAGTGACTGCGCGCGCAGCCCCCACCATCACCGCAGCGGCAACGCCGATCATCACCAGGCGGCCGAGATCGGCGCGCTGCTGGCGGCGGAAGTTCTTGTGCGGCTTATTCGACATGGCGCGCCACCCGGAAACCGACATCGTCGCGCGGCTCGCGCGCATGGTCGCGCCAGGCCAGGCGCAGTTCGGCGATCCGGCCGTGCCGCCAGCTCGAACCGCGAATCACATGTTCGCCGCCGGTCGCCGGCCCCAGCGGATCGGTCGCGACCGCCGTCGACGGCACGATCGAGCCATCGTAGCGATCGTGCACCCATTCGGAGACATTGCCGCCCATGTCGAACAGGCCCGGCGGGATCGACAGGCCCTTGCCGACCGGCGAGGTTGCGGCAAAGCCGTCGTCGTAGCCTTCGAGAATCTGGTTGACCAGCGTGCCGGCCTTGTCATCGGCGAAATTGCCGCTGTCGGGCGGCGGCGGCATGGCATTGCCCCAGGGATAGCGACGCGGCGCGCCAGCGCCCTGAAAGCGCGCCGCCCACTCCCATTCGGCCTCGGTGGGCAGCCGGTAGCCGGTGGTCGGCGGCTGGATCAGGCTGCCGTCGGCATTGTAGGCGGCGGGCAGATTGTCCTTTGCGCTCAACCAGTTGCAGAAGGCGACGGCGTCGCTCCAGTCGACACGGACCGCCGGATAGCCTTCGTTGTCGAGCGAGGTGCGGGCGACGATTCCCGACGTGTGCCCGGAACGGAATTGCCGGAACTGGGCGTTGGTGATTTCGGTGGTGGCCAGATAGAACGGCCGGGTCAGCTTGACTGGCCGCTGCACCTCGTTGGCCTGCCGGCCCTGATCGGAACGCGGCGTGCCCATGGTGAAGCTGCCGGGCGCGAGCTTGCGCAGGCGCAGGCCGATGGTGGCGCTGTTGATCAGCGGTGGATTGGCCGCTGCCTTCAGCTCCGCTTCGCTCACCAGCGAGATGACCAGCTTCTGATCGACCCCCGGCCGCACCGTGACTTCGCTGCTGTAGGGCTTGTAGCCCGGTTTGGCGACCTCGATGCGGTGCGCGGTGGCCGGCAGTTCCAGACGGCCGTCGCCGATCGGCCGCACCGTGCCATCGACCGTCAGCGTGGCGTCCGCAGGCGTCACTTCGAGCTTCAGCACGCCCAGGATCGGCTTCAGGCTCAGGCTGAGTGTCTTGCGTTCCTCGGCTGCCAAGCTGACTTGGGCCTCGGCGTTTTCATGACCGTCGCGGCTCAACACCAGCTTGTGGGCGCTGCCAGGCGTGACGCTCAAGGCCAGCGGCGTGCGGCCGCGGAATGTGCCGTCGACGGTCACCGACGCCCCGCTGGGTGTGCTGCTCAGCTCGACCGTGGCATCGGCCGTTTCGAGCAGCACTTCCGGCAGGGTCTGCGGCTGGCTGGCGACCACCAGAATCGGCAGCCGGCGGGTCTTGTAGCCGGGCAGGCGGAATTCCAGTTCGGCGGCACCGGCACCGAGTTCGAGCGTGCCCGGCGTCTTGCCCTGCACCTGACCGGCGATGCTGATTTCCGCACCACTCGGCCGTGACGACACGGTCACCGGTGCCCAGCCCGGCTTCAGGGTGATGGCCAGTTCCTGGGTCTTGCCGAGTCCTTCGATGTCGATCTCGACGTCCTGCGGCTGATGGCGCGGCGCGCTCAGCTTCAGTTGATGCTTGCCCGCCTCAAGTTCCAGCGCTTCCTGCGGTGTGGAGCCGGCGGGCTTGCCATCGACCGTGATCATCGCCACCGGCGTGCTGCTGATCTTCAGCTTGCCGGGCAGCTTTTCCAGCGTGAACGCGGCCTGATCGGTGTCATCGGCCACTTTCAGCACGGCATCCAGCGGTTTGTAGCCGTCTTTTCTGGCCCGCAGGCGGAATTCGCCGGTCCGCAGCAGATAGCGGTTGCCGAAGTCGATGGCGATGCCGCCGGACAGGCTGATGCTGTCCGGCGTCGGTGTCACCGTGACCGCCACCGAGCGTGCGGTCAGCAGGAAGAAGCCGATCGGCAGCAGCGCCACCAGCAATGCTGCGATCAGCAACAGCATCGGCGACGGCCGGAAGCCGGGACCGCGAGGCCCCGGTTCGTGGCTGCCGGGCGGCCGGTACGCGGCTGGCTGGATCAGGTTGTCGTCCTTGCCGCTCACAGCTTCTCCTCGCAGCGAATCGCCACCGGTGCCGTCGGGCTGCCGGCCAGCACCTCGAATTCCACGCGCACGTCGATGTAGCCGGGACGCGCGCCAACCGCCGTATAGCGGCCCGGCTTGAGCTGAAGCCGCTTGTTCTTGAATTTGCCCTGCGGACCGACCTTGTAGACCGTCACTTCGGTCTTGTCGTCCGATTGCAGGTCGATTTCTTGCAGCGTCACTGCCGCCGCCAGCAGGCGATCGAGGCTGGCGATCTGCTTTTGCAGCAGCGGCCCGGGCGTGGCGACCGCTTTTGCCGTTGCCAGCACCTGGGCGGCTTCGGCATGCACGGCGTCGCTGCCGAGCCGGGCCGGCTGGGCGATGTAGCCGTCGAGCCGCGCCGCCAGCGTGGCGCGCGGGCGGGCGTTTTTCAGTCCGGCCTGGGCGGCAGCGAGGCTGGGGTCGATGGCCAGCACGGCCTCGTAGCGCTGGACCGCAGACGACCATTGTTCCGCCGCACTGTCGGCTTCCGCCTGTGTGCTCAAGTTAGTGAGTTGCTGCTCGCGGCGCACGCGGGCGATGCGTGCGCGGGCATCGGCGATCGCCGGATCGCCGGGACGCTGGGCTGCCGCCGCTTGCAGCTCGCGTTCGGCGTCATCGAGCCGTCCGGCATCGAGCGCAGCGAGTGCGGCTGCCATGGTTTTGCCGAAGCGCGCGGCGGCGGCGCTGCCCTCGATGCGGGCGAGCGCCGCACGCGCGCTTTCGGTGTCCGGATCGAGCTTCAGCGCGGCCCGCCAGGCATTTGCGGCTGCTGCGCTGTCGCCTCGGGCCTCGGCGCTGCCGGCGAGCTGCAACTGCTGCTGCACGGCCGGAAAACTGGCGATGCGGGCCTTGCCGCGCATCGCCACGGGGTCGCCCGGCGCGATCGCCAGCGCCAGCTCGAAGGCCGCTGTCGCAGTGTCCAGATCGCCCGCAGCAAAAGCGGCGACACCGGCCGCCCGGGCCGCTTCGAGCTGCCGTCCGCTGTCGGCTTCCAGCGTCTTGAGGCTGGCCGACACCGCACGATAGCCTTCCACGGCAGCGCGGAAATCCTTGGCCTCGAAGGCGGCGGCGGCTTTTGCGACCTGCGCTTGCGCCTCGGCAAAGGCCGCCGTGGCCCAGCGTTCCACGGCCTTGGCGCGCAGGTCTTCGATCTGCTTGCCGATCTGCGCCGCCAGTTCCTGCGCTTCCTGACGGGCGCGCAGCAGGGCTTCGTCATCCCAGACGTCGGCGGCCGGGGTTGTCGATGCGGCCGGTTTTGCAACGTCCACGGCAGCCGGCGTAGCAGCGACGGCGGGGGCAGCAGCGGGCGGCGGGCCGGCTACACGCAATGCCGGCAGCCCGAACAGCAAGGCGGCCGCCAGCAGCAGGATCGCGACGATGCCGATCAGCAAGGTCCGCGTCGAAACCGTGGCACCTTCGACGACGTTTCCCGGGCGGGACGATGCAGCGGGTGCCGCGTTCAGCGAAACCGGCGCAATACGCTCGAAACGATCGCCGGGCTTGTCGGCGGCGTCGGAATCAGGTTCACGCATCGTCTCGATCAGGAGCCCGTGGTCGTCGGCTTCGCGGCCGGCTTGGCGGCGGGTTTGGGTGCCGTCGCCGGCAGGCCGGTCTCGATGGTGTACAGCTCGCGCAGTTGCTCGCGCCACTGGTTGTACTGCTCTTCGGCCGAGCCGCTGAGCTTCACCGTCTTGCCGTCGAGATCGACGTTCTGGGCCTGAACTTCGGTGCCCAGCGAACCGGTCAGTTCCTTCAGCGCCTCGGCGTGAATCTTCTTTTCCGAGCCCTTGTCGAGCCCGCTCTTGAAGCCGTAGATGCCGCCGATCACCGCGACCTGGCCCAGCGCCGACGTGCCGGCGTTGTTGGCCGTGGTGGCGGCGTAGATGCCGCCGATCACCGCCGCCGCGCCCAGAATCTTGCGCGTGATTTCCTGGTTGCGCAGTTCGCGGTAGGCCTGCGCTTCCCGGTAGCTGGACTTGCGCCACTCCTGGTAGCTCTTGCCGACCGACTGGCGGAACGCGCCGTAGTGCTGGTCCAGGGTGTCGATCAGCAGCTCGTCGCGGCTGCGGATCTGGTCGACGCGGGTGATGAAGGGGTCGCCTTCCGGTGGCAGGCGGGTCACCGCGTAGCTGCCCTTGCCGTCGGTCTTCAGGTATTCGCCGAAGCGCGCCGGTGCCAGATCGGCGGCGAAGCGCAGTTCGGCAACCCGGTTGATGTCCTTGAGCTTGGCGGCGCTCAGCGATTTGCGCTCGACCAGCAGATCGTTGGCTACCCGGCTGTACAGATCCTGGAAGGGATCACTGCCGGCCGGCAGTTTTTCGGTGTAGGCGTACTCGGCGGCGGTTTCCTCGTAGGTCTTGTCCAGCCACTTGCGGCCGGTGGCGTCGGTGGCCTCGATGGCGATCTTCATGATTTCGCCGTCGCTCGCCAGAATCTTGCCCTTGATGGTCAGATCGGCCCCGGGGCTGGCCGCGGGCACCACGCGCGCTGCACCCCAGTAGCCGCTGTCCTGCAAGGTCTGGCGCAGCACATGGGCCATGTACTTGGATTCCGCTTCGCGCACGGCCGGCGAAATGTTCTGCTTTTCCTGCTCCTTCAAGGTGTCCGGCACGCCGGGGTTGAAGGGAATGATCGCCACTTCCAGCAGTTGCTCCGGCGGCAGCTCGGCAACGGCGGTTTCGACCTTGACGCTGTTGACCTTCTTGACCGTGGTGCTGACGCAGCCGCCCAGCGCCAGGGCAGCGATCAGCAGCAGGCTGGACAGGGCAGCGCGAGGCAGCGAGGGCAGGGTATTCATGCTGGTCATTGCCTCTTCTTGTAGTCGCGATATTCCTTCCACAGCTTTTCGCGCAGCGGCAGATCAGTTTCGCGCTCGGCCGCTTCGCGCAACTGCCGGGCGACGACGTCGTCATCGCGACCATCCGGGATGTCGGCCGGCGTCGGCAGATCCGGGCGATTGCCGCGCGACTGCCGACCGCCCGCTGTGCCGCCCGGGGGAGGTTCGTTGCCAGCCACTTCCTCGCCACCGATACCGGGCGGCGGGCCCCCGGGCGGACCACCGGGCGGTCCGTTGCCGCCGGGCAAGCCACCGTCGCCACCGGCTCCGCCACCACCGCCGACGGTGCTGGCAGCCGCCGCAGCGGCTTCGCGATCAGACTGCAAGGCCACCTGTTCGCGGGCGATGCGGGCATCGAAGGCTTCCAGCGAGCGGTCGATCTGCTGATTGACGGCGGCGCGCTTTTCGGCCTCGGTCTGCGGTGGATTGCCGCCTTCGCCATCACCAGGAACTGACGGCGGCGGACCTCCGGCTTGCGCGGCCGCAGTGCCAGCCGGCGGCGGTGATTTTCCGGCCGTGGAACCCGGTGGCGGCGGTGGCGGCGACCCTTGCGCGGACTGCGCCTTCGCTTCCTGCTCCGCTTTCTTCTTCGCTTCCGCCTGCTTTTTGGCCTCGGCCTGCTTGCTGGCCTCGGATTTGGACGCCTTGGACTCGCTTTCCGAGGTTTTCTCGGGTGGTTTCGGCGGCGTTGTCGACGGCGGCGTTGGCGGCTTCGGCGGCTGGGTTTGCGGCGTTGGCAACGAGGTCGGCGGCGGGCTCTGCTGCTGCGGCGGCGTGGCGCAGGCGGCGAGCAGCACGGGCAGGAGCAGCGCGAGCCGGCGAATCAGCATGGGGCGGGGGAGACGATTCGGCATGGCGAGGCTTTCCGTGGACGCCGCTTGGACGGCGACAGCAGGGGCGAGTTCAGTTTACGACGACGGTTGAAACAGGTGTTGATAGCGGACATCGCTGGCCGCTTCGAGACCGCCGCTGCCAACACCGGGGCGGAGGCGGGCGCGGGTCAGCGCCTTGCGCAGATCGGCAACCAGGGCCTGACCCTTGGGGTCGCCTTCCGGGTTCATGCTGACCACCTCGACCTTGCTGACCCGGCCGCGGTCGCTGATGGCGAAGCGCAGTTCCAGCCGGCCGGCGGCGTTCAATCCGGGCTGGGTCGGCCAGTCGCTGGGCCACTCGATCGCTTCCGGTTGTTTCAGGCGGCGCGCCGCCGAAGGATCGGCTGCCTGGGCCAGTTGCCAGGCATTACTGGCGCGCTTGCGGTCGCCCTGTATCCAGTGCACATCGCCCACCTGGATCAGCAGCCGGGCGCGATCCGGGCCGTTGAGCTTGACGTCGTTCTTCTTCAGCAGGCGCAGGGCCACGTTGAGCGGCTGCTCGTTGGTCTGGACGATGGTTCCGGTGCGGGTCTGGACCACCACCGGACGCTCGCGGAAAGTGTCGATCACCAGCGCGTAGGTGCGGGCTTCGTCGAGCAGCGCCGGCACCAGTCTTGGATCGTCGCGGCCCCAGGCGCGCGAGAGGATTTCGAGCCGGTAGGCGTGCGCCAGCAGCGCGTCCTTGTGGCGATCGGTGCGGGTGTACCAGTCGGCCAGCACCTTGGCGGCGTCGGCGCGCTCCACCGACGCCTCGTCGTGCAGGCGCTCGGCAAGTTCGATGCGGCGCAACTGGAAGTTGTCGGCCAGATCGAGACGGCCGCGGCCGCTGGCGGTGGCGGTCATCGCGTCGAGATAGCCGATCTGCTCCGGCGTATGCAGGCCGTCGGCGATGCGCAGTTGCTGCAGGGCGGCCGCGAAGGCGCGTTCGGCATCGGCCGGATTGCCGGCGGCGAGCAGGCTCAGGCCCAGGCCGTACCAGGCGGTTTCCAGTTGCGGCGCGCGCAGGCCGCCGATCACCGAGGCTTCGTCGATCAGGGTGGTGAACTGCTCGCCGGCCTTGCGGGTGTTGCCGCCGGCCAGATTGACCACGGCGCGGTTCAGACGGGCATCCAGGGCGCGCGAATCGCGCTCGCCGTGGGCTTTTTCGGCTGCGTCCACCGAGCCTTGCGCCAAGGTCCGGGCTTCGTCCAGGCGTCCGGCGGTGAAGGCTTCGAGCAGCGGTGGATACAGGGCGGCGGCGGCCGAATTGTCGGCCGGCACACGCAGTTCCGGCTGCGGCAGGCGGGCTTTCGGCTTCGGCGGGTCGATATAGATTGCCTCCGCAGCCGGCTTGGCAGCGGCGGCCGGCGTCGCGGCATCGGCAATCGGCGGCAACACGGCCAGCAGGCAGAAGGCGAGCCCGCAAAGCCGGCGCCGACGCTCGCGTGAACGCTGCTGGAACAATGAATGCGGGCTGGTTTTCATGGTGGTGTCGATGGTACCGGCCGGGCGTGAGCGCCGTGCAGTCAGCGATGAGTTACGTCAACGATGCGCTGCTGGATGAGCCGTCGACGCCGCTGGACGTTGCCGTTCGTCGAACGCGGCTACCATCGACCATTCGTTCACTTTTTTCCCGCTCATGGCGCTCAAGGCCACCATCTTCAAGGCGCAGTTGCAGATCGCCGACATGGACCGTCATTACTATGCCGAACATCCGTTGACCCTGGCACGGCATCCGTCGGAAACCGACGAACGCATGATGGTCCGGGTGCTGGTGTTCGCGCTCCACGCCCACGAGCGGCTGGAGCTGGGCAAAGGCCTGAGCGATCCCGACGAACCCGATCTCTGGCGCAAGGATCTCACCGGCCAGATCGAGGAATGGATCGACCTCGGTCAGCCGGACGAAAAGAACGTCATCCGCGCCTGCGGCCGCGCCGCGCAAGTGTTCGTCTACGGCTTCAACCGCGCCGCCGAGCCCTGGTGGCAGCTTGCCGAAGCCAAACTGGCACGCGCGAAGAACCTCAGCGTGCGGCGAATCCATGTCAGCGGCGATGTGACGCTGGCACAACTCGCCCAGCGGACCATGCAACTGCATTGCACGATCCAGGATGGTCAGGTGTGGCTGGGCGATGGCGAACGCACCGTCGCCATCGACCTGCTGACCCTGCGATGAGCCGTGGCCTGCTGCCGGCCATCGCCGCCTGCTGGATCTGGGGTTTCGCCTTCGTCGGCCCGCTGCTGCTGTCGGACTGGCCGGGACTGGCGGTGGCCGCTGGCCGCTATATCGCCTACGGACTGGCCTCGCTGCTGACCCTGGCGCTGCTCTGGAAGCGCGGCCGGGCGCGCCTGGACGAACCGGCGATCTGGCGCGATGCGCTGCTGCTGACGCTGTCCGGCAACCTGCTTTATTACGCGCTGCTCAGCGTGGCGGTGCAGAAAGCCGGCTACGTGATGCCGACGCTGATCATTGGTCTGCTGCCGGTCACGGTGTCGCTGGCCGGGCGGCTGCGCGAAGGCCGGGGTTTCAGCCTGCGCTATGTCTGGGCGCTGCTGCTGATCCTCGCCGGGCTATGGCTGGCGCACATGCCGAAGGCCGGCGAAGTGGCAGCCGCGAGCAGCGCCGATGAAACGCTCGGCATCGCCTGCGCATTTGGCTCGCTGGCTCTGTGGACGATGTACGGCGTGATGAACGGCCAGCGCATGCGTCTGTATCCGGGCATCGGCGGCTTGCAGTGGTCATCCTTGCAAGGCACGGCGGCGCTGCCGTTCGCGCTGCTGCTGTTTGCGCTGAGCACGCCGTCCGAGCCCTGGAGCCGGCCCGACTGGGGCTTGTTCGTCGCCGTGGGCCTGTTTCTGGGCGTGGCGACGTCCTGGGCCGCGAACGCGCTGTGGAACAGGGCCAGCACCCAGCTCGATGCGTCGCTGCTCGGCCAGATGATCGTGTTCGAGACCATTGCCGGCATTGTCTACGGCGCGGTCTGGACCCGAGCCGTGCCGGCCCCGACGATCATCGCCGGCACCGTGGTGCTGGTCATCGGCGTGATCGTTGCATTGAGCGAACGCCAACAAGCAGCCGTTATTCCCGTATCCTGAATTTCGCAAAAGATAATGAATACCGATAGTTACGATGCAATCCTGATCGGCGCCGGTCACAACGGCCTGGTCTGCGCAGCCACGCTCGCGGCCGCCGGCAAGCGCGTGCTGGTGCTGGAACGGCACCACACGGTCGGCGGGGCGGCGGTCACCGAAGACATCATTCCCGGTTATCGGGCGTCGACGGCGTCCTATCTGGTCAGCCTGCTGCTGCCCGAAGTGGTGCAGGAACTGGAACTGGCCAAGCACGGCTACAAGGTGCTGGGCCGCAATCCTTCGAGCTTCACGCCGCTGCCGGATGGCCGTTCGCTGATGATGGGGCCGGACGAAGGGCTCAATCATCGCGAGATCGCCAAGTTTTCGGCCCGCGATGCCGATGCCTACCCGAAGTACGAAGCCTGGCTGACCCGGATCGCCGAGTGCATCGAGCCGCTGTTGTCCGAGCCGCCGGCCGATCTGCTGCCGCTGCCGGCTTCCTGGCGTGCGCGTGGCTGGATGGCGCGCTTTCGAGAACTGCGTCGGGGCGGGCGGCTGTATCGGGCGATCAAGACGCTGGGCGATGAAATGCCGCAGGCGATCGAGCTGCTGACGGGTGCCGCGCGGCCGATTCTCGACCGCTGGTTCGAGTCCGACGCGCTGAAAGCCACGCTGGCCACCGATGCCGTGATCGGAGCCATGCAACCGATTTCCGCGCCCGGCACCGGCTACGTGCTGCTGCACCACGTCATGGGCACGGCGGGTGGCGCGCGCGGCGTCTGGGGTTATGTCGAAGGCGGCATGGGGGCGATCACCCAGGCTATGGCGGCCGCCGCAACGGCCCGTGGCGTTCACATCAAATGTAACGCGGAAGTGGCTGAAATCGTGGTGGAATCCGGTCGCGCTGTCGGCGTGAGGATGGTCGGCGGCGAAGTGCTTCGGGCACGCGCGGTGGTGTCCAATGCCACGCCCGAAGTCACCTTCCGCAAGCTGCTGCCAGGTTCGGCCCTGCCGCCAGCGTTCAGCGCGGCGGTGGAGCGGATCGACTACAGCAGCGCGTCGATGAAGATCAATCTGGCGGTGTCCGAACTGCCGGATTTCACCGCCATGCCCGGCAAGGCGGAGGTCGGTCCGCAGCATCGCGGCACCATCCACATCAGCCCGACGATGGAATATCTCGAAGCCGCCTACGACGACGCCCGGCGCGGCCAGCCTTCGCGTGAGCCGATCCTGGAGCTGACCATTCCGACCTCGGTCGACCGCACCTTGGCCCCGGACGGCCACCACATCGTGCAGATGTTCGTGCAGTACGCGCCGTACAAGCTCGCCGACGGCCTGCACTGGGATGATCTCCGCGAACCGTTTGCCGATCGCTGCATCGCCGCCGTCAACCAGTACGCGCCGAATTTCGCCGCATCTGTTCTGGGCCGGCAAGTGCTGACGCCGCTCGATCTGGAGCGCCGCTTCGCGCTCACCGGCGGCAACATCTTCCACGGCTCGATGGCCCTGCATCAGCTTTTTTCGATGCGTCCGGTACCCGGCTGGGCCGATTACCGGACGCCGCTGGCCGGGCTTTATCTCTGCGGCTCGGGCTGTCACCCCGGCGGCGGCGTGACCGGCGCGCCGGGGCGGAACGCGGCGCGGGAAATGCTGAGAGACAGTTGAGCCATTCGATCAAGCCGCCAGCGCCTCGCTCGGCCACGGCAGGCTGACGGTAAAGCGCGCGCCCTGACCGCGCTGCGAGGCCACGTCGATCCTGCCGCCGTGGCGTTCGACGATCTCGCGTGACAGGGTCAGGCCCAGACCGGCGCCGCCGGTGTTGCGGCCGAACTGCACGAAGGGCTCGAAGATGCGCGCCAGTTGCCGGCGGGTGAGGCCTTCGCCGCTGTCGCGGACTTCGATGCGGATGGCGTCTGAGCCCGCCACCACGGTGATGCCGATTTCGCCGCCCGGTGGCGTGTGGCGGATGGCGTTGGCGACCAGGTTGTCGAGCACCCGCGAGAACTGGTTCGGATCGAGCTGCAACTCCGGCAGGCCGTCGGCAACCGCGCTGCTGATGGTCAGCCGGCGCTCCATCGCCATCGGCTCGAAGCGGGCGCGGGCGTCGTCCGCCAGTTGCGGCAGTTGCACGGCTTCGAGCTTGAGCGGGGTATCGGCATGGCTCAGACGCGACACATCGAGCAGGTCGGTGACCAAGTCACCCAGACGCTTGGTTTCCGTATGCACGGTCTCGAACAGGTCGGCCTCGCGGGTATCGGCGGCAAACGGCGCGCGTTCGGCGAGCAGATCCATCGCCATGCGCAGGCCGGACACCGGCGTACGCAGCTCGTGCGAGGCGCGCAGCACGAAATCCATTTGCAGCTTTTCCTGCTCGCGTTCCTCGGTGACATCCCGGAGCAGCAGCACCAGCCCCGGCCGGGTTTCGTCGGTGAATGGCGTCAGGGCAACGGCCAGCCGCCGCTGCATGACGCCTTCGCCGATCACCAGATCCGGTTCGTCGTCCTGGGAAAGCTGCTGGCTGTCGATGTCGCTGACGATGCGCTGATCGAAGCGATCACCGCCAAGCAGCGAATCCAGGGTCTTGCCGATCGCCAGGTCCACGGTGGTGCCGAGCTGGCGCGCGGCGATCGGGTTCAGGCGTTCGATGCGGGCCTCTTCGTCGACGATGATCAGGCCGTCGTCGATCGAACCGAGCACCACGTCGTTGCGGCGCTGTTCGGCGAGCAGGCGGTCGATGGAGGTCGATTTGTAGATTTTCAGCGCCCGCGCCATGGCATTGAAGTTGGCGGCCATGATGTTGGCTTCGACCAGCCGCGAAGCTTCGACTTTCACGTCGAATTCGCCTTCAGCGATGGTCTTGGCGGCCTTGGCGATGCGCTGGATCGGCTCGCTCATCGCCTGCGCCTGCTGGATCGCGAAGCGCAGGCCGAAAGTGCCGACCGCCGAGCCGGCGATGGCGAGCAAGCCGATCTGGTACCAGGGCGAGGTCTCGAAGCGGTCCCAGGCCAGCGCCAGCAAGGCACCGGCAATGAAGGCGAGAACAATCAGTGCAGCGTAGGTGAGCAGCAGGCGGTGAAGGATTTTCATGGATGAAGTAGTTCTTGCAGTCCCTTGAAAGAAATGGGGTTTTCCCGTAGGTCCGGATTCATCCGGACTGTTCCCGGATCGAATCAAGAGCGTCCGGATGAATCCGGACCTACGTTCAGATGCCGTATTGGCGGCGCTTTCGGTACAGGGTCGAGGCGTCGATGCCGAGCTGCTTGGCGGCGATGTCCAGGGTTTCGGCTGCGCCAAGGACAGCGAGGATGTGTTCGCGTTCCAATGCCGCCAGGCTCATCGCGCCGATTGGACGGGCAGCGCTGGGTGCTGCGGCACCGGCTTCGCCGAGCGCCAGGTCGCGCGGTTCGATCAATTCGCCCCGGCACAGGATGCTGGCGCGCTCGATGACGTTGCGCAGTTCGCGGATGTTGCCCGGCCAGCGGTGGCGGCTGAGCGCGGCCAACGCCTCATCGCTGAAACCGCGCGCGCGGCCACGGTGGATGCGGATGAATTCGTCGAGAAAACTCTTGGCGAAGGTCGGCAGATCGTCGATGCGGTCGCGGAGCGGCGGCAGGTGCAGGCGGATCACGTCGAGCCGGTACAGCAGGTCTTCGCGGAACGTGCCGGCCTTGACCATGCCGTTCAGATCGCGATTGGTCGCCGCCACCAGACGCACATCGGCCTGCCGGGTCACCGGATCGCCCAGGCTTTCGAACTGCTTGTCCTGAAGAAAACGCAGCAGCTTGGCTTGCAGGCCGATCGGCACTTCGCCGATTTCGTCCAGAAATAGCGTGCCGCCGTCGGCCTGCGCGACCCGGCCCGGCGAGTTGGCCACCGCGCCGGTGAACGCGCCCTTGCGATGGCCGAACAGCTCGCTTTCAAACAGTTCGCCAGACAAGCCGGGGCTGTTGATGGTGATGAAGGGTGCCGCGTGGCGCGGGCTCCAGCGGTGGATGGCGCGGGCGATCACACCCTTGCCGGTGCCGCTTTCGCCGAGCACGAGGATGTTGGCGTCGCTGGCGGCCACCTGGCGGGCGGTGTCGAGCAAGTCCGCCATTGCCGGCGAGCGGCTTTCGAGCTGGGCGGCATCGTTGCCGCTGCCGGTCTGGCGTTCCAGTTCTTCCAGCCGCAGGTCCAGACGCCGCGCGTGCAATTGCGTGGCCGCCGCGATGCGCAATTGTTCCGGCGAGCAGGGCTTGACCAGATAGTCGACCGCCCCGGCGCGCATCGCCTGCACGGCGGTGTCGACCGAGGAATGCGCCGTGACGATCACCACCCGCAGCCAGGGCGCGGCATTGCGGATCGCCGGCAGCAGTTCCAGCGCCGTGGTGTCGCCGAGGTTGAGATCGAGAAAGCAGACATCGAACACCCGGCTGCGGATCAGCGCCATCGCCTGCTCGCCGCTGGCGGCGGTGGCAACGGCGTGGCCCTCGTCTTCCAGGCAGTAGCGGAAGGTTTTCAGCAACGGGGCTTCGTCGTCGACGACCAGCACCCGGCCTCCGGTCTTGTCAGCAGCCACTACGGCAGTGCTCCTCGGTGTTGAGTCGCGATGTCGGCGGGACCGCCGATCAATCGGTTCATTCGGCATTGCATTTTGCACGACACGCACGGCGCGATCGTGCAGCTTGCCCGGAGAATGACTTTTTACAGTGTAACAAGTATTTGAAAATAAAGGGAAAAATACTTGGCACGAAGCATGGAATGTATTGGGCACAGCACGCCGGTTGGCGGTGTGCAGGGCGGGTCTCCCAACCGGGTTCCGCTCAAGCCTGCTTCGGTATCCATAGAGGAGTCACTCCCATGCTGCATTACGCCGTCGTGTTTTTCGTCATCGCCCTGATCGCGGCCCTGCTCGGTTTCTCCGGCATCGCCGGCACCGCAGTCGGCATCGCCAAGCTGCTGTTCCTGGTGTTCCTGGTGCTCGCCGTGCTGTCGCTGATCTTCGGCCGCCGCGTCAAGACCTGAACTTAGCCATTGCTGCGCTCCCTGCCGCTGCACCGCACGCACATCCCTGCAAGAGGACACACACCATGATGAATTCCAAGCTCAACAAGACCCTGTTCGCCGCTGCCCTGATCGCCACGTTTGGCCTCGCCGCCTGCAACAAGCCGGTGCCGGAAGGCCAGTTGTCGAACAGCGCCGCCGCCGAAGCACCGAAGGAAAGCGCCACGCTTGGTGCCGCGATCGGCGATACCGGCATCACTGCCAAGTTGAAAGGCCGTCTGGCCAGCGATGCCCGCCTTGAAGGCGCGGATATCTCGGTTGAAACCAATAACGGCGTTGTGACCCTGTCCGGTACCGCCAAGGCCAGCGCGGCCAAGGCAGCGGCCGAAGAACTGGCGCGCAGCGTCGAAGGGGTTGAAGGCGTCGACAACAAGATTGCCGCGCCCACCGCCCTCGACACCTTCGTGAGCGATGCCGACAAGGCCGCCAGCACGGCCGGCGAAGCGATCACCGATACGGTGATCACCACCCGACTGAAAGCTGCGCTGATCGCCGATGAAACCACCAAGGGCACGGCGATCAACGTCACCACCAACGACGGCCGCGTGACCCTGAGCGGCCAGGTGAGCAGCGGCGCGGAACGCGAAAAGGCGATCTCCATCGCCACCCGCACCGACGGCGTCAAGAAGGTGGAGGCCGGTGATCTGAAGGTCGCCAGCCGTTCGTAAGTCGTACCCGGCAACTGCTTCAACCCCTCCCGCTGTACTCAGAAAATCCAGATACAACAAGGAGATACACGCATGAATGAAGACATCATCAAGGGCAAGCTCAAGCAGCTCACCGGCAACATCAAGGCCAAGTGGGGCGAGCTGACCGATGACGACCTGGCACTGGTCGAAGGCAAGCGCGACATCCTGATCGGCAAGTTGCAGGAGAAGTACGGCCTGACCAAGGAAAAGGCCGAGCAGCAGATCAAGGAACTCGAAGAATCCCTTTGAGCTGAACCTGGACGGCCGCGCCCGCAACGAACGGGCCGGCCGGCAGCAACGGCGGCAGCGCGCGTCCCCCCAGCGCGCTGCCGCCGTCCGGGATCGCAGGTCGATCCCGTTCACCCGCTTCACAACCACCCAAGAACCCAACGCCTGAAAACAAGGCAAGGAGCTGTCATGCACCTCACATCACGCCGCCTGTGCGCATCCGTCACCGCTGCATTCCTCGCTGGTACTGCCGGATCGGCCTTCGCCGGCGACGGCTGGTACCTGGGCCTCGAAGGCGGTGCGACCAAACAGCGCCAGTCCGACGACAAGACCATCGGCGGCGGCATTCTGGGCACCCAGAGCGAGTTCCAGTCGAAGTACAACACCGGCTTCCTCGGCGGTGTCACCAGCGGCTACTCGTTTGCCAACGGTCTGCGCCCGGAACTGGAACTGGTCTACCGCCAGGACCGCTACAAGACCATCTTCGGACCCGGCTTCAGCAATGAAGGCGACGGCCGCAAGGACACCCGCAGCGCCTTCGCCAACCTCTGGTACGACGTCAAGGCCGACAGCGGCTTCTTCAAGACCGTGCATCCCTACATCGGCGTCGGCGGCGGCGTTTCCCAGCTCTGGCTGGAAAACGTCGGCTCGGCCGGCAATGAGCTGGTCAACGACCATGACACCGTGTTCGCCTACCAGGGCGGTGCCGGTATCGGCGTCGATCTGACCCGCCGCCTGACCGCGTCGGTCGATTACCGCTACATCGCCACCGAAAAGGGCCAGTTCGAAGCCGGCCCGAGCGGCTCCGGCAACATCGTCGAATCCAGCAACAACGGCCAGTCGGCGATCCTGTCGCTGCGCTACGTGCTGGCCGAAGCCAAGCCGGCCGATTTCGACGGCGACGGCGTGCCGGATCGTCGCGACAACTGCCCGAACACGCCCACCGGCACCCCGGTGGACCTGAAGGGCTGCCCGGTCGACGCCGACAAGGACGGCGTCAACGACAAGCTCGATGTCTGCCCGAACACGCCAGCCGGTGCCACGGTCGACGCCAAGGGTTGCCCGATCGACAGCGACGGCGATCGCGTGCCGGATTACGCCGACCAGTGCCCGAACACCCCGCCGGGCACCAATGTCGACGCCAAGGGCTGCACCATCGAAGCGCCGAAGCCGGCGGTGATCGACACCGATCGTGATGGCGTGGCTGACGGCATCGACCAGTGCCCGAATACCCCGGCAGGTGCGAAGGTCACCGCCAATGGCTGCGCCGTGAACCAGTCGCTGGTGCTGAAGAACGTGCATTTCGCGTTCAACAAGGCAGTGCTGACCAATGACTCCCAGACCGTGCTCGATGTGGTGGCCAAGACCATCATCGACTCGCCGGGATTCAGCATCGAGATCGGCGGCTACACCGACGCCATCGGTTCCGATGCGGCCAACCAGAAGCTGTCGGAAGCCCGCGCCAACTCGGTGCGCAGCTACCTGATCGGCAAGGGCGTTTCATCGAGCGTGCTGACCGCCCGCGGCTACGGCGAAGCGAACCCGGTGGCCTCGAACGACGACGAAACCGGCCGCGCCGACAACCGTCGCGTGCAGATGCGCATCGTCAACTAAAGACACATACGGCTCTCCCGGCGCTGCGCGGACTCGATTCCGCGCAGCGCCGGCACGAGGCAGGCAGCGATTGGGCGATCCGCGTTTCGGGTCGCCCTTTTTTTTGGGCGGGTGCGTGAGCGTTGAAGCAAGGTCAAAAAAGACGGGCGCTGCGCGCAAGGCACAAAGGGAAAAGAAAGGGAAAAGAAAGGACAGCGAAAGCAAAAAGCTTTTTTGCAAACAGCCAAGGGGATCTTTTCCGGACTTCATGTTGTTCTGCGTCCTTTCTTTTGCCTTTGCGCCTCTGCGCTGAAATCGCTTTTGTCGTTGCCGCTATCCTGCACCCCGTATCCCGTCTCGCGCCCAACGCCCCGTGACCCGCATCGACTTCTACATCCTGACCGAGGCTTTCGCGGCCGCCAGCAGCCATGTGCTGACGGCCTGCAAGCTCTGCGACAAGGCCACCGCTGCCGGCAAGCGGGTGTTTGCCTACGTGCCCGACGCGAACGTGGCGGCGGCGCTCGACAGTGCCTTGTGGACCTTCCGGCAGGGCAGTTTCATCGCTCACGAACGGCAGGCGGAAGCCATCGAGGAACCGCTGCCGGCGGTGCTGATCGGGGCCGACGAACCACCGGCGGCCTATGACGGCGTGATGATCAACCTGGGGCTGGACGTGCCGGACTTCTTCAGCCGCTTCGAGCGGGTGCTGGAAATCGTCGATGCCGACCCCGCCGCGCGCACGAAATCGCGCGAGCGCTACAAGTTCTATCGCGATCGCGGCTACGAACTCGCCACCCACAACCTCTGAGCGGACACCGGACATGAACCAGCCTGCCGTTTCCACCGTCCGCGCTGCGCTGGCGGCGGGTGTTCTGTCGCTGCTCGCCGCCTGCAGCCTGCTGAGCCAGACACCGGACCCCGATCGCCGCACCGCCATCCGCAAGCGCGTGGACTACGGCCTGACCTCCACGGAAGCCGATTCGCGGCTGTCGGGCCTCGGCTTCGCCTGCTCGCGGCGGTCCGGCGAGTATCTGGACGAATCCGGCAAGTCGCGCGAAGCGGATCAGTTCCTGTACTGCACCGAACGCCCCGGCGTGGTCAGCTTTGCCTGCCAGAACCGCGATCAGGTGACCCTGGTGCTTCGGGACGACAAGGTTTCCGGCATCGAAGTGCGGCGCGGCCCGAGCTGCGAACAGACCTCGCCCGAGGCGCTGAAGATCAAGTGACCGCCGCTGGCGGCTTTCTGCGCAGGTTCCGGCCGCAAACCGCCTGACCGGGCCGGTCACGGGCCGCGTCGCGCCCTACAATATCGCCCCTTTGCAGCGCCGGTTGAACCACGGCGGCTGCCGCGACCGCTCACCACCACGAACCCGCATGGACAAGACCTTCGACCCCCGGCCCATCGAGGCCCGCTGGTGCCAGCAATGGGAGGCGGATGGCTGTTATCAGCCGAGCGGTACGGGCAAGCCGTACTCGATCATGATCCCGCCGCCGAACGTCACCGGCACCCTGCACATGGGTCACGCCTTCCAGCACACGGTGATGGACGCGCTGACCCGCTATCACCGCATGTCCGGCTTCGACACCCTGTGGCAGCCCGGCACCGATCACGCCGGCATCGCCACCCAGATGGTGGTCGAACGCAATCTGAAGCTGGCCGGCGAGCCTTCGCGTGCTGATCTCGGCCGCGACAAATTCCTCGACAAGGTCTGGGAGTGGAAGAAGTACAGCGCCGGCACCATCAGCCAGCAGATCCGCCGCATGGGCTCGTCGGTCGACTGGTCCCGCGAAGCTTTCACCATGGACCCGGCCTATTCCAAAGCCGTGGTCGAGCATTTCGTGCGCCTGCATGAAGACGGCCTGATCTATCGCGGAAAACGCCTGGTCAACTGGGACCCGGTGCTGCAGACCGCGATTTCCGATCTGGAAGTGGTGCAGGAAGAGGAAAACGGCAAGCTTTGGCACTTCCGCTATCCGCTGGCGGATGGCGCGACTTACGTCAACGCCGAAGGCGAGACGCTGAATTACATCGTGGTGGCGACCACGCGCCCGGAAACGATGCTCGGCGACACCGCAGTGGCGGTGCATCCGGACGACGAACGCTACCGGCATCTGGTCGGCAAGACCGTGATGCTGCCGCTATGCAATCGCGAGATTCCGATCGTCGCCGACGATTACGTCGACCCCGCGTTCGGGACTGGCTGCGTGAAGATCACGCCGGCGCATGATTTCAATGATTACGCGCTGGGGCAGCGGCACAAGTTGGCGATGATAAATATTCTGACGAAGGACGGTCATATTGCCCGACACGCCAGTTACAGCCGCGGATTGAGCGGAATCGATCTACTGGAGTCCGGCGGTGCCTATCACTTAGCGCAACGAGCGAATCGAGAAGCTGCCGAAGAGTTCGACAGTAACTTTCGAGAATTGCCATATGCCGGCCTCGACCGCTTCGCCGCCCGCAAGCAAATCGTCGCCGATCTCGAAGCCGATACGACTTACACATACTGTCATTCCGGCGAAAGCCAGAATCCAGAGTCGGCGAGTGCGGAACTGGATCCCGGCGTTCGCCGGGATGACGAAGTAGGCGGGAGCAGCGCCGCTGGTGAAAAGCCGGCCAAGCCCGTCTACCCGCGCGGCCTGGTCGACAAGATCGTCGACCACAAGCTGAAAGTGCCGCGTGGCGACCGCAGCGGCGCGGTGCTGGAGCCATATCTCACAGACCAGTGGTTCGTCGATCTGACCCGCGAAGCGCGTCACGACGGCAAGGAAGGCAAGGGCGGCCTGCTGGCGATCACAAAGCCGGCGATCGACGCGGTGGAATCCGGCCGCATCCGCTTCGTGCCGGACAACTGGAAGACCACCTACTTCCATTGGCTGAACAACATCCAGGACTGGTGCATCAGCCGCCAACTCTGGTGGGGCCATCGCATCCCGGCTTGGTATGACGATGCGGGCAATCCCTACGTGGGACGCAGCGAGGACGAAGTACGTGCGAAATATCCGCATTTGCAGGCCAACAGCGTCGGGCTGAAGCCCGCCCTACGGCAGGACGAAGACGTCTTCGACACCTGGTTTTCCTCCGACATTTGGCCAATGGCCACCCTCGGCTGGCCTGAGAACACGGAAGCGCTGAAGAAGTACTACCCATCGAGCGTGCTGGTCACCGGCTTTGACATCATCTTTTTCTGGGTTGCCCGGATGGTGATGATGGGCGAGTACTTTCAGAAGGACGTGCCGTTCCGGGACGTGTTCATCACCGGCCTGGTGCGCGATCCGGAAGGCAACAAGATGTCGAAGTCGAAGGGCAATGTCCTCGACCCGCTCGACGTCGTCGACGGCATCACGCTCGCCGATCTCGTCGCCAAGCGCACCACCGGGCTGATGAACCCGGTCACAGCACCGAAGATCGAAGCAAAGACGAAGAAGGACTATCCAAAGGGCATCGAAGCCGTGGGCGTCGATGCGTTGCGCTTCACTTTTGCAGCACTCGCCACCAACGGCCGCGACGTGCGCTTCGATGCTGCGCGTGCCGAGGGCTATCGCAATTTCTGCAACAAGATCTGGAACGCCTCGCGCTTCGTGCTGATCAATGTCGGCGCGCTTGATGGCGAGACCGGTGCTGTGCCCCCCTCTCCCCCCGGGAGAGGGGCTGGGGGTGAGGGAGCGCCGGTGGATGAGAGGGGCCTACGCGAGTCAGCAGCGCCCCTCACCCCAACCCCTCTCCCGGGGGGAGAGGGGCTTTACACGCTCTCGACTGCCGACCGCTGGATCATCTCCAAACTGCAACGCCTCGAAGCCGAGGCCGCGCAGCACTTCGCCGATTACCGTTTCGATCTGCTGGCGGCCAGCCTCTACCAGTTCATCTGGAACGAGTACTGCGACTGGTATCTGGAGCTGACCAAGCCGGTGATGCAGGGCACGGACGAACTGGCCAAGCGCGGCGCGCAGCGCACGCTGGTTCGGGTGCTCGAAGTGGCGCTGCGGCTGCTGCATCCGATCATGCCGTTCATCACCGAGGAAATCTGGCAGCGCGTCGGCCCGCTGGCGGGGAAGACCGGCAAGACCATCATGCTGGAGCCCTATCCGGTCTCGAATCCGGAGCGGATCGACGAGGCCGCCGAGGCCGATGTGGAATGGCTGAAAGGCTTCATGCTCGGTGTGCGCCAGATTCGCGGCGAGATGGATATTCCGCCGGGCAAGCCGGTGCCGGTGCTGATCCAGAACGCGACTCCGGCCGATGCCGAGCGGATTGCCCGGTTCACCGATTCGGTGAGCTTTCTGGCGCGGCTGGAGTCGATCCGCGTGCTGACCGCCAGCGATGAAGCGCCACAGTCGGCCACCGCGCTGCTCGGCAGCATGAAAATTCTGGTGCCGATGGCCGGGCTCATCGACAAGGCCGCCGAACTGGCGCGTCTGGCCAAGCTGAAAGCCAAGCTTGAGAACGATCTGAAGATGAACGAGGCGCGGCTGGCCAGCGACAAGTTCGTCAATGGCGCGCCGGCTGCGGTGATCGACAAGGAGCGGGCGCGGGTGGCGCAGCAGAAAGCCGAGCTGGCGACGCTCGCCGAGCAGGAATCGCGGATCAGCGCGCTGTAGTTCGGCCGGCGGCGGTCGGTTAGCCTTCAGGCTGATTCCGCCGCCGTGTCCGAACTTGCCGTGAAACGCCGCTTCTCCCTCCAAGGCAAGCTCGCTGCCGCACTTGCGGCGGCGCTGCTGCTGGGCGTGCTGCTCGGTGCCGGTTTCACCCAAGGCTTCGGCGATCCTGCGGTGGCGATCGTCGCTGCGCTGCTGGTGGGCACGCCGCTGCTGCTCTGGGGCGCGCAGACGCTGATCGCGCCGGTGACCTCGCTGCTGCGCGGGCTTACCGGGTTGGTCGACAGCTATCGCGATGGCGATTTCAGCATTTCGCTGGTCAGCCGCCGGGGTGATGAACTGGGCGATCTGACCGAGGCCCACAACGCCCTCGGCGCGACCCTGCGCGAGCAGCGCCAGGGGCTGGTGCAGCGGGAATTGCTGCTCGACACCGTGGTCCAGAACACGCCGGTGGCGCTGGTGCTGGTCGATGCCGGCCAGCGCGTGGCCTACGCCAACATCGCGGCCCGCCATCTGTTCAACGACGGCCGGGCGATGAACGGCCACGACTTCATGGCAATCCTCAAAGCCTGCCCGGCGGCGCTGCGCGAAGCGGTGGAACGCGGCGAAGACGCGCTGTTCGGTGTTGAACTGCTGGGGCAGGAAGAGATGTATCACGCGTCCACGCGGGGTTTCCGGCTGGCCAGCCAGCCGCATCAATTGCTGCTGTTCCGGCGGATGACGCGGGAATTGTCGCGGCAGGAAGTGGCGACCTGGAAAAAGGTGATCCGGGTCATCAGCCACGAGCTGAACAATTCGCTGGCGCCGATTTCGTCGATGGCGCACTCCGGTGCAGAGCTTGCGCGCCGGGGTGATCTGGCGCGCGTCGGCACCGTGTTCGGGGCCATCGGCGAACGGGCGCAGCACCTGCACGGCTTTATCGGCGGCTATGCCAGCTTCGCCAAGCTGCCGACGCCGCAACCGCAGCCGGTGAACTGGCGCGATTTCCTCGACAGCCTGCACGAGCAGTGGTCGTTCACCGTCGACAGCCCGATTCCCGGCGAACCGGGGCTCATCGACCGCGCCCAGATCGAGCAGGTGCTGATCAATCTGCTGCGCAACGCCCATGAATCCGGCAGTGCGGCGGAGGCGGTGGGTTTGTCGGTCCAGCGCCTGGCGGGCGAGTGGCGCATCGAGGTTCGCGACGGCGGCCCGGGCATGAGCGAGCAGGTACTGGCCAATGCCCTGCTGCCGTTCTATTCGACCAAGCGCAGCGGCACCGGGCTGGGCCTGGCGCTGGCGCGCGAGATTGTCGAAGCCCACGGCGGGCGGATCACGCTGGGCAATCGCGAAGGCGGCGGGCTGCGGGTGACGCTGGTACTGCCGGCCAAGCCCTTGGCGAATGGATGATCCGGATCAACCGGGCAAATCCCTGTCTGGACAATTGAGACGGTTCTGTTACGTTCGGAGCTTGCAGCGAAAACGCCGGTGCAATGCACATCGGCTCGAAAACAGTGTTCTGCAGGACCGTTCAGGGAGCTTTCACTGTGTTGCGATCGCGCTTTTCATGGCGGCATCCCGCCTTGTCGTGCCGGGTTTGCCCGCGCGTCGCGCCGACCTTTGCGTTTGATTCCGCTCCGGACCCGTTTCCGGCGGAGGCTTGCGCGCGCTGATCCTTGAGCGGCCCCTGAAGGAAGACTGTTCCGGGTCGCGGTTGCGGTACCGACGTTCGTGCTGCTGCGTGACGGCTGGCGTGTGATGCGCCGGACGCGCGCGGTCGGCAGTGCCATTCCATTCGAGCTGCCTTGTGCAGCCCAAGGCATCAGGAGAACGTCATGACGCAGATGAGCAAGCGAAGCACCGGGCGCATGCGCCTTTGGGCAGGACAGGGAGCCGCCTTGCTGCGGCGTTTCGCAGCACCGGCGGCACTCGGCATGCTGATGTCGCTGTCAACGGTCGGCCACGCCGGCCTGCCGGCCAAGCGGGTCACGCCGGTGGCAGCAGCATCCACGTCGGTTGCTGCGCTGCAACCATCGGCCGCAGCGCAGATGGCGCTGCTGCAACAGATCAAGGCGGCGAAAACGCCCGCCCAGAACAAGATCGACGCCCGCCTGTTCCTCGGCATGATGAAACTGCGCGGCGATGCCCGGATGTCCGGTCTGCCGGATTTCCGCTTCGTCAAGAACGAGGCCGATGGCCGGGTGGCGGTGGATCTGATCGTTGCCAGTCATGGCGGCGTCAAGGCCGTGATCGAAAAGCTGCGCGACATGGATAGCGTGATGGTGACGCCGAAATCGGTGGCCTTCGCCACCCGCACCCTTCGCGTGCGCCTGCCGATGTCCGATCTCGAAGCGCTGTCGGCGATGCGCGAAGTCAAGCGCATCCGTCAGGCGGCACCGGCGCACACCAGCGCGGCGCGCGGCCTGGGGCCGATCACCGCGCCGCCGGCGCGTAGCCGCGCGTCGACACCCGTCGCCAATGCGCTGACGGTTTCCGAAGGCGTGCAGGCGCACGGCGTTGCCGCTGCCCGCGCGACCTACGGCACCACCGGTGCCGGGCAGATGATCTGCGCGATTTCCGACGGTATCGACTCGCTGGCCGCCTCTCAGGCCAGCAACGATCTGCCCGCCGGCATCTTCGTGCTGCCGGGTCAGGCGGGCGAGGGTGACGAAGGCACGGCGATGCTGGAAATCATCCACGACGTGGCCCCGGGCGCGACGCTGGGCTTCGCCACGGCATTTAACGGCGAAGGTAGCTTCGCCCAGAACATCATTGATCTGGCCGCCGCAGGCTGCACGATCATCGTCGACGACATCATCTATCTCGACGAATCGCCCTGGCAGGACGGCCCGGTGGCGCAGGCGGTGAACACTGTGACCGCGGCCGGCGTGCTGTATTTCTCGTCGGCCGGCAATGAAGGCAATCTCACCGATGGCACCTCCGGCGTCTGGGAAGGCAGCTTCCTCGCCACCGCGATGGCAACGCCGACTGCGCTCAACGGGGCCGGTCAGTTGCACAACTTCGGCGATGGCGGTCTGTCGATGCTGGTCACCGCAGGCGGCGCGACGACACCGGTCGTCCTGATCTGGGCCGAGCATTTCACGCTCGACGAAGGCTTCGCCTCGACCGACTACGACGTCTACGTCACCAACGGCGCACTGACCACGGTGTTCGATGCCAGCGTCGACGCGCAGGACGGCGTCGGCGGCGACGATTTCCCGGTCGAATTCGTGGCGGGCGGTGCGTTCACCGGCGAGCGGGTTGTGGTTGCCCGGTTCGCGCCCGGCACCACCAGCACGACGCCGGCTTTCCAGGTGCAGGTGTTCCGCGGCGAAGTGAATCCGGCGCTGGCCACCGGCGGTTCCACCCGAGGCCACAGTGCGGCCGCCAATGCCTTCAGTCTGGCGGCGACGCCGGCTGCGGATTCCTTCGACGGCATCACCGCCGATGGTCCGTTCCCGGGCCTGTTCACCAGCGTCAACGTCAGCGAAAGCTTCACCGCCGACGGCCCGCGCCGCATCATCCTGAGCCCGACCGGTCAGGAACTGACGCCGGGCAATCGCACGTTCTCGGGCGGCGTGGTGCGCCAGAAGCCGGATCTGACCGCCGCCGACGGCGTGTCGACCTCGGCACCGGGCTTCGACCCGTTCTACGGCACTTCCGCTTCGGCACCACATGCCGCAGCGATTGCAGCGCTGGTCAAGTCGGCCGTGCCGTCGCTGACCATGGCGGAAATGCGCAACGTGCTGACCTCCACCGCGATCGACATCGAAGCGCCGGGCGTTGATCGCAACACCGGCTTCGGCATCGTCATGCCGGGTCCGGCACTGGCCTCGCTTGGGGCCACCGGCCAGCCCAGTTTGACGGCCGGCACGGCGGCGTACGCGCAGGTGGTGGGCGACGGTGATGCCTTCATCGAGCCGAACGAAACCTGGTCGATCAACCTGCCGGTGACCAACAACGGGGCGGCGACGGCGGTCGGCATCAACGGCACGCTGAGCAGCAGCACGGCCAATGTGACGATCGTCAACGCAACCTCCGCCTATGCCGATCTCGGCGTCGGTGCCTCGGGCACCAACAGCGCGCCTTATCTGTTCCGGGTCGACACCGCGCTGCTCTGCGGCACGCCGCTCGTTTTCTCGGTGAACGTGAGCTACAACGGGCCGTCGAGCCCGCTGGTGGCCGCACTCACCGCACCGACCGGCGCACCGGGTGCGCAGCAGTCGTTCAGCTACACCGGGCCGGTCGTGCCGATTCCGGATTCACCAGGTGCTGCGGTCCGCGCGCTGCTGCCGGTCAGCGGTGTCGGAACGGTCAGCGACGTCAACCTGCGCATCGACGGCGATGTCTGCAACGCCAACATCGGTGCCACGACGGTGGGCATCGACCACACCTTCGTCAGCGATCTCGAAGTGCGGGTGGTGGCACCGAACGGCCAGGTGATCCGGGTCATCGACAATGCCGACGGCGGCGGCAACAACTTCTGCCAGACGCTGCTCGACGACGAAAGCGCCGGTCCGAACATCCAGACCATCATCACCGCGCAGGCACCGTTCGTGGGCTCGTTCCGGCCGTCGACGGCGCTCAGCGGCTTTGACGGCGTGTCGGCAGACGGCAACTGGGCGCTGGAAGTCCAGGATTTCGCCGGAGCCGACGTCGGCAGCATCCGCCGCTTCTCGCTGCAGCTCACCGGCGGGGCGGTCTGCGATGCGCCGGTCGGGGTTGCGCCGGCCGTCGTCAGCGTGCTTCGCGCCAATGCCAGCCCGACCAATGCGGCATCGGTCGGCTACACGGTGACCTTCAGCACGCCGGTCAGCGGTGTTGATGCCGCCGACTTCGCGCTGACCACCACAGGTGCCTTGTCGGGTGCTGCGGTCAGCAGCGTGTCCGGCAGCGGCGACACCTACACGGTGACCGTCGGTACCGGCAGCGGCGATGGCACGCTGCGGCTGGACGTGGTCGATGACGATTCGATTGTCGGCACGCTCGGTGGTCAGCCGCTGGGTGGCGTCGGAGCCGGCAACGGCAGCTTCATCGCAGGCGAGGTCTATGCCATCGACCGCACCGGACCGACGGCGGCCGTTGCCGTCGGCGGCGGCCAGCCGAATCCGGTCCTGACGCCGCCGGTGGTGTTCACCGTGCAGTTCGACGAAGTGACGGGGCAGTTCGACGCTGCCGATGTCGTGCTCGGCGGCACTGCGGGGGCCACGTCGGCCAACGTCAGCGGTTCGGGCAGCAGCTACTCGGTGGCGGTGAGCGGCATGACTGCCAACGGTACGGTGACTCTGGCAGTTCGTGCTGGAGCCATCGTTGATGCCGCTGGCAACAACAGCCTGCTGTCGAACACGGCCACGGCCAACTTCAACGGCATCTTCGTGCCGGATACCTCGCCCGATCCGTTCAGCTTCGCGCCGGTGACCGGCGTGCTGCGCAACGCCGTGGTGACATCGGCACCGGTGGTGATCACCGGCATCAACACCGCGACGCCGATTTCGATCAGCAGCGGCAGCTACAGCGTCAACGGCAGCAGCTTCAAATCAGTGCCGGGCATCGTGCTCAGCGGTGATCGCGTGGTGGTGCGGCAAACCGCCTCGAACCGCTTCAACACCACCACCACGGTGGTGCTGACCGTGGGCGATGTCAGCGCCCCGTTCGCGGTGACCACGCGGCGCTTGCTGGAGCCGCTGTTCGGCAACTGATGCGCGGCAAGTAGTTCCGAGGTTGGTCAAGGAATCCCGGGGTCGGCAACGGCCCCGGGATTTTTTGTGCGGCCCGGCAAACGGCGGTAACTGCCGTTGTGGATCCGTTTGATCGGTGCAGCGATCAACAACAAAATTCTTGGCGCAAAGGCGCAAAGGCGCAAAGGCGCAGAGGCAACAGAAAGGACGCAGAAAAACGAAGATCGGGTCAATGCGGATGTTCTTTCCCTTCTGTCCGCGTTCTTTCTGTTGCCTCTGCGCCTCCGCGCTAAAAGCCGTTGCCGTTCATGAGCGGATGCCGAAGTCAGTCATTCCTTAACAGCCGCCAGCAAAACCGGTATCGTCCGGGCGATAAGTTCCCTCTTTGGCCCGCAATCCCGTCATGGCACGGGATTCGCTCTTGAATTGCATATGCCCACTCCTCTTTCCCGCTGGCTCTGGCACGGCTTTGCCGTCGCTTTGCTGGCCGCGCTCGGCATCGGCCTGTACGTGGCCAGCAAGCGCATCGACTACACCTGGCGCTGGGAGCGGATTCCGCAATATCTGATCTCCACCGAAGGCGAGGATCAGACAGCACCGTTCGATGGCTTCGTCGTGGTTTCCGACGACGGCAAGCTGTCGATGACCGCGCTGCGCGGCAGCGAAACCCACCAGTTCACAGGCTTCAGCGCCATCGTCGCCGGCAACGGCGATCTGGTCTTTGAAGGCGATGTGATCGCCAAGACCGATGCCATCGGCCCCGGCCCGCTGCTGGTCGGCCTGTGGCTGACTCTGAAGATTTCGGCCTTGTCGCTGGTATTCGCATTGCTGCTGGGCTTGGTCGTGGGCCTGGGACGGGTGTCGAAGAACCCGGCGGCGCGCGATCTGTCGGCGTTCTATGTCGAAGTGATTCGCGGCACGCCGCTGCTGGTGCAGATCTTCATTGTCTATTTCTTCATCGGCACGGTGCTGCAACTTTCCGCCTTCGCGGCCGGCGTGGTGGCGCTGGCGGTGTTCACCGGTGCCTACGTGGCGGAAATCGTTCGCGCCGGCATCGAAGCGGTGCCGAAAGGGCAGACCGAGGCGGCGCAAAGTGTCGGCCTGTCCGGCTTCCAGATCATGCGTTACGTGATCCTGCCGCAGGCGACCCGGCGGGTGCTGCCACCGCTGGCCGGGCAGTCCATCAATCTGATCAAGGATTCCTCGCTGGTGTCGGTGATGGCGCTGACCGATCTGACCAAGGCCGGCCGCGAGGTGGTCAGTTCCACGTTCAGTCCTTTCGAGGTCTGGTTCGTGGTGGCGCTGATGTATCTGCTGCTGACCGGCGTGCTGTCGGTGGCCGTGCGCCGGCTTGAAAAAAGCTATGCGGTGCAGGGATGAGCCAGACCATGAATGACGGCGTGTTGATCGAGGCACGCGGCATCGAGAAGCGTTATCCGAACGGCGTGCTGGGTTTGAAACGCGCGTCGCTGTCCGTCAAGGCGGGCGAGGTGGTGGTGATCGTCGGCCCCAGCGGTTCCGGCAAATCGACCCTGCTGCGCACCTTCAATGGCCTGGAAGCGATCACCGGCGGCGAGATCGTCGTCGATGGCCATGTCCTGCATCAGCGTTCCGCCGATCTGCGCAGCCTTCGTCAGCGCGTTGGCATGGTGTTCCAGCAGTTCAACCTGTTTCCGCACCTCACCGTGCTGGAAAACCTGAGCCTGGCGCCGATCAAGGTGCTGAAGCTCACGGCCGCTGCGGCCGAAGAGCGGGCAAGGGCGCTGCTGAAAAAAGTGGGGCTGTCGGAGAAGCACGACTGCTATCCGGCGCAGTTGTCGGGCGGTCAGCAGCAGCGGGTGGCCATTGCCCGCGCGCTGGCCATGCAGCCGGCAGTGATCCTGTTCGACGAACCGACCAGCGCGCTCGACCCGGAAATGGTCGGCGAGGTGCTGGAAGTGATGAAGCAGCTCGCCGTTGAGGGCATGACCATGTGCGTGGTCACCCACGAAATGGGTTTTGCCCGCGCGGTGGCCGATCGGGTGATTTTCATGGATGCCGGCGAAATCCTGTGCGAAGACGCGCCGGAAGCCTTTTTTGGCGCGCCGAAACACGAACGCTTGCAGACTTTCCTGCGCCAGGTGCTGTAACGGGGCCGACAGCGCGCCTGAATCCGCGTCAAGACCGGTTGCACAAGTTGCGGTCGGCGCGCTAGCTTCGGCAGCAAAGTCGAATGTGGCGGCGTCCGCACGGCTTTCCCCCAGACGTATTCCGTTCCGACGTGATCCAGGAGAAACACATGAAGCGTTCCATTCTTGCGCTGGCCTTGCTGGCGGCAGCCGGTTGCGCCTCGGCGCAGAGCACTGTTTTCGGCTTCGGCATCCTCAACGGCCGTGGTGCCGGTGCCGCGCTGCTCGCAGGTACACCGGCCTTGCCGGGCGGTTTCGGCGGTGCCACGCCGCTGTTCTTCGCTGGTAATACCGTCGATGGCTTCGTCGCCGGCCGCAATGGTTTCAGCAGCGCGGTCATCGTGCTGACGGAAAACACGCCGCGCCTGCACGCGCTCCGCGATTTTACGGTGACCATGTTCAACAACTCCTACGATGCCCTGCTGCCGACCTATCAGGCGATTGATCCGCTGCTGATGCGCATTGCCGCACCCGGCGCGCCGCTGACGGTGCCGATCGGTGCCACCATCATGAACAGTGCAACCCAGATCGCGGCCATCCTGAACAGCGGCGCGCTGCGCCTGGCCAGCAGCAACGCGATGCCGGGTCTCGAAGGGCTGTCGTTCAATCGCTGATCGGTTGGGCGGCAAGCAAAGAGGCGGGCATCCTGCTGGATGCCCGCCTTTTTTTTGCGCGACGCTGGATTCCCTTCGTCAGCGCGGCGGTGCTGACAGCAGGCGGCGCTCGGTCTCAACGAGGTAATCCCGGGTGATCGGCAGCGCATCGCCGGCCTTGGCGAGCTGCATCTGGATCACCATCTGCTTGCCGTAGCGGAAGCCGATTTCTCCGGCGATCAGATAGAACTCCCACATCCGGCAGAAGCGGGCGTCGAACATGGTTTCCGCTGCACCGCGATGCAGACGAAAGCGCGCTTCCCAGTGCTTCAGCGTTTCGGCGTAGTGGCGGCGCAGGATTTCGATGTCGGTGATCCACAGCTTTGCGCTTTCCGCAGCCGCCGAGAATTCCGATACCGCCGGCACATGCGCGCCGGGAAAGATGTACTTGCGGAACCACGGCGAGATCGAACCCGGCCCGCCCATGCGGCCGATGGTGTGGATCAGGGCGACTCCGCCATCGCCGAGCAAGGCGGACACCTTGGCGAAGAATTCCTGATGCTGGCTGACGCCGACATGCTCGAACATGCCGATGGAGACGATGCGGTCGAACGGCCCCTGCACATCGCGGTAATCCTTGAGTTCAAAGCGCACGCGGTCACTCAGACCGCGCGCGGCGGCGCGTTCCGTCGCCAAAGCGTGTTGTTCGACCGACAGGGTGACGCCGACCACTTCGACATCGGCAATCGCCGCCAGATACAGCGCCATGCCGCCCCAGCCGCAGCCGATGTCGAGAATGCGCTGACCGGGCCGCAGATCGAGCTTGGCGGCGATGTGGCGCAGCTTGTTCTGCTGCGCGGCTTCGAGCGTGTCGTCCGGCGTCTGAAAGTAGGCGCAGGAATAATGCAGATCGTCGTCGAGAAACAAGCGATACAGCTCGTTCGACAGATCGTAGTGATGCGCCACATTGCTGCGCGAGCGCTTCAGGGTGTTGCGGCTGCCGAGCTTGCGCAGGCGCTTGTAGGTATCGCGCACCGCCTTCTGCAAAGGCTGGCTGCGCAGATGATCGCGGTTCAGCGCGAAAATCATCAGCAGATCGCGGATCGAACCTTCTTCCACCACCAGCGTCCCGTCCATGTAGGCCTCGCCGGCCTTCAGTTCAGGGTTGAAGAACAGCGTGCGATAGAGCGCGGGATCGGTCAGGCGGATGCTGACCACCGGGCCGGGCGCACCGGCATGCACTTCCGCGCGACCATCAGGGGCGATCACCGTCAGGCTGCCGGTGCGGACGAAACTGCGCAGCATGCGGTCCAGCAGGCGCATCGGGAACCTCGGTCAAGCGGTGGTCAGTGGCTAAAGCCAGTAAGTCAACAGCTAGATGCTTGCCTTCGCGGCACCCGACTACAAAACGCTACTTCAGACTAAAGCAGGAGACTGCCGTAAGGAGGCAAGTTGGCGTTTTGCAGGCATGCTTTTTCGTATACATGTCGCAGCTCCATCGCCGCGATTTCATAGGCCTCGATAATCTCATCGTAACCCGCTTGTTCCGACCCGGTCGCAGCGTCGCGTTCGGCACTGTTTTGCGCGGCGATTTGGTGAACAGCCTGAATTGACATCATCAAGGCGTTGTCGCTGATTTCGGGCATTGGTCATTCCTCAAAAGAAATTGGGGTTTGTTTAATTGAGACTCATCCCAAGTTCATTGGCCCGAACTACGCAATTGCGAGCTAAATTTTCCAACGCTCCTCGCAAAGCATCAGCCCTTAGCTCTCCACCACTAGCGACTTCGATTTGCCAATGAGTTCCCTGATATCTGTCGCTCCAGCTTCCCTTCACCAGCTTCAGCGAAGCAGGAATAATTGCGCCCTCAGGTAACAAAAAATAATGCCAACTGGAATAGCCGAAAACACCTCTCTTGTCCCATAGTGAAGTGCCATGACCAATCTTGAAATACCCGTTGTGGTCTTGTCGACAATCTTGGCGTGTTGTTTTCTTACCCAAAAACAATGGTCCGAGGCTCAACGTCTCCATGAAGCACGCCTCGAACCCCCTCTCCGTCCTCGGTTAATACGCCATCTGCGAAATCATCTTTTCGGACACTGCGATACAAATGACCCTCGATCTTCGACATTTGCGAACCTCCAACGATTGATCGTTAGCATTACGCCTAGTCCAATGTTCCCAATAGAAAACCCAAGATGCTGCTTGTATGCAATCTAACCGTTAGCCTCTGCATTGACACTTGGTTCACTGCAATCCAGCCGCCTGAATCGCCGAAATGAACGGTTGCGGGTAGATGCCGAGCACAATCATCAGCAGCATCAAGGCCACCATCATCGCACCGCCCGTACCCTGCGCCCAGTCCAGCGGCGCGGAGTATTTGCGCACCCAAGGCGCGCGCAGATACATCTGCACCATCGCCCGCAGGTAGTAGTAAAGGCCGACGGCGCTGCCGAACACGACCGCCGCCAGCAGCAGCCATTCGCGCTTCTCGACGCCGGCGGTGATCGCGTAGAACTTGCCGATGAAGCCGGCGGTCATCGGAATGCCTGCCAGCGACAGCATGCAGGTGGTCATGATCGCCGTCAGATACGGGCGACGCCAGAACAGGCTGCGGTAATCCCACAGCACATCCGCGTCGTGACCCTTGTACGGGCTGGACACCAGGGTGACCACGCCGAAAGCCGCCAGCGTCGTCACGATATAGGTCAGCAGGTAGACGCCGACGGCTTCCGTGGCGAACTGGCCGGCGGAAATAAAGGCCACCAGCAGATAGCCGAAGTGGGCGATCGACGAATAGGCCAGCAGGCGCTTGACATTGTCCTGCAACAGCGCCAGCAGGTTGCCGATGACGATCGACAGGATCGCCAGTGCCGACAACACGTCAAGCAGCAGATCGTAGTTGTAAGCCTTGGCTTCGACAAAGAAGCGCAGCAGCACCGCCATCACCGCGACCTTGGAAGCGGTTGCCAGATAGGCGGCGACCGGTGCCGGCGCACCTTCGTAGACATCCGGCGTCCACAGGTGGAACGGTGCCAGCGACAGCTTGAAGCCGATGCCGACCAGGATCATCGCGCCACCCATCACCATCACGGTGTAGGGGGCACCGCCGGTGATCGCCGCCACGGCGACGCCGATTTCGGCAAAGCCCAGGGCGCCGGTCTGCGAATAGATCAGCGCCATGCCGAACAGGATGAACGCGGAGGCGGCAGCCGACAGCACCAGGTACTTCATGCTCGCTTCGAGCGAGCGGCGTTCCTTCACCAGATAACCGATCAGGCCGTATAGCGGCACGCTCAAGAGTTCCAAGCCGATGAAGAACGATGCGAAGTGCCGTGCGCAGACCAGCACCAGCCCGCCGAGCACCGACAGGTTCAGCAGCAGGTAGACCTCTTCCTTGTGGCCTTCATAGCCTTCCATGTAGGCGTGCGACAGGGTTGCGGTCGCAAGCCCCGTGGCCAGCACCATCGCCATGTACAGGCAGGCATAGCTGTCGACGATCAAGAGTGGCGTGACGATCTGCGGCGACACGAAATAGGCGACCACACAGCCGAGCAGCGCCAGATTGAGGCCGACCACCGAGAACGTCGCGTTCCACCAGTGGTGGCGCTTGATCGCGATCGCCGTCATCACCCAGACCACGGTGGCGCTGCTGAACAGGATCGGCAGCAGGGCCAGCAACTGATTGCGGGTCATGGCAGCACCCCGGCCACGGCGGCAGGCGCTTGCAGGCCTGTTGCGTAGATGACCTGCACGCCGGCCATGGTCGCCTTGGTGACATCGAGGATCGGTTGCGGATACAGGCCCATGAACAGGATCAGCGCCATCAGGCTCAGCATGGTGGTCATTTCACGCAGGTTCAGATCGCGCAGTTTCTCTTCCGACTTCGGAGCGCCGAAGAAGGCGCGCTGCATCATCATCAGCGAGTAGACGGCGGCCAGGATCAGGCCCGAAGTCGAGACGATGGTGATCACCGGGTTGACCGGGAAGCTGCCGACCAGAATCAGGAACTCGCCGATGAAATTGCCCATGCCGGGCAGGCCGAGGGCAGCAGCCGAGAAGAACATCGCGATCGGCGGCAGGAACGGCAGGCGTGACCACAGGCCACCCATCTCGCGCATGTCGCGGGTGTGCAGGCGTTCGTAGACTTCACCGCAAAGGATGAACAGCGCGCCCGCCGAGATGCCGTGCGCCAGCATCTGCATCACCACGCCTTGCAGCGCCTGCTCGGTGCCCGAGTAGATGCCGACCAGGATGAAACCCATGTGCGAAACGGACGTGTAGGCGACGAAGCGCTTCACATCATGCTGCGACAGCGACAGCACCGCACCGTAGATGATGCCGGCCACACCCAGCCACATCGCGAACGGCGCGATCTCCTGCGAAGCATGCGGGAAGAACGGCAGCGCGAAACGCAGGATGCCGTAGGCCGCCGTCTTCAGCAGGATGCCGGCAAGATCGACCGAGCCGGCAGTCGGCGCCTGCGAATGGGCGTCCGGCAGCCAGGAATGCAGCGGCACCACCGGCATCTTCACCGCGAAAGCAACGAAGAAGCCGACCATCAGCCACCACTCCAACTGCGCCGACATCGCCCCCGAGCGCGTCCATTCCAGCAGTTCCGGGTAACCGAACGTGATGGTGCCGGTGGCGTTGTAGTGGGCGAATACCAGCGCCAGGATCGCCAGCAGCATAAGCAGGCCGGACGCCTGGGTGAAGATGAAGAACTTGGTCGCCGCGAACACGCGCCCCTTGCCACCCGGGATGTTGTGGCCCCAGAGCGCGATCAGGAAGTACATCGGCACCAGCATCATTTCCCAGAAGAAGAAGAACAGGAAAAGATCCATGGCCAGGAACACGCCGATGACGCCGGCCAGATTCCACAGCAGGTTCAGGTGAAAAAAGCCGACATTGCGCTGCACTTCGTTCCACGAGCAGGCGATCGCCAGCACGCCGATCAAGCCGGTGAGCGCGATCAGCACCAGCGACAGACCGTCGAGCGCCAGATGGAAGCTGATGCCGAGGCGCGGAATCCAGTCGGCGCGGAATTCGGCCACCCACTTTGGATTGGCTGGATTCAGCAGGGTCTGCGAGTAATCGCCGACCACCCACAGCCAGATCGAAAGGCCGAGCACGGCGGTCATCGTGATCATGCCCACCCAGCGCGGGAAGCCGCGCCCGAAGCGCTCTCCCTGCCAGCACAGGAAGCCGCCGAGGAACGGAATC
The DNA here is from genome assembly GCA_021732745.1 of Nevskia sp. GTDB lineage: Bacteria > Pseudomonadota > Gammaproteobacteria > Nevskiales > Nevskiaceae > Nevskia. The sequence goes on along the minus strand of JAKFUK010000001.1, from coordinate 247,947 downwards.
GCCATCAACCAGACGAGGATCATGACAGCACCACCAGGGCGATGATCAGCACCGCGCCGCCGGCCATGCTGGCGGCATACCAGCGGATCTGGCCGGTCTGGGTGCGTGCGAACAAGCCGTTCAGGGCAGTCAGCGGGGAAGTCACGCTCATCACGGCGATGTCGAAGATGTCCTTGCGGAGCAGGTGGACCAGAAACACGAAGGGCTTGACCAACAAGCGGTCATAGAGCCAATCGAAACCGAAGGCGCTGAACCAGAATCTGGCGATCAGGCTAGCTGTCGGGTTCTTGCCGAGCGCGGTCACGAAGCGGCGCTCGCCGAAGAACAGCAGGTAACCGATACCGACGCCGATCAGCGCCACGGCACCGGAAACCAGCGCGATGGTGGTGTGCAGGCTGTGCTCGGCGTGCGGGCTGGCCGGCAGCACGGCATCGACCGGCGGATGGATGAAGCCGCCGACGGCGGTCGACAGCACGATCAGCACCATCAGCGGCAGGTTGTAGGAAATGCCATGGCCGGCATGCACATCGGCATGGCCGTGGTACTTGCCGAAGAAAGTGATGAAGATCAGCCGCGAGGTGTAGATCGAAGTCAGGAAAGCACCGAAGAGTGCTGCATAGAACAGGCCGTGATTGCCGCCCGCCCAGGCGCCGATCAGGATTTCATCCTTCGAGTAGAAACCGGCGGTGATGTAGGGCAGTGCGGCGAGCGCCGAACCGCCGATCACGAAGCTCCAGAAGGCCAGCGGCAATTTCTTGCGCAGGCCACCCATGTGGAAGATGTTCTGCTCGTGATGGCAGCCGAGAATCACCGCACCGGAAGCAAGGAACAGCAGCGCCTTGAAGAAGGCGTGGGTCATCAGATGGAAGATCGCCGCGCTCCACGCTCCAGCGCCGAGCGCCAGGAACATGTAGCCGATCTGGCTCATCGTCGAATAGGCGAGCACCCGCTTGATGTCGGTCTGCACCATCGCCGTGAAGCCGGCGATCAGCAGGGTCACGGCACCGGTCAGGCCGACCATCTGAAGCGCGAACGGCGACAGCTCGAACAAAGTGTGGGTACGGGCGATCAGATAGACGCCAGCGGTGACCATGGTTGCCGCATGGATCAGCGCCGAAACCGGCGTCGGGCCCGCCATCGCGTCCGGCAGCCAAGTCTGCAGCGGTAACTGTGCCGACTTGCCGACCGCGCCACCCAGCATCAGCAGCGCAATCGCCGTGATCAGGTCCGGCTTGTCGGCGTAGAACGCCGGTGCCGCCTTGAGGATTTCTTGGATGTCGAGCGTGCCGAGGTCGCGCCAGAGCAGGAACAGTGCGATCGCCATGAAGGTGTCGCCGACGCGGGTGACGACGAACGCCTTGCGGGCGGCCGCGCCATTCGCAGCATCGGTGTACCAGAAGCCGATCAAGAGATACGAGGCCAGCCCCACGCCTTCCCAGCCCAGATACAGCAGCAGCAGGTTGTCGCCGAGCACCAGGAACACCATGCTCATGACGAACAGGTTCATGTACGAGAAGAAGCGGCCGTAGCCCGGGTCTTCGCGCATGTACCAGGAGGCGAACAGGTGGATCAGGAAGCCGACGCCGCAGATCACCGACAGCATGGTCAGGCTCAGGCCATCGAGCCGCAGGCGCAGTTCCGGCTTGAACGTGCCGACGTCCATCCAGGTCCACAGATGCTGGCTGAACACGCCGCCTTCCGGGGCGCTGGTCATGAACTGGAACACGCAGCCGGCGACCACCGCCGCCGAAATGCCGACCGAGCCGACACCGATCACGGCGGCGGCGTTCTCGCTCCACTTGTCGCGTCCGAAGGACAGCAACAGGAAGCCGATCATCGGGGCGAGAAACACCAGGAAAAGAAGATCGAACATGTCTGCTTATCCCTTCATTTCGCTGGCGGCATCGGTATCCAGCGTCTCGAAGCGGCGATACAGCTGCAGCACGAGGGCGAGACCGACGCTGGCTTCGGCGGCGGCTAAGGTCAGGATCAGGATGAACATCACCTGGCCATCGGCTTCACCCCAGCGGCTGCCGGAGGCCACGAAGGCGACGGCGGCGGCATTCATCATCACTTCGATCGACATCAGCACGAACAGGATGTTGCGGCGGACAAGAAGGCCCAGCAGCCCGAGTGAAAACAGGATGCCGGCCAGGATCAGCGCGTGTTCCAGCGGAACCGTGGCTGCTGCAGTGGTCGCGATTTCGGTATTGGTCATGGTTCTAGTTTTTCTCGCTGACACGCACCAGGCAGGTCAGTCGTGTCTCCCCATGTGGAAGGCCGCAACCAGTGCTGCCAGCAGCAGCATCGACGCCAGTTCCACGACCAGCAGGTAGGGCCCGAACAGCGCGATACCGACCGCCTTGCCGTCGATCACCGCGCCGCCAATGCCGCCACCGATAGTTGGCGACAGCACCCGGATCATCTCGACCATCAGCACGCCGCAAAGGATGCCGGGGCCGATCCAGGCTTTCGGCGTCAGCCAGCGACGCTCCTGGGCAATCGCGGCCTGACCGAGGTTCAGCATCATCACCACGAACACGAACAGCACCATGATCGCGCCGGCGTAGACGATCACTTCCAGCGCACCGGCGAACGGCGCGCCGATCGAGAAGAACACCATGGCCACCGCCAGCAGCGAAGCGATCAGGTACAGCAGCGCATGCACGGGATTGGTATTGGTAATGGCCAGCACAGTCGCCAGCACCGCGACAAATCCGGAGAGGTAGAACGCAATTTCCACGATGGTCGTCCGTTCCGGGTTCAGGGCAGCAGCGATTTCACATCGACCGGCGGCGTCTCGTTCGCAGCCGAGCCCTTGGGCTTGCCCGCGATCGCCATGCCGGACATGCGATAGAAGTTGTAGTCGTGGTACTTGCCGGGCCCGTCGATCTGCAGGTGTTCCTTCTCGTAGACGAGATCCTGACGGCGGTACTCGCCCAGTTCGTAGTCCGGTGTCAGCTGGATCGCGTTGGTCGGGCAGGCTTCCTCGCAGTAGCCGCAGAAGATGCAGCGCGAGAAGTTGATGCGGAAGAACTCCGGATACCAGCGGCCGTCCTCACGCTCCGCCTTTTGAAGCGAGATGCAGCCGACCGGGCAGGCCGCCGCGCACAGGTTGCAGGCCACGCACCGTTCTTCGCCGTCCGGATCGCGGGTCAGCACGATGCGGCCGCGGTAGCGCGGCGGCACGTAGATCGGCACTTCCGGGTACATCAGGGTGTCGCGCTTGCGCCAGCTATGGGTGAACACCATCCCCATGCTGCGCAGATTGCTCCAGATGCCACTCAGGATTGCTTTCATGTGTCGTTACGGATTCGAGAGCACGACTGCGCCGGTCACCAGCATGTTGATCACCGCCAGCGGCAGACAGAACTTCCAGCCGGCGCCCATCACCTGGTCATAGCGCGGGCGAGGCAGCGCTGCGCGCAGCAGGATGAAGATGATCACGAAGATGCTGGTCTTGAGCCCGAACCAGACGATCGGGGGCAGCACCGGCCCCTGCCAGCCGCCGAAGAACAGGGTCACCAGCAGCGCCGACACCAGCACCACGCCGACGTACTCGGCCACCATGAACATGCCGAACTTCATGCCCGAATATTCGGTGTGGTAACCGGCGGCCAGTTCCTGCTCGGCTTCCGGAAGATCGAAGGGATGGCGATGAACCACCGCAATCGACGCCAGCGCAAAGGTGCAGAAGCCGAAGAACTGCGGAACGATGAACCAGACATCCTTCTGCGCCGCGACGATGTCGCTGAGCGCGAACGAGCCGGTCTGCATCACGACACCCATCAGCGCCAGGCCCATGAACACTTCGTAGCTGACCATCTGGGCGGCCGAACGCAGGCCACCGAGCAGCGAGTACTTGGAGTTCGACGACCAGCCGCCGAGCATCACCGCGTACACCTCTAGCCCGGCGATGGCAAAGAAGAACAGCACGCCGATCGACAGGTCCGGAGCCACACCCCAGGTCGGCGTGATCGGGATGATCATGAATGCCAGCATCAGCGTGCCCATGGCGATCATCGGCGCCAGGATGAAGGTCGGCTTGTCGACGAACGGCGGAATCCAGTCCTCCTTGAAGAAGATCTTGATCATGTCGGCGACCACCTGCAGCGAGCCGAACGGACCGACGCGATTTGGGCCGTAGCGGTCCTGCCACAGGCCGAGCAGGCGGCGCTCGATCCAGATCAGCAATGCCGCGACGATCACCATGCCGAACAGGATGACGAGGCCCTTGCCGACCTCGACCAGGATCGCGACGAAAGCCGGCGCGGTCAGGAATTCGAGGATGGCATTCATGCGCCCGCGGCTCCGCTGATCGTGGCCTTGCCGCCGGTGAGCGTGAACGGCACGCCCGGCAGCAGCGGCATCGCCAGCAGGCCCGAAGCCAGTTCGGCATGACGCTGCAAGGGCAGCTTCACGCTAAGGCCGTCGATCTGCACGCTGACCAGCGCGCCATCGGCCAGACCCAGTGCTTCGGCATCGGCGGCATTCAGCGCGACATGCGCGGCCGGAATCCGGCTCTGCACCGGAGCGGCCTTCGCCGACAGCTCTTCGCTGCCGAAAATGTGCTGCGAAGCGACCACCAGGAACTCGCCCGTCGTCGCCTTGAACGCCGCCGGCACATGGTTGGCGTAGGCCGGCACCTTGGGCGCATTGGCGGCCGGTTCGATGATTCGCACACCGGCGTCGCCACCCAGCGAGTGACCACCGACGGTATCGGTGTACTTGTTCCAGGACTGCGGCGAATTCCAGCCCGGTGCCCAGGCGAACGGCGTCAGTGCGGCCGGACGATCACCGGCTTGCACGCCGTTGTGGCCTTCCATCGAGAAGGCCAGCGCGGTGTCGGCGTCCTGCGGCTGACGCGGCTCGTGCACCGACAGATTGGCGCGCATCGCGGTACGACCGGAGTAGCGATGCGGCTCGCGGGCGATCTTCATACCGGTGATGCGGAACTTGGCACTCGGCGCGGCTTCGGCGATCCGCGCCAGCATCGGCATCACGGCGGCGACTTCGGCCGTCGCGTCGTCGAGCTGCGCCCACACCGCCGGCTGGCCGAGCTGCTGAGCCCGGACGCCGTGCAGCCAGTTCCAGCTTTCGCGGATCACCGTTTCCGGCTTGTAGTACGCGGGCTCGTAAACCTGGAAATAGCGCTGCGCACGGCCTTCGTTGGACACCAGCGTGCCATCGGCTTCGGCAAAGCTGCCGGCCGAGAACAGCAGTTCGGCTTGGGCTGCGGTATCGGTCATCTGGTGGTCGACGACGACGAGCTTCGCCTTGGCCAGCACCGCATCGACACGAGCCTTCGGCGCGCGGCGGTAAAGATCGTTTTCCAGCACGACCAAGGTATCGGCCTTGCCGGCTTCGATGGCCTTGAAGGCTTCGTCGATGCTGGCCGCGCCGATCAGTGCGGTGCCGATGCTGTTGGCTTCCGGCACCGCCAACACCAGTTCCACGGTCTTGCCCCTGGCATGCAGTGCCCAAGCGACATTGGCGGCAGCGTTGATGACGGACTCCGAACCAGCACCGGTGCCGGAGACGATCACCGTCTTGGTGGCAGCGAGCAGGGTTTCGGCAATGAGTTTGGCGCGGACAGCGCTTGCAGCATCGAGATCGGCCACGGCCGGCGAGGCCGGGTCGATGAGGTGGGCGACGGCATAGCCGAGGCGGGCGAGGTCGGCCGGTGCGGCGCGGACCGTTTCCTTCGCCAGTTCGTCGATGCGGGTGGCGTCCGTCGTGGCGATGAAGATGGGATGCTTGTGGTGCATGCCGATGTCGGCGATGGCGATCGCCTGCCAATCCGGGATGTGCTTTTCGGCGGCCATCTGGGTCGCGCGGCCGCGGGCAACCTGGCGCAGCGCCATGGCCACTCGAGGTGCGGTGTTCATCACGTCTTCGCCGAGCACGAAGGCGGCATCGGCGGATTCGATGCCGCGCAAGGAGGCAGCGGGCACCGGGCCGGTACGCAGCACTTCGGTAACGCGCTTGACCAGCGCACCTTCAGCCGCCGCATGGCCGTCGAAGTAGTTCGCGGCACCGACCAGCTGGCGCAGCGCAAAGTTCGATTCCAGGCTGGCGCGCGGCGAACCAATGCCGACCACACCCTTGGCCGTTTTCATCAGGTTCGCGGCATTGAGCAGCGCCTCGTCGGCGCTGACCGTGACCAGCTTGCCGTCGCGCTTGACCATCGGCTGGCGCGGACGGTCGGCGTTGTTGACGAAGCCGTAGCCGAAGCGGCCGCGGTCGCAAAGGAAATGATGGTTGACGGTGCCGTTGTAGCGGTTCTCGATGCGGCGCAGTTCGCCATAGCGTTCGCCGGGCGAGATGTTGCAGCCCACCGAGCAGCCTTGGCAGATGCTGGGCGCGAACTGCATGTCCCACTTGCGGTTATAGCGCTCGCTGTGGGTCTTGTCGGTGAACACGCCGGTCGGGCAGACCTCGGTGAGATTTCCCGAGAATTCCGATTCCAGCACGCCGTCTTCGGCGCGGCCGAAGTAGACGCGGCTCGCCGAACCGTAGACGCCGAGATCCTTGCCGCCAGCGTAGTCCTTGTAATAGCGGACGCAGCGATAGCAGGCGATGCAGCGGTTCATCTCGTGGCCGATGAACGGGCCCAAGTCCTGATTGTTGTGGGTGCGCTTGGTGAACCGGTACTTGCGCTCGGCATGACCGGTCATCACGGTCATGTCCTGCAAATGGCAGTGGCCGCCTTCCTCGCAGACCGGGCAGTCATGCGGATGGTTGGACATCAGCCATTCGATGACGCTTTCGCGGAAGGATTTCGCTTCGGCATCGTCGATCGAAATCCAGGTGCCGTCGCTGGCCGGCGCCATGCAGGACATGACGATGCGGCCGACGGTGTCGTTCTGGTCGCGGTACTGCTTGACCGCGCACTGGCGGCAGGAGCCGACGCTGCCGAGCGCCGGATGCCAGCAGAAATACGGGATGTCGAGCCCGAGGCTCAGGCAGGCCTTGAGCAGGTTGTCTGCTCCATCGACCGTGTGTTCCTTGCCGTCTACGTGAATGATGGCCACTTGTGTCGTATCCGTTGAGGTCAGGCCGCTGCGTGAGTGGCAGTGGTCTTGTCGATCTTCTTGATCGTGGCTTCGAACTCGCCGCGGAAGAACTTCAGCGCCGACTGCAGCGGCTCCATCGCGCCCGGCGCATGCGCGCAGAACGGACGGCCGGGGGCCAGGAAGCGGGTCATCTTTTCGAGCTGTTCGATGTCGCCGGGGCGGCCTTCGCCCTTTTCCATCGCCACCAGGGTCTTGTAGGTCCACGGCAGGCCGTCACGGCAAGGCGTGCACCAGCCGCAGGATTCGCGAGCGAAGAAGTCTTCGAGATTGCGGACCACGCTGACCATGTTCTGGCGGTCGTCGACCACCGTCAGCAGGCCAGTGCCCATGCGCGAACCGGCCTTGGCGATGGTGTCGAAATCCATCGCCAGATCGAGGTGTTCGGGCATCAGGAAGTCGGTCGAGGCACCGCCCGGCAGCCAGGCTTTCAGCTTCAGGCCGTCCTTCATGCCGTGGGCGTGCACTTCAAGGATTTCCCGCGCCGTGGTGCCGATCGGCAATTCCCACAGGCCGGTCTTCTTGGCACGTCCGGACACGCCGTAAAGTTTCGTTCCGCCGTCCTTGCTCTTGCCTTGGTTCAGGCCGACGAACCAGGCCGAGCCGTTGTTGACGATGTGCGGCACATTGCACAGCGATTCGACGTTGTTGACCACCGTCGGCCGGCCCCACAGGCCCGCGATTGCCGGAAACGGCGGCTTGGCGCGCGGATTGGCACGACGGCCTTCCAGCGAATTGATCAGCGCGGTTTCTTCGCCGCAGATGTAACGGCCGGCGCCAGTATGGACGTGCAGATCCATGGTCCAGCCGGAACCGAGGATGTCTTTGCCCAGATAGCCGGCGGCCTGCGCTTCGGCGATCGCGGCATTGAGGTTTTTCGCCGCTTCTACGTACTCGCCGCGCAGGAAGATATACGAGCGGGTCGCCTGGATCGCGTAGCCAGCGACGATCATCGATTCGACCATCTGATGCGGGTCGGACTCCATCAGCAGCCGGTCCTTGAAGGTGCCCGGTTCCATTTCGTCGGCATTGCAGACCAGATAGCGGCTGCCCGGCGATTTTTCGAGGCTCGGCACCAGACCCCATTTGACGCCGGTCGGGAAGCCCGCACCGCCACGGCCGCGCAGATTGGCTTCCTTGACGGTCTTTGTGACGTCGGCCGGCGTCATTTCCTTGAGGGCTTTCCGCACCGCGCGGTAGCCACCGGCGGCTTCGTATTCCTTCAGGTTCAGCGGCGCGCGACCGGGAACGATGTTCGCGGTCAGCGGCTTGGTTTCAGCAAGATTGGCAGTCACTTGTACTGCTCCAGCAAGGCGGGAATCGTTTCCGGCGACAGATTCACGAGCGTGTCGTCGTTGATCATCGCCACCGGGCCCTTGTCGCAGGCACCGAGGCAGCAGATCGGCAGCAGGGTGAACCGGTTGTCCGGGGTGGTCTGGCCGAGGTTGATGCGCAGGTGGGCGCTGATCGCGTTGCGAACCTCGTCGTAACCGGTCAGGTAGCAGGAAATGCTGTCGCAGATCTTGATGACATGGCGACCGACCGGCCGCCGGAAGATCAGGTTGTAGAAGGTGGCGACACCTTCGACGTCAGCGGCCGGAATGCCGATCGCGCGGCCAATCTCGGCAATCGCGGCGTCCGGCACCCAGCCGTGCTTCTTCTGGACGATCTTCAGCGCGTCGATCGACGCCGCGCGATTGTCGTCGTAGTGATGCAGGCATTCCTCGATTTCGTGACGTTCCTCGTCGGACATCACGTAGGGCGGCGTCGCCGGAACGGCCTGGCCGGCGACGAGGTCGGCCAGCTTCATCACGGTGGGGCTGGAGCTTAAGGTCACGTTAGCGGTCGACATCGGCCATCACGAAGTCAATGGTGGCAAGCAGCATGATCAAGTCGGGAATCTGCGCGCCCTTGATGATGTAGGGGATCGCCTGCAGGTGCGCGAAGCTCGGCGTGCGGATGCGGGTGCGGTAGCTCATCGTCGAGCCATCGGACGTCAGGTAGTAGCTGTTGATGCCTTTGGTCGCTTCGATCAGCTGGCAGGACTCGTTGGCCGGCATCACCGGACCCCAGCTGACGCCGAGGAAGTGGGTGATCAGGGTTTCGATGTCCTTGAGCGTCCGTTCCTTCGGTGGCGGGCAGGTCAGCGGGTGATCGGCCTTGTACGGGCCGGCCGGCATGTGGGTCATGCACTGGCGGATGATCTTGCAGCTTTCGCGCATCTCGTTGATGCGCACCATCGCGCGATCGAAGGCGTCGCCGTTCTTGCCCAGCGGCACGTCGAATTCGAAGTTCTCGTAGCCCGAATACGGCCGCTTCTTGCGCAGGTCGTAATCAACTCCGGTGGCGCGCAGGCCGGGGCCGGTGATGCCCCATTCGACCGCTTCCGCCGAGTTGTACTGGGCGACGTTCTGGGTGCGCTTGCGCAGGATCGAGTTGTCCAGCGCGGCGCGCTGGTACTCGTCGAGACGCTTCGGGAACCAGTCGAGAAATTCCTTGACCTTGCGATCCCAACCCTGTGGCAGGTCGTGCGCCACGCCGCCGATCCGATACCAGGCCGGATGCATGCGGAAGCCGCAGATCGCTTCGATCACGTCGTAGGCTTTCTGCCGGTCGGTGAACATGAAGAAGATCGGCGTCATCGCGCCGACGTCCTGGATGAACGTGCCGAGGAACAGCAGGTGCGAGGTGATGCGGAAGAACTCACCCATCATCACGCGGATGGTGTCGACCCGCGCCGGCACCTTGATGCCGGCCAGACGCTCGACCGCCAGCACGTAGGGCAGGTTGTTCATCACCCCGCCGAGGTAGTCGATGCGGTCGGTATACGGGATGAACGTGTGCCAGGACTGGCGCTCGGCCATCTTTTCGGCACCACGATGGTGGTAACCGATGTCCGGGACGCAGTCGACGATCTCTTCGCCATCGAGTTGCAGCACGATGCGAAAGGCACCGTGGGCGGACGGATGGTTCGGGCCCAAGTTCAGGAACATGTAGTCGTGGTCCTTTTCGGACCGCTTCATGCCCCATTCCTCGGGGTTGAACATCAGCGCGTTCTGTTCCTCGTCCTGACGGCCGGCGGTCAACAGATAGGGATCGAACTCGGTCGCGCGCGCCGGGTATTCCTTGCGCAGCGGGTGACCCTTCCAGTAACGCGGCAGCAGGATGCGCTGCAGGTTCGGGTGGCCTTCGAACTTGATGCCGAACAGATCCCAGACTTCGCGCTCGTACCAGTTGGCATTGGCGTAGATGTTGGTGATCGACTTGACCGCCGGGAACTCGCCGAGCAGCGCCACCTTGATGCGGACGTCGGAATTCCGGTCGATCGACAGCAGGTGATAGAACAGCGTGAAGTCCGATGCCGGCAGGCCCATCCGGTTGCGGCGCATGCGCTCGTCAACCGCGTGGAAGTCCAGCAGCATCTTGTAAGGCTTGGCGACGTGGTGCTTGAGGAACACCAGCACCGGGTCGCGGATTTCCAGCGGTACCCAGACCGTCGGGGCGTCGTCCTTCGACTGCTGGTAGACCAGGTTCTGCTCGCCGAAGCGATCGAACAGCTCACGGACGACCGGCGGCAGGACCACTGGAGGAAGAATGTTGGGATTGCGAGGGGCGTCGTCGGCCATGGCGTCAGTGTCCGGACTCGAACTCGACGCGCGCGATACCCGACTGCCGAATCACCGATTGCAGTGTGCCCACGGCAAGCTCTGGATGATCCGGAACCGGCACGGTAATCGTCGTCTGAGTGAGTCGCCTCTGCATCACGATGTGACTTCCCTTGCGTCGAACTTCGATGAAGCCATGCCGGCGCAGAATTTCACAAGCCTGCTTGCCGGACAGCACTTTCAACTTAACCAACTGCTACCTCAAGCCGAGTCACGTAGACCTCGGGATGCAGCCGTTCCTTCAATTCCTCGGCCGAGGCGCACTCGAAAAACAGCTCGACCGCTTCCTGAAGGTGGTCTCTGGCCGCTTCGATCGTATCGCCCTGACTGGCAATATCCAGCTCGGGACACAGCGACACATAAACGCTGCCTTCGCGCTCGATGATCGCCGTGAATTGCCTTTTGGCGGTCATGCCTTCAGACCGAATCGGGGCTGCGCAGGATCGTCTGCGCGTTACGCGCCGCCTGCTTGCGGTCACGCTCGGCCATCATCGGCTTGCGGTAGACGCCCTGATCGCCGACCACCCACGACAGCGGACGCTGTTCCTGGGCGATCGAGTCCTGCAAGAGCATCAGCGCCTGCAGGAAGGCTTCCGGACGCGGCGGGCAGCCGGGAATGTAGACGTCCACCGGCAGGAACTTGTCGACGCCCTGAACCACCGAATAGATGTCGTACATGCCGCCGGAATTGGCGCAGGAACCCATCGAGATCACCCAGCGCGGTTCGAGCATCTGCTCGTACAGGCGCTGCACGACCGGGGCCATCTTCTGGAAGCAGGTACCGGCGATGACGATCAGATCGGCCTGACGCGGCGAAGCGCGAATCACCTCGGAACCGAAGCGCGCGAGATCGTGCGGGCTGGTGAACGCCGTGGCCATTTCCACGTAGCAGCAGGAAATGCCGAAGTTGTACGGCCAGATCGAATTCTTGCGGCTCCAGTTGACCAGATCGGACAGCTTGGTCAGCACGATGTTCTTGCGAACATCGTCCTCGATGTAGCCCTCGCCGGAATTGACACCGGGCGGGGTCGGGGAGTGGGTCTGGCCGTTCTTGTCGATGCGCTTGAGAGCGTATTCCATGATCTGCGTGAGCTCAGTTCTTTGAGGGCGCGGGCGGCACGACGATGTCGGCCGGCGGGTCGAGCTGCGGCAGGCTGCGGCGGCCGGCGAGGGTTTTCGGGGCCCAGTCGAGCCCGCCCAGACGCCAGACGTAGACCAGGCCGATCAACAGCACGGCGATGAAGATGCAGGCTTCGACATAGCCGGCCCAGCCGCTTTCGCGGATCGACACCGCCCAGGCGTAAAGGAATACCGCTTCAAGGTCGAAGATCACGAAAAACATCGCGACCAGATAGAACTTGGCCGAAAAACGCAGATGCCCGCCGCCGACACCGACGACCCCCGACTCGAAAGCCTCGTTCTTGGCCCGGCCGTTGTTGCGGCTGCCGAGCACCGACGACAGCACGATCATCAGGGTGACGACGAACAGCACAGCACCGACGTAGACGCCGAATGCCCAAGTCTGGGGTGTAAACGCGGTCAGGAAATCCACGTTGGATCGTTCTCTCAAAGATCGCAGGCACTAGCCCAAATCCTGACGCTGACCAAGGGTCAAAACGTCATGGTGAGGGGTCTTTTTTCAGATGATCGGTATGATACGCAGAACACCTTCCCGATGACACCCTGTCTCGGGCTCCGACGCGACGACCTCTCTTGTCCAATCTGATCATCCGCCTGAAGGCCCAGGAGGACCGCCGCCTGCGCGCCGGTCATCTGTGGATTTACTCCAACGAAATCGACATCGCGCGCACGCCGATCAAGTCGGTTGCCGCCGGCAGTCTCTGCCGCTTCGAAGACGGCCGCGGCAAGCCGATCGGCGCCGGCTACATCAACCCGCAGGCCCTGCTCTGCGGTCGCCTGCTGACCGGCCAGTACGACGCCGTGTTCGATGCCGACTGGCTGTCGCGCCGCCTCGCCGCCGCTGCCGCGCTGCGCGACCGCCTGTATGCCGAACCCTTCTACCGCCTGGTGTTCGGCGAGGCCGACGGCCTTCCGGGCCTGGTCGTCGATCGCTACGGCGACGTGCTCGTCGTGCAGATGGGCACCGCCGGTATGGAGCATCTGAAGGCGCGCCTGATCGAAGCCTTGCAGGCCACGTTCAGCCCTCGCGGCATCGTGCTGCGCAATGACAGTGCGTCGCGTGAAGCCGAGAACCTGCCGCTGTACGTTGAAGAAGTTGGCGACGTACCGGAAACCGTGGTCATCGACGAATCCGGCGTCAAGTTTGAAGTCGCCATGCGCGGCGGCCAGAAGACTGGCTGGTTCTTCGATCAGCGCGACAACCGCGATCGCCTGAGCCGCTACATCAAGCCGGATTCGGCGGTGCTCGACGTGTTTTCCTACGCCGGCGGCTGGGCGCTGCGCGGCCTCGGTCATGGCGCTGCGAGCGCCACCTGCGTCGACTCGTCGGCCCCGGCGCTGGCTGCGGCCAACCGCAACGCGGAACTGAACGGCAAGACCGTTGAGACGGTGAAGGGCGATGCCCTCGACGTGATGAAGCAGATGGCGCTCGATGGCCGGAAGTTCGATGTCGTGGTGATTGACCCGCCAGCCCTGATCAAGCGCAAGCGCGATCACGAGGAAGGTCTGGGCCTGTACGGCCGCCTGAACCGGGCCGCGATCAACCTGCTGACGCCGGGCGGCGTGCTGGTGTCCTGCTCTTGCTCGCACCATCTGGCGGCGGAAGAACTGCAGCGCGTGCTGCTGCGCGAATCGCGCGCCGCCGCCAAGCGCCTGCAAATTCTCGAAACGCTGGAACAAGGGCCGGATCATCCCGTGCATCCCGCCATTCCCGAGACGCGCTACCTCAAGGGCTTCATCAGCACGGCGATGGGGGAGTAAGCCAACTCAGCGCGCCGCGAGCCGAGCATCGGTTCGACCGAAATCGGTTGCGGCGCAGCAATCATTGGCGGGCGAAGCTGTCCAGGAAAAAGCGTCGGGCATCGGCCAGCAGGCCGTCGCTCATCGGCGTCCCGGCCAGCGTGCGGGCAACGGTCAGCACGCCAGCCATCGCCGACACCATCAAGGCAGCGCGGCGGGACCGTTCACTGGCGTCCGCACCTTCCATGTAGGGCGTGAGGCGGATCACGGTTTCCGAAGCGCCGCGTCCGAAGGCCAGACGCTGATCGAAATCGGCGCGTGCCATCTCGCTGCCCAGGGCCGCGACGAAACAGCCTTCCTGCGGATTGTCGCGATGCCAGGCGCTCAGGTAGAGGTCGATGAACGACTGCGGCTGCTGGACGCTGTCGTCGACAGTGACCACGAAGCGAGCTGCGGTCTGCCCGATGGCATGGCCGCAGGCTTCCCGAAACAAGGCCTGCTTGTCTGTGAAGTGGGAATAGAAGCCGCCCTGGGTGAGGCCGGCCCGCTCCATGATTTCGCGAACGCCGATCCCTTCGACTCCGCATTCGCGGTAGGCAGCGGCGGCCACCGACAGTATCCGCTGGCGGGTTTTTTCACTTTTGCTGGTTGCGGGCGACTTGCGGGGCACTGCGGCGTTTCTCCTGGATCAGTGGTCGATGGTAGGAGTGCCATTGCAACGCGGCAAGCCGGGATTATCGGTCGTTTCGACGTGTAGCCCGATTGCTGCGTTTCACCGATGACGGCCGATGGAGGGCCTTGCTGCAAACCCGCTAAGCTTCGGCAGTTCCCCTCGTTTCCCGCCACCTGCCGATGCTCGTGCACCCCGATTTCAACCCGGTCGCGCTCGCGCTCGGGCCGGTCAAGATCCACTGGTACGGGATCACCTATCTGCTCGGCTTTGCCGGTTTTTACTGGCTCGGCACGCGGCGCGGGCGTTATCCCTGGCTCAGCTACTGGACCTCCGAGCGCATCTCCGACGTGCTGTTCTACGGCGTGATCGGCGTGATTCTCGGCGGCCGCATCGGCTACACCTTCTTTTATAACGTCGACAGCAGCGGCGATCTGGTTTTCTTGAAGGATCCGCTGGTGATATTCCGCATCTGGGAAGGCGGCATGTCCTTCCACGGCGGGCTGGTCGGCGTGCTGGTGGCGATGCAGGTCTACGCGATCCAGAACAAATTGAGCTTCTGGACCGTCACCGACTTCATCGCCGTGACCGTGCCCTGGGGCCTGCTGACCGGCCGGATCGGCAATTTCATCAACGGCGAGCTGTACGGCGCGCCGACCACGCTGCCCTGGGGCATGGTCTTTCCGAAGATCGGCGACGGCATTGCCCGTCACCCGAGCATGCTTTACGAAGCCGGCCTTGAAGGGGCGGCGATGCTGGCGATCCTGTGGTGGTTCGGCTCGAAACCGCGCCCGCGCATGGCCATCAGCGGCCTGTTCCTGATCCTCTACGGCGCGTTCCGCTTTGCCGTCGAGTTCGTCCGCGTGCCGGACAGCCAGCTCGGCTATCTGTACGGGACCGGCTGGTTCACGATGGGCATGCAATTGTGCTTGCCGATGCTGGTGGCAGGCAGCGCTTTCATGATCATCGGCTACCGCCGGAATCAGGTTTAAGAAGATGCGCCAGTACCTTGATTTGATGCAGCTTGTTCTCGACAAAGGCTGCGAGAAGAGCGACCGCACCGGCACCGGCACCCGGTCGATTTTCGGCCACCAGATGCGTTTCGATCTGGCCGCCGGTTTTCCGATGCTCACCACCAAGAAGCTGCATCTGAAGTCGATCGCGGTGGAACTGCTGTGGTTTCTGCGCGGCGACACCAACACCGCATTCCTGAAAGAACACGGCGTGTCGATCTGGGACGAATGGGCCGATGCCAATGGCGAACTCGGCCCGGTCTACGGCCGCCAGTGGCGGTCCTGGCCGACGGCCGACGGCCGCCATGTCGACCAGATCAGGCAGTTGCTCGATCAGATCAAAAAGACGCCAGATTCGCGCAGATTGCTGGTATCGGCCTGGAACGTCGCCGAACTCGACCAGATGGCGCTGATGCCCTGCCACGCCCTGTTCCAGTTTTATGTGGCAGACGGCCGCCTGAGTTGCCAGCTTTACCAGCGCAGTGCGGATATTTTCCTTGGCGTGCCGTTCAATATCGCCAGTTACGCGCTGCTGACCTTGATGATCGCCCAGGTCACGGGCCTTGAGCCCGGCGATTTCGTCTGGACTGGCGGCGATTGCCACCTGTACCTGAATCATCTCGAACAGGCGCAGCTACAGCTGACCCGCAGTCCGCACCCGCTGCCAACGATGACCATCAACCCGGCCGTCACCGATCTGTTTGCCTTCAAGCTCGAGGATTTCACTTTGAGCAACTACCACCCGCATCCCCACATCAAAGCCCCGGTCGCTGTTTGACTGCTGCGGAAAATTCATGAAATTCAATCGTTTGCTGCCGATACTTGTAGCACTTTGGAGTGCTGCGGCATTGGCCAAGAACCCGCCGTATCCGCGCGGGCCGATCGACGAGCTATTCCCGAAGCCGCCACGGCCGGTCGAGCACACGTACCGGATCGACGACCGTACCATCCACTACTGGCAGGTCGATGGCGGCCCGGCGCGCGTGGTGTTCCTGCACGGCACGCCGGGCGACTGGAAAGCCTGGGCGCATTATCTGGCCGACCCGGAATTGCAGAAGCGGGCCACCCTGATCGCCGTCGACCGTCCCGGTTTCGGCGCATCCGACCCCGGCAAGGTGGCACCGCTGATGGCCGATCAGGCGCGGCTGTTGGCACCGCTTTTGGAAGGCCCCGGCAAGCCGACGGTGATTGTCGGTCATTCGCTGGGCGGGCCGATTGGTGCCGAACTGGCGATGCGCTACCCGCAACAGGTGCGCGGCGCGGTGCTGGTGGCACCGTCGATCGACCCCGGCACCGAGCAGCCGCGCTGGTACAACGAAGCCATGACCCTGTGGCTGGTGCGCGCCATCGCGCCGAAGGAATTTGCCTGGTCGAACGACGAAATCATGGTGCTGGTCGGCGAGCTCGAAAAGCAGACGCCGCGCTGGGCCAGCCTGAAAATGCCGATCACGGTGGTGCAGGGTGCCAAGGACGAACTGGTCAACCCGAAAACCGCCGCCTATGCCGAAAAAGTGCTGCCGAAGCCGAACGGCAAAGTCGTGGTGGTGCCCGATCAGGGCCATTTCGTGCTCTGGGACCGTCCCGATCTGGTCACCCGCGAGATCATCGACGTGCTCGACCGAACCGCACCGGCAACGCCGTGAATCTCACGCTGATCGCCGCCCTTGCCGCCAACCGCGTGATCGGCCGCAACGGCGATCTGCCCTGGCGCATGCCGGACGACCTCAAGCGTTTCAAGCGTTTGACCCTCGGCAAGACTGTGCTGATGGGCCGCAAGACCTGGGATTCGCTCGGCCGGCCGCTGCCGGATCGCGACAACTGGGTGCTGAGCCGCGACGGGGCGTTCAAGCCGGTCGGTGCGACCGTGTTCGCGACCCTCGATCAGGCACTGAACGCAGCGCAGAACCGCGAACTGATGGTCATCGGCGGTGCCGAGTTGTATCGCCAGACTCTGGCCATCGCCACCCGGCTGGAGCTGACCGAAGTCCAGACCGATGTCGACGGCGATACCTGGTTTCCGGCCTTCGATGCTGCCGACTGGATCGAGACCGACTCGGCCACGCACGCCGTCGATGAACGCCACGCCTTTCCATTCCGCTTCGTGACTTTCGAGCGCAGACCGGAGTCAGCGTGAAGCTTGAGCCGTCCGTTGCTGCACTGCTATAAACAGTTGTTCACTGATCCCGCACCACACTAAATAAGGAGTCGGCCATGACCGATGTCAAAGCGCTGTTCGAGCAAGCCCAGAAAGACGTCAAGACGCTGACGAAGAAGCCCAGCAACGACGATCTGCTGACGCTCTATTCGCTGTTCAAGCAAGGTTCCAGCGGCGACGCCACCGGCCCTCGTCCCGGCATGCTCGACATGGTCGGCCGCGCCAAATACGACGCCTGGGCCAAGCTCAAGGGCATCAAGCCGGATGAAGCGATGAACAAGTACATCGCCAAGGTAAAAGCGTTATTGGGTTGATGCGCAAGGCCCGATTCAGGCGACTTTGAGCACTGGCGCGGCGGCTGGCAGCGGCGGCCAGCCAATGCAGGAATCGTGGGCGCGGAAGTTGCGCAGCCACCAGGCCCAGTCTTCCGGCACCAGCGAGAACGGATCTTCGTGCGCCAGTTCTCGCGCCGCCCACACCGGCCAGTGCGGATTGGCCAGCGCCGGGCGGCCGAGCATGGCGACGTCGATCAGTTCCTTGCGGATCACTTCATCGGCCATCTGCGGCAGGCCCAGATTCCAGCTCGCGGCGACCGGAATGCCGACTTCGCGCCGCACCCTGGCGGTGCGCTCGACCATGAAGCCCAAGTCCGAGAACGGTGGGGCCGTCATCTCGTCGGTGTTGAAGCCGATGCTCAAGTCAGCCAGGTCCAGGCCGTGGTCCTTCATCATCCGAACGGCTTCGATGGAATCGTCGAACTGCACGCCTTTCGGGTGCAGATCGTCGGAGCCCAGACGCATGGTCAGCGGATAGCGTTCCGGCCAGACGGCGCGCACGGCATCCAGCGCTTCCAGATGGAAACGCATGCGGTTTTCGAGGCTGCCGCCGTACTCGTCAGTCCTGTGATTGGCCAGCGGCGAGAAAAAGCTGGAGCCGAGATAGCCGTGGGCGAAGTGCATTTCCAGCCACTCGAAACCGGCGTCCACGGCGCGGCGTGCGGCATCGGCATAGGCGCGATGAACGGACTTGATCTCGTCGCGGCTCATCTCGTGCACCGGAAACACCCGATGGCCGCCATAGGGCACGGCCGATGGTCCGATCACCGGCCAGCCGTCCGGATGATCCGGTGCCAGCTGCGCACCGCCTTCCCAGGGTTTCAGCTCCGAGCCCTTGCGGCCGGTGTGGCCCAGCTGGATCGCTGGTACGGCACCGAATTCCTTGATGATGGTGGTGACCCGCTTCAGGCCTTCGATCTGCGCATCCTTCCAGATGCCGGCGCAGCCAACGCTGGTGCGGCCGTCCGGCGTGATCGCGATCTGTTCCGGAAAGATCAGCCCGAAGCCGCCCGCTGCGCGCGAGCCCATCAGCATGATGTGGAAATCGTTCATCTCGCCGTCGACCGACCGGTACATGGTCATCGGCGACATGGCGATGCGATTGCGCAGGGTCACGCCCTTGAGCGTGTAGGGGCTGAACAGATGCGGCATGACGGGGTTCCGATGGCGAACACAGATGGTGGATGTAAGCAGCTACGCGCAGTCACCACCATCCGGACGCAACCTCTGTGCCCTGTTCAGCTCCCGTGCTGAATCAGGCTGCCTCGGCCTGAGTGACCAGCATCGACCGGGCCATCTTCTTCAGTTCCTCTTCGGAAATGCCGAAGTTGATCGGCTCCGGCACCACGATGCCGCGCTGCACGGCCGGGCGGGCGCGGATGGTCTGAATCCAGCGCGACAGATGCGGCAGATCGCTGATGTCGACGCCGGCCCAGAAGTGGATCGAGGCCCAGGACCAGTTGGCGATGTCGGCAATCGAGTAGTCACCAGCCAGGAATTCGTGATCGGCCAGACGGGTGTCAAGCACCTTGTACAGACGCTTGGTTTCGGTCTGATAGCGCTCGATGGCGTAGGGAATCTTTTCCGGCGCGTAGCGGAAAAAGACATTGGCCTGACCCTGCATCGGGCCAACGCCGCCCATCTGGAACATCAGCCACTGGATCACTGCCGAGCGGCCCTTGCGATCGGACGGCAGCAGACGGCCGTATTTTTCGGCGAGATAGATCATCACCGCGCCCGATTCGAACACCGCGAAATCGCCCGCGTCGCGATCGACGATGGCCGGGATGCGGCCGTTCGGGTTGATGCTCAGAAACCCCGGCAGCTTCTGCTCGCCTTTCGACAGGGAAATGGCCTGGGTGGTGTAGTCGACGCCCAGTTCTTCAAGCGTGATGGACGCCTTCCAGCCGTTCGGCGTGGCGGAGGTGTAGAGGTCGATCATCGGACGGCTCCTGTGGTGGTGGATGGATGAATCAGACGATGGCGTGCTGGTCGAGTACCGCGAGGAAGGTCGCGGGTTCCGGGCGAACGCGGTAGTTGTCGGTCATGTCGCAGAAAATCACCTGGCCGCCGGCACCGGTGATGAACACGGTCGGACGTGGCACGTCGGACGGATAACCCAGCGCCTGGAACCCCGCCGGCAGACCATCCTTGACCTTGATGCCCAGCGCTTCGGCGGCGTGATTGCCGACATCGGTCATGAAACGCATCGGCGCGTCCATCTGCTTGGCCAGCGACTGGCTGGCGTTTTCCGACTGCGGGCTGACCAGATAGACCTCCACACCGCGCCGCGCCAGTTCCCGGTACTGCGCGGCAATTTCGCGAACCTGCGCCACGCACAGCGGGCACCAGTTGCCGCGGTAGAAAATCCACAACGCGGGCTTCGCGGTCAGTTCCGCCGTGCGGAACGATTTGCCGTGCTCGACCAGCGTGAATTCCGGCAGCCGGCCGCCTTCGGTCAAGGCGGCGTTGCCCGGTGCTCCGAAGCGCGAATACCAGAACACGTAGACCAGCGAACCGAACAAGCCGACAGCAGCGGCAATTGCCACTGCCGCAACCGATGGCTCACCCGGCAGCAGCAGGCTCAGCAAGGTGCCGATCACACCGGCGGCAATGACGATGTTCAGGTTCGCGGAGGTGCGTGCCCGGGGCATCAGCATGATGTGCGAAAAGAACACGGTCGGGCCGGCGCAGGCGAGTGCTGTGCCCAGCCAGGGCGAGATCAGGCCTTGCTCGCTGATCATCAGCAATGCCGTGATGAGACCGCCAAGGCCGGCGAAGATGTACAAGGTGATGAACAGGGATTTCAGCAGATTCATGGGGTGACTCCGGGTATTCGGGGTGATCAATCGAGTGCGCGCAGCGCTACGCGGACAATGCTGTCCAGCCGTTCGCGATCCGGTTTCGACTTGGCGGCGAGGTTGATGCCGGCCAGCGTGTTGACGATGAAGCGGGCGAGCGAGGTCGCCGATTCAGCGCGGGTGATCGAGCCTTCCTGCTGACCGCGCGACACTGCCTCGACCAGCCGACCTTCCAGCCTCAGCATCACCTCGAACACGCCTGCCATCACTTCCGGGTCGTGCGGTGCGACTTCGATCATGCAGTTGTTGACGAAGCAGCCGCGCTCGCCGCTTGGCGTTTTGGCCACGGCCACCGAGGTCCGCAGCGCCTCTTCGATTTCCGCACGGCTGGCATCCGGTTTTCCGAGCGCGGCGAGCGGGCCGCTCATCAGGTAATCGCCGTAGCAGCGCAGCGTTTCGACGATCAAGGCCTGCTTGCTGCCGAAGCTTGCGTAGAGGCTGCTCTTGCTCAGATGCGTGGCTTCCAGCAGATCGGTCATCGACGAGGCGTTGTAGCCCTTGGCCCAGAACACATCGAGCGCAAGACGCAACACATGGTCTTCATCGAATGCGCGGGGGCGAACCATTTTTCGAGCGTGATTCCTGCGTTCTGGACTGATCGGTCCATAATCAAGCGTGGTCGCGGCGCTGTCAATACGAAGGGCGCATCCGACGCCCGGAACAACGCCTTCCGTGCTTGAATGCGCGGCGATTCCGAGGACTACGCCATGTTCGCCACCATCGACCAATATCTGCCGCTGAAGCGCCTCGCGCACTGGACAGCGACCACGCCCGACGCGATCTACCTGAGCCAGCCGACCGCCTCCGGCGAGTGCCGAGACTTCACCTGGGCCGAAGTCTCCGACACCGCGCACCGCATGGCCGCGCACCTGCACGCGCAAGGCTGGCCGGCGGGGTCCCGGATTGCCATCCTGTCGAAGAACAGCGCCTGGTGGTACATGGCCGATTTCGCGATCTGGCTGGCCGGTCATGTTTCAGTGCCGATCTATCCGTCGCTGACCGGCGAATCGGTGCGCTACGTGCTCGAACATGCGGAAGCGAAGGCAGTGTTCGTCGGCCAGCTCGATTCCAGCGACCGCGCCGCGATGCTGACCGGCATCCCGGCCACGCTCGATGTGATCCGCCTGCCGACCGCAGGCGCGCCGCTGCCGAACGACCGTGCCGCCGACGAATGGCAGGCCCTGGTCGCACGCCATGCGCCGCTGCCGAATCCGCCGGATCGCGGCGCGGAAGAACTGGCGACGATCATCTACACCTCCGGCACCACCGGCCTGCCGAAGGGCGTGATGCATCACTTCCGGGCGCTGGCGGTGTCCGGCTACGCACTGAAGCTGGCCTACAACGCCACGCCGGACGACCGCGTGCTGTCCTATTTGCCGCTGGCGCATGTCGCCGATCGGGTCGCCTCGGAAATGCACTCGCTGACGGCCGGCATGCGGGTCTGGTTCTCGCTCGGGCTGGAGACTTTCACTGCCGACTTGCAACGCGCCCGTCCGACTTTCTTCCTCTCGGTGCCGCGCCTGTGGACCAAGTTCCGGCAGGCGATCAACGCGAAGATTCCGCAGCCGCAACTGGCGGCGATGCTGGCCGACCCCGAGAAAGGGCCGCTGGTGCGCAAGCAGATCCTGAGCCAGCTCGGTCTCGATGCCGTGCGCGTTCCGACCTTCGGCGCAGCGCCGATGCCGCCCGATCTCCAGCAGTGGTATCTCGATCTTGGCCTGGACATGCTGGAGGTCTACGGCATGACCGAAAACATGGCGGTATCGCACCGCACCAGCGCCGGTGCCGGGCGCATCGGCTACGTCGGCCAGCCGTCGTTCGAGGTTGAAGCCCGGCTCGATCCGGCCAACAGCGAACTGCTGGTGAAATCGCCGGGCCAGATGATCGGCTATTACAAGGACGAGGCGAAGACTGCGGAAGCGATGACCGACGACGGCTACTTCCGCACCGGCGATGTCGGCGAGATCGACGCCGACGGCTATTTCCGGATCACCGGCCGCGCCAAGGAAGCCTTCAAGACCGCCAAGGGCAAGTACGTGGCCCCGTCGCAGATCGAGAACAAGCTCGGCGCGCACGGCTACATCGAAGCGTGTTGTGTTGCCGG
This sequence comes from Nevskia sp., assembly GCA_021732745.1. Taxonomy (GTDB): domain Bacteria; phylum Pseudomonadota; class Gammaproteobacteria; order Nevskiales; family Nevskiaceae; genus Nevskia. Next base: position 225,191 of record JAKFUK010000001.1, on the reverse strand, counting down.
CAACGGCTTCCCGCAACCGTTCGCGATGCTGATGCTGTCACCGGCCGCTGCGGCGAAGTGTGCCGAGGAAGGCGGTCGCGACGCGGTGGGATCGGTGCTGGCAGCACTCCGCGAACAGGTCAACGCCACGCTCGACCCGCACGAACGCCTCGACCGCCTGATCGTCGTGCCGGACGCCTGGACCGTCGACAACGGCATGGTCACGCCGACGTTCAAGGTCAAGCGGGCGGCGCTGGAGGCGCGCTATGGGGCGGCGTTCGAGGCCTGGGCGGCGCGGCGGGAAGTGGTGGTCTGGGCTTGAATGTACGGCTTGCCGGCAAGGAGCGTTGCCCGGTGACCGCTTGCAAAGGCACGCGGGCGATCGACTACAAGATGCGTGTCGCCAACAGCGATTCCGGTTGATGCAAGAGCGGCGGCGGTCGTGTCATCTACGGCATGCTGACGCTCTGTCAGCGATCTACTCGAAGGCCGATCAGGCCGACATTACAGCCGCCGGGCCCGGCGCATCGTCGACGACGAGCTCGTTGCCAGACGCATCCAAGGCTGCGACCGCAGGCGTTTTTGCAGCACAATCGCGAGACGCTTTTGTGCTTGAGGAGTAGCCCCGACATGGCCCCCTATCTGACTGGACTGCCGGCCTTCGCGGCTTGGCTGGGCTTGTCCCTGCTGTTGCTGGTCATCTTTGTCGGCCTGTATGTGACAGCCACGCCACCGCGCGAGATCAAGCTGATTCGCGAGGGCAATGTCAGCGCGGCGGTCTGCCTGAGCGGGGCGATGCTCGGTTTCGTGCTGCCGCTGGCCAGCGCCATGGTCCACGGCGCCAACCTGATCGACTTCCTGGTCTGGGGGCTGATCGCGGCGGTGGTGCAGATGCTGGCCTATGTGGCGATCCGGCTGATCTTCCGGCGCATGCCGGAAGACATCATCGAAGACCGGCTGGCGATCGCGGTGATGACGGCCGGGGTGTCGGTGGCGGTTGGCGTGTTGAATGCGGCGGCGATGTTTGGTTAGGGCGGGTCGCGACCCGCCGTGAGTTCAGCGCCGACGTCGAAAGCGGCGGGTCGTGACCCGCCCTACGGTTTGCGCAGTGCCTTCGCGGTGCTGATACCGGCCCGCAAACCGCGATCAAACGCTTCCTCGAACACCGAATAGCCGGACAGATCGGCATGCGCAAACGCGATCCGGCCTTGCGGCTCCGCGAGTGCGGCCAGCCAGGCGCTGCTGCGGGTGCCGGGCGTCGGAATCGCCATCGCGTGGCCGTAGCGGGCGATGCGGATGTCGCCGAGCTTGGCGCGCAGGTCCGGGTGTGCCGGGGCCAGTTCGGCGATCAGCACTTCGGCCCAGTCTTGCCAGCTTCGCGATAGCAACGCCTTGCGGCCGACTTCAGCGTCGTCACCAAACGCGCGATAGCAGGTGAGCACCGTCGGGCCGTCATGGCTGCGCAGCGACTGGTTCATCGCGTTGACATAGCCCAGCCCGGTGCTGCCGTAGATCACGTTGTCCCAGCTCAGCGGCGGCTGGTCGTGGCGGGCATCGAGTGGCGCGGTGACATGCAGGTTGGCGACCAGCCACGGTGAGTAAGCCATTGTTTTTGCCGCTTCTTTCAGCGCATCCGGCGGATCGGCGAGCAGTCTGGCGGCGATGAACAGGGGAGTTGCGACGATCACCCGTTGCGCCTGCCAGCGAGTGACGCGGTGGCTTCCGGCATCGAGCACGTCGATGTCGACACGTCCGGCTGATTCGGCGATCCGCAGGGTGATCGCGCCGGTTTGCGTGCGTTCGCGATGCGGCGCGGCGAGCCGGCTTGCCAGCCAGTGATTGCCTTCCGGCCAGGTCAGGTTCTGTTCCAGGTCTTCGCCGTCCTCGCCCGGCGCGTGGAAGCCGTGGCGGCTGGCGAAGTAATGCAGGCCGGCCCAAGCGGACACCGTGTCGATGCCGGCGCCGTAGTCGTCGCGGCAGCAGTAGTCGAGATACCAGCGCAGCGCGCTGGCCGTCAGCGCATGGCGATCCAGCCAGTTCGCGAAGGTCTCGGCATCCAGCGCGGAGAGCGACGCATCCCATCGGGCGCGCGAAGTCGGGATCGCGAATTGGCCAGGCTGTGATTGTTCGCGGACCAGTGCGGCGAAGCGCCGGTACTGCGCGAACGTGGCCTCGTCCTGTCCATGCACCGGCAGCAGACCGTCCTGCCAGACGCGCGCCTCGGGGAGATACAGCCGCTCCTGCGGCGCGTGGCAGAGATGGCGTTCGTCGTACTGCGGACGGCCGTCGACGAGCGTGCGCAGCTTGAACTCGCTCAGCAGATCGGCCACGTCTTCGCCTGCTGGTCCCGGCAGCGGCAGGTAATGCGCGCCCCAGGGACATGCAAAGCCGGCCACTTCCCCCGCGCGGCTGTTGCCGCCGATCGCGTCTTCCAGCTCGAACAGTCGGTAATCGTCGACGCCGCCGCGTTGCAGCGCGCGTGCAGCCGCCAGCCCGGCAATGCCGCCGCCGATGATCGCCACGTCGGTCTGGCGGGTTTCATCTGCTGGCGGAATCGCAGCGCGATCGCGCAGCCGATGGCCGCGCTCGAAGGATGGTCCGGCAAAACCGCCGACCAGCTTGCGCGAGCGTGTCGCCAGCAGCGATTCGCCGCAGCCGCCCAGCCCGAGTGATGTCAGCGCACCCGCCGTCTGCACCAGAAACCGCCGCCGCGAGCCTTGCAGCGGCATCAGTAATCGCCGCCCACGGCACCCCATTCCTGCTCGAAGGTCGTCACCAGCGCCTGGTTCGACAGGCGATTCGGCTCGGCCGGCAAGCGCGCCATGTCCGGCGGGAAGTCGAACAGCAGCGGCAGGCTGGTGGAATTCACGAAGCGCAGGCCGTCCGGAAACGTCTCCGGCAGCACATACGGCCGGCGGCCAGCGATCACGAAGCCCCATTCGCCGAAGCTCGGCACCAGCGCGTGGTAGGGCGCGGTCTTGAGGCCGACGGCTTCCAGTGTCGCGACCACCGTCCAGTAGCTCTTGCGCGCATGCAGCGGCGAGGTGGTCTGCACCACCATCTGGCCGCTGGCGGCGAGATTCTGCTCGACCAGCTGATAGAAGCTGGTCGTGTACAGCTTGCCGAGCGAGTAGTTCGAGGGATCGGGGAAGTCGATGACGATGGCGTCGAACGGCTGCGTCGCCGGATCATCGAGCCTTGCTTGCAGCCATTGGAAGGCATCAGCGTTGATGACTTGCACTTTCGGCGAATGCAGGGCGTCGCCGTTCAGTCGCATCAGCAGCGGCTGGGCCATGAACAGCCGGGTGATTTCGGGATCGAGGTCGACCAGGGTCAGCTCCGCAACACTTTGATGGCGCAGGATTTCCCGCACCGCCATGCCGTCGCCACCGCCGAGCACCAGCACCCGGCGCGGTTTCAGGCTGGCCAGCAGCGGATGGACCAGCGATTCGTGATAGCGGTACTCGTCGCGGGCATGGAACTGCAAGTTGCCGTTCAGCCACAGGCGCACGCTGCCGTCGTCACCGGCGCGGCGCTGGGTGACGACGATGCGCTGGTAGGGCGAAGACGCCGCGTAGATGACGTTGTCGGCGTAGTAGCGGTCCTCGCTGAAACGGGTGATGCCGTCAGCGTTGACGAAGGCTGCCAGCAGCAGAGCGAAGCAGGCGAGGGTGGCGACGACATGGCTGCGCAGCAGGCGCAGCTCGCCGCGGAAGAGCCACAGCGCCCAGCCGGCGACGGCGATGTTCATCATCCCGAACACCAGGCTGGTACGGATCAGGCCAAGCTGCGGCACCAGCAGCAACGGAAAGGCGATCGACACGCCGAGCGCGCCGAGGTAGTCGAAGGTCAGCACCTGCGAAACGAGGTCTTTCAGCGCGTACTGCCGGCGCAAGAGCCGCATCACCAGCGGAATTTCCAGCCCGACCAGCACGCCCACCAGCAGCACCAGCCCGTACAACAGGCCGCGAAACGGCGAGGGTGCGACCGCGTTGGCGAGAAACAGGATCGCCGGCATCAGCCCGCCGATCACCCCGACCAGCAGTTCGATGCGCAGGAACTGCGCGGCAAGCTGGCGTTCCAGATAGCGCGACAGCCAGGAGCCCACGCCCATCGCGAACAGGTAGGTGCCGATGATGGTCGAGAACTGCAAGACCGAATCGCCGAGCAGGTAGGACGCCAAGGTCCCGGCCGCCAGTTCGTAGACCAGCCCGCAGGCGGCGATGACGAATACCGAGGCGAGCAGCGCGATTTCAGCGGCGCTGGGGCCGGGCACCGCGTCGTCCGTGGTGATCGCGGCCACCTTATTTATGCCCGCCACCGGTGTAGATATATCCGTCGCTGGCGGCGCGCAGCACCATGCCGCGCTGGTTGTCGTTGAGCACGAACAGGAAGATCAGGATGGCAGCGACGATCAGCGCGTACTTGATCAGCGAGCCGCTGCCGTCGGACAGGGGGCCGATGTCGTCGGACAGCGGGCCTATGCCGTCGCTGACATAGGGCGCGAAGCTCGGCACAGTTTTGGGTGCCGAAAGCCTGAACGCCTTGCGCACGGCATCCGCCGGAATGATCGAGCCTTCCGACCAGACCACTTCGCTGTCGGTGGATTCCTTCGACAGCCGTCGCGCGCTCATCGCGCCGACGCCGTTGAAGTCGGTGGTCAGCACGCTGTCATCGCGGCGCACGGCCCAGTAGAACTCGCCTTCCACGTAGCTGACTTGCGCGCGATAGGCGTCCACCTGCACGTACGGTGCGTTTTTCCAGCGCACGGTGCGGGCATTGCGGCCCTGTTCGGGCACGCCGGTCATGGTGCGGTAGCCGACCCATCCGTCGTCGGAGTCGATCAGAAACGCGAAACCCTCGCCGACGTTATGCAGCAGGTAGTCGCGCCAGGCGAAGCTGCCATCGGACCCCGAATTCGCAGTCTTGACCGAAAAACCGATGACCTGCCACTCGACCGGCTTGTGGGCACCGAAACCGAGCCGGCCGACCGTGCCGAGCGCAATCTTCGGCTGCACGCGCTGACGCTGCTGGAAGGCCGTGAGATCGGCACCAACGCCCTTCGACAGGTCGATCAGCGCGAAGCAGCTTGTGCAGCTCATCGACTGAGTGTCTTCGCGCTTCGGCGCGCAGGCGGCACCGCAGGACGGGCAGTCGAAGCTGCGACCGCCGACTGTTGCCAACCCCAGATCGGGGCCATCGATCAGCCCTTGCAGCGCCAACTCGGCCAGCCGCACCGGATTGCCGATCGCAAGCGTCGGCGCACGCTCGTCGAGGTAATCGAGGGTGGCGACCTGGTTGTGAGCGTTGCGCAGGTCGACGATCGGATGCGCTGCGTCGAGCGCCGGCCGGGTCGGCAGTTCGCCTTCGGCCGCGATGGCGCGGGCGCGGACGATCGAGGCGACCCGCCAGTCGCTGTCGGCAAGCCGCAGCGACTGGCCGACTTCCAGCGCGCCGAACGGCGGCGCGCCGCCGTTGTCGTCGCGATCGAAGGCGATCACGTATTGGTCGTTGTCTTCCGACAGCCAGCCGGAGCGGCCGTCGTCGAACAGGGCGTGCCATTCGGTCCAGGTGCCGTCGAGGCTGGCGACACCTTCGCCGTAGCCGTACTGGACGCGGCCGACCAGGGTGAACGGCCGCCGGTCCTGCTCGCCGCGAACGCCCAGTTGCAGGCGGCTGCGGCTGTCGATCAGCTCGGCACTTTCGCCGATCCGGCGCAGCACCTCGCCTTCGCGGACCACGGTGCTGCGGCAGTAGCTGCATACCGCGTACGGCGTGGTCGACGAGGCGAACGGCACCCCCGCGCCACAGTTCGGGCACGGTGCTTCCCAGCGTCGCGGGATCGGCGGCGGGGCGTTGTCGGAGCTGTCGGTCATCGGCGCGACGCGCGCGGCGGCGTCAGACCAGTTTCTTCAGCAATTCCGCCTTCTTGGCGTCGAATTCGGCATCGCTCAAGATGCCCTTGGTCTTCAGTTCATGAAGCTTTTCGAGCAGCGCCATGACTTCGTCCGGCTTGACGCCAATGGCGGCGGCCGCGCTGCTCGAAGCACCGGCCAGCCCGGCCCCGATGTTCTGCGCCAGCATCTGGCCGAGGGCGAGGCCCGCACCAAGCCCGGCGGCATCACCCGCCACGCCACCGCCACTGCCGCCGCCCTTCGCCAGATCGGGAATCGCCTGCCCGGTCTGGTACTGGATGAACTTGCCCATGTCGTTGCCGACCATGCCCATGCCGATGCGCTGGTCGAGGATTTTTTGCAGTTCCTCGGGCAGCGACAGGCTCTGCACGGTCAGGCCGCTGAGCTTGAGTCCCAGTGCTGAGAACGCCGGTTCCACACTTTTGGCGACCACGCCGGCAAACACCGTCTGGTTGGCGGCCAGATCGAGAAAGGCGATGCCGGATTCGGCGACACCGCTGGCCAGATGCTGGGTGATCACGCCGAACAACTGGCCGCTCAGTTCGCTGGTCAGATAGCGGTCGCGAGTGCCGGAAATCTGCGTGTGAAAAAGCTTGGGATCGGCGATCTGGAAGCTGTAGTTGCCGTGGGCGCGCACCCGCACCGCACCGAATTCCTTGTCGCGCAAGGTCACCGGCTGGGCCGTGCCCCAGCGCTGATCGAGCCGCTGGCGGGCGCTGAAAAAGTAGACATCGCTCTTGAAAGGCGAGTCGAACAGCTTGTCCCAGTTCTTGAGGTTGGTCAGCAGCGGCAGGGTCTGCGTGCTCAGGCGATGCCGGCCCGGGCCGAAGGCATCGACCACCACGCCTTCGTTGACGAACACCGCGAACTGCGATTCGCGCACGGTGAGCTGGGCACCGGTCTGGATTTCGTTGTCGGCCATCGGGAAGCGCCAGGCCAGGACGTCGTCGCCGTCCTCGGTCCATTCGATGACGTCGATGAATTGTTTCTTGATGAAATCGAGCAGTGCCATGGTGTCCTCCGTGTCAGTGGCGGCAGGCTGACGGCGAAGCGCAACGGCTGTCAATCGACGACAGGCCGTTGGCGACCCGAACCGCCGTTCATCAGGTCGCCGGCCGGGTCTTGATCGGCGTTCTTGCAGGCGGTTTGCCGAAATGCGCTGATTCAAACGATTTCGACCTCGGGTGCCTTGCCATGAAGCCGTTCCCGCGCAGCCTGCTGCTGCTGACCCTGCTGTGCCCCGTCGCGCTGGCCGGTCCCGCGAACTACGACGCAGCGGCGGCGGCCAGCAGCGCTTCGATCGCCGATCAGGAACGCGGGCAGGCGCGGTTGCCGAAGCTTGACGGCCTGCCTTCGGAGTTCGATGCCGCACTCGGTGCCGCCACCTTCCTGTGGCCCGATGCCGGCATCGGGCCGGCGCTGCTGGCACCGCTGCGCGCGTCGCTTGCTGCCGATCACGCGGCGCGTCATTACCTGCGTGCCCAGGCGGGGGCCTTGCGGATCAACGCCGCCAGCGTGGCCGACGCCCGCCTGTACGAGCTGCACGACACCGGACGCGGCCCGCTGATCGCCCGTTTTCGCCAGCAGCACGCTGGCCTGCCGGTCATCGGCCGCGAGCTGAACGTGATGATGGATCGCAGCCTGCGGCTGCTCGCCACCTCCGGGAACTTTGCCGCAGCCACGGCGGCACCGGGCGCGCGGCACAGGCTTTCGCCCGAACAGGCGCTGGCGCGGGCTTATGCCGATCTGGCCGGTGCGAACGCCGCCGCCCCGGTGTTTTCAGCCAAGAATCAGGTCGGTGATTACCGCCATTTCGAGGTCGACGCGGTGGCTGGCGTGCTGCGCATCGACACGCCTCCGCGCAGCAAGCCGGTCTGGTATGCGCTCGATGGCAGATTGCGGCCGGCGTACTACCTGGAACTGTCCGGACAGCGGACAGATGACGGCGAGATGCTCGCTTATGCCAGCGTGATCGCGGCCGATGATGGCCAATTGCTGGCGCGCAAGAATCTTGTCGAAGACGCCCAGCACAGCTATCGGGTGTTTGCTGATGCCGACGGCATCCAGCAGCCTTTCGATGGCCCGCTGGGCAATGGCCTGGTGCCGTTCGAGGGCCGTTTCCCCGATGTTGAAGCACCCCGGATTCCGGCCCAGACCCAATTCGTGACCCTGGCCAACGGCCCGATCTCGACCGCCGATCCCTGGCTGCCGGCCGGTGCCAGCGAAACCAGCGGCAACAATGTCGATGCCTATCTCGATCTCGTCGGCCCGGATGGTTTTACGGCTGGCAGTGCCGATCTGCGGCCGTCCGTCTCGGGCTCGTCGGCCTTCGACTACCCCTATGTGGTCGCGGCCGATCCGGCTACCTTGACCCAGCGCCAGCATGCCGGCGTCAACCTGTTCTACGTCAACAACTGGCTGCACGACTGGTGGTACGACAACGGTTTCGATGAAGCGGCGGGCAATGCCCAGGTCGACAACTACGGGCGCGGCGGCATTGGCGGCGATCCCATCCGCGCCGAAAGTCAGGACAGCAGCGGCCGCAACAACGCCAACATGCGCACCCCGGCCGACGGCATGCCGCCGCGTATGCAGATGTTCCTCTGGGACTACAACCTGACCCTGCCGGCACCCGGCGAATTCCGCATCTCCGCCCCCACGACGCTGGCCGGCGCGCTGGCTTTCGGTACCTCCGTCATTGGCCCGCAAACCTTTGATCTGGAAGCGGAAATGGTGGCGATCGTCGATGCTGTCGCACCAATGACCGATGCTTGCCAGACGCCGTTCCTGAATGCGGAGGCGGTCAGCGGCCGGATCGCGCTGCTGAGTCATCCGGCCGGGGCCTGCACGTTCGCCATTCAGCTCGCCAATCTGAAAGCGGCGGGCGCGGTGGCTGCGGTCTACGGCTTTGGCAGTCCGAACCCGATCAACCTGTCGACCAGCACGCCCGGCATCGGCATTCCGGTGCTCAGCCTGACCAGTGCCGATGCCGACCGGATTCGCGCAGCGCTCGCAAGCGCAGCGGTGATCGCGCGCCTGCGCCGCGAGCCGAGCTTCGACATCGACAGCACGATGGACAACCAGATCGTTGCTCACGAATGGTTCCATTACGCCAGCAACCGCCTGGTCGGCGATGCCCTTGGCCTCAGCAACCAGCAGGGTCGCGGCATGGGCGAAGGCTGGAGCGATTTCAATGCCCTGTTGCTGTCGGTTCGCGAGGAAGATCGTCTGGTGCCAGGCAACGACCGTCATCAGGGCGCGCACAGCGTGTCGTTCTATTCGATCCGCGACGGCTACTTCGGCATCCGCCGTGCGCCGTACTCGACTGATTTCGATTTGTTCCCGCTGACTTTCCGCCATATCAGCGACGGCGAACCACTGCCGACCGACGTACCGCTGAATCCGCGGGTCACCGTCCTTCCGAATTCCCAGGTACACAACACCGGCTCGATCTGGTGCAACGTGCTTTGGGAGGCCTACGTCAGCCTGCTCAACGATCCGCGCCACAGCCATCTGGAGGCGCAGACGCGGATGAAGGACTACGTGATCGCCGGTCTCAAGATGACGCCGAACGCGCCGACCCTGCTCGAAGCGCGGAACGCGATCATCGCCGCCGCCCGCGCCAATGATTCGCGGGACGGCGCACGCATCAGCAACGCCTTCGCGAAACGCGGCATGGGCTTGCTGGCGCGAGGCCCGGATCGCAATTCGATGAGCAATGTCGGCGTCCGCGAAAGCTATCTGTCGCTGTCCGGGGGGCTGCTGTCCGGGCGCCCCTGACGGCGCCGACTACAGCGTCTTCACCAGCACCATCGACTTGCGCTGCCAGTTGTAGAGCCGGGCTTTCGCAGCCGGCAGATCGTCCGGCGTGCCGGCGACGAAGCCGTGCTCGATGAACCAGTGCGGGGTGTGAGTGGTGAGCGCGAACAGGCGGCGGATGCCAAGCTTGGCGGCGGATTCCTCGGCGCGCTTCAGCAGGGCTTCGGCACGGCCTTCGCGCTGGTAATCCGGGTGCACGGCGACGCAGGAGAACTCGGCCATCGCGTCATCGGCAAACGGAATCAGCGCGCTGCAGGCGATCACCGTGCCGTCGCGGACCATGACATCGAACAGGCTGATCTCGATTTCCAGTTGCTCGCGCGAGCGCGGCACCAGCACGCCGCTGGTCTCCAGCGGCTGGATCAGCGCCAGGATGCCGCCGATGTCCTCGATGCCGGCTTCGCGCACCGCTTCGTAGTTGTCGTCGGCATGGAACATCAGGCCGCAGCCGTCGCGCGTGTACAGCTCGCGCAGCAAGGCGCCACTCGGTTCCGAGCCGATCAGGTGCACGCGCTCGACACCACCGCGACCGGCAGCCAGCGCTGATTGCAGCAGCGCCCGGTCCTCGGGCGACAGCGAAGCCTGGATCGTCGGTCGCGCCAGCAGCTTTTCGGCATCGTGCAGCGGCAATTGGCCGGCATCGCCAGTGTCGTCGGCAAGCTGCCAGCGATCCGGGTCGGCATTGAGCAGGAACAGCAGCTTGTCGGCCTTCAGGCCAGTAGCCACGGCCTGGGCCACGTCACCGGCGCGCAGATTGAAGATTTCACCGGTCGGCGAGTAGCCGATCGGGCTCAGGACGGCGATGCGGCCTTCGTCGAGCGCGTTTTCGATGCTGGCGACGTCGATGCGCCGGACTTCGCCGGTCAGCAGATGGTCGACGCCATCGCGAACGCCGACCGGGCGCGCCGTCACCCAGTTGCCGCCGGCCACTTTCAGCCGCGCGCCGCCCATCGGCGTGCTGGCGAGGCCAGTCGACAGCCGCGCCTCGATATCCATGCGCAGGATGCCGACTGCAGCCTTCACGCATTCCATGGTCGGCGCATCGGTGATCCGCAGGTCGCCGGAGAACTGCGGCGCGATCTGCCGGGCGGCGAGCTGCGCTTCGATCTGCGGCCGCACGCCGTGCACCAGCACCAGACGCACGCCCAGGCTGTGCAGCAGGGCCAGATCGTGGATGAAGCGGTCGAAATCGGGACGCAGCGCCGCTTCGCCACCGAAAGCGATGACGAAGGTCCGGCCGTTGTGGGCGTGGATGTAGGGTGCCGCGCCGCGCAGGGCGGCGACGAAATCGTCGGGGTTCATTGCGCGGATTATAGGCGGCGAGGCTGCCTCAACCGATCCGAAAGCCCTCGAGCCAGTCACGCAGCTCATCACTGATCGGCGTCGGCCGCCGCGTCTTGTCGTCGATCTGCACCAGCAGCGATTCGGCGGTGCCGAAGCAGCGATCACCGACGAACAAGCCCTGGCCGACGCGATAGGAGGTGCGGCCGATCGCCATCACGCCGGTGCCAACCATCACTTCGGCCGGCCAATGCAGTTCGCCGAGGAAGTTGACGATCAGCTGGCTGACCACGAACAGCCGCCCCAGATCGCGGTTCTGCATCGTCACCTGGTTCATGAACATCGAGCGGCCGGTTTCGCAGTAGGCACCGAAGGCCAGGTTGTTGACGTGGCCAATCTGGTCGGTGTCGGACCAGCGAACCCGCTCGCGTTCAAAGTGCCGGTAGTGGGCGTGGATGCTCAGGGCAGGGTTGGCGGGGTAGCCGGTCGGCGGGACGGACATCGGGGCGTCTGGATGGCGGAAAGGGCCGACATGATAGGGGCGAGAGGCCATTCGGACCTTGCCATTGTCGGATGTCACAGTGATGTGTAGGCTGTGACGACATCGTCAGTGCCTTCAGCCTGCGCGGCCCGGCCGACGGGTCAGGTGGCACGCAGACGCGACGCCAGATCGCGGACGAAACCAGAATCCAAGGCGGCTCGAGCCGTCGACAGCGACACGCTGCGAGGGGAGTCGCGCAGGCATGAAACCTGACTTGCTGAATGCGCCCGGCACCGGCCCGGATGCGCTGCCGCCGTGGGCGGCGACTCGTGCCGAACTCGGCGAAGTGCTGGTCGGCCTTGCCGATGTGCAGATGCGCTCGATCGTCACCACCCGCATGGCGCCGGCGATCTATCTGCTGTGCATCGCCGGTGTCGCCGCCATCAATCTGTATCTGGCCGCGCTGGTGTTCGGTTACTCGACGCCACTCGGGCTGGTCTGGGCCTTGTTGATCATGCCGGTGCTGTTCGTCTCTGGCGTGGTGGTGGTGCGGGTGGCGCTGGAAGTGATCCTGTCGATCTTTCGCATCGTGGTGTACATGGAGTCGCTGATGGATCACGTCGTGACCCTGAAGGGCCAGACCGAGACGATCATGGATCGCACCGAGATCATCGACCTGCCGCGCATCCAGTTCTGGAAGCCGCGCCGGCCCAAGAGCACGGTCTCGAATGAGGGCGGCGAATGAAGCACTGGCTGCTGGTGCTGGCCGCGCTGCCGCTGGCGGCGTTCGCGGAAGGCTGGATCGACGATCTCGAATTCGACTGGAACAACCGGGTCACGGTCGGTACCGCGATCCGCATCGAGGCACGCGATCCGAATCTGGTCGGCAAGTCGAATCTCGATCCGAATCTCTGCGCGGCGGATGAATGCCTGGCCGTCAGCCCCGACGAAACCGGCCCCAACGAGCGCTATCTGGCGGCACCGGGTGCCCGCAACTCGGTCTACGACGAAGGCAATCTGAACTACGACCAGGGCGATTTCATTTCCTCGCCGGTCAAGTGGACCTCCAGGCTCAAGGTCAGCCGTGACAACCTGAAGTTTGAAGCCGGCGTGCTGCTGTTCTACGACTACATCAACACCACACTGCGCGAGAACCACCCGAACCAGATCGTCGCGCCGGGTGCGCCGCCGGGGCAGGTGGTGCGCAACAAGCGCGACATCGAAACCATCCATCAGATCGGCTACGGCGCGCAGCTGCTCGACACCTACGTCCAGAACACTTTCGACATCAACGATCGCGCGATCGACGTGTCGATCGGCCGCCAGCGGCTGGTCTGGGGCGAAGCCAGCTTCGCGACGCAAGGCAGCCTCAATTTCAACAACCCGCCGGACGTCAACAACCTGAGCCGCCCGGGTGGTTCGCTGGACGAGGTCTACAAGCCGGCCGGCATGGTGGTCGCCAAGGGGCCAATCAACGAGGATTTCGGCTTCGAGGCGTTCTATCAGTTCGAATGGCGGCCGGTCGGCATTCCGCCGCGCGGCTCGTATCTGTCGTTCTTCAATGCTTCGAACCACATCACCGCCAACGAAGGGATCATCGCGCCGTTCGCGAAAGCGCCCTACGACCCGCTGCAAATCGGCACGCCGGGCAATGACGTGCTCGGTCTGGTCAGCGAAACCAGCCTCACCCTGCGGCGCGGGGCTAATCGCACGCCCAGCGAAGGCGGCCAGTACGGTCTGGCCGTGTACTGGCATCCCGACGACTACTGGTTCGGCGGCTCCGAGCTGGGCCTGTACTACTCGCGCTATCACTCGCGCATTCCGACCGCCGGGGCCACTGCATCGGACGCCAGTTGCGCGCGCCGCGAAGGCAATCCGTCCGGCATCGACGCCGTCGATCTGACCAGCTTCATCGCCGCCTGCGGCGTGCCGGGCACTCATCAGCGGGAAGCGGTGCCGCTCGATACGGCGCAGTACTTCCTCGAATATCCCGAGGATATTCATCTGCTTGGCGCAAGTTTCTCGACGCTGTATCAGGGTGTGGCGATCCGAGGCGAGTTTTCCTACCGGCCGAATCAGCCGGTGCAGGTCGATCTCGAAGACGTGCTGCTCGCCGCACTGCAACCGGCGCTGCCGCGCAACGACATTCCGCTGTTCACGGCCGACAACACCGTGCAGGGGCTGGTGCTGGCGCTTCAGGACCCGACCAATGCGCTGTCGATTCTCGCGGCAACCACCGGCAACCTGCAGGGCGCGATCGGCGCGCTACAGGCGCTGGCCGGTGCGCCCGGCGTGCTCGGGACCACGGTGCCCGGTTCGCGCACCGGCATTCCCGATTTCGTCACCGAATATCGCGGCGGCATCGGCGGCGAAGTGGCACCGGGGTCCTACATTCGCGGCTACGAGCGCTTGCAGGTGCAGCAAGCCTCGATCGGCATCACCAAGATCTTCGGCAACACGGCGTTTCTCGGCACCAAGGACACGGCCCTGCTGCTGGAAGTGACCGAAATCTGGATTCCGGATCTGCCGTCGCGCTCGCGACTGCAATTTGAAGCCCCCGGCACCGACACCCACGGCGGGCCGGGTGTGGCCGATACCGGCAATGCGCTGCGCATCAACCCGATCCAGAACACCGGCGGCTACGTGACGCCGTTTTCCTGGGGCTATCGTGCCGGTGCCTTGCTGCATTACTCGGACGTGGTGATTCCCGGCCTCGATGTCACGCCGTTTCTGGTCTACACCCACGATGTCACCGGCGTATCGCCGGGCCTTGCCGAAAACTTCCTCGAAGGGCGCAAGCTCGGTGTCGCCGACCTGCGCTTCAACTACGGCGCTTTCGACATCAACCTGATCGGCACCTTCTTCTTCGGTGGCGGTCGCCGCAACACGCTGGCGGATCGCGATTTCGTTGCCGCCAGCATCGCCTACAAGTTCTGAGCCTCCGAACGACTCCATGAAAACCTTTCTGGCCTTTGTCGGCGTGATTGCCATCATCGGTGTGGCGGCGGGCCTGCTGGTCGGCGTCTGGGTGTTCCGCAATGTCGACGCCCGGCTGCTGCTGACCAATCAGCCAGCGAAAGTGATCATCCCCGATCCGATCCGGGTATCGGCCAATGTGCTGAACAATCTGGAAATCGAGCTCGATACCAGCATCACCACCACCGTGCCGGTCGATCAGATCATCACCATCCCGATCGCCGAAACCCTGAACGTGATGGCCGATTTCGATGGCGACGTGCCGATCAAGATCAATGTGCCGGTGCGCGACAAGATCCAGATTGACCAGATTCTCGACATCGACACCGTGATCAAGGCCGAAATCCTCGGCGACAAGCACGACCTGCCGTTGCGCGGGAAGATTCCGGTCAAGGCGGTGGTGCCGGTCAGCCTGAACATTCCGGTTGATCAGCTGGTGCGACTCAAGTTCCGCGCGCCGGTGAAAGCGAAGCTCAAGCAGGCGCTGACCGTGCCGCTGAAAACCGAAATCTCGACCACCATCCCGATCAAGAGCCGGATGTCGGTGCCGGTGCGCTCGGCACTCGAAGCGACCATCACCATTCCCGATCCGGCCGACATCGTGATCGTCGAATCCGATCTGCTGCTGCCGCTGCGCACGGTGATTCTCGGTGTCACTGGCAACCCAGCACCTGCTCCCGCACCGTGAAACGCCTTCTGAAATGGCTGGCTGGATTGATCGGCGGCGCTGGCCTGCTGGTCGCTTTCGGCTTTGTCGGCCTGTGGGTCTACGCCTATCTGGTCGTTGGCCTGACCATCGGCAATCAGCCGGCCATCATCACTCTGCCGCCCAAGTTCGTCGCCCAGGCCCAGGCGACCAACGAGGTGACGATCAACCTCGATGGCTACATCGACGCCACCGTGCCGTTCAAGCAGACGCTGGACCTGCCGATCGAAGGCGATTACACCGCCGACATCGACCTCGACACGCAAGTGCCGCTGAAATTCACCATCGAGTACAGCGGCGTGATTCCGGTCGACACCTTCGCCGACATCAAGGGCCGTACCGACTTCGTCTACCAGAACGTCAAGCGGCTCAGGAACGTCGCCTTCGCCGGCCGCGTGCCCTTGCAGTTCGAGCAGCCGGTGAAGTTCGTGGTGCCGATCGACACCACCTTGCGGGTGAAATTTCGCGGCCCGATCGGCCTGAAGCTCAATCAGACGATCAAGGCGCCGGTCGACACCGTGCTGCATACGCGGATCAAGGCGCAGCGCGAGGTCACGACACCGATTCTGGCCAAATTCGGGCTCGATGTGACAGCCCCGACGGAGGCAATCCCGGTCATCATTCAGCACGCGGATCTGAAACTGCCGGTGAACACCCTGCGGCTTCAGCAAGCGGCTGATCCGTCGCAACCGCAACGCAAGACCCCACCGGCCGGAGCGCCTGCACGATGAGCAAGAAGAATCCGTCCCTGTGGCAGCGCGCGCTCGAAGCGGCGGTCGGTGACGACACGCCCGGCAGCCCGCCGCTGGCCAATCGCCTGCTGGCGAAGCTGCCGGGCGGGGCGATCGTCCAGGAGCAGATGGACAAGGTCGAGAAGCGCATCCTCGGCGAGCTGAAACACCGGCTTGACCGTCTGGAAGGCGGCGGCGAGCAGACCGTGCAGGTGGTCGCATTCTCGATGGAAGCCCAGAGCGGCCACGCGCCGACACGCGATCTGCGCGAGCCCGCCGAGATGCTGCGCGAACTGCTGGCCATTTCCAGCGAGCAGAGCAAGGAACAGGCGGAGCTGGCCTATTACTCCAGCCTGCTGCGCAATCTGCTGCCGGACGAAGCCCGCATCCTGTCGGCGGTGTCCGATGGCGGCGTCTACCCGCTGATCAATCTGGTGGCGCTGTCCAAGCTCGGCATCCAGTCCCATGTGGTGCTGGAAAACACCTGCTCGGTCGGCCGTGCGGCTGGCGTGCAACTGCCGGAAATGACTCGCGGCTACATCCAGCGGTTGATGGCGGCGGGGCTGGTCGAAACCGGGCCGGAGGACTACGCGCTGACCACCAAGTACGAAATCCTCGAAACCGATGACGTGCTCAGGAAGCTGATCGCCCAGATGAAAGTCAGCGGTCAGCGCAATCAGCTGAAGCGCCGGGTGCTGAAGATTTCCGAACTGGGACGCAACCTCTGGGAAGCGTGCCGGATCACCGAAGACTGAAGTTGAAGCACTAGCGACAGACGAGCCTCACAGAACGAATAGCGCGGGGAGAAAACGCAATGCAAAGCTGGGCACAGATCGTTGCCGACGTACAACTGAACTGGTGGCTGTATCTGTCGATGCCGTTCGTGGCCGCAGCCATCGGCTACGTGACCAAGATCGTCGCGATCAAGATGATGTTCGAGCCGATCGAATTCATCGGTATCAAGCCGTTCCTCGGCTGGCAGGGCATCGTGCCGCGCAAGGCCGCGACCATGGCCTCGATCGCCTGCGACACCATGACCTCCAGGCTGATCAAGCCGGAAGACATCTTCAACAAGCTCGATCCGGATCGCATCGCCCGGGAAATCGAGAAGCCGCTGCTGGCGGCGGTCGAGGACATCACCCGCGAAGTGGCCTCGGTCTACTCGCCGGGCCTGTGGGAAGCGGCTCCGGAAGCGGTCAAGCGCCTGATCATCAGCCGCATCCAGCATGAAGCGCCGAACATCGTCCGGGCGATCATGATCGACATCAAGCAGAACATCGACTCGGTCTTTGATCTGAAAGACATGGTGGTGTCGAACCTGCTGCGCGACAAACCGCTGCTGAACCGCATCTTCCTCGAAGCGGGAAGTGGCGAATTCAAGTTCATCCGCAATTCCGGCATCTACTTCGGCTTCATCATCGGCCTCGTGCAGGCAGTGACTTGGGCCGTGACCCAGAACGTCTGGGTGATGCCGCTGTTCGGCTTGTTCACCGGCTGGTTCACCGACTGGCTGGCGCTGAAGATGGTCTTCAACCCCAAGCACCCGACCAAGTACTTCATGGGCCTGATCGAGTGGCAGGGCCTGTTCCTGAAGCGCCGCGCCGAAGTGTCCGCCGAGTACGGCCGCCTGATCGCCAAGGAAATCGTCACCTCGCGCAACATCATCGACGCCGTGCTGAAAGGTCCGCTGTCGGACCGCCTGTTCAACATGGTCCAGAAGCAGGTCCAGAAGGTGGTCGACGAGCAGTCGGGCATCGCCAAGCCGTTCGTGGTGTTCGCCGTCGGCAGTACCAAGTACCAGGCAATGAAGCGGCTGGTGGCCGAAGAAATCATGAAGCGGCTGCCGGAAACCCTGAAGCACATCGAGGAATATGCGGCCGACGCGATGGCGATCGAGGAAACGCTGGCCACCAAGATGACCGAGCTGTCGGTCGAGGAATTCGAAGGCCTGCTGCACCCGGCATTCGAGCAGGACGAATGGATCCTGATCGCGGTCGGCGCCACGCTGGGCTTCCTGGTCGGCGAAATGCAGGTGTTCGTGATGGAGCATCTGGCCAAGAAGGCGCCGGAAGTGCAGTCGGCGCTGCAACTGCTGATCGGCTGATGCCGATGCGCTGCGGTTGGCGGCAGGCGCTTGCCGCCGCAGCGCTGTCGCTGGCCTTGCTGCCGGCTGGTGTTCAGGCCGCGCGCGACGAAGCGGCCTTGCGTGCCTGTCTGCGCGCCAACCAGTTCGAGGCCGAGGTGACACAGGACATCGCGATCACCCAGACCGATGCTGGCGGGGCGGTTAAGCGCCTGAACGGCCGCTGGTACTGGCAGCGCGGCAACACTGTCCAGCGCAGCATGCTGAAGCTGACCGCACCGGCCGAGCTGAACGGCGCGGCCTATCTGTTCATCAACGAGACTGGCCGCGAGACGTTCTGGCTGTACCTGCCGAGCGTCGGCAAGGTGCGCAAGGTGGTCGGCGCGACGGTCGCTCAATCGCTGTTCGGCAGCGGGCTGTCGGCCTTCGACCTGAAATTCCTGTTCAGCGGCCTGATCGGCGGGCAGTTCAGCTACGCAGGGCAGGCCACGGTCGGGAAGCGCAGCGGCGAGCGCTGGCGCTATCTGCCACCGTCAGCACCCGACATCCTTTACGACAAGGTCGATCTGGTCATCGACGACATCTGGTGCCTGCCGATCAAGGCCGATCTCTACGGCGGTGTGCCGTGGAAGACGCTGGAAGTCGACCCGATGTCGGTTGCGAAGCAGAACGGCCGCTGGCGGGCAGGGCGGGTACTGCTGAGCGATCTGCGCGCCGGGAACCGTTCGGAAATTCGTCTCGGCGTCGAAAAAGCCGGCTCGGCGCTGCCGAAGGCGCTGTTCGATCCGCGCAAATTTCATCGCCAGCCCTGAAATTGCGAAGGATTTCTCCGGGCGGGGCTGGCGCGGCGGCGCAGGATCGGTATACTGCGCCCCCGCAGTCAGGGACGGTGGAACGGGTGGCGCAAGCCGCGAGTTCCAACCGGTGTCACCGAAGCCGAAGGGCTTCAAGTCGTCATTCAAGCCTCAAATGGTGGGCGTAGCTCAGCTGGTTAGAGCTCTGGATTGTGATTCCAGAGGTCGTGGGTTCGAGTCCCATCGTCCACCCCATTTTCTGGCCCAAGTTTCGAAAGCAGTGCGGGTTGCTAGCTCAATTGGTAGAGCAGCTGACTCTTAATCAGTAGGTTCCCGGTTCGAGTCCGGGGCAACCCACCACCCGCATCGTCTTGGTTTCAATTCCGGACACAAAAAAGCCCGCTCGAAGCGGGCTTTTTTGTGTCTTGCGACGGCCATGTTTCCTGTCACGAAACTGTCATCTGACGGCTGGTGGCTGACCGGG
The DNA here is from genome assembly GCA_021732745.1 of Nevskia sp. Taxonomy (GTDB): domain Bacteria; phylum Pseudomonadota; class Gammaproteobacteria; order Nevskiales; family Nevskiaceae; genus Nevskia. The sequence continues at coordinate 205,942 of JAKFUK010000001.1, read as the reverse complement.
CAGGGCGGAGTGGTTACGCTCTCACCCGAATCAGGCAAGGGAACGGGGCATGAAGAAGTCGGTCGACACCCAGCTGATCGGTCTGCGCTGCGAGCATTGCGGGCAACAAAAGGCAGCCTTGCTTGGCTGGCTCAAGGAGCATGATGAATTGGCCTGCGACTGCGGTCAGGCAATCGTGGTTCGCGCCAATGACCTTGTGGATGCCGTGAAGCGCGCCGATGCCGCGCAGCGGCGCGTCATGTTCAGCCCGATGGCCGATCAAGCCTTCGTCTGACGCCGGAACAAGGCTGTCGCCGCAAGCCCGGCGAGCACGGCGAACAGCAGAATCGGCCAGGCCAGTTCCGGAACCGATGCCGTCGTCAAATTCTTCAGCAGCAAACCCCTGACCACGCGCAGGAAATGCGTCAACGGCAGGCATTCGCCGATCGCCTGCGCCCAGCCCGGCATGCCGTGGAACGGGAACATGAAGCCTGACAGCAGCATCGACGGCAGATAGAAGAACACTCCCAGCTGCATCGCCTGCATGCTGTTTCGCGCCAGCAGCGACAGCGTCAGCCCGAGCGCGAGGTTGGCGGCGACAAAGGCCATCACGGTCAGCCACAGCGCCGCTGAAAAGCCGCGCCAAGGCAGGTCCAGCCAGACCGTGCAAACCCCCAACAGCAACCCGAACAGCAGGCAGCCGAGCACGAAATAGGGTAGGGCCTTGCCGACCAGCAGCGCCGAGCGCGCAATCGGCAGCAGCGCCAGCCACTCGAAACTGCCCTGTTCGCGCTCGCGGACCAAGGCGAAAGCGCCGAGCAGCACCAGGGTGAGGGTCAGCACCACGCCGAGCAGGCCGGGCACGATGAAGCGCCGCGATTCGCCGCCCGGGTTGTAGGGGCGTTCGATGTCCAGACCGATTTTCGGCGGCGCGCCGGCCTGTGTCGCCGCCGCGTATCGGGACTCGACCGTTTGGGTCGCTACCAATGCAGCCACCGGATCGCTGTCGTCGGCGATCAGGCTCACCCTTGGCCGCTGGCCGGAAAAGGCGCTGAAGCCGAACTGCGGCGGCAGCACCAGCACGAATTGCACGCGGCTCTCGGCCAGCCAGCGGCGGGCCTTGCTTTCATCGTCAGTGCGAGCCACGACCTTGAAATAGCCGACCGCCTCCAGTTCCTCGACCGCGCGCTGCGTGAAGCGGTCGTCCTCGTAGGCCACGACGGCGGTCGGCAGGCCTTTCGGATGCAGGTCGATGGCGGTGCCGAACAGCAGCAACTGCACCAGCGGCACGCTGATCAGCAGCGCCAGGGTCAGACGATCGCGGACGATATGCAGCGCTTCCTTGGCCGCGATCGCCGTGACACCCCGCCACCAGCGGCTCATGACGCCGCCCCGCTGCGCGAGGCTAGCCAGGCCAGAGCATCGCCGAGCCGTGCTGCTTCCTGCGCGCTGTCCGCCAGGCCAACCGGGCCGATCACGCGCCAGCCGGCGGCATCGCGGATCGCCAGTTGCTGCGGATGTGGCGTCGGCTCGCTGCTTGCGCGGCAAACGATCAGCCCCAGACTGTCGCCGATCCGGTCTGGACGGCCTTCGGCGCGCAGCCTGCCGCTGGCCAGCCAGCCGATTCGATCACAGCGCTCGGCTTCCTCGGCGTGATGGGTGCTGACCAGCACGGCGGTGCCATCGGCAGCGAGCCGGCGCAGCCGCCGCCACAGGGATTCGCGCGCTTCGTGGTCAAGGCCGGCGGTGGGTTCGTCAAGCAGCAGCAGGCGCGGCGCATGCAGCAGCGCTGCGGCCAGCGCCACCCGTTGCCGCCAGCCGCCCGACAACTGCGCGATGCGCTGCCCGACACGGCCTTCGAGGCCGTGTTCGGCGATCGTCGCCGCCACTGCGGCGCGCGGATGATCCAAGCCCTGTGCTCGCGCCAGAAACAGCAGGTTTTCGCCGACGCTGAGATCGTCGTACAAGCCACCGCGCTGCGGCACGTAGCCGAGGCCCGGCGCCGTACGGCCCAGCGGCGTGCCCAGGCAATGGCCTCTGCCGCCATCGGCCCGTAGCAGGCCGCAGATGATGCGCAGGCTCGTGGTCTTGCCGGCACCGTTGGGGCCGAGCAGGCCGACGATCTCGCCCTGCGCCACGCGCAGGCTCAGGCCGTCGAGCACCACGAGGCTGCCGTAGCGTTTGCAGATGCCATCGAGTTCAAGCGCCATGGGCACCATGGTGATAGACGAAGCCGCCGTACAGGTATTGGGTGGCTTCGGCCCCGAGCACCAGCACCCGATCGCCATCGGCCAGTTGGCCGCTGGTGCGCAAGGCGTGCAGTGCCACCCAGATCGAGGCGCTGCCGAGATTGCCGACCGCCGCCCCATTGCCGACAAAACGCTCGCGCGGCAGATCCAGCGCCTTGGCCAGCCAGTCGCCGACCAGACCATTGGCCTGATGGGGCAGCAGATAGCGCATGTCGTCGAGCCGCACCCCCGCTCGTGCGGCGGCGGCCAGCCCGGCGCGGAACAGCGACAGACCCTCGCGCAGCACGGTTTCGTGGGCGTGGCGGAATTGCGCATTGCGATGGCCGGGGCGCAGGGCTGGCCAATCCGAGCCGCCGTCTTCGAGCGCGAAACCGGGCTCGCGGCCAAGGCCGATGTGGCCGAAGAACGGATTTTCGATCGCAGCACCCGCCGTGCCGTCGTCCGGACCGATCACCACGGCACCTGCACCGTCGCCCATCTGCATCAGGTTGACCCATTGCCCGGGTTCATCAGCCAGCACGGCCGGATCGCAAAACACCGAGCCGACTTCGCTGCCGACGATGGCGATCGGTGCCGCCGTCGGCCCCGACAGCAGCCCTGTCGCCAGTTGCAGGGCGTTGGCAAAGCCGGTGCAGGCCTGGCGCAACTCGGCGTAGGGCGCGGTGATACCGAGCAGGCTCGCGACTTCGGCGCTGTTCGGCGGCAGCAGCCGCGCCGGTGTCGTGGTGTGGCCGATCAGGTATTGCAGGCGGCTGGCATCGAGTCCGGCCTGGGTCAGCGCGTTGCCGACGGCGGCGGCTGCCAGTTCCGGATTGCGGTGACCGGGGTGGGGCGTTTCCAGCGAGATCCGCCAGTCGCGGCTGTGATGGCGGGTTTCCACGCCCAGACGCTGCGCCAGCGCGCGTCCCAGCCGGGTTTCGATGCCGAAATTCGCGGCAATCCGCGCCAGCAGCGCCGCCGAACCGATCGGCTCGCCGGGCAGGCTGGCACCCGAGCCGAGCAGGCGCAGGCGGGTGGCCGCGATCCGCGCCGTCACGCCGGGCGGGCGATCCGCTGTTCCAGCCGCACCGGATCGACGCCGAGTGCCGCGAACGCCGCCGCCTGATCGCTCAGCAATGCCGCGAAGGCAGCAGTGACCGCCAGCCGTTCGCGGGTCATCACGGTGATGTCGAGCCCCAGCGCAAGTGCTGCACGGCGGGCGATCCGCACATGGCGGCCTTCATCGCGGCGGATGTCGCGGAACACTTGCGCCAGCGCGGGCGCGGCGGCGATCGGCCGACCGGCAGCGCCGACTTCCGCCAGCACCCGGCAGACCGCCGCGTCCAGCGCTGCAACCCGGGCCAGATGCAGGGCCGGATCGTCGCAGACCAGGCCGAGCAGGAAGCGCAGCGCCCGGCGGCCGGGTTGATCCGACGTCGGTGCCGGCAAGGCGGCGCGCAGGGCGTCGAGCCAATCCCCGTGGCGCTGTTCGTCAGCGGCAACACCGGCGAGTGCCGCCGAAAGGGAAGGGTCGACCCGGCTTTCCAGCCGCAGCAGCAGATGCTCGAAAGCCCGCTCGGCCGAGGCTTCGCCGCAGATCAGCACCGGCAGCAGGTCGGCCAGCGCCTGGGCGGCGGCGGGCGGCAGCGTCGAATCGGCACCTGTTGGCAGCGGCCAGTGGCGCGCGGTCTGGCAGCGCAGGGCCAGTCGGTCGAGAGTCGACGGCCGCAGCACGCGGCTGCCGTCGGCGGCGGGCGGCATGTCAGTCCTTCGCCTCGATCTTGGCGCGCACGCCGTCCCAGTTGCGCTCGCTGTCTTCGAGATTGCCGCTCAGATCGGTCTGCCAGAGCTTGTGGGCAATGAAGTTGTTGTTGAGGTACAGCTTGCCGTCGACGATTTTCCAGCGCTTGGCATCGCCTTCGGCCACCCGGTTCAGCGACGCCGCGTAGGCGCAATAGCCGCCGTACTGCGGGGCATATTTCTCGGGTTCGGCGATGAACAGCGCGCGATGTTCCTCGCTGGCGAACTGCCAGGTCGCGCCATTCCATTCATGGGTGATGGTCGGATCGCCCTTGGCGGGTTTGTCGGTGGTGAAGTAGGCGACCGGGTCATAGCCACCGATCGCGGCGCCCTTTGCGGCACCACTGATGGCGGGAGCGGCCTGGGCAGCGCCAAACAGCAGGGCCGCTACCAGCAATAGCCCAACAGCCCAACTTCGTCGATGACGGCCGGAGAGCGGCTCCGTCGCGAATCCCTGCGAATGCGGGTACGGCATGATTCTGCTCCTAGGGTAAGTCCGGGGGTTGGAGCAGGTTGTATTTATGCCGGAGAGTGCCGCAGCCGGGCGGCAATGGCAACGACGGCAGCATGACAGCCGACCTTCGGCAGCGGCTTGCCTCGTGCGCGCAGCAGCGCGTACAGTCTCCGCGAGTACAAATGTTCACGGAGTTCGAGATGAATCCTGCCGCTGAAACCCCGCCTGTGACATCCCGCAAGGCGCGGGTGGCCATCGTGCCGCGTCAGCAGCTTGATTTTGATCTCGACGGCGACATTCCGCGCTTCTGGTTCGGCGGCGATGCCTTCAAGACCCGCTTTTTCGACGCGATGTCGACCCTGTTTCCAGAGGGCGAGCGCTTTTTCATCGCCTGCGTGCGCGATTTCCGCGACGACATCCGCGATCCCGAGCTTCAGCAGCAGGTTCGCGATTTCATGCGTCAGGAAGCGCAGCACGGCAAGGTGCACAGCGATTTCAATGCGCGGCTGAGCCGCCAGGGCGTGCGCGTCGACCTCATCGAAGCGAAGTCGCGCTCGATGCTGCAATGGTTCCGGCGCAAGGCACCTGCAAGGCTCTGTCTGGCCCAGACCGCCGCCGCCGAGCATATGACGTCGATCATGGCGCACGGCTTTTTCGATCGGCCGGAGGTTTTCGCCGATGCCGATCCGCGCATCCGCGCCATGTACGTCTGGCACGGCGTCGAGGAAATCGAGCACAAGGCCGTGGCCTATGACGTGCTCAAGGATGTCGCCCGGGCCGGCTATTTCACGCGCGTCTTCGCCATGCTTTACGTGACGCTGCTGTTCCCCATGCATGTCTTCGCGATCATGCGGCACATGCTGCGGATTGACGGCTTTTCTGCCCGCCAACGGCTCGCAATGTGGGCGAAAGGCTTGGTCTGGCTTTACGGTCCGGGCGGTTTGTATGTGCCGATGCTGCGCGATTATCTCGCTTACTACCGGCCCGGATTTCACCCTTGGCAGGGCGGTCAGATGCGCAGTTATGCCCGCTGGCTCGAGGTTTTCGACCGCACCGGCAGCGCGCTTGCCGCTGGAAATGCCGTCCACGCGCCGGTTTGAATGCGGGGCTGGCGCACGGTCAGGAGCCGTCTGTGGAGGACATCTCGCTGATAATGCGGTCTTTTTTCAGCAATGCCACGATTTTCCCGTGAACGATAAATCTGCCCCTACCGATCCAGCATTAGGAAAGCCAACATTTCGGGAATAACGGCATGGCAGATTCAAAATTTGCCCTTGTCGCCATTGGTAAATTTGCCTCAGTACAGATCCTTGTTGCCAATCAGTGCGAAATTTCTGCGTACCTGCTAAAACAGCCGCACAAATATCAATATCGCCGAGGCCAAGACCCCGCGCGATGCTACGGGGCTCTTCAACATGTCATCGATCAACACGCCAGCGACGGCGGCAAATGCCGTGCCGTCGGGTGCCGGTATTCGCGTTCCTCCCAAGCGGCGGGGCTATGCGGGCCGGACCTCGGAACAGCTCGCCGAAGAGCGCCGTCACCGTCTGCTTGAGGCCGCACTCGCCCTGTTTGCCGAACGCGGCTTTTCGCGAACGCCGATCGAAATGCTGTGTTCGACTGCCCGCGTCACCACCCGTCATTTCTACGAGCATTTCGAATCGCGCGAAGCGGTGCTGGTCGCGCTCTACGACCGGATCATGCTCGACACCCGTCGGGTGGTCGCCGAGGCGCTGCAGCAGCGCAATCTTTCGCCGCGCGAACGTCTGGATGCCGCGATCCGGGCCTTCGTCGAAGGCTCGACCGCCGATCCCCGCCGCACCCGCATCCTCTGCGTCGAGGTCATCGGCGTCAGCTCGGAGATGTTCGAGCGCCGCCGGGCCTCGGTCCACGAATTCGCGGGCCTGCTGAACAGCTTCACCCGGGCGCTGGTGTCAGTCGGCGAACTGCCGGACCGTGACTACCTGCGCACCTGCATCGGCATGGTCGGGGCGATCCGCGAGCTGATGACCGAATGGCTGATCAGCGAAGACCGGGCACCGATCGAGTCGGTCCACAGCCATCTGATCTCGCTGTTTTCCTGCCTGCTCGCCGGTGCCCGCGAACTGGACGCCGCCGGCAAGCTTTGACTGGCGATGGCCTGGACTTCCGGCACATGAATGCCGGAAGTCCATGACCTTGCGGTAAAGTAGCGGTCTTCCGACAGACCCCGCACCGCAAACCTGACAGCGGCCGCGCGGCTTTCCGACCTGCCCTCCACGGAGCTGCACGCGATCATGAGCGACACCCCAAGCCCTGCCTCAGACAAGTCTTTCGACGTCATCGTCATCGGTGGCGGTCCCGGCGGTTACCCGGCCGCGATCCGCGCCGCGCAGCTCGGCATGAAGGCCCTGTGCATCGACGGCTGGCTGAATCGCGACAACTCCCCGAGCTTCGGCGGCACCTGCCTGAACGCCGGCTGCATTCCATCGAAGGCGCTGCTGGAATCCTCGGAACTGTTCCACAAGGCCGGGCATGAGTTCGCGGTGCACGGCATCGGCGTTTCGACGCCGACCATGGACATCGCCAAGATGCAGGAACGGAAAATGGCCGTGTCGAAGGCCAACTCGGGCGGCGTCAAGCTGCTGTTCCAGGCCAACAAGGTCACCGGCCTGTTCGGTTTAGGAAAGCTGCTCGGCAACGGTCAGGTGCTCTACACCGCGCATGACGGCAAGACCGAAACCTATTCGGCCAAGCACATCATCATCGCCACCGGCTCGGCTCCGGTCGAGCTGAAGAAGATCGCGCCGTTCGACGGCGACAAGGTGGTCGATTCCTGGGGGGCGCTGGACTTCGCCGCCGTCCCGGGCCGTCTCGGCATCATCGGTGCCGGTGTCATCGGCGTTGAACTGGGCAGCGTCTGGTCGCGCCTGGGTGCCAAGACCGTGATTCTGGAAGCGCTGCCGGGCTTCCTGCCGATGGTCGATGCCGCCATTGCCAAGGAAGCGCTGCGCCAGTTCACCAAGCAGGGGCTGGACATTCGCCTCGGCGCCAAGGTGACTGCGGTTGCCAAGGGCGACAAGGACGTGACCGTGACCTACGAGCAGGGCGGCGAATCGAAGACGGAAACCTTCGACAAGCTGATCGTCGCCGTCGGCCGTCGTCCGTACACCGACAATCTCGGCTGCGATGTCGCCGGGGTCACGCTCGACGAGCGCGGCTTCGTCAAGATCGACAAGGGCTACAAGACGTCTGCTGCCGGCATTTACGCCGTGGGCGATGTCACCGGGGGCGCGATGCTGGCGCACAAGGCGATCGAGGAAGGCGTGGTGCTGGTCGAGCAGTTGCATGGCGAAAAGTCGGAAGTGAATTACAACGCCATCCCGTCAGTGATCTACACCAGCCCGGAAATCGCCTGGGTGGGGCTGTCGGAAGAGCAGGCCAAGGCCGCCGGGCACGAAGTGAAGACCGGCTCCAGCCCGTTCGCCGCCAACGGCCGCGCCCGCGCCATCGAGTCGATCGCAGGCCAGGTCAAGTTCGTGTCCGATGCCAAGACCGACCGCGTCCTCGGCGTCCACATGATCGGCCCTTATGTGTCCGAACTCTGCGCCGAAGCGGTGCTGGCGCTGGAATTCGCAGCGACCACCCAAGACATCCAGCTGACCATGCACGGCCATCCGACTTTGTCGGAAACCTTCCATGAAGCCGCGCTCGCGGTTGATGGGCATGCGATTCATTCGGCGAACAAGAAGCGCTGATCTTGGCTTGGTGCACAACCAAATCAAAAGTTAAACGCAAAGGCGCAAAGGAAAAAGAAAGGACGCAAAGAAAAGCTTCTCTGGGACATCACTGATCGTCATCTTTGTTTGTCGATTCAGGCTTTTCCTTTGCGTCCTTTCTGTTGCCGTTCTTTGCGCCTTTGCGTTTAACGGTTGATTCTTCTTTTCCAGTCGCCCCGAACAAGCAAGAAGACCGAGACGAGAACCATGGGACGCGGTCCATCCATCGAAGGGCGCAAGAACGCCACCGACGCCGTCAAGGCGAAGAAATTCACCAAGTTCATTCGCGAAATCACCATCGCTGCCCGCGCTGGCGGCGGTGACCCGAACTCGAACCCGCGCCTGCGCCTGGCCATCGACAAGGCACTGACCGCGAACATGACCAAGGACACCGTCGAACGGGCCTTGAAGCGCGGCACCGGCGAGGGCGCCACCGAGCAGGTCGTCGAAATCCGCTACGAGGGCTACGGCCCGGGCGGTGTCGCGGTGATGGTCGACTGCATGACCGACAACGCCACCCGCACGGTGGCCGATGTCCGCGCCGCGTTCAGCCGCAACGGCGGCAACATGGGCACCTCCGGTTCGGTGGCGTTCCAGTTCACCAAAACCGGCGAAATCATCTTCGATATCCGCGATAACCCTGCTCTTGAGGACAAGATCCTCGAAATCGCGCTGGAAAACGGTGCCGATGACGTGCAGGCCGATGACGGCTATGTCGACGTGCTGACCACGCCGGACGCCTATCTCGCGGTCAAGGGCGCGTTGGAGAAGGCCGGCCTGACGCCGATCGACGCCGACGTGCTGATGCGCCCGGCCACCCGCACCGCGCTCGAAGGCGAGGCCGCTGCGCAAATGGCCAAGCTGATCGCAAGGCTCGAAGAGCTCGACGACGTCCAAGACGTGCATCACAACGCCCACCTGCCGAACTGAAGGTGGCGGTCAGCGCCCCGGTCCGCATTCTTGGCATCGACCCCGGCTCGCGGATCACCGGCTGGGGCGTGATCGAACACGCCGGCAACCGCTCGCGCTGCATCGACCACGGCCGGATTCACCTGGAAGCCGGCGAACTGCCCGGACGGCTGCTGCGAATCTTCATCGAAGTTGGCGAAGTGATTCGCCAGTACGCACCGCAGGAATCGGCGATCGAGGAAGTGTTCGTCAATCGCAATGTGTCGAGTGCGCTGATCCTCGGTCAGGCGCGCGGAGCGGCGATCTGCGCGCTGGCCTCGGCGGGTTTGAGCGTCGCCGAATACGCACCGGCGCAGATCAAATCAGCCGTGGTCGGCAGCGGCCGCGCCGAAAAGCAGCAGGTGCAGCACATGATCAAGATCCTGCTGAATCTGCCGGAAACCGCACCCACCGATGCCTCCGATGCGCTCGCCGTTGCGCTCTGCCACGCCCATGTCCGCGGCACCGTGATCAAGACCGGCGAAGCGCTGCGCGGGGCTTGGGGCAATGCCACGGTCGCCAAGCCCCGAACCTCGTCCCCGCGTTGAAGGCCTGAACCATGATCGGAAGACTCAGCGGTACCCTGATCGCCAAGCAGCCGCCGTTCCTGCTGCTCGATGTTGGCGGCGTCGGCTACGAGGTCGAAGCGCCGATGTCGACCTTCTTCAAGCTGCCGGCGATCGGCAGTGCGGTGGTGCTGCAAACCCATCTGGTGATCCGCGAGGACGCCCATCTGCTGTTCGGCTTCGCCACCGCGCAGGAAAAAGCGCTGTTCCGCGAAGTGATCAAGATCACCGGCATCGGGCCGAAGCTGGCGCTGGCGATCCTGTCCGGCATCGGCGTCGATGATTTCTGGGCGGCGGTGCGGTTGGCGGAGACCGGACGGCTGGTCAAGCTGCCGGGCATCGGCAAGAAGACCGCCGAGCGCATCGTCATCGAGCTGCGCGACAAGGCCGGGGCCGGTGGGCCGGGCGATATCGGCATGCTGACTTCCGGCGGCGTCACCATTTCAGCGAGCCCGCTGGCCGAAGCGCGCGCGGCACTTGAATCGCTGGGCTACAAGCCGGTGGAAGCGCAAAAACTCACCGACGCCGTCCACAAGGAAGGCATGAGCACTGATCAGATCATTCGCGAAGCGCTGAAGCGCGCGGTGCGCTGAGGCGAGTCGGGCTGTGCAACGTCGAAAGTTAAACGCGAAGGCGCAAAGGGAAAAGAAAGGACGCAAAGACAAAGCAGTCATCAGTTTTTTCATGAAATTGCTTTTGACGTTCTCCTCTTTGCCGTTCTCTGCGCCTTTGCGTTGAACTTTTGATTTTGCTGTTCCGGATTGGCCGCTCCGCCGCAGGGTCCGCGCACGCACGCGGCATATAATGCGGTCATGACCAAGCTCATCGATTACCCGGCGCTCGTGGCGCTGATGGCCCGTGTCGGTTACGACGACGAAGCCGCCGCTTTTCACGGCAGTCTCTGCGGCGCGCTGTGCCGCCAGAAGCCGGATGAAGTGGATCCGGTGGCCTTGCTCGATGAGCCTGAAACCAGTCCCGATGCCGATGATCGTCAGGCGCTGCTGGATTTGCGCGACCAGACCGTCGGCGCCCTCACTGATCTGCAATCCGCCTTCGCGCCGCTGCTGCCCGATGACGACCTGAGCCTTGCCGACCGCGCCACCGCCCTCGGAGCCTGGTGCGAGGGCTTTCTTTACGGCATCGCCGGCCGGATCAAGCTGAATTTGCGCGATTGCAGCGAGGAAGTGCGCGAAATCGTCAAGGATTTCACCGAGTTCACCCGCTCCTCGCTGGATTCCGGCGACGACGACGAAGGCGAGGAAAACGCCTATGCCGAGCTGGTCGAATACATCCGGGTCGGTGCCCAGCTGGTGTTCATGGAACTGCACCCGCGCCACGGCGCGCCGGGTGCCTCGCCGACCATTCACTGACCGCTCTCATGCCCGCACCGACCGCTGCCGAAGTTGCCGAATACGCCGCCCGCCGCGCCCGCCTGCTGGCGGCGATCGGGCCGAACAATGTCGCCATCGTGCCCTCCGCGCGTGAAGTCATCCGTAATCGCGACGCCCATTACCGCTTCCGCCAGGACTCTGATTTTCTCTATCTGAGTGGCTTCAACGAGCCGGATTCGATGCTGGTGCTGGTGCCGGGCCGCAAGGAAGGCGAGTTCCTGATGTTTGTCCGCGCCCGTGATGCGGCGCGCGAAATCTGGGATGGTCGCCGCGCCGGGCCGGAAGGCGCGGTCAGCGTTTTTGGTGCCGATCAGGCCTTCGTGATCGGCGATTTCGAGAAGCATCTGCACGATCTGCTGGCCGGCCGCGGCCGCTTGTTCTTCACGCTCGGCGAGCACCCGGAGTGGGACGGCAAGATCGCTGCCGTGGTCCGCGAGATTCGCGAAGTGTCGCGGCGCGGCGCATCCGCACCGACTGATTTCGTGGCGCTCGAAACCACACTGCATGAGCAGCGGCTGATCAAGACCGAGGCCGAACTCGCGTTGATCCGCCACGCCTGCACCGTGTCCGCCGCCGCCCATGTCCGGGCCATGCGTGCAACGCGGCCCGGCAGCTGGGAATGGGCGGTGGCCGCCGAAATCCATCACGAATTCGAGCGCAACGGCATGGAATGCGGCTACGGCTCGATCGTCGGCGGCGGCGACAATGCCTGCATCCTGCATTACAAGGAAAACGAGTCGCAGTTGCGCGATGGCGACCTGTTGCTGATCGACGCCGGTGGCGAATATCGCGGCTATACCGCTGATATCACCCGCACTTTTCCGGTCAATGGCCGCTATTCGGGCGCGCAGAAGGAAGTCTACGAAGTGGTGCTCGCGGCCCAGTTGGCGGCGATTGCCGAACTGACCGCCGGCAATGCGTCATCGCGTCCGCATGAAGTGGCGACCAAGGCGCTGACCGAAGGCATGGTCGCGCTCGGCTTGCTGAAGGGTGACGTCGCGACCCTGATCGAGGAAGGCAAGCACCGGCAGTTCTACATGCACGGCACCGGGCATTGGCTGGGGCTGGATGTGCACGATGTCGGCCGCTACAAGCTGGAGGGCGAGGCGAGGCCGTTCCAGCCGGGCATGGTGATGACGGTGGAGCCGGGCCTGTACATCGCACCGGGCACGGAAGGAGTCGACCCGCGTTTCCACGGCATCGGCATCCGCATCGAGGACGATGTGCTGGTGACCGGCGGCGCGCCCGAAGTGCTGACCTTTGGCGTGCCGAAGGCGGTTGCCGACGTCGAAGCGCTGATGCGGGGCTGATCCGCACGATGCGGGATGAGCCCTCCGACCGAGTGAAACCGCTGCCGGAGCACCCGCAGCCGCTCGTCTGCGCCAATTGCGGCACGCATTTCGATGGCCATTACTGCCCGCACTGCGGGCAGGACGCTCACATCAAGGTTCCGACCGCCGCCAAGTTCCTGAATGATCTGGTCGAGAAATACTTCGGCGTCGAAGAACGCCTGCCGCTGACCCTGCGCCTGCTGTTCCTGCGGCCGGGGCAGATGACGGTCGACTACCTCGAAGGCCGCCGCCAGCGCTACATCAGCCCGCTGCGCCTGTATCTGGCGGCCAGCGTGCTGTTCTTCGTGGCCTTGAGTCTGGTGCCGGGCATGGCGGTCAAGATCGGCATCGGCGGGGTGGAGATCACCACGCTCGCCGTGCGCGAATCGAGCATTGCGGCGGCTACCGGCATCGCCGCGATCGACAGCCAAGTGGCGCACTTCATGACCTGGACGCTGGATGAGCGCAGCCATGTGCTGCGCGACGGCATGGTGCGCCGCGCCCCTCAGGCCTTGCTGCTGCTGGTTCCGCTGTTCGCCGGCCTGCTGAAACTTCTGTACCGGCAGCGGCTGTACGGCGAGCATCTGCTGTTCGCGCTGCACTTCCATACCCTGGCCTTCCTGCTGCTGCCGATCGGCCTCATCCCCTGGCCGCAGCCGGCGCACGACCTGATCAACAACGCCCTGAACCTGCTGCTGGCGGTCGTGCTGCTGCTGATGCTGCGCCGGGTCTACGGCGGCGGAATGGCGATCAGCCTGCTGCGGCTGGTGGTGATCCTGCTGGCCTACGCGCTGGCCATCGCGGCGTTCGCGCTGCTCGGCGTGCTGCTGGCAGTGGCCGGCTGACATGGCTCGCGAACGGCCCTTGCTGGCACCCGCACCGGTCAACGGTGCCTACTGCCGCAACTGCGGCGCACAGGCCGATGTTTTCTACTGCCCGGTCTGCGGTCAGGAAACCCGGATCGAGCTGCCGACGGTCCGGCATTTCCTCGCCGAATTCGCCGAGCAGACCTTCGCCTTGCAGGGTCAGCTCTGGAGAACGCTGCATTCGCTGCTGTTCAAGCCGGGTAAGTTGACGCTCGAATACGTGGCCGGCCGCCGCCAGCGCTATGTGCGGCCGCTGCGCCTGTATCTGGCGCTGAGCATCCTGTTCTTCGCCGTGCTGGGCCTTGCCGCCGGCCCCGATTTTCTCGAACTGAACGCCGACGATCAGGCCGAGCTGGACAAGGCGAGGGCGGAGATCAAGGCGGACCGTGCGGCTGTGACCGTCGCGGAGACACCATTACCACCGGTCCCCGAGGCGAAGGATGCCCAGCCCGCACCGCCGCCGGGTTTCTCGCGCGGCGACATGAACATCGATACCGGCCATCCCGAGTTCGACCAGCGCATCAAGGCGCGCATCGAAAGCCTGCTGGCGCTTCCCGCCGACGAGATGAGCGCACGCATCCTCGACACCTTCACCGCCTGGGCACCGGTGGCGATGTTCTTCCTGATGCCGCTGTTCGCGGCGATGCTCAAGCTCGGCTATCTCGGTCGCGGCGCGAACTACGCCGTGCATCTGCTGTTTGCGGTGAACTTCCATTCCTTCATCTTCCTGGCGCTGCTGATCACCCAGCTACCGGGGGTCAACGCGCTCGGCGACCTGCTCGGCTTCATCATCCCGATCTACCTCTGGTTCGCCCTGCGCCACGTCCACGGCGGCACCGGGTACGGCACCGCCGTATTCGTCTTTCTGGTGCTGACCATCTACGCCGTCGCCCTCGGGCTGGTGATGGCCGCCTCCACCTTCGTCCCTCTGGCGCTGCTCTGAATGAAACCCATGTCCGAATTCGACATCGCCATCGTCGGCGGCGGCCTGGTCGGTGCCAGCCTTGCCGTGCGGCTCAAGCGCAGCGCGCTCAAGGTGGTGCTGATCGAAGCTGCCGCGCCGCCGCTGAGCCTGCCGAGCTGGGACGAGCGCTGCATCGCACTGAATGACGCCAGCCAGCGGATTCTGGCGTCCTTCGGCGTCTGGGATGCCCTGCGGCCGGACGCCGAGGCGATCCTCGCCACCCATATTTCCGAAAAAGGCCGCTTCGGCAGCACCCGTTTCGATGCCGCCGAAGCCGGTCTCGACGCGCTGGGCTACAACGTGCCGCTGCGGGCGATCGGTGCGGCACTTTCCGCGGCGATGACGCAGGCCGCGAACTTGCGCCTGATCCAGCCGGCGCGGGTGGTGGCGCTGACCGAGGAAGCGGATGCCGTCAGCCTCGGCATCGACGATGGCTCAAACCTGCGCGCACGGCTGGTGATCGCCGCCGATGGCGCGCAATCCAGCGTCCGCGCACTGCTCGGCATTGCAGCCGTTACCCGCGATTACCAGCAGCACGCCATCGTTTCGGCGGTGCGCCTGTCGCGGCCTCATCAGGGCGTGGCCTACGAGCGCTTCACGCCGGACGGCCCGATGGCACTGATTCCGAAGCCGGATGACGCGGCGTCGCTGGTCTGGACAGTGCCCAGCGAGGATGTCGAGTCGATGATGGTGCTGTCCGACGACGGCTATCGCGAAGCCGCCCAGCAGGTGTTCGGCGGCCGGCTCGGCCGATTCACGGCACTGGGTGCGCGCCGTTCCTGGCCGCTGGCGCGGGTCGTCAGCGAAACGCTCACCGCCCCGCGCTGCGTGCTGATCGGCAACGCCGCGCAAAGCCTGCATCCGGTCGCCGCGCAAGGCTTCAACCTGGGCTTGCGCGATGTCGCCAATCTGGCCGAGCGAGTCGCCACCGCCGCTGATCCCGGCGACGGCCGCCTGCTCGACGACTACGCCGCCAGCCGCCGCAGCGATCGCGAACGGGTGGCCGGGTTCACCGATCTGCTGGTCCGCGCGTTTTCCAATCGCACGCCGGGCCTGGCGCAGGCACGCCATTGGGGGCTGGTGGCCGCCAGTCTCACTCCGCCGATCCGCGACGCGCTGCTGCGTCAGCATCTGGGTCATCTGGGCTTGCCGGCCGACGCTGCCGGGGTGTCGCCATGAGCGCGGTCAGCCACTGCGATATCGCCGTGGTCGGCGGCGGGCCGGTGGGCGTGGTCGCAGCACTTTCGCTGCGCGATGCCGGCTTTTCGGTGCTCATGATCGAGCGAGGCAAGGCGCCGCCCGCCTTTGATGCCGCGCATTACGACAGCCGCGTCTATGCCATTGCCCCAGCGTCGGCGAAATTGCTCGATGCGCTCGGCGTCTGGCCGCTGATGGCTGCCGCACGGATCAGCCCGTACACGCGCATGCAGGTCTGGGAGCGCGCCGCCGAACTCGGCTTGCGTTTCGATGCTGCCGACAGCGGCCAGACCGCGCTCGGCTGGATCGTCGAACAGGGGCTGATCCTGTCGGCGGCCTGGGCGCGGCTCGGCAGCTTGCCGACGCGGGTGGGGGTCGATGCCGAAGCCCTGCTGTTGCCCGATGACGATCAGGCGCGCGCCGAACTGCGCCTGAGCAACGGCGAAATCCTGCGGCCGCGTCTGGTGGTGGCCGCCGACGGGGCCGATTCGCCGTTGCGCGAGCAGGTCGGCATCGACGCCACCACTTGGACTTATGCGCAGCGCGCCATCGTCGCCCAGTTGTCGATGAGCGCTGCAATACCTGCCACGGCTTTCCAGCGTTTCCTGCCGACCGGCCCGCTGGCATTTCTGCCGCAGGCAGATGGTCGTCATTCGATCGTCTGGTCGGCGGATACCGCGCGTGCTGCCGAACTGCTGGCGATGGACGATGCGGCGTTCGGCGCAGCACTGGGCGAAGCCAGCCAGTACGCGCTCGGCGACGTGCTCGCGGTGTCGCCGCGCATCGCTTTCCCGCTGCGTCTGCTGCATGCGCAGGACTACCACCGGCCCGGTCTGGTGCTGATCGGCGACGCCGCGCACGCCATTCATCCGCTGGCCGGGCAGGGGGCCAATCTCGGTTTTGCCGATGTCGCCCGGCTGACCAAAACCCTGTCCGCTGCCCGTGATGCCGGACGTGACTGGTCCTCGCCGCGGACGCTCGCCGCCTACAGCCGCGCCCGCAAGGCCGCGAATCTGGAAATGCTGGCCTTGACCGATGCGCTGTATCGCGGGTTTGGCACGGCGCTGCCGGGCTTGCGAGATGTGCTGGGTATTGGCCTGGAAGCGGTCAACAAGCTTGCGCCGGTGAAGGCTTTGCTGGCGCAGCAGGCGGTGCAGGGAATTCGCTGATTCCGCGTCGCAGATGGATAAAACGGAATTGATTGCAAACGCGAATCGTTCGCATTAAAGTGCTTGCAGCCAGTTCCGCCGCAGCGTGACAGCCAGCCCGTTTCCCGATCCGGAGCCTGTGCATGTCCGCCACCGTCAGAACGCCACAGATCGCAAGCGAACCGCTTGCCATCGTGTGCGACATCGAATCCCTGTTCGTCAACCGCGCCGTCGGGGTCAGTCTGGCACTGGACGCTGTGGCCCGATCGCGGGGGCGGCGCTGGCCCAACACGCTTGACGGTGCCGAGCTGCGCAAGCGCTCGCTGGCCGAATGCCTGCGCGACATCGCCGGTGATGACGACGCAGCCACGCTGACCGCTCTGGCCGAGCGCTACTGGACCGCCTACGTGGACCACGCCCGCTATGCCGCGCCGCTGCATCGGGAGGCGATGACCATCATCGAACGCATCACCGGTCTGGGCGCCGAGTGGCATTTCGTGTCCACCGACGGTCCCGAAGTGGCGACTCGCATGGTCCGCGCCTTCGGTCTGGCCGAAGCGGTGACCACCGTCTACACGCCGCCGACCGGCATCTGCCGGCGTGCGCGCAGCGGGCTGGTCGAGAACTACATTAACGGTCGCCGCGAATCGCTGGCTTCGCATCTCGTGGTCAGCGACGAATTGTTCGAGATCTTCGCTGCGCAGCGGCTCGGCGTGCCCACGCTGGCCGTGGCCAACGGCCAGACACCGGCGCAGGTGATCGAGGCGATTCCGATCCCGGTCGGTATCGCCCGGTCGCTGGACGAACTAGCGGACTGGATCGAAGCCCACGCCTTGGCCCGGAACTGCCTGTCGGCGGCGGCAGTACGGCCGCAGGGCAGGCTGCATTGAGCACGATGCTGAAGTCGAGTCGAACCGAGGCCCGGCAGACCGTCGAGCGCGACGTCGCGATGCAGGCAGCGCCGCCGGAGCAGCCCTCCGGTCGTTGACCGCCCACCCCAAAAAAACAACAGCGTCCGTTGCCAGCGCGCAGTGATGCCAGCCAGCGAAGACTCCGATTCGATGCCGCAAGGAGAGATTCAATGGTTTTGAGCAGGTGGAGCGCCGTGAGCGCTCTGGCCATCGCCGGCATGGCCAACGGCGCGGAACTGGAATTGGCCGCGACCGCCGCCGCCGATCCGGCCGCCACGCCGCCGACGCTGGCCACCGTCACGGTCAGCGCCAGCAAGGACGAGCGCAGGCTCGAGGAAGTGCCGGCCACGGTGACGGTGATCGACGCCTTCCAGCTCAAGCAGCAGGTGGTCGAGAACATCGGCGATCTGGTTCGCTACGAGCCGGGGGTCAGCGTACCCAATCAGGGCTCGCGCTTCGGGCGCAGCGGCTTCACGATTCGCGGTCTGGGCGGCAATCGCGTGCAGGTGGGGGCTTGGCAGGGATCTGAACGGAATTATCAAAAATAGTAAGTAAATTACTGAATTTATTGAAAAATCTTGATGTCAGGATTCATCGGTGCTGAGGGCCGTTCAAAATCCATCACGTAGTCGCCAAACCGGTTGATGTGCCACGTCCGGTATGGCGAAAGGAAGCTCAGCATCTCGGGCGTGATCTCCATCCCCTCTTCGCGAAGCTGACGGATGACCTCCGACATGCTCTGGACGTTGCGCAGGCAGACCATGTTCGCGACAAGGTGGCTGTACTTGATCAGCTTCCGCTGCTCGTGAGCGACGTTCTCCTGGATGATCCCCTCGCCGCCGAAGAAAACCCACTGGATGAAATTATTGAATGATTCGCTTTTGTTGGTTGCAGCGTTGATCAGTTTCCGCAGCTCCGCGCCGGCGACGTAATCCAGCAGGAACAGCGTCCTGATCACCTTTCCCAGTTCTCGGAAAGCCTGCGAAAGGCGGTTCTTCTGACTTGTGGTTCCGAACCTTCGCAGCATCGTCGACGCGGTGATCCGTCCGAGCTTGATCGAAACGACGACGCGCAGCATGTCATCGAAGTGTGCTTCGATCAGCTTCCAGTTGATCGGGGCATCGAACAGGTCGTCGATGTTGCGGTACTTCGTTGAGGCGGACGGCCTGAAGAAGCTGAGCTTGTGAATGCCGCGGATTCGAGGCATCAGCTTGATGCCGAGCAGGAAGGAGATCGCGAAAACTGCGTAGTTCTGGGAGTGCGTGTCGCCGTGAATCGTGTCGGGTTGAATTTCCGACTCGTTGTCAAGGAGACCGTCCAGGATGTGAACGCCTTCGTAGACGCCACACGGGATGAACCTGCTGAAAAGCGCGATGTACTTGTCGGAGACATGGTAGTAACCGATCCCGCCATATCCGCCGTACCGGATGTGGTACTCCGACAGCATGTTCTGTTCGTACAAATCCCATTTGGTGCCATCTGCTGAAGCCGTCTTGCCGCCACCCCAGTAATTCGGCAACTCGAATTTCGCGTAGGCATTGGTGACCTGCACGATCGCCTTGTCCAACGCCTCTTCGGTGACGTATTTCAGGTTCAGCCAACCGAGTTGCCGGCGATTGATGCCCTTTACAGAGCGACTTGTTTGTGAGGCTCCGAGATTGCAGCCGTAGCAAAACAGCGTGGTTACGACACGACGCCGGAGATCATCGAGACGACTCTCGGTGCCGGCGATCGGCTTGAAGCTCAGGTGCAGGTCGAGCCAGCGTTCGACATCGATGAGTACATCGAGGATGCTGATCTGCTCCAGCCGTTCTCGAATCATGAGATCAAGCTTCTCGGCCTCCTTGGGTACCGTCGTTTTTTCCAGTCGCCGCAGCGATAGCCGTCCTTCCATAATTGATGCATGGGCGTTGTCCTTGAAATCACGGTCGACGGCCAACGCGCGTTCCGTGAGCATCACCCGTAACTGATCGACGAACGCTTTTGCTTCCGTCTTGATGCCGGTGACTTCGCCGTATTCGCCCACTTCGTTCGCAAAGGTTTCTCGGTCAACGAGCTGCTCGCGGTAGTCGTCGTACTTCTCGCCGCGCTCGATGTAGAGATCGCCGCTCCGCAAATCATTGCGAACCTGCTGCAGGATCGAAAGCTCAAAGTATTTGCGATAGACCGTGCCCGCTACCATCCCGTCCGCTGGTAAACCAAAAACCAACTTTCGCCAAGTCGCTGACATCCAGGCGAGATCGGACTTCAGGTCGACATTCAGTTCCGCCAGCGAGACCACCTCGGCACGCGATTGCCGGAGAAGCGCCAGCACGCCGATCAGCTTTTCGACGATTCTCACCGTGCTGGTCGACCGGGGCTTGATGATTTCAAGGCAGTTGAGCAGCAGACTCCTGACGGCCGGATAGCCGTTCAGCATGAATGGCAGATGGTTCTGGTTTGCGAAGGCAAGATGCTCCTCGCATAGAGCCAAGAGGTACTTGGTGTCGTCACCCAAGGTTGAATCGATGGCGGTGATCCGGCGCTCGGCATCGCCATCAACCTGCGTTGCAAGCAAGGTGTCGTGGAATCGAGCAACCAGCTGATCGACGACCTTCACGCGATCAAGCTGGTAATCATGAAGGCGCTTGCGGGCAGAGCTTTCAAGTCGGTCGTACAGGCGAACGAACAGGTCCGCAGCATCATCCAGTGCCTTGGCCTGGCAGGAGCGAATCTGAATGACGGCGAGCGCATAACGCTTATTTGGCTTCATCGACGCCATCTCAGCTGCATTCTGTGCACGGGCAAGTGTTCGGTAGTACCGAAGCTTGGCTACCGGAATGCGGACAGGCGGCAGGTCGATGGCAAGCTTCTGTAAGTCTCGAATGTGATGCAGGTACTCGCGGACGGCACTATTGGTGGGCTTGGCAGGCTCTTGCTTCAGTGCATTCCATGCCGATGTTGACGCGTCACGAGGCGTTTCGAAGAGCCCGTCGATTTTCTTGCGGATACGTGCGTCGAGATTCTTGGCAATCAGGTCGTAGTGCGCCGAATCGACGACATCGCGGGCTGATTTCGCGGTTCGGACCAAGGTTGAAAAACCCGGTAGCTCGTAGCGGTGATGGACAAGCTCCTCCAGCAGCACGTTGACGATATCCGCGATCTGATGGTGGGTTTGAGCGGTCCTCTCGGCCTGAATCCTCAGCCATTCGTCCGTTCCGGCCAGCGGCCGGATGTCCATTCGCCGGCGGAGAAGGCGGATATTGGCATTGCGCGTTGCAGCGACTTCAACGCGCTTGAGTTCTTCTGAAGTCAGCGGGCGGGCCAGCCCACCGGCTTGGGTAACATGATCGACGTATGCCCTGGGGACATCACGGAGAGCCGGAAAGTACCCGAGCCGCTGCGAGCACTTCATCAGGATCAGCAGACCGATTCGCTTGCGCGGGGTTGCCGCGTGTCGCCGTCCCCAAGCCAGCTCTTCTTCCGTGGGGGTGAATCGTTCGCTCAGTTCGCGGGGCTTCGGTTCCGGCAGCAATCGTGGGTAAGCGGTTTCACTGATTGCTGTCACGGTCGTACTGCCCTCGGTCGCCTAGTTCCAGTACCGATCGGTTGCCCGATCCCGGAATGAAGCTTCCAAGCCGCATTGCCGCTCTTCGGCAATGCGGTGCATGTCGTCCAGCAACTGATAAACCGTGTCTTCAAGCGGCTCGGAATCGCTGAACGATACGGAAACCTCGTATCGCAAGCCATCGTCATCGAGTCGCCGCAGCTTGCGGGGCTTCAAGCACCATTGTTCGATCCGACGGCGAGCTGTCTCAGCTTTGCTGGCAGATCCACCACGAGCACTCAGACTCATCTTCAACTCAAGACGAACAGACTGCGGTTCCAGAACGGGTTGGTGGCCAGCCAGAGCGTTCACGATGATCGCGGTGGCCGGGATCGGGCGCGCGACCAACGCAGCTTCGATTCGATCACGCGCAGCCGTGGTTGCAACATCCACGTAGCGAATTGCTGATTTGATGTCGCGCCACCCGACATAGTCCATCAACTGCTTGATATCCCAGCCGTTTTCGGACGCCCAATTGGCGAATCCTCGACGCATGGAATGCGTGCTGAAAGTCTCGGTCTGGGCGATACCCGCTTGAAGCAGCATCGACCGCAGCAACGGTGCGATGCTATCGACGTGCAGGGGCTCCTGGCCAAGATTTCCCCATTGATCGATTCGCCGAAACAACGGCCCCTCATCACAGCCGCTGGCGGCAATCCAGGCTTGGCAGGCTGCGACCGGACATAGCCTCGACAGCGCGGGTGTGGCGAATGAATGTCCGAGCGCTTGGCGGTCAGTTTTGCTGTGCCCGAGGTAGCACACCATCCCTTGACCCGCCGTGATGCTCACGTTCTCGATGAGCAGGCTCGCCAATTCATCGCTTCTGAATCCACGCCAGAAGCCGAGCAGCAAGAGCGCATGGTCTCGGAGCAGGCGGAGACGCTCTCCGGCCTCGGCGGTATCGAGCCGGATTCGGAATTCGCGATCGAACGCTTCGAGGTGCTCGAGTTGAATCGGTCTTGCTTGTTTGACGACGACTGGCTGCGAGACTCGGATTCCACGCAGGACCTGACGGACCCGTGCGTGCTTGGTTGGGTCCGCAAAACCTTGATCGTGATGCCACCGCGACAGCGCCGAAAGCCGGTGTTGCAGCGTGCTCGACGCCAATCGATCGCCATATTCCGCGAGGTATCGCGCAATGCTGTCCGGCGTCGCCGGTAGCAGGCCGCCCCACTCGATCTCGAAGTGCCTGACCGCAGACGCATAACTCGTGCGCGTGTTCTCGCGTGTGGCCAACGCCAGGTAATCGTCGACGCTGCGTGCCGACGGGATTCCGGGTGAGACGGCGCCGCGAACGACCACGTCATTGAGGTCTGGGCGACTCAATCCTTCGTCATTCGCTGCCATTGAGGCCTCGCGGAACTTGATTTTTCTGGCTACTTGATTATTGTATCAAATATCAAGATTGACAATCAACCGACGAAACGAGGCGTTCATGGCGACGACATCGAAGATCGAGTGGACCGAGCAGACGTGGAATCCGACGACCGGGTGCACCAAGATCAGCCCGGGCTGCAAGCACTGCTATGCCGAAACCATGTCCAAGCGTCTGCGCGCAATGGGCACGGAAGGTTATGAAAATGGCTTCCGCCTGACGCTGATGCCGGACCGGCTGGATGAACCTCGGAAACGGCGCAAACCGACGATGTATTTCGTCAATTCAATGTCGGATGTCTTTCATGCGCGCGTTCCGTTCGAATACGTCGATCGGATCTTCGAGACGATCGAAAAGACGCCGCAGCACACCTACCAGATGCTGACGAAGCGCGCGGACCGGATGGCCCAGTACTTCGCCTCACGGCCGGTTCCTCCGAACGCATGGCTTGGGGTATCGGTGGAGAACAGACGCCACGGCTTGCCCCGCATCGACCATCTACGAAATGTTGCAGCAACGGTCCGCTTCCTTTCTGTGGAGCCTTTGCTGGAAGGCCTCGGCCCGATTGATCTGGCCGGCATTCACTGGGTCATCGTCGGCGGCGAGTCAGGACCCAAGGCCAGACCGATGAAGCTGGAGTGGCTTCAGGAGGTTAGTCAGCAGTGCCGGGACGCCAAGGTCGCCTTCTTCTTCAAGCAATGGGGTGGCTGGGGGGCGGATGGCACTCGCCGTTCCAAGAAAAGCAATGGTCGCGAGTTCCAGGGCAGAACCTGGGACGAGATGCCAGCCCAGACTGAGGTGGCCTGAAAATGCCTGAAAGCCGCTATGGCTGGTCGTTGAATGGCTCGTTGCCGACGCTTGAGCATCACAGCATTGCAAAACACGAGATCCTACGCGCCTACCTGGCTGCATACGTGCAGACGCTGCTATCGAATCCCAACCGTGACGAATTCAAGCTGACACTGGTTGACGGCTTTTGCGGGGGTGGTTCGTATGTTCTAGCCGATACTCGGGAAGAACGGCCGGGATCGCCGCTGATCATGCTGGATGCCATGCGGGAAGCTGAAGCACTGGTCAACATCAGTCGTGAGCGCCGAATTCGGTTCGATGTCGACTGCTTCTTCATCGATGAGGACGCAGAAACGGTCGCCGTATTGAATCGGACGCTCATAGCGCGTCAATACGGCGCGCAGATTGGCAAATCGATTCACCTCTGGCACTCGGACTTCAATACGAAGTCCGCGGCGTTGATTGAGCATGTCAAGCGTCGGATGCCCCTCAACGGCCGCGCCATTTTCCTGCTGGATCAGTACGGGTACACCGATGTTCCTGCGGATACGATCCGAAACATCATGACGCAGGTCCCTTCGGCGGAGGTGATCCTGACCTTCAACGTCTCGTCACTGCTCACCTACATCACCGATAAGGACGGCCGGGCGGAAGCTTTGCTGGCCAGCGCCGGCACTCCGGGGTGTCTGCGCGGTCGGTCGATCGAGGACATCAAGCGGAATCAGGGCGATTGGCGACTGTTCATCCAGGCCTGTCTGTACCCCGATCTGATCCAGCGATGTGGCGCTCGTTTTTACACGCTGTTCTTCATACGCTCGGAAGCAGGCCATGGCGATTACTGGTTCATTCACCTGTCCCAGCATGCGCGTGCTCGCGATGTGATGACCCGGATTCACTGGGACAAGGGCAATTTCTTCATTCACTACGGCGGCGCTGGCCTCGACATGTTCGAGGGGATTGGGTACGCCCCCAGCCTCGATAGCCGGGTATCGAACCAGGCGAGCCTCGGCTTCGAGTTCGGCACGCGCGAACGAGACGACAGCATCGCAGCGTTGATGGAACAGATCCCGCGGCTCGTGTATTCCGCCCCAGGCGAAGGCCTCGTCTTCGACGAGATGTTCGCGACGCACTGCAATCTGTCGCCGGCACATGCGGAAATTCACAAGGAAGCCGTTGCCCGATTGCGGGATTTACAAGAGCTTGAAGTGGTCCGCCCGTCCAAGAAGCGGGTCACGACAGCGAAGATTCAAGGAAGCGACCTCATCCGGCGCCCCGCGCAGACCTGGATGAAGCTCTGATCCTTATGGCAACGCATGGCGGCCGCCGAACCGGCGCTGGACGACCCCGGGGATCTGGGCGTTTCAAGGGTGAGCCAACCCGGGTAATGCGGATTCCCGAATCGCTGGTCGCCCCCGCAACCGCACAGCTGGCGAACTATGCCCGCGCGCCCTTCGTACCAGCAACGCGCGTCGATACCGAGGCAACGGGTGTCGGCGCTCGCAAGTTCACCTTGAAGCTGGCGGCCGGCCATCCGATGCCGGGTGAGGATCGGGCTGATGACCGTTGCGATCTGAATCAGTGGCTCGTCAAAAACCCCGAATCAACCTTCATTTACACGGTCAGCGGTGATTCGATGGATCTTGCCGGCATCCTTGACGGAGACCAGGTGGTTGTCGATCGCGGGTTAAAAGCACATAGCGGTGACATCGTTGTAGCTGCGCTCGCCGCACATGGCCACACCATCAAGCGCTTTCGAATCCGGGGCGGGGGCCTAGCGCTGGAACCAGAATCCGCGAACCCCCAGTATCAGGCCCACACCGTCGATTTGAGCGATGGCGACATTATCTGGGGGGTGGTGACTGCAGTCGTGAGGAAAATCGGCCGAAAGTCGCGAGCGACTAGCCTGTGATGTCCTCATAGGAGATCTGATCAACTGAGCAACGTCATGATTGTGTCTCGACGGTCCGCGGCCCTCCGTCACCGTCGTGTCGCCTTCCTGTACCGATTAAGATCAGAGCCGCGTGACAACTGTTCGACGCAGGCGTCCAGGAACGCGCTCATCTCGGTGCGGTACCGCCATGCGGCAGCCGGGACACTGACCTCAAGCTTGGCGGCGATCCGAGTCGCAAAGGCGCGTTGACTTTCACTGGGCGGTCGAAGGTCGGCATCCAGCGCGGAGCCGATCGCATCGGGCACCGACGATTCGAGGCGCCGATGAAACGTCCTGCCAACGGACGGCCGAGCCCTTCCGCGTTCGATCTGCACCAGGAGGGCGTCGAGCAAATCGTCGTCAAGGTGAACATCCAGAAACCAATCGAAGTCTGCTGCCACCAGCATTACCGACATATTGAGCAGCCTTAGGCGGCGGGGCCGCTGAAATTGAACCCTATAGATTGTAGCCCTATAGGGGTCATCCTGAACATATGCACAGCTCCCGACGGAGCTGCGAATGAAGACCAGGAAGGCGTTTGGCTTGGCGTTACGGAAGGTTCGTGTTGCCCGAGGATTGACCCAAGAGGACTTCGGGATCATCAGCAGCCGCACCTACGTCAGCAGCCTCGAACGAGGTCAGAAGAGTCCGACTATCGACAAGCTTGATGACTTGGCGGCCGTGCTGCAGGTTCATCCTGTTGCCCTCCTCGCGATCGCACATGCATCGTCGCAATCGCAAGCCGCAGCGGTGCTTCTGCTGCGACGACTTGCGGTCGATCTCGAATCGCTGACAGGGTTAACGCCGTCAGAAAGTGATGATGATATCCTTGCCCAGTGAGTGCACTCCGCAAACTATTGTTATTGGCGACTTGCTTGGCTTTCGCCGTAATTCGTGTCGGCGGAGCGCACTTGCATATTTGCATGGATGGCTCAGAGGCTCCCAGCGCCGTGCATTTTGCTGATTCGGGGCTGCATCACGCGGGCGATGCGCCTGCTGCAAACGCTCATGACCACGGAAAAGGGTCGCATCATCACGATGCCGAGGTGAGCTTGGCCTCGGACGTGATCACCAAGGTTCCTTCACTAGATTTGCCGGTGATTGCGGGTCTTCTGTTCATCGTTCTGGCGTCGGTTCAGTGGCTTCGTGTGCCGCTACCCGATGCTCCGATCGACTTCCGGATTCCTCGAAGCCCATTCCGTCTCCGGCCGCCATTGCGCGGCCCGCCCCGCCACTCCTTCGCGTGATCTGAACGCGCCCCGCGGCTGAACCGCCGGGCTTGATCGCCGTGCTTGCCTCGCGTAGCCGGCTTTCCGAAGGAGATTTCCGATGTTGCTGCCATTTGCGCGCAGGCTACTTCCCTGCGTGCTGCTGCTGTCCGTTTCGGTTCCAAGCCGCGCTGAATCCGAGGTGCCGCATAGCGGCCTGCCGATCCGCTTCGAGGAAGCCGTCGGCCTGACGCTCGAGAAGAATCCCGATCTCGCAGCGTTTGGCTATCAGTTCCGCGCCCAGGACGGCCGGACCCTGCAGGCCGGGCTGGCCCCCAATCCGAATCTGAACCTGACCATCGAAGACGCGCTGGGCACCGGCAGCCGCAAGGGCTTCAAGGTCGCCGAACAGACGCTCAGCCTGAGCCAGGTGCTGGAGCGCGGTGCCCGCGAGCGACGAGTCGCGGCAGCGCATGCGGGTCGCGAACTGCTCGACGCCGAACTGCTCGAAAAGCTGGTCGACACCGCCGCCGAAGCTGCGCGCCGCTACGGCCACGTGCTGTCGGACCAGGCGCAGCTCGATGTCACTCACGAAGCGTCCGAACTGGCGCGCAGCACCGTCGAAGCTGCGCGCAAGCGGGTCAAGGCCGGTGCCGTGCCGTCCGCAGAAGTGGCGCGCGCGCAAGCGGCGCTGGCGCGCGCCGATCTCGAACACGAGCACGCCGAGCACGAATTGCTGACCAGCCGTCGCCAGCTCGCCGCCCTCTGGGGCGATCGCGAACCGGCGTTCGGCAAGGCGGCGGGTGATTTGCTGGCGCTGCCGAGGCTGGAGGCTTTCGATGCCTTGTCGGCGCGTCTGCAAGCCAACCCCGGCCTGCTCAAGTTCGTGGCCGAGCAACGCCTGCGCGATGCCGAAATACGGCTCGCCGAGCAGGCACGCAAGCCGGCCTGGCAGATCACCGCCGGTGTCCGGCGCTTTGGCGAGGGCAACGACGTGGCGGGTGTGCTGGCGCTGCAGATTCCGCTGGCCTTCCGCGATCGCGGTCAGGGGGCTATTGCCGAGGCGCGGGCCTTGTCCGAGCAGGTGTCCGTGAAGCGGACGGCTGCGGAGATCAGCCGCCTGACCCAGCTGTTCGAGTGGTTCCAGGAGCTGAAGCACGCGCATACGGCTGCCAACACCCTGGCTACCGACGTCGTGCCGCGCATGGAAGAGGCGCTGAAGCAAACCGAATACGCCTATGCGCGTGGCCGTTACGGCTATCAGGAACTGATCGCCGCCCAGAAGGAGCTGCTCGACGCCCGCCGCGCCCGCATCCAGGCCGCTGCCGATGCTTGGCAGTTCGCCACCGAAATCGACCGTCTGACCGGCGTGCTGCCGGCCGACGTCAAGCCATGAGAATCCCGATGAAAAAATTACTGATGCTGTTGCTGGTCAGCGCGCTGGCGGCCTGTAACAGCGACCAGTCCGCCGTCCCGGCGGCCGAGTCCGATCACGTCGAAACGGCCGATCAAATCGCCAAGGGTCCGCATGGTGGGCGGTTGCTGGTCGATGGCGCTTTTGCGCTGGAACTGGCGATCTTCGAGAGCGGCGTAGAACCCGAGTTTCATGCCTGGGCGACGCAGGATGGCAAGCCGTTGGCGCCCTCAGAGGTCACGCTGGGCGTCGAACTGAAACGCCTCGGCGGCCGGGTCGACGCAATCGGCTTTGCGCCGCAGGCGGAGTACCTGCGCGGCGACGCGGTGGTGGTCGAGCCGCATTCCTTCGATGTCACGGTGCGCGCGACGAAGGCCGGCGTCGAGCACCAGTGGACTTACGAAAACCATGAAGGCCGGGTGCAGATTCCAGCCGAAGTGGCGGCGGCGTCCGGTCTCAAGACCGAAGCCGCAGGCCCGGCAACGCTATCGGAAACGGTGACGCTTTACGGCCAGATCGCAACCAACACCGAGCATCAGCGGGAAGTCGCAGCGCGCTTTCCGGGGCTGATCAGAAGCGTGCGCGCATCCATTGGGGACACCGTGAAAGCCGGCCAAACCCTGGCGGTGATCGAAAGCAACCAGAGCCTGGAGCCGGTGACCTTGAGCGCTCCGATGGCCGGCGTGATCACCGCCCGGGATGCCAATCCCGGCGAGCAGTCGGGCGACAAGATGCTGTTTACGATCACCGATCCGGCCTCGGTCTGGGCGGAGCTTTCCGTGTTCCCGCGCGACCGTGCCAAGGTCAAGCCGGGTGCCGCAGTCACCATCCGCGCGGCTGATGGTGGTGACGCCGTTAGCGGCACGATTTCCCGCATTGCACTCGTTGCCGGCGGCAATCAGGCGGTGACCGCCCGCGTGGTGATCGACAACCGCAGCGGCGCTTTCCCTCCCGGCACCTTCGTCACCGCATCGGTAGAGATCGGTTCGCGCGCGGTGCCGCTGGCGGTCAAGGCCAGCGCCTTGCAGGCGTTCCGCGATTTCACCGTGGTTTTCGAACAGGTCGGCGACGAATACGAGGTACGCATGCTCCAACTGGGCCAGCAGCAAGGCGACTGGGTCGAGGTGCTGGACGGGATCAGCGCCGGGGCGCAGTACGTCAGCGCCAACAGTTATCTGATCAAGGCGGACATCGAGAAGTCCGGCGCATCGCACGACCACTGAAAGGCCAAGACCATGATCGAGAAAATACTCAAGCTGGCGATCGCGCAACGCGCCTTGGTGATGCTGGCCAGCCTCGTCGTCATTGCCTTTGGCGTCTGGAGCTTCACGAAGCTTCCGATCGACGCGGTGCCGGATATCAGCAACGTCCAGGTCACCATCAATACCGAGGCCCCCGGCTACACACCGCTGGAAGCTGAGCAGCGGGTCAGCTTTCCGATTGAAACGGCGATGGCCGGGCTGCCGAAGCTGGACGCGACCCGATCGCTGTCGCGCTATGGCCTGAGCCAGGTCACGATGGTGTTCGAGGACGGTACCGACATCTATTTCGCGCGCGCGCAGGTGGCCGAGCGGATGAATGCGGTTAAGAGCCAGTTGCCGACCGGTCTGGAACCGGAACTGGGGCCGATCGCCACGGGTCTCGGCGAAATCTTCATGTTCACAGTCGATGCCGCAGCGGGTGCGAAGAAGCCGGACGGCACGCCCATCACGCCGGCCGATCTCAGAGCCGAACACGACTGGGTGATCCGTCCGCAGTTACTCAGGGTACCCGGGGTCATTGAAGTCAATCCGATCGGCGGCTACAAGAAGGAAACCCTGATCGCGCCCGATCCGGCCAAGCTGCTGGCCTATGGACTGACGCTCGAAGACCTGCACAAGGCGGTCTCGGGCAACAACGGCAATCGCGGGGCTGGTTATGTAGAGAAGAATGGCCAGCAGTGGCTGGTCCGGGTTCCCGGTCAGGCGGCGAACATGGCCGATATCGGCGCCATCGTGGTTCGCGAGCAGGCAGGCACGCCGCTGCGCGTGCGCGATGTCGCGACCATCCAGGCCGGTCAGGAACTGCGTGCCGGTGCGGCATCCCAGAACGGCCGCGAAGTGGTGTTGAGCACGGTGTTCATGCTGCTGGGCCAGAACAGCCGCACGGTGTCGAAAGCGGTGGCGGCGAAGCTCGAATCCATCAAACCCAGCCTGCCGCCTGGAATCACGCTGAATGCGGTTTACAACCGTACGACCCTGGTCGACAAGACGCTGGCGACCGTCGAGCGCAATCTCGTCGAAGGCGCCTTGCTGGTGGTGGTGGTGCTGATGCTGCTGCTCGGCAATGTCCGCGCCGCACTGCTGACCGCCGCCGTGATCCCGCTGGCGATGCTGATGACCCTGAGCGGCATGGTCCAGGGCCGGGTGTCGGCAAACCTGATGAGCCTCGGCGCACTGGACTTCGGGCTGATCGTCGACGGAGCGGTGATCATCGTCGAGAACTGCCTGAGGCGGCTGTCGCGTGCTGCCGAGGTCGAGGGCACGCTGACGCTCGAAGCAAGGCTGAAACTGGTGTTTGAGGCCACCCGCGAAGTGATCCGCCCGGCGTTGTTCGGAGTGTTCATCATCACGGCGGTCTACCTGCCGATCTTCGCGCTGCAAGGGGTGGAGGGGAAGATGTTCCACCCGATGGCAGCGACGGTGGTCATCGCGCTGGTCGCGGCGATGCTGCTGTCGATCACCTTTGTCCCAGCGGGCGTGGCCTTGCTGTTCAGCAAGCCGGTGGTTGAAAAGGATGTTTTCCTGATGCGCATGGCACGCCGCGCCTATGCGCCGATGCTCGCTGCCGCACTACGGTTCCGTGTGCCGGTGGTTGCAGCCGCTGTCATGCTGATGCTGGCTTGCGGCTTTCTCGCCACTCGACTGGGCAGCGAATTCGTTCCGAATCTCGATGAAGGCGATATCGCCATGCACGCGCTGCGCATTCCCGGCACCAGCCTGAGTCAGGCCGTGCAGATGCAGGCGCAGCTGGAAGCGGCGGTGAAAACGATGCCGGAAGTCGACCGGGTGTTCGCCAAGATGGGCACGGCGGAGGTCGCCACCGATGCCATGCCGCCGTCGGTCGCCGACAACTTCATCATGCTGAAAGAGCGCAGCGAATGGCCCGATCCCGGCAAGTCGAAAGCGCAAGTCGTGGCCGAACTGGAAGCGATCGTCAGCCGGGTGCCGGGCAACAACTACGAGTTCACCCAGCCGATCCAGATGCGCTTCAACGAGCTGATTGCCGGTGTCCGTGCCGAGCTGGCCGTGAAGGTATTCGGCGACGATTTCGACGAACTGGTGAAGCTTGGCGCGCAGATCGAAACCATCGTCCAGAGCATTCCCGGTGCCGCCGATGCCCGCGTCGAACAGGCCACCGGCCTGCCAGTGCTGACCATCGTGCCGAAACGCGAAACCTTGGCTCGCCTGGGTCTGAACATCGAGCAGATTCAGGATCTGGTGGCGACCGCAACCGGTGGCGAGATCGCCGGCCAGCTTTATTCCGGCGACCGTCGCCAAGACATCGTCATCCGCCTGCCGGAAGCCTTGCGCAGCGATCCGGAAGCGTTGAAGCGGCTGCCGGTGATGCTGCCGGAAGGCGAATTCGTGCCTTTGGGAGAAGTTGCTGCGCTCGAACTCAAGTCCGGCTACAACCAGATCAATCGCGAGGACGGCAAGCGCAGGGTGGTGGTCACCGCCAATGTCCGGGGGCGTGATCTCGGTAGCTTCGTTGCCGACGTGCAGCGCGCCGTGGCGGCCCAGGTCAAGCCACCGCCGGGGTACTGGATCCGTTACGGCGGCACTTTCGAGCAGCTTGAATCGGCTTCGAAGCGATTGGCCATCGTAGTGCCAGTGACCTTGGCAATGATCGGCTTGCTGCTGTTTCTGGCACTGCGCTCGGTGCGCGATGCGCTGCTGATCTTCAGCGGCGTACCGCTGGCGCTGACCGGCGGCGTGCTGGCTCTGGTGCTGCGCGGCATTCCGTTCTCGATCTCCGCCGGTGTCGGCTTCATCGCACTGTCCGGTGTCGCCGTACTGAACGGCCTGGTGATGGTCAGCTTCATCCGCGAGCTGATCGTCAGCGGCAAGCCGGTGGATGACGCGATTACCGAAGGCGCACTGACTCGCCTGCGCCCGGTGCTGATGACGGCCCTTGTGGCCAGCCTCGGCTTCGTACCTATGGCCTTCAACACCGGCATCGGCAGCGAGGTGCAGCGGCCATTGGCCACCGTGGTGATCGGTGGAATCGTCTCATCGACCTTGCTGACGTTGCTGGTGCTGCCGGCGCTTTATCGACTGGCGTATGCCGTTCGGCGCTCGCTTTTTCAAACCATGGTCAGTCCCGCATGAAACCGTCGATTCCAGGTTCACTGGTCGTAGCATGCATGGGACTGGTCGCGCCGATAGCTGCCGCTCACGGCGTCGCGGCAGGTTCATCTTCAGCGCGCAGTACACCCGCCAGAGCCGGGTCTTCCCCCACGGGTGACCGTTTGCCCGGAGTGCCTCGTACAGCAGCCCGAAGCTCTGTCCAGGGTTGTCGGCCAGATACGCTGTCATCGCTTCGATCAGCAGGTTGTCGTTGCGTCGCCGAGGCTTCGAATACGGCGCCGCCCGCGACAGCCGCAATGCCGTCAGCGAGCGCCGAAGGCTGACCCCGTGCTCCATCTGCATCGCCAGGCACATGGACAGTCGCTGTGCCTGGCTCAAAGTTTTTTTTGACATCACGTCCTGCAGCGCGTAACGCACCAACGCCAGCTCCGCGTACATCTTCTTCAGCTTGGCATTCTCGCCCTCAAGCTCCTTCAGCCGGCGCAGCTGCGAGACATCCATGCCGGCGTACTTCGACTTCCAAGCATAGTACGTCGGTTCGCTGATCCCGTGCCTCCGGCACGTCTCGGCAACCTTCTACCCCGCCTCGACCTCCTTCAGGATCCGGACGACCTGTTCCTCGGAAAACTTCGACTTCTTCACTCGGAGCTCCTTTCGTCAAAGAAACTCTACCTGCAGGTGTCTTCGAGAAACGAGGACGCTACAAGCGGCTGGTTCGAACGGTTGTACATGCCATGACGCTTCCATAAATGAAACCACACTGGGAACAGGTGTACTCGACCACGGCCACCGATACCGTGAGCTGGTATCAACCGCACGCCAGCGTCTCGCTGAGCCTGATTCGCGAGACCGGCATCGATCTCGGTGCGCCGATCATCGACGTTGGCGGCGGCGCATCGACCTTGGTCGACGATCTGCTTGATCTCGGTTATGGGGCACTGTCAGTCCTCGATCTGTCGGAAGCAGCGCTGGATGCCGCAGCAAGCCGGCTCGGCACGCGGGGCAATGTGGTTCGATGGCTGGAAGCCGACATCACCCGAACCACATTCCCGGAAGCGAGCATCGAGCTATGGCACGACCGCGCCGTCTTCCACTTCCTGAACGAGGCGGACGATCGTGCCGCCTACGTTCGAACGCTCAGCCAGGCGGTCAAGCCTGGTGGCCATCTGATCATCGGCACCTTCGCCGAGAACGGCCCGGAAAAATGCAGTGGGTTGCCGGTGCAGCGCTATTCGGCGCAAGGCCTTTACTCGCAGTTCAGCGCGGCGTTCGAACTGGTGAAGACGACCACTGAAGCGCACCACACGCCATCGGGCTCGATTCAGGCATTCGTTTACTGCTGGTGCCGGAGGCGTATCGCATGAAGCGTTTACAACGCAAGCGGTTGAATGACCAATGACGAGTAAGGGATGCCGCATAGCCTTGCCCAGGGAACCGTGATGGTCACTAGCAAAGCGCGCCAACTCGCTCGCGTGTCATGCCGCTGGTGCAGCGCAGGTGCGCACTTGGCCATTGCACGCGGAAGCCGAAGGGCACTCTGGCAGGGGGCGGTCGCCGCGCGGCCGCGCGTGGAATGGCGCCTGCAGCCTGCGCGGCCGCAGGCGCATGCCGCTCAGGCAGCCGGCAAGTCCCTGACCACTTCCTGCTCGAAGCTTGCCGCGATGTTCTGCTGCCCCCAGGTCGCCATCTTCGGGTAGACCTTGTCCCAGGAGGCGAGGATTTCCGCCACCGGAACGTCCGCCCGGCTGCCGTGATCGCGCAGGTATTCCATGTGCTTGCGGCCGGACTGGTCGAGCGGATGGAACAGCGAGTCGGTCTGGCCGTCGAACTCCAGCGGCCACACGCCGGCCTTGTCGCACAGTGTCCGGTTGAACGCGGGCGTCGCCTTGACCCAGCGTCCGTCAATCCACAGTTCGGTATAGCCGTGGTAGACGAATTCGTCCGTTTCCATCAGTTCGCGCAGGCGCGGGCTGGTCAGGTGATTCTTGACATCCGCGAAACCCACGCGCGCCGGGATGCCCGCGGCTCTCGCGGTTGCCGCGAGCAGGGCCGCCTTCGAGACGCAGAAGCCGCTGCCGGTTTCGACCACCACACTCGCGGTGAAGCAGCGGTCGATGGCCTGGATGGCGTAGGGGTCGTAGCGGAAACCATCTCGCACGGCGTAGTACAGCGCCACCGCGCGTTCGCGCACCGTGGCTATGCCTTTCGTGGTTTCCAGCGCCAGCGCCCGCACGGCGGGATGATCGGAGTCCACATGCGGGCCGGCCTGCAGATAGCGGTGCAAGTCCTCGGGAAGGGTCACGACAGGCACTTGGGCATCGAGGAAAGGGGAAAGCCATCGAAGGGCTTGGAGCGATCGGTCGGTACCGGCGCCCAGGTGTGGCGCGCATTGGGCACGCCGCCGTCGATGCGGATGCAGGAGCCGGTAATGAAGGCGGCACCCGGCGAGAGCAGGAAGGTGATGGCGGCGGAGACTTCGGCCTCGTTGCCGTAGCGTCCCAGGGGCACCTTGTCCTTGTAGCTGCGCAAGGCGAGTTGCATGGCCTCGTCGTAGGTGTCGAAGCCGCTGGACGCGATCCAGCCGGGCGCGACCGCGTTGACGCGCACCGCCGACTGTCCCCATTCGCAGGCCGCGCTCTCGGTGAAATTGAGCATGCCCGCACGCGCGGCACCGGTGTGCGCCATCGTCGGCATGCCGCCCCAGATGTCGGCGATGATGTTGACGATGCTGCCGCCGTGCGCGGCCATCCACTGGTTGTAGGCCTCGCGCGCCACGATGAAGCCGCCGGTGAGATTGTTGCGGATCACCGCTTCCCAGCCCTTCACCGAGAGATCCTTCACCTGGGAGGGATACTGGCCGCCGGCGTTGTTGACCAGCGCGTGGATCGCGCCGTGCTGGGCGATCACGTCGGCGATCATCTGCTTGACCGTTGCTTCCTCGCGGATGTCGCAGACATGGCAGCTCACCTTGCCGCCCAGCGCCTCGATCTCGGCCTTCACGGTTTCCAGCTTTTCGATCTTGCGACCGACGATGGCCACCTGGGCACCGAGGCTCGCCAGTTCGTGTGCGGTGCAGCGGCCGATGCCGCTGCCGCCACCGGTGACGATGTGGGTTTCGCCCTTGAACAGATCGGGCCTGAATACGGAACGGTAGGTCATGGTTGTCTCTGGATGGACTTTCATCAGGGGAGGGGTGCCGCGCGCGGTGCTCAGCGCATCAGCAGGTTCATGGTGGCGACGACGACCGGCTTGTCCGGCGTGGTCTGCCAGGCTTCGATTCTAAGATTGCTGACCCGCTTGCCGAGCTTCACCACGTAGACGTTCGCGTAAGTGTCCTGCGCGCGGCCGGACAGCAGGTAGTCGATGCTGAAATTGATGGTCTTCGGAATCGACTGCGCATCCGTGCTCCACAGCATGTGGAGGATGCCGGCGCACTCCAGGAAGCCGCCGACGGCACCACCGTGCAGCGCCGGCAATACGGGATTGCCGATCAGGCTGTGATCGTAGGGCAGCACGCAGGTGAAGGACTCGCCCTTCACATCGACCCGCAGGCCGAGCATGCGGGCAAAGGGAACGGCCTGCGCCAGCAGAGGCCAGTCGTTGCGCCGACGGATGTCGGCGAGGGTGTCGGACAGGCTCATGGGACTGTCGCCGCCTTAGCAGGGGCAGGCTGGGCTGCGGTGAACATGAACACTCCGACGCAGGAAGCAAAGGGATCTTCCGCATCGTCCTCGTAGCTGCAGCCGCGCACGAAGGCCAGTTCCGGCGTCAGCTTGTAGCACTGGGCCCGGGTATGAACCTTCACGCCGGGCTTGGCCGGACGCAGGTAGTCGATGCGCAGGTCCAGGGTCGCCATCGGGCGGTATTCCTGGATGCGGAAGTAGACGGCAAATCCGAACGTGGTGTCGATCAAGGCTGTCACGGCACCACCGTGCAGGACCCCGCTGTCCGGGTCGCCGACAAATTCGGGCCGGTAGGGCAGGGCCAGCACGCAGCCCCCGTCATCGGCCGTGACCGCTTCGATGCCGAGCCGGGCGGTGTAGGGGGCAATCTTCAGAAAATGGGCCCAGGCCGTGGTGTCGTGAGGAAGTGTCATGCGGTCAGTGCAACGGCGGTAGTGCTTGCCGCGACGGGGTGTCGCGGATGCCAGCGCGCCTCGGCGCCCTGGCTGATTTCCGACTGCTCCTCAAGATACTGAAGATGGGCCAGGGATTCGGTGAGCGCGAGAAAGCGGTCGAGCACGTCGCGGCGCCGGCCATACACGGCGGTCGCCACGTCCATGGCCTTCATGCCGGGCTGCAGACGAGCGCGAAAGCGTTCCAGCGCGCGTTCGTGATGGCGGATCAGCCCGCGCGCGCGCGCCACGCCGCCGGCATACACACCGTGATGCGCGGGCAGCACGCAGCGCAGGTCCAGGGCTTCGATCTGCTCGAGACTGGCGAGGTAGTGGCGCAGCGGATGACGGTCGCCCCAGGGCAGCAGGCTGAGATTCGGCGTGATGCGTTCCAGCAACTGGTCGCCGGTCAGCAGCAGGCCGGCCGTGGGTTCGTGCAGGCAGAACTGGGCGACGCTGTGCCCGCCCTGCACCAGCACATCGAAACGGTAGCGGCCGACCTGCAACACCTCGCCGTGTTCGAGCGTCCGGGACTGGAAGCGCGTGTCGCAGGCCAGGAATCGGCGCAGCAGGTCGCCGGTGATCGCGGTGACGTCTCCCGCTTCCATGCCGTGCAGCCCGAAGTAGTTGCGGCAGGCGTCCATCGCCTCGGGCGTGGGCAGCGCGGTCTGATCGGCCGCGTCGCGTTCTTCCGGGCGCAGGTAGACGACGGCACCGGTGCGCTCGTGCAGCCAGCGCGCGAGACCCAGGTGATCGGGATGATGATGCGACACCACGATGCGCGTCAGCCCGCCTGCCAGAGGGCCTGAAAGCAGCCGTTCCCAGCAGGCGCGCGCGTCCGCGCTGTCGACGCCGGTATCGAACAGCAGCCAGCCCGCGCCGTCGCGCACCAGGTACAGGTTGACGTGATCGATGCCCTCGTCCATCGGCAGGCGCAGCCGCAGGATGTCCGGCGCGACCTCGACGAGGTCGTCCGGCTCCACGGCTGTCCGGGCGGTCGTCGCGTTCAAATTCGCTTGGCCACTTCTTCGAGCATGACCTCGGTGGCGCCACCGCCGATGGCCTGGATGCGCGCATCGCGCGCCATGCGTTCGATGGCGGTTTCGCGCACGTAGCTCATGCCGCCGTGGAACTGCTGGCAGGTGTACATCACCTCGTTCACCAGTTCGCCGCAATAGGCCTTGACCATCGAGACTTCCTTGACGCATTCGCGACCCTGGGCATCGAGCCAGGCCGAGTGATAAGCCAGCTGGCGGCCGGCCGCGACCTTGGCCGACAGCATCGCCAGACGCTGGCGGATGGTCTGCTTGTCCCACAGCACGGCGCCGAAGGCCTTGCGGTTGCGCACGTAATCCACCGCGAGATCCAGCGCTTTCTGCGCCTCGCCCATGGCCTGCGCGCCCAGCACGATGCGCTCGTTCTGGAAGTTGCGCATGATCGAATAGAAGCCCTTGTTCTCGCCGCCGATCAGGTTCGCGGCCGGCACGCGGCAGCCGTCGAACACCAGTTCGGCGGTGTCGGAACTGAGCCAGCCGGTCTTCTTCAGGCTGCGGCCGACCTTGAAGCCCGGCGTGCCCTTTTCCACCGCGAAGATCGAGATGCCTCGCGAGCCCTTGACCGAGGAGTCGGTCTTGGCGGCGACGAAGTACAGATCGCCGTGGACGCCGTTGGTGATGAACATCTTGCTGCCGGTGAGCACGTAGTGATCGCCGTCGCGCACCGCACGGGTCTTGATGCCGGCGACATCGGAGCCGGCATCCGGCTCGGTGACGGCCACTGCGCAGATGGTCTTGCCGGTGATGATGCCCGGCATCCAGCGGGCCAATTGCTCGGGGCTGCCGAAGTTGCCGAGGTGCGGCGAGGCCATGTCGGTGTGCACCAGCACCGTCACCGCGAAGCCGCCATAGCTCGAACGGCCCAGTTCCTCGGCCAGGATGGCGCTGTAGACGGTGTCCAGCTCGGCACCGCCGTAGGTCGCCGGGTAGCGGATGCCGAGATAGCCGAGTTCGCCCAGCTGGCGCAGCACCTCGCGCGGCACCATGCCGGATTCCTCCCAGGCGTCGGCCTTCGGCACCACTTCGGTGTCGATGAAGCGCCGCAGGCTGTCGCGGAAGCGCAGGTGGTCTTCGGTGAGAAACGACATCTCGTTCATGGGCGGCGTCCGCAGTGGAAGAAGGAGTTCACATCGTGGTGTAGCCGCCATCGACGACCAGTTCGGCGCCGACGACGTAAGACGATTCATCGGAGGCCAGGAACAGCACGGCCTGCGAGACCTCCTCCGGACGGGCGGGGCGACCGGTCAGCGTCATGGCCACGGCTGCCGAGCGGAACTCGGGCTGGGTCAGAAGATCCTTGGTCATCGGTGTGTCGATGACGCCGGGGTGGACCGAATTCACCCGGATCTTGAACGGCGCCAGGTCCACGGCACAGGACTTCGCCATCAGCCGCACCGCGCCCTTCGAGGCCTGGTAGGCGGTGGCACCCGGCGCGCCGATCAGTCCATAGATCGAGGAAATGTTGATGATGGAACCGGCGCCGGCCTTCTGCATCGCAGGGACCACGGCGCGGATGCCGAAGAAGCAGCCGCGCACGTTGACATTGAACACGCGGTCCCATTCTTCCGTCGTGGTTTCGTGCACGGGCTTCATCAGCAGGATGCCGGCGTTGTTGACCAGCACGTCGATGCGGCCGTAGCGCGCGATGGCCCCGTCCACCACGGCTGCCCACTGTGCCTCGTCGGTGACGTTGAGCGGCTGGAATTCCGCGCGGCCACCGGCCTTCCTGATGCCGGCGGCAACCTGCTCGCCGAGTTCGGCGTTCATGTCGCTGACGATGATCTGGCCGCCTTCGCGCGCCAGCAGTTCACAGTGCGTGCGGCCCATGCCCATGGCGCCGCCGCTGACCAGAATCACCTTGTCCTGTACACGTCCCATCGTCGTTCTCCTCGTGCCTTGGTTACGGAACCGACACGCAGGCGCTGTCGGCCTGCCTGCCTTCGCGGAACGCCTTGAGCGAGCCGCTGTGCATCACGCGACCCATCAGCGGACGGCCGATGATTTCCTCGGCCATGCGCGAGGCTTCGATCATCTTCTCCAGATCGATGCCGGTGTCGATGCCCATCTCGTGGCACATGAACACCATGTCCTCGGTGCAGACGTTGCCCGAGGTCTGGCGCGCCTTGTGGCCGGCGAACGGGCAGCCGCCGAGGCCGGCGATGGAGCCGTCGAGCAGGCTCACGCCCATCGACAGCGCGGCGTAGACATTGGCGCCGCCCAGTCCGCGGGTGTCGTGCAGGTGCAGGCCGATCTTCGCCTCGGGCGCCAGTTCGCGCACCGCGCCGATGCGGCGCTTGACCTCCTCCGGGCTGGCCCAGCCCATGGTGTCGGCCAGATACAGCGGCGGCAGCGGCAGCTTGCGATCGCGGAACATGCCGATGGCGTGGCGGAAGGCATCCACGACGGTTTCCTGCGACACCGGTCCACCCAGATTGCAGCCCCAGGCGGTCATCACGTAGACCTTCTGCGGGAACGCGCCGTCGGCCAGGTAGCGATCCAGCCAGGCCTCCTGCTCCGCGCGCATCTCCATCGCCGTGCGGTTGTTGTTGCGCATGGCAAAGGCATCGGTCAGGTAGTACATCAGCGGCGCATGGTTGAACGCGCCCTGGACCGTGCTCGCCCTGCGGTACCCCGACTCGTTGAGCCAGAGCAGGGTGTAGCGCACGTCCGGGTTTTTCTTGATGTCCGCGAACAGTTCCAGGGTGTCGGCCATCTGCGGCACCTTGGCCGGGTTGACCAGCGATCCAACCTGGATCTGCCGGAGGCCCGTTTCCGAGAGCGCATCGATCAGTGCGGCGCGTTGTGCGCGCGGATAGGTGACGGGCTCCATCTGGAAGCCTTCGCGCACACCTTCCTCGTGGAATTCGACGAACTTCGGGAAATCGCTCATTGCCTTGCTCCGGTAGTACCGCTTCGCGTCTTCACGCCGTCACTTCACACAGCACGTCGCCACGGCCGACCATGTCGCCGACCGCGCAACGCAGGCCGCAGACCGCGCCATCGCGCTCGGCCACGACCTGCAATTCCATCTTCATCGACTCCAGCACGATCACGGTCTGGCCGGCTTGCACCGCATCGCCCTCGGCGGCGAGCACCGCCACCACCTTGCCCATCATCGGCGCCTTGAGTTCGCTGCCGATCACGGCGGTCGCGGCCGACGCCGCCAGCGGCGGAGCCGCATCGAAGCGGCTGGTGCCGCGCGCGCTGTTCACTTCCAGCGAAGCGCCGACGGCGAACAGGCGCAGCTCCAGGCGGGTGTCGCCGCATTCCAGTACCTGCGCACCGTCGGTCGCTGCCGACAGGCAGGCACGCAGGTTCACCGTGGCCTGTGCGTCCGCGGCCAGCGCGATCTGGGTGAAGCCCTGCGCATCGGGTGCCGAGAAATGCACCGCCCAGTTCACGCCGCCTGCCGCGAGCATCACCGAGGGTTGCGGCGAGGGCAGGGGCGGCCCGGCCAGGGTGCGCCAGCCGTTGAACTCGGGCTGCGTCCACACGCCCCAGTCGCAGCGGCGACGCTCGCGCGCCAGCCAC
The DNA here is from genome assembly GCA_021732745.1 of Nevskia sp. GTDB lineage: Bacteria > Pseudomonadota > Gammaproteobacteria > Nevskiales > Nevskiaceae > Nevskia. Next base: position 165,050 of record JAKFUK010000001.1, on the reverse strand, counting down.
CACAGTGCTGCGGCGGCGACGTGTTCGGCGGGGGTCTCGACGCGGCGCGCGACGGGCTGCCAGCGGGCGTCGATCAGGCGCGTGTGCATCTCGCCGCTGCGGGTTTCCGGCCAGCCGAGCAGTTCGCGCAGAAAGCCCAGGTTGGTGGTCAGGCCCACCACCTCGCAGGACGCCAGCCCCGCGGACAGGCGGTCCAGCGCCTCGATGCGATTGGCACCGCGGCTGACCAGCTTGGCGATCATCGGATCGTAGAAGGGCGTGATCTCGTCACCCGCATCCACGCCGCTTTCGACGCGCAGGGACTCGGTCGGAAAGCGCAGCCAGCGCAGCGCGCCGGCACCAGGCAGGAAGCCGGCGTCGGCGTCCTCGGCGTAGACGCGTGCCTCGAAGGAATGGCCGCGCACCTGTACCTGATCCTGCTTCAGGCCCAGGGTGCCGGTGGCGGCGATGCGCAACTGCAGTTCGACCAGATCCAGCCCGGTGATTTCCTCGGTGACCGGATGCTCGACCTGCAGGCGCGGATTGACCTCGAGGAAGTAGTAATCGCTGCCGCTGACGATGAACTCCACCGTGCCCAGGCCGCGATAGTGCAGCGCGGCGGCGAGACGGCGCGCGTCTTCGAGGATGCGCGCGCGCAGGCCCGGTTCCAGGCCGGCGGAGGGCGCTTCCTCGATCACCTTCTGGTGGCGGCGCTGCAGCGAGCATTCGCGCTCGTAGAGATGGATCGCCTCGCCACGGCCGTCACCGGCGATCTGCACCTCGATGTGGCGCACGCTCGGCAGGTAGCGTTCGACGATCATCTCGCCGCTGCCGAAGGCCTGGGCCGCTTCGCGCATCGCGCTGTCCACCCGCGTCGGCAGGTTCTCGAAACTCTCGATCAGGGCCATGCCGCGCCCGCCGCCGCCGGCCACGGCCTTGAGCAGCGCCGGCAGGCCGCAGGCGCGCACCGCTTCGATCACTGCCGCCGGATCGGTGAGGCCGGCGGTGTCGCCGGGCACGGTGGGAATGCCGAGCTTCGCGGCCTCGCGCTTGGCCGAGGCCTTGCCGCCCAGGCGTTCCATGGTTTCGGCGGTCGGGCCGACGAAGCACAGCCCCGCGGCCTCCACCGCGCGCACGAACTCCGGGTTTTCGGAGACGAAGCCGTAGCCGGGATGGATGGCGTCGGCACCGACTCTCTTTGCCGCCGCGATGATGGCGGCAATGTTGAGATAGCTCGCGGCCGGCGCGGCGGCGCCGACCAGCACCGATTCGCCGAGTTCGCGGACATGACGCGCCCGCGCATCGGCCTGCGAATGGATGCCGGCGACGGCAATGCCGAGTCGCCGCGCGGTGCGGGCGATGCGGCAGGCGATTTCGCCGCGATTGGCGATGAGCAGTTTCTGTATGGGTTTCATGGGCATGTTCATCAGAAGCGGAACACGCCGAATTGCGTCTTCTGCGCCGGTACGCGGGCGGCGAGTTCCAGTAGCAGGGCCAGCGTGCCACGGGTTTCCTGCGGCTCGATCACGCCATCGATCCAGCCCTGGGCGGCAAAGTTGTGGGCGTCCTGGAGTTCCTCGTACATCTTGCGCACCGGGGCCTTGAACGCCTCGCGTTCCTCGTCGGTCCAGGTCTTCTTCTCGATCCTGAGATTGGTTTCGCGCACTAGCGACAGCACCATCGCGGCCTGGTCCGGCCCCATGATTCCGGAGCGGCCATTGGGCCAGGCGAACATGGCCGTGGGCTTGAACGCGCGCCCGCACATGGCCAGATAGCCGGCGCCGTAGGAAGCGCCGATGTTGAGCGTGTACTTGGGCACGCGCGCCGAACTCATCGCGGTGATCATCTTGGCACCGTGCTTGGCGATGCCCGCCTGCTCCACATCGGCACCCACCATGAAGCCGGTGACGTCGCTCATGAACAGCAGCGGGATGTTGCGCTGGCAGCACAGGTTGATGAAGTGGGTGCCCTTCATCGCGCTTTCCGGGAACAGCACGCCGTTGTTGGCAAGAATGCCGATCTCGTAGCCGTGGATGCGCGCGAAGCCGGTCAGCAGGGTCTCGCCGTAGAGCGGCTTGAATTCCTGGAATTCGCTGTCGTCGACCAGTCGCGCCAGGATCTCGCGCGTGTCGGTCGGGAATTTCGGATCGCGCGAGACGATGCCTTGGATCTCGGCCGGGTCGAAGCGCGGTGGCCGCGAGGCCTCCTGCTTGCGGCTCGATGGCGGCACCTGTCCAAGCTCGCGCACGATGTTGCGCGCGATCAGCAGGGCGTGACGGTCATCCTCGGCGATATGGTCGGTGACGCCGCTCTTGCCGCAGTGCATGGCCGCGCCGCCGAGCGATTCGGCGTCCACGGTCTCGCCGGTGGCGGCGAAGGTCAGTTCGGGGCCGCCCAGGTACATGAAACCCTGACCGCGCACGATCACCACCTCGTCGCACAGCGCCGGAATGTACGCGCCGCCGGCGGTGCAGGGGCCCATCACCACGGCGATCTGCGGAATGCCGTCGCCGGACATGCCGATCTGGTTGTGGAAGATCGAGCCGAACTGGCCATCGTCCGGAAAGATGTTGGCCTGGTCGGGCAGGAACGCGCCGCCGCTGTCCACCAGGGTGATGCAGGGCAGGCGGTGCTGCCAGGCAAAGGCCTGCGCGCGGACGTGCTTCTTGCAGGTCAGGCCGAAGTAGGTGCCGCCTTTCACGGTGGCGTCGTTGGCGATGATCATGCACGGCCGGCCCGACACCATGCCGACGCCGGTGATGATGCCGGCACCGGGCGACACGCCCTCGTAGCGGCCATCGCCGGTGAGTTCGCCGAGTTCGAGGAACGGCGAGCCCGGGTCCATCAGCAGTTCGACGCGATGACGCGGCAGCACCTTGTTGCGAGCCAGGTGCTTGGCGCGCATCTTTTCCGGCCCCCCGGCGCGCGCCGCGGCGCGGCGGGCGTGCAGGTTGGCGATGCGCTTGGCGTAGGCAGCCTGGTTGAGTGCGAAATTTTCGCTGCGCGTGGCGACACGCGATGACAGGATTCCCATCGGCTTCAATGTCCCTTGAACTGTGGCTTGCGTCGCGCGCTGAAGGCGGAAAGCCCTTCGCTGACGTCATCTTCCAGCAAGGCCTGCACGGCCAAGCCTTCCTCGAGCGCGAGCCCATCGGCCAGCGGCAGATCCAGGCCCTGTCGCGCCAGGCGCTTCATGAGCGCGAGTCCGGAACGGCTGCGCTCGGCGGCGGTGGCACACCAGGCCAGCGCATGGGCATGCAGGGCTTCCGGTTCGACCACCTCGCTGACCAGGCCCCAGGCGGCGGCGGTGTCGGCGTCGATCCAGCGGGCGCTGACATACAGGTCCATCGCGCGGCGCAGACCGACCAGACGCGTCAGCCGCTGGCTGCCACCCCAGCCGGGCACCAGCCCGAACTGCGCGTGCTGATCGCCGAAGCGGGCACCGCGCGCGGCGAACACCACGTCGGCACCAAGCATCAGCTCCAGCCCACCGGCCAGGCACAGGCCCTGACAGGCGGCGACCACCGGCAGGGGGCTGGCTTCCATCGCCCGCAGCACGCGGTGGCCGCTGGCGAGGAACGCCGCCAGCAGGGTCTTGTCGCCACGCAGGCCCTGCACTTCGTCAAGGTCGGCACCGGTGCAGAAGTGCTTGCCCTGGGCCTGGATCAGCACCGCGCGCACGCCGGAACCCGGCTGCTCGAAGCGCGTCAGTGCAGCGCCGATGGCGTTCCAGGCGGCCATCGACAGGCAGTTGAATTTCTCCGGTCGCGCCAGTTCGAGAATGCCGACACCCGCCTCGACGCGGACGCAGACGGCCTCGCTCATCGCTTGCTGTCCTTGGCGTACTGCACGGCAATGCGGCCGGCCCGCTCACGCGCCACGATCAGCTTCATCACCTGCGCGGTGCCGTCGCCGATCTCCAGGCCCATCACGTCGCGCAGGCGCTGCTGGTGCGGCAGATCCATCGACCAGCCGTAGTGGCCGAAGGTCAGCAGGCACTGGTGAATGGTGTCGACGGAGGTCTTGGGGCCGAGCCACTTGACCATGGCCGCCTCGGCGGTGTGCGCCTCGCCGGCGTCGCGCAGTTCCAGCGCGTGGTAGCAGAGCTGGCGCGTGGCCGCGATCAGCGTGTCGTACTCCGCCAGCGGAAAGCTCACGCCCTGGTATTGCGCCAGCGGTGCGCCGAAGGCCGTGCGCTCCTTGGTGTAGGCCCAGGCCTCGTCCAGCGAGGCCTGCGCCGAGCCGATGCACTGCAGGGCGATCAGCACCCGGCTGTAGTCGAAGCCCTGCATCACCTGCACGAAGCCCTTGTTCTCGTCGCCCAGCAGGTGATCGGCTGGGATGCGCACATCATCGAAGAACACCGAGCCGCGGCCGATGATCCGGCTGCCGGAATCGTTGAAGTGCGTGCGCTGCACGCCGGGCAGCGTCAGCGGCACCAGGAAGGCGCTGATGCCGCGCGCGCCGTCTTCGACACCGCCGGTGCGGGCAAACAGCACGATGGCGTCGGCCTGATCGGCGAAGCTGATCGAGGTCTTCTCGCCATTGAGCACCCAGGAGTCGCCATCACGCCGCGCCTTGAGCATCAGGTTGGCGGCGTCGGAGCCGCCGCGTGGCTCGGTCAGGCCCAGCGCGACGATGGATTCGCCGCGGATCATGCGCGGCAGCCAGTATTCGGCCAGCGCCGGTTTCGCGTATCCCGCGATCACCTTGCCGGTCAGCGAGGCCATCAGCGGCACGTAGCTGACGTTGATGTCGCCCCAGCCGACCTGCTCGATCAGGATGCCGGTGGTCAGGCCGCTGGCACCGAGGCCGCCGTACTGCTCGGGCAGGTCGGGCGCGATCAGGCCCATCTCGCCCATTTCGCGCACCAGGTCGCGGTCCAGGCGTTCGGATTTTTCGCGCTTCTGGTAGTCCGGCAGCAGTTTCTGTTCGGCGAAGCGCCGGGCCGTGTCGCGCAGCGCACGCTGGTCGTCAGTGAGGATCATTTGAGGGTCTGTGACTTCCGGATAAGCACGGCTAGGGTATTCAATGCGCCGTGCGGAGCGTGTTTAATATAACAAACAACCGTTAGAAAAATCCGCTGCGGAGCAGGCGGCTGCACCGTGCGGAGCGCTCGCAGGATGACCGAGCGAATCGCTTGACTTGGGTCTCGGGTGTGCCCGTGGCCGATGTCGACGCAGACTCGGCAACGACTCGGCAACCCGACAGGGGGGGGGCAGCCCACCCCTTGTCAAGGGGCACTCGTCGCGCCTGGGGGCGCGCGCTACTTACACGGCCTTGCTGTGCTTGGCCGATTTCGGCTTCGGCTTCGGCTGCGATTTCGATTTCGATTTCGACTTGGGCGCGGCTGCGGCCCCATTGGCCTGCCGTGCTGCGTCCTGCCGGGCGTTGATCGCCACGAATGCGCGCAGCTTTTGTTCATGCAGCACCGCGAAGATGCGGTTGATGGCTGGAATCGCCCGGGTCATGAGCACGGGGATCTCGTCATCGCGCAAATCCACCAGCAACTCCTGGAACAGCTTGAGCTCCTGGGCGAACAGCAGATCGGTCGATGCCTGGACGATCTGCAGGTGGCGCGGGGAGAATCCTCTCGCCGCCGTCATGCCGCTGTGCCTGAGGATGGCGAACTGGCGAAGGATTTCTTCCTCGTCGCCGGTCAGCTGGTCAACCTGGGTTCGTATGACGCCAACCTGTTGCAGGTCGCGGAAATCTTCGTGACTCAGTCCCAGGGCCTCGGCCATGCCGTGCGAACTCGGGCCGGGCAACTGGCGGCGGGCACGAATTCCCATTTCCTCGCGCATGCTCGCGAAGATGCTGCGCTGCCTCGCGGTGAAATCGAAGTTCTTGTCGTCGTCGAACAGCGCCTTGATTGCCTTGAGCGGCAGGAACTGTTCCTCCTGCAGGGCACGAACCAGCTTGATGATCTCGATATGCTGCTGCGAGTACCAGGCCATGTTGCGCGCGGTCCTGTGCGGTTCCGGCAGCAGACCTGCATTGACATAGAAGCGCACTGCTTCCCGGCTTGCCCCGGTGAGCTGCATCACTTCGGCCATGCGGTACGGGAATTCCTGGCTCATGCGAGGCTCTGGATCCTGCCGCGAACTGGCCGTCGCCGCCGGGGCAGCCTCAAGAGGCCCGCCCGATCTTGCGCAGGGCGTGACGGAGTCCCAGGCCCAGCGCCGCGTCCAGTGGCTGATGGTCGGCCAGTCGGGAGAAGGCCAGTTCGACGGGCAGGGGCAGGGTTACGCAGATTTGCAGTCGCTGGGTCATGAGATCGGCTCGGCTTTCGACCCTCATATTACGGTTGAAAGCGGCCGCGAAGTAGATTTCACATTCTCCTGCGATCTGGGCAGCAGACTCCGATGCCTGTTCAGTCAGGCGGCCTCGTCGCGTTCACAGCACGGCTGCCGGGCTGATTTGGGTCTCGAATCGACTTGGTCGCTGGTCAGGCTGCGAGTGCGTCCTTGACGTCGGAGACCTTCCCGGCGGCACTGCTGCGGAATGCCTCGTAAGCCTCGGCGGTATTGCCAGTGGCGTTGAACGCCTCCTTCCACTTGCGGATCTGGCTGCGGTTGTCGTCGTCCCAGGGATGGAAGTCGGGGAGGTAGTACTGGAAGTAATGCGCGGTGAACAAACGGGTAAGCAAGCCCCTGGGACCGATCTGCAACTTCAGGCACTTCAGCATGGAGCGCCAGTTTAGCAGCTGCTTTTCCTTGTACAGCAGGTAGAGCATGTGGCCCTCGACCATCGGCAGGAAGACTGCGCTGGCAATCAGCATTCCGGCGACGCGCTGCGGATAGCTGCCGACCGCGTCCTGGAACACGTCGAAGGTCACCGACTTGTGCTCGGTTTCCTCGACGAAATGCCAGTACAGCATCGCCGCGACCTTCTTGTCGGAATCTTCCAGCATATCCGGATTGTCGATGAACACCGCCGCGAAGGTCGCGGTAAAATGTTCGAACGCCGCCATCATCGACAGGTGCATGTCCTGCGGCGTGAATCGTTCCAGCGTTGCGCGGATACGCTTGAAGCTGCGCTCCACCACGTCGAGTGGAACGCCCTGCTCGATCAGCGCGTTGTTCATGTCGTCATGTTCGCGCGCGTGGTAGTGCTCCTGCTTGATGAAGGCGATTCCCGCCTTGCGCACCTTCTCGTCCTGGAGGCGCGTAAGACTGCGGCGGACGCATTGCATCACCCAGCGCTCGCCATCGGGTACGACAGCCAAGATGGAATTGAGGAAGTGCGTGCTCCAGGGATCGCCACTCATCCAGAAACGCGGAACGCTGTCCTTGTCGAGATTGAAGCGCAGGTCGCGTGCCTCGACCTCGTCGTATCCGATGCTGCGATTTGCAAGTGCCATGGTCTTACCTCGTGCAGGTTGGGGGGACGTGCAACGCACTCGGGTGATCTGCATGCCCGAATGCAAGGGTCTACGGGTACTCATCCATCGGCTTCACCTCGCTCCGACGCCGACAGTCGTGCGACAACCGGGAAGGCGAAGCGCACGAATCGACGCGGCGTTTCGGCTCGCGCGATAACCAAGGGTCGTCAGATCAATGACGCGCATTCAGGATGAACTCGGTGATCTTCTTCATGTCCGCGCGCGCCTCGGCCACCAGCGGAAAGAAGATGGGCCAGGCATGCGGCGTGTCCGGCCGCATGAGCAGGCGAGCGCTGGTACCGGCCGCGCGAGCGCGTGCGGCGACCGCGTAGGCGTCGTCGCGCAGGCACTCCTCGTCGCTGGCGCAGATCAGCAGGGGTGGCAGGCCCTCAAATTCCCCGTGCAGCGGCGAGACCCGGGGATCCGATCGGTCGTGGCCCTGCAAGTACACCTCGCCCATCATCTGGATGACGTGTTGCGAGAGCATCACGTCGCAGCGGTCATTTTCCGCCAGGCTTGCCGCGGTGCCGCCGAGGTCGGCGCCGGGAGAAATCAGCACGGCGCACCGGGGCATGGGCAGGCCCTCTGCGAGCGCGCATTGCAGGGTGACCAAGGTCAGGTTGCCGCCGGCCGAGTCGCCAGTGACGACCAGGTTCGCAGGGTTGGTCCCGCAGTCGATCAGTTCCCGGTAGACCGCGAGGCAATCGTCCGGCGCGGCAGGAAACGGATGCTCGGGCGCCAGGCGGTAATCCGGCAGGATGACCTGCGCCTGCAAGCGCCGGGCCATGGCACCGCAGAAGGGATGGTAGGTGCCGAGCTTGCCGCCGATGAAGGCGCCACCGTGCAGGTGCAGGATGGTCAGGCCCGGCTTGCGCGGCGCCAGGCGCTCGCAGGGCACGCCGGCAAAATTCATCTTGCGTGCCGATACCCCGAGCGGGAGGTAGGACGGAAAGGGCGCGTGGTCGAGCACGCGGCGGAAATGACGGACGGCGTGTTCCTTGGACGCGAACTCGCGCTTGAGCATCGCGCGGAAGAGGCGCTTGGTGGCAATGGCGCTGAGGCTGGGCATGGGGGCCGTCTGCTCAGCCGGCCGCCAGGCGATAGCTCAGGCCCAGAGCGCGCGCGTAGAGTCGCGGGAAGGCGCGCTTGGCCCGCCACATCAGGCGACCGTCCCACTGCGGCAGCACGTAAAGCTGGTTGCTGTCCATGGCGTCCAGGGTCAGGCGGGCCACTTCTCCGCTGTTGGTGAACGCCCACTTCTCCATTGCCTTGGCCGCAAAGGTCTTGCGGTCGTTGGGGAAGCGGCTGTCGTTGATGATGTTGGTGGGCACGATCGTGGGACACAGGGCGCTGACGTGAACGCCGGTGCCGGACAGCTCGGCCGACAGGGTCTCGGACAGCGATAGCACCGCCGACTTGGTGACGTTGTAGGTGGTCATCTCCGGTGCCGCTGCGAAGCCGGCAGCAGACGCCGTGTTGATGATTCCGCCGTAACCGAGCTTGCGGAAGCGCGGTGCGAACTCGTGACAGCCGTGAATGACGCCCCAGAGATTCACCGACAGGCACCAGCGCCAGTCTTCCAGCGAGACATCGCCGATGCGTCCGCCCACGCCGAAGCCGGCGTTGTTGACGATCACCGTGGTGGCGCGTCCGAGCAGTCCGTCGGCCTTCGCGGCCAGTTCTGCGAATTGCTTCTCGTCTCCGACATCGCAGGTGTAGGCAAGGCCGCGGCCGCCGAGTTCATCCACCTGGGCCGCCGTCTGCTCGGCACGCTCCGGATGAATGTCCACGCACAACACCGTGCCGCCTCGGCGCGCCAACTCCAGCGCAAAACTGCGGCCGATGCCGCTGCCGGCCCCGGTCACGATGGCGGCGGCGCACTGGCTCAACTTCAGACTCTTGGGGCGACTCACGATTGTCTCTCTCCACTCGAATTAAAAACGGAATGCATTCGCCGGGCGGGGCGCGAAAAGCGCAACGCCCGGCGACTCCAGGGTTCTCAGGCAGCCGATTGGAGCTTGGACACCGGGCCTTCTCCGATGAAAGCCTTGTATGCCTTCATGGTGTCGCCGGTGGCTTCGAAGGTGTCCTTCCAGGCGCGAAGCTGCGCGCGGTTGTCGTGGTCCCAGGGATGGAAGTTGGGCGAGTAGTAGGGGAGGTAGTGCTTGACCAGCAGGCGCATGAACCCCGGCCTGGTGAACTGGAATTTCAGCCCCTTGATCGCCGAGCGCCAGTTGAACAGCTGGCCGTCCTTGGCCACGAGCACCAGGCGCTGGTACTCGCTGATGGCGACGAAAATGCCCGTCATCAACACCATTCCGGCGATGCGCTTGGGATAGCTGCCCACTGCATCCTGGTAGACGTCGAAGGACACCGACTTGTGCTCGGTCTCCTCGATCATGTGCCAGGCGATCATCGCGCCCAGCGCCGGATCGAAGTCCTTGAAGATTTCCGGGTTGTCGACGAATACCGCGGAGATGGTGCCGGTGAAGTGCTCGCCGGCTGCCATCGTGGAGAGCTGCATGTCCTCGCTCAGGATCTTCTGCAGGAAACCCCGCATGCGCTTGAACGCGGCCTCCACTTTGTCCACCGGCACGCCGTGGGCCATGACGGCCTGGTTCATGATGTCGTGTTCGCGGGCGTGGTAGTGCTCCTGCTTGATGAAGTCGATGCCGGCCTTGCGCACCTTTTCATCGCTGAGCTTGACCAGGTTCTTGCGCACGCACTGCATCACCCAGCGTTCGCCATCGGGCACGGCGGCGAGCAAGGCGTTCCACCAGTGGGTGCTCCACGGATCGTTGTTCATCCAGTACTTCGGCACGTTGGTCATGTCGAAGTGCAGGTCGCGCGGCTTGACTTCGTCGTAGCCGATCTTGCGGTTTGCCAATGCCATGTCTCACCTTCCTTTGGATTGCGTGAAGCTATTGGGGAAGCGCGGCGATGTCTGCGGTGTAAAGGCACACGCTACGCATGAAAGCGATGCAATGAAGTCGGCCATCGTCCGTGCTCAGGCTTCGGTCGAGGCGAGTGCTTCGGCTCGAGTGAAGTGGTAGTGCGACATCGGCGAATGCTTGGCGCGCCATTGCGCCTCGACCGACGTCGAGGGCCGCAGCATCGGCGCGTCGCCGTGGCGGTCGAAGTAGTAGCTGTTGGAGCCCGAGCAACTGTGATTCACGAACACGGTTCTCTGCTGCCGGCGCTGGATGTCCGTGAAGTAGCGCTCGTGCGGCCCCTGGCGGATCTCCACGCAGGTGCTGCCGGTCTTGTGGGCCTGCTTGATGCAGCGCACCGCATGCACGGAGTGGTTCTCCACCATCTTGAAATATGAGGAGCCGGTGAGCGCGTAGGGCCCCAGCATGCCGAAGTAGTTGGGGAAGTTCGGGATGGTCGTGCCTTCGTAGGCTTGATAGCGCTGGTCCTCCCAGAACTGGCCCAGTTCGAGACCGCCGCGGCCATGGACCTCGAACGAGGGCAGGTTGCCTTTTTCGAACACCTTGTAACCCGTGGCCGTGATGAGGACGTCGATCTTGCGTTCCTTGCCGTCACGGGTGCGCACGCCATCTTCGGTGATGCACTCGATGGGATCGGTGACCAGCTCCACGTTGTCGCGGGTGTAGGTCTTGAAATATTCGTTGGAGAAGGTGGGGCGCTTGCAACCGAATCCGTATTTGGGTGTGAGCTTCTCCCGCAGTTCCGGGTCGTTGGGAATCTGCTCAAGCAGGTTGTTCTTGCCTCCGCTCTCTGCCCAGCGAACAAGACCCGGGATCTGGCGGTTATAGAGCACGGCGCCGACCATGAGCGACTCTGTCAACGCGTCGGCGACGAAGCGCACGGCACGCTGGGCCAGCGGCATGGCCCGGAATGTGGACTTCATCCAGCCGGGGATCTCCGCGTCCGGCTTCTTCAGCACCCAGATTGGAGTGCGCTGGTAGACGTCGAGCTGTGACACTTTGCGAGCGAGCTCCGGCACCATCTGCACCGCCGTGGCGCCGGTGCCGATGACGGCGACTCGCTTGCCGGTGAAGTCGTAGTGGTCATCCCAGTAGCCGGTGTGGATGACGCGGCCTTTGAAGGTGTCCAGACCCTGGATGTCGGGCTTCTTCGGTGCAATCAGGCCGCCGCTGGCACTGATGATGAAGCGGGACGTCAGCATGCTGCCGTCCTTGAGATGCACCTGCCACAGGTGCAGGTCTTCATCGAACACCGACTTCAGCACGTCCACGCCGAAGCGTGTCTTGGGGTAGATGCCGTACTTGGCGGCCACGCGCTGCGCGTAGCGCTGCAACTCGTCACCGGGCGCGAAAACGCGCGACCAGTTGGGATTCTGTTCGAAGGAAAACGAGTAAACGAAGGAACTGATGTCCACCGCGATACCGGGATAGCGGTTGTCGCGCCAGGTGCCACCAACGTCTTTCGCGCGTTCCAGAAGCACGAACGAGTCGATGCCGTTCTTCTGCAGTTCGATGGCCGCTCCCATGCCTGCGAAGCCGGCCCCGACGATGATGACCTCGTAGTCGGGCTTGCCCTTGCGTCGCGACGGTACGCGGTGCTCGATATCCACCAGGTCAAGGTCGGTGCCGGACCGGGCCTTGGACCTGGACGAGGCGGTGCTTTTTTTGGGGGATCCATCGGCCATCGTCTTGAACTCCGTGTGTAGTTGCCTCGCCGCACGGGCGTGGCCGGGTGGTGTTGCGGGGGTTTCTCGAAGCGCGCTAGGGCTTCATGCCAGCCATCAAGGGATTGAGCAGGGTCTGCGCGAGCCACTGGTAGCGGATGCCCACCGTGCGCTGCACGACGTCGATCACGTGTGCATCGGGTCCCACCAGGATGCGCGGACGGTTGCCCAGGATTCCGCTGATGATGATCTGCGCCGCTTTTTCCGGCGTGGTCAGCGTCATCCGCGCGAACCACTTCTCGAATTTGGCGCGGTCGGCGTTGCCGCTGGCAGTGGCCAGGCGCGAGGTCTTGGCGATATTGGTGCGGATACCGCCCGGGTGGACGCAACTGACTTCCACCGGCAGCCGTGCTGCCTTCATCTCGATCCGCAAGGCCTCGGTGTAGCCCCGCACGCCGAACTTGGCCGCGTTGTAGGCGCTGGTCAGCGGCCCGGAAATCATGCCGTACATGCTGGAGACATTGACCACATGTCCGTCGCGCGACTCGATCAGCTGCGGCAGGAAGGCTTGCGTGCCGTAGCACACGCCCCAGAAGTTGATGCCCATCAGCCACTCGAAATCTTCCCACTTCATCTCCAGCACGGACGCGGCCAGGCCGACGCCTGCGTTGTTGATGACCAGGTTGGCGGGTGCCTTGAAGTCCTTCTTCACCGCGGCGGCGTGCTGGTAGAACGCCTCGCGGTCGGCAACGTCGAAGCTGTAGGCCTTCGCGTCCCCTTTCGCGGACTTGATGAGCCGCACCGTCTCGGCGACTGCATCCGCCTGGATGTCCGATGCCGCGACGCGGCAGCCACGCCGCGCCAGGTCGATGGCCACGGCACGGCCGATGCCGCTGCCGGCGCCGGTGACTGCGGCGAGTTTTCCTTTCAGTGATTTCACTGCCTCTCCTCGGTGATTTTGGAAAATGGTTTTTGTGGTTTTTGCGTGTCCGGTCCTGCGGGCAGACTCAGGCGGCCTTGCCAAGCACCGCGTAGGCGGCTTCGGTTGCGGGACGCACATCGCCGGACTCTGCGTAGGTCTCGATCCAGCGGTCGTAGGCTTTGAGGTCGCCGTGGCTCCAGGGCTCGAAGCCGGGCTTGAACCAACTCAGGTAGTGGTCCATCAGGTCGAAATAGAACCCGCCTCGCCGCGGCTTGAACATCCACCACAGGCCCTTGCCCCAGAGCCCGAGCCGCTCTCTTGCCGTGTAGCCGTCGTTGCGCAGGACATGCTCCAGGATGGGGAACACGAGAGCGTGAAACACGATGCTGATGTAGGCCATCATCAGCACGCGAGGGATGTAGCCGACCTTGGCCTCATTCTTGAGCAGGTCGAACGCAACCGACTTGTGCTCGATTTCCTCGGCGGCGTGCCAGAAGTACAAGGCGCGCACGCGCTCGTCGGCGCCGTCGAACAGGTGGCTGCTGCGGCCCAGGATGGCGTGGGCCATGGACGCCGTCAGGTGTTCGGCGCAGGCGGTCAAGGTGAGCTGCATGCGCGGCGACAGGACTTGCGTGTGCGCTGCGAAGAATTTGCGCAGCACCTCGGTAATCAGCTCGATGTCCACGCCCTGCCGTCCGAGCCGCTTGTTGTAGGCGTTGTGCAGGATTCCATGCAGACCCTCCTGCCGGATGAAGTCCTTCAACTCCTGCTGCAAGGCAGGGTCCTGGAGGCGGTCCTTGAACTGGCGCAGCGAGACGATGAAGAACTTCTCGCCCTCGGGCAGGGTGGTGGAGAAAGCGTCGAAGAAGCGGGAGCGGAACACGTCGCCGTTTGCCCAGTTGACCGGAATGCCGTCGGCGAAATCCAGCTCGCGGGGGTGGCGAGGGATGAGTTTTCGGCGTGTAAGGACGTTGTTCATGGGCAGTGCTCGATGATGGAGGCGGGGTTCTGTCAGGCCCGCTGCAGGCTTTGTCGCAATACGGACCGGGTCTCGCGTTTTTTTTGCAGAGTGCGGTGTCGCACTACGCATGATGGATAGTGATCAAGGGGAGTCCATGCTGTCAACCCAGTTGCTAGTGAACACCAAGTAATACGTGGAAAAGAATGATAATTAAAGAGGCGGCGAGTCTCGCGGTCCGGGGATCGGCCAGTGCCGGTCTGGACCTGATTCCGCCCTGTGTCGGTCCGACGCTTCCCTGTGAAGCCATGCAGACCCTGGCAGCCCGCGATTCCCTGCTGAGCTTATACAGGCAGGCTTGGTCAGCAGCGCATTCGACGAGCCCTCATTCTCGCTGCTGCTTTCGACGCTCGGCGGGCTTCCGCCGATGCTGGTCGACGTCGGCGCGTTCTTGGCCGGGCTTGCCGTCGAGGTCAGCGAGTGGTCGAGTGCGCACGGCCGTTTCCTGCCCGCTGGGGTGGTGCTCGCGGCCTGGGCAGCCAACGAAAAGTAAGTCATGTCCGGCAGGACGCATTGATTGAATAAAAAGGTTGAAATGCCTGTTCTAACGGGCTAACGTTTGTTAGAATAAATTACTAAAATCAAAAATCGGCCAGACATCAGTACAGGCCGCGATCATTCGTCACGGGGAGGGGTTATCAGATGCATTCAGAGCCACAGGGCAAATTTTCCAAGCTGTTTGTGCGGATCACCGAGCCCGTCGTGTTCGGCAATCGTCCGCGCACTCTGGTGGTGCTGGCACTGGTCACGCTGTTCATGGTCTGGGAGGCGCTGCACCTCAAGATCGACTCTGGCTTCGAGAAGCAGCTGCCGCTGGGTCATCCGTACATTCAGGTGTTCAAGCAGTACGAGAAGGAATTCGGCGGCGCCAATCTGGTGCTGTTCGCGGTCACCGAAAAGAAAGAGAAGGACATCTACAACCCGTCGTTCATGGCCACGCTCAGGGCCGCGACCGATTCGGTGACCTTCCTGCCGGGCACCGACCGCGCCCGCGTCAGTTCGATCTACACGCCGGACGTGCGCTATCTGGAAGTCGTCGAAGACGGCTTTGCCGGTGGCAACGTGATCTCGGCGGACTTCACGCCGACCCCTGAGAATCTCGACAAGGTCAAGGCCAACGTCTCGAAGGCCGGCATCATCGGCCGCTTGGTCGCCAACGATCAGCGCGGCGCGATGATCTTCTCCGAGCTGCTGGAGAAAGACCCGATCACCGGCGCGACCATCGACTACATCGAGACCGCCGGGCGCATCGAGGAGATCCGCCAGAAGTATGTGAACCCCAAGTCGTACGAGCTGAAGCTCAAGGCCGATCGCGAGCCGCTGAAGGCGGGCGACGTCGTCAAGACCGTCTACAAGGACCCGCGCGGCCTGCTGTTCGGCTTCAAGACGCTGGATATCGACGTGCAGGCTGCCGACGGCAGCAGCCAGGTGTTCCAGCTGAAGGGCGGCGATGTCGAAGTCGCCGAGATCGCCAACGCGACCTACAACCCGAACATCGACATCGCCATCATCGGCTTCGCCAAGGTGGTCGGCGATGTCGCCGATTCGCTCGGTGAAGTGGTCGGCTTCTTTGGCCTGACCCTGCTGCTGACCTGGTTCCTGCTGACCCTGTACACCGGCTCCGCACTCATCGCGCTGATCCCGCTGTCCTGCGCCGTGCTGGCGGTGATCTGGGAGCTGGGCCTGCTGCATCTGTTCGGCTACGCGCTTGATCCGTTCGGCATCCTGGTGCCGTTCCTGGTGCTGTCGATCGGCGTGTCGCACGGCATCCAGATCACCAGTTTCTGGCTGTACGAAGTGGCCGATCACGGTCTCGGCAGCTTTGATGCGTCGCGGGCCACCTATCGCCGTCTGGTGACGCCGGGCATTTCCGCGGTGCTGACCAATGTCGTCGGCTTCGGCACGATCCTGCTGGTGCCGATCGGCATCGTTCAGGAAATGGCGGTCAACGCCATGTTCGGCCTGGTCGCCATCATCTTCTGCAAGAAGGTGCTGCTGCCCTGCCTGCTGTCGTACGCGAAGATCGGCAATCCGGTGCAGTTCCGCGCCCATCAGGCGCGTCGCGATGCCTGGTTCGAGCCGATCTGGAACAGCATTTCCAAGCTGACCCTGAAGCCCTACGCCATCGTCACCATCGGCCTGGCGATCGCCTCGTACATCTACTCCGATCATGTGGCAAAGGATCTGAAGATCGGCGAACTGCACGAGGGTGTGCCGGAACTGCGTCCGGACTCGCGCTACAACAAGGACTCCAAGGCGGTGGTCGACAACTTCGCGATCGGCGTCGATGTCATGAAGGTGATCGCCGAATCCAAGGCCGATGGCTGCATCGACAACAAGGTGGTCGACAACATCGACCGCTTCTCCTGGCGCATGCAGAACACCACCGGCGTGCAGTCGACCCTGTCGCTGCCGCAGGTGCAGCGCAAGGTGTTCAGCGCCTACGGCGAATCGAACCCGAAGTGGAACGTGCTGCCGCGCGAATCGGGCGCACTGGTGATCACCGTGCAGCCGTTCCCGTCGTCGACCGGCCTGCTCAACGAGGATTGCAGCGCCATTCCGGTGTTCATCTTCACGGCCGACCACAAGGCCGAAACCATCGACGGCATCGTGGCTGCAGTCGACACCTTCATCAAGGAACAGCCAGCCGATGCGCCGGTGACCTTCAAGCTCGCCACCGGCAATGTCGGGGTGATGGCGGCGGTCAACGACGTGGTCGAGGAAACCGAGCCGACCGTGCTGTTCTGGGTCTACGCCGGCATCGCGCTGTGCGTGTACATCTCGTTCCGCACCATTTCCAGCGTGATCTGCGTGCTGTTCCCGCTGGCGCTGGTGTCGGTGATGTCGTACGCGGTGATGGTCTGGCTGGAAATCGGCATCAAGGTGTCGACCTTGCCGGTGGCGGCGTTCGCGGCCGGCATCGGTGTCGACTACGGCATCTACATTTATTCCGTGCTCGAAGAGTGCGTGAAGAACGGCATGAGCCTGCGTGACGCCTACAAGCAGACCCTGCACCAGACCGGCAAGGCGGTGGTGTTCACCTCGCTGGCGCTGGCCGGATCGGTCTGCACCTGGCTGTTCTCCGGCCTTCAGTTCCAGATCGACATGGGCATCCTGCTGACCATCATGTTTGTCGCCAATGCGATTGCCGCCGTGCTGCTGCTGCCGGCGTTTGCCTACTTCCTGATGAACCCGAAGAAGATGGTGGCGCAGGCGGCACGGGACAAAGCCAAGGAAGAGGCCGAAGCTGCGGTTGCCATCAAGTGAGCCACGGCGGAATGGCTGGAGCGCGCCTGGCGCGTCTCCAGACCCGCGACACCCGTATCGTGATTGCGGCGAGCGCAAACGAGCGGCGCTGAGGAGGCGGCAGGACCGGCAGCAATGGTCCTGTCGCGACATCAAAAATGTTCTACGAGCAAGAGAGGTGTGACAAATGAAGCAACTGTGGAAGTCTCCATTGATGGGGCCCCTGACGGCGGCCGTGTTCGCGATGAGCGCTCCGGCGTATGCCAAGGTCAGCCCCGAGGAAGCCGCAAAGCTGGGTAAGGAACTGACCCCGGTTGGTGCGGAAATGGCCGGCAACAAGGAGGGCACCATTCCAGCCTGGACCCCTCAGAAGGCTCGCGGCGCGCTCAAGGGCGAATACGCAGACGACCCTTCGATTGCCAATGAAAAGCCGCTGATGGTGATCGAGGCGAAGGATGTCGCGAAGTATGCGGACAAGCTGACAGAAGGACACAAGGAACTGTTCAAGCGTTATCCGAGCACGTACAAGATGCAGGTGTACCCGTCGCATCGAAAGTACACGTTCCCGGACAAATTTCTTGAAGAGACCAAACTGAACGCAACCCGCGCGGAACTCGACGGCGTCGACAATCCGAAGGGTGCTTTCGTAGGCTTCCCATACCCCATTCCGAAAAGCGGAGCAGAGCCGATCTGGAATCATCGTGTGAAGTACCGCGGTGGCGCCCAGCGTCGCTCCAACAACCAGATGATTGTTCAGCAGGACGGAAAGTTCTCTCAGACCAAGGTGGTCGAGGATGTGAAGTTCTACTACTCGAACATCAACAACGCTACGCCGATCGAGCTGAAGCCGGGTGCCGACTTCCTGCGCTACCTGTCGGAAACCATTTCGCCGCCGCGCGTTGCAGGCACCTTCATCCTGGTGCACGAAAAGGCGGGCTTCGGACCGGAAGGCCGTTCGGCGTGGCTGTATGCGCCGGCACTGAAGCGTATCCGCCGCGCACCGGCGGTTTGCTGCGACAACCCGTACGAAGGCACCGACGGTCATCAGTTCTATGACCAGGTCGACATGTACAACGGCGTGCTCGAACGCTTCACCTGGAAACTGGTGGGCAAGAAGGAGATGTACATCCCGTACAACAGCTACAAGATCGCCGGGCCATCAGTCAAGTACAAGGATATTGCGCGTCCGAACCACGTCAATACCGATCTTCCGCGATATGAGCTCCATCGCGTCTGGGTTGTCGAAGCAAACAACAAGCCGGAACAGCGCCACACCTTCAAGAAGCGCACGATCTACTTCGACGAAGACACCTGGAATATCGTCGCCATCGATGACTATGACCAGCAGGGAAAACTTCTGCAGTTCCAGGAAGGACACCTGATCCAGTACACGAACATCCTGGCAGCGACGACCCAGCCAGAAGTGATCTATCACTTTGACTCAGGCCGTTACTTCGTGACCGCGATGAACAACGAAGATGCGCCGTATGACCAGACAGTGACCTTCGCTGATTCTGACTTCAGTGCCGATACGGTTCAGAAGCGGACTTCGAAGTAACTGATGTCGTAGTGATATTGATCCAGCTGCCTGACCTGAATGACTAAGATTGATGGCCATCAGAAAACTCCTGGCAGGCAGGCGAGGGCGGCAGCCGGAACGATAGAAGGTCGAAACGTTTTTCTTGTTGAGTCGGCATCGAGCGGCAACCCGCTTGATGCCGACTCAACAATATGGGTGTGCAGTAGACGGGTGTCCGGCTTATGGAGGTGTAACCCGGACTTTCACTGGCTTTAAATAAAGCTGGGATCTTAGGCTATCTGGTGCGAATTGAGGGAATCAAAATGAAGCAGAAAAATGCTCGCGTGTGGCAGTTTGGCGCTTTGGGGCTGGGTGTTTGGTCGATGGCAGCTTCGGCGACCGAGTTTGACGTGAATTTTCTCGATCAGGATTTCAATGCCGTTCTCAATCAGACGATCACTGCGGGTGTCGCCTTTCGTATCGAGGAAAGGGATAGTCGTTTGATAGGCAAGGCCAACATCAATCCCAATGTCTGCACGGGTGTCTACCAGCTTTGCCAGGGCTTGAACCGGACACAGACATATCCTGCCGAGCAATTGCGCCGGTCTCCGGGCGCACCGTCCCTCAACTTTGATGACGGCAATCTCAATTTCGATCGTGGCGACATCACGCAATCTCCGATTGTATGGACTCATGACCTCAAGATCGAATCCGGCTCATACGGCTTCTTCTACCGGGGACGAGCCATATATGATCCGGCGCTTTACCACGGCAAAGTAAAATACCGTAACCGGATTACAAGTGGAAATTTCTCTTCTGTCGGAATATCCGGCGGAGGAGTTGGAATAAATGGGGGTAGTCCTTCGAATCGATACTATGATCAGGTTTACGGTCCGGGCGGCGCTTTTGAGGAAGCTCGGAATGAGGACGAAGCCCAGCAGATCGGTTTGAGATATCAGCCACTTGATACAAATTTCTTCGGTTCTGTTCCGCTTCCAGGTGATAGGCAACTCCAGTTTCGTTTGGGGCGCCAGACCGTGCAGTGGGGTGAAGCCACCGTCGCGATCCTGAACTCAATCAATCAGGCGCAACCCATCAATGCGAATGCCTTCTTCCGCAGTGGAAATGGCCTGTTGGAAGATCTCTATATCCCAGTCAACATGCTGCGGATGTCTACGAACATTGTAGAAAGCGTTTCGATCGAAGGTTATTACCAATTCGAGTCGCGTATCGTTGAAGTGCCAACACCCGGTACCTTCAATTCTTTTATCGACGCTGGTACGCCGAATCAGCGTAATGCATTTAACGCAAGCTTTGGCTCCGCAGCTGATGATCTGGAGGGCTTGGCAGGCGGAAGGCTTGACAACCCATTGACCACAATCACCCCAACAGCACTGCGAATTCCGCGACTCCCTGATCGAGAGGCGAAGGACACTGGGCAGTTCGGTTTCAAACTGACGCATTTCGCCGAATGGTTGAATAACGGTACAGATCTCAGTCTGTATTTCATGAACTATCATTCCAAGTTGCCATAGGCAAGCACGTATGCAACAAATGCAAGCTGCGCCCGTCGTGAAGGAAACGCGTTTGGCATGGATGCCGTAAGTTCCACGACGTTCCTGACGTATTGTCCGAATCTTCCCATTGCGCTGAACCCGAGCAGCAGTAGTCAGATTGTTCAGGAGGCTGTACAACTAATCGCCACAAACCCGCTGGTTGCGCTGGATTTGGGGGGCGCGCTCGCGGGATTTGCCAATCTTCTTCTGCCGCGCCCTGGTCTGCAGATCTCTGACGCTGTACCGTTTGATACAGCACGTATCCAGCTGTCATACCCCGAGAACAGAAAATTATTCGGATTCAGTTTCAATACGACCTTCGGCGATTATTCCTATCAAGGTGAGATTTCATATCGGCCTAATTTGCCTTTGCAGGTATCATTAGTTGATCTTGCATTTGCGGCATTTGGGCCCACATTGTCACGATGCCACGACCAAGCCATAGGCTGTCTTGGAACAACCAACACAATTGCTTTTACTGAAGATGGGGGGAATTCCTATTCTCTTTATCCAAGTAATAATTTTGTTGATGAGAACGGCAACAACCCGTATCCGGATAATCTGAGCTTGCTCGTGGGATCGGTTCCGGGTTCGGCACGTTCTTTTCCGAATTTCATTACGCCGTATCGCGGTGGAACCATCGGCGAGAATGCGCCCAATTCATACATACAGGGCTGGATCCCGGGCAAGGTCGTGCAATACGCTTTCGGTGCCACACGTGTTCTGGGTGGCTCGGAGAACTGGATCGGTGCGGATCAAGTGATTCTGTTGTACGAAGTCGCGGCGACCCAAGTCTTGAATCTTCCGAAGTACGATCAGCTTCAGATCGAAGGACCGTTTGGCGCGTCCACTCATGCGTCGGCTGGAGCTGATGGCAGTGGAGCCGATGGCTCTAGACTTGCTTGTTCGACTAACCCCGCTTGTTCAATAGGCGGAGACGGCTTGCGTTTCAACCCATACCAGGCAAGCCGCAACCAGTTTGCGCATGCATTTGCAGGCGGTTATCGAGTGGTCAGCAGAATCAGTTATGAGTCCGTTCTCCCGGGTATTTCGATTCAGCCGATTCTTATCTTTCAGCATGACGTCTACAACAACTCCCCTGGACCGGGTGCGAATTTTGTCGAGGGTAGAATTCAGCTGAATTCGATATTCGAGATTCGTTACGAAAAAGCGACATCGTTGTCCATTACATACAACATGTACACGCGCGGCGGTGCAAACAATTCCATCCGCGATCGTGACAACATCGGCTTTTTCCTGAAGTATCAGTTTTAATAGTTGCCGAACAACAAGCCTCAGCTATCGGAAAAAGAAAATGACCCAGTACTTTATGAGATTTGCAAGAACCAGCATCGGGCTTGGTCTCGCAGTATTTTCGATGTCGACAGTATCGCAAGAGCATGCCGCTGATATTACTGCGGTGGGTATTGAGGCGGAGGCAGTTCAAGCAGCAGAACCGATTCTTTCATCTCAGATCTCGCCTCGTGCTGCGGAAATGGCCGTTAAGGCACCCGATAGTCCCTTGGTTAAAGTCGTCAATAATGGAGAAAGCTATGTTGCGGTAGGGAGTCGTGGGCATATTCTGATGTCGAAGAATGCAAAAGACTGGCAGCAAGTTCGAACGCCTGTTGACAGTCTTTTGACGAGTGTCACTTTTGCAGACGCCAGAAATGGCTGGGCTGTTGGTCACGATTCAGTCATTTTGCGGACGTCGGACGGTGGAATGACGTGGGTGGTGCAGAATTATCAACCGGATTTGAGCAAGCCACTATTCGATGTGTTGTTCATCGACCCCGATCGGGGTTATGCAGTCGGAGCTTACGGCCTTTTCCTTTTTACCCTTGATGGTGGTTCCACATGGTCTCAAGTCGCAACGAACCCAGTCACTGAGGATGAGCGTCACTTGAATGCGCTCACCAGGCTGGGGGATGGCAGCCTTATGGTAATCGGCGAGGCTGGTCTCATTGGCCGCTCGGACGATGCTGGAGATACTTGGATGAGACTTGAAAGCCCCTATGAGAGTTCTCTTTTTTGCGTAATTCCAGCTGGCGATAAGGGGGCGTTGATAGGCGGATTGCGTGGAAATTTGTTCTACAGTGCCGATACGCAAATCGGGGGCTGGTCGAAGATCGAAACCAGAACTGATCAGTCATTTTTTGGTATGTCAGCGCTCCCACGCGGTGAAGTTGCATTGGTTGGTTTGAATTCGACTTTGCTGCTCCTCGGGAAGAATAGGGCTGTGCGCCATATTCCAATCAATGACTCGCGAGGCAATCGTCAAACAGAAACATTGTCGTCTGTCCTGCCTGTTGAAGACGGAGGAGTGTTACTGGTTGGCGATGCAGGTGTGCAGAGGCTGGATGCGTCAAAGTTCTGATTGTCAGTGAGGCCGTTTAGTCTATAGAGCACGGCAAGACCAGGCGCTGAACAGTATGGCGCTTGCTGTTGCTGTGGAAAATTGAAAAGGCGATGACTTTTTCAAGCCTAGGCTTGAATGTTATCTAGCAGACGAATGCCGTTGTATCGCTGAGTCGGCATCAAGACGATGCCGACTCAGTGAGTGAGGGCTCAAGCGTGCCGGAAACCAAGAGCTTCATTTTCTCATCTTGAGATGAAGTTAATTTTTGGTTGGCCGGACGTTTTTATTCGGCAGAAATGGTAAATATCGTGTTCCAAGTTAATATTTGGACATGAGAGCCCTCGTGTGATCCGGATAAAAATATTTGGGACGGAATCTGTCCTTGTTGCACGACCAGAATTGATGCGGGCATGTTTCATGCCTGATCGCGTCTAACTCGAGGGCTTGTTGATTGCAGCCAGTACCAATGCTTGCGGGTCTTTTGGCATGAAGTTTATCTAGTTCGGCTCCGCATTCATGTCGCGCGTTGCAAGCTGGTGTATGGGCCGCTCTGCTTGTATTTTGTTGTTGCTTCGTGAATCCGTACATTCCCCTGCGTCACAGTACACGTTGCCGGGGCGGGATCAGCTTCAGGTCCAGTCGAAGTAGATCAGTGTGCCAGAGGATCGGGTCGAGGTGCCGGTTGCAGGAACGACAGCATCAGGATGCCGGCGGTGACCAGGGCGGTGCCGGCAAGCTGGATCGCGGTGATCGGCTCGTCCAGCAGCCAGGCCGCCAGCAGCAGCGTGCTGGCAGGGCCGATCATGCCGGCCTGCGTTGCGTGACCCGCACCAATATTCCGCACCGCGACCATGGTCATGAAAATCGGCAGCGCGGTGCATACCGTTCCGTTGACCAGCGCGAGCCACCACACCGGCGCGGGCAGCTCCAGCAAGCGGCCAACCGGGCGCAGCAGCGGGTATTGGGCCAGGCACAGCACCGTGGAGACGCACAGGGCCAGGGCCACCAGGCGCAGTGCGCCGATGCGTTGCATCAGGCCCTCGCTGAGCAGCAGGTACACCGCATACATGACGGCGCTGATGCCGATCAGCGTGGCGCCCCAGACCATGTTCGGGTGTCCGATGACGCTCAGCTCATGCTGGAAGATCAGAGCGATCCCCGCGTAGGCCACGACTAGCGACAGCCATTGCACAGGCCGCACGCGGCGCCGAAGGAACAGGATGCCGAGCAGCAGCACGAAGCTGGGTGTGAGGAACAGGATCAGTCGTTCGAGGCCGGCGCTGACGTATTGCAGGCCGATCAGGTCGAGCATGCTTGAGGCGTAATAGCCCATGAAGCCGAGCCCGGCGATGTGCAGCAGATCGCCTGCGCGCAGACGCGGCGTCTGACGCCAGGTCCGCACCGCGACGGCCAGGAAAAGCGGGCCCGCGGTCAGCATGCGCAGGGTGATCACGTCCACCGCGTCGAGGCCATGCTGGTACAGCAGCTTGACGAAGACGACCTTCGCCGACAGCAGGACGGCTCCGGCCGCAGCCAGGGCCAGGCTGCCGCGATGACTCGCGCGGATACGGTCCGAAACCAGGACAGCGGAATTCATGGCGATCGTAAGGTGACGACGGCCCGTCGATGCTGCGGGCCGGGGTGAAGCGAGATGTAGGAATAGATGCGCCGGTCGCCGCACAGGTGATAGCGGCCCGACAGGCAGGTGTTGCAGCAGTGGCAGGAAATCATCGTCTCCACCGCCACGCGATCACCCACGTCCACCTTCCAGCGCTTGGCGGCGCGATCACCGATTTTCTCGATGATGCCGAGGGGTTCGTGACCGGGCACCACCGGCATCGGCATGCCCAGCACGTCTTCGAACTGCTCGTAGTCGCTGCCGCAGATGCCGCACACCTCGACCCGCAGGATCGCCGAGTCGTCGTCGATGTCGGGCAGGGGAATATCCATTTTCTGCAACCGGCGCTTGGCGGTCAGAACCATGGCAAGACTGCTTTTGGCAAGCATGCCGATCTCCTCGGGCAGTAGTTGAAATCTCCTCCCGGCCAGCATACTGTCTAACAGTTGTTAGGGAAAGCGAGGTGCTGCGCGGCTCGCCTTTTCTCCCGGATTCCGTTGTTCCAACGCTCACAGGATTGTCCACGATGACGGCAACTTTCCCTGCCCGCGGCAGCGCGCTGCGTATTCCCATGATGAGTGTCGAGGAGACCCAAGCGATAGCCGTGCGCGAGGGGCTTCCCGAGATCATGGCCCCGCTCAGCGTGTTCCGCGTGCTGCTGCATCACCCGGCCCTGGCGCGCTCGCTGGGCGGCCTGCTGAAGATGCTGCTGCTGAAGATGCTGCTGCTGAAGATGCTGCTGCTGAAGATGCTGCTGCTGGAGGGCAACTACCTGGATGGCCGCTTGCGGGAGCTGATCATCATGCGCATCGGCTGGCTCACCGGGTCCAACTACGAATGGACCCAGCACTGGCGCTTTGCTGGCGACATGGGGAATCCCGAGGACGTGCTGCTGGCCTGCCGGTCCTGGGAAAGCGCCACGGTGCTTGCCGACGCGGATCGTGCGGTCCTGCGTGCGACCGACGAGACCATGGAATCCGGCTGGATCTCGGACGCCACCTGGACTGAGTGCGAGCGTCACATCGAAAGCGTCCAGGCCCGGCTCGAACTGGTCGTGGCCATCGGCAATTGGCGCATGTTCTCCCAGTTGCTGCTGACCCTTCGCATTCCCCTGAAGGAGGGCCTCGAAGACTGGATGCCGGACGGACTGCGCCCGGCCCGGGCACCGCTCGATTTCTGATCGCGGCACATCGGCGACGAGATCCGGATTCCGCTGCGTGCGCGAAAGACGCAATCGTCGAATCACCGTTGACCGGCGCGCCCCGGACGTCCGCACTGATGGAAATCCCGCAGGATCATGCGGGGCACTGACACGACACCGTTGCCACGGCAACGCAAACCGAGGAGACAAGCGATGAGATTGGGAAGTGTGGAGTTCGAAAAGCGCGGCGCCATCGCGCTCGTGACCCTGGATGAACCGGGCAAGCTCAACGCATTGTCAGCAGGCATTCGCGAAGGCGTCACCGCGAGCCTGGCGCGCATCGAGGCCGATCCGGAAATCCGCGTCGGCATCATCACCGGCAGCGGGGAAAAGGCCTTCTGCGCGGGCGCGGATATCAGCGGCTTCGACTTTGCCGCCGCTGCCGTGAAGCAGTTCATCGAGGATATCGTGACCTTCCTCGCCGCTCCGGAATCGTGCAGCAAGCCGCTGATCGCGGCGGTCAATGGCATGGCCTTCGGCGGCGGCTTCGAGCTGGCCATCGCCTGTGATTTCATTCTGGCCTCGGAGCGCGCGAGCTTCGGTGTGCCGGAAATCAAGCTGGGCCTGCTGCCGGGTTTTGCGGTGGTGCGTCTGGCCGATATCGTCGGCCGACCCAAGGCCAAGGAGATGTCGATACTCGGCGATCCGATCAGTGCCGAGGAGGCCGTGCGTCTGGGCCTAGCACTCCGAACCGTGGCCCCCGAGCGCCTGATGGAAGAAGCGATGGCGATGGCCGAGAAGATTGCCTCCAAGCCGCAGATGGCCGTGCGCATGGCCAAATCCTTCTACAACCGCGGCCTCGGTGGCGACGACCTGCGCACCGCGCGCGACGCCTTCCCGTTCCTGTTCATGACGCCGGATGCGCGCGAGGGCGTGACCGCGTTCCGCGAAAAGCGCAAGCCGAAGTTTTCCTGAAGTCCTCTTTACACACGGAGTTCCGATGTCCAGCAAACGCAAGCCCATCCGCACGGCGATGGGATATTCGACACCCGACCGCATCGTCGTCCGCGGTTTCGATCTGCCGGGCGAACTGCTCGGTCGTATCAATCTCGGCGACATGGCCTTCCTGGAGATGATGGCGCGCATCCCCACGCCGCAGGAATCGGTGCTGTTCAACGCGCTCGCCGTGACCCTGGTCGAGCACGGTCTGACCCCGAGCGCGCTTGCCGCAAGGCTCACCTACGCCGGTGCGCCGGAGTCCATCCAGGGCGCCGTCGCCGCCGGGCTCGGCGGGCTGGGCACGGTGTTCGTGGGGACCACCGAAGGTTCCGCCAAACTGCTGCAGGAAGCGATTCCTGATCCCAAGAATCCCGGCGATCTGGATGCGATGGCCAGGAAAATCGTTGCCGACTGGCATGCGCGCAAGGCCATCCTGCCCGGTCTCGGACATCCGCTGCACAAGCCGATCGATCCGCGTGCCCCACGCCTGTTTGCCATCGCCCGCGAGCAGGGATTCGACGGGCCTTACATCGCGCTGCTCGAGCGCGTTGCCGACGAGGCCGCGCGGGTCTACGGCAAGGTGCTGCCGATCAATGCCACCGGCGCCATCGGTGCCTGCTGCTCGGAACTCGGCATCGCCTGGACCGCCTGCCGCGGCATCGGCGTGCTGGCGCGCGCCATCGGGCTGGTGGGTCACATCATGGAGGAGATGCACTCGCCCATCGCCAAGGAAATCTGGACCCGAGCCGAGGACGAGGCGCGCGACTACGCGCTCGGCACGCGCACCGATAGCTGATCGCGGCGCCCATCACCACAACAAAGAGAGAGGAGCACCCTGATGCGCGACGCTTTCATCTGCGATGCCGTACGCACGCCTTTCGGTCGCTACGGCGGCATTCTCGCCAGCATCCGCGCCGACGATCTCGCAGCGCTGCCGATCCAGGCGCTCATGCGCCGCAACGCCGGCGTTGACTGGTCCGCACTCGACGACGTGATCTACGGCTGTGTCAACGGCGCGGGTGAGGACAGCCGCAATGTCGCACGCATGGCGTTGCTGTTGGCCGGACTGCCGCAGGAGATTCCCGGCGGCACCCTCAACCGACTGTGTGGTTCCAGCCTCGACGCGGTGGCGACGGCCGCGCGCGCCATCAAGGCGGGCGAGGGCGACCTGCTGATTGCCGGCGGCGTGGAGAGCATGACGCGCGCGCCCTTCATCATGGCCAAGGCCGACGGTGCGTTTCCGCGTGCCGTGAAGATCGAGGACAGCACCATCGGCTGGCGTTTCATCAATCCGCTGATGAAGGCGCGCTACGGCGTGGACAGCATGCCCGAGACGGCCGAGAACGTAGCCGAGCAGTTCGGGATCGAACGCGCTGCGCAGGATGCGTTCGCGCTGCGCAGCCAGCAGCGTTATGCCCGCGCGCTGGCCGAGGGATTCTTCAGGAACCAGATCGAGCCGGTGCTGCTGCCGCAACGGAAGGGCGACGCGCTGCGCCTGGACACCGACGAGCCGCCGCGTCCCGACACCAGCCTTGAGGGCTTGGCCAAGCTCAAGGGCATCGTGCGCCCTGACGGTTCGGTGACGGCCGGCAATGCCTCGCAGGTCAACGACGGCGCCTGCGCGATGCTGATCGCGTCGGCCGAGGGCGCGAAGCGTCACGGGCTCAAGCCG
The DNA here is from genome assembly GCA_021732745.1 of Nevskia sp. Taxonomy (GTDB): domain Bacteria; phylum Pseudomonadota; class Gammaproteobacteria; order Nevskiales; family Nevskiaceae; genus Nevskia. Next base: position 137,022 of record JAKFUK010000001.1, on the reverse strand, counting down.
CGCGCGCGCATTCTTGCGGCCACCACCATTGGCAACGCGCCGCGCATCATGGGCTTTGCGCCGGCACCGGCGGTGAAGAAACTTCTGGCGCGCACCGGCCTGCGCATCGACCAGATGGACGCGATCGAACTCAACGAAGCGTTTGCCGCGCAGGGTCTTGCGGTGACGCGCGACCTGGGGCTGGCCGACGACGATGCGCGGGTCAATCCCAACGGCGGTGCGATCGCGCTCGGTCATCCGCTGGGTGCTTCCGGCGCGCGCCTGGTCATGACGGCGGTAGCGCAACTGGAACGCAGCGGCGGACGCTATGGCCTTTGCACGATGTGCATTGGCGTCGGACAGGGGATTGCGCTGATCGTCGAGCGCGTATGAGCGGCCGGGCTTCATCGCCAGCGCCACCATGACCTCCTCCGGGCACTTCGAACCGCGCGATGCGGTGAACTGAGGCGGCGGCGAGGCGGCCGCAGCGGCGAGCGCTCAGTCACATTGCAGGCATGGTCCATAGGCCGCTAAACTATCGAACGCTTGTTAGACACCGGCGTGTCCGCCACCGCCGCCGCCGAATACACGAGAGCCTTGACCCCTTGAATTTCCAGCCCAACGAGCAGCACGACAGCATCCGCGAGGCCGTGCGCACCCTGTGCTCCCGCTTCGATGCCAGCTACTGGCTGGAGAAGGACAAGAACGGCGGCTTTCCGCTCGATTTCCACCGCGCGATGGCTGATGCCGGCTGGCTCGGCATCTGCACGCCCGAAGCCTATGGCGGCTCGGGGCTCGGCATCACCGAGGCCAGCATCCTGATGCAGACCATCGCCGAATCCGGCGCCGGTCTGTCGGGTGCGTCGTCCATCCACATGAACATCTTCGGCTTGCAGCCGGTGGTCGTGTACGGCACCGAAGAGCAGAAGCATCGTTACCTGCCACCGCTGGTGAAGGGTGAGCAGAAAGCCTGTTTCGGCGTGACCGAGCCCGACGCCGGCCTCGACACCACGCACCTGAAGACGCGCGCGGAGCGCGTCAAGGGCGGCTACGTGCTGCACGGGCGCAAGGTGTGGATTTCCACCGCGCAGGTCGCGGACAGGATTCTGATCCTTACGCGCACGACGCCCATCGAGCAGTGCAAGAAGCCCACGCAGGGCATGACCCTGTTCTACGCGCCGCTGGATCGACGCTACGTCGATATCCGCGAGATCGACAAGATGGGCCGCCATTGCGTGGATTCCAACGAACTGGCGATCGACGGCCTGCCGGTGTCCGACGAGGACCGCGTGGGCGAGGAAGGCCGCGGATTCGAATACATCCTGCATGGCCTCAACCCGGAGCGCGTGCTGATCGCCTCCGAGGCGGTGGGGCTGGGGCGCGCCGCGCTCAACCGCGCGGTGAACTACGCGAAGGAGCGGGTGGTGTTCGGTCGTCCCATCGGCCAGAACCAGGCGATCCAGCATCCGCTGGCGGAAAGCTGGGTGGAACTCGAAGCCGCCGAGCTGCTGACGCGCCGCGCCGGCTGGAAGTACGACCAGGGACTGCCCTGCGGGCCGGACGCCAATGCTGCCAAGTTCTACGCTGCGGAGGTCGGCTTCCGAGCCTGCACACGGGCGGTCGCCACGCATGGCGGAATGGGCTATGCCAAGGAGTACCACGTCGAACGCTACCTGCGCGAGATGATGATTCCACGCATCGCACCGATCAGCCCGCAGTTGATCCTGTGCCATATCGCCGAGAAAGTGCTCGGCCTTCCGAAAAGCTACTGAGGAATTCCAGACGATGAGTGCCGCCCAACCCGCTCCAGACGCAAGCGCGCAGGCTGAACGCGACGACCAGGTTCGATTGCTCCAGGACAGCGTCACCGCCTTCGCGGCGGGCCGCCTGCCGCTGGCGCGCGCGCGCAAGCTGCGCAAGGCGCAGCCGGAATTCGATCCGGCGATGTTCGAGGAACTTGCAGGGCAGGGCTGGACCGGCCTGCTGCTGCCCGAGGAATTCGGCGGTTTCGGCCTGGGCTTTGCCGAAGCGCGCGTGGTGATCGAGGGACTCGCCGCGCAGCTCGCGCCCGAGCCCCTGGTGCCGGTCGCCGTGCTGGCGGCCGGGGCGCTGCGGCGTTGTGCCAAGTCTGCGCAGCGCGATGAATTGCTCGGCGCGCTGGCCGCTGGCACGGTCGTGCCGGGCGTGGTGTGGCAGAACGTGGCCGGCAGCCTGGAACTCGAGCAGCCCCCGTTCAGTGCGGTGCCCGCGGGCGAGGGCTGGACCTTGGAGGGCGAGGCGCGCTTCGTGCGCCCGGGCAGCGGTGCCACCGTGTATCTGCTGCTGGCGTCCACGCCGCAGGGTGTCGCACTGTTCGTCGTGGAGCCGGGCAGCAGCGGGCTGGAAGTGAAGCACGAGGCGCAGGCCGACGGCACCTCGCTGGCGCGCCTGAAGGCCACGAAGCTGCGTGTGAATGCAGCCGCCGCGCTCACCCTGGCCCGCGCCGATCTGGCCGCTGCACTCGACGAGGCGCTGGTGATGAACGCCGTCGAGTTGCTCGCGCTGATCACACGCATGCGCGCGATGACGCTCGACTACCTCAAGACGCGCGTGCAGTTCGGCAAGGCCATCGGCAGCTTCCAGTCCTTGCAGCATCGTTCGGCGGACATGCTGATCCAGGAAGAACTGACCCGTGCCGTGGTCGGCCAGGCGGTCGCCGCGCTGGATGCAGACCTGCCGCAGCACAAGCGCAGCAGCATGGCCAGCCGCGCCAAGGCGCGTGCCGCCGAGGCGGCGATGTCCATCGCGCGCGAGGCGATCCAGTTGCACGGTGGCATCGCCGTGACCGACGAATACGACCTCAGTCTCTACGTCAACCGGGTGCTGTCGCTGGTGCCCTGGCTGGGCAACGCCCAGGCACACCGCCGGCGCTACGTGCGCCTGAATCCTCCCGTGGCCGGAAGCGAGGGCTGAACACCATGCAAAAGACCGACTGGAACACCCTGGCCGACGAAGACTTCCGCAGCCAGGTTCGTACCTTCTTTCACGCGAACTACCCTGAACATCTGCGCTATCCCAAGACCCGGCTGCGCTGGGTGCAGGTGCGGGACTGGTACCTCACCCTGTCGAAGCAGGGCTGGCTGGCGCCGGCCTGGCCGCAGAAGTACGGCGGCATGGGGCTGACGCCGTCGAAGCTGCTCATCTTCATGGAGGAACTCGAGCTGCATGGCATCGGCCGCGCGCCGGACATGGGCATCGTCATGGTCGGGCCGCTGCTGATCCAGCACGGCACCGAAGAACAGAAGGCCTACTACCTGCCGAAGATCCTCTCCGGCGAGCATGTCTGGTGCCAGGGCTACTCCGAGCCGAACGCCGGCTCCGATCTCGCCAGCCTGCGCACCGAGGCCGTGCTGGACGGCGATCACTTCATCGTCAACGGACAGAAGACCTGGACCTCGCTGGCCCAGGACGCCACCCACATCTTCATGCTGGTGCGCACCGACAAGAAGGCCAAGAAGCAGGAAGGCATCAGCTTCCTGCTGGCGGAAACCAGCACGCCGGGGCTCGAGCTGCGGCCGATCCGCAATCTCGCCGGCCACGAGGAATTCTGCGAGACCTTCCTGCGCGACGTGCGCGTGCCGAAGGCGAACATCGTCGGAGAACTGAACCGTGGCTGGACCATCGCCAAGGCGCTGCTGAGTTTCGAGCGCATCGGCATCGGCGGCCCCAAGCAGAGTCAGTACGCGATGGCGCGGCTGGAAGAACTGGCGCTGCAGCTGGGCCTGACCGAAGACCAGGGCTTCATGGACACCTACGCCCGCTACAAGCTGGACGTGCTGGATCACTCCGCACTTTACGAGCGCTTCGTCGATCAGGTGCGTCGCGGCGAGACGCTGGGGTCCGACGTGTCCATGCTCAAGATCGTCGGCACCGAGAACTACCAGAAGATTTCCCAGCTGCTGGTCGAGACCGCGGGCAGCGCCGGTGGCCTCGTCGGTGACGTGGACATCGATGGCGAATCCTTCGACTGGCTGACCAGCTACTACAACGCGCGACCGGCGACGATCTACGGCGGCTCCAACGAGATCCAGCGAAACATCCTGTCCTCGCAGGTGCTGGGCCTGACGTCCTGAGCGCGACACCCATTCCAGGAGAGCAACAGATGAGCAAGATGATGGAAGGCAAGGTGGTGGTCATCACCGGCGCGGGTCGCGGCATCGGGCGCGATATGGCGCTGCTGATGGCCTCCGAGGGCGCGGCCGTGGTGGTCAACGACCTCGGCGTTTCGGTGGATGGCAGCGTATCCGCCGATACGCCGGCCGCCGAAGTGGTGCGCGAGATCGAGAGCCGCGGCGGCCGCGCGGTCGCCAGCTACGAAAGCGTGTCGGACTGGGTGGCAGCCGGACGCATCGTGCAGTGCGCGATGGATACCTTCGGGCGCATCGACGCGGTGGTGAACAACGCCGGCATCCTGCGCGACCGCTATTTCTTCAACATGAGCGTGGAAGAGTGGAGCAGCGTCATCGACGTGCACCTCAATGGCACGTTCTACGTTTCGCGCGCCGCTGCGCCGCATTTCAAGGCGCAGAACTCCGGTGCCTACGTGCACATGACCTCCACCTCCGGACTGATCGGCAACTACGGCCAGGCCAATTACGGTGCGGCCAAGCTCGGCATCGCCTCGCTGTCCAAGCAGATCGCGATGGACATGAAGCGCTACAACGTGCGCTCCAACTGCATCTCGCCGTTCGCCTGGAGCCGCATGATCGGTTCGATCCCCACCGAGACGCCGCAGCAGCAGGCGCGGGTGGAGAAACTCAAGAAGATGGAATCCGGCAAGATCGCGCCGATGGCGGTCTACCTGGCCAGCGACACCGCCAAGGAGGTCTCCGGACAGATCTTCGCCGTGCGCGCCAACGAGATCTTCCTGATGAGCCAGCCACGTCCGATTCGCGGCGTTCATCGCGGCGAGGGCTGGACGCCGCAGACCATTGCCGAGCACGCGATCCCCGCGCTCAAGGCCGACTTCTACGCCCTGGAAACCAGCGGCGAAGTGTTCTCCTGGGACCCGATCTGAGCCATGGCGGTCGACTACCAGAAGCTGCTGAACTATCCGATTCCGGAGGTCCGGCAGAAGTACACGCGCAAGGACACCATGCTCTATGCGCTGGGGATCGGACTGGGCGCGGACCCGATGGACGAGCAGCAGCTGCGCTACGTCTACGAAGACGGCCTGCAGGTGCTGCCGACCTATCCGGTGGTGCTCGGGCATCCCGGCTTCTGGTGGAAGAAGCCGGATACCGGCGTGGACTGGGTGCGCATCGTCCACGGCGAGCAGGGCCTGATCATTCACAAGCTGCCGCCGCCGGAAGGCGAACTGATTGGCCGCACACGGGTGACCGGCATCGTCGACAAGGGTGCCGGCAAGGGCATCCTCGTCTATTCCGAGCGAGTCATCACCGACGCCGCCACCGGGGAATTGCTGGCGACGCTGCCCAACACCACGTTCTGCCGTGGCGACGGCGGCATCGGCGCGCCGACCGGCCCGACGCCGCCGGTGCACGAGCTCCCGACGCGCGCGCCAGATGTGTCGATCACCTTGAACACCCTGCCGCAGGCGGCGCTGATCTATCGGCTGTCGGGCGATGACAACCCGCTGCACGCCGACCCCAAGGTGGCACGCGCGGCGAAGTTCGATCGCCCGATCCTGCACGGACTGTGCACCTTCGGTGTCGCGGGTCATGCACTGGTCAAGGCGCTGGACTACGACGCCAGCCGCATCGCATCGATCCATGCGCGCTTCACGGCACCGGTCTATCCGGGCGAGTCGCTGACCACGGACATCTGGCAGGACGGTTCGCAGTGGTCGTTCCGCACCCGCGTGGCTGAGCGTGACCTGGTCGTGCTCGGCAACGGCCGCGTGCAGCTTCATTCCTGAACTCTTTCACCGATCCGAGGATTCCCCATGTCCGACCATTCCGAAGTCGCTCCGCAGATTGCCCAGCTCCTCAAGATGTGGCCCGACATCGGCTTCCAGAAGCTGCTCGGCATCGAGGTGCTGGAAGCATCGCCCCAGCGCGCCGTCGTGCGTCTGCCGCATCGCATGGACCTGTGCGGTGGGGGCAACGCGCTGCATGGCGGCGTGATCTCCAGCATGCTCGATCTGACCGGCGCACTTGCCGCCTGGTCCGGCCACGACGTCGCACGCGGCATGAAAGCTTCCACCGTGACCCTGACCGTGAATTTTGTCGGTGCCGCGATGGGCACCGCCATCGTCGCCACCGGCGAAGTCCGCCGCCGTGGCAAGGAACTGATCTTCTGCGATGTCGAAATCGTCGAAGACAACGATGCGCGCCGCCTCGTCGCCACCGGCTCGATGATCTACCGCATCGTCTGAATCCACACCCCTGATACCCACACCTCACACCGAGACAGCCATGACCTACGAAGATTTCCAGTTCCTCAAGTTCGAACACCGCGCCAACGGCGTGCTCGTCATCACCATCAACCGGCCGGAGGTCATGAACGCGACCAACGCGCGCCTGCACTGGGAGCTGACCAAGATCTGGCAGGTGGTGCATGACGACGCCAAGACCAAGGTGGCGGTGATCACCGGCTCCGGCGACCGCGCCTTCTCGGCCGGCGGCGATCTGGAATGGATCAGCAACATGGTCGGCAATCCCAAGGAAATCTCCGTGGTGATGCAGGAAGCCGCCGACGTCGTCTACAGCATCATGAATTGCGAGAAAGTCGTCATCTCGGCAATCAACGGCGTGGCAGTGGGTGCCGGTCTGGCGGTTGCCATGCTCGCCGACATCAGCATCATGGCCGAGGAAGCCAAGATCACCGACGGCCACGTCAAGCTCGGTGTCGGTGCGGGCGATCACGCCGCGATCGTGTGGCCGCTGCTCTGCGGCATGGCCAAGGCCAAGTACTACCTGCTCACCGCCGAGTTCATCGACGGCAAGGAAGCCGAGCGCATCGGTCTGGTCAGCGCCTGCGTGCCGCGCGCACAGCTGATGGAGAAGGCCCTGTCGGTCGCCGACAAGCTGGCTGCCGGCAGCCAGGGCGCGATCCGCCTGACCAAGCGCTCGCTCAACGGCTGGATGAACATGGCCCGCCCGATCTTCGAAAGCTCGCTGGCGATGGAGATGCTCTGCTTCCTCGGCGAGGACGCTCCGGAAGGGGTCAAGGCCGTGCGCGAGAAGCGCGCGCCGAAATTCCCGTCCGCGCAGTAAGCACCGCAAAGGGCGCTCGCGTCGCCATCAGTGCGTCCAGGCGCGGTCTTGTCCGCGTCCGGACGCGCTTTTGGGCGCGTTGTCGGCGACTGCCGGCAGCAGGTCGAGCCGGGCTCCAATTTCTTCTGAAGGATTATCGAACGTGAATTTTGAACTGAGCAACGAGCAGCGGATGATTTTGGAGTACGGCGACAAGGTGTCTCAGCAGTTCGACCGCCGCTACTGGATGACCTATGCAGACAAGCACCAGCCGCCCAAGGAGTTGATGGCGCAGGTCGCCTCCGACGGCTTTCTGGGACTCATGGTGCCGGAGGCCTACGGCGGCGCAGGGCAGGGCATGATGGAAATGGCCCTGTTCATGGAGGGCCTGTCCAACAACGGAATTCCCCTGCTCAGCCTGGTGGTCAATTCCACCATGTCGCTGGCCCTGATCGCCATGCACGGGACCGAAGAGCAGAAGCAGAAGTATCTGCCGGCGGCCTGCCGCGGCGAGATCAAGTTCTGCTTCGCCATCACCGAGCCCAACGCCGGCTCCAACACGATGGAGATCACCTCCATCGCGCGGCGCGAAGGCAAGGGCTTCAAGCTCAAGGGGCAGAAGACCTACATCACCGACGCCGATTCCGCCGACTACGCCCTGGTGGTCAGCCGCACCAAGCCGCACGGCGAGGTCAGCCGCAAGACCGACGGCTTCACGCTGTTCATCATGGACATGCGCGCCAAGGGCGTGAGCAAGACCGTCATCCCGGTCAGCATCCCGATGCCGGAATCGCAGTGGCAGTTGTTCTTCGACGACGTGGAACTGACCGAGGCCGACGTGCTGGGCACCGTCGACGAAGGCTTCAAGATCCTGTTCGACACGCTCAATCCCGAGCGCATCATCCTTTCCGCGCTATGCGTTGGCGTCGGACGCTACGCCCTGCGCAAGGCGGTGGCCTATGCCAACGAGCGCAAGGTGTTCAACAAGGTGCCGATCGGTGCCTATCAGGGTCTGCAGCATCCGCTGGCAATCGCCTATTCCGAAATCGAGATGGCCGGGCTGATGACGCACAAGGCCGCCTGGGCCTTTGATCAGCGCCTGCCTGCCGGCGAGTTCGCCAACATGGCGAAGTACGCGGCTGCCGAGGCCGGCATCCACGCGGTGGACGCCTCGCTGCAATGTTTCGGCGGCAACGGTTTCACCAAGGAATACGGCATCTTCGATCTGTACCCGATGGTGCGCCTGCTGCGCACCGCGCCGCTGAACCGCGAGATGGTGCTCAACTACATCGGCGAAAAGGTCATGGGCCTGCCGCGCTCGTACTGATGGCTACCTCGTCGCTGAAATCCTCTGCCGGTGCGCTCGCCGGCATCCGGGTCGTCGATCTGTCCCGCGTGCTGGGCGGACCCTACTGCACGCAGATTCTGTCCGATCACGGTGCCGGCGTGCTCAAGGTCGAGCCACCGATGGGCGACGAGACGCGCACCTGGGGGCCGCCCTTCGTCGAGGGCACCGCCTCGTATTTTCTGGGCGTCAATCGCAACAAGCAGGACATCGCCCTTGACCTGTCGCGGCCGGAAGGTCGCGAAGCGGTGCTGCGCCTGCTTGCCGATGCCGACGTGCTGGTGGAAAACTTCAAGACCGGCACGATGGAAAAGTGGGGCCTGGGTTTCGAGGACGTGCTGCGCGTACGCTTCCCCCGTCTGATCCATTGTCGCGTGTCCGGCTTCGGTGCCGATGGTCCGCTGGGTGGCGCGCCGGGATACGACGCGGTGGCTCAGGCCATGGGTGGCCTGATGAGCATCAACGGCGATCCCGCCAGCGGGCCCACGCGCATCGGCATTCCCATCGTGGACATGACCACCGGGCTCAACGCGGTGATCGGCATCCTGCTGGCACTCGCCGAGCGGCAGCGATCCGGGCTGGGGCAGTTCGTGGAGGCCACGCTGTTCGATACCGCCGTCGGCCTGCTGCATCCGCACGCAGCCAACTGGTTCGTCAACGGCCAGGTGCCGGTGCTGGCCGGCAGCGGCCATCCCAACGTGGTGCCTTACGACAAGTTCGTTACGCGCAGCGGCGAGGTGTTCCTGGGCATCGGCAACGACGGACAGTTCCGCAAGTTCTGCGAGTTCTGCGGCGTGCCCGAACTGGCGGCCGATCCGCGTTACGCCAGCAATGGCGAGCGCAACCGCAATCGTGTCGCGCTGCGCGCCTCGATCGAAAACCTGCTGGCGGATCGGGATGCGGCGGAGCTGTGCGAGGCCCTGCTCAAGGCTGGTGTTCCGGCCGGACCAGTCAATCAGCTGCCGCAGGTCCTGCAGCATCCGCACACCCTGCATCGCGAGATGGTGGTGGAATTCGAGAATGGTCAGCGTGGACTCGGCATCCCGGTTAAGCTTTCGCGGACCCCCGGATCGGTGCATGCGCCGGCACCGACCCTGGGCCAGCACACGCGCGAGGTGCTGCTGGCGCTGGGTTATTCCACCACGCAGGTAGACGACCTGTTCGAGCGAGGTATCGCGCTCTCGCGCTGAGTCGGGGCATTCGATCGCGTCGGCGGACCGGACTTTCGCCCTTTCCCCGATACCGCATCTGCAAATGACTCTGCAATCCGTGATGACCGATTTCCAGGAGCACCTCTGGGTGTACCTGGCGATTCCGCTGGTCGCCGCTTTCGTCGGCTACATCACCAAGACGCTGGCGGTGGAAATGATCTTCCGCCCGATCAAGTTCGTAGGCATCGAGCCCTGGCTGGGTTGGCAGGGCATCCTGCCGCGCAAGGCGCACAAGATCGCGACGCACGCGGCCGACCTCATGGCGGAGCAACTGCTGGATTCCAACGAGCTGTTCGAGCGCCTCGATCCGGAGCGCATGCTCCGTGAGCTCGAACGACCGGTGAACGATGCGGCAGAAGCGCTGGTCCGCGAAATCGGCGACACCTACCTGGCCGGATTCTGGGGGCGGTTGCCGGCGTTCGCCCAGCGCAAGCTGGTGGAACGGGTGCAGGCCGAGATTCCCGGGGTGATGCGCGAATTCTGGACCAGCGCGACCGGGCGTTTCGAGGAGTACTTCGACATCCGCCACGTCATCATCACCAACCTGGTGCGCGACAAGGAAAAGCTCAACGAGATTTTCTGGCGGGTCGGCGGGCCGGAACTGACGTTCTTCCGCAATATCGGATTCTGGTTCGGCTTCCTTCTCGGTCTGGTGCAGCTCGCGTGCTGGATGACCTGGCACGAGCCCTGGCTGATGCCGCTGTTCGGCGGTCTGATCGGCTTCGTCAGCGACTGGGTGGCCTTGCAGATCCTGTTCCGGCCCTTGCGCCCGAAGAAGATCCTGGGCTGGACGTTCCAGGGCAAGTTCCTGGCGCGGCAGGATCAGGTCGCGAAGGATTACGCCCTGCTGATGGCATCGGAACTGCTCACGCCGGCCAACCTGATCGAAGAGCTGCTGCGCGGGCCGGCGCTGGACCGCATCATCGACCTGGTGCACCGGCAGGTGCGCGAGGCCATGGACCAGCGGCTAGGCAAGGCGCTGCCGCTGGTGGTGTTCGCGCTCGGGCACGAGCGCTATGGCGAGGTGCGCAAGCTGGTGGCGCAGCGCATCCTTGATCTGATCCCGATGGCGTCCAAGCAGGTAGAGAAGTACGCGACGGACGCGCTCGACATCAATGAAACCATCCTGGGCCGCATGAACTCCTTGTCGCCGGAAGAGTTCGAGTCCGTACTGCGCCCTGCGTTCAAGGAGAACGAGATCATCATCGTCATCGCCGGGGCCGTGCTCGGTGCCCTGGTCGGTGAGCTGCAGGTGTTCTTCATGCTTGGAGGACACTGAGGGTCATCCCTGACCGGGTAGCCGCCTGATCCCAATCCCGCCAGCGCTGCGCGGTTGCTGGCTCGACATCCGGACAGCGCGTGTAGGGATCAAACGGCCTCTCCCGGCACTGGCCGGGAGAGGCATGAAGTTTCTCAAGCGCGGGTGGACGAAGGTGGATGCAGGGAATCCGGATTCACGTTGCTGTCCATGAATTTCTTCATCAGCCGCAGGTAGCGGCCCTGCTGCAGGTGCAGCAGGTGATTGCCGGGGAACCAGTGCAACTGGCTGCCGACCCAGTGCTGGTGCAGCAGGCTGACGAAGCGCGGTGAAGTGAAGCGGTCGCCCGCACCGCCGATCACCAGCAAGCGGTTCGCGTCCAGGCGGGGCGGACGGCTGAGCGGACTGTGCAGGGCCATGCTCTGGCGCAGTTCGGGAAAGGTCCAGCCGTCGGTCAACACCGAGCGGCGCATGAGTCGGCCCAGCGGCTGCCATTCCATGGCCATGTCGGCCGCCGCGACGACCGGAGAATTCGGTATCGCGAAAGCCAGGCGGGATTCGACCGTGCTCAGCATCGCGGTCATGTAGCCGCCCAGGCTCAGGCCGGAAATGCCGACCTGCGGCGCGCCGCGATTCAGCAATTCCTGCGTCCAGACCCGCAGGTCGCTGACGCCCTGCAACATCGATTCATTGGTGCGCGCCAGGCCGCCGGCAAAGAATCCGTAGCCGCTGTAGGGATGCAGGCGCTCGGCCCGCGGCCCGTGGAACGGCAGGCTGGGCAACAGCACGTCGTAGCCCTGACGGAACAGCCAGGGCAGACAGAACGAGCGGCTGTTCAGACGCGGATCGTCGAGCAGGTAGCCATGCACGAAGATGAGTGTCGGCCGCGGCTTGCCCAGCGGCCGGCGGATGTACAGCGCGGTCGCGCGCCGGTTGCGGTCCTGGCGGGCGTAGTCCTCGCGCAGGGCGGGGTTGAGCGGCTCGAACGGGCTGTCGAAGCTCAGGCGCTCGCACACTGCGTCTTCGAAGCCCAGGCCCCAGCTTGAGGCCTTGCGTGTCCGCACCGGGACAGTCGGCGGCGCGATGTAGACTTGGTCGGCATCGGCACCGGCCAGCGGGGTATAGAAGCTGAGCCGCGCGCGCTCGATGGCGCGTGCGCGCGGCGTGGCGAGGCTGGGCCTCAAGGCCAGCGCCATCACCGTGCCCAGGGCGGTGCGCGCGACCTGATCCACGGCCGCGGTGGCCAGCACTTTCAGCGGATCGCTGCGGTCGAGCGCGGTGTCGAAGGGATGCTGGTAGTAATCAGCGGGCAGGGACTGCCACCAGGGGAGTGCGGCTGAGTTCGAGGTCATGGGCGTAAGGCGTTCAGGGGTTTGGCAGGGGGCGGATCAGCCCGTCCTGCGCGCTGGAGGCGACCAGCCTGCCGGCACGGTCGTAGATGGCGCCGCGCACGAAACCGCGGGCGTTCTGCGCGGTGGGTGAGTCCATCACGTAGAGCAGCCAGTCATCGGCGCGCAGGGGGCGGTGGATCCACAGCGAATGGTCGACCGTGGAAGGCTGCATGCTGGGGGCGTACCAGGGCACGCCGTGCGGCCGCAGCGAGGTGCCGAGAAAGCACAGGTCGCTGGCGAAGGCGAGCAGCGCGTAGTGCAGCCGGGGATCGTCGGGCACTGTCCGGCAGACGCGGAACCAGTGCGCGTAATCCGGCGGACGGACCTTGTCGCCGAACACGCTGTCCGGGTCCAGCGGATGCACGTCCAGGCCCATGCGCTGGGTCATGCTGACTTCCAGCATCGAGTGCGGGACCGAGCCGGTTCGCTGAACCCAGTCGGCGAGCAGGCTGCTGGTACTGGCCAGCGTCTCCGGCTCGGGCGCGGGCGGCATGATGATCTGGTGCTCGAAGCCTTCTTCGGCGCGATGGAACGATGCCATCAGACTCAGGATCACGCGCCCGTTCTGCAGCGCGTTCACGCGGCGCGCGGAGAAGGCACCGCCGTCGCGCAGTCGCTCCACCTCGAAATCGACCGGCTCGTCCGGGGTTCCCGGCAGCAGGAAACAGGCGTGCAGCGCATGGGGCGCACGATCCTCCACCGTGAGCTGTGCGGCCATCACGGTCTGCGCGAAGATCTGCCCGCCGTAGAGGCGACGGCGGCCGAACTCGCGAGGCTGGGCGCGGAAGCGGTCATTGCCGACCGTCTTGAGATCTAGCACGCCAAGGACTTCCGCGACGGCGTCCGTTGGGGAGGAGGGAGAATTCATGACGTCCATGTGTGAAATTGTGGAGATTCAGCCATTGCTGCCGGTGTTGCGCAGCAGGTTGTCCACGGCGCGCTCGAGTTGCACCAGGGTGCCGCACTCGCGGACGGTGTGGCAGTGGGGTGCGTAGCGCGGCATCTCGGAGTCGCCGAGGGCCCAGAAGCTTCGTGGCTCGGGGTTGAGCCAGACCACGCGGCGCGCGCGCTTGTGCAGTTCGCGCATCACCTCCACCTCCGGTTCGGCGCGGTTGTTGCGGCCGTCGCCGAGAATGATGACGGCGGTGCGTCGATCGACCTTGGGCAGTTCCTGCGTCGCGAAGTCGCGCAGCATGGTGCCGTAGTTGGTGCCGGTGCCGCCCACCTGGTCGAGCACGCGCTCGATGGCGATGTGCGGCGGATCGCGGTCGAAGTGCCCGGAGACATCCACCAGCCGGTGCGTGAACGCGAAGCTGCGCACATCGGGCAACACGTCGCGCAGGCCATAGAGCAGCAGCAGGAGAAACCGCGCGTAGGACGCCACCGAGCGCGACACGTCGCAGATGGCGATGACCTTGGGCTCCGAGATGGGCCGGTTCTTCCAGCGTGTCTCGAACAGCACGCCACCGTAGGCGACATTGCGCGCAAGCGTGCGCCGCACGTCGAGCACGCCGCGCCGCTGGCGGCGCTGGCGCAGCGCGTGGCGGGTGGCCAGTCGGCGCGCCAGCTTGTGGATCAGGCGCAGCATGCGGTCGAAGTCGCGGCGCTCGATGTTCGACAGGCGCTGCGTGCTCAGCGTGGTGTCGCGCAGTTTCTCGGTGGCGGACTTGCCGTACAGCACCAGGCGACGCGAGACATGGTCGCGCACTTCCTCGAACAGGCGCTCGCGTGCCGCTTTCAAGCGCGAGATGCGCATTTCCGTTGCCGCGGACGGCGAGGGCTGACCGGCCAGGGCATTTTCCTCGGCGATCAGGTTCCCGGCGCCCATGGATTCCAGCATGCGCCGCGTGTACAGGCCACGCTGCGTCGGCAGCCAGGCGCCGGTGATGCCGACCTGCTGCTCGGCGGCGCGCAGGCGCACCGCCAGGCCCGCGCGGTCGGCGGTTTCGATCATGCGCAACAGGGTGTCGGTGGGTGTCCGGGCTTCTCGCGACTGCGTAGCATCGGCATTGGCGTCATCGCCGTCGTCCGGCTCGGATTCGGACGCACCGGGCAAGCGCTCGCCGAACATCGTGAACGAGAAGTAGCGCTCGAACACGTCGTCGAAGATGGCGCGGCCGGGCTCGGTTTTCGCCAGCGTGGCACCAAGGGCTTCGCGCAGGCCGTCGCGATCATCCAGGCCGACGATGCGTGCGGCGCGATAGGCGTCCACGCATTCCGACAGCCCCGGCTCGAGGCCGCTGCCGCGCAGCGCCAGGACGAACTCCTCAAGCGCGCGCTGCATGAATCTGCGCGGCGTTGCGGGCGGCCTGCATCACCTGGGGCAGGGCGGCCAGCGCGATGGCGACGTCTTCCTCGTGCTTTAGCAGGGTGGTGAGCGTGTCTCGCACCAGCTCGTCGCCGAGTTCATCGGCGTTGAGCAGCACCAGCGTGCGCGCCCAGTCCAGCGTCTCGCTGACCGCAGGATGCTTCTTCAGGTCCAGCGCGCGCAGACCGTGCACGAAGGCGACCAGACTGGTCGCCAGATGCGGCGCCAGTTCGGGCACGCGGGTGTGCACGATCTGCCGCTCCAGCGCGGCCTCGGGATAGGGAATGTGCAGGTGCAGGCAGCGGCGGCGCAGCGCGTCGGACAACTCGCGTGCGCCGTTGCTGGTCAGCAGCACCATCGGGCGCACCTTGGCGCTCACCGTGCCGAGTTCCGGCACCGAGATCTGGTAGTCGGACAGCAGTTCCAGCAGGAAGGCCTCGAACTCCGGGTCCGCCTTGTCGATCTCGTCCACCAGCAGCACGCACCCCGCCGGCTCGCGAAGGGCGCGCAGCAGCGGGCGCGGTTCGAGAAAGCTTTCGGAGTAGAACAGGTCGTCGTGGGCGTGGAGTTTTTCCAGGGCCTTTTCCAGCGTGCCCGCGCCCTGCATCAGCTCGCCGAGCTTGTCGCGCAGGATCTGCGTGTAGAGCAGTTGCTTGCCGTACTTCCATTCGTACAGGGCCTTGGATTCGTCGAGGCCCTCGTAGCACTGCATGCGCACCAGGGGCACTTCGAGCAGGGACGCCAGCGCCTTGGCCAGCTCGGTCTTGCCGACGCCGGCGGGGCCTTCGACCAGCAGCGGCTTTTCCAGGTGCAGGCCGAGGTACACGGCCGTGCCGATGCGTTTGCTGGCGATGTATTGCTGGGTTCTCAGGCCGGCGAGGAAGTCCTCGGGGCAGGTGTAGGTCGGGGCGTGCAGGGTTTTCATGCGGAGGGGGTGAGTTGCTGGAGGCGCTCGGCGACGATTTCCCGCGCACGTACGTATTCCATCTTGCCGTTGTCCTTGCGCGGAATCTTGTCCACCACGAACAGGTGGCGGGGCTTCTTGTAGTTGGCCAGGCGCGCTGAGCATTGATGGGCGATGTCGTTCAGCGAGCCGCTGCGGCCCGGATGGAACTCGATCAGCGCGGCGATCACCTGGCCGTAGCGAGCGTCGGGAGCGCCCACCACGACGCAGTCGGCGACGCCTGGCTGGTCATGGATCACGTTCTCCACTTCTTCCGGGATCACCTTTTCGCCGCCGGTGTTGATCACGCCCGAGCCTCGGCCGAGCAGGGTCAGCGAGCCATCCACTTTCGACCCTGCAGACGTCGGCGCAGATCGAGTGGGGTGGCAACGTGGCCGCACCGTGCGTGGGCAAGGCGGGCCGCGTAGGCCATGCACCGGGGGGGCGGCCCGCGCCGAGGGTCCGATCACCACGACCATTTCCAGTTGCGGGCACTGCGCGGCGATCAGCTCGACGGTTGGCAGGAAATCCTCGTTGATCACCAACACGGCTGGACCGGAGTCCTCGAGCAGGTACTGCAGCTCTTCCGGCCGATACTTGTATTTGACGTTGCAGGCCACCAGCACCAGCTTCAGCGCCGCCAGATAGCTCTCGACGTAGGCCGGCGAGTTACGCTCCATCACAGCGACGCGATCCCCATCGACGAACACGAGGCTGCCGCCCCGGCGGTACAACCTCGCCTTCGCCGACGATCTGTGTCGCGACCATCATCGGTGCCAGATACTCGACATTTAGGCGCAACGTGATTTGGCCCACGGTGTCCAAGCGATCGCTGGAATGCACCGCCGACCACGGGATCTAGCATGTAAGGCAGGATCCCGCCATTGACGACCGCGGTGGTTCCGCCGCCACTGCAATGATGATCCTGAATGCCTAGCACCAGACACCACGGCCCCTCGGCGGCGTCGATCACACGCATCCCCATCCAACTGAAAAAAGCGTCTGATCCCAAGCTTTGTGTGTTTACCTGGATACGGCCCGGTTCGAGGCGCTGAGATACTGGAGCAAACTGCGCTCTTGGCGAGTGATAGGAGCCAGACATGGTCGGACGCAGCTCTTGTCATGGGAAAAATATCAAACTAACATCCGTTAGATAATCATCGCAAGCACCCGCGAAGCCTTGTCTAGCGAGGCTGCCTTCAATCCTTGAGAGGAGAACCTCGTGTACATCACTCAGACCTTACGGCGCGCGGTGCAGATCCGCGCCAACAGTGTCGCCACGATCTGCGGCAATCGCCGCCAGACCTGGACTCAGTTCGAACAGCGTATCGACCGGCTGGGTTCGGCGCTCAAGTCGCTCGGGGTGGGCGCCGAGGATCGCGTCGCCGTGCTGGCGCTGAACAGCGACCGCTATGTCGAGTACTTCTACGCGGTGGCATGGATCGGTGCGGCGTCCAACCCGGTGAACATCCGCCTGGCGCCGCCGGAAATCGCCTACACCCTGGATGATTCCGCGAGCGCCGTGCTGTTCGTGGACGATACCTTCGCGAAGATGCTGCCGGCGCTGCGTCCGCTGATGCGAACGGTCAAGCACATCGTGTTCATGGGGGATGGGGCCCTGCCCGAAGGCTGCCTCTCGTACGAAGCCCTGATTGCTGATCATCGTCCGATTGCAGACGCCAATGCTGGCGGCGGTGCACTGGCCGGCCTGTTCTATACCGGCGGCACCACGGGCAAGTCCAAGGGCGTGATGCTCACGCACGACAACGTGGTGTACAACGCCATCAATGTGATTCCGGCGCTGCATTACGACGACACGGCCGTCTACCTGCACGCGGCACCGATGTTCCATCTCGCCGACATGGCCAATACCTTCGCCGTCACCATGGCCGGTGGCACCCACGTCACCATACCGCGCTTCGACGTGGATGATGTGCTCGCGACGATCGCCCGCGAGCGTGTGACCCACACGGTACTGGTGCCAACCATGATCAATCTGCTGGTCAGCTCCGGGAAAATTGCGGACCATGACATCTCCAGCCTGCGGCGCATGTTGTACGGCGCTTCACCGATGCCGGAAGCGGTGCTCCTGCGTGCGATGGTGGCGCTGCCCGGCGTCGGCTTCACGCAGGGCTATGGCCAGACCGAGGCGGCACCGGTCGTGAGTTTTCTCGAACCCAAGTTCCATGTCGCGGGTGGAACCAAGCTCACCAGTGCGGGACGCCCGGCCTACGGCGTCGAGGTTGTGGTCATGAATGAGGACGATGTGGAGGTGCCGCGCGGCACCGTCGGCGAGATCTGCGCCCGCGGCCTGAATGTGATGCGCGGCTACTGGGGACTGGAAGAGCAGAGCCAGCAGACGCTGCGCAACGGCTGGCTGCACACCGGTGATCTGGGCTACATGGACCCCGATGGTTTCATCTTTCTGGTCGATCGCGCCAAGGACATGATCATCAGCGGCGGCGAGAACATCTTCAGCGTCGAAGTGGAAGGCGCGATCTACCAGCATCCTGCGGTACAGGAATGCGCGGTCATCGGCATTCCCAGCGAGCAATGGGGCGAGGCGGTACTCGCCATCGTGGTGCCCAAGGCCGGTGCCAGTGTTTCCGGCGAGGAGATCATCGCGCACTGCCGCACGCTGATCGCCGGCTACAAGCTGCCGCGCAGTGTCGAACTCCGGCTCGAGCCGCTGCCGGTCAGTGGCGCCGGGAAGATCCTCAAGACCGACCTTCGCAAGCCGTACTGGGCCGGCCGCAGCAAGTCCGTCAATTGATCTGAGCGAGGATCTGGCTTGTGGCCTGCGCTTTTAATCGGGATGCGTCATGAGTGATGGTTTCGATTTTCCTGACGGGAGTGCGGTCGACCGCGCCATGGAAAGCCGCCGGTCGGTCCGTGCGTTCACGGACCAGCCGGTTTCACGCGAGGCGATCGAGCATGTGTTGCAGGTCGCCGCGCGTGCGCCCTCGGGCACCAACACGCAGCCGTGGAAAGTCTACGTTCTGAGCGGTGCCGCACGGGATGCCCTGAGCCGCGAAATCCTCGACGCCTTCGACCAGCCCGACTGGGCGCAGACCCATCGTGACGAGTACGACTACTACCCCACCGAGTGGAAGTCACCCTTCATCGACCGGCGTCGCAAGGTGGGCTGGGATCTGTACGGCCTGCTCGGCATCGGCAAGCAGGACAAGCAGGGCATGCATGCGCAGCATGCCCGCAACTATCGCTTCTTCGATGCCCCGGTCGGGCTGATGTTCACCATCGACCGCAGTCTGGGGCGTGGAAGCTGGATGGATTACGGCATGTTCCTGCAGAACATCATGATCGCGGCGCGTGCCCGGGGGCTGGATACCTGCCCCCAGGCGGCGTTCACGCCGTTCCACGGCATCATCGCCCGGCACATCGCCATGCCCCCGGAAGAGATGCTGGTCTGCGGCATGGCACTGGGGTACGCCGACAACGCGCACATCGCCAACCGTCTGGTGACGGAGCGCGAACCCGTTTCCGGGTTCGCGCGGTTTATCGAGCGGCCGCTGGGCTGACCCGGCAACGGGAACCCGAAATGCTTCAGGTGCAGTTCACCGGAAGCTTCGAGGGGTCCTTGTCCAGTTGCTCGATGCGGTCGCGAATCTTGCCGTTCACGGCCGAGGTCGGGAACCGGGTCGCGAAACCTTTCAGCTCGTTCTGGACACTTTCGATCTCCCCGCAGGCGCAGGTGCCGAGACCGACGGCGTCCTCGACGTTCGTCAGCAGTTCCGTGACCTTGTCCTTGTAGCGCGCTGGCGATTGACGCTGGTATTCGAGCCAGCCGGCGTAATAGGGCACCATCAAATCTTCGCCGTATCGGATACATACGCCGCGACCCTGCGTTCTGACATAGGTCGGCAGGTAGTCCGGAGCGATGGATTTTTCCATCTGGGTGAAGAACGCGAGGTCTGCAGGCTCGCCACGCTTTTCTGCCAGCGCGCGGAAGAACTTGGGGTCGGGGTCGGCAAAGATTTCAAGCCCGCGGCTGATCACGAAGCCTTTCAGGCGGGATTGCAGGGTGGTGAAATCGGCATCCGACAAGCCCTCGATCCAGGCCTGATTATTGTTGATGATCATCAGGTCGTTCTGTGCGGCGAGGGCCGCGTTGTACACAGGTTCCAGCGACATCTTGGGCCCCGGCTTTTCAGTCGCGGCAACCTGGTCCAGGTAGGCCGTGACCGAAGGCGGCGCGTTCAGCGGTGGCGGGCTGGCGGATGCGGTCGCGGATGCCATCAGGATCAGAGCCGCGAAGCGGGTGGTTTTCATCATCATGGGTGTGCGCTCATAAAAACGAGTGGATGAACTTGATTGCGACGGGAGTTGCCCGGTCACCGGAAGATTCTATGCGAACTGGGAAACTAGCTTTTCCGCTGGTCGAAGGCCCGGCCATAGACGATAGCGGCGATGGTGTTGCGCAGGATTTCCGTGGTGCCGCCGCCAAGCGAGAAGCCGCGCGAGTCGCGCACCATGCGTTCCAGCGGGAACTCGCGGGTGAAGCCGTAATGGCCATGGATCTGCAGCGCCTCGTTGGTCACCCGCTGCACCATCTCGTTGGCGTATAGCTTGGCGTAGGCCGCTTCCAGGGGATCGGGAAAGCCATCCACCAGATTCGTTGCTGCGCGGTAGATCATCAGGCGCGCGGCATGGATCTGTGTCGCCATGTCGGCGACCTTCCACTGGATGCCCTGGAATTCGCAGATCGGCTTGCCGAACTGCTTGCGTTCCAGCGAGTAGCTGCGCGCCAGTTCGTAGGCACCTTGTGCAACACCCAGGCACATCGCGGCATTGCCGACGCGCTCGGGGCCGAAGGAACTCATCAGGCGCTTGAAGCTGCGCGTGGAGTTCGGGTCGCCGGCCATGATCAGGTTCTCCACCGGCACCCGGCAGTGGTCGAAGAACAGCTCCACTTCCGCCACACCACGCCCGCCCATCTTCGGACCGGGATGGCCGATCTCGAATCCCGGCGTGCCCTTTTCGACAACGAGCGCGCCGATGCCGCGCGGGCCCTGGGTCTTGCCCCAGCGCGCGAACACCAGGATGTGGGTCGCCACATGGCCACCGGTGCAGAAGCACTTCTGGCCGTTGAGGATGATGTGATCGCCGTCGGGCGTGGCACTGGTGATCATGTCGGTCATCGCCGAGCCGGCACCCGGCTCGCTGATGCCGATGCCGAAGATGTTCTCGCCGCGCACGCAGCCCGGCAGCCAGCGCTTCTTCTGTTCCTCGTTGCCGAGAATGGTGATCGCGCGCGACGGGCCGTTGATGCCCACCTGTGCCACCAGCGCGGTGTTGAAGCAGACCCGCGCAATTTCTTCGAGCAGGAGGGTGCCCTGGATGATGGGCGCGCCGGAGCCACCGTATTCCTCGGGAATGACAATGCCGAGGTAGCCCAGGTCGGCCAGCACCTTGAGGTTTTCGGCCGGATAGACCTCCTCTTCGTCCCAGTAGGCTGCCTTCGCCGCAAAGGCCCGTTCGGCCATCTTGCGGGCGTCCTGACGAAAGGATTCGAGTTCGGGGTCGAGTTGAAACATGGTCACTCCGGCGATGTGGCGTCTATTAACGGCCGTGGAACAGGGGCTTGCGCTTTTCGCGATAGGCGGCCACGCCCTCGCGGTGGTCCTGCGTCTGCAGCACTTCCGTCTGGATGTGGGATTCCAGTTCCAGGAATTCCTCGAGACTGGGCTTGGCGGCGGCGTGGAACATGCGCTTGCCCATGGCCAGCGCAAAGGTGGCCGACGACGCCAGTTCTTCGGCCAGTTCCATCGCGCGCGCTTCCAGCGTCGCGTCTTCCACCACTTCCGCGACCAGGCCCAGCGACTGCGCTTCCTTGGCATCGAACAGGCGTGCGGACAGCATCAGTTCCTTCGCGCGTCTCGCGCCGACAGCGTGCGTCAGGAAATAGGCCATCCCGCCGTCCGGTGCCAGACCGACCTTCTTGAACACCAGGCCGAAGCGCGCGGTGTCGGAGGCGACCACCAGGTCGCTGGCAAGCGCAAGGCTGAACCCGACGCCGACGGTGGCACCGCGCACCGCCGCGATGACGGGCTTGTCGAGGTTGGCAATGCCGAGGATGAAGCGATGCGCCTGCTGCAGCCGTGCACGGCCGGCACGGACATCGAATCCGGTCATCGTGCCGATGTCGGAGCCGGAGCAGAACGCCCTTCCTGTGCCGCACAGCACCACGCAGCGCACATCGGTATCGCGCTGGAGTTCGAGAGCCAGATCGCCGATGCGATCCTTCATCTCGCCGTTCAGCGCGTTGAGCGCATCCGGGCGGTCGAGGACGATGCGCGCGATGGCGCCTGTGCGTTCGAGGCGAACGGTCATGCACCTGCTCCCTGGGTTCCGAAAATGTGGCTGGCGATGAGATTCTTCTGCGTCTGCGTGGTGCCGCCGGTGATGGTGAGCATGCGCACGTCGCGCACCATGCGCTCCAGTGGCAGCGCCCCGAAGTAGCCATAGCCGCCGAACATCTGCTGGCACTGCAGCGTGACCTTCTGCGCCATCTCGGTGGCCTGCACCTTGGCGATCGACGACAGGCGGGCATCGGGCCGGCCGGCATCGACCAGCGCCAGCGCCTTGTAGCAGAGGAAGCGCGCCGCTTCGATCTCGATGAGCATGTCGGCCATCATCCAGCGCAGACCCTGCATCTCGCAGAGCTTCTGGCCGAACTGCTCGCGCACCATCATGTAGTCGCGCGCCAGATCGAACGCGCCTTCGGCCACGCCCAGGGCCATCACTCCCATACCTACCCGGGTACCGTTGTAGATGGTCAGCGGCTGCACGAAGCCGCGCGAGTGCCCGGCCTCGCCGAGCGTTACGACATTGCTCGCCGGCACGCGCACCTGATCGAAGAACAGCTCGCACTCCGAGGCGCCGCGCACGCCCATCTTGTGTTCGAGCCGGTGCACGGTGACGCCGGGACGGTCGCGTTCGACCAGGATCGTGCCGATGCCGCGCGCGCCGGTGCCGGGCGCAAAGCGTGCGTACACCAGGTGCATGTCGGCGCGATCGCCAAAGGTGGTGAAGATCTTCTGCCCATTGACGATGTAGTCGTCGCCGTCGCGCGTGGCCGTGGTGCGGATGGCGGTGCCGTCGGAGCCGGCCTGCGGCTCGGTCCAGGCGATGCTGATTTCCAGTTCGCCCCTGACGACTTTCGGCAGCAGTCTCTCGCGCAGCGCAGCCGGAGCGTGGTTGGCGATGATCCGCGGCGACACGTTCTGGTCATGCACGATCAAGGCGGTGAGCATGTCGACCTTGGCGATTTCCTCCACCACCAGATAGGTGCTGACCAGCCCCGCGCCGCTGCCGCCGTATTCGCGATCGATGGACAGGCCCAGGTAGCCGAGTTCGGCCAGGAGATGCTTGTTCTCCTCCGGGAACTCCTGTTCGCGGTCCCAGCGGGCCGCCTTGTCCTTAAACCGCTCCTGCGCCAGACGCCGCGCGGCGTCGCGCAGCTCGGTCTGTTCATCGCTCAACTCGAAGTTCACGGGGGGCTCGCGGTGGCCTGCTGATGTCGTGTAATCTAACTAACATACGTTCGAATTGCACGCCGGTTTCTAGGCCACTGCATGTCCTGATGCGCTGCCCGGCGCTCATTCCATCTCAACGCACCCAACAGGAGCACAACCGTGTCGGAAGCCGAAGTTCTGTACAGCGTGGACAACTACGTTGCCACGATCACCCTCAATCGCCCGAAGACCCTGAACGCCTTCACCGGCGACAACATCAAGCAGATGCAGGAGCTGATGGACAAGGCCAGCAACGATCGCGACGTCGGCGTCATCGTGCTCACCGGTAGCGGCGAGCGCGCGTTCTGCGTCGGCGGCGACATCAACTGGGAGAAGGGCAGTGGCGACGGCAAGAGCGGCCTTGAAGATCTCAACTTCACCTTCAACCGCCAGATCGCCGAGTGCCTGAAGCCGGTGATCGCAAGGGTCAATGGTTATGCCATCGGCGGCGGACACCACATCGCCTACTTCTGCGATTTCACCATCGCCGCCGATCACGCCATCTTTGGCCAGAACGGTCCGCGCGTCGGCTCGCCGGCCGGCGGTTACATCGTCAGCCACTCGGCCAACGTGCTCGGCCACAAGCGCGCGCGCGAACTGTGGATGCTGTGCCGTCGCTACACCGCCGCGCAGGCCCTGGAATGGGGCCTGGCCAATGCCGTGGTGCCGAAGGAGCAGCTCGACGCCGAAGTGCGCAAATGGGCGGACGAACTTCTCGCAGTCAGCCCCACCTGCCTGAAGATTCTCAAGCGCTCGTTCTACTACCAGATGGAGCCGATCATGCAGCGCGACATGAACGACATGATCAAGGAGATCGCGCCCAACTACTTCCGTACCGGCGAGCAGGCCGAAGGCGCTGGTGCCTTCCTGGCCAAGCGCAAGCCCGACTTCAGCCCGTTCCGCTAAGCGGCTCGTCGCCCGCCGGGAGAACCTGCAGATGAACACCCTGGAATTGAAAGACAAGGTGGCGGTGGTCACGGGCGCGACGGCATTCATCGGCCGCGCCTGCGCGATCCGGCTGGCCGAACAGGGCGCCGCCGTGGTGGTCAGCGGTCGCAATGCGGAGGCGGGCGCGGCCGTGGTGGCGGAGATCGAAGCGGCGGGCGGCAGCGCCTGTTTCGAAGCGGCGGACCTGTTCGACGCGGGGCAGATGCAGGCCATGGCGGATCGCGTCGCGGCACGCTTCGGGCGTATCGACGTGCTGGTGGCCAGCGGTGCCGGTGCCAGCCACGATTCGCCCTCGTTCCGCCTGTTCAAGGATATGGACCTTGAACACTACGACCACTATCTGCGCGCGCATTTTCTTTCGCGGGTGTACGCAATTCGTGCCATGCAGCCGCATCTGCGCGATGCCGGTGGCGGCAGCATGGTCATGATCGGCACCGACGCCGGTCGCGTGGCGACGGTGGGCGAATCGCTGCTGGGCGGTTCGACCAGCGGCATGATGCAGATGTGTCGCGTGCTGGCGCGCGAGTTCGGCCGCGAGAAGATTCGCATCAACATCGTGGCGATGAGTTTCATTTCCGACGCCATCCCGCGCTGGGGTGAGGGGTCGGCGGCCCTGATGGCCGATAAAGGCAAGGGCGGCATGCTGGAGAACCTGCGCAAGCGCATGCTGTTCGACGTCACCTGCCGGGACATCGCCAATGCGGCGGCGTTCTTCGCCGGGCCACAGTCTGCCTCGATCACGGGGCAGACGCTCAGCGTCAACGGTGGTCTGAGCACGCCAGGCTGAAGGCCTGGCGTGCTCGGGCATCTCAGGCTTTGCGCGGTGCCTCGGGTGGCGCGAATTCCGTGACCCTGTAACCGGCTTCGGCCGGAATGATCAGCCGCCGGCCCTGCGGCCCCTTGATCACTTCGGGCACCACCGTGACCACCGCTTGCGCACGCGCCGCCACGAGCGCGGCACTGACGCTGTCGGAAAAGCCTAGCTTCTTCACATTGAGCTCGGTCGCCGGCACCAGGGTGTGGACACCGGCCGCGGCCTGAGACAGGGCGTGCGCGGGTCGCAGCCACAGCGAGTCCACCAGTTCGCTGCCGTCGTGCACGGCGAGTTGTTCGGCCGGTGCCATGGCGAGGTAGAAGTGCGTGTCGAAGCGCTTGGGCATGAAGGTCGGGGTGATCCAGTGCGCGAAGGGCACCAGTTCTTCGCAGGCCAGTTCAAGGTCTTCGGCTTCGAGCATGTCGGCGATGCCGAGGTCGCCCTTGTCCAGCGCCTTGCGGTAGCGCGGCCCGAGTTCGGCCAGGCGGGTCGGCCCAAGCAGGCGCTGCTCACCGCGCGCACGCGCCAGCAAGATGCCGCACTCCTCGAAGGCTTCGCGAATCGCGGCAACGCGCAGGGTGATCTGCTCGGGTGCCAGGCCGGCGATGCCGGTACAGCGCGGTTGCACGCGCGGGTCTTCATCGCCCGGTGCAAGCTTGCCGCCGGGGAAGACCAGGGCCCCGGCCGCGAAGTCGATTTCGTGATGACGCACCACCATGAAGACCTCCAGGCCCTCGGCGCCGTCGCGCAGCAGCAGGATGGTGGCCGCGAGGCGGGGGGTGCTGCTGGGGGGTGCAGATGACATGGTGAAGTCCCTTGGGAAGGCAATGTGGGGGTGAGTCGGCCGGTCCGACGTGGCCGTGTCAGCGCGGGGCCGGTGCGAGCGCGCCTGAGGTCCGCAGCGCATCGATCTCGACAGCGGTGAGGCCAAGATCGATCAGTACTGCGTCGGCATCGGCACCGACCGCCCCGGCGACGCGGTCGAAGCGCGCACCGCGGCGGTGGTCGGCGCGCACCGGGAAGGGCAGGTGGCGCTGCCCTTCGTGTTCCATCACCAGTTCGCGGGCGCGGGTCTGTGGCGCGCGCGCGGCCTCGGCCGGCGACAGCACGAGCTGTGCCGGCACGTCGTGGCGCGCCAGACGTTGCAGCCATTCGTCCGAACTTTGCGTGCGCATGACGGCGGCGATGCGCGCGTGCAGGGCGTCGCCATCGGTCAGGCGTCCCGATTCCTCGGCCCAGGCGGGCGCCGCGAAGTCGGGGGCAATGTCGGCAGTGGCGGCGACGAAGCGCTGCCAGAACTGCGGTTCGATGATGCCCAGGGTGAGCGCGCGGCCGTCGCGGGTCTCGAACACGTCGTTGGTCGGGTACAGGTGCGCGCGCGACGGCGTTTCCGCCTCCAGTCCGTGGCGTGCGGTGTTGAACGCGAGCGCCGCGTCGGCCAGGGCCAGATCGAGGTACACCCCTTTGCCGGTACGGCCGCGCTCGTGCAGCGCGGCGAGCATGGCGACGATTGCGAAGCTGGCACCCGCGAGGTCGGCAACCGGCATGCCGGAGCGACGCGGCGCGCCGTTCCAGTGGCCGGCGAACATCAGTCCGCCGGAGGCAGCGATGTAGTTCAGGTCATGGCCGGGGGCGTCGCGGGCGGGCCCGTCCTGGCCGTAGCCGGAAATCGAGCAATAGATCAGGCGCGGGTTCAGCGCCGACAGGCAGGGGTGATCCACCATCAGGCGCGCGGCGACGCCGGGGCGAAAGCCTTCCACGACCAGATCGGCACATCGCGCGAGGCGTTCGATCAGGGGCCGCGTCGCCGGATTCTTCAGATCGAGCGCGAGGATCTGCTTGTTGCGGTTGGCCATCGCGAACATCGGGCCGGCCATGCGCCGCGCGAAGTCGCCGCCCAGCGGCTCGATCTTGATGACCTCGGCGCCGAGGTCGGCCAGGGTCACGGTCGCGAACGGCCCCGGCAGCAGCAGCGAGAAATCCAGCACGCGCAGGCCGACCAGCGGCTGCCAGCCGCAGGCCGGAGACCCTGAAGTGTCGTTCATGGCGAGGCTGGAATCAGACCGGCCGGAACTTGGGCAGGGTCACGTCCGGCGTCACATCGTCGAACTGCACCGCGACCCGCTGATCGATGCGCACGGACTCGACGTCCGCCGTGACGATGTTGGTCATCAGGCGCGCGCCTTCGTCGAGTTCGACCAGGGCCACGACGTATGGGGTGTCGGCCTTGAACGCGGGGCCGGCCGGGCGGCGGGCGACCGTATAGCTGTAGATGCGGCCGGTGCCGGCGGCCTGCTTCCATTCAAGGTCGTCGGAATGGCAGTGCGGGCACAGTTCGCGCGGATAGTGATGGGAGCGCTGGCAGGCGCGGCAGTGCTTGAGCAGCAGCCGATGCTGCTTGAGGGCGTCCCAGTAGGGCTGGCTTTCCGGATCAAGGACCGGCAGTGGCTTTTCGTACATGGTTTTCAGCTCTGCGAAAGGATGCAGGTGGCGCCGCTGGATAGCGTGCCGCCGGTGCCGTGGACCAGCGCGGTGCGCGCGTTCTGCACCTGGCGCTCGCCGCACTCGCCGCGCAACTGCCGCACCGCCTCGATCAGCAGGAAAATGCCGAGCATGCCGGCGTGGGCGCAGGACAGGCCGCCGCCGCTGGTGTTGAGCGGAAACACGCCTCCGGGGGCGGTACGCTGACTGGAGACGAAGGCACCGCCTTCGCCGCGCTTGCAGAAGCCGAGGGCCTCCAGGGTCAGCAACACGGTGATGGTGAAGGAGTCGTAGATCTGCGCGACGTCGATTGCATCGTGGCCGATGCCGGCCATCCGGAACGCCTCGCGTCCGGCGATCTCCGCCGCCGTCAGGCGCGTCAGGTCGGGCATCGCGGCCATCGTCCAGTGCGTGTTCGACTCGCCATAGCCACGCACGTAGACCGGCGCACGGCCCAGTGCCTTGGCATGCTCGGCGGTGGTCATGACGATGGCGCCGCCGCCGTCGGTGACGAGACAGGCGTCCAGCAGGTGCAGCGGGTCCGAGATCATCGGGCTGGCGAACACGTCCTCGATGGTCAGCGGACCCCGCATCATCGCGGCCGGGTTGAGCTGCGCCCATTTGCGCGTCGCGACCGCGATTTCGGCCAGGTGCGTGGACGTCGTTCCGTACTCATGCATGTGGCGCATGGCGGCCATGGCATAGCCTCCAACGGGAGTCGGCATGCCCCAGGGCGTTTCGTACTGCATGGTCAGCACCGACGGGCGGCCCGCGAGGTTGCGGCTCTTCTCGCTCTTCTGCGTGCTGCCGTAGGTGAGCAGCGCGACTTCGCAGCGGCCCGCTTCGATCGCCGTCGCCGCATGCGCCACGAAGGCCTCGAACGCCGCACCGCCGATGTTGGTGGAATCGATGAAGCGCGGCGCGATACCGAAGTACTCGGCCAGAGTCAGCGTCGGCATCTGTCCGGGGCCCGGTACGCCCCACATGCCGGTCGACAGCAGGCCGTCCACATCACGCATCGACAGGCCGGCGTCGCGCAGTGCGTCGCGCGCCGCGCGCGCCTGCACCTGCAGGACGCAGAGCGACTCCGTCAGCTTGCCGTCTTGCAGAGGAACGTCGGCGATGCCGACGATTACCGCTTCGCGTTTCTTCATTTGGGTCTTTTTTTGCTGTTGCTGGAGGAGCGCTTCAGTCCTGCAATCGGGGTGGCCCACCGAGGCGGGTGACGGCGTCCCTGGTCATTTGGTCGATCCGCGCCATGTCGTAGCCGAGCTCGCTGAGCACGGCCCTGCTGTGTTCTCCGAGCCCGGGGGCGCGCCGCAGCGCGGCGACGTCGTGCATCCCGCGTTCGCTGCGCACCGGGAATTCCGGCTGCGGCAGTCCCGGCACGTCGGCGTGTTCGGTGAGCAGCGCGCGCAGCTCCGGGTCGGCAAGCATGTCCGGCACCGTGTTGACCGGGCCTGCGGGGATGTCGGCGCTGTCCAGCGCATCGATCCAGTCTCTCGCGGCGCGGGTCGCGAAGATGTCAGCCAGCATCGCCAGCAATTCGGGGCGGTGGCGGATACGTGCGGCGTTGTCGCGGAAGCGTTCCTCGGCTGGCCATTCGGGACGCCCGACCACCTGGCAAAACCGGGCGAACGCGACGTCGTTGATGACGGTGAACGCGAACCAGCGTTGGTCCGAACCCTGGAAATGCCGGCTGGGCGCGACGATGGCGGGATTGATCTCGCGTTCGCAACGACCGTCGATACTGGCTTCGGCGATCTTGCTGCCGAGGAAGTTGAGCATGGTCCCCATCAGCGTGAGTTCCACCGCCTGGCCGCGGCCGCTCCTGTCGCGCTCCATAAGTGCTGCGAGGATGCCATTGACGCCGCACATGCCGGAGGCCACGTCCACGATCGGCAGGCTGTTGCGGATGGGCGGGTCCTGCTCCTCCCCCGCGCCGTAGAACCCGCCCGCCACGCCCTGGATCACGCTGTCCACGGCGGGCTTGAGCCGGTAGACGCTGTCGCTGCCGTAGGCCGAGACCGAGTAATGAACCAGGCGCGAATTGATCGGCGCCAGGTCCTCGAAGCGCAGGCGCTGGCGCTCGGCGAAGTCGGGTCGGAAGCTGTGGATCAGCACGTCGGCTCGCGCCACCAGTTTCTCCAGCACCTCGCGGCCTGCGGGCTTGCGGAAGTCCAGACACAGCGATTCCTTGCCGCGGTTGCTCATCATGAACAGCGAGGCCACCTCGCCGCAGAACGGCGGGCCGAAGCCGCGGCCTTCCTCGCCGGCGAGCGACTCGACCTTGATGACGCGCGCGCCGTAGTGCGCGAGCGCCATCGCTGCGTACGGACCGGCCATGAGCCGCGACAGGTCCAGGACGGTGACGCCCGCAAGCGCGCTCATGCGGCCGGTTTGGGCGGCAGGAAGCACACGGTCTCGGTGAAATCCGCGACCTGTTCGCCGCGCTGATTGATCACCCGGTGGCGAATCTCCAGCAGCGTGTAGCCGCGACTGGTCTTGGGCTTGCAGCGGGCCTCGCCCTCGACGTGGATGGTGTCGTTGGGAAACAGCGCCGCCCCCAGGCGCGCGTTGACGCCGGTCATGCCGCCGAACTCGCCGGCATTGGCACCGACCAGCGCGCGGTCGATCACGTCCTTGATGATCGTCGCGACCAGGCCCATGCCCAGCGAGATCACCATCGGTCCCGGTGCGAAGCGGCTGCGGTGCCCCTCGGCGAGGTTGGTGCTGATGTACTCCATGTCGATGAAGAAGGGCTCGTGCAGGCCGAGCAGGTTCACGAAGTTGACGATGTCGGTTTCGGTGATCGTGCGGCGGTGGCTCTTGAAGGAGATCACCGGGCTGTCCTGTGCGCTTGTTGCGTTCATCAGTTCACCTTGAAGTAGTCGGGGCGGCCGTTGGTCCAGGCCTCGCCCCAGAGGGTGCCGCCGCCATCGACACGAAGGGTTTCGCCGGTCAGGAACTTGCCGCTGGCAGCGGTGAGATAGACCACGGCCTCGGCGATGTCCTGCACGTCGCCGTTGCGTTTCATCGGGTTCGAGTTGCAGAAGTTCTCGGCGTTTTCCGCCCGGTAGTTGTTGAAGCCGTTGCTCTCGATGGTGCCCGGCGCCACGCAGTTGATGCGGATGCGGTGGGGTGCCCATTCCAGCGCCAGCGAACGGCTCAGCGCGATCACGCCGCCACGCGCCGCCACCGAGTGCGAGATGCCGGGCTGGCCGCGCTCGGTGACCACGACGATGTTCACCACACTGCCGGGAACGCCGTCGCGCACCCAGCGCTTCGCGGCGTTCTGGATCATGTGCCAGGTGCCGCTGAGATTGGTGTCGATCACCGCGTTCCAGCCCTTGACGCTGAAATCCAGCGCCGCCTGCGGAAACTGTCCGCCGGCATTGTTGACCAGCACATCAAGCCCGCCGAAGCGCGCCCACACCGCATCCATCGCCCGGCTCACGGCCTCCGGGTCGCGGATATTGAGGGGCAGTGCCAGCACCTCGGGGCTGCCGAGCTTGCGCAGCCATTCGGCGCTGGCCTCCAGTGCTTCCGGTTTGCGCCCGCAGATCACCAGCGTGGCGCCCAGGCGGGCGTACAGGAAGGCGATGGCCTTGCCGATGCCGCTGCCGGCCCCGGAGACCAGCACGCGCTGCCCCGCGAACAGGCCGGGTGCGTAGACCGTGGGCAATGCGGCGAGGTCGGCGTCGGTGAAACCGAACTTGGGCGGGTCCTGCGTTTCAGCGTTCGTGGTCATGTGTCGTCTCCTTCAGCGACCTTTCCACTGCGGCTTGCGCTTTTCCGCGAAGGCCTTGGGGCCTTCGATGGCGTCTTCGCTCGCGTACACCGGCACGTAGTGATCCCAGGCCGCCTTCAGACCCGGTACACAGCCGAGCGTGGTGGCGTCCTTGAGCACCTTCTTGCCGGCCATCACCGACAGCGGTGCCGCGTCGGCGATCTTGCGCGCCAGTTCCATCGCGCGCGCCAGCACCGCTTCCGGCGTCTGTTCGAGATAGTTGATGAAGCCGACCTGGTGCAGGCGCTCGACCGGGATCATGTCGCCGGTGAGCACGGTTTCCATCAGCAGCGCCTGCGGCATCATCCACAGCAGGGGCACGGCCCAGGGCGAACCGCGGCCGACCTTGACCTCCGTGATGCCGCCGCGCGTGCCGGCCAGTCCCACGCGCAGATCGCAGTTCAGCGACAGCATCATGCCGCCGGCAGGGAAGTGGCCGTTGATCGCGGCGATCAGCGGCTTGCGCACCACGCGCAGACCGTCATTGCGCAGGTCGGCGAAGAATTCCAGGATGTCCTTGCCGGTTTCCTTCTTGAGTCGCGCCGCTTCCTGCAGATCCATGCCGGCGCAGAAGGTGCCGCAGTAGGTGCCGGTAATCACCGCCACGCGCACTTCCGGGTCGGCGTCGATGCGCTTCCAGGTGTCGGCCAGCAGGTGGGTGAGCTTGGGCGTGAGTGCGTTGCGCCGCTCCGGCCGGTTGAGGGTCACGAGCGCGATGCCATCGTTGAGGGTGTAGAGAAGTTCGTCCTGCTCGGCCATGCTTGATATCTCCTTGTAGTGGCTCATCCAGCCCGCGTTGCGGGCACGCGAAGTCAAAAATCAGAACAATCATGAAAAGCAGAACAGTGTCTGGCTCCCGCGCGCTGCGCACGTACTGGATCGTGGCGGGGCTGCTGATGACAGCCGCCGGCGCGGCCCTTGCGAGCCTGCTGCACTGGGGGCAGGCGATCGAAGCCGCCGATGCGATCTACGGTGCTGCTACCGGTGAGAACGCGGTCTGCGCTTCCAGCACGCGAACCGGATCGGCGGGACGCCACCGGCTGCGCTCGCGTGACGGCGTTCCGTATGTGGTGGTCACGCCGCTCAACTACCGGCCGCAGCACGCGCATCCGCTGCTGCTGGTATACGCGCCGGCCGGGTTCAGCGCCGGCCTGTCCGAGCGTTTTGCCGGCCTCACGCACGAGGCCACGGCGGCGGGCTACGTGCTGGCCTTCGTCGCAAACGGGCCGCCGCTTACCCCCGATGCGGTCAAGCGGATGGCCTCGGTTCCAGCGGAGGTCGAGGCGCAGTGGTGCATCGCACCCGGCCGCATCCACGCCACCGGCCATTCGGATGGCGGCACGGTGTCGCTGGCGCTCGCGGCGCTGGAAGCGCATCGGGGCACGGTGGATGCCATCGCCGTGAGCGGAGCCGGCTGGCAGGTCACCGACTTCATCGGCCTGGACTGCCCACCGCCGCTGCCGGTGATGATTCTTCACGGTGCCGACGACTCCCACTTTCCCGGCTTCGGGCGCGATGCGGCACGCTGGTGGTCGTCCTGCAATGCCTGCAGCGGCGAGCGCGAGGTGGACGCCGCAGGTTGCCGCCACTACACCGGATGTGCTGCGGAAACGATCTACTGCGAAACGCCGCGCAGTCACTGGCGCTGGGCCGGAGAGCCGCATCAGGTGCTGGATTTTCTGGATCGGCAGTCCAGCGGAGTGCAGGCCCTGCGGCCCGGCTGACCGCCGAACGGCACCGCTCGCCGCGCATGGGAGATGCGCGGCGGCGGTGCTTCGGAGCGGATCGCTGCAATTCTGATCATGCGTCACGGCGGCACGCGCGGCGCCCCGATCAGCGGCCACTGCTCGCGCTTTCCATGGTCTCGGCCTAGTAGCTCTTCGGCAGGCCCAGCACGTGCTCGCCGATGTAGTTGAGCAGCATCTCGTTGTTGATGGGCGCAATCTCCATCAGGCGCACCATCGGCCACAGGGTCACGATGTCGTAGTCGCGGTCGAAGGCGTAGCCGCCGTGGGTCTGGATGGCCGCTTCCACTGCCGACACCGCTGCGCGCGAAGCGAGCAGCTTGGCCATGTTGGCGTGTGCGCCGGCATCTTCGCCGGCATCGAAGCGTTCGGCCGCGCTGTAGGTCATCAGGCGAGCGGCTTCCAGTTCCGCCTTGGCCAGCGCCATGCGGTGCTGCAGGGCCTGGTAGGAACCGATGGGCTTGCCGAAGGGCTTGCGGTCCAGCGAGTAGGCCACCGCCTTCTTGAGCGCGTATTCGCCGATGCCGAGTGCTGCCGCCGCGGCGAGCAGCCGCTCCGAGTTCAGACCTTCGAACATCAGCTTGGCGCCCTTGCCGGCTTCGCCGATCAGCGCGTCTGCCGGCATGCGCACATTGTCGAAGAACACCATGTACTGGCGCTCGGCGGTTTCGACCTGGATGTTGAGTGTCTGCAGCGTGATGCCTGGCGTCTTCATGTCGAGAACGAACAGCGACATGCCCTCGGTACGGTGCTTGACCTCACTGGCCTTCTGCGTGCGTGCGATCACCAGCATGATGTCGGCGTCGCGGGCACCGGAGATGAACACCTTCTGGCCGTTGAGCACCCACTCGTCGCCGTCACGGGCGGCGAAGCTGCTCATGTTGAAACTGTTGGTGCCGGCGTTGGGTTCGGTGATCGCGAAACAGAGCTTCACCGAGCCGTCGCAGGTAGGCGTCACGAATTTCGCGATCTGCTCCGGCGTTCCGTTACGCACGATCGGCACGCGACCGAGGCCGGTGACGACGAGGAACAGCGTCGGCACGCCGCCGAGAGCGAGTGCCTCGGCGAGCGCGACGATTTCGACCACGCCGCCGCCGCTGCCGCCGAACTTCTCGGGCACGGAAAGACCGAGCAGGCCGTACTCGCCCATCGCCTTCCACATTTCCTCGGGGAAAACGTCCTTGGCGATGCATTCACGAATGTAGGCACGCGGGTATTGCTCGGAGATGCCGCGCGTGGCTTCCTGTACCTGCTTGATGCGGACGCTCAGGGGTTCCACGGTGTGGGTATTCATGTCGTTCATGGTGTCGCTCCAGTTCAAGGTTTATTCCAGCGAAAACAGGCGTTCGCCGTGCGCCAGCGGAAGCCGGACGGTGGCGGAGGCAGGCACGCAGAGACCGCGCGCGGTGTCGATGCGGATCTCGAGATCCACCAGGCCGTGGCCGCTGTCGTCGCGGTAGTGACGCAGAACATGACCGTCTGCGCGCATGGTGTCGCCGGGATGCACGCTGGCGACCATGCGCATCCGTCGACGGCAGATGAAGCTCGAGGGGCCGCCCCAGTCGGTGATCAGGCGGTCGACGAAGCCGTGGAAGAAAATGGTGCTGACGTAGATGTTCGCCTGGCCCTGCGCGCGTGCGTACTCGGGATTGTGATGGCCGGGAAAATAATCCCAGGTCGACGAGGCATTCAGGATGATGCGCGAGTACTCCACCAGGAGTTCGATCGGCGGCAGGAGGTCGCCGACCTTGACCTCGGACCAGAGCCGCTGCGGGTAGATCGCCGTCGCACTCATGACGCGGGCGTCTCGTAGCGGTACAGCACGTTGGTGAGCCGAGCGACCGGCCGGCCCTGGGTGTCGAGCAGGTTCATGCAGGTGGTGACGAAGTGTCCGCGGCCCAGGCGCGTTTTCTTTTCCGGGCTGATGTCGACGATCTCTTCATACACGCTGAAGTGATCGCCCCAGTGGATCGGGCGCAGAAATTCGCAGTCGGTATCGACGTTGATGAAAGTCTGACCGGGCAGCGGCACATCCAGCGCCAGCGAGGCTGGAGCAGGCGGCGCGCCGCCGGGCTTCCAGGGCAGCGACATGATCAGACTCATGGTCATGCCGCTGGGTGCCAGCGGTGCGCCGAATTGGGCCGTGGCCCATTGCCGGTCCCAGTACGCCGGGTTGCCGTCTTCGGACAGGGCGGCGAACAGCTTGCAGCGGGATTCGTCGACTGCAACGTCGGTCAGGCGCAGCTCGCTGCGCCGACCGATCCACTCGCGCGCCTGCTCGTAGCTGCCCAGCGCCGTGCCGACATCGCTGCGCTGTGTCGTCGACTCCACGGTGGCTTCAGCCGATCATGCTGTAGCCGCCAGACACCGAGAGCACTTGCCCGGTGATGTGGCCGGCGGCGATGGGCGAGGACAGGAACACCACCGAATTGGCGATGTCGCGCGGACGTCCGACTTTCTTCAGCGGCAGGGACGCAGCGACTTTCTCAAGCTGATCGGGGGTGAACAGCGGCTTGGCCCACATGCTGCCCTTGCCGACTTCATCCTCGGTTTCTGGAATGGTCACGCCCGGGCACACGCAGTTGCAGCGGATACCGTAGCGACCGTTCTCCTTGGCGATGGTTTTCATGAAGCTGTTGACGGCCGCCTTCATGCCGCCGTAAACCGCTTCCTTGGCCTCGCCCTGGCGGCTGGCGTCGGAGCTGATCGAGACGATGCTGCCGCCGCCCGCAGGAATCATTTTCTCGAGTGCCGCGTGCGTGCAGTTGAGTACGCCGTGGAAGTTGATGCGGATGATCTTTTCCCAGAAGTCGGGGGTGGTCTGCATGAAAAACATCAGCTGATCCCAGCCCACGTTGTTCACAAGCGCGTTGATGGCGCCGTAGCGGCCCATGGCGGCGTCCATCAGCGCCTTGGCCTGGTCGAGCTGGGTCACGTCCGTGCGCACCACCTGCACGTCGGCAGCGCCGGCCGCCCGCGCCAACTCAGCCACCTTGCCGGCCTGGGTCTCGTCGATGTCGCCGATGGTGATGCGCGCACCTTCGGCCGCGAAACCGAGCACGAGGGCCCGTCCAATGTTGGAGCCGCCGCCGGTGATGACGACGGATTTTTCCTTGAGTCCGAGATCCACTGATTTCTCCGGGTTGTTGTTTGATCGTGAGTACCTGCAACCCGGGTTGGCCGGATGCTTGACGCCACGAACATTAGCGCATCATTCTACCGAATGATAGTTAGATGAACGTGCATTAAAGAAGGGGTTTCAAGGCCCGAGTGAAAGGTGCCCCGGTTGGGCCGTCGTGGAAAATACTTGGAAACGTCACCGATAGATCAATCGACACGGCAGAATAGCGGCTGGACAGGGGACTGCGGACATGGCGATAGCGAAGCGTAAATCTGTAATTGCGAAGACAGGTACGGAAGCGCCTGCTGAACTCACTCGCAGACACATCCTAAAGTCGGCAGCCAAACTGTTTCGTGACCAGGGTTATGTGGCGACGACCCTGCGCCAGATCGCGGATTCTGCGGGCATCCAAGCCGGCAGCGTGTACTACCACTTCCGTTCCAAGGACGAGATCCTAGCCGAGATCCTCGACACCGGAATCGACGAAGTGCGGAAGTCGGTCGTGAGTCGCCTCGATTCACTGCCGGAGGAGGCTAAGTCAAGGCAAAAGATTGCCGCCGGGATCGAGGGCCATCTGATCGGACTGCTCCAGCACGGAGATTTCACATCCGCCAGTATCCGGACCTACGGACAGTTACCGGCGCACCTGAAGAAATCAAACCAGCTGCGTCGCAAGGAATACAGTGCGTTTTGGGACACATTGCTTACGGAAGCCGCAGAGCTTGGAGAGCTTCGTACGGGCATCGATTTGCACATTGCCCGCCTGGTGATCTTGGGCGCGGTGAACTGGACGGTGGAATGGTACGACCCCAAGCAGGGCTCGGTGCAGAAGGTATCCCGGCAGATTGCCTCGCTCATTTCTGACGGTGTCTTCGTGAACGGAGAAGCCTGATACGCCGCGGTAGGCGTTGAAGGGGCCAGCGGTTTGAACGGTGGATGATCGAGACTGCGGGCTTCGTCGGTGCAGACGACCGGTCACAGATCGCGCCGGAAATGCTGGCAAGCTGTAGCCAGAAGAAGATCCTGCGCCGCCTGCGCAATGCAAGATATGAATGTGCAGCCGTCAGTATCCGAGCTGACGCGAGGCCAGGTCCTTCATGATTTCGGTCGCGCCACCGCCGATGGACAGCACCTTGGTTTCGCGGAAGATGCGCTCGACCTTGGCGCCGCGAAGGTAGCCCGCGCCACCAAAAATCTGCACCGCTTCGCCGGCAATCCATTCCAGCGCGCCGGTGGAAAGATTCTTCAACAGGCAGATTTCCGCGACCGGCATGTGTCCCTGGGTGGTCTGCCAGCACAACAGGTCGAGCTGGGCCTTGATCGCGTCCAGCTTCATCTTCATGTCGGTGAGCTTGTGGCGGATCACCTGCCGCGCGATCAGCGGCTGGCCGAAGGTCTGCCGATCACGGGCGTAGGCCAGCGCTTCTTCGTAGCAGACCTGGCCGAAGCCCCAGGCTTGCGCGCACAGCATCAGGCGCTCGTTGTTGAAGTTCTCCATGATCGCCTTGAAGCCGCGATTCTCCTCGCCGATGCGATTGGCGACCGGCACCCGGCAGTCCTGGAAATACAGCGTCGCGGTATCCGAGCACCACCAGCCCATTTTCTGCAGCGGGCTGCGCGTGAAGCCCGGCGTGCCGGCTTCGACCACGAGCAGCGACACGCCGCCCATTCCGCTGCCACCGGTACGCACGGCAACCGTGATGAAGTCGGCGCGCATGCCCGAGGTGATGAAGGTCTTGGAGCCGTTGACGATGTAATGATCGCCGTCGAGCAGTGCGGTGGTGCGCAGGCTGGCCACGTCCGATCCGCCGCCGGGCTCGGTGATGGCCAGCGCTGCGATCTTCGTGCCTTCCATCACCGGGCGCAGAAAGCGCTCCTTCTGCTCCTGGGTGCCGTGGGCGGCAATCGGCGGGCTGCCGATGCGATGGCTGACGAGGCTGGCGATCAGGCCACCGGAACCCGTGCGCGCCAGTTCCTCGGCCATGATCGTCTGGTAGAACGGGTCATCGTCTCCGGTGCCGCCGTATTCCTCCGGAAAGCCGATGCCGAGAACGCCGGCTTCAGCGGCCTTGAGCTGCAAGGAACGCGGCAGCTCGCCGGCCTGTTCCCAGGCCTCGATATGGGGGTCGCAGTCCTTCTGCACGAAGCGTCGCAGCTGACTGCGGTAGGTCTCGTGATCTTCGGTGAGGAACGGGTGGGGTGCGCCGGAGTGGGTCATGGTGCGCTCTGGGGTTGGGGATCAGGCTGCGCGGGGCAGGCCGGCGACACGATCAAGATGCCGTTCGCGATCACCGTACAGCGTGCCAAAGGCGGTGAGCTGGCGGAAGAAATGCCCCACGTCGAGCTCTTCGGTGACGCCGATGCCACCGTGCAACTGCACCGCCTGCTGGGCGACGAACTTGCTGGCCTGGCCGAGATAGGCTTTCGTGGCGGACACCGCACGACGACGTTCGTCTGCATCCGCGCTGTCCACGCGCACGCTGGCCATCAGGACCATCGAGCGGCTCTGCTCGATCTCGATGGACATGTCGACCAGGCGATGCTGCAAGGCCTGGAAGCTGCCGATGGCTACGCCGAACTGCTTGCGCACCTTCAGGTAATTGGCGGTACGTTCCAGCAGCGCGTGCATCGCCCCGAGGGCCTGCGCACAGGATGCGGCGGTGGCGTGATCGAGCGCGGCGTCCAGCACCCCGAAGGCGTCGCCAGCCGGGCCGATGAGCGCGTCAGCCGATACCCGGACCTGATCAAGCACCACATCCGCCGCCGTGCCGCCGCCCATCACCTTGTACGGCGTCAGGGTGACGCCGGGGGCTGAGGGATCGATCTCGAACAGGCTGATGCCGGCGGACTCGCCTGCAGATCCGGCGCTGCGGGCACTGACGATCAGCCGCTGTGCGTTCGGCGCGTTGAGTGCGCACAGCTTCCGGCCGCTGATGACGTAGCCCTGGCCATCCGCTTTAGCCTGGGTTGCGCAGTGAACCGGGTTCTGGCGATCACCCTGCTCGGCCCAGGCCACCGCAAGCTGGAGCTGCCCTTCGGCGAGCGGTTCCAGCAGGCGCTTCTGCTGTGCCTCGCTGCCGGCCAGCGCCAGCAGCTTGCCCGGCAACACCAGTCCGGCGACGAAGGGCTCGAGCACCATGCCGGCACCGAGCGCTTCGGCCACCAGCGAGATGTCGGTGCCGCTGCCGCCGAGTCCGCCCACGGATTCCGGCAGCGGCAGGGCCAGCCAGCCGAACTCGGCCATCTGTGCCCAGGTCGCGGCATCGAGCTGACCGGTAATTTTCAGGGTCTCCTTGTAGCGTTCGAAACCATAGCCCTTGAGGGCGAATTTGTTGGCGCTGTCCTGCAGCAGTTTCTGCTCGGACGAGTAGGAAAAGTCCATTGGATCTATGTCTTTCGAGTGTTCAGCCCATGCCCAGCAGCAGCTTGGCGAGGACGTTTTTCTGGATTTCGTTGGTGCCGCCGTAGATGCTGCTGGCGCGCAGGAAGTTGTAACGCTGCGTGGCGCCACGGAACACCTCGTGGCCCGCCGCGTGGTCGCTCATCCAGGGCAGTGCGCTGAGGCCACCGAGTTCGACCTGTGCCTCGGAAATGGCCTGCTGCATCTCCGCACCCTTGACCTTGAGACCGGAAGATTCCGGGCCTGGCGCCTGCCCCCTGGCGACCCGGTCCAGGGTGCGCAGATTGGTGTACTCGAGTGCGATGAGGTCCACTTCCAGCGCCGCCAGACGGCGCCGCACCAGCGGGTCATCGGCATGGGCTTGATCGCTCGCGACGGCCCGGCGCAACTCCTCCATCTGGTACAGGCTGTCGGATACGCCGGCGATGGCGGTGCGCTCGTGGGTCAGCAGGAACTTGGCGATCGTCCAGCCGTCACCTTCCTTGCCGACCAGATTCTCCGCCGGGACGCGGACGTTGGTCAGGAAGATCTCGTTGAGATGGTGATGGCCATCGATGGTCATGATCGGACGGATTTCGAGGCCCGGCGTTTTCATGTCGATCAGCAGGAAGGAGATGCCCTGCTGCTTGGGCACCTCGGTGTTGGTACGGCACAGGCAGAAGATGTAGCTCGCCCAGTGTGCCTGGGTGGTCCAGATCTTCTGGCCGTTCACCACGTAGTGGTCGCCGTCGCGAACCGCCTGCGTCTTGAGGCTGGCGAGGTCTGAACCCGAGCCGGGCTCGGAATAGCCCTGGCACCAGAACAGTTCGCCGGCGGCAATGGGAGGCAGGTAGCGCGCCTTCTGCTCCGGCGAGCCGAAGCTCATCAGTACCGGGCCGAGCATGGCCAGACCGAAGGGGCTTGCCCCCGGGGCCCCTGCTGCGGCGCGCTCGGTGTCGAAGATATAGCGCTGTGTCGCCGTCCAGCCCGGTCCGCCGTACTCGGTGGGCCAGTTGTAAGCCAGCCAGCCCTT
Organism: Nevskia sp.; assembly: GCA_021732745.1. GTDB lineage: Bacteria > Pseudomonadota > Gammaproteobacteria > Nevskiales > Nevskiaceae > Nevskia. The sequence goes on along the minus strand of JAKFUK010000001.1, from coordinate 96,545 downwards.
CTTGCCGAGCTTGCGTTCCCAGGCCGCCTGCGTTTCCAGGTGACTGGGCAGGCCGATCTCGGGGCCGGCCTTGGGCGGAACGTTCGCCTGCATCCAGGCTCGGATTTCGGCGCGGAATGCCTGGTCCTCCGGTGAAAAATCAAGATCCACGGTGATGCTCCTCGAGGTGAGAAAAAAAGGAAGTCTGCGCAGCGAGCACGGCAGCAGCGGCTCGGCTGGGGCTGACGATGCGACGCCAGCCCTGCGTGTCAGTTGCCCGGTCGTGGCGGGACGTGACGATGCAAGAATTGGATCACCGCTTCGCTGAACAGATCGTTGCGATCCCCCGCGACCATATGACCCGCCTCTGCCACGTCGGCCAGTTCGGCGTGAGGAATGAGCTCCTGCAGCGCGCGTGCGCCTTCGGGGCTGACCACGTCGCTGCTGCCGCCGCGAACCAGCAGGGTCGGAACGCGGATGTGCCGCGCGGCGGATTCGCGGCGCTCCTGCTGCACGAGGGCCTCACCCGCCTGGGTGCGGGAGGCGTGATTGAGAAAGCGCGGGTCCCAGTGCCAGTACCAGCGGCCGTCCCTATAGCGCAGGTTCTTGCGCAGGCCGTCGGTGCCACGCGGTCGGGGCCGATGCGGGTTGTAGGCGGACACGGCATCGACCACCTCGTCCAAAGTGGCGAAGCCGCCGGTATGCGCGGTCATGAAGTCGAGCACGCGCGCGACACCGCTGGCTTCGAGCCGCGCCGCGATGTCCACCAGCACCAGCGCACTCGCAAAATCCTTGTCGGCCTCGCCGAGTGCCACCATCGAGGTCAGGCCGCCCATCGAGGCTCCCACCAGAATGGGTGGTTTCGAAAGCCCTGCAACCACCTGGTGAAGATCGCCAATCAGCGCGTCGGGACTGTAATCGCCCTGCTCGGACCAGGCGCTGTCGCCGTGGCCGCGGGCGTCGTACGCCAGCGCGTAGTAGCCGGCCTCGGCGAGACGCAGCGCCGTCCCCGCCCAGGCGTGACGGGTCTGCCCGCCGCCGTGCAGCAGAATGACGGGCACACCGCGTGGATCGCCTGCCTCCTCGGCAGCGAGGCTCTGGCCGTCGCGGCCCCGAAGCAGGACCTGGCGAATCGGCAGTGGTGTCGTGGAATCGTGTGGCAAGGGAGGGGAATCAAGAAGTGGGTGGGAGCCGCTGCCGCAGGGCGGTGCGGCGGGCGAAGAGGCTATTCCAGCGAACGCGCGATCAGCTCCTTCATGATCTCGTTGGTGCCGCCGTAGATTTTCTGCACGCGCGCATCCTGGTACATGCGGGCTATCGGGTACTCGGTCATGTAGCCAAAGCCGCCGAAGAATTGCAGGCACTCGTCGACGATCTCGCACTGCTTCTGCGTGCCCCACCACTTGGCCATCGAGGCGGTCGCAGCATCGAGCGTGCCTTCCATCAGTTTCTGGATGCAGTGGTCGATGAACACGCGGCCAATGGTGAGCTCGGTCTGCCGCTCGGCCAGCTTGAAGCGCGTGTTCTGGAATTCTAGCAGCGTCTTGCCGAAGGCCTTGCGCTCGCGCACGTAAGCCAGGGTGTGGTGCATCGCGGCCTCGGCGGCGGCAATCGCACCGACGCCAATGATCAGGCGCTCGCGCGGCAACTGGTTCATGAGCTGGTAGAAGCCCTGACCCTCGCGTCCGCCCAGCAGATTCTCTGCCGGCACGCGCAGATTCTCGAAAAACAGCTCTGCCGTGTCCTGACCCTTCTGCCCGATCTTGTGCAGCAGTCGGCCGCGCTTGAAGCCGGGCAGGGAGGCCGGATGCTCGGCCACGATAAGGGAGATGCCCTTGGCCGCGGACGTCGGATCGGTCTTGCAGACGATGATCAGAAGCCCGGCGTGATGACCGTTGGAGATGAAGGTCTTGGAGCCGTTGATGATGTAATCGCCGCCGTCGCGCTCCGCGCGCGTGCGCACGGCCTGCAGGTCCGAACCGGTGCCGGGTTCGGTCATGGCGATGGCCCCGACCATCTCGCCCGATACCAGCTTCGGCAGCCAGCGCTTCTTCTGCTCCGGCGTGGCGCAGCCTACGATGTAGTGGGTGACGATCTCGTGCACGCCCTTGGCCCAGGCGGTATTACCAGCGTAGGCCTGTTCTTCCATGATCACGGCTTCGTGCGCGAAGCTGCCGCCCGCGCCGCCGAATTCTTCGGCGACATCCGTGCACAGCAGCCCCGCGGCACCCGCCTTGAGCCACAGCGAGCGGTCAACGTACTGCTGCTCGGCCCAACGCTCCTCGTGTGGCGTGATTTCCGCAGCGATGAACTTGCGCACGTTGTCGCGGAACAGCGTCAGTTCCTCGTTCATCCATGCCGATTCTGGCTTCTTCATCGTCATGCTCACATCGAGAAGCCGCCGCCGCAGACGAGCACCTGTCCGCTGACGTAGTTGGACTCCGGGATGCAGAACAGGTACACGGAGCCTGCCGCCTCGGTCGGCGTGCCGGCGCGGCCAATCGGCACCGTGGCTTCCATCGTCTTCAGCAGGTCGGGATTGACGCCGACCTTGATCTTGCGACCTTCGACGTCGATGCTCGCATCGCTTCCGGCCGCAGCCTCCGTCAGGCGCGTCTTGATGAGGCCGAAGGCCACGCAATTGACGTTCACCTTGTAGCGGCCCCATTCCTTGGACATCGCCTTGGTCAGGCCGATGATCGCCGCCTTGCCGGCCGAATAATTGGCCTGGCCCGCGTTGCCGCCGGTGCCGGCGATCGAGGAGATGTTGACGACCTTGCGGAACACCTCGCGCCCTTCCATGGCTTCCTTCTTGGTCTGCACGCGCAGGTACTCGGAGGCGGCGCGCAGGATCTGGAACGGCGCGGTGACGTGCACGTCCATGATGGCGTGCCACTGCTCGTCGGTCATCTTGTGGATGACGTTGTCCCAGGTATAGCCGGCGTTGTTGACGATGATGTCGAGTCCGCCCAGTTGCTCGACTGCGGTGTTGACGAAGCGTTCGGCGAAGCCCTTTTCGGTCACGCTGCCGGTGCATGCGATCGCCTTGCGTCCCATGGCCTGGATTGCCGCGACGGTTTCTTCGGCCGGGCCTGCATCGAGATCGTTGACGACCACGTTGGCGCCTTCCGAGGCGAGCTTGAGCGCGATTTCACGGCCGATGCCGCGGCCCGATCCGGTGACCAGTGCCACCTTGCCTTCGAGTTTCATGATTTCTGTTTCCTGTCTGAATGGGGATGGGTTACTTCAGTGCGACCAGCGCATCGCCGGAGAGCTTCAGCTCACCCTTGTCGTCGACCACGCCAATCTCGAGCTTCACGACCTGTTCGCCATTGCGTTCGAGTTTCTCCACCACCTTGCCGCCGCAGGTGAGCTTGGCGCCGATTGGCGTGATCGCCGAGAAGCGAACCGCGTAATGCCGAAGCTGCGTCTGCGGTGCCCAGTTGGTGAGGAAGCGGCCGAGGTAGGCCATCGGCAACATGCCGTGGGCGAACACGTCCGGCATGCCGGCGGACTTGGCAAAATCCAGGTCGATGTGGACCGGGTTGTGGTCGCCCGAGGCGCCAGCGAACAAGGCCAGTGTGGTGCGCGTGATGCGCGGCAGCTTCAACGCGGGCAGTTCGTCGCCGACCTTGATCTGATCGAAAGTGGGGACGCTCATGCCGCCTTCTCCTTGGGGTTGCGGGCGACGATGATGCTGCGGGCTTCTATGACCTTGACGCCGTTCTGATCGGTGATGACCGAGTCCTTCACGATGAATTCGAGAGCTCCGCCTTTTTTCTGGTAGATGTCGGCGATGCGCGAATCCACTTTCAGCACGTCGCCGGCACAGACCTGCGCGAGGTAGGTGAAACTCTGTTCGCCGTGCAGGATATTGCCGATGGGCACGCCCAGTTCGTCGAGCAGCGTGAACATGATCCCTGCATCGAGATCCGCGCCCATGAGGAAGGTCGGCGGCACCGGCAGGCTGCGGTAGCCCGCCGCCTTGGCCGCAGCCTCGTCGATGTATTCGGGCCGGGTTTCACCGGTGGCCTTGGCGAAGAAGCGCAGGCGCCCTTTTTCCACTTCGAAAGTGGTGCTCGGCAACTGACGGCCGATGTGCTTGGTATCTATCATGGAAGCCCTCCCTCTCAGACCTGGTACATGGTCACAACGCAGGCGCCACCCAGGCCCAGGTTGTGCTGCAGCGCCGTGCGTGCACCCTTGACCTGACGCGCCTCGGCCGTGCCGCGCAACTGCTGGACCAGCTCGGTGCACTGGGCCAGACCGGTGGCACCCAGCGGATGGCCCTTGGACAGCAGGCCGCCTGAGGGATTGGTCACGACGCGACCGCCGTAGGTGTTGTCGCCGTCGTTCACCATCTTCTCGGCGCCGCCGTCCGGTGCCAGGCGCAAGGCCTCGTAGGTGAGCAGTTCGTTGGTCGCGAAACAGTCGTGGAGCTCGACGACGCTGACATCCTTGGGGTCGACGCCGGAGGCGGCGTAGACCTGGTCGCCGGCCGCGCGCGCCATGTCGAAGCCGACCAGCTGCATCATGTTGCGCGCTTCGAAGGTCTCCGGCGTGTCGGTGGTCATGGCCTGCGCAATGATCTTCACGCGGGAGTCCAGGCCGTGTTTCTTGGCGAACTTCTCCGAGCAGACGATCGCGGCCGCAGCGCCGCAGGTGGGCGGGCAGGCCATCAGGCGCGTCATCGGCCCGATCAGCACCGGTGAAGCCATGACTTCCTCCACCGTCACTTCCTTGCGGAACAGGGCGACCGGGTTGTTCATGGCATGACGGCTGGCCTTGGCGCGAATCTTCGCGAAGGTCTCGGCCTTGGTGCCGTATTTTTCCATGTGCGCCATGCCGGCGCCGCCGAAGTAGCGGATCGCGAGCGGCACGTCCGGCTGGCCGACCAGTTCGTCGCAAACCGTGTCGAAGGGCTGGAAAGGACTCGGTCGGTCATGGAAGTACGAACCCAGCGCGCCCGGTTTCATCTGCTCGAAGCCGAGCGCGATCACACAGTCCGCGGCACCGCTCTGCACGGCCTGGCGCGCAAGAAACAGCGCCGTGGATCCCGTCGAGCAATTGTTGTTGACATTGATCACCGGGATGCCGGTCATGCCCACCGGGTACAGCGCGCGCTGCCCGCAGGTGGAGTCGCCGTACACGTAGCCGACGTAGGCCTGCTGAACGAGCTTGTAATCGATGCCAGCATCGGCCAGCGCGCGACGGGCCGCCTCGGCACCCATGTCGTAATAAGGTTCGGAAGTGCCCGGCTTGGTGAAGGGCACCATGCCCACGCCGGCAACAACGACGGTTTGACTCATTGGTAACGCTCCAGGGGGTTGAGTTGGATGTGGATGACGCGAAGAAAGGAGACCTCTATTCCGAGGCCAATCACGGGAGCATTCAGGAGGGAAGACTCCATGAAACAAGAATCAGGCGAACCAGCGCAATGTCATCGCGATCAGGCGCTTAACGCGCTCGGTGTAGGGGGGATAGAACATCTTCACCAGGCCGATTCTTGTGTCTGCGATCGCCCGGGCGTGCGAGAACGCGCGAAAGCCGAATTCGCCATGGGTGCTGCCCAGTCCGGAATTGTTGACGCCGCCGAAGGGCAACAGGGGGTGGAGGGCATGCACCACGGTGTTGTTGACGCAGGCGCCTCCCGAAGAGGTGCGGTCGAGGACGCGGCGGATGCGTGCGCGATCCTGGCCCCAGACGTAAAGCGCCAGCGGCTTTTCACCGGCATTGATGCGGTCAATGACCTCGTCGAGTTCTCCGAACCGGATCACCGGCAGCAGGGGTCCGAAAATCTCCTCCTGCAGGATCGCGGCATCCGCCGGCACGCGCTCGAGGATGGTCGGTGAGACGTAGCAATGTTCCTCCCGCACGTCGCCGCCGGCGACGACGATGGCACCGCGTTCGCGCGCATCATCCAGCAACCTACGCACGCGCGAGGTGTGGCGAGCGTTGACGATGCGGGCAAGGTCGGGCGAACCGAAACGGGCCTCGTCGTCCTTTCCGTATACCTCGGTGAGACGTTCGCGCAGAAGATCCAGAAACCTGTCGGCGACCGATTGGTGCACGAACAGGTGATCGGGTGCGATGCAGGTCTGGCCGTTGTTCATGAACTTCGACCAGCACACGTTGTGCGCGGCTGCCTTCAGATCGGCGCTGGCATCGATGATAGTCGGGCTCTTGCCGCCCAGTTCCAGGGTCACGCTGGTCAGATGGCGCGAGGCTGCGGCCATCACCACTTTTCCCAGGGCGGGGGCGCCGGTGAAGAAAATATGATCGAAAGGCAGGTCGAGCAGGGTCTTGGAGAGTTCAGCATCGCCCTGGAACAGCGCGACCTCGTCGTGGGCGAAGGTCGCGTCGATGATCTTCTGCATCTCCGCCGACAAATGCGGTGTCATTTCCGAGGGCTTGACGATAGCGGTATTGCCCGCGGCAAGCGCCAGCACCAGGGGACAGAAGCTCAGGTTCACCGGGTAGTTCCACGGCGAGATGATCAGGCAGCGCCCGCGCGACTGGTATTCGATGCGTCCCTGCGTCCCGGCCATCAGCGGCGAGAAGCCGACCCGCGTGGGCTTCATCCACCGCTTGAGCCTGCGTATCGCCATGTTGGCTTCTGAGACGACGGTGAAGATTTCCGTCAGGTCGACTTCCACCTCTGGCTTCCGGAAATCTGCAGCAGCCGCAGCACGGATCGCCGGGGCAGCCGCCTGAACTGCATCACGCAGCTTACGGATGCGTTCGATGCGTTCGTCCGCGGTGGAACTGCGCCAGTTCAGCGCCGTTGACCGTTGCGCTTCGAAGGCGGCCAGTGCCTGTGCGTTCGGCGCGCAATCTGCGGATGTCGCGGGGAAGGGGGTCAGCAGGGGGGCGTTCATCCGTCGATCTCCAGCGTGTAAGTAGCGGCCGTCGGCAGACAGCCCATCGTGGGCAAGCTTGACGAGGCCGGAAGTCTATCAGCCAAGCGTTTGTTAGAAAAGTGGTCAATTGACGACAAGCCCACCGTGAGATGGCGCAGCCCATCCGACACGCGATAAAGTGCGTTGCCTTGGCCTGCCCCTCGCCCCACTGGCACCACTGCCCTCGTTCATTCTCTCGAATGTCGAAGTGCGCAGTGCGACTACGTGCTATTGACTTGGTGGTCTACCGAGATTATGGTCGACGTATGCCGGTAAATGGCTGGCAACTCTGCGGTATCCGGTAACTAATCAGATCAGGAGGTTCACCTCATGAGTTCCGTCATGCAAAACAACACCTATGTGTCTCCCAAGGGGCCTTGGGCCAAGCTGTTTCTCGCTCTTTTCGGCGTGGGAATCCTCTACGGCAGCTACCGCATCTATCAGAATGCCACCGCGTTCACGGTAGGCCTCGATTATTTTTCTGAAGATTTCCAGACTTACTGGATGACCCTGCTGTATATCCAGTTGCCGGTGCTGTTCGGGTCGGGCGCCGCTATCGTGGGGTGGATCTGGCATACGCGGGATCGCCACCTAGACAAGCTAGCTCCGGCAGAAGAACTGCGGCGTTACTTTGTGGTGTTGGCGCAGATCATGGCGTTCGCAGTCATCGCCTACCTGACCGCTTCGCCTTTCACCGAGGCTGACGCTGCCTGGCATCAGGTCACGGTGCGCGATACCGACTTCACTCCTACCCACATCGTGCTGTTCTACTTCGCCATCCCGATGTTCATCATTTCCGGGGTAGTGGCTTTCGCCTACGCCCGCACCCGGCTTCCACAGTTTGCAAACAGGCTGTCTTTGCCGTTTGCAGTTGTTGTCGCAGGACCGATCATGATCATGCCCAATCTCGGCCTGAACGAATGGGGGCACACTTTCTTCTATGCGGAGGAGCTGTTCGCTGCGCCAATCCACTGGGGTTTCGTGCTTCTCGGTTGGGCTACGTTCGCGGCTGGTGGATTGGTGGTGCAGATTCTGACTCGTGTTGTCGAGCTCACGAAAGTCGTAAGTGTGAGCGAGGGTGCGGAATCGTCGCGCGCTGTTGCGGTAGGAGTTTCGGTTTAGCGATTAGCGACAACAATAAAGTCGGAGCGAAGTAACGGCGGCGGCGCACCAAAAGTGCGCCGCCGCCATACTGTAGATCATCATTCGCGTCAAGATGCCGGGCGCCTACGCTTGAGGATGTGGGCTGTGGCGCGATCGGCAATATCAGAAAAATAAATCAAGCGTTCGCCCCAGCGCGGACTTAGCTGCGTAAAACCAACGGCAGAGATTCGTATAAATGAAGGCGATAGATAACCCGGCGAGCGTCAGCGCAGGCCAACACGGGCTCAGTTCAGCGATTGAGCAGCGAAAGGCGTATGTCCAAGTCGATCTGCTGGTCATCCCCTTGATTGTGCTGCTGTTCATGGGCATCTTCAGTTTTCACTTCGCGCTGCTGGTCGGTGACTGGGACTACTGGGTTGACTGGCGCGATCGTCGCTGGTGGCCGCTGGTTACTCCGCTGGCACTCTCGGTATTGCCTGGCGTTTTCGGGTTCCTGCTATGGGACAAATTGCGCTTGCCGCTGGGCGGGACGCTCACGATCCTGTGCCTGACGCTTGCGGCCTGGATCAGCCGTTATCTGAATTTCCATATTTTTGCTGATTTCCCGATGAACTTCGTGTGGCCTTCGACCTACATCGGTCTGGGTCTCATCCTGGATTGCATGCTGCTTCTCACGCGCAGCTTCTTCTGGACTGGTCTTTTCGGCGGATTCGCCTTCGGCCTGCTGATCTATCCACTTAACTGGTCGATGCTGGCGCCGTTCCAGGTGCCGCTGGAACTCAATGGCACGATGCTGACCGTTGCGGACCTGATGGGATACGAGTACATCCGCACGGCGATTCCCGAGTACGTTCGGATCATCGAGGAGTCCACGCTTCGTACCTTTGGATCTGCGGTGACGCCCCTGACCGCCGTGTTCGCAGGCTTTCTGAACATCTTGAACTACTGGTTCTGGCTTTGGATCGGTTATCTCGGAGCGAAAGCGCTTTGGATCCGGAAGATCGTCTAAGGAACATGACCATGAAATTTCTCCGTACCCTTTTGCTGCCATTGCTTTTGCTGTGCGTGACCTATCCCGCTACATCGATGGCGCACGGTGAACGTGCCCAGATGCCGCAGTTGCGCATGCGCACGGTGCACTGGATCGACGTCCAGGCATCGACGACCAAACTGGCGATCAACGAGATCGTCAAGATCAAGGGCAAATTCATGCCCTCGGAGTACTGGCCGCACCACGTGAACTCGATCGAGGAGACCGCCTTCCTCAATATCGGTGTTCCGGGCCCGTCGTTCGTGCGACTGGACTCGCGCGTCAACGGGGTGCCGATGATCCGGTCCACCTCCTTCCACAAGGGCGAGGTATACGACTTCGAGATCACCCTGAAGGCGCGCAAGGTCGGGCGGTATCACGTTCATACGGTCATCAACGTCGAAGGTGCCGGCCCGATGATCGGTCCCGGCATGTGGGTCGAAGTCACGGGCGATGAATCCACCTTCCAGAACACCGCCAAGACACTGCTGGGTGAAACCATCGATCTGGAGACTTATGGCTTGGGCAATGTCATGTTCTGGTCCGCGCTCTGGTTTGCGGTCGGCCTGGCATGGTTCGTCTACTGGCTCACCAAGTGCCCCATCATCGTGCCCCGCTTCAAGCGCACGGCAGAGTTGGGTTTCGAGGCAGACCAGTTGATCACGCCGATGGATCGTCGCATTGGCGGCATCTTCCTGGTGTTGACCCTGAGCCTGATCGTGGGCGGCTACGGCTACGCTCAGGAAAAGTGGCCGATCACCACGCCGCTGCAGACCGGCCGAATCGACATTCCTCCGCTGGATCAGCCGCCGACTCCGATCTCCATCAAGCTCATCGAAGCCCGCTACAGAATCCCAGGCCGCAGCTTCAGGATGGAATTCGACGTCATCAACGGCAGTGATCGCCCCGTGACCATCGGCGAATTCGCCGCCGGCAACCTGCGCTTCATCAATGCCAAGGTTCTCGACGTCAAGGCCAAGGATGAGCACGACCTGGTGGCTTCCGACGCCCTGCGCGTCGAAGGTGCGCCGGTTGCTGCCGGTGCCACCCAGCGCGTGGTGATCTATGCCGACGATGCGATGTGGGAAACCGAGCGGATGACCACGATGATCTCCTCGCCGGACGCGGTGGTGGCGGGCATGCTGTCGTTCTTCGACGATAAAGGCGGCCGGCACCTGGTCGAGTTTGGCGGTCCCATGATTCCCGACTTCGGAATGGTGAAGGGTTGATGGCGAAGCGTCGTGGTTTTCATGCCCTGATCGGCCTGGTTGCGTTGTTGACGGCAGCCGTGGCCAGTGGACACGGCGGCGTGTCCATGGAAGACGACAATTGCGTGATGAAGATTGGGGCGATGCGCGCGCATTTCACCGGCTATCAGCCGGAGAAGCGCGCGACGCAGGAATTCTGCGAAGACATTCCCGAACTCGGACGCGCCATCATTGTCGTGGACTACGTCACGGCGGCCTTGCGTGAGCAGGAGGTCGAATTCAGGGTTCTCAAGGACGTGAAGAACCTCAAGGCGCGTGGCCGCTACGAGGATCTGGGTTCGGAGGCCGACATCGCCGCCGCCACGCTGGTTCATGTTCCTTCCCAGGTGTATCCAAGAGGCACTCTGACGTTTGACCAGAGCTTTGATGCGCCGGGCTGGTATATCGGCATGATCACCGCGAAGGACACTGCCAACGGAACCGTGGTGCATTCGGTGTTTCCGTTCAAGGTCGGCGTTCACAGCCTTTGGCGCTACCTGCCGGCCTTCATGATCGTCTTTGCCTTGGCGGGGCTCACCTATCGCCTCACTGGGCGCAAGAAAGTGGCTGCCAAGGTGAATTGATGGCAAGTCCGGTGTGCAGATGCTGGGCCTCGTTGATCGTGTGTTCCTTTGGCGCGTACGGTCAGCTTGCACAGGCACATGCCGGACTGGTCAGTTCCGATCCTGGGCGGAGAGCGGCATTGACCGTGCCCCCGAAAGAAATCCGCCTGTGTTTCAACGAGAATATCGAGGCAAAATTTTCCGCAGTCACCCTGTCCCAGGCGGACAAAGCGACAGTCTCCCTGGGCGAAATCCAGATCGACCCTAAAGCACCCGCCTGTCTGATCGTTGCTCTGGTATCGCCGCTCGGCAACGGCAGCTATACGGTCAGGTACCGCGTGCTTTCCGTCGATGGTCACGTCATCGAGTACGGGTACGGGTTTGAACTGAAAACACCCTGAGGCTGGGGTGATCGAAATTCTGGCCGCAGCATCTCGACTGCTCGCATTTGGGAGCGCGGCTTCTATCATCGGGGTGACCTGCTTCCACTCCTGGTGTGTGCCGGCCGGATTCCGCAGCGCTGCGGTGCCCAGCGGCAGGATGCTGCTGACTGCTGCCGCGCTGCTTGCGACAGGTCATGCGGGATTGATGTGGGCACAGTCGCTTACCCTCGCTCCGCTCGGGGGGACTGAGTCCGATTGGCGTGACCTCGTCATGGGCACCCACTTCGGCCGGGTCTGGCTGCTGCGAGCCAGTGTGGCCGCGCTGCTGCTTCTGGTGTGTGCGCTGCTCGCGGTGGCACGGCGGATTCACGGCGCACGATGGGGATGCGCGATTGCGTCGGCCGTCTATCTTGGGCTCGCACCCTTGGGTGGCCACGCGGCGGGTGCGGAGTCGCCGTGGCAGGTTCTGGTGCCCAACGTCGTCCACATTCTGGCGATCTCGGTCTGGTTCGGTGCCTTGCCTTGGTGGTTGCTGGCTGTCCGAGCTTATGCTCGCGGGGAGGCTTCTGCCTTGGCGACGCCCGCCCTTTCGGCCGCGCTGCAGCGTTTCTCGCGACTGTCGATGGGGCTGATGCTCGTCATTGTCCTCACGGGGGTATTGCTGGCCGATCTCTACATCGATAGCGAGGGAGACCTGCTGGGCACGCGCTATGGCTGGCTGGTGCTCGGAAAGGTCGGTCTGCTGGCCTGCGCGCTGCTGTTCGCGAACCAGCTGAGAACGTGGTTTCTGCCGGCGCTGATGATGTCGGGCGATAACGTCGACCCCCGCGCCCGTGCAGCTCTGGCCCTCCGTCACATTGCTGTCGAATTGGGTGCTGCCTCGGGCGTTCTGCTCTGCGCGGCCTGGCTGGCTCAGACCACCCCGGCCTTGCACGAGGCCGCTCCGAACTGGTGGCTGCCGTTTCGCTGGTCCTTTGATGCAACCTGGCCAGATTCATCGCTGCGGGGATGGTTTCTGGGAGCCTTCACAGTGTTGATGTTGGCCGGCTTTGCGGCAACCTGGGGTCGCCGCGATACGCTGCGCATTCCCGCCGCGCTGCTCGCCGTGGCAGCGACCAGCGTGCTCGCCTGGGCCTTTGCCGTCCCGGCTTATCCGGACACCTTTCGACGCTCGCAAGTCCCGTATCTGACGCAGTCCGTCGCCAGCGGACGCGAGCTGTTCGTCGAGCACTGCACGACCTGTCACGGTGCCGGTGGTCTCGGTGACGGCGCGCTGGCGGCCAAGCTGCCCAAGCCGCCGGCTGATCTGAGCAAGCCGCACACCGCTCTGCATACCGCTGGCGACATGTACTGGTGGCTGACGCACGGTATTCCCGAGAGCGGAATGCCCGCTTTGGGCTCTGTGCTCTCCGAGGACGATCGCTGGGATCTGATCAATTTCATGCGCAGCTTCTCGCAAGGCTTCGAAAGCCGGGTGATGCGGGCCAGTGTCGTTTCTGGGCAGGCCTGGCTCGGCGCGATCAATTTCTACATCGAGGGCTCGCCGGGGCCGACCGAACTCAAGGGCTATCGCGACTCGCACAACGTCCTGCTGGTGTTTCTCGGAGGACCGGATGCGGAAGGGCGCGCGCGGGCGCTGGCTGCGGCGAATCCCGAGTTGCAGTCGCGTCGCACACAGATCCTCGCGGTACCGCTCGGTGACGATCATCTCCCCGCCGACTTGCCTTATCCGGTCTTGAGAGCCGGCGCTGCCGATGTCTGGTCCGCTTACGAACTGCTGGCACGCACGGTCGGTGATCGCGGGCTACCTGACCGCCTGGGCATGGACTGGATGCATTCAGAATTCCTCATCGATCGTTTTGGCTACTTGCGCGCGCGCTGGATTGCCGAGGATGACGCCGTCGGATGGGCCGACCCCGCGAAGCTGTACCCCGACCTCGATCGGCTCAATGCCGAGCCCCGATTGCGTCCGCCACCGGACGATCACATTCACTGAACTCTCCTGGAATCCACCCATGAAGCGAAGCCGCATTTTTTTTCTGCTCGTATTCCTCGGCAGCAGCCTGTCGGTCGGTGCCCGTGCCGAAAGCAAGGACGCGCACGACCATCACGCGCATCATCATGGACACGCGAAAGCCAAGATCGACGGAGCGGCAGAGAAGTCTGCTACCGAGGCGCCGCCGCTTCGCATCCTGTTTCCCGAGTCCGGCGCCAAGGTGGGGACGCAGCTTGCGGTGGTGTTCGAGACGCCCGGCGAAATGGCAAAGCTGACGATGAGCGCGCCGGTGGTGGGCACCCATCTGCATATCGAAACCGATGGCATTTCTCTGATGCCCGGCGAAAACCAGCTCATCCGGCTAGGCGGCAATCGTTATGTCTTCGTGTTCGATCTGCCGGTCGAGGCCGGCGAGCGCAGCCTGCGGGTGTATTGGTCGGATGGCATGCACCGGACCATCGAGTCGAGCATGCAGACAGTGAAGGTTCTCGTCGAGGACGTTGTCACCGCGAAAAAATAAATGTAGCGAAGGACCCCTCTGGGGGCAGCCGTTGACGTCCGTCGGTACGTGCTGGCACCTCGCACATTGAGCGACCGCCGACTCGGGACGTCCTGTTGCCAGAACGCCTCGCGAAGGAAGGTATCGGTTGGTCGGGCGGTCCAGCCTGACCAGCCTCACCACCCATCCTGCTCAATCGTATTTCTTCATCCCGTCCAGCATGCGCCACAAACTGCACCGGGTGGTCGAGGCCAGCGCGCGGCGGCCCGGGCCTGCAGGTTCTACATCCGCGAGGACAGCCGGAAAGCGGTGCCGGTCGAGAAGAGGGACCGCCAGGGCAAGCCCTGCGCTTCCTTGAAGTACTTCCTGCCGGCGACCGTTTGGGCGAAGTGCCTGTACTGACGCCGGCGGGCAAGATTCAATCCGCCGCGTTCTTGAACCACGCGATCAGGCGCACGCCCCAATCCGCCACCGTGGCCATCACCCCATAGAGCCAGTGCTTGACACTGGTCCAGGTTGAATCCCGGCTCTGCTCGGCTTCGAGCGTGCGGTGCCCGACCCGGGTCAGGTAGGCATGGATGGCGACGGATTGCTCAGCCTTGAGCGTGTCGGAAAACGCCGGCATGCCTCGCTCGCGCTGCGAGCCGCCCAGCACGATGGCATCGAATACCTGGTGCGTTTCCGCGCTCATGTAGCGCAGGTCCGCCAGGTTGGGATGACTGATGCCGCCAGGGCCGTGACAGTACACGCAGTACTTGTGATAGAGCTTGTTGCCCTCGTCGATCTGCTCGGAAGTTGCCGTCTCCGGCGGCGGCTGGGGCAGCAGGCGCGGCCGGTCCACGGCCGGCAGTTGTGCAGCTCCGCCGATCTTGAAGGTCATCAGGCGGCCCTGGGTGGAAGGGCTTTCGCGCGTGTTGCTGGAGAAGCCGAAGGACATGCCGAATGCACCGCCCCAGCCGACCAGCACGCTCACGTACTGCTCGCCGCCCACCGTGTAAGTGATCGGCGATCCGATCACGCCTTGCTGCACGTCGTAGTGCCAGAGCAGCTTGCCGGTGCGCGCATCGTAGGCGTCGAAATAGCCGCGTCCTGTGCCTTCGAAGACCAGATCGTCACCGGAGCAAAGCGCACCGCTGTTCCAGGGTGTCTCGCTGTTGTGGCGCCAGACTTCCTTCTGCTTGACCGGATCCCAGGCGAGCAGAAAACCTTGTGCAGTGGCGGCACCGACCTTCTTGACAATCTCCCGGTCGAGCCAGGCCGGCACCGTGAGATCCTTCATCACGTCCATGCCCACGTTCCAGAACTTCGGATTGAACTCGAAGGTGTCGTCCTGACGGTAGATCATCGCCAGTTCGCGCGCCGGGATGTAGACATAGCCGGTGCCGGGGTGGAAACACATCGGCTGCCAGTTGTGTCCGCCCATGGGCGAGGGGAACTGGTACACCGGGCTGGTCTTGTAGCTATTGTCCGTCTCGACGGGGCGGCCGGTCTTGAGGTCGATGCTCTTGGCCCAGGACACATGCACGTAGTTTTCGGCGGACAGCAATTCGCCACTGGCGCGGTCCAGCACATAGAAAAAGCCGTTCTTGGGCGCCTGCAGGATGACCTTGCGCGGCTTGCCAGCGATTTCCAGGTCGGCCAGCACCAGATGCTGGGTGGCGGTGTAATCCCAGCCATCGCCGGGCGTGGTCTGGTAGTGCCAGACGTACTCGCCGGTCTCCGGACGCAGCGCGACGATGGAGGACAGGAACAGATTGTCGCCGCCGGCCGGGCTGCGAATCTCCTTGTTCCAGGGCGAGCCGTTGCCGACGCCGATGTAGAGCAGATCCAGCTCCGGGTCGTAGGCCATCGAATCCCAGACGGTGCCGCCGCCGCCGATTTCCCAGTACTTGCCGCTCGGATCCCAGGTCGCTGCGGCCTTCTCCAGAATTGGGCTTTCGAAGGGCTTGGAAGGGTCGCCGGGCACGGTGTAGAAGCGCCAGGCCATGTCGCCGGTCTCGGCGTCATAGGCGCTGACATAACCGCGCACGCCCAGTTCCGCACCGCCGTTGCCGATCAGCACCTTGCCCTTCACCACGCGCGGCGCGCCGGTGATGGTGTAGGGGCGCGCAAGGTCGACGGTGAGCTTGTCCCAGACGATGGTGCCGGTCGCGGCATCGAGCGCGACCAGCCGCCCGTCGAAGGTGCCGACATAGACCTTTCCGTTCCACATCGCCATGCCGCGGTTGACGATGTCGCAGCAGCCGTACTGGCCGCGGTCGCGGTCCACCTTGAGATCGTTCTGCCACAGCAGCTTGCCGCTGCGCGCGTCCACCGCGTAGGCCGTGCCCCATTCGCCGGTGAAATACATCACGCCGTCGACGATCAGGGGCGTGCCTTCCAGCCCGCGCTTGGTGCCCAGGTCCAGGTACCAGGCCAGGCCAAGATCCTTGACGTTGGCGCCGCTGATCTGGGTCAGCGGGCTGTAGCGCTGCTCGTCCTGGGTGCGGCCGTGCTGAATCCAGTTCGAGGTCTCGGCCCCGGCCGCAGCGAGCCGCGCGGCATCTACCGCGGTGCCCCCGGCCACAGCGTTGCTGCTGACCGCGAGCAACAGCAGGAAACGCAAGCTTGCACGGCGACCGCCGCACGGTGAAAAACGGGTCACAGAGACTCTCCTAAAGCAATGATGAAGGTTCGGGGCCCGGCCCGCGTGGTTCAGGACCGCCCCCGCGCCGTCAGACTGCGGCTGGCAGTTCCAACGCGCTTTCCAGTTCGGTCAACGCTTCCGCGCAGTACACCGAGATGCGCTGGACGTGGGGCAGGGCGTCGCGCCAGGCGGTGAAACCGAAATTCAGATCATCGCAGTAGCGCACGCAGGTGATGTTCAAGGCCTGCCCGTGGTACAGCACCGAGGCGGGGTACATCGCTTCCATACGGGCCCCGAACAGGTGCAGCGGCTCCGTGGGGCCCGGCACATTCGACACGACGACGTTGAACATCGGCCGGGTGCGGCCCGCCAGGCCCAGGGCCTGCTGCAAGGCGTAAGGGCCCATTACGGCCAGCGAGAACGCGCCCACCGTGGTGCGCGGCAGCGCGCTGATCTGCTCCTTGAGTGCACGCGTGGAGGCGTGGACCCGTTCCAGCCTCACGAGGGGATCGGTCTCGTTGGTCGCAAGGTCGGCAAAGCCGAAGCTGATCGCCGTGCCGACGCTGATCTCGTCCGCGGCGCGGACGCTGATCGGGATGCAGGTATTGAGACTTGTCTTCTCGGGCAGTTCGCCGGCTTCGGACAGTAGTCGACGCAAGCCGGCGCCGCAGATCGCCAGCACCACGTCATTGACCGACACCTTGGCTGCATCTGCCACGCGCTTGAGCCGCGCCAGCGGGTAGCGCTGTGTGGACAGGCGCCGCTGCACGGTGATACGGCCATTCAGCACGGTGCTGGGGGCCGAGAACGCGGTGACCAGATTGGGCACGCGTCGCGCCCGTGGCATCAGCATGGGGTACAGGTTGGCGACCGATTTCATCACCAGGCCGCGGCGTGAGGGGACGGGTGCTTCGGTCGCGATGGGCTTCGCCTGCTTCTTCTTCCCCTTCGAGCGGCTCGGGTCCACGTAGGCCCAGGGTGCAGGCCGGATTTCACTGGGGACCGCCGACATTGCACGCTGGAACATGCGCATGCCGGCCACGCCGTCGATCAGCACATGGTGAATCTTGATGAACAGGGCGAAACGATTGCCCTCCAAGCCCTCAATGACGTGGCACTCCCACATCGGACGGCGCAGGTCCAGCGCATTGGCATGCAGGCGAGAAACCAGTTCTCCGAGTTCGCGTTCGCCACCGGGTTGCGGCAAGGCCAGCCTGCGGACGTGGTACTCCATGTCCGGCTTGCCGGAGGTGTCAAGCATCGGCACTAGACCGGCCATCAGACCCTCGCGCAGATGCAGATTCCAAGGCTTGACAAGCGTGTCGATTGACCGCAGATGGTCAGTTAGATCGCGCATGTAGGTCGGCCCGGCATTCGTGGGCAGTTCGAAGATCATCAACGCGCCGACATGATTGGGCGTGTCTTTCGTTTCAAGGTACAACCAGCCCAAATCGAGAGCGGGAACTAGGGAATCTCTGAATATCCCGCGCGCAATAGAGTCATGGGCTGTGAATCTCGGCCGAAGCCGTTGAATTGGCGATTTTCTGATCTATCTGCTGCTCCGGGGCTCTGAACAACCCCGGTTTTCCGCCTTTCGGGCGGATTACCCCTGCACTGCGAGCAGATGTTTCCTCGCCATGAACAGGTTGGTGAGTGCGGCGGTGATGTTCAGTCGGTGCGCGTTCTTCTCAATGCCCCGGTAGCGCAGCTTGGTGAAGCCGAACTTCAGCTTCATCACCGCGAACACATGCTCGACTCTGGCCCTGATCTTCGACTTGGTCCGGTTCTTCATCCGCTCGACCTCGTCGACGACGCCCTTGTACCGGTAGCGCTGGTTGGTGAAGTCCTTGGCCTTCGGGGCATGGACCGCCAGCAAGTCCTTCTGGCCTCGGTAGGCCTGATCGCCATAGACCCGCCGCTCCTCGCCATGCAGCAGGCTCGGCAGCACTCGGGCGTCATGAACATTGGCCGCGGTGGCTTCCACCGAGTGAATCAGCTTGTTCCGGCTGTCGACGCCGACATGCGCCTTCATCCCGAAGTACCACTGGTTACCCTTCTTCGTCTGGTGCATCTCCGGATCGCGCTTGCCGGACCCGTTCTTCGTCGACGACGGCGCACTGATGATCGTGGCGTCGACGATGGTGCCGGTCGACAGCTTCATGCCACTGGCTTTCAGATGCTCGTTCACGCGGGCAAAGACCTTCTTGCCCAACTGGTTCTTGGTCAGCAGATGCCGGAACTTGCAGATCGTCGTTTCGTCCGGTGCTCGCTCTACGCCCAGATCGATGCCGACGAACTGCCGCATTGCTTCCGAGTCGTACAGCGCTTCTTCCACCGCCGGGTCAGACAGGTTGAACCAGGCCTGCAGGAAGTGAATCCGCAGCATCCGCTCAAGACCCACCGGCGGACGGCCAACCTCGTTCTGCGGGTACACCGGCTCGATCAGCTCGCAGAGCACCGACCAAGGAACCACCCGGTCCATCTCCGCCAGAAACACGCTCCGCTTCGTCGCCCGGCTGAACTTCTCAAACCCCGTCGAGGCCAGCGATATCTGCTTCATAGCGTTGATTCCCTTGTGTTTTCCCGTACCCGAATTTTACCGTACCGGGGTGGGGTTAATCAGAGAATCCCTAGGCGAGTCGTCATATCGTGCGTCCTCCGGGTGCGTGCAGGATTCCCCCTCGGCGCGAAGGGCAGCCTCGTGCATTTATTTGTTATTTAGGTCGAGACAGGGTTGAAACCCGTTTTTTTCTAGTTTAAATTAACTCTGATTATTAAGTTTAGGGTCAAAATCGAGGTGATGCCAGAGCTTCCGGGCGCGGTACACCAAGGGGCTTCACTCCGTCGCACCGAAAGCCATGCTTGAATTTTTCGGTCCGCTTCGCTTCGGCTCATCCAACGTCGCCGCTGCAACGGACAGCCATCGGCATCGAACGCTGGTGCTGATTTCGGTTTAATCTGTTGGCCCGCTTGCGTGTGCTCTCTGGGAACTCCGCCCCTGAGACCGATTGCGACCTCATCCCATTGGCGACAGCGATCCGGATCTCGCTGACGGCTCGAACCCTTGGTTCGTTGACGGTCTGCAACTTGCTTGGGTCTATGGTATTCGCTGGGAATACGGAATACAGACGTGTCGAGAAAGAAGGCAGAGGGACCGGCGGAAGCGCCTTATCGCATCAAGGATTTGGTTGAGGCATCTGGATTCAGCCGGGAAACCATCCGGTTCTACATTCACCAGGGGCTCCTGCCTCCGCCGGTCAAGACTTCCCTGAACATGGGTTGGTACACGGATCGCCATCTAGAACTGCTGTCGCTGATCCGCAAGCTGCAGAACGAGCGCTTCCTACCCCTCAAGGCGATCAAGAGCCTCATACAGGGGGCGACCGAAGAATTCGAATTTTCCGAACAGCAGACGGAAGTGCTCGGCGAGTTGCGCCGACTCCTCGTCACGGACCATCGCGATCTGGTGGTCAGCGAAGATCCGAGCAAGCTCGCACAGGAAATGGGGCTCTCACGGCGAGAGCAGAAAGAATTACGTGCACTGGGCTTTGCGGAATCCGGTGTTGCCACGTTTTCCGACGTGGAGGTCACCCGTGTCTGGTTGCAGATGAAGGAAGCCGGGCTCACCGAGGAGCGCGGATTCAGCCCGCGCGACCTAGGGTACATCATCGATCTGGTCGAGTCCGCTGTTGCGTGCGAGCTGGAGATCTTTCAGCGCCGTATCGATCACATGTCTACGACCGAGGCGCGCAAACTGCTGGATGTGGTCATCCCGTCGATCAATTCAATTTTCTCGATTTTGCACGAGCGTCGCCTGAACGCTTACGTCCAGGCCTATTTCGAGAACGCGCTCAAGCGCAAGAAAGTCCCCGGAAAATCGACTATTCCGGACGAACAAAGGGCCGCCTGAAGGGGCCCCGAACGGGGCGGCGACGGTCTGAAGGGCTAAAGCCGTCCAACTTGTGAGGAACCGAGTGAAAAGCCGACGCGCCCAACCCCCTCCGGGAACCGCCTATCGGATAGGCGAGTTGTCAAGACTCGGCGGCGTCTCGGTCGAGACCATCCGTTTTTATGTAACGAAGGGGCTGTTGCTGCGCCCGTCAAGACCTCGCGCAACATGGGTTGGTACTCGGAACGTCACGTACGCCTGCTCGAATTGATCCAGCAGCTGCAACGCGAACGATTTCTTCCGCTGAAGACCATACGAACGCTGGTAATGGCGAACGAAGGTCTGGAATTTACCGGCGATGACGATGAGCGCTTGGAACACCTGCGGATGCGTCTGCAATCCGGCCGGGCGGCACCGATTCTGGTCGACGCAACGCCGGTTTTACTGGATATCGGGCAATTGACGAAAAAGGAGCGCACTGTCCTGAGCGGTCTTGACCGCTACCCAGAGCACAAGGGGCGCGAACCCGATCCCGCCCTCGTCAAGCAATGGGTCGCGATCCGCAACGCAGTCGGTGTCTCGCCGGAATTTCTGACGCACATCAGTGAATGGGTCGACGAGGCCGTTGCGCATGAGCTGGATTTTCTGGGCAGTCGGTTTCGCGCCATGACGCCGGAGGAAGCGGAAAGGATTCTGGATGTCGTGATCCCCGGTCTCAACACGCTTTTCGGATTGATGCACCAGCGCAGGATTTGTCAGTACTTCGAGACGTTGATATAAGTGTCAATAACAGAGGTTGTCGGTCGGCTTGATGTTGAAGCCGAAGGCCAGAGAACCCACCACGAGGAGAAAACAGGATGAATGCCGCATACACAGCCGTTCCGCAGGAGCAGAAGAACCCCGCCTACGCGATCCCGCTCGAGGACATCGACGTCAGCGATCCCGAGTTGTATCGCAGCAACACGATGTGGGGCTACTTCGAGCGACTGCGCCGCGAGGACCCTGTGCATTACTGCGCCAAGAGCCTGTTTGGTCCGTACTGGTCGGTGACCAAGTACAAGGACATCATGCAGGTGGAAACCCTTCCCGGTATCTACTCTTCGGACTCGCGAAGGGGCGGCGTCACCATCCTCGACTCCAATACGGCAGTGCAGTTGCCGATGTTCATCCAGATGGACCCGCCGCAGCACGACGAGCATCGCAAGGCGGTCAGCCCCATCGTTGCGCCGGAAAATCTCGCGCGCATGGAAGGGATCATCCGCCGGCGTACAGGCGAGGCTCTGGACAGTTTGCCAGTCGGTCGGGAGTTCAACTGGGTCGACAAGGTTTCGATCAACCTCACCACCCAGATGCTGGCGACCCTGTTCGATTTCCCCTGGGAGGACCGTTCCAAGCTCACCTACTGGTCTGATGCCACCGTGGCCCTGCCGGGCGAGGGCTTGGTGGACTCCGAAGAACACCGCATGCAGATCATGGGCGAGTGCGCGGCGTACATGACCCGGCTCTGGAACGAGCGCGTCAACGCCGAGCCGCGGTCCGACCTGATTTCGATGATGGCGCATGACGCGCGCACCCGGAACATGACGCCCGAAGAGTTTCTGGGCAACGTCCTGCTGCTGATCGTCGGTGGCAACGACACCACGCGCAGTTCGATGACCGGCGGCGTGCTGGCGCTGAATGAAAATCCCGAGCAGTACGCAAAGCTGTGCGCCAACCCGGCGCTGGTGGCGTCGATGATTCCGGAGATCGTGCGCTGGCAGACGCCGCTTTCGCACATGCGGCGGACGGCGACCGAAGACACCGTGCTTGGCGGCAAGAACATCCGCAAGGGCGACAAGGTGGTGATGTGGTACGTCTCCGGCAACCGCGACGAAGAGGCCATCGAGAATCCCAACAATTTCATCATTGATCGTGCCCGGCCGCGTCAGCACCTGTCGTTCGGTTTCGGCATTCACCGCTGCGTGGGCAACCGGTTGGCGGAAATGCAGATCCGCATCCTGTGGGAGGAAGTCCTTAAGCGTTGGCCGAAACCCGGGCAGATCAAGGTGATCGGAGCACCCGAGCGCGTGGCTTCGCCGTTCATCAAAGGCTATGAATCGATGCAGGTGCGGATCGACGCCTGAGCCCCCGCTTCGCGAGGCGTTCAGTGCACCGCATCAGCCATGAAAGCCCCGCGTAGCCGCGGGGTCTTCCCAGACAGGAATGAAAGATGATCAAGGTCACGTTTATCGAACACAACGGCACCGTCCGCTCGGTCGAAGTCGCCGACGGTACGTCGCTGATGGAAGCAGCGGTTGGCAACCTGATACCGGGTATCGACGGTGATTGTGGCGGTTGCTGCGCATGTGCCACCTGCCACCTGTTCATCGAGCCCGAATGGCTGGACAAGCTGGTGCCGGCAGAGGACATGGAAAAATCGTTGCTGGAACTCGCCGAGTGTGTCGGACCCGGGTCGAGACTGGGCTGCCAGATCAAGCTCTCCCAGTCGCTCGACGGCATCGTGGCCCGAACGCCGCTGGGTCAGCACTGAGAACTGGGTCAGTACCGATAGGTTCCGAATTCTTCTACTGCCGAGCGCGGTAGAGGAATTCACAAGATCCTCTATTGCTGGCGAGGGGCCGCCGCGTCGAGCAGGCGGCGCGCGATGATCAGGCGCTGCATTTCATTGGTGCCTTCGCCGATCGCCAGCAGGGGCGCGTCCCGGTACAGCCGTTCCACCCGCACTTCGCGCGAATAGCCGTAGGCGCCGTGGATGCGCAGAGATTCGGCGGCGTTTTCCATCGCGGCTTCGGTGGCGAACAGCTTGGCCATGCCCGCCTCCAGATCGCAGCGCCGTCCGGCGTCGTAGGCGCGGGCGGCGGAGTCCACCAGCAGCCGGGCGGCCTGCACGCGCGTGGCCATGTCGGCCAGCTTGAGCTGGATCGCCTGGTGCTCGCAGATCGGCTTGCCGAAGGTCTTGCGCTGCTGCGAATAACTCAGCGCCTCCTCGTAAGCCGAGCGCGCGACGCCGACCCCGCGCGCGGCGACGTTGATGCGGCCCAGTTCCAGGCCGCCGAGAATCTGCTGCAGTCCGCGGCCCTCGACGCCGCCGACCAGGCGCTCGGCCGGAATGCGGTAGTCCTGGAACAGCATCTCCACGGTGTCGATGCCGCGGTAGCCCAGTTTCGGCAGCTTGCGCGGCACCGAGAAGCCGGGGCCTTTTTCGGCAATGAACAGGCTCATGCCGCGGTGGCGCGGGTCGGCCTTGGGGTCGGTCTTGACCAGCAGCGCGAAGCAGTTGCCGTGCAGCCCGTTGGTGATCCAGGTCTTGGCGCCGTTGACGAGGTAGTGCTCGCCTTCGCGGCGGGCGACGGTGCGGATGGCCTGCAGGTCGGTGCCGCAGTCCGGCTCGGTCAGCGCGATGCCGCCGCGCAGCTCGGCCCTGGCGAAGCGGGGCAGAAAATATTCCTTCTGAGCTTCCGTGCCGAAACGCAGCACCGCCGAAGCCATGATCAGGTGCGAGTTGATGATGCCGGACAGCGACATCCACTCGGCCGCGATCGTCTCGATCAGGCGCGCGTAGGTCTGCGCGCTGAGCCCCAGTCCGCCATAGGCCTCGGGAATGATGGCGCCGAACAGGCCCATGTCGCGCATCTGCTCGACGATGGCCTTCGGATATTCGTCGGCCTGTTCGAGGGCGATGGCCACCGGCCGCACCTCGCCCGCGAGGAAGCGCTCGATGGCGTCGATCAGCGCATCGTCTTCACTGGAGGCAGTGTCGTTCATGTCAATCACATCCGGAACACGCCATAGCGCTGCTCGGCGAGCGGCACGTTGGCCGCGCAGGACAGCGCGATGCCGAGCGCGTTGCGCGTATCGAGCGGATCGAGCACGCCGTCGTCCTGGCAGCGCGCGGAGAACCACAGGGTGCTGGTCTCACGCTCGGATTTCTCGCGCGTGCGCTTGCGCAGCTCGGCCACTTCCTCGTCGCCGGCCTCGGGACGATCACGGCGCAACTGGCGCAGCTTGACGTCGGCCAGCGTGTTGCCGGCCTGCTCCGGCCCCATCACGCCCATCTTGGCCTGCGGCCAGGAGAAGATCATGCGCGGGTCCCAGGAGCGGCCGCACATGCCGTAGTAGCCGGCGCCGAACGCGCCGCTGGTGACGACGGTGAGCTTGGGCACTTCGGAGCCGGCCTGTGCCATCAGCATCTTGGCACCGTCCTTGGTGATGCCGCGCTCCTCGTACTCGCGCCCGATCATGTAGCCGGTGGTGTTCTGCAGGAAGATCATCGGCGTGCCCATCTGGTTGCAGAGCTGGATGAAGTGCGCGGCCTTGAGCGAGCTGTCGGAGAACAGCACGCCGTTGTTGCCGAGCAGGCCCACCTTGCAGCCCCACAGCCGCGCCCATCCGCAGACCAGGGTCGTGCCGTAGTTCGGCTGGTATTCCTGGAAGCGGCTGGCATCGACCATGCGCGCGATCACCTCGCGCATGTCGAACTGGGTCTTGTAGTCCACCGGAACGATGCCGTACAGCTCGCGCGGATCGTAGTAGGGCGCCTCGGCATCCACCCAGTCGAAGTGCTTCTTCGGCTGCGAGAAGCTGGAGACGATGGCGCGGGCCAGCGCGATGCCTTCTTCCTCGCTGTCCACCGGGTAGTCCGCCACGCCGGACACCGAGGTATGCATGTCGGCACCGCCGAGCGCATCGACCGTGACTTCCTCGCCGGTCGCGGCCTTCACCAGCGGCGG
Source organism: Nevskia sp. (assembly GCA_021732745.1). GTDB lineage: Bacteria > Pseudomonadota > Gammaproteobacteria > Nevskiales > Nevskiaceae > Nevskia. The sequence goes on along the minus strand of JAKFUK010000001.1, from coordinate 71,600 downwards.
GCCGCCGAGAAACACCGCGCCGGTGCCGCGCACCATGATCGTGTGTTCGCACAGGGCGGGCACGTAGGCGCCACCGGCGGTGCAGTGTCCGAGCACCACGGCGACCTGCGGAATGCCCATCTTCGACAGGATGCACTGGTGACGGAACACGCGGCCGCCCATCACATACACGCCGGAGAGGTCTTCCAGATAGCCGCCCGCACTGTCGCAGAGGTGTACGACGGGCAGGCGGTTCTCGATGGCGATTTCCAGCGCGCGCACGATCTTCGGCGCCGACAAGAGATACCAGGCGCCGCCCTTGTTGCTGGAATCGTCGGCGTGGATCATCACCTCGCGGCCGCCGACCACGCCGATGCCGGCGATGACGTTCGCGCCCGGCGCCTCGCCGTTGAATTGATCGTAGGCCGCGATGCTGGAGAGTTCGAGAAACGGCGTGCCTGGGTCGAGCAGCAATTCCAGCCGCTCGCGCACCAGCAGTTTCTTCTGCCGCCGCAGGCGTTCGATGTCGCGTTGCGGGCGCTCGTGACGGATGCGTTCCTGCAGGGCCTTGAAGTCGCCGCAGATGCGCTGCATCGCCACGCTGTTGGCGCGGAACGCGGTCGAGGCCGGCGATATCCGCGTTTCGATACGCTGCATCATGAGGTGGCCTCCGCCTTTGCCGCGAAGCGCACCAGGGTGGCCTTGACCGGCACGCTCTGTCCGGGTGCGCACAGCACTTCGGCGATCTCGCCGTCGTGCGGCGCAGTGATGGTCACTTCCAGTTTCATGCTTTCCATGGTGAGCAGGACCTGGCCGGATTTCACCGTCTCGCCGACCTTCACCTGCACGGTGAGGATGGTGCCGGGCATCGGCGACAGGGCGCTGTCCGCGCCGCCGCGGCCGCTGGCGGCGAGGAGGTCGAGCGGGTTTATGCGCTGGATCGTGTGCGTGCGGCCATCCAGGTGGATCCAGACCTGATCACCGTGCTGGGCAATCAGCGCTTCGCGCCGCGCATCGCCGGCGCGCACGCGGTAGCGGCCGTCGCCGAGCGCGTCGAGCGCGCAGTCGAAGCTGCGTTCGCCGGCCTGCAGGCGCAGGCTGCCGGGTGTGCGTGTCAGCGTGCAGGCGTACTGCTCGCCGTCGATGGCTAGAATTTTTTTCATGGTCGATTGTTCAGTTGCGCCAGCCGCCCATCGCGGCGTAGATCGCCGGCACCGAGGAGGCGGCGTCGACCAGTTGGCGGTCGCTCAGAGCGGCCGCGGCCATCAGCAGGTCCAGGGGCTGGACCTCGTCCTTGCCCGACAGCACGGCAGACTGCTCGTCGAGAAACGCGGTGCTGTAGTCGCCGGCCGCAAACAGCGGGTGGGCGAGCACGCGATCCAGATAGGCCGTGTTGGTGGTCACGCCGAGCAGCGCGGTGTCACGCAAGGCCTGTCGCGCGCGCGCAATGGCCTCGCGGCGATCACGGCCATGCACGATCAGCTTCGACAGCAGGGGGTCGAAGTCCGAGCCGACGCGCTGACCCTGGTGTACGCCGCTGTCCACGCGCACGCCGGGACCGCTGGCCTCGCGCAGCAGATGGATGGTTCCGGTGGCCGGCACGAAGCCCTGCGCGGGGTCTTCGGCGCAGATGCGCAGCTCGATGGAATGACCCTGCGTGGTGATTGCGGACTGCGCGTAGCCAAGCGCCTCGCCCTCGCAGACGCGCAACTGCTCGGCCACCAGGTCGAAGCCGGTGACCATCTCGGTGACCGGGTGCTCGACCTGCAGGCGCGTGTTCATTTCCAGGAAGTAGAACTCGCCGCCGGCACCGTAGATGAACTCCACCGTGCCGGCGCCGACGTAACCGGCCGCGCGCGCGATGCCGGCCGCGGCCTCGCAGATGTCGGCGCGCTTCTGCGGCGTCAGCGCCGGTGAGGGCGTTTCCTCGATGATCTTCTGGAATCGCCGCTGCACCGAGCACTCGCGCTCGCCGAAATGCACGACGTTGCCGTGGCTGTCGCCGAGCACCTGCACCTCGATGTGCCGGGGGCGCTCGACGTAACGCTCGACGAACAGGCGGCCGTCGCCGAAGTAGCGCTCGCCCTCGCGGCGCGCGGTGGCGAGTTCGGTTTCCAGCACCGCCGCGTCGCGCACGATGCGCATGCCCTTGCCGCCGCCGCCCGCGGCGGGCTTGATCAGGATGGGCAGGCCGACGGCGAGCGCACGTCTGGCGAACGTGGCCGGGTCATCCGCCTCGACGGCGCTGGGCGCGACCGGGAAGCCGCGCTCGACGACGAAATTGCGCGCGCGGATCTTGTCGCCCATCAGCTCGATGACCTCGGGCGTGGGTCCGACGAAGCGGATGCCGGCCTCGGCCAGACCGCGCGCGAGGCGCGCGTTCTCGGACAGGAAGCCGTAGCCCGGATGCACCGCGTCCGCGCCCCATTCGCGCGCCACGCGCACGATCTCGGCCACGTCGAGATAGGCCGCCACCGGTGTCGCGCCGTTGATGGTCAGGCAGGCGTCGGCCAGGCGTGGTGCCAGGCCGCCTTCCTCGTCCGGGTGGCGCACGATGGCCGTGCTGATGCCGCGTGCGCGCGCGGTACGCAGGATGCGGGCGGCGATCTCGCCGCGGTTGGCGACCAGCAGTCGCCGTATCGGTTGCGGGCTCATTCGGTCACAAGCCCGGCAGGCACGGGAACGGGGAAGTCGAGCAGCATCTGCGCGTAGGCCTTGCCCTGGGGATCAATGCGGATCGAGGCCATGCCGCCGCCGCCGAGCGCTTTTTCCAGCAGGAAATTCAGGCCCAGGACACCGGGCATGTCCCAGCGATGCACCGGCCCTTCGGCGCGGTGGGCAAACCATTTCGCGACCGCATCAGCCGTCAGCGCCGCGCGGATGTAGGGCAGGTAGTCGGCCTTGCGCGCGAGGATGCCGATGTTCGCGGAGTCGCCCTTGTCGCCGCTGCGGCCGTAGGCGAGCTGCACCAGCGGCACCAGGCGCGTGCCATCGGCGAACGCCGCGGCTGCCGGTAGCGGTCCACCGATGTCGGGGAGCTTTGCGGGATCGAAAGGCAGGCCGCTCATCTGCGGGCAGGCCAGGTCCTGGCCATCGAGTTCCAGGCGCACCGGGATCATCGATTTCGGCCACAGGTAGGAGAACAGGCGCACCACCGGCTGCACCTTGGGACGGCCGCCGAGGAAGCCGGTGATGCCGGGGGAGGTGGCCAGCGCCATCGGCGCCATCTCGCGGGAGAAGATGTCCAGCGCATCCTTGTTCGGGTGACGCGCGCCGATCTTCACCATTACCTCGCGCGGCTGCACCCGCGCATGCGGGCCGTAGGTCGCTTCGGCACCAAGGACCTCGATGCTCGTTTCGCTGAAGTCTCCCAGGCTGCGCTCGGCGAACAGACGCCGGCAGCGCGCGAGCAGCGCCTCGGCGGTGCGCGTGCCCTTGGTCGAGGCGTCGATGCCGCCGATCATGAACATGGCGGTGGCGCGGAAGCCGTCGAGATAGGTCGCGCTGACCTTGCAGTGTGGCGTGGGTGCGCTGCCCCTGGCACCCGCGACGCGCACGCGCTGCTCGCCGACCTGTTCGAGCGTCACCTGGGTGAAGTCGCAGTTCACGTCGGGCAGCAGGTAGGCGCGCGGATCGCCGATCTCGTAGACCATCTGCTCGCCCACCGTGGACGGCACGATCAGGCCGCCGGAGCCCGCGGGCTTTTCGATCACGAAGCTGCCGTCGGGCGAGCAGTCGGCGATCGGGAAGCCCATGTCGTCCCAGCCCTTGACCAGATGCCAGTCGGTGTAGTTGCCGCCAGTGCACTGCGCGCCGCATTCGATGATGTGGCCGGCCAGGCTGCCCTGGGCCAATTGATCGTAGTCGTGCTGCTTCCAGCCGAAGGCCTGGATCAATGGGCCGAGCACCACCGCGCTGTCGACACAGCGGCCGGTCACGACGATGTCCGCGCCGGCTTCCAGCGCGGCGGCGATCGGGAAGGCACCGAGATAGGCATTGGCGCTCATGATCCTTGCCGGCATCGCCTGGCCGGAGAACATCTCGCGCGTGCCTTCACCGCGTGCGCTTTCCGTCTGCGGCAGCAGGTCATCGCCCAGCACGGCGGCGATCTTCAGCTCCACGCCCTCGGCCTGTGCCGCCCTGGCCAGCGCTTCGCGGCAGGCGGCGGGATTGACGCCGCCGGCATTGCTCACCACCTTGATGCCGCGCGCCTTGATCTCCTTGAGCAGCGGCTTGAGCGTGGTCACGAAGTCCGGCGCAAAACCGGCGTTGGGATCCTTGGCCTTGACCCGGATCAGCAGGGACATGGTGACTTCGGCCAGGTAGTCGAAGACCAGCACATCGATGTTGCCTCTGGTCACCAGCTGGGCGGCGGCGTACTCGGTGTCGCCCCAGAAGCCGGAGGCGCAGCCGATGCGTAGGGAAGCAGGTTTCATGTTCGGATTCGGTTAAGAAGAAGTGGGCGGCTCACTGCAGCGGCCAGAACACGCGCCAGATGCCCTTGGCGGTGGCGCAGACCTCGCCACGTCCGTTGAGCAGTTCGCCCTGCGCAAAGGCGGTGCTGCGGCCGACGCGCAACACCCTGCCGACGGCGCTGAACGACCCGCCCTGCGCGGCCGCGAGGTAGGTGATGTCGAGATTCATCGTGACCTGCGAATAGGCAGCCCGGGACAGGCCTGCAGCCTCCAGGCGCGGGATCTGTGCCGAGACGATGGCATAGCCCAGCGCGCCGTCGAACATGTAGGAAATCACCCCGCCGTTGATGGCGTCCGGCGGCCCGCCCGCGCCGCGCTGGGCCAGCGTGGGCGAGCGCAGGTGAATCGCCACCTCGCCGGGCGCGATCTCCTCGGCCGTCAGCCCCTGGGCCTGCATGAACGGGCTTTCGTTCCAGCGTTCCCTGAACAGATAGGGCGCGACGGTGACGGACAGATCATTGGCCATGACGGGGATCGTTCGAGTGAGCAGGTGGTTCAGTACGAGCGCGGCAGGCCGAGCACGTGCTCGCCGATGTAGTTGAGGATCATCTCGTTGTTGACCGGCGCCACGCGCATCAGGCGGGCGAAGGGCCACAGCGTGACCACGTCGTAATCCTGGTCGAAGCCGTAGCCGCCATGGACCTGCAGCGCAATGTCCACCGCCTCGTCACAGGCCTCCGAGGTGAGCAGCTTGGCCATGTTCGACAGCGGGCCGGCGTCCTCCCCACGATCAAAGGTGCGGGCGGCTTCCAGCATCATCAGGCGCGAGGCTTCGAGATGCGCCTTGGCGCGTGCCATGGGGTGCTGCAGGCCCTGGTAGCTGCCAATGGGCGTGCCAAAAGGCGAGCGCTCCTTCGAGTACGCCACCGCCTTGTCCAGCGCGCGATTGCCCAGGCCCACGGCCATCGAGGCCAGCGCGAGGCGCTCGGTGTTGAGGCCGTCGAACAGGTACTTCATGCCCTTGCCTTCTTCGCCGATCAGCGCGTCCTGCGGCAGCTGCGCATCCTTGAAGAACACCAGGTACTGGCTTTCGCCGAGCACCTCGATGTTCAGGCGCTGGTACTCGATGCCCGGCGTGTGCGAATCCAGGATGAACAGCGACAGCCCGCCGCGCGGCTTGGCCGGATCGAACGCCGAGGTGCGCGCGATCAGCAGCATCGACGTCGATTCCTTCGCGCCGGTGATGAACACCTTGGAGCCGTTGACCAGCCAGCCGCCGCTGTTCCTTGCGGCCGTGGTCTGCAGGCGGAAGGTGTTGGTGCCGGCATTGGGCTCGGTCACGCCGAAGCACATCTTGCCCTCGCCGGTGGCGGTGGGCGTGACGAATTTTCTGATCTGCGCCGGTGTGCCGTGCTTGATGATCGGCATGCGCGCGAAGCTGCCGAGCACGAAGAACAGCGAGATGACGCCGGCGCGGGCAGTGACCTCGTTGAGCACCATCAGTTCGGACAGGCCGCCGCCGCTGCCGCCGTATTCCTCGGGCACGGTCAGACCGAGAAGGCCGGTTTCGGCCATCGCGTCCCAGAGTTTCTGCGGAAACTTCTTTTCCTTCGCGCACTGCAACCAGTATTCGCGCGAGATGCCGCGGGTGAGCCCCTCGGCGGCTTCACGGACGGCAGCGACGGATTCTTCGCTCATGGGATGCTCGCTATTGAAGGATTCAGGCCGGTTCGAACTGCGGAATCTTGAAGCCGCCGCTGCGGGTCTCGAAGCAGACCTTGACCTTCATCCCGATGCGCACGGATTCCGGATCGCAGTTGAGGACGTTGCTCATCATCTGCGGACCTTCGTCGAGCTGGATGATGGCCATCACGAACGGGCAGTCGGCCTTGAATGCCGCATACGGCGGCTGGTACACGACGGTGTAGCTGAACACCGTGCCCAGCCCGCTGGCCTTTTCCCAGATGGGGTCGGGCGAGAAGTCGAAGGGGCTCCAGCAGCGCGCGTACATGAAGGGCTTGCCGGTGCCGCGGCAGCGCTGAATCATCAGCTCGCCGCGCTGTGCGCCGTCCCAGTAGGGCTTGCTGTGGGCGTTGATTTCGGGGATCGGCTTGGGGTTGACGGCGGGGTTGCTCATGACGCGCTCCCGAGAACGAGGGTGGCGTGCTCGGACATCATTCCGCCGTAGCAGTGAACGACGCCGAGATCGGCTTTCTTCAACTGGCGTGCTTCGCCGGCAATACCCATGATCTGGCGTGCCGCTTCCACGATCATGGTCTGGCCGGAGGCATCGCCGACGTGGCCGAAGGACATCAGCCCGCCATAGGTATTGACCGGGAATTCGCCGCCCGGCGCGGTGCGGCCGCCGGCGAAGAACGCGCCGCCCTGGCCCTTGGCGCAGAGGCCAAGATCTTCGGCGTAGATGATCGGGTTGATGCTGAAGGAGTCGTAGAGCTGGGCGAAGTCCATGTCCTTGGGTCCGACACCGGCCATGCGGTAGGCCTGCGCCGAGGTTTCCCTGGAGCCGAGCGTGGTCAGGTCATGCGCCTGGCTGATGCTGGAATGAGTGTGCTTCTCGCCGAAGCCATACAGGAAGCAGGGTTTCTTGGCGTAGCGCTGGGCGATCTTCGGCGACACCACCAGCACCGCCGATCCGCCTTCGCTGGGCACCGAGCAGTCGAGCAGATTGAACGGGTAGGTGATCGGGCGCGAGGACAGCACCTTGTCGATCGTCAGCCGCCCCTGCGGGGCCATCAGCGCATCCGGATGCAGCAGCGACCATTCGCGCTGCGACACCGCGACCTGCGCGAGCTGCTCGCGCGTGGTGCCGAATTCGTGCATGTGGCGCGTGGCGTTGAGCGCGAAGATCGGCGGGATATAGGTGCCGTACGGATATTCGAACTCGGGATGGCTGATCAGCTTGCTCATCATCTCGGCCATGCCGCTGCCCACGTTGGGGAAGCGCCCGGCACCCAGGCAGAGCACGGAATCGCAGAGTCCGCGCTCGATGGCCAGGGACGCGCGGATCAGCATCAGCGCGTAGGTGCCGCCGCCGGCATTGATGGTCTCGCTGAAGGTCGGCTCGATGCCGAGTTCTTCCGAGATCTTTTCGTGCGCGAACACATCGGTGCCGTCGGCCGAGGCCATGCCGGCGGGTGCTGACAGCAGGCCACCGATATCCGAGGGCCGCAGTTGCGGCCATTCGCGCAGGAACTGCGAGATGACCTGCCGGTACATCTCCATGCCGTTGTAGTTCGGGTAGCGTCCGGGCTTCATCTCGGACACGGCGACAATGGCCGCGAGTGGTTTCATGCGCAGGTTTTCCGGTGCAGTTGAAAGATGAAATTCATTGGTAGCGTCCGACGATGGAAATGCCGACGACGTTCTGGTGCGGAAAGCCACCGAGGTTGTGGGTCAGGCCGTAGCGCGGGTTCTTGAGCTGACGCTCGCCGGCGCGGCCGAGCAGTTGCAGGTACATCTCGTAGACCATCCGGATGCCGGACGCGCCGATCGGATGGCCGAAGCACTTGAGGCCGCCGTCGATCTGGCAGGGAATCTTGCCGTCGGCGTTGTAGAAGCCGTCCATCACGTCCTTGATCGCGCCGCCATCGGAGGACAGTGACAGGTCCTCCATCGTCACCAGTTCGGTGATCGAGAAGCAGTCGTGAACCTCGAACATCGAGATTTCATCGCGCGGCCGGGTGATGCCGGCTTCGGCGTAAGCACGCTTCGCGGCGACGCGCGTGGTGTGGATGTAGGAGCCGTCCCAGTCGTTGTAGCCGCCTTCGGAACCATTCGACAGCGCGAGTTGCAGCGCCTTGACCGTGACCATCTGGTCGGGATGCTTGCCCAGCGACCTGGCGATCTCCGGCGTGGTGACGATGGCCGCGGCCGAGCCGTCGGACACGCCGCAGCAGTCGAACAGGCCCAGCGGCTCGGCGATCATCGGCGAGGCCATGATGGTGTCGCAGCTCACCGGGTTGCGCAGATGCGCCTTCGGGTTCTTGGCGCCGTTGGCGTGGCTCTTGGCGGAAATTTCCGCGAGCGCGCGCTTGAGCACATCGCGCGGCACCTTGTAGCGGTTCATGTAGGCGCTCGCGACCTGTGCGAACACACCGGGTGCCGACAGGTTCGGCCACCACAGCGGCGGCATCGAGCCGACATCCAGCCCCGGCAATCCGCCGTAGCCGGTGTCCTTGAGTTTTTCCACGCCGATGGCGAGCGCGATGTCGCAGGCACCGGACGCCACCGCATACACCGCGCCGCGAAAGGCCTCGGTGCCGGTGGCGCAGTAGTTCTCGACTCGCGTCACCGGGATATTGTTCAGGCGCAGGGCCATCGAGGCCGGCAGCGCCGACTTGCCGATGTTGACCTCGTCCATGCAGGAGCCCAGCCAGGCGGCCTGAACCTGCTCGCGGCCGATGCCGGCGTCGGTGAGAGCCTCGGTGAAGGACTCCACCATCAGTTCCTCGGCACCCATGTCCCAGCGCTCGCCGAAGCGCGAGCAGCCCATTCCCAGGATGGCGACCTTGTCGCGAATTCCGCTGCTCATCTCAGTGCTCCCCCGTGCCGGCCAGCGGCGCGGCCTTCCAGAAATAGCGAACCATGCCGCGTTGCGCATCGCGCCCGCGCACGCGGAACACCATGCGGACCGGCTGTCCGACCTCGACCTTGCCGAGATCCCAGTCGGTGATGTCGGCGACGAAGCGACCGCCGCGCTCGAACTCCACCATGCCGTAGTGCGCGGGCGGGTCGGGCGTGTAGGTGAGCCAGTCCGCGGACCAGGTCTTGATGCGGCCCGCCTCGTCGGCGAAGCGGTACGGCTGCATCGGTCCCTGGTGATGGCAGGACGGATTGACGCAGATGTCGGCGGGCGGGAACTGCGCGGTGCCGCACTTCGTGCAACTGCCCCCGACCAGCCCGGACAGCATGCGGCGGTTGCGGTACATCGCCGACAGCGCGGTCTGCGGATTGGCTTCGCCGCGCAGACCTTTTTCCGGCGAGACGGTCTCGTTGAAGGACTGGAACTTCGGGTAATTCTTTTCTTCCTTGCGGCGCTTGAGACTGCCGGCGACGCCGCTGCGCGCGGGCAGTTCGCCCAGCGCGGCGGTGGTGCGGAAGGCCAGCACGTCGCAACCCTGGCCAAAGCCGACGACCACGATGGTCTGTCCGGCTTGCGCCTTCTGCAGTGCCGCGGCAAGCATCAGCGGGGCGTGCGCCGAGCCGGCATGTCCGACCACGCCGAGCAGGCTGTCGGCGATGGCGGTCTCGGTGATGCCGCAACGCTTGGCGACCAGCGCGGAGAGCTTGGCGACCGGCTCGGCCAGCACGAAGTGATGGATGCTGCCGGGGGCGATCCCAATTTTTTCCAGCCCGGCTGTCACCGCGGCCGGCACCCACTTCTGGAACGCCTCGTCGCGCAGCCAGCGCTCTTCCCAGATGTAATCGAATTCCTGGCCCGTCGCGCGGTAATGATCGACGAAATCCACCGACACGCTGTGGCTGCCGAGGAACTCGGCAATCACTGCGGAATTGCCGATCGTGAAGGCAGCGGCGGCATCGCCGTACTGCAACTCCTGGGCGCTGCCGGGACGCGCCCGGCGATGTTCGGCGGCCACCACCAGGGCCTCGCCCGGGCGTCCGGCCGTCGCGCGGTCGAGTGCTGCGATCAGCGCGGCGGTGCCGGCCTTCTGCGCGCCGCCGAAGTCGGAGGAACTGATCGATTCCGGCAGGTCGAGCGCGGAGGCGACCAGGCCCGCGTTCTGGCGGTCGGCGAAGGGATGCGTGGTGGAGCCGAAGTAGAGGGCGCCGATGCCGTCCGTGTTGCGGCCGGCCAGCGCGTCGCGTGCGGCTTCCACCGCCATCGTCAGGCTGTCCTCGTCCCAGTTGGCCATCGAGCGCTCGCCGCGCGCCTGGGCGAGCAGGCCCGGATTGGCCCATGCGTTGGCCTGGGCCGCCGCGGCACGGCTGAGCCGCAGTCTTGGCACATAGGCGCCGTAACAGGTGATGCCGATCATGCTTGTTCCTCGGTCACGTGATGGATCGCAGCGGCGTTATGCAAGCGACAGACATCCCGGCTGCGAGGCGTCAGTCTAACAAACACCTGTTAGATTGCGAGGGGCAAAGAGGCTTCTTTTTTGTTCGGCCGCGGGAGTTGGCACGACGTCAGTGTCGTGCCGACTCCCGGCCGACGAAGTTCCCTACGGCTTGCCCGGCCCGGCGAAGACCTCGGTGATTCCGGGAATGCCCATGATCTCGTCGAAGCTCAGGCGCAGGCATTCCACCAGGCGATCCGGCTCGCGCACGGCGGCGGCGTCGGTGTTGATGCCGATGCAGCAGCGCTGGTCGTGCGAGAGCATCGCGAACATGGCGGCGCAGCCGGGCAGGGGACCGAAGCCGAAGAAGTGGGTGACTCTCGCACCGGCGATGTACACCGGGCGGCGCAGCCCCGGCACGTTGGTGGCCTGCACGTCCTGGGCGGCAGTGACGCCGGACATCATCTTGCCGAGCAGCGGCGTGGGCAGGCGGCCGACAATCGGCATCACGCGCAACAGCACGTCGAGCGCCGGCTCCGCGCGCAGTGTCTCCACGAACGCGCCGACCGTCTTCATGCAGGCGACCGGATCGGGTTCGTCCAGCGGCGCGTCGAATTGGCCACCGACGAAACGGTTGCCGCCGAGGCCGTCCGCCGCGGTGCGTACGCTGACGGGGAACACGATGGGCAACTTGGCGATGGGCTGGCCGAGTTGCTCGTGATAGCGCCGGAACCCGCCGGCGATACCGGCGATGTAGGCATCGTTGAGGCTGGCACCGGCACGCTTGGCGGCGGCCTTGAAATCGTCCAGCGGAAAATCCAGCGCGTCGAAATGCCATGACAGGCTGCGGCCGGCGATCAGCGGCGACTTGGGTGCCGGCTTGCGGCCGAGGATGCGCGCTGCTGACTGCACATATCGCAGTGCCTCGCGCGCCGCGTCAGGACGCTGCAGGCCCTGCGCCACGTCGGCGACCAGCTTGCGCGTCTGCTGCGGCAGTCGCGACAGGCCTGCGCGCACTTGCCGCCCCAGCACCGCACCGGTGGAGGGCAGCGGGGCGGCGGGCTGGCGCGCCGGCTGTTCCACCGGCGGTCCTGGTTGGGCGCTGTGGCTGTGTGCCTGCGAGAGCAACTGCATCATGCCGTGGCCGTCGGACAGGGCGTGGTGCATTTTCAGCACGTAGGCCGCGCGGCCGTCGGCCAGGCCCTCGATCAGGATCACCTCCCACGGCGGGCGGGCGCGGTCGAAGGGCGTCATCGCGATCCACTGCGCCTGTTCCAGCAACTGACGCGGCGTGGCCGGTTCCGGCACGCGCAGGCGGCGCAGGTGGTAGTCGAGCGAAAAGTCCGGGTCATCCACCCAGTGCGGCGTGCCCAGACCGAACAGGGGTTCCACCACGCGCTGCCTGAAGCGCGGAATCGACGCCGTGAGGCGCTCGTGGGCGGCGCGCAGACGCTGCCAGTCCGGCGCGTGGTCGAGGATCTCCACCCCGGTCATGGTCGAACGCATGTGCGGGTTGACGTCCAGGCGCCACATCACGCCTTCGAAGTGACTCATCTCCGGTCCGCCGCCCCAGCCCTCGAGTGAGTGCAGGTCGGCGGAGTTGAAGGCTCGGGTATCCGTCATGATGGTTCTCCCACCGCGCATCGCGCGGTGCAGTCAGAATCGTTTCGCATTGTGTATTCGGCAGCTGTCATTGTGGATTCACGGCAAAGGCAAGCATCACGTGGACCTGCATCTCGCCGACCAGGAAGCCCAAGGCGGCACCCACCGCGATCAGGATCCACTCGTCCTGCTGGAAGGCCGGACGGAGCAGGCCCTCATACTCGTCGACCGTGAGTTGCGCCATCTTGGTCTTGAGCGTGTTCTCGATGTCGAGCGCCTCGAATGCGTAGGCCTCGACGTGGCGCATGGCCTCGGGCAGGCGTTCCACGATCTTGCCCGCGACCAGGCGCTTCATCTCCAGGTACTTGTCGCCTCCCACCGACAGCACCACCAGTGGCCGCGCGAATCCCGCCTGCTCGTCGATCGCGGCGCGGACCTCGTTCTGGATCATCGTGTACAGGCGGTCGGACAGCGGGCCGCGCAGGATAGAGGCCATGACGGCGCTGGGCGTGAGCACGCGCTGCGCCATGAGCCGGCCGTACTCCGAGGCCACCTGCTGGCGGCGCTTGATGAACAGCCCCTGCCAGGTGAACAAGCCGAGGTAGCGCGTGGGCTCCTTGGGCCGGAAGACCATTTTCAGCGCCAGCCAGTCGCTGAGCCAGCCGGTGAGTCCGCCGAACAGCGGCATGATCCACATCGAGTGCGTCAACGCCCAGGCCAGCGCCTGCACGCAGCCGATCACGAAGCCGAAGTAGATGCCGGAATTGCGGATGAACCGGAATTCGCCGCGACCCACCTCGCGGAACATCTGGTTGAGCAGTTCCTTGTCCTTCACAAGATTGCTCACCACCATGTCCTTGAGATCGAATACCGAGTTCAGGTCGCCGCGGATCTTCGACATGATGTCCTCGATCAGTTGCGGCGACTTGTCCTGGACCCGCCGGATCATGGTGCGCTTCATCGAGGCGGGCGCCGCGGTCCACAGGCCCGGCGAATAGTGCTCGAACACTTCGTGAACGATTTCCTCGACCGCCGCTCGCAGGGGCTGATCGACGGCCATCGCCACGCGCAACGGGTCGAGGCGGTCGAACAGTTCTTCGGGCTTGAGCAGACGCGAGGTGAGCGTGTCGCAGGCGATGGTTGCCATACGCGCCGCATTGCGCGGAATGATGCCCTGCCAGCCCAGGTAGGGCGGCCGGATGCCGACGAACTTGAGCGGCTGGAACATCATGTGAATGGCCGCGATCTTGGTGCCGTAGCCGATGGCCGCGGCCACCAGCGGCATGGAGGCGTAGAGAAACCAGTTGGCCTGCACATCCGTCAGGATGCCGTGCAGCCAGTTTGCGTCGACCATGCTCTCCCCCGATCTGGCCAGGCGGCCGGGATGCCGCCAGCAAGGCCAAACAATTGTTAGAATTAGTAGGTAATCAGTCTAATCAATCTGGTCGCTCGCCGGGGCTCAAATGGGCGGGCGTCCGGCTCATACATGAACGAACACAGGATCAGCGAGCATGGCGGTCAAGACCGGCTGGGAAGGACGCTTTTTCGAGGATTTCGAGGTGGGCGATGTCTACCCCCATCCGCTGGGCCGCACGCTGACGCAGAACGACAACATCTCGTTCACGCTGATGACGCAGAACACCGCGCCGCTGCACTTCGACCAGCACTACGCCGCGCAGACCGAGTTCAGGCGCCCGCTGATCAATTCCTGTCTGACGCTGGCGCTCGTCACCGGCCAGAGCGTCACCGACGTTTCACAGAACGTGTTCGCGAACCTGGGCTGGGACGAGGTGCGGCTGCCGAACCCGGTATTCGAGGGTGACACGCTCTACTCGCGCTCCGAGGTGCTGGAGACGCGCGAGTCACGCTCGCGGCCGGACGTCGGCGTGGTCACGGTGCGCACCGAGGGTCACAACCAGAACGGCGTGCTGGTGATTTCGTTTCGCCGCACGCTGCTGGTCTATCGCCGGGGCAAGAAGCCGCAGGTGGCCCGTCCCTAGGCGACGGGCTGAATCTTTCACTTTCCAAACCATCACATTCAGGAACGCGAATCTCAGATGAGCCACGCCAGTTTTCAATGGGAAGACCCGCTGCTGCTGGAAGCCCAGCTCAGTGACGAGGAGCGCCTGGTGCGCGAGGCCACACGCAACTACTGCCAGGAACGTCTGCTGCCGCGCGTGCGTGACGCGCACCGGCATGAGCGTTTCGACCGCGAGATCATGACCGAGATGGGCGCGCTGGGCCTGCTGGGCGCGTCTCTCCACGGCTACGGCTGTCCGGGCGTGAGTCACGTCGCCTATGGCCTGATTGCGCGCGAGGTGGAGCGCGTGGATTCCGGCTATCGCTCGGCCATGAGCGTGCAGTCCTCGCTCGTGATGTATCCGATCTACGCTTACGGCACCGAGGCGCAGAAGCAGAAGTACCTGCCGAAACTCGCCGGCGGCGAATGGGTGGGTTGCTTCGGCCTGACCGAGCCTGATCACGGTTCCGATCCCGGCAGCATGCTCACGCGCGCTCGCGCCACCGACGGTGGCTATCTCCTGAGCGGCGCGAAGATGTGGATCACCAACTCGCCGATTGCCGACGTGTTTGTGGTCTGGGCCAAGGACGACGCCGGGCATATTCGCGGGTTCGTGCTCGAAAAGGGGATGAAGGGTCTGTCGGCGCCCAAGATCGAGGGCAAGTTCAGCCTGCGCGCCTCGATCACCGGCGAGATCGTGATGGACTCGGTGTTCGTCCCGCAGGAAAACCTGCTGCCCGAGGTGCGCGGACTCAAGGGGCCTTTCGGCTGCCTCAACAAGGCGCGCTACGGTATTGCCTGGGGAGCGATGGGCGCGGCGGAGTTCTGCTGGCGGGGCGCGCGCGACTACACCCTGGGGCGCAAGCAGTTCGGTCGGCCGCTGGCGGCCAACCAGCTCATCCAGAAGAAGCTCGCCGACATGCAGACCGAGATCGCGCTGGGCCTGCACGCCGCACTGAGAGTGGGACGCCTGATGGACGAGGGCCAGGCCGCGCCGGAAATGATCTCGCTCATCAAGCGCAACAACTGCGGCAAGGCCCTGGACATCGCGCGCGTTGCGCGTGACATGCACGGCGGCAACGGCATCTCAGACGAGTACCACGTCATCCGCCACGTGCTGAACCTGGAAGCCGTCAACACCTACGAAGGCACGCACGACGTGCACGCGCTGATCCTCGGGCGGGCGCAGACCGGAATCGCCGCGTTTGCAGGCTGAGATCCTTGGCCGGGGGCCGGGGCGGGCCGGTAGTGTCTCGGGAACGGCAGCGGTCAGCGGGGAAGGGCGCTGTCGATCATGTGATCGATGAACCGGACCACGGTCGCCTGATCGACGTGAGCGAATCGCATCATCACGATCATGTGCGCCTGGCCCACCAGGATGCGCGCGGCGTCGCCGGCGATGACCGCGGAACTGATCGAGCCCGCAGCGCGGCCGGCTTCGATCATCTGCTCGAACATGCCGATGATGCGCTCCTGCACCTCCACGTAATGCGGCCAGACGTCCTCGCGGATCGACGTGCTCCAATCCAGCCAGACCCGCATGTGCTGGGGCTGATCGTCTACGCAGCCTTGGAACGCATGGAAGATTTCCAGCACGCGGCCGCGTGTATCGGCGGCGGTGGTCCCGAGCGCCACCACCGCATACAGGAATTGCTCGATGTCCCTGAGCACCGCGTCGAGCAGGAGTTCGCGGGTGGGGAAGTATTCGAAGACCGTGGCGACCGATACCGGGGCGAGGCGCGCAACATCGGCGTGACCGGCCCGAGCGGTGCCGCGCTCGGCGAACGCCGTGATGGCGCAGTCGAGCAACTGGCGTGTACGCGCCTCGCGGTGCATGCGCCTGCGTGGCGGTCTGACGGCGGGTCGTCCTGACGACTTGGGATTCTTCATCGGGTACACGATAGCAGTGCGCGAGCCGGCGCCCCCGTCCCGCGGCGATCTGTCCGGGCTGCGGCGGCGCGCGGCGGGTATTCGGTCCCAGCAGGCTGATAACGGGACTGCTGCACGGCCGAATGTCATTCGTCAGCGTTCTGTTGACAAAACTATCAATATGGATTCTAGTCAGCTCGACAGACCCCGTTTACGGGGCTCGCGGCGAGGAGCAAAAAAATGACGGAATCGATCCATCGGTCGGTCCATTCGCGGGAGAGCATCGCGCGCGGCGTCACTGCGGCCCCGACTAGCCTTTGCCGTCAACAAGACCTGCGCCCGGCTCCCAAAGGCTGCGCCTTGCACCCGGCCGGTTTCTGCCAGATTTCCCCCCGCTGATCAGGAGACAAAGCATGTCGATCCAAGTGGCGTCGTCGATCCCGTCCGCACGGGCTTCCAGTGTTCCCAAGGAGCGCAAGATGTTCAGCCTCGGGCCAGTTGCCATTGGCTGGGGCCTGTTGCTGGCGGTATACGCCGGTCTTCGCCTTTACCAGGGTGCGTTTTCGTTCGAGTACGGACTCGACGCCACGTCGCCGGAATTTGCAACGTACTGGATGACACTGTTCAAGGTCGAGGTGCCGCTGATCTTCGGCAGCGGCCTGTGCGTCTGGATGTACCTGTGGTTCACCCGCGACCGCGACATGGACAGCATGAGCGGCGAGACGGAGCTGAAGCGGTATTTCGGCCTCATCGCCTGGTTCATGATGTACACGTTTTCGTTCCTGTGGATCGCCAGCTTCTTTGGCGAAGGTGATGCCACCTGGCACCAGACGGTGATCCGCGATACCGCGCTCACACCCAGTCACATCGTGGTGTTCTACGCCTGCGTGCCGATGTACATCGTGTTCGGCGTGAGCAGCCTGCTGTATGCCACCACGCGCATCCCGGCGTTCGCTCGTGGCTACTCGCTGCCGCTGATCATGGCGGTGCTCGGCCCAGGTCTGATTCTGCCCAACCTCGGCTTCAACGAGTGGGGTCACGCGTTCTGGATGACCGAGGAAATCTTCAGCCATCCCCTGCACTGGGGCTTTCCGATCCTGGGCTGGACCGGTCTCGCCCTGGGTGGCCTGTTCATCCAGGTGATCGGCCGCATGGCGGAGCTGTTCAAGGAAGTCGGCGGTACGGCAGACAACGCAAATCCGGCCTGAGTCGCCACTTCGCATCGCGGGTCGCGATACCGAAAAACAAAACGCTGTCGTCCATGACGGTGCCGATTACGGTGTCGCGAGTCCCGCGCGCCGGTCGGCATCGCCATGGATAGACGCAGATGAATCCGAGGAGGGGACAAATGACTGAAAATGATCGTGCGATTCTGAAAGTATCCGAGTTGTCGTCCCGGGCGATCCCCTGGTCGCGCACGCTGGACGTGCTCATCATCGTTGTAGCCGCCTTCCTGGTCTGGTCGGTGTCGCACATCAGCTTCCTGCTGCTGGGTGGCGACTGGGATTTCTTCATCGACTGGAAGGATCGCCAGTACTGGATCCTGATCATCCCGATCACCACCATCATCATGGCCGCTTCGTTCCAGGCCATTTTCTGGAACCTGTTTCGTCTTCCGGTCGGCGCCACCGCGAGCCTGCTACTGCTGCTGCTCGGCACCTGGATCGTGCGCTACCACAGCTGGCAGGGACTGGCCTATTTTCCCTTGAGTCTGGTCGTGCCTGGAACCTGCCTGATGGGCGCGCTGGTGCTAGACGCCATCCTGGTGCTGTCGCGGAGCTGGCTGGTGACCGGCATGTTCGGCGCGGTGCTGTACGGCCTGCTGTTCTATCCAGCCAACTGGATCTACATGGCCGGCTATTTTCAGCCGGTGATGAACATGGGCGACATGACCTCGGTCGCTGACCTGATCGGCTACACCTTCCCGCGTGCCGGCACGCCGGAGTACATCCGCATCATCGAACGCGGCACCCTGCGCACCTTCGGCGACACGCCGACCTGGGTTTCGGCGTTCTTCTCCGCGTTCGTGTGCATCTTCCTGTACTACATGTTCTGGGGCCTCGGCGTGCTCGCCTGCAACGCAAGGTTTTTCCCGGTCGGCGAGCGCTTCAAGTTGATCTACGGCAACAAGGGGAAGGCTGCGGGGAAAGCGGTCGGTGCCGCGGCCGCGCAGCCGGGAGCGGCATCATGAGCCTGCACCGCATGTCGCTTCGGCGCTTTGGCCTGTCGATCCTGCTCGCTGCAATGACGGCTGCGACCACGCTGGTTTCGTTGCCCGCAGCCGCCCACGGCGAGCGTGCCACCGAGCCTTACATCCGCACGCGCACCGTGCACTGGTATGACGTGACCTGGTCCAGCGAAAAGATCGGCGTCAACGACAAGGTGACAGTGGAGGGCAAATTCCATCTGTTCACGGACTGGCCTGATGCCGCGTCCAAGCCGGAGCTTGCCTTTCTGTCCAACGCCTCACCCGGCGCGGTGATGACGCGCGTGGAGTCGTACATCAACGACATGCCGGCGCAGCAGTCGGTGCGTCAACTGGAAATCGGCCGCGACTATCCCTTCAAGATGGTGATGGCCGGCCGTGTTCCCGGCCGCTGGCACCTCCATCCGGTGCTCAACGTCCACGGTGCCGGTCCCATCGTCGGGCCCGGTCACTGGGTCGAAGTCACCGGCAGCGCGGCGGACTACAAGCTGCCGGTCACGACCATGACCGGCGAGGTGATCGACGACCTCCAGCACTACGGCGTCGCGCGCGTGCAGTGGTGGCAGGCAGGTTATGCCCTGCTCGCCGTGGCCTGGATCGTCTGGTGGATCCGCCGGCCGCTGATCGTGCCGCGCTGGAATGCCATCCGGAAGGGACGCGAGGACCTGCTGATCACGCGCACCGATGATCGTGTCGCCGCCGGGCTGCTGGTGCTGGTGCTGGTGGTGGTGATCGGCGGTTATCGATACACCACGCAAAAATACGAATACGTGGTGCCGCTGCAGGCGGGTTCGTTCAAGACCAAGCCGCTGCCGCAGGTGCCGTCCCTGGTGGCGGTCGAGATGAAGGATGCCACCTACGATGTTCCGGGCCGCAGCCTGCGGCTCGACGTGGAGATCACCAACCAGTCCGAATCGCCGATGCGGCTGGGGGAATTCACCACGGCCAATCTGCGCTTTCTGGACAAGTCGCTCGACGTTGCCGTCGCCGGGGTGGACCCTTCGTTCCCGAAAGACCTGGTTGCGGGTTCCAGTCTCAAGCTCAGTGACAGCTCGCCGATCGCCCCCGGCGAGAAGCGGACGCTGCGCATCGAGGCTACCGATGCGGCCTGGGAGATCGAGCGGCTGGTGAGTTTCCTGACCAATGTGGACAGCCGCGTCGGCGGCATGCTGTTCTTCTTCGACGCGAAAGGTCAGAGGCACATGGCGGAAGTGTTCGGCCCGATCGTTCCTGTCTTCACGCAGTTGCAGCTCGCGCAGTCTCACTGAAGAGCGCTTGCGAAATGCACAATCGGACTGGTTGCAGCTGGCGGCGCTCCACGCTCATCACGTGTAGCGCCGTGCTGGGACTCACGCTGAGTCAAGGGGCAGGAGCGCACGGCGGGCTGTCGGTCGACGACGACATGTGCAAGCTGCGGCTGGGACCGTTCAACATGCACTTCACCGGCTACCAGCCGGAGATCAACGGCAATCGCGAGTTCTGCGAGGACATTCCCAAGGTCGGCAACACCATCGTGGTGATGGACGCGATCGAACCGGAGCTGCGGGAAATTCCGATCGAGGTGAGGATCATCCGCGACACCGGCGACGAGAGCCAGCTGGATGCGGTCACCGTGGTGCACCTGCCGCCGAAGATCTACGTGTCGGGCAGCGTGCCGCTCGAATACAGCTTCACCACGCCGGGGAAATTCGTGGGCCTGGTGACGGCGGGAGCCCAGGGGCAATACGTTTCGCGCTTTCCGTTCAGTGTCGGCATCCCGCCGAAGCGCTACGGGTTCTACCTGCTGCTTCTCGGCGTCGTCGTGCTGGGCCTGGGGATGTACCGCTATTCGGGAATGAAGCGACAGCGCCAGATGGCCGGCCAGACCTGAGTCTGGCGGCCACCGGGTAGTCGTTAGCGGTTCACACCTTGAAGTTGGGCGTGCGCTTTTCCAGAAAGGCGTTCACGCCCTCGCGATGCTCGGGACTCTTGGCGGCGAGCACGAAGTGCGAGGAAACCTGATCGAGGTGGGTGGTGAAGTCCAGGTGCAGGCCCTGGTACGTCGCGCGCTTGGTCAGACGCATCGCGGTGGCGGCGCCGTCGGCCAGGCGACGCGCCAGTGAACGGGCTTCGTTCTCCAGTTCCGCCAGCGGCACCACGCGATTGAACAGGCCGATGCGCTTGCCTTCCTCGGCTTCCACGAAATCGCCGGTGAGCAGCATCTCCAGCGCGCGCGGCAGGCCGACGATGCGGGGCAGCAGCCATGCGCCGCCATCACCGGGGACCAGACCGATCTTGACGTAGCTCGCCGCGACGCGCGCGTTGGCGGCGGCCACGCGGAAATCGCACTGCAGCGCCATGTCCAGACCGGCCCCGGTTGCCGCGCCCTGCATCGCGGCAACCACCGGCTTGTCGATCTGCATCATCAGTTTCGGAATGCGGTGCACGCCCGACCACAGCTTGTTCTTGTGGATCGAGGGCGGACCTTCCAGCTCGCGTTTCATGTCGTGCAGATCGCCACCGGCGCAGAAATGGCGGCCGTTGGCGCGCAGCAGCACGGCACGCACGGCGTCGTCGTCGTGGCATTGCTGCAGGGCCGCGACCCAGGCATCGAGCATGGGTTCGTCGAAGGCATTGCCGGCGTCCGGACGGTTGAGGACGATTTCGCCGACGCCGTCGACAACGCTGAACAGCAGAGGTGCAGTCATTTGCAGTAGTTCCTGTGAGAGTGGGCTGGGTTGAAATCTCAGCATGCGGATGAAGGCAAAACCAAATCAGCTGGCACGCGCGAGGATGGCGCGGGCGCGCTCGACGACCGGGCGATCCACCATCTGGCCGTTGAGCGCCACGGCGCGGCAGTCGGCGCTGTCGTCGGCCGCGACCACGCGGCGCGCCCAGTCGATGTCGGCCTGGGTCGGGCCGAAGCCGCGATGCACCGCTGCGATCTGCTGCGGGTGAATGCACAGCTTGCCGGTGAAGCCGAGCGACGCGGACCTTCGCGTGTCAGCCTCGACCACGGCCGGATCGGAAAAGCTGGTGGTCACGCCGTCCACGGGCGAGGGCAGGCCGGCAAGGCGCGAGGCCAGCACCAGTTGCATGCGGTAGGGATCGAGCACGGGCTCGTCGCCGGGAATGGCGAGGTCCAGGCGCAGGTCGATGCTGCCGAAAACCAGGCGCTCGGTGCCCGTCGCCGTGGCGATGGCCTCCAGCCGCGCCAGGCCCAGGCCACTTTCGATGGTGGGCAGCACCGGGCGCGCAGCAGCCGTGTGCAGTTCGGTGACGAGCGCGCCGGACTCGGCCTTGGGCAGCACGATGCCGGCGATGCCGGGCAACCCGCACAGCGCGCGATCCGCCGCGAACCACGGCGTCTGCTCGCCGTTGATGCGTAGCCAGATCGGTCGCGCAGCATCGAGACTGGCGAGCACCGCAGCGCGCGCGGCGTCCTTTTCGGCCGGCGGCACCGCGTCTTCCAGATCGACGATCACCGCGTCGGCACCGCTGGCGATGGCCTTGGCGATGCGTTCGCAGCGGTTGCCCGGCACGAACAGGTAACTGCGCGCGGGGATCACGTCAGCCAGCCCTGGACGCTGGTCTCGTTTTCGAGATTCCAGACCCGCTGGATGATCGCCTTCATCTCGCCATCGCTTGCGCCGCGCGCGTAGGACGCGAGCCTTTGCGCCTTGTCCTCGAGTTCCGGCCGGCTAAGCGTGTTGCCGGGATCGCCCTTGGGTTCATCGACACGCGCCTCGAAGCTGCGGCCGTCGGTGGTCTTGACCCAGACCTTGCCGATCCAGCGCGCCGGGTAGGCGCCTTCGACTTCCGCATCGAGCGTCATGCGCACCTTCTTGCGCACCGCGACCACCTTGGCATCCAGGTAGTGCGCGTCGAAATCCGGCAACTGCGCGCGGCCAAAGACGGCGATCAGACCCAGCACCGTGCCCATGGAGAACTTGGACTGATGCACGGAGGACGGTTCGACGACGGGTGCCAGCACGTCGATGGCGCTCTGGTGCACGCCGCACAGCACGTCGGCGAGATCCTCGTGCTTGAGATGTTCGCGCTGCATGAGCCTCTGCAGCGCATCGGCGGCCGGGTGCGTGTGACGGCAGGATGCATGGAACTTGAAGGAGGACTCGGCCAGGGTCCAGCGCGAGCCCAGGCCATCGACCAGCTTTGCCGGGTCGGCGCCCTCGGACATCGAGGCACCCATGCCACCGGCACCTTCCAGCGCGCGCCGCGCACCGGTATAGCCGTCGGCGGCCAGCTCCGCGGCGGTGATGCCGGCCATCGCGGCATGCGCGCAGTGCAGCTGCTTGGACTGTGCGCCTTCGCGCAGGTATTCCCAGAGGCCGCCGGCCTGCGTCGCGGCACTGCCGAAGGCCCAGGCCATCTGCTCGGCATTCAGATTGAGCAGGCGTCCGGCGGTGGCGGCGGCCGCGATGCAGCCGACCGTCGCCGTGGTGTGGAAGCGCTTGTAGTGCGCGCGGCCCAGGAACTCGCCGATCCGGATGCCCACCTCGTAACCGGCGACGATGGCTTCCAGCATTTGCGCGCCGCTGGCCTTGCGCGACTGTGCGAGGGCCAGCGCCGGCCCGAACACCACGGCGGCGGCGTGGAACACCGAGCCGTTGTGCACGTCGTCCTGCTCGACCATGTGCGAGGCGCCGGAATTGAGCATGGCGGCGAACAGCGGATCGACGCGCTTCCGCGAAGTCAGCAGTTCGGCGTCGCCGGGCTTGGCGTGGCGCTCGACGAAGCGCTCCAGCGCCTGCACCGGTTCACCGCTGCGGCCAGCCAGGGCACAGGCCATCCAGTCCAGGAACAGATCTTCGGCGCGGCGCAGCACATGGGCTGGAACGCTGGCGCAGGAAATCTCGGCGGCGAAGCGGGCGAGTTCGGCGCCCTGGTCGGCGGCGGGGGTGAGGGTGAGAGTCATGTGCGGTTCTTTGATTGGGTGAGGGGTGCTGGGTTCAGATCGCCTTGGCCGCGCGCAGATCGGCGATGTCGGCGTCGCTGTAGGCGAGTTCTTGCAGGATCGCGCGCGTGTGCTCGCCGAGGGCCGGCACCGGGCCGAGCCGGACATCGTCGGCATCGCGCCGTCCCGGTGGAATCAGGACCGGAATTTCTCCGCCCGGAATCGGCACCCGGTCCCAGCGGCCGCGCGCGGCGAGTTGCGGGTGGTTCCAGACCTCGTGCACGTCGTTGATGCGGCCATTGGCGATGCCGGCCTCGTCAAGGCGGCGCACCAGTTCGCTGATGGTGATGCTGGCAAAGGACGCGGTCGCGATCTCGTCGATCAGCTCCCGATGCGCCACGCGCGTCGCGTTTCCGGCGAAGCGCCCGTCGTCCGCCAGTTCGGGACGCTGCAGCACGACGCGCGCGAAGAGCTTCCACTCGCGATCATTCTGCACGCCCAGCAGCACGCTGCCGCCGTCGCCGGCCTTGAACGGGCCATAGGGGTAGATCGTGGCGTGCGCCGCACCGCTGCGCGGCGGCGGTGCTGCGCCGTCCAGCCCGAAATACAGCGGATAGCCCATCCACTCGGTCATCGACTCCAGCAGCGCGATGTCCACGCGCCGGCCGCGGCCGGTACGGCCACGCTCCAGCAGCGCCGCGAGAATGCCGCTGTAGGCATACATTCCGGCGGAAATGTCGGCGATGGAATTGCCGGCCTTGGCCGGTGCGTCGGCGGTGCCAGTGATCGACAGGAAGCCGGATTCGGCCTGGATCAGCAAGTCGTAAGCCTTCTTCTCGACATAGGGTCCGCTGTCGCCGTAACCGGAGATGTCGCAGACGATGATGCGCGGATAAAGCGCCGACAGGGCCTCGTACGACAGGCCCAGTCGCGCCGCCGCACCTGGCGCCAGGTTCTGCACCAGCACATCGGCCTTGGCCACCAGCTTCATCAGCGCGGCATTGGCCTGCGGGTGCTTGACGTCCAGCGTCAGGCTTTCCTTGCTGCGGTTGCACCAGGCGAAGTGCGAGGCCACGCCGCGCGCCCGCTGGTCGTAGGCGCGGGCGAAGTCGCCGCCCTCGGGCCGCTCGATCTTGATGACGCGCGCGCCGAGGTCAGCGAGGTGCCGCGTCGCCAAGGGTGCCGCGATGGCGTGTTCCAGCGAAACGACCAGCAGGCCTTCCAGCGGCAGCATCAGAACGACCTCGGCAGGCCGAGCACGTGTTCGGCCACGTACGAGAAGATCAGGTTGGTGGAGATCGGGGCGACCTGGTACAGGCGGGTCTCGCGGAACTTGCGCTCGACGTGGTATTCCGACGCGAAGCCGAAACCGCCGTGGGTCTGCAGGCAGACGTTGGCGGCCTCGAACGAGGACTTGGCGGCCAGGTACTTGGCCATGTTGGCCTCCGCACCGCAGGGCTGGTGCGTGTCGAACAGCTCGCAGGCGCGCCAGCGCATCAGGTTGGCGGCCTCGACCTCGATGTAGGACTCGGCAATCGGGAACTGCACGCCCTGGTTCTGGCCGATGGGCCGGTCGAACACGATGCGATCCTTGGCGTAGCGGGTCGCGCGGTCGACGAACCAGTAACCGTCGCCGATGCACTCGGCGGCGATCAGGGTGCGCTCGGCGTTGAGGCCGTCGAGGATGTACTTGAAGCCCTGGCCTTCCTTGCCGATCAGGTTCTCCTCGGGAATCTCCAGGTTGTCGAAGAACACCTGGTTGGTCTCGTGGTTGACCATGTTCGGGATCAGGCGCATTTCCATGCCGTGGCCCAGCGCCTGGTCGAGATGCACCATGAAGATCGACATGCCCTCGGACTTGCGCTTGACCTGGTCGATGGGCGTGGTGCGCGCGAGCAGGATCATCAGCTCCGAATGCTGCAGGCGCGAGATCCACACCTTCTGGCCGTTGACGACGTAGCGGTCGCCCTTCTTCACCGCCGTGGTCTTGAGCCTGGTTGTGTCGGTGCCGGTGGTCGGCTCGGTCACGGCCATCGACTGAAGGCGCCATTCACCGCTGGCGATCTTCGGCATGTACAGCTGCTTCTGCTTGTCCGAGCCGTGACGCAGCAGGGTGCTCATGTTGTACATCTGGCCGTGGCAGGCTCCGGCATTGCCGCCGCAGCGGTTGATCTCCTCCATGACGACGGAGGCCTCGGCGAGTCCCAGGCCGGAGCCGCCGTACTCCTGCGGGATCATCACAGACAGCCAGCCGGCCTCGGTCAGCGCCTTGATGAAGGCTTCCGGGTAGCCGCGCTGTTCGTCGATCTTCAGAAAATATTCGTCGGGGAAGCGGCTGCACAGGTCGCGCAGCGCGTCGCGCATTTCCGGGAACCGCTCGTGTCGTTCGATGGGCATTTGTCGTCTGGGTGTGTCTGTCGTGTTGAATGGATCAGGCGGCGTCGCGTCGGCGCAGCAGGCGCAGCGGCTTGTACACCAGCACATCCCTGCCGTGCTGGTTGACCACGCGATTGAGGCTGCGAACCAGGCCGCGGTCGCCCTTGGAGGTGGTGCGGGCCTCGATGACCTCGCACTCGACATGGATGGTATCGCCCACGCAGGTGGGTGCACGCACGTCGAGATCGGCATGCAGGAATGCCAGGCCGGTGTGCTGGATGGCGGGGGTGAGCAGGCCCTCGGCGAAGCTCATGACCAGGACACCAGGCACGACCTTGGCGGGCAGGGACAGGCCTTCGCGCGCGGCGTGGTTGGTGAAGACTTCCTCGGTGAGCCAGGTCAGGTTCACGAAGCTGCCTCGGCCAGCGTGCGGCCGGCGCTGCGGAAGTGGAAGCCGACGGGCAGATCCTCGAAGTGAAAGCCGATGCCGATGGTCTTCATGCCGCTCCCTTGGCGACGGCGGTGACCGTGGCTCGGCGTTCGGTGAGGCTGATGATCGCCGCCTCGTCGTAGCCGAGTTCGCGCAGCACCTCGGCCGTGTGCTCGCCCAGGCGCGGGGCGGGACGGGCGGGCGCAGGCTGGCTGTGCGACCAGGTGCTGGGTACGGCCATCGACAGCAGGCTGCCCTCGCTGGGATGTTCGACCTGCGAGAAAAAGCCGACGGCACGCAGATGCGGATCGTCGATCAGGCTGTCGGGCGTGTGCATCGGCATGCAGGGAATGTCGGCCTCCTCCAGCGCCTGCATCCATTCGGCGGTGCTGCGCGCCGTCATCTGCTCGGCCACGAACCGGTACAGCGCGTCGATATGCTGGGTGCGCGTGGTGAGGCTGGCGAGCCGGGCGTCGCTGGCGAACATCTGCGGCCGGTCGATCAGCGCGCAGAAGCTTTTCCAGTGTTGGTTGGAGTAGATCAGCGCGCAGATATGGCCGTCGCGGGTCGGGTAGGGCCGGCGCTCGTGTGCCAGCAGGCGCGCATAGCCGGTCGGCCCCTCGGCGGGCACGAAGCTGCGCCCGCCGAGGTGATCGCCCATGACGAACTGCGTCATGGTCTCGAACATCGGCACGTCCACGCTCTGGCCCTCGCCGCTGCGTTCGCGATGCAGCAGGGCGGCGAGAATCGCGCCGACGGCGCTGAGCCCGACGGTGCGGTCGGCGATGGTGGTGGGCACGTAGCGCGGTGTCTCGCTGCCGGCCATCAGGGACAGCGCCGGCAGGCCGGTGGCACCCTGGATCAGGTCGTCGTAGGCCGGACGATCGCCATACGGACCGGCGCGGCCATAACCGAAGACGCCGACATAGACGATGCGCGGATTGACCTCGCGCACTTCCTGGTAGGACAGGCCCAGCCGCGCCATCGCCTGCGGGCGCACGTTGTAGATCAGCACGTCCATGTTCTCGGCCAGACGCAGCAGCGCGGCCCGCGCCTCTGGACGCTTGAGGTCGAGCACCATGCTGCGCTTGCCGCGATTGGCGTTGAGGAAGATCGCGCCCATGCCGGGCGAGCGCATCGGGCCGATGCCGCGCGTGCCATCGCCCTCCGGCGGCTCGACCTTGAGCACATCGGCGCCGTAGTCCGCGAGGATCTGCGTGGCATAGGGTCCCATCAGGACCGTGGTCAGATCGAGGACGCGTACGCCCTGAAGGGGTCCGGGCATCGGGTCGTGCTCAGCGACGGAAAAAATGGCGGGACATCAGGCGGTGACGGCTTCTTCGGCGAACTGCCGTGCGGTTTCGCGCAGCTGGAATTTCTGGATCTTGCCGCTCGCCGTTCGCGGGAAGCTCTCGACGATCTCCACGCGTTCGGGCCAGTAGGTGCGCGTCATGCCGGCCGTGTCCAGGTATTGGCGCAGCGCCGCGAGATCGAAGCTCTGGCCCGGCTTCAGACTCACGAAGCAGCAGCCGGTCTCGCCCAGGCGCGGGTGCGGCATGCCGACCACCGCTGCATCGACGATGGCCGGGTGCCGGTACAGCAGATTCTCCACCTCCACCACCGGCACGTTCTCGCCACCCCGGATGATGATGTCCTTGCTGCGTCCGGTGATGCGGACGTAGCCGTCGGCGTCCATGCGGGCGAGGTCGCCGGATTCGAACCAGTCCTCGGCATCCATGCCGTAGGCCTCCGGCTTGAGGAGATAGCCGAGAAAATTGGACGGCGAGTGAATCAGGAGCTGGCCCTCTTCACCGACGGGAAGATCAACGCCTTGGGCATCGACCACGCGCACGCGCACACCGGGCAGCGGTGATCCGTCGGCCGTGAACACCTTCTCCGCGGGGGCGTCCGGCGCGGTGACGGTGACGGCCGCGTTCTCCGACATCCCGTAAACGGAAAGCAGCTTGATGCCGAGGCGCGCCACCGCCTGTTCGGCAAGCGCACGGGGGATCGGCGCGCCACCACAGGTGAAGATGCGCAGCGCCACCTCGGCGGCCGGTGGCGCGCCGCTTGCCGTCATCAGGTCGGCAAGGAACGGCGTGGAGGCCATGGTGAAGCTGCACTTCTGCGCTTGGATGATGGACCAGGCGCGCTCCTTGTCCCACACGTCCATCAGCGACAGCGTGGTCTTCAGCGCGATGGGCAGCCACATGCCATACAGAAAGCCGGTCTGGTGCGCCAGCGGCGAGCCCATGAATACCGCATCGCTGCCCCTCAGGCCGAGCCTTTCCACGAAGGGCCGCATATTGGCAAGCAGGGTGTTGGAGGAATGCATCACGCCCTTGGGCATGCCGGTGGTGCCGGAGGTGTAGAGCAGTTGCACGACCTCGTCGGCCGACAGCGGCGGTTCAAGCGGCGGCATCTCGCAGGCTGCCAGCAGGACATTCTCGAAACCTTCGGCGCCATCCTCGCCGACCACCACCAGTTGTTCGAGGTGCGGCAGCCCCGGCCTGAGCGAACGGATGAGCGCCGCGTGATCGAAGCCCCGGAACAGCTTGGGCACGATGACCACGCGCGACTGCGCGAACGCGAGCATGAACGACAGCTCGCGCTGGCGGAAAATCGGCATCATCGGATTGCTGGCCGCGCCGCAGCGCAGGCAGCCCAGGTGGATGGCCACGAATTCCCACCAGTTGGGCAACTGGAAGGACACCACATCGCCACGCCGCACGCCGACTCGCACGAGGTTGGCGGCAATGCGTCGGCTGGCGTCGTCGAGTTCGCTATAGGTGATCGACCGCGGTGCCAAGCCCTCGCGAAAATCGTGGATGGCGACCCGTTCCGGATTGGCCGCGACGGCCTCGTCGAAGTAACGGAGCAGCGGGATGTCGAGCCACTCGCCGTTGCTGCGCAAGGTCTTCGCACGCGAGGCACGGATGATGGGATCTATAAGCATCGGTCTCTCCTGGTTATCGGCTGCCGGAGGAATTCCGGCGCACGTCGCGGAACGGCATCTCGGCGTCGCCACCGGGCTCCCTGGGCAGGCCGAGCACGCGCTCGGCGATGATGTTTCGCTGGATCTCGTCGGTGCCGCCGGCAATCGAGCAGGCGGGCACCGAAACCAGGATCTCGGCGATCAGTCCCTGCTCCGGTCCATCCTCGCCGGCCAGCATCGACTCCGCACCACTGATGCTGGCATGGGCTCGCGCGGCCGCACGGGCGACGTTGCTGGCGGCGAGCTTGCCCAGCGAACCTTCCGGTCCCGGCGGCTGGCCGTTGGCGCGTGCGCCGCGCGCGCGCGCCGCGGTCCACTCGCTGGCGCGCTCGATCATCAGTGCGCGCGCGATGTCCTGGCGTACCACGGCATCCTCGATGCGGCCGCTGCGCTGGGCACGTTCGATCAGCAGGTCGGCGCGGCCGGCGCGCTGGGCGTACCACTTGTACGGCTCCATCACCGCCGCGTGTTCGGTCTTGAGCTCCTCGTAGATGCGGCCCGCGCCGAGCTGGAGTCGCCCCCAGTTACGCATGGAATCGGCCAGGCGCCGCTCGTGCGCCAGCGTGGTCAGCGCCACCTTCCAGCCCTCGCCGAGCTTGCCGACCAGTCCCTCGCGGCCGATGTGCGCGCCGGAGATGAAGACCTCATTGAACGAGGAATAGCCGTTCATCTGCCGCAGGGGCCGTACTTCCACGCCGGCCTGGTGCATGGGGAGCACGAAGAAGCTCAGGCCGCGATGCTTGGGCAGGTCCCAGTCGGTGCGCGCGAGCAGGATGCCGTAATGCGCGTGCTGGGCGCTGGTGGTCCAGACCTTCTGGCCGGTCACGGTCCAGCCCTCGGCGTCCTCGGCCGCCCGCGTGCTCACGCCGGCGAGATCCGACCCGCTGCCGGGTTCGCTGAACAGCTGGCACCAGGTGTCCTCGCCGGTCAGCAGGCGCGGCAGCAGACGGCGCTTCTGTTCATCCGTGCCGTGTTCGAGCAGGGTTGCGGCCACCAGCATTCGCACGCCGAACTGCGCGACGCCGACAGCACCGGCCAGGCGCATCTCGTCTTCGGCCGCCGCCGCCAGTGCCGGCGGCAGCCCGCGGCCAAACCACGCCGTCGGCCAGGACGGGCAGCCCCAGCCGGACTCGATCAGCCGGCGACGCCATTCGGCCAGTCCCAGTTCCGGACTCCAGTTCTCTACCAGCCAGGCGCGGACCTCGTCGCGCACGGATGCCTCGGTGGGGATGCTCACAGGCGGTCTCCGGCTGCTCGTGCCGCAAGGCTCAGCACGTAGCGATCACGATGTTCGGCGGCGCTGCCGAGCAGCACGGACGAGCCCTGGGCGCGCTTGAAGTAAAGATGGGTGTCGTGCTCCCAGGTGAAACCGATGCCGCCATGGAGCTGTACCGCCTCCCGCGCCGCGAGCATGAAGGCGTCGGACGCCAGCGCCTTGGCCATAGCCGCGGCCTCGCGCAGCGGCAACGGATCTTCGGCTGCCAGTTCGCAGGCGCGATAGGCGGCCGAGCGCGCGAACTCCAGCTCCAGCAGCAGGTCCGCAAGCCGGTGCTTGATGGCCTGGAAGCTGCCGATGACCCTGCCGAACTGAACGCGCAACTTGGCGTAGGCCACCGTCGAGTCCAGCAGCGCCTGTGCGCCGCCGACCATTTCGGATGCGAGCGCGATCGTGGCTTGATCCAGCGTTCGCAGCAGGCCGGCGGCGGCGGTTTCGGCCTCGCCCAGCAGGCTGGCCTGCACGCCGTTGAACTCGACGCGCGACAGCCGCCGCGTGGTGTCGATGGTCTTCAGCGGGTGCGCGGAGAGTCCACGCGCCGTGGCCGGCACCGCGAACAGCGACAAGCCTTCCAGACCCTGGCTGCCGGGACGGCGTGCGGCCACGATGAACAGGTCGGCCACATGACCATCGAGCACGTAACTCTTGATGCCGTCGATCCGCCAGTGGCCGTCCCGTTCCACCGCGGTCGCCGTGACCGTGCCGGGATGCCAGCTTCCGCCGGTCTCCGCGAGCGCGAGGCTCGCGATGACCGCGCCGGAGCAGAGCTGCGGCAGCCACTCGGCCTGCTGGCGCGGCGTGGCGCCATTGAGCAGTGCGTAGCTGGCCAGCACGCATGACGAGAAGTAGGGGCCGCAGAAATTCACGCGGCCCATTTCCTCGCTGGCGATGCCCAGCTCCACGGCGCCGTAGCCATGGCCTCCAAGGGCTTCGGGCACGTGCACGCCGGACATCCCCAGGTCTCCGCACAACTGCTTCCACAGCTCGCGATCAAAGCCTGCCTCGCTGGCCATCTGTGCTCGCACGCGAGTCGATGGCGACTGCTCCCGACAGAAACGCGCGACGATGTCGCGATATTGGTGCTGCTCTTCGGTAAAGGCGAATTGCATTCGAACTCTCCTAGGAAAAATTCAGCTCATCACGAAGCCTTCATAGAGCGTTGGCGGCGACTTCCTCGCACTTCTGCCGGTAGGCCGGGTTGCCGCCTGCGCAAACCGAGAACGTGCCTCGTTAGTTGGTGTACAGCAGGGGCGAGCAGCCCCTCGGGGTCGCCTTTCTCGACCAACGGGAGTGGTGCGCCCGGCCCCTTGGAGGGCGCGCGACACCAGCGCGTCGCGGTGCGCGTTGGTGTCGCAGCTTTCGCCCGATGTATCCGCGCCCGCCCAAGGTGACATCGAAATGCAGGCCGCCGGCATGGGCCGGCCCTGTTCGCGCGCTGCGTCGAATGTCGTAACCGCGAGCGTGTCACCGGCCGAGTCACCGGTGAAGGCGATATCGCCCGGTTTGAAGCCCTGGGTCTCCAGCTGCCAGCGGTAGGCTTTGACCATGTCGTTGACCGGACCCGGAAGCGGGTTTTCCGGCAAGCGACCATAGTGGACGATCATCGTGCGGCGGACGACGGTCTTGGCGATGCAACAGAACAGCTTGCGGCGCCTGTATATCGCCCCCACCACGTCGTCACCGCCGTGCGAGCAGGGCAGGACCTTGGTCTCCTCCGCCCTCTTGGCCCCCCCACACATAGCGGGCACGCAGCCGTCATCGACCTCAAGGTAGTCCACGCCCCCCGGCCCGGCGGTGACATCACCCCGGTGGTTGAACAATCTGCGCAGTTCGTCGACGCCAGCGGCCGGGTACTCGGCCATCTGGCATATGCAGCCGCGATACAGCTTCTCTAGTGCGAAGGATTCCTTGCCACGCATGATTTCTTTCTTTAGTCGACGATGTGTCGCGCGGACAGCGAAGCTTGGCGAACTTTGCAATTTGAACAAATGTTAGGTAGGTGAGACTACCTCAAACATATCGTCGCGGGCACCCCGTAAGGGAGGCGACGCGTGTTTTTGATCGAGATGCAGATCTTATTGACCTCGGGGTTCAGCTCGGAGCCGTATTGGCCGCCTTCGTGCCCTTGCCCGCTCTGCTTGTAGCTACCCGACATCAATTCTGAACCACTGATTAGCTGCGCTGTGGACGGCGACGAAGGGCTTGCCGCGCCGGCGGTTGCGCTGGTGTGTCGCGCGCGCCAGCGCCTCTTTTTCAGTACCAGTTTCGCCCTCGATCAGCACGGGTATTTCGAGCGCCGGACCCGCTCAGCCCGCTCCAGCGCGCGGGCATGCCCAGCCTCTGATGCCCGGCCATGCGGGCATCGCAGACGCCGTGCCCATGGTCGGTGCTGTTCCCGGACAGTGCCACCGGGCGAGCGGCCGTTTGAACCTGAACGATCACGACGGGTCCGGTGCGACGATTGTTCAGGAACAGGGATGTACACAGTACCGCGTGATCCACGAGGGCAGCTCCAGGTGGCAGCGGTCCTTGATCCCGACCCGTGCGACCAGCCCCTCTTCTAGTGCCGCGCTTAAGCGCCAGAGTGATTCCCCGACGCATCAGGGCCATCGGCGCATTCTCGTTCCATCGCAGCAGGAGATCGTCGTGCGGGCGACGCGCATAGCGACCCACATAGCTTTCCAGCGGGAAGTGCTGCCGTTTCATTTCGCTGCTGTACATAGATGCCTTCGCAGAAATGCTCCGGTCCATAGATCTGGATCGGCTGGTTCGCCATGATGGCGGTGCCCACGGCGCTGGTTCCACAAACGTCTTCGTGCCTGATGCCGCCTAGTCTTAATGTGTCACAAGCGAAGATTGAGACTGCGAGTTCCGCAGCACGGACATCTGGGCAGCGTTGCTGCGAGCGCTGCGCTGAGGTGATGGCGCAGAGTCGGGATGGCACTCGGAATCGCACAGGATCGGAGCAGCCGATTCAACCAGTTCGCTGTGGGCGCTTCGCGCGCGGATAAGACGGTCGGTGTCGACCGGGGTCTTGCTCAGTGCGATTGGCTGCGATGCCAAGACGCGAGCACCAGATTACGAATGCCCGCGTCCGGTACCTTCTCGCCGCTGAGAAAGGCTTCCCAGGCGCGATTGACTCTTATGGACTGATTGCGGTTTATAGGCGGCGATGCGTTGCGGTGGTTCCTGGCCTCCTCCAGAGGCGCTGCAGTGTGTCGAAAAATCTTGTATTGCCGCTGGCAGCGGTGGTTCTCCAGATGTTTGAGTTCGTGGTTCTGGCCATTCACGTGAACGCATGTGGCTTGATGCACATCGAGCGGAGATCAGCTGCTGCGGGTGCAGCGCGCCAGGATCTCGGCGCGTCGAGCGATGCCGGAAAGGCTTGCGCTTGCACGCTTGCGCGGGCACTCTGCTTTAGTACAGACAGCGTCGAAGTCCATTGCATGGACATATCGAAAGACGCGAAAAACCGGGGGAGAAAACTGTTGATGTCCAGCGGGCCAACTGAAACTACAGCCAGAAAATCTATCAAGCGTTTGATAGAAACAGAAATCCTGTCGCGGGTCGACGAGTGGTACGAGGGAACCGGCCCGGGCGTCCCGGGGCTGTTGCGAAAGTTTGGAGAGGCCGGGCTGCTGGGTGTGCCGGTGTCCGCGGATCCAGCACTCCCGGGAGCGGGTGGCGATGGCCGCCTGCTCCTTGCCGAGGAACTGGGCCGCATCAAATGCGTCAGCCTGGTCGGTGCGCTGGCGGTACAGGCGCAGTTTGCGACCCGAGCACTGGCCTGGCACGCGAGCACCGAGGTGCAGAACGAGTTTCTGGCTCCGGCGATCGCAGGGCAGAGGCTCGCCGGATCATGGCGTCCGGCGCGCGGCGCGCCGACACGAACGGCCTCCTGCACGCTGCGCGTGCGCCGCGTGGGGGGTGACTATCTGCTGACCGGGTCCGGCTTGCGCGTGGCCAACGCCGACCCTTCCGGCTGGATATGCGTGAGCTGCGAGGACCCCGATGCAGGGTCCACGGCGATGCCGATGCGGGTCGTGGTCCCCTGCAGCCTTCCCGGTGTCAGCATCCTGGGCCCGGCTGTAGAAGGTGGACATCTTCCCGCGTATGTCTCGCTGGTGGAGTTCGACGCGGTGCGGGTGCCGCTGCGCTATGCAATCCGGCCCGAATCGCCGAAGTCGGATCAGGATCAGCGCGACGAGGATCGGCTGTTCGCAGCGGCGCTGTACCTGAGCCGCATCGAGGAAATCATTGCCGTCACCGGCGACTACCTCGCGTCCCGGCGCGTCCGCGGCGGTTTGGCGGTCAGCGCGCAGTTCCTCGGCATCAGGCTCGCGGAGATGCAGACGGAGGTGGCCTGCGCGCATGCCCTGATCGGCAATGCAGCGCGCGAAAAGCAGGCCGGCAGCGGCGGAGGCACGGCGGTGCTCATGGCGCGCTGCAAGGTCGCCCAGCTCTCCCGCACCGTGCCCAGCCTGTGCCTGAAAATCTGGGGCGAGTGCGCGCCCAGAGCCGACAACCTGATCTCCAGAATGCAGGGGGACATGTGTCTTCATGCGCTGGACGGATCGACCCCCGAAGGGCTGGTGCGCGAGATCGCCCGCAACCTCGGGTTCGACGCGCCGGCAGGTCCGCGCAACCCGGCGCCTTCCTGTGGGCGCTCGGCAACTAGGGCCGGCACCTTCCACTAGCGGGCACTTCAACACCGCCGTCCTCAACGACGCCGCCAGGCGGCGAAACCATTTTCCAGGAGTTCTGAATCCGATGGCCCTGATGTCTTCCCGGGTGGCGTCCTCGACCGAGGACTTCCGCCTGAACCGCGAGGCCTACCTCGCCCGCGTGGCCGACCTGCAAAGGCGGCGTTCCGAAGCCAGCGCCGGAGGGCCCGAACGGGCCCGGCGGCTGCACAAGCAGCGCAAGCAGATGCTGCCGCGCGAGCGGGTGGCGGCGCTGATCGATCCCGGCTCGCCGTTCCTGGAGTTCTCGCACCTGGCGGGCGAGGGGATGTACGAGGGCGTGCCACCCGGTGGCAGCATCATCACCGGCGTCGGCCTGGTGTCCGGTCGTCCGTGCATGATCATGGCCAACGACGCCACCGTAAAAGGTGGCACCTACTACGGCATCACCTGCAAGAAGCACGTGCGTGCCCAGCGCTTTGCATGGC
Organism: Nevskia sp.; assembly: GCA_021732745.1. Classification (GTDB taxonomy): domain Bacteria; phylum Pseudomonadota; class Gammaproteobacteria; order Nevskiales; family Nevskiaceae; genus Nevskia. The sequence continues at coordinate 36,333 of JAKFUK010000001.1, read as the reverse complement.
AGCACCGGCTGCCCTGCATAACCTTGGTCCAGTCCGGCGGTGCCAACCTGCCGGACCAGCCCAACGTGTTCCCTGACTGGGGCCAGTTCGGCACCATCTTCTGGAACCAGATCCGCATGTCGGGCGAGGGCATCGCGCAGATCGCGACGGTGCACGGCACGTCCACCGCCGGTGGCGCCTACATGCCGGCCCTGTGCGACCAGAACGTCATCGTGCGCAACCAGGGCCGCATGTTCCTCGGTGGGCCGCAGCTCGTGTACGCGGCGACCAAGGACGTGGTGGACGAAGAGACGCTGGGCGGCGGCGAGATGCACTCGCGCGTCAGCGGCGTCACCGACTACCTCGCCGAAAGCGACGGCCACGCCATCGCCATCGTGCGCGACCTGGTCGCCAATCTCGGCACGCCGCCAGCGCAGCGCTGGAAGACGCTGCCGCCGCGTCCGCCGGTCCACGACCCGAACGACATCTACGGCATCATCAGCCGCGACACCCGCGTGCCCACCGACAACCGCGAAATCATCGCGCGGCTGATGGACGGCAGCGAGTTCCGCGAGTTCAAGCCGCTGTACGGCGAAACCCTGATCTGCGGCTTCGGCCGCATGATGGGCTTCGAGGTCGGCATTCTCTGCAACAACGGCGTGCTGTTCGCCGAGTGCGCGATGAAGGCCACGCACTTCATCGACATCTGCTGCAAGCGCGACATCCCGCTGCTGTTCATGGCCGACGTCACCGGCTTCATGGTCGGGCGCGAAGCCGAAGAGGCCGGCATCGCCAAGCACGGCGCCAAGATGATCACCGCCATGGCCTGCGCCGAGGTGCCCAAGTACACGCTCATCATCGGCGCGTCCTACGGCGCCGGGTACCTGGCCATGTGTGGCCGCGCCTTCAAGCCCAACGCCATGCTGATGTGGCCCAGCGGTCGCGCCGCGATCATGGGCCCGGACCAGGCGGCGACCACCCTGGCCATGGTCAAGGACGACATCCACAAGCGCGAGGGCACGAGCTGGACCACCGACGAGCGCGAGGCCTACATGGCGCCGACGCGCAAGACCTTTGAGGAATTCGCCAACGCCTACAACTTCGCCCGCAACACCTGGTGCGACATGGTGATCGACCCATTGGAAACCCGAAACGTGATGGGCCTGCTGCTCGAACTCGCTGGCCGCACGCCCGCGGAGCCGACCGAGTTCGGCGTGTTCCGCATGTGAGGACGAAGACACCATGAGCGTACTGACTTCACGTGTATCAACTTCCAGCGAGGAATTCGCGCGCAACAGCGCGGCCTACCTCGCGCAGATCAGCGAGCTGAAGACGCGCCGCGCCGAGGCCAGCGTCGGCGGCTCGGCAAAAGCCCGCGCGCTGCACAAGAGCCGCGGCCAGCTGCTGCCGCGCGAGCGCATCAGCGCGCTGCTCGATCCCGGCTCGCCCTTCCTCGAATTCGGCCACCTGGCGGGCGAGGGGATGTACGAGGGCGTGCCGCCCGGCGCCACCGTCATCACCGGCGTCGGCATGGTGCAGGGCCGCGCCTGCATGCTCATCGTCAACGAGGCGACGGTGAAGGGCGGCACCATGTTCGGCATGACCACCAAGCGTCACACGCGGGCGCAACTGTTCGCCTGGCAGCATCGTCTGCCCTGCATCACCATGGTCCAGTCCGGCGGCGGCTTCCTGCCTGATCTCGCGAACATCTTCCCGGACGAGGGCCAGGCCGGATCGATCATGTACAACCAGGTGCGCATGTCCGCCGAGGGCATCGCGCAGATCGCCATCGTCCACGGGCCGTCCACCGCCGGCGGCGCCTACATCCCGGCCCTGTGCGATGAAGTCGTCATCATCCGCAACCAGGGCGCGATGTTCCTCGGCAGCCCGCAGCTGGTCTACGCGGCTACCAAGGAAGTCAGCGACATCGAATCGCTTGGCGGCGCGCTGATGCACAGCACCATCAGCGGCGTGACCGACCACATGGCCGAAAACGACAGCCATGCGCTGGCCATCACCCGCGACATCGTCGCGCGGCTGGAGCCGAGGCCGGCGCTGCGCTGGCCGCTCGCGCCGCCCCAGAAGCCGCTGTACGACCCTGCCGAAATCTATGGTCTGTTCAGCGCCGACCGCCGCGTGCCCAACAACACGCGCGAGATCCTGGCGCGGCTGCTCGATGGCAGCGAGCTGCAGGAATTCAAGCCGCTGTTCGGCGAGACCCTGATCTGCGGCTTCGCCAACATCCACGGCTATCCCATCGGCATCCTGGCCAGCAACGGCGTGATGTTCCCGGAGAGCGCGGTCAAGGGCGCGCACTTCATGGAGATGTGCTGCAAGCGCGACGTGCCGATGCTGTTCCTGGTCGACACGCCCGGCTTCATGGTGGGCACCACGGTGGAGCGCGCCGGCATCGCCAAGCATGGCGCCAAGTTCATGACCGCGATGGCCTCGGCCAACGTGCCCAAGTACACGCTCATCACCGGCGCGTCCTATGCCGCCGCCTACATGGCGATGTGCGGCCGCGGCTTCGCCCCGCACTGCATGATGATGTGGCCGACCGCGCACGCCGGACTGATGGGCCCGGACCAGGCGGCAACCACGCTGTCGATGGTGCGCGAAACCATCCAGCAGCGCGAAGGCACGAGCTGGACGCCCGAAGAGCGGACGGCCTACGAGGCACCGATCCGCCAGGAGTTCACCGACTTCGTGAGCCCCTACAACTACGCGCGCAACCTCTGGTGCGACATGGTCATCGAGCCCACCGAGACCCGCGAGGTGATGGCCCTGCTGCTGGACCTCGCCGGCCGCACCAAGGCCATCCCGACCCGCATGGGCGTGTTCCGCATGTGATGCGGCCGACCCTCAACCGATACCCGACCATGTTCAAGAAAATCCTGATTGCAAACCGCGGCGAGATCGCCTGCCGCATCGCCCGCACCTGCCGTCGCCTGGGCGTGTCCGCGGCCGGTGTTCATTCCACTGCCGACCGTGACAGCCTGCATGTGCGCCAGATCGGCCAGAGCATCGAGATCGGCGGCGCGCCGGCGGCGGAGAGCTATCTGCGCATGGAGCGCGTGATCGAGGCGGCGAAGAGTGTCGGTGCCGAAGCCATCCATCCGGGCTTCGGCTTTCTGGCCGAGAACGCGGCGTTCGCGCGCGCCGTGGAAGCTGCGGGTCTGGCCTTCATCGGCCCGACGCCGGAGGTCATCGACCGGCTCGGCGACAAGGCCATGGCCAAGCGCGAGGCCATCGCGGCCGGCGTGCCGGTGGTGCCGGGCAGCGAGGGCGCCAGCGACGACGCCGCGAAGATCGCCCACACCGTGCGCGGCCTGAGCCTGCCGGTGATGCTCAAGGCCGCGGCCGGCGGTGGCGGCAAGGGCATGCGCGCGCTGCACTCGCTGGACACGCTGGACGCCGACATCGAGTCGGCGATGCGCGAGGCGAAGAACTCCTTCGGTTCGCCGGCGCTGATCGTCGAGCAGATGATCGAGCACGCGCGCCACATCGAGGTGCAGATCGTCGGCGACGGCCGTGGCAAGGTCATTCACCTGTTCGAGCGCGAATGCACCCTGCAGCGCCGCCACCAGAAGCTGGTCGAGGAAGCCCCCGCCGCGCCGCTGGCACCGGGCGTGCGCGAGCGCCTGCTCGCCGATGCCGTGCGCCTGGGCGAGCGCCTGCACTACCGCAACGTCGGCACGGTGGAATTCATCGTGCAGGGTGATCGCTACTACTTCCTTGAGGTGAATCCGCGCCTGCAGGTCGAGCATCCCGTCACCGAGGAGGTGACCGGGCTGGACGTGGTGGAGCTGATGCTGCGCATCGCTTCCGGCGAGGGGCTGGCGCTGAACCAGGGCGATGTGAAGATCAGCGGCCATGCGGTGGAGACGCGCATCTGCGCCGAAGACGCCGCCGCCAATTTCCTGCCCTCGACGGGCCGGCTCGCGCACGTGAGTTTCCCGGCGCGCGGCGTGCGCGTGGAAACCGGTGTCGATACCGGCAGCGAGGTCACGCCCTGGTATGACCCGATGCTGGCCAAGCTCATCACCCATGCGCCGACGCGCGATCAGGCGATGGACCGCATGCAGCTCGCGCTCGACGAGATGAGCGTGTTCGGCGTCATCACCAACCGCGATTTCCTCAAGCGCCTGCTGGCCCTGCCGGAGACGCGCGATGGCAGCTTCCACACGCGCCTGATCGACGAGCGCATGGCCTCCTGGTCGCTCAAGGACGCGCTGCACGACAACGGAACGCTCGGCATCGCGGCCTACGTCTGGCTGCTGCGCAACCGCGCCGAGCCCGCGGCCGGCGTCTGGTCTGCGGCTGCGCTGACCGGCTGGCAGATGGCGGATTCCGGCGACGGCCTGGCGCCGATCCCGGCGCTGCACCTGCAAAGCGGCGACCTCTCGGCCGCCATCCGCTTCGCCCCGCTGGCCGCCGACGGCAGCCTGCGCCTGGCGGTGGACGATGTGCCCATGGAGCTGAACCTGCGCCCGCTGGGTGACGACCGCTATCTCGCCATCCTCGGCAGCCGCCGCCTGAACGTGCGCGCGATCCAGGACGGCAGCACTGTTCACGTCCAGGACGATGCCGGCACCCACGCCTTCGAGGCGCTGCCTTACCTGAGCTACATCAGCGCCAGCAGCGAGGCCAGCGGCGAACTGCGGGCGCCGATGATGGGGATGATCCTCAAGGTCAACGTCAAGAGCGGCGATGCGGTGAAGGCCGGCGACGTGGTCGCGGTGCTGGAGTCGATGAAGATGGAAATGCGCATCTGCGCCGAGGCCGATGGCGTGGTCGAGTCCACGCACTGCACCGAAGGACAGACGGTGGAGCGGAATGCCGTGGTGGTGCGCATCGGCAAGGCGGCCTGAGAACAACCATGAACAACTTTGAAACGATCAAGCTGAGCATCGACGAGGCCGGCGTCGCGCGCCTCACCCTCGCGCGTCCGGAGGTCCACAACGCGCTCAACCAGCTCATGTTCGCCGAGCTTTCAGCGGCGCTCGATACGGTGGAATCCGATCCGGGCGTGCGCGTGCTCGTGCTGTCCGGCGAGGGCGAGAGCTTCTGCTCCGGCGGCGACTTCCGCTGGCAGCAGAGCCAGCGTGACCAGCCGCGCGCGCAGCGCATCCGCAACGGGCGTCCGCTGGCCGACATCCTCGCCCGGCTCGACACGTTTCCGCGCCTGGTCATCGGCCGCATCAACGGCCCGGCCTATGGCGGCGGCGTCGGCATGATCGCGGTCTGTGACGTGGCGGTGGCCGTGGACAGCGCGCGCTTCGCGCTGACCGAAGTGCGCCTGGGCCTGGTGCCTGCCACGATCTCGCCGTATGTCGCCGCCAAGCTCGGCCCCAGCCAGGTGCGTCGCGTGATGCTCAACGCGCGGCCGATGGCGGCGACCGAGGCGCAGCGCCTGGGCCTGGTGCATGAAGTGGTTGCGGCCGACAAGCTGGACGAGGCCATCAACGCCGAGCTGGACCAGGCGCTGTCCTGCGCGCCGGGCGCCGTGGCCATGACCAAGCGCCTCGCGCAGTACGTGCTGCGCCACAACGAGGCGGACAATCTCATCTACACCGTGGACCGGCTCGCCGACTTCTGGGAAACCGAGGAGGCGAAGGAAGGCATGCAGAGCTTCTTCGACAAGCGCAAGCCTTCCTGGCACCGCAAGCACGCGCCGCGCTGAGGGACCAAAAGCCATGAGCCTCAACCCTGCCGCAACCGACGCCCCCTTCGACTGGACGCCGACCCCCGAGCTGATCGAGGGCAGCGTGCTCACCGCCTTCCTGCGACACATCGGCGAGAAAACCTTCGAGTCGCTCGGCGCGCGCGCCGACGCCGATCCGGGCTGGCTGATGGAGCAGGTGTTCCAGTTCTGCGACTTCCGTTTCTACAAGCCCTACACGCAGATGCTGGACCTGTCCGGCGGGCAGCCCTGGGCGCGCTGGTGCGTCGGCGGCACCACCAACATCGTGCTCAACTGCATCGACCGCCACCGCGGCACGCCGGTGTGGGACCAGACCTTCCTGGTGTGGGAGGGCGAGAGCCCGGACGAGCAGCGCACGCTCAGCTACGCCGAGTTCGATGCCGAAACCTGCCGTCTCGCCGGCGCGCTCAGGCAACTCGGTGTCGGCAAGGGCGACGTGGTGGGCATCTACATGCCCAACCTGCCGGAGACTTTCATCGCCTTCTTCGCGATCCTGAAGATCGGCGCCATCGTCATGCCGCTGTTCTCGGGCTTCGGTCCGCAGCCGCTGATCACGCGCCTGCAGGACGGCGGCGCACGCGCCGTCATCACCGCGGACGGCACCTGGCGCCGCGGCAGCGTGGGTGCGATGAAGCCGGTGCTGGACGAGGCGCTCGCGCAGGTGCCTTGTGTGGAGCACGTCGTCGTCGTGCAGCGTCTGGGCGACAAGCTGCCGGTGGCAATGCAGGCCGGTCGCGATCACTGGTGGCATGAGCGCGTCGCGCCGCAGCCGGCGACACTCGCGACCGAGCCGATGGATGCCGACGCCGCCGCCGTGCTGCTCTACACCTCCGGCACCACCGGCAAGCCCAAGGGCTGCGTGTGGACGCACGTCAGCTTCCTGGGGTCCATGGTCACGCGCGACATGCACATCTGCTGCGACTTCCGCGCGGGTGATCGCTACTTCTTCTTGAGCGACATGGGCTGGATGGTCGGCGCCATGTGCGCCTGCATCCCGAGCTACTTCGGCGGCAGCCTGCTGGTGGCGGAAGGCACGCCGGACTATCCCGACACCGGGCGCTTCTGGCGCCTGATCCAGAACCACAAGGTCAGCTACCTCGGCGTGGCGCCGACCCTGATCCGCAACCTGAGCCGCTACGGCAACGAGGAAGTCGAACGCTACGACCTCTCCAGCCTGCGCATGCTGCATTCCGGCGGCGAAGCCTGGACTGCCGCGCCCTGGCGCTGGATGTTCGAGCACGTCGGCAAGAGCCGGCTGCCCATCCTCAACATCGTCGGCGGCACCGAAGTGGGCGGCTGCAACCTGGTGAGCACGCTGCATCATCCGCAGCGGCCGAGTTCCTTCGCCGGGCCGGGCCTCGGCGTGGGCCTGGGCATCGTCAGCGAAAGCGGCGAGCCGGTGGCGGACGGGCAGGTCGGCGAACTGGTGCTGCGCCAGGCCAGCATCGGCATGACCAAGAGCCTGTGGAAGGACGACGCGCGCTACCTGGACAGCTACTGGAACACGCTGCCCGGCCTGTGGGTACACGGCGACTTCGTGCGCCACGACGCCGACGGCATGTACTACGTGCTCGGCCGCTCCGACGACACCATCAAGGTCTCCGGCAAGCGCACCGGCCCCACCGAGATCGAGAACCTGCTCACCGCGACGGGCACCGTCTCCGAGGTTGCCGTGATCGGCGTGCCGGACGAATCCAAGGGCTCGGCCCTGGTCTGCGTCTGCGTGCCGATGCCGGGCGTGGTCGCCGACGACGCGCTGCGCCAGCGGCTGTCGAAGGCCGTGGTCGATGGCATGGGCACGTCCTACCGGCCGAAGTCCGTGGTGTTCGCCGAGGAACTGCCCAAGACGCGCAACCTCAAGGTGATGCGCCGCGTCGTGCGCGCCGTCTACCAGGGCGGCGATCCGGGCGACCTGTCGGCGCTGGTCAATCCGCAGGCGGTCGAGGATCTGCGCCTGCGCATGGCCGGCAGTTGAGCCGCCTGCGTTCTGATCACTTTCGAGAGCATTGCCATGTCCACCCCCGAAACCGAAGCCAACCCGCTGTTGCTGGACCAGCAAGGCGGGCGCCTGTACGTCACCTTCAACCGCCCCGAGCGCCGCAACGCGCTGAACGACGCGATGCTGCTGGCGCTGGAGAACCTCATCACGCGGCTGGAAAGCGACCACAGCGTGCGCTCGGTGATCGTTCGCGGCGCGGGCGGGCATTTCTGCGCCGGTGGCGACATCCGCGAGCGCCGCGCGCAGACCACCGATTCGCGCCCCGGCGTGGACATCGCGATGGAGCGCAACATCCGCGCCGGGCGCATGTTCCTGCGCCTGGCCAACCTGCCGCAGACGACGGTGGCGGTGGTCGAGGGGTTCGCGCTCGGTGGCGGCTTCGGCTTTGCCTGCACCTTCGACATCACGCTGGTGATGCACAACGTGCAGATCGGCATGTCGGAAACCCGCATCGGTGTTGCGCCGGCGCAGATCTCGCCGCACGTCGTGCGCCGCGTGGGCCTGTCGAATGCGCGATACCTCGGGCTCACCGGCCGCCGGCTCAACGGCGCCGAAGCGGTGCGCATGGGCGTGGCCCATGAGGTCGCGCAAACCACCGAGGAACTCGACGCCAGGCTCGCGAGCCTGCTCGACGACATCGACGCCTGCGGACCGATGGCCTGCTCGGCCACCAAGGCGATCATGAATCGTGTCGGCGAGATGCCGCTGGACGCCCTGATCGAATACGCGGGCTGCCGTTTCGGCGAACTCAATCGCGGCCCCGAAGGGGTCGAAGGTCAGCAGGCCTTTCTGGAGAAGCGCAAGCCAAGATGGCCAACCCTGGGCTGAAGCTGCCAAACAATCTTGCCGCTGCTGATTGCCAGCCGCGGCGAGATTGCTTGGCGACGACACGCTGGCTCGCTACCGGAATGCTGCTTCCGAAGCGGGTCCACCCTGCTGACGATTCCGAGGCCTGTATCGTGCCTGACCTAGCTTCCGGCCCGGTGAAAATGCCGCGTGCCCAGCCCTAGTGCAGCCGCGATAGCGCATCGGCAAATCCGCGTTGCACGGCGCAGTCGGAAAAGTCCAGCAGCATGTGTAGCACGAGCCCCAGGCCGATGAGGCGGGTGCGTGGCAGCAGGGTCAAGAAGATGTAGACGGCGATCACCGGCAGCGTGTGCAGCGGATGAAAGCCGATGCTGCAACGGTCGGGATCGTAAATGGGCGTGGTCAGTAGGTGATCGAGGTCCACCAGCATCGTCGCCAGCAGGATTATCCAGGCCCTGCGCCAGCGTGTACGGAAAAATATCCACGCGACCGGCCCGGGAACCAGAACGTGAAGCATCAGGTGCAGAACGGCAGCGAGCGACATGGCGTGGGGAACCGGAATAAGAACTGAGAAGCGGCAAAACCCGAAGCTGGGCTGTGTTCAGACGCAGTTGGAGGCGAGGGCGTCGGAAAGCTCTGATCAATTCCTCTCACTCCGGGAGCCGGTTGGGTGAGGGAGTTTCCAGTTCAGGCATGTCCTTGATTGATAGTCCTTTATCCCTGTCGCCAGAAACAAGCCTTGGCCCAGAAGGGATCACGGAGCTTTTCTGAATCTCCTCGGCTGACTTCTATTGTGAACAGCTTGAAGCAAAGCCCAGCGACCACTCGAACCTCATTCGCTGCCCCACTCGGGAAAATGCAAGGCAACCCGGTAATAGAGCGGCGGCAGTACCAGCAGGGTCAGGACGGTCGAGGTCAGCGTGCCGAAGATCAGCGACGTCGCCATGCCGGAAAACAGGGGATCGCGGTACATGACCAGGGTGCCGAGGATCACGGCCGTGGAGGTCAGCAGGATCGGCCGCAGTCGAACCGCACCGGCAAGTTTCACCGCCTCGCTCAGCGGGTGTCCCTGCCGCTGGTAGTCGTGAATGAAGTCGATGATCAGCAGCGAGTTGCGGATCACCACGCCAGCCAGGGCCACGACGCCGATCATCGAGGCCATGCTGAACGGGATGCCGAGCAGCCAGTGCCCGGGGAAGATGCCGATCAGGCCGAGCGGGATCGCGGTCATGCCCAGCAGCGGGATCAGGAACGAGCGATAGCTGGCGACCAGCAGCAGGAAGATCAGCACCAGCACGACGCCGAGCACGGCCGCCATTTCGCGCATGGCATCGAGGGTCAGCCGCAGTTCGCCATCCCAGAGCAACTGGTAGCCATCCAGTGTGTTCGGCGGCACCGCGTTCAGGGTGATGTTGTCGGTCCGCAGCGGAACGCCGGCGACTTCCTGTCCGTCGAGCCGGGCATCCATCGCCAGGATGGCGTAGACCGGCGCGGTGGCGGCGCTGACATTGCCGCCGACATAGCTCACCCGTTCGTTGTCGCGGCGCAGGATCGGGTGCTCGGCGGTCGTGGTCACCACCTTCGTCAGTTCGGACAGCGGGATGGCGTCGCCATTGCGATTGCGCACCGTGATCCGGTCGAGGAACAGCGGGTCGATCTCGTGCTCCCGGGGCACTCGGAGCCGGATCGGCACCGGATTTCTTTCGCCATCGATATGGGCATCGGAAACCACCAGCCCATCCATCAGGGTGCGAACGGCCTGTTCGATGTCGGCGGCGGTGATGCCCGACAGCAGCGCCTTTTCCTTGTCGACGACGATATTGACCTGCTCGACATCGGCCGCTTCGCTGCTGAAGACATCGACGATGCCGTAGGTCTGCTCGAACTGCTGCTTCACCCGCTCTGAGATCGCCCGCAGGGTGCGTGCATCTTTGCCGTGGATGCTGGCCAGCACAATCGCGGTAGATGGTGGCCCCGGCGGTGACTCCAGGAAGCGCACTGACATTCCGGGATAGCGGCTGAGGATCTCGGTCGTTGCTGCCCGCAATTGCTCGACGATGGGCACGGACTTGGTCTGCCGCTGCGTCTTGTCGACCAGATTCACACGGATGTCGGCAACATGCGGTCCGCGCCGGTTGGCAGCACCGGTGACCAGGCCGGTGAAATCGACAACGCCGGGAATGCCGATATGGGTCTGGTAGTTGCTGACTAATGGATGCTTGCCGAGGATCTCGCCGAATTGCCGGGCGACCCGATCCGTGGTCTCGATCGGGGTGTACTCCGGCATGGTGATCGCAATGCTGAAACTGTTGCGATTTTCCTTAGGCATGATCGCCAGGCTGACCCCGCCGAACGACAGCGGCCCGCCCACACCTGAAGGCCGGATGAACTGCCAGACCGGCATCAGGAAGGATGCCAGCAGCGCCACGCCGACCATCCAGAAGAAAGCCTTGCGAAGTCGGTCGCGATCCAGCAGCGGCGTGATCAACCGGAAATAGACGCGATGAAGGGCATCGGGTTCGTGCTCAGCTTCAGCCCGCGCACCCTGTCCCTGATGCAGCCAGCGGTTGCAGGCCCAGGGCACCACCACGTAGGCCACCGCCAGCGACGCCCCGATGGCGACCGGCACGTTGAAGGCAATCGGGTGGAAGAAAGCGCCATTCATGCCGGACAGAATGTTCAGCGACGCGAACACCAGGACGATGGTGATCGTCGCGATGGTGGTCGGCTTGCCGATCTCGTTGGTGGCCAGCACGGCGGTGGCGCTGCGGTCGTCGGTACCGATCTCGTAATGGCGATGGATGTTCTCCATCACCACGATGGCGTCGTCGACCAGCATGCCCAGCGCCAGGATCAGGGCGAACAGCGAGATGCGGTTGATGGTCACGCCTAGCAGCATGTCCACGGCCACGGTCAGGCCGAGCACCAGCGGCACCACCAGGCAGACGATCATGGCCTGGCGGACGCCAAGGAACGGCACCAGCACCAGCAGCACCGAGCTGATCGCGATCCCCAGGTCGAAGATCAGGCTGTTGACCGAGTGATCGGCATCGCGGCCGTCGTCGCGGGTGGTCACCACGCTGACCTCGGCCGGGACGAACTGCGCTTGCATCTTCGCCACCATCGCCAGCACGTCCCGACTGACCGCCACGGCGTTGGTATTCGGCTTCTTGGCGACCGACAGGGTGACCGATGCCATCTCGCCGCTGGTATTCGCACTGCCGTGACGCGGATCGCCAGGCCCGAAGCTGAACCGGGTGATCCGATCCCGCTCGGCGGCCGGACCATCGACCACGTCGGCGATGTCGTCGAGGTAGATCAGCTGGCCCTTGTGTACCTGCAAGGGCAGGTGGCGAACCTCGTCCAGCGAGTTCAGCTGGCCCTTCAGATAGACCGTCTGGTTCCTGCCATCGTCAACCAGCTGGCCGACGATGGCCGAAACGTTGCTGGCCGCGATCATCGCCACGCCCTCATTCAGGGTCAGACCGTAGGCCTGCAGTCGCGCCGGATCGATGTTGACGCGGATTTCGCGCTTGCGGCCACCGTGAAGTTCGGCCACTGACACCTGTTCGATGGTGTTCAGCCGTTCGGCTATCCGCTCGGCCAGTCGCCGCAGCGCGTAGTCGTCGTAGGTGCTGGATGCCAGCGTGACAGTGACGATCGCGACATTGTCGACATCGATCTGCTGGATCACCGGTTCCAGCGTGGTCGCCGGCAGGCGATGGCGGTTGGCGGCGATCCGCTGGCTCAATCGGGTGAGCGCCAGATCCTTGTCGGCACCGACTTCGAACTGCACCTGGATCTGACCCATGCCGGCAGCGGCGATCGCCGAGGTATGGTCGACATCCTCGATCTCGCGCACCACCGCTTCCATCGGCGCAATGATCAGGTGCTCGATCTCGGTCGGCGTGGCCCCCGGCAGATAGAAGCTGACCTGCGCTCCCGGCACCAGGATCTGCGGATTTTCCTCGCGCGGCGTGACCAGGGCTGCGAACATGCCCAGCAGCAGGACGGCAATGACGAACAGGGGCGTCAGCTTGGAATTGACGAAAACCCGGGCGACCTGACCTGCCGAGTTCAGCGGGCCGTCAGACATGGGGCGCCTGCCTCGATGCTGCGCTGGGCGCGACGCTCATCGGGACGGCCCGGCAGCGACGGTGATCCGATCGCCTTCCCGCATGCCGCTGGTCGGCGCACTGACAATCCGCTCGCCTTCGTCGAGTCCGGCCAGCACGACCTGCGCGTCGCCGACCCGGTTTCCGGTCCGCAACCAGCGGAAGTGCAGGCGGCTTTCGGCATCGACAACATAGACGCCGCTCAGCCCGCCGCGATCCACCAGTGCCGCCGGCGGAATGGCGATCTCCGGACGCTTGCCGATCTGGAACTCGCTGCGGCCGAACATTCCCGGCGTCAGCCCCGGCGTCGCCGGAATCGCGATCTTGACCTCGAAGCCGCGGGTCACCGCGCTGCCGGACGACACCACGCGCAGCACTTCGCCGGTGAGCGTCCTGCCGAGTGCGTCGATGCTGATCGTCACCGGATCACCGACATGCACGCCCGCCACCCGCTGTTCGGCAACCTGGGTGGCGAACAGCAGGGCGGTATCGGATTCAACCGTGACCAGCGGTACACCGGGTGCCGCCACCGTGCCGACCCGCCCTTGCCGGGCAACCACCACGCCGGCGACCGGGCTGAGGATGCTGCTGTACTGCCGCTCGGCCTGTCCGCGAGCCAGCAAAGCTTCCGCGGCAGCCAGCGTTTCGGTGGCCGCCTGCAATTGCAGCCTCGTCTTGCGCACATGGGTGGTGGTCACCACGCCGCTGGCAAACAGGTTTTCGCTGGTTTCCAGGTCTTTTTCGGCATCCTTCTTCAGGGCAGCCGCCTGATCCCGATTCGCCAGCGCCGCGCGGATGTTGGCGTCGACATCCTTGCTGTCGAGCGTCGCCAGCAGCTGGCCCCGCTGGACCCGTTCACCTTCGCGCACCTCGATGCTGCGCACATAGGCAGCCAGACGCGAGGTGATGTCGACGCGCTCGTCCGATACCACACTGCCGGTGCTGGTGTAGGCCGCAGGCAGTTCGCGTCGCACCACCACTTCGATCGCGGCATCGAAATGCTGTTCGGCAGGGGCCGCAACGGGCTTCGGGTCCTGGCCGCATGCGGCGAGCAGCAGGGCCGCGGATACTGCGAGCAAGGCACGGCCGTGCAAGTGGGTCATCGTCGGTTCAAGGACACCGGAAAGTCGGCATTGGAGCATGGGATTGCGCATTTTCAGTCAAACGTCCATGCCAGCCCGAACTGCGACTGCCAGACGCTCAGGTAAGCGTCGATCACCTGGTCATCCGGGTCTTCGTCGACCCTGAATCCCAGCAGCGTTCCGTCCTGCAATACGGTGGGCGTGGCGTTGCTCAGGGCGTTCGTGATGCTGACGCGATTGGCCACCGAATAGATCAGCGCCCAATTCACGCTCAGGCGCTGCGACCAGCGCCAGGACAGGCCGACGCTGGCGTGCTGATCGGTGATCGCCGGCGCGAATGCCACAGGCAGCGCCTGGTCGGAACGGACCGGATTGCCGCCGAAGCTGTACCCGGCTCGATAGCTCAGTCGCCCGCTGCGGCCCTGATAGCCGAACTTGTAGACGGTCACGCTCTGCCAGCCGAAGCCGGGACCGTTGGGGCTGCCGAGACAGCCGTCCAGTGGCTGCGGATTGGGCAATGATCTGCCAATCAGCCGGGGCACGAAACAAGTGTCAGTGAACCGTTGCGGGTCAACGGTATTGGCGAGCGGTCGAATGCCGCTGTAGGCGATGTGCTCGATATCGAACAGCAGACGTTGCTCGGGAGCAACGAGTATCTGCAGTCCCACGTTGATAGTCGGCGCAAAATCCAGTGAGCCGCCGATGATCGTGCCGCGATACTGGTTGAACTCCGTGGTGTATAAACGGGATTGGTAAGCGAATCCGACGCCGACGCTCGGCATCGCTTCCCAAAGCAGCCCGACTCGAATCCCGCCACCGTAGGAAAAATCATTGCCGTTATCGGTGACGCGATCCGGCTCGTTGGAGAATGCGGCAAAGGCACCGAGGCCCTTCGTCTTGAGCAGTTGCAATGCGACCACCGGTGCCATGCCGACCGAAAGGGTCGGGCTGATGCGATACGCGCCATGCCCGGAAATCAGCACCTGCATCAATCCGACGCCCAGCTTGTCCTGAGAGCGCCCGCAAAGATTTAGCAGATCGGTGCTGGCGCTCAGCGGCTGGCCGCCACCGAAGCTTCCGTTGCAACGAGCCTCGAACGCGGGAACGCCCCTCGCTAATGTCGCTGTGCTACCGCCGGATTCGGTCGCCAGACCAGAAGCCGTCAGACCCCACCCGGCCGCGAACTGATCGTTGATCCGCCAGTTACGTGCGAACGAAGGTACTGGAAAGAAGCCGGTCACGGACGTTGATTGAGCGGGTGCGAGATCCAGCAGTCCGAAGGGCGCATTGCCCCCAAGTTCGCTGGCCCGGAATCCGCCATCAGGAATTGCGACGCCCAGATCGAAGCTCCGGCTGTTCGACAGCCAGGCCCCAGCCGCCGGATTGCGCAGGTCGCCGATGCATCTTCCGCCATTGCTGTTCCCGCGCCGGCCATTCCGAGCTGCACGGTGCCGTTGCCAGGCGCATTCAGGCCGTTTGACGAACGGGCGGGAGCGCTGATACAGATCAACAGGATCAATGCGACAACGCGGCTCCCATTGCCCGCACCCGTTCGCGGGCGGGATTCATGCCGGTGCCGACTGCCGATGGCGTTCATGCGGCACCGTCGGCCATTGCTTCGGCCTTGTCCAGGGACGCCACGATGGCCAGCAACAGGCGCTCGAACGTCGCCTTGTCGGTGGCGGAAATGCCGGCCAGTGCGGCACTGACAATCGGCGCGAGACGACCGGCATAACCCTGCACGATCGAGGCACCAAGTTCGGTGACGAAGACGCGCCGTCGGCGGCCGTCACGGGAATCCAGCCTGATGTCGATCAGCGACTCGCGGCGCAGCACTTCCAGAATGCGCGTCATGTTGGCGGCAGCCTGCCCGACTTGCGTGCACAGCGCCGTCGGCGTGGTCCCTTCTGCACCTGCCGCCATCACGATGATCAGGGTGTGGAACGAACTTTCAGTCAGTCCTGCGGGACGAATAACCGGATCGACGCAGGCCGTGATGCCCTGACTGGCTACCCGCAGCAGGCGCATTAGCAAGACATCCTGCGCGGACAATTCGGGCACACCCAGCTGCCAACTAGGCATGCTTGAAAAGACAGCGCGCAAACGTTCATTGGTATTCATTACATTGATGCTACATTAATGCAATAAATGTTCAACCATGCACTACCTTGTACAGCCGGATTCAAGCCACCATCGCGTAGAACCCTCACCAGCGAGCATGAATGAGGAAGTACGGCCATATACGACCCGTATCGACGGCGCTTTCTGCCGACTGCGACCAGCGCCCCCTGCTTCATCAGGCGCCGAACGACCTTCTCAGAAATCCGCAGAGATCGATCGCTGAGCGAGGCATGCAGCCGGCGGTAGCCGTAGCACCGGTAGTTGCGATCGAAGATGTCGACCATGGCACCACGGACCTCTCCGTACTTGTCTTACGTGTCGAGCCGGGCCATGTGGTAGAAGAAGGAACTGCGCGGCAGCGCCGACCGCGTCGAGCAGCTCGTTCAGTGTGTAGGTCGACCTCAGGGCATCAACCAGCTCCGTCTTCTCCCGGTTCGTCAGGAGCTGCTGGCTGACGCCGAGGTCTTCCTAAGAAACACCCGCCTGAGCCGCAATGGGCTGTAATGAGAAGCCGAGCTCAGCCACTCGGCGACCAAGGCCTTTGACCAGTCTTTCACGGTACTTTTCCTCATAGGTATTGGCCCCTGGATCGCGGTATTCCATGCCGTAGCGCATCGCGTTGTAGAACAACACGGCGATCTTGCGCGCGGTGGCGGTCACCGCCTTGGCCTTGCCGATGCGCGCTGAGAGACGCCGATAAAAAGCACCCAATGCGGTCTGCGTCTTGCCGACGGTCACGGCGGCGAGGCGCAGATGTGCGACCACGCGATTAGCGGATTTCCGGCTGCGCGACGACAGCACCTTGCCGCCGGAAATCTTACTGCCCGGACATAGGGTCAGCCAGGATGCAAAATGCTTGGATGTCGGCCATCGACTCAGATCTGTGCCGCACTCACCGACCAAACGAAGGGCCAGATTCGGACCCAGGCCATGAATCTGGGTGAGATCGGTGTCGATCCATTCGTACAGCGAGGTGCGCACGTCGAAGGCCAGGGCATTGGCCGCTCGCGTCCGATGGCGCGCCGCCGGGATCGGCGCAGACGGCGTGCTGCTCTTCGATCTGAAGATCGCCATCACCCGCTCAATCTCCGCATCGCATTCCGCCACCTTGAGCTGGTAGTAGTCATGGAGATCAAGCGCTTGTCGAAGCGCGAAGAGGTGCTCCGGCTGGTAATTCCCGTGCAGCGAGCCGCGAATCTCCTCGGCCGTCGCCTTGCAGCGGACATCCCGCATCTCGGACAGCACTTCGGAATCGCGCTCGCCTTCGATGATTGCGCGGACGATGCGCAGGCCCGTCACACCGGTAACGTCGGAAACGATGTGATGCAGCTGAAGATTCATGTGGGTCAGCGCTTTCTGCAGATGCTGGATGTGAGAAGCGGTGTAATCCAGCAATCGCTCCCGCTGGCGTAGATACGCTCGTAGTGCACAGATGTCGCGACCCGGCCGGAAGCTCGCCCGCAGTAGCCCGCAGGCGTGCAGCTTCTGTAGCCACTGAGCGTCCTTGATATCGGTCTTGCGTCCGGGCACGGCTCGGACCTCGCGCGCATTGGCCAGCAATACCGTGAGACCTCGGCTTTCAAGAATCTCGTAGAGCGCGATCCAGTAAACGCCCGTCGATTCCATCGCGACGGTGGTGATCCCACACCGGATCAGCCAGTCGGCGAGCCGATGCAGATCCGTCGTGAATGCGCTGAAAGTCTGAACCGGCTCCGGGTCGAGGTCGGCGGCCACGGCCACCACGTGAAAACGCGATCCCACATCAATGCCAGCCGCCAATCGATTGATGACAGGCAGTCCTTCTGCACGCTTGATTTTGTCGGCCATCACCTTCTCCGTCGAGTAGAGGGACGACAGGACGGGGCAGCGGAATTATCAATTTCCTAAACGGGGTCGCCAGAGGCACCGCCACAGATCGATCCGCAACTACCCCTGGACTAGGTTTTGACGGGGTCAAAAGCCCTCCAAAAAGCTGTCGGCCACAGTCCTGACGCACCCCAACTCTACGCCTGTGTTTTTCGACAGAAGGAAAGCGGCGAAGCCAGAGTCGGGGGTTTTTAGGATGTCCCGCTCAGTCCGGAGCTTCTGGACTTCCTTGCGAAGCCGATCCAGCTCCGCCGCCTCGGGCTTCATCTGGCCGTGTCCCGGAAACGCCTGCTGCGGGTACGACCGCTGCTCCTTCACCCATTTCCTCAGCACGTTCTCGTGCAGCCCCAGATCCCGCGCCGCCTGCGCAACAGCGACACCCCGATCCGTCACCAGCTTCACAGCCTCAAGCTTGTACTCGCGGCTGAATACCCTTCGCGTTCCCATGGTCCACCTCCGGTCTCATCATCACACCCAAACTCGGTGTCCGTGAAACTTGCAGCAGCCCAGTCCGGAAATACCCTGAATGGCTACTCCAACGCGCCAAGCGATGAGCTGCGGTCATGATCAGCCGTATGGCCGCCTTCGATTGTGCAGGCGGCTACGAAGCGGTCGCTTGTCGACTTCAGCTTTGGGCACGACGCTGCCGGTAGTTGCTAAGAGTTAGGCTGGTAACGAATCAAGCGGCGCCGTCATGCGAAGAAAAATCACGGGTGCCGAAGAAAATCTAGGGTCAATCGATTGAAGGCGGTGGCATGCTCCCATTGCGCCCAATGCCCACAGCGCGGCAGGACGTGCAGGTGGGCATCGGGCACGCTCCAGATGATCTTCAGTCCGTGGTCCAGGGGCACGAAACGGTCGTCGCGACCCCACACCACCAGGGTCTTGGCCTTGATCTCGCCGAAGCGATGCGAAACATCCCAGGCCGACAGCGGCACCTTCTGTGCGCTGATCAGGAAGTTCTTCAGATGGTCCGGGCTGCGCTGAATGCTTTCCCAGCGGCCCTGGACCAGTTCATCGGTGATGAGCGACTGGTCGTAGATGAACACCTGGATCATCTGCTTGAGGTTTTCAAAGCTGGGTTCGGCGTAAAGCTTGAACAGCAGCTTGATCCCCTCCAGGGGCATGGGGCAGAACAGGCTCGGCCCCATACCCCCCGGCCCCATCAGCACCAGCTTGCCGAGACGATCGGGATACTCGAGGGCGAAATTCAGCGCGCTGGCTCCGCCCATCGAGTTGCCTACCAGATGGGCTTTCTTGATGCCCAGTGCATCCATGAGCCCTTTTACCGCGCGGGCATTGACCAGCCCGCGCTGCTCGTCCATCACCAGCGCATCCGACTTGTTGAAGCCCGGCGAGTCCTTGAGGATCACGCGGTAGCCCGCGTTGACGAAGGGCTCGATGTTGCGCGAGTAGTTGCTCCAGCCACCGGCACCGGGGCCGCCGCCGTGCAGCATGATCACGGCTTCGCCGGTCTCGGGGCCGGCTTCGTTGTAATGGATCAGGAAATTGCCGAGTCCCTTTTCATTGATGCGGACCTGACGGCTGGTGGCTGCTTCAGTCAAATTGCTCATGGTGGTCTCCAGAACTCGCTATGGGATGTGAAATAGGAAAACAGCCCGCCCGCATCAACCCGGCGCGCGCAGCGGCTTGTGGCCCCACATGCTCGGTACATCGTGGCGACCCACCGACCAGGCCGCATCCACCACGCGCGCACCCCAGCCGAACTCGACTTCCACGCCCGATGGCGAGGCGCAGTAGAACGACACCATCTGGTCGTTGCTGTGCCGGCCAATGGTCGTGGTCAGGCAGTTGTCGCCGCCGAGGCGGTCGAAGGCATAGCCGACGTCGTCCAGCGACTTCACTTCGAGCATGAAGTGGTGGATGCGCTTGGGCACCGGGAATGCCGCCAGCGCCAGCGTGTGGTGACGACCGTTGCAGTGCAGAAAATAGGTCGGGATGACCATGCCGGGCGCGAGCGTCATGTCGATGACGTCGGTCAGGCGGAAGCCCAGCACCTCGGTGTAGAAACGCAGCGCGACCTGGGCATCCGCCACGATCCGGACGAAATGGCCGATGCCCTGGTCGCCGGTAAGGAAGCCGCTGACACCGGCGCTGGCGACGAAGGGTTGATCGCTGACTTCGCTGCCGCCGTAATAGATCTCCAGTGGCAGGCCGAAAGGATCGGCAAACTCGATCAGACCGAGCACCTTGCGCTTTCGCGCCAGCGCCTCGGAGCCGACCCGCACCTCGACACTCGCCTTGCGCAGCGTGTCGGCCATCTTGTTCATCGCGGCCTCGCTGGCCACTTCGTAGCCGGCATAGGCCAGATCGTCTTCCTGGCCTTCATGCACGGCGATGCGCCAGGCGCGCGAATCCATGCGAAAGCAACTGGCGTCCGGCTGTGCCGCCGCTTCCATCAGCCCGAGCTGCTGACCCAGGAAACGGCGCCAGGCCGGCACATCCTTGACTGCAAAACCGAGGTATCCAAGACGCTCGACGCTCATTGCGTGTCTCCTTTCAGAAGTTTCAGTTTTTCCGGCAGATCATGACCGCCGGCAGCGGAAAAGAAGCCGCGCACGCCGAGTCCGCCGTCGTAGTTCAGCAGGGAGCCGGTGGCCGGCACCGCATCGCTGCGCGATGCGAAGAACACATAGGCCCCGGTGTATTCCTCGACCGTCGGCATGCGGCCGATCGGCAGCACGTTGGCCAGCATGTCGGCCAGCGGCACCGAGGAAATGGATTGTTCGCTCAGCCCCAGCGAACTCGGCCCGCGAAGATCGGTGCCGATGCCGCCGGGGGCCACGCCATTGACGCGCACATGCGGCGCCAGTTCGAAGGCGAGTTCGCGCACCAGCCCCACCACCGCGTGCTTGGAGGCGGTGTACAGCGGACCGCCGCCATTGGGATAGAAGCCGGCGTTGGAGATCGTGAAGATCACGCTGCCACGACTTTCGACCAGGGCCGGCAGGCAGGCCTTGACCGCGAGCAGATAGCCCTTGACGTTGACATGGAAAATCTCGTCGAAGGCGGCGTCGATGCGGTCTTCCGGCAGGTCGACCAGCGGCGTCGAGTAGTCCCAGATGCCGGCATTCGGAATCACGCAATCGATGCGGCCGAAGCGCCCGATGCAGCTTGCGGCGGCCGCCTTCTGGTCGGCCATCGAACGGACGTCGCCGACACAGCCGATCACCTTGTCGCCATGCGCCGCTTCAATCGCCTCCAGGCGCTCGGCGGACTTGTCGAACACGGCCACGCGGGCACCCTCGGCAACGAAGCGGTCGACGAGCGCGCGCCCGAGGCCCGATGCTCCGCCGGTGATCAGGGCCACCTGGTCCTTGAGTCTCATGTCTCTCCCCCTCTCGATCGTTATCGTTATTGGTGTTCAGCGCGTGCCCGTCGAAGGGCGGGCACGCAGCAGGTCACGAAGGTTGGTCGCCGGATCACTCAGCGCCGGCAGGCTCACCGGGGTTCCGGCTTCCACGAGCCGGGTGGCTGTGGCGAAGTCCTTGGTCGCGTCCACCGACATTGCAGCAGCGACGGCACCGCCGTGTACGCGCAGCATCAGCAGCGGATGGCCGGACTCCGCATCGCCGCGCAGCAGCCAGCTGCCCGGGCCTTCGAAGTCGCCGATGGTCTGGATACGATGACCGGCGATCTCGGTCCACGCGCGCGGAACCTGTGGCGAGGGTTCGGCGCGGCCGAGCATGGCGGCAGCAGCCGTAGCCGCCTGGGCCTGGCTGTTCAGATAGGTTTCCAGTGAGCGCTGGCCGCCCTCGCGCAGCGGCCAGCACGCGGCATCGCCCGCTACGAACAGCTCAGGACAGGCGCTGAGGCCGGTGGCATCCACCGGCACACCGCGCACGCAGGCCAGCCCGGCCTGCTGCGCCAGCGCCGTATCCGGCTCGGCCCCGATGCTGATCAGCACCGTGTCCGCCGAAATCCGCAGGCCATCGGCGAACGCCACGGCGCGCGCTCGGCCACCCTTGCCCTCGAACGCAGTGATCCGGGCATTGCGCTGAACCACCACACCGAGCGCTTCAAGCCGTTCCCGGCACCAGGCCCCGAGCCGGCGGCCCAGCACGCGCAGCAGCAGTTCATCGGCCGATTCGAGAATCCTGACTTCGGCGCCGGCCTTGCGTGCCGTCGTGGCGACCTCACAGCCGATCAGTCCGCCACCGACGATCAGCAGCGACATCCCTGGCCCGATACGGCTGCGCAGCTTTGCGCTGTCGGCCTGATCGCGCAGGCTCAGCACGCCATCGAGTTCGGCACCCGGCAGGCTCAGCGTCCTGGCACGGGCACCCGTGGCCAGCAGCAGGCGGTCGTAGGTCAGGCTCGTGCCCGCAGGCAGATGCAGCCTGCGACGCGCAGGCTCGATCCGCTGCACGCGCTCACCGGCATGAATCTCCACGGCGGCATCGGCATACCAGGCGGCGTCGAGCAGCGGCGGGGCTTCCACCGTAGCGCCGGCCAGTACCGACTTCGACAGCGAGGGGCGGTCGTAAGCCGGCACCGGCTCGTCGCCGAACAGGTGGATGCGTCCGTCGTAGCCTTGGTCGCGCAGGCTGAGCGCGGCCGAAGCGCCGGCCAGTCCGAAACCGACGATGGCGATGTCCCGGATCACGGCATTGCCGGTGCCGCGTCGAAATCGACGAATACCTCGTCGCCCTCGACCCGCACGGCGAAGGTTCGCAGCGCGCCATTGGCCGGTGCCGAACGCACCTTGCCCGTTCTCACGCAGAACTTGCCCATGTGCAGCGAGCATTCGACGACATCGCCATCGAGGTAGCCGTCCGACAGCGACCACTCGCCGTGCGTGCAGCGATCCTGGGTGGCGAAGAACTCGCCGTTGACATTGAACAGCGCCAGCGGAATCGCGAACTGCTCCAGCTTCAGCGCTTCACCCTCGGCCACCTCGCTGCGGCCGCAGACTCTCACGAACGCCATGGTCTGCTCCTCAGAAGAAAATGCTGAGGTTGTTCGACATCAGCGTGCCCTGGTCGATCAGGATGGTCCGCCGTGCGATCTTGAAGCGCATTCCGGTGTCGCTGCGGCGCAGCACGTCACGACGCTCGCCCGCGAAGATGTCGACCTGCCGTTCGAGGCGGTTGCGGTAGACCAGGAAAGCGGAACTGACCTCGTAGCTGTCGCGCTCGCTGCCGGGGCTGATCATCACGTTGGTGACCATGTGGCGAGTGCGCGAGGGCGGGTTCTCGGACCAGCCGAACTCGCTCAGGGCCTTGCGCACGCGGCCATACATGGTGGCGTAGGTGTCATCGAAGTGAGCGAAGTCACCGTCGCCGCTGTACTCAAGACTGGCCTCGCGCATCATGCGGGTGGTGCGCAGCGGCATGAAGTAGCGCAGGTCCGCTTCCATCAGGCCCAGCCAAGCCTCGTAGGCGCGGCTGTCGAGCAGCGCCGCCTCACGGTAGTAGAACTGCTCGATCTCCTGCTGCAGCAGCGGATCGGTGGGCTTGGTCCCCATCTGCATCAGACGGGCGACGTCCAGTTTTTCAATCGTCATGGTGGTGCTCCGGAATTGGCGGTCGGCAGGCAGGCATCAGGGCTTGAGCGTGTCCCAGCTGGGCTCGGACATCATCCGCGCCCAATGCTGGTACATGCCGCGCGCCGCCTCTTCGCCGTAGACGTAGCCGATGCGGCCGGGGAAGTTCGGATCATCGGTACGCGAGCGGCCCAGCCCCATCTGCGCATTGAGCGGCCGGCTGCGCGCCTTGTGGCCCCGCAGCACCTTCTGGATCTCCACCCAGTTCTCGCCATCGTCCTGCTCCAGTACTCCGCCGGCGGAGAAGGTGCGGATGTTCTGGCGGCGGAACTGTTCCTTGATCTCGGGCGGCGCATCCGCATCGACCAGGGCAAAGGCCCAGACCTCGATCTCGTTCGGGCCACGCGGATGCCAGGTACGAATGGTGTTGATGCCCGGCAGGAACGAACAGGTCGGGAAGATGGTGGTGTGCTGTCCGAACATGCGCTTGGCCGGCATCTGATCGAGGCGAGCGTCGGCGACGTCAGCCGCTGCGCCCTCGGTCCAGTACTGCGTGACCTGCGGCCCCATGACGCCCATCAGGATGCCGGGTTCGTCCACGTACCAGCCGGCACCATGGCCGCCCCAGGCGGCACGGAACTGGTTGCCCTGGGTGGGAATCTGGGCGTCGGCCAGGCTCATCTCCGGCGGCATTCCCGCGAGCAGGCCCGAAAGGTGCGACACCGTGCCCGCGTGGTACATGTCGCTGCAGAACTGCTCGGCCGCGAACTTCCAGTTGCAGGGGATCACCCACTTCTGGATGCCGCCAATGGCCTCGGTGCCGGCCGGCGTGCGATCGAGCATGACATCCATGTAGGGCTTGGCGTCGCCGATGTAGGTTTCCAGATCGGGCGCTTCGGCATCCCAGTTGGCGAATACCAGGCCCTTGTAGATCTGCACGCGCGCCTGCAGCGGCCCCCAGTCGGCCTTGTCGAAGCCGCATTCGTGCTCCTTCTTCGAGCAGTACGCGGTGTCCTCGTAGGGCACGCTGACCAGATTGCCGGCGATGTCGTAGGCCCAGCCGTGATAGCTGCAGGTGAACGCCTTGGCATTGCCCGCATCCGATCGGCAGATGCGCATGCCGCGATGACGGCACTGGTTGAGGAAGACCCGGATGCTGCGGTCCTTCTGGCGCGCCATGATGACCGGGTCTTCGCCCATGTAGGTGGTCAGATAGTCACCGGTCTTGGGCACGTGGCTGACGTGTCCGAGCAGCAGCCAGGAGCGCGCGAACACGCGCTCCAGTTCCAGCTCGTAGAGGTCCGCATCGGAGTAGATGCGCGGGTCCAGCAGACCCTTGTCCTGATCCACCAGCGCGCGAATCGCGTCCGGCGTCCAGGTCCGCTTGAACCGCAGCGGTGATTCCGCCGCGGCCTTGTTCGTGTCACTCATGTCTCACTCCTCCAATGACCTGCGCCTGTGCGGCGCTATGAACTTTCTGTTCAACCGACAACAACACGACCGGCCGGCGGCAGCAGCCCGTGCTGGCGCACCGCCTCCAGCGAAGCCTCGATATGGCATTTCAGCAGCGACGCGGACAGTTCCTCGTCCCGAGCCAGCGCGGCATCGTGCAGCGCCTGGTGTTCCGCATGCACATCGCGCTCTGGCGACGGGTGATGGGCCGTCAAGCGCCGATACCGCTCCATGTGCAGGTACAGCACGGCGCGAAAGCGCCGTGACCACGGCGAGGGGCAGGCACTCAGCAGCGCTTCGTGGAAGTCGCGATTGCAGCGCTCCCATCGCTCGAACCAGACACCAGGATTCTTGATCGTGCGCGGATGGATACACGACAGCCGGTCAAACGTGGACGTGACCTCCGACTGCCATTGATCGCCACCCAAGCGGACGCTCTGGCGCAGGGTCTCGCACTCGATCAGCACGCGCGTGCGCGTCAGGTCTTCCATATCGGCCAGCGACATCGGTGCCACGCGAAAACCACGCTGCGCCTCGGCTTGTGCCAGGCCTTCGGCCACCAGCAGGGACAGTGCTTCGCGTATCGTTCCACCGCTTACCTCGTAGCTGTCCTTGAGATGCGCCACGGCCAGCCGAGAGCCCGAAGTCAGGTGCCCTCCCAAGATGTCGCGACGTAACCGATGCACGGTCCACTCGATCAGGCTGCGTGCAGGGCTACTGTCGCAAGCAGCATTACCAGCTTCGAAAAAATGCTGCGCGTTTCCTTCCACCTAGCATTCCCTCCAGTCTTCGGTGAACTGCGTAAAACCAGCTGCGCTGCTGAAATGTACACCCCGCTTTATCAAAATGTCGATATTTTCTAGCACGGTTTCAAATACCAAGTGCAACACTTTCAAAGGAGGTTTTGCATGAGGAGTCGATAAGAGCAGCTAAGCGCGGAAGAGCGCGCGGTGATCATGGTGATGCGCAGCACGGGAGCGAGTGTCCGGGGCGGTAGCTGAGCAGTTAGGCCATTCGGCGAGCATGATTTCACGCGAGCTTCGTCGGAATGGTGATCGGAGCGCATCGGGCCGTTCTCCGCTGGGCCGGGCATGAAAGGCAGGCGAGGTTGGCTATAACGCGACGCGGGCCGGTCATCGCGCTCGGCGACTGCGCCGAAAATCCCGGCGTCTGCGCGAGCTGAGCAAGTGGAGCCTACTCTGGCAGCCGGTGGTGGGGTTGTCGGCAAGGTGGGTGGCAGCATCGTCATGGTTGGCAAGCCGGCCTTCCTGCGCGATGAAAAAGTCGAAGGTCTGGAAGCGCTGGAATCGCAGGCCTTCGCTTTGCAGGAGGACGGCAAGACGGCGATGTTCGTCGCCATCGATGGAAAGCCCGCCGGGATTGTCGCGGTTGCCGACCCGATCAAGGCCAGCAGCGCTGAGGCCATCCAGTCGCTTCAGGCGCTCGGCCTGAAGCTGGTTAGTAAGCGTCCGGTGACTACCTATTGACGAAACCGCGCTTGAGCCGAGCGAGCCGTTTGTTCGCGGCGTCGATGTCGAAAGCGAGCGGATCGAAAGGCCCGCCGATCCAGGTGAGCATCTCGTCCTTCTCCTCGCAGTCCTGTCCGGCGAGGACGGCGATGAGGTCCTCGTAGCCGGGCACGCCACCGCAGTCTTCAGGCGGACAGGCAAATTCGCCGGCAAGGCAGACCGGGGTTTTCAGTTCCGGGGACGGTTCGAGCACCCGCTCGATCTTGACCTCGTGCTCCCAGCCATCGCCGAAGTCGTAGCGATAGATGAAGCGCATCTTGGGCCCGACGACATCGATGAGCCGGACCTTACGTTCATCGGCCGGCGGATCGTCGTCGATAGGGTCGTTGAGGACCATGCCGTAGCGCTTTCCGCGGATCTCGAATTCGTGCAGATGCGAATCGGTCCAGCCCATGGCGCGCTGGAGGACGGCATGCAGCCGGTCCAGCGTGATGCCGGCACTGATCCGGACCCGTCGCCATGGCTCGGGCTCGGTGTCCCGAAGCGTGATCTTGACCTCGCAGAGCGGAATATCTGCACGTTCGACCGGCATCGGGCACCTCTGGCGGAATCAGCTGCCGATGATAGCGGCGTGATTCCAGGGCAGCAGATCGTCGAGGCGGTTGGCGGGATGATCGGCGATGCGCCCGATGACGTCGCGCAAGTAGGCCTCGGGATTGAGGCCGTTAAGCTTGGCGGTGCCGATCAGGCTGTAAATCGCGGCGGCGCGTTCGCCGCCGGTGTCGGAGCCGCAGAAGAGGTAGTTCTTCCGGCCGAGGGCGACGACGCGTAGCGCACGCTCGGCAGCGTTGTTGTCGATTTCGAGGCTGCCGTCGTCGCAGTACCGCACCAGTGCCGGCCAGCGCGAGGTGGCGTAGCGGATGGCGACGGCCAGGTCGGACTTGGCTGATAGCGTCGTCAGCTTGGCGGCCAGCCAATCTTTCAGTTCGACGAGCAGCGGCCCGGCGCGGGATTGTCGGTGCTGCCGGCGCGCATCCGGCGACTTGCCGCGGATGTCTTTCTCGATGACGTAGAGCGCCGCGATCCGGTCGAGCGCGGCTTTGGCAATCGGCGATTGATTCGCCTGATGGATGTCGAAGAATTTCCGCCGGACATGCGCCCAGCAGGCGGCTTCGCGGATCCGTCCGGTCTCGTAGAGATGGTGGAAGCCGGCATAACCGTCGGCTTGCAGCGTGCCGGTGAAGGCCTTCAGGTGTACGCGCGGATGCTCTCCTTTGCGATCCGGGGTGTACTGGAAGAACACGGCGGGCGGCTGCGAGCTGCCAGCGGGTCGATCATCCCGGACATAGGTCCACAGCCGGCCGGTCCTGGTCTGGCCTTTCCCCGGCGATAGCACCGGTACCGGCGTGTCGTCGGCATGCAGCTTGGTGGCGCTCATGACATACGCGCCCAGTCGCTCGACCAGCGGGGCGAGCAAGGCGGCACTGCCGCCGACCCAGTCGGCCAATGTGGAGCGTTCAATCTCCACCCCATCGCGGGCGTAGATCTCGGATTGCCGATGCAGCGGCAGCGAATCGCAGTACTTGGATACCAGCACATGGGCCAGCAGACCCGGTGCTGCGATCCCACGCGGAATCGGTCGCGACGGCGCTTCGGCCTGGACAATCCGCTGACAGGCGTCACAGGCGCACTTCGGCCGGACATGCCGGATCACCTTCCAGTGCGCCGGTACGTAGTCGAGCATTTCGGAGATGTCTTCGCCGATCGCCCGCAGCGTGCCGCCACAGCGCGGGCAGGCGGCGGCCGGGGCATGGACGACGGATTCACGGGGCAGGTGTGCCGGCAGTGGCCGGCGGGCTGGCACGGCTTTCTCGGTAGCCGCATCGGCCGGGGCGCGAGACGGCGCCGTGCTCGGCGTCTGCAACTCCTCGATCAGCAATTCGAGCTGCTCGATCTCCCGGTCGAGCTTCTCGGACTTCGCACCAAACTGCATCCGCTTGAGCCGGGCCAACTGGAGCAAGAGCTTTTCGATCTGGGCGTCGCGGTAGACCAGTGTCGAGCGCAGCCGGTGATTCTCCAGACGGCTTTCCGCCAGCAGCGCGCGGAGGCTGTCGACATCATTCGGCAGGTCGGCGGCGGCGCTTTCGAGCATGTCCTGATGATGCAAGAGACATGCAAAATCCGAATGAAATCAGGCCGCTTTCAGCGGTTTCGCAGTCCGCTCCGGATGCCGCCAGTCGATCCCCTCCAGCAGCATCGACAACTGGGCGGCAGTCAGATGGATCCGGCCCGATTCCGCCCTTGGCCAGACGAACCGGCCCCGCTCCAGACGCTTGGCCAGCAGGCACAAACCGTCACCGTCCCACCACAGCAGCTTGATCATGTCGCCGCGCCGGCCGCGGAACACGAACACATGGCCGGAAAATGGATCGTCGCGCAGCGCCTCCTGCACGATCGCCGACAGGCCATCAAAGCCCTTGCGCAGATCGGTGATCCCGGCCGCGAGCCAGACCCGTGTGCCTGCCGGCAGCCCAATCATCGTCGCGCCAGCGGGCAGTCCAGCACCGTGCCCAGCGACTGCGCATCCACCGCGCCGCGAACGTGCACCGTGACGCCTGCCACCACGATCTCGATCGACGGCGTCACCTGTGAGATGGACGATGGCACAGCTTCCGGCTCAGCCGTCACCACCGGCAGCAGCCGCGGTGACCCCGCCTGTCGCGCCAACCGGACGCTGGTGCCCTGATAGCGCCGAATCCACTTCCGCAACAGATTCGAATTCAACCCGTGGTCCAGCGCCAGACGCGACACCGACACACCAGGCGCAAGCGCCCGCTCGACCAGCGCACGCTTGTCCGACTCGCTGTACACCCGCCGGCCGTCCGCATCCGTCGAAGAAACCAGACCCGCTACCAGTACTCCTTCCGCTCCCTTCATCGGTGTCCACTCCCGAACCCAGTGGACACCATCTTTCTGACCTTCAGACCTCAGCGATAGCGGCCTTTACCGGACGCTTACGCTGGTTATGCTCACCGGTGATAACCGGCGCACGGCCGCTGCGGTGGCCAAGTCACTAGGTCTGGACGC
This sequence comes from Nevskia sp., assembly GCA_021732745.1. Taxonomy (GTDB): domain Bacteria; phylum Pseudomonadota; class Gammaproteobacteria; order Nevskiales; family Nevskiaceae; genus Nevskia. The sequence goes on along the minus strand of JAKFUK010000001.1, from coordinate 7,146 downwards.
CGTTGAGGCCGAGGTCGAACCGGCCGGCAAGGTCGCGCATGTCAAGATTTCAGCAGGGGTCTACTTGCGCTCAGATGCTGAAATCACTGGTGACCATTTTGATCGCGCGCGTCAGCAGGGGCTTGGACCAGGCGGGAACCTGGTCGAGGGTCATCTTGCTTCCCAGTTTCAGTCGACGGTCCTTGATCGTAAGCGTCCGGCGAAGGCCTATTGCCTGTGTGATCCCGCAGAATCAGGTCGTGTATGCGCAGCCTACGGCGAGGCCTGAATATCCGCCGGAAACGCGTCACGTATTTTTGACCTGGCCACGCTTGGCTCCCCGTTGCGCCCCACTGCGACCGCTTATGACCAGCCTCCCCCGAGACAAAATAAAAGGGGGCGCTAGTAGCCGTTTAAAGGGACGGATGAATGATCACTGCAACCTCTTCCAGCACACCTCATTTTGAGCAAACTTGCGGCAGCATCCGATTCACACCGGATAATCCAACATTATCCGGTATGACAAACAGCAGATTTTTTGGGGTCTTGCAAGGAGCATTTATTACGTAATATGCTGGTACGTAATAAAGTACGAAATAATCGGAGTCAGCAGGATGGCAAGAACCGGCATTTTCAAATGGGACGTGAAGGACGCCCGAGACCAACTCGTCCGGGAGGGCAAGCACCCGTCGATCGACGCCATTCGATCGGCGCTGGGTGACACCGGCTCGAAATCAACGATCCATCGCTTTCTCAAGGAGCTGGACGAGGAAGAAGCCGGGTCTTCCAAGATCGCCATCAGCGATGCCCTACAGGGACTGGTGTCCCAGCTGTCGGAACGCCTGCTGCATGAGGGTCAGGTTGAAATTGAAGCCGCAGCAGCGCGATTTGCTGCGGAGCGGGCCTCACTCAACGCTGAAATCACTGCTGCAAGTCAGAATGCGAAAGCAGTTCGAGCCGAACTTGCCGTATCGGAGGAAGCCTTGGCCGCCGAGCGAGCAGAACGGGCAACTATCGCAACCGCGCTACAAAACGAGCAGTTACAGGTGGCGCGTCTGACAGAGCAAGCAAAGGCGTACGAACAACGTCTCACCGAACTGGCCAGCCATCAGAAGTCGCTCGAAGAAAAGCATGAAAACGCTCGGCAGGCGCTGGAACATTTCCGTGCCGCTGCCAAGGAGCAGCGAGAGCAGGAACTGCGCCGGCACGATCACCAGGTTCAGCAGTTGCAGACCGAGGTCAGGGCACTTAACAGCACGCTCACCGAAAAGCTGTTACAGCTGACGCAGATCAGCAGCAATGCCGCAGCATTAAGCGCCGAGGTCGCCTCGACCCGCCAGCAACTTCGCGACAGTCAATCGGGAAGGGAGAGATTGGAGCAGGAAGCTGGTCATCTGCGTGACACGATCAGCAAGGCTGGAGCGGAGCGGATCGACCTCGACAGGCGACTTGCTGAGACTCGATCAGCCGAATCGACCCTGCGCGGGCGACTTGCAGAAGTCGAAGAGATCGCGAAGCAACGCGAAATTTCAAACGCCCGTTCGGAAGCCTTGCTGGAGAGCAAGAAAGCGCGCTGCGCTCAACTTGAGCAGGAGCTACAGGTCCTCAGGCATGAGCTGGCATCGAAGGCGGAAGCCCTGGCCGTCAGTGCAGCAGCGGCGTCACAGATGCCTGCTCCGCAGGACACCCAACATGTCGAGTGATCAGGAGCTTGAGGAAAGCCGGATCTGTGGCGACTGTGTCGCCGAAGCGTTTCTGGTCAAGCGGATCGACGACGAAGGTGAACACGCCGACTGCGATTACTGCGGCGTCGAGGGTGCAACGATCTCAATGTCAGAGCTTGCTGACTGCACCAGCAAAGCCATCTCGGAGCACTTCTACCTGACGCCGGATCAGCCTGACGCTTGGGAGGAGATGCTCATACGTGACCGGGAAAGCCATTACAGCTGGTACCGGGAAGGTCAGCCAGTTCTGGAACTGATTCAGGAGATCGTTGGAACACGTCCCGAGATCGCAGCCGATCTTCGAGAGATCCTGGACGAACGGGAAGGATTCTTTGATCCGAGTGACTCATGGGAGGAATCGCCGTTCGCTACAACCGCGCATTACGAGTTTCGGGGGCCGAACAGCGATTACTGGCAATCCGAATGGGACCGACTGAGACGCACGCTGCAATCGGAGGCGCGATTCTTCAATCAGGCAGCGGTGAAGCACTTGCGGGAAATTTTCGGGGGTGTGGCGGCCTACCGACGCGGCGACAGCAATCCTTTGATCATCGCGGCCGGTCCTGGAACGGCGCATCCTGCATTCTTCCGCGCACGCGTTTTTCAGAGCGAAAAGGAATTGTTGGCCGCGGTGAAAAGGCCTGATCTGGAACTCGGTCCGCCGCCGGAGTCTGTGGCACGTGCAGGTCGGATGAATGCCAGAGGCATCTCGGTGTTCTATGGCGCGACGAATATCGAGACGGCCATCAGCGAGGTCCGTCCGCCGGTCGGTAGCCAAGTCCTGGTCGGACGCTTCGACATAATTCGCCCGATTCAGCTACTCGACCTCAATGCGTTGAGCACAGTCAGGGTCATCGGCAGCATTTTTGACCCTGATTACGCGCATAAGCTTGGCTGGGCGCAGTTTCTCAAGACTTTTCGGGCATTGATGGTTCAGCCGGTAATGCCAGAGGCTGAACATAACGACTATTGGCAACTCAGGCCGTGGCGGATTACCTAGCGTCGTCTGACGCGCTTCAGGTCGACGGCATTCTCTTTCCGTCGGTTCAGCGGGCGGCTAATCGAGAAGATCTGAACGTCGTTTTGTTTCGAAAAGCATCGCAAGTAGAAGCCTTACAGATGCCACCGGGAACACAAATCGATTCCCGATCCGGTGAAGATACCGACGAAGGCTGGGAAATAGGCTTTTCGGTCATCGAGTCAAGGCCGGCGCCCGCAATGCGCACCGAAGGCGTGGCGACCCGAGAACTCCCGAAATTGAGTTTCGATGAAGCGATGAAGCCGTTTGACGACGGAAGGGGGTTGCAGTCCGACCGTATCGAAACTCTTCGTGTGTCCTGCGACACCTTGCAAGTACTCATCGTCAAGGCCGTCCGAGTCGAACACGAAGCGCACTCTGTCCGTCGCCAGATATGGCACGACGGCACTCCAGCCGACTTCTAGATGTGACGTCGGTCGGCAGCAAGCATTTCATTGGTGCCCGGGACCGGAATCGAACCGGCGACCCGCCGCTTATCAGGCGGAGCCGTCTTGACGACGGTTCGGTTTATAAGACCGCTGCTCTACCGCTGAGCTACCCGGGCGTGCTGATGCACGGCGGCCGGGCAGACGCTCACCCGGCTCGCGAAGCGAGAGGGGATATGCGGAAGGTCAGGTACTTAGCCATGTAGAAAGGCTATCAGAAGGAAGCGAGTTGTTGAAAATTTCCGCGAATGATCAAATTTTCGGCATGCGAAGCACCCAAGTTCAGGCCCTCAGCCACGATGAAAATTCGGACTGCTTGCATCCACGATAAATTTCAAGCTTTTCAATGATTTAAGTAATAGTTTTGATAGTTCCGTTCAGATCCCTGCCAAGCCTCCTACTGGACCGCCTACGTGGACCACGCCCGCTATGCCGCGCCGCTGCATCGAGAGGCGATGACCATCATCGAACGCATCACCGGTCTGGGCGCCGAGTGGCATTTCGTGTCCACCGACGGTCCCGAAGTGGCGACTCGCATGGTCCGCGCCTTCGGTCTGGCCGAAGCGGTGACCACCGTCTACACGCCGCCGACCGGCATCTGCCGGCGTGCGCGCAGCGGGCTGGTCGAGAACTACATTAACGGTCGCCGCGAATCGCTGGCTTCGCATCTCGTGGTCAGCGACGAATTGTTCGAGATCTTCGCTGCGCAGCGGCTCGGCGTGCCCACGCTGGCCGTGGCCAACGGCCAGACACCGGCGCAGGTGATCGAGGCGATTCCGATCCCGGTCGGTATCGCCCGGTCGCTGGACGAACTAGCGGACTGGATCGAAGCCCACGCCTTGGCCCGGAACTGCCTGTCGGCGGCGGCAGTACGGCCGCAGGGCAGGCTGCATTGAGCACGATGCTGAAGTCGAGTCGAACCGAGGCCCGGCAGACCGTCGAGCGCGACGTCGCGATGCAGGCAGCGCCGCCGGAGCAGCCCTCCGGTCGTTGACCGCCCACCCCAAAAAAACAACAGCGTCCGTTGCCAGCGCGCAGTGATGCCAGCCAGCGAAGACTCCGATTCGATGCCGCAAGGAGAGATTCAATGGTTTTGAGCAGGTGGAGCGCCGTGAGCGCTCTGGCCATCGCCGGCATGGCCAACGGCGCGGAACTGGAATTGGCCGCGACCGCCGCCGCCGATCCGGCCGCCACGCCGCCGACGCTGGCCACCGTCACGGTCAGCGCCAGCAAGGACGAGCGCAGGCTCGAGGAAGTGCCGGCCACGGTGACGGTGATCGACGCCTTCCAGCTCAAGCAGCAGGTGGTCGAGAACATCGGCGATCTGGTTCGCTACGAGCCGGGGGTCAGCGTACCCAATCAGGGCTCGCGCTTCGGGCGCAGCGGCTTCACGATTCGCGGTCTGGGCGGCAATCGCGTGCAGGTGG
>JAKFUK010000001.1:0-2452 GCA_021732745.1 Nevskia sp. | reverse complement strand
CAGGTGGTCGAGAACATCGGCGATCTGGTTCGCTACGAGCCGGGGGTCAGCGTACCCAATCAGGGCTCGCGCTTCGGGCGCAGCGGCTTCACGATTCGCGGTCTGGGCGGCAATCGCGTGCAGGTGGAAGTGGACGGAGTGCCGATCCCCGATGGCTTCGCGATCGGCGATTTCTCCAATGCCGGGCGCGATGTGGTCGATGTGGACAACCTGAAGCGTGTGGAGATCGCGCGCGGCTCGGCGTCCAGCCTGTACGGCTCCGACGCGCTCGGCGGCGTCGTCAGCTTCACCACCAAGGACCCGCTGGACTACCTCGACGGCCCCGACGACCGTCTCGCCATCCACGGGCGCGGCGGCTACGCCAGCGCCGACGACACCTGGATCGGCGGCGGCACGTTGGCCGGTCGCGGAGGCGCTTTCAGCGGCCTGTTCTCGGCGGTGCTGCGCAGCGGCGACGAACTGGCGAACAAGGGCGACAACAGCGCCACCGGCAGCAGCCGCACGCAGCCGGACCCCGCCGAGTCGCGCAGCCTCAACCTGCTGGCCAAGCTCGTAAACGGCGAAACCGGAGACGCGCCGATCAAGCTGACCCTGGAACGCTATGCCGATGACAGCCAGACCGATTCGCTGACCGCCGTGCGCGCGGTGTCGGCGACCACGCGGACCACGGCGCTCGACGCCGATGATCGGGCAGGGCGCAGCCGGGCGACGCTGGAACAGACGCTGTTCGATCTCCGCCCGCTCGACAGTGCGCTGTGGCGGGTTTACCTCAGCGACAGCCGCACCCGTCAGGACACGCTGGAAGCGCGCAGCGTCAGCAGCGGCGGTGGCAGCCTGCGCGAGCGGGAACGTCGCGCGCTGTTCAAGCAACAGGTGCTGGGCGGCGAATCGACGCTGACCGGCCATTTCGATACCGGCCGCATCGGCCATCGCTGGGTTGCCGGCCTGGAAATCGAGCGTATCCGCACCGCGCAGTCGCGCAGCGGCCTTGAACGCAATCTCACCGCCGGCACCGAAACCGCCACCGTCGGCCCGGATGCCTTCCCGGTGCGCGATTTCCCGATCACCCACACCATCGAAGCCGGTTTGTACGTGCAGGACGACATCCGCTGGGGCCGTCTGACCGTGATCCCGGGCCTGCGGCTCGACTACTACGATCTCGATCCGCGGCCCGACGGGATTTTCCTCGAAGACAACCCCGGCATCGACCCGCGCGGCCTGAACAAGCTGAACCTGTCGCCGAAACTCGGCCTGGTCTGGCGCTTCGACGACCGTTACAGCGCCTACGGCAATTACGCGCGCGGCTTCCGGGCGCCGCCGTACTCGGACGTCAATGTCGGCTTCACCAACTTCCAGTTCGGCTACACCGCGATTCCCAACCCGGACTTGAAGCCGGAAACCAGCAACAGCATCGAAATCGGCCTGCGCGCAGGCTTCGAGGACGCCTCGGCCAGTGTTGCGCTGTTCCACAATCTTTATCGCAACTTCATCCAGAGCTTCGTTTCTCAAGGCGTGAATGCCGACGGCCTGCTGGTGTTCCAGTCGCAGAACCTGACCCGCGTGCGCATCTTCGGTGCCGAAGCCAGGGGCGAACTCGGCGGCACGCTGCTGGCTCCCACACTGGCTGATTTCCGGCTGCGCGGCGCGTTGGCCTGGGCCCAGGGCGACGACACCTCCGCCGACGTGCCACTGAACTCGATCGACCCGCTGACCGGCGTCGTCGGCCTGATCTGGCGTCCAGCCGCGCTGCCGGTATCGGCGGAACTGGTGTCGACCATGAGCATCGAGGACAGTCGCACTGACAACAGGGCGGGGCAGGGTTATCAGGCCCCCGGCTATGTCCGGATCGATCTGATCGGCGAATGGCGGCTGACGCCTAAGGCTGACATCAACCTCGGCATCTTCAATCTTGGCGACCGTCGCATCGTGCCCGCCGCCAGCGTGCAGGGCCGGCTGGCCAGCGATCCGGCGGTGGACCGCTTCAGCCAGCCCGGCATCAACATCGCTGCCAACCTGCGCCTGCGCTTCTGAAGCGCCACGCCTTCCCCGTACACCCAGCATTCGCAAGGGAGTGACAACCGATGAAGTTCCTGTCCCGTCTGATTCACCTGGCCGCGCCATTGATGCTGCTGATCGCCGGCTGCAGCGCGCCGGCCCCCGTTTCAAGCACCGCCGCCGCCGTCCCGGTGGCGGGCACCGCAGGCCGCGCTGACTTCGAGGCCGATCGCAAGGCGATTCTCGCCATGGCTGGCGAATATCAAGTGAGCTTCCAGTTCGACGAGCCGGTGCCGCTGAAGCCCGGCTACACGCCACATGCGCCACATCGGGGTCATCTGGTTGAAGAAGGAAAAAGTGGCGGTTTGGGATTCCTTCAAAATCAATAGCTTACAAGTGTTTTTTGTATAATTGTCTTTATTAACAATGACTTATGGTAGGCCTCAAAATAGACCTT